>JBDZVT010000073.1:0-2281 GCA_040255835.1 Lysobacteraceae bacterium
AGCGCGTGCTGGGCGCGGCGCTGGAGAACATGAGCCAGGGCATCTGCGTGGTCGACGCAGAGCTGTGCCTGGTGGCGTGGAATTCGCCGTATGCGCGGCTGTTCAGCTACCCGCCGGGCATGCTGCGGGTCGGGCGCCCCGTTGCCGAGCTGACCCGCCACAACGTCGAGGCCGGCATGCTCGGGCCCGGAGCGGTCGAGGCACGCGTGCAACGCCGGCTGGAACACATGCGCGCGGGTACCCGGCACCTGTCCGAACGCCGCTTTCCCGATGGCCGGATCGTGGAGATCCGCGGCAACCCCATGCCGGGGGGCGGTTTCGTGGCCACCTTCACCGACGTCACCGCGTTCCGCCAGGCCGAGACGGCGCTCAAGCGCGTCAACGAGACGCTGGAACTGCGCGTGGACGAACGCACCCGCGCGCTCGCGCGTGCCTCGGCCGAGGCGCAGGCGGCCAACGAGGCGAAGAGCCGCTTCCTCACCGCGGTCACCCACGACCTGATGCAGCCGCTGCACGCGGCCCAGTTGTTCGCGCATGCGCTGACCGAGCGCGGCGGCGACGGCCGCACCGCGCAACACCTCAACGGCGCGCTCGCCGCCACCGAGGGCTTGCTGACCGGCCTGCTCGACGTGGCGCGGCTGGAAGGCGGCCGCCTGCATGCGCAGCCGCGCGCGTTCGCGCTGGCCGAGGTGTTCGACCCGCTCGGGGCCGAGTTCCGCGTCATGGCCGACGATCGCGACGTCCGCTTCCGCGTGGTGGCCACGCGGGCGTGGGTGCACTCCGATCCGCAGTTGCTGCGCCGGGTGCTGCAGAACTTCCTGTCCAATGCGCTGCGCCACGCGGGGCATGGCCGCGTGCTGCTCGGTGCGCGCCGGCGCGGCGCCATGCTGCGGCTGGAGGTGTGGGACACCGGT
This sequence comes from Lysobacteraceae bacterium, assembly GCA_040255835.1. Classification (GTDB taxonomy): domain Bacteria; phylum Pseudomonadota; class Gammaproteobacteria; order Xanthomonadales; family Rhodanobacteraceae; genus Rhodanobacter. Next base: position 915 of record JBDZVT010000073.1, read on the forward strand.
GGCGGCATCGCGCCGGAGGAGCAGCAGCTGATCTTCCAGGAGTTCCGCCGCGGCAGCACGGCCGGCGGGCAGGGGCTCGGGCTGGGCCTGTCGATCGCGCAGCGCATGGCCGACCTGCTCGACCATCCGCTCGGGCTGCGCTCGTCGCCGGGGCGTGGCAGCGTGTTCCATCTCGAGGTGCCGCTGGCGCCGCCCACGCCACGCCAGGCGCCCGCGCCGGATACGATGCAGCCGCTGCCGGCCGGCCGCGCGCTCGTGCTCGACAACGAGCCGGCGGCGCTCGCCGCACTGAGCACGCTGCTGGACAGCTGGGGCTGGCAGGTGCACGCCGCGCGCAACGCGGCGCAGGCGCTGGCGGTGCCGTGGCGGCCGGATCTCAACATCCTGGACTTCCATCTGGACGGCGGCCAGAACGGCCTGGACGTGTGGCGGCAACTTGCGCGGCGTCATCCCGACGTGCCCACGGTGGTGCTCACCGCCGATCGCGACGGCGACCTGCGCCAGCAACTGCTCGATGCCGGCGTGGGCGTGCTGTACAAGCCGCTGAAACCGCTGGCGCTCCGGCAGACGCTGCTGCGCCTCGGTGCGCGGAGCGCGCGCGCAACGGTAATTCCCCACGCCATCGCCACCGACACTACGCCTTCGTCCACGACGTCGTAGCCGGGCGATTCGCACGGCGCCGCTGCCGCGACACCTGATCTGGATCAATGCCGCATCCGGGATCGAGGCCTATGGTCACGGGGCTCGACGCCCGGGTGGGCGCCATACCGGGTTCGACGGAATGGAGCGATGCAGGCAAACGCAGCGGCACCCCACGCGATCGGGCAGGCGGAAGACGATCGTGCGTTGACGGCAGTATTCACGGCGTACGTCACCACCGCCACGATCTGGCTGGTGGTCGCCACGGCAGTAGGTCTGCTGCTGGCGTTCAAGTTCGGGGCACCGGACTTCTGGGCGGCCAAATACCTGACCTTCGGTCGCCTGCGGCCGATCCACACCAACGCGACGTTCTACGGCTGGGCCAGCATCGGTCTGGTCGGACTGGCGTACTACATCGCCGCGCGCAGCTGCGGCACGCGCCTGTACAGCACCCGACTGGCGTGGCTCGGGCTGGCGCTGTTCAACATCGCGGCGATCGCCGGCACGATCGCGCTGGACCTGGGCTACAACGACGGCGATCTCGAATACCGCGAATGGCCGTGGCCGATCCGGCTGATCTTCCTGGCGGCCTTGCTGGTGACCGGCTGGAACCTCATCGGTACCGTACTCAGGCGCAGCAGCGAGGACATCTATCTGTCCAACTGGTACACCATCGCCGGCGTGCTGTGGACCTGCGTGATCGCCACCGTGGGCGTGCTGCCGTGGTA
>JBDZVT010000074.1:0-2244 GCA_040255835.1 Lysobacteraceae bacterium
TAGGCGAAGAACACCAGCGTCGCCGCGCGGATCACGCCGCTCCAGCCGTACTTGGCGCCGCCCTCGTTCTCCGGGATGAACGGGTGCCACAGGTCCGGGTTGAGGTAATGGAAGGTGACGGCCAGGAACAGCAGGATCACGATCACCTTGATTGCCACGATGACGGCGTTGACCGTGGCTGACTGGGTGATGCCGCGGTAGCAGAGCCAGCTGATCGCCGCCACGATGGCCACCGCCGGCAGGTTGATCAGGGTGCCGGTGGTGATGATGTGGTGGCCGCTGGCGTCGAAGGTCAGCGGAGCCGAAGCCAGCGCGGCGGGCAGCGAGATGTCCACGCCGATCCAGCCGCTGATCATGCGCAGCATTTCGTTGAAGTAGCCCGACCAGCCCACCGCCACGGTGGAGGCGGCGAACAGGTACTCCAGCACCAGGTTCCAGCCGACGAACCAGGCGACCACCTCGCCCAGGGTGGCGTACGAGTAGGAATAGGCGCTGCCCGATACCGGCAGCATCGCGGCAAATTCCGCATAGCACAGGCCCGCCAGCGCGCAGGCGAAACCGGCCATCAGGAAACTGATCACCAGCGCCGGGCCGGCGAACTGCGCCGCTGCGGTGCCGGTGAGCACGAAGATGCCGGCGCCGATGACCGCGCCGATGCCGAGCATCACCAGGTGACGCGCGGTCAGCGCGCGTTTCAGTGTCACCTCGCCGGTACCGCTGCCCTCGACGGGCTCGCCGGCGTCGACATGAGGCATTGCCTCGATGCCGTGGGTGGCAAACAGACCTTTTGTCATCGGGTTCCCCTCGGATGGATTTCCTGCCCTTTCCGCGCGATGGCGGAATGCATGGACAGGCTGGACAATGGCGGGCCAACATAGCCCATGCGGCAAAGGTTGTACAAGCTTGGCGCATGTTGCGGCGAAACATGCCGCGGCCGCTTTCATTCACGCGATCCGGTGCCCATGCACGAGTCCGCCAGCAGTCTCCTCCACGCGTTTCGCCGCTACCGTGACCAATGGCAGGGTGAGGTCGAGATCGCCACGCAGTTCGAGGCCTTCGTGCAGGCGCACACCGACGCTTTCGAGCGCGGCAACCGGGTGGGCCACTTCACCGGTTCGGCCTGGCTGGTCAGCGCCGATGCCGGGCGGGTGCTGCTGATGCACCACCGCAAGCTAGGCCGCTGGCTGCAGCCCGGCGGGCATGCCGATGGCGATACCGACCTGGCACGCGTGGCGTTGCGCGAAGCGCGCGAGGAAACCGGCGTGGCCGGCTTGCGTGTCGAAGGCGGCATCTTCGACCTCGACCGCCATCGCATTCCCGCGCGCGGGGACGAGCCCGAGCATTGGCATTACGACGTGCGTTACGTGGTGCGCGCCGGTGCCGACGAATCGTTCGTGGTCAATGCCGAGTCGCACGCGCTGGCGTGGCGACCGGTGGATGCGGTTGCCGCGGACGAGACACTCGATGCGTCGCTGCGGCGGATGGCACGCAAGTGGCTGGCGTAGGGCGGGCACTGCCCGCCGCTCTTGTGCAGGTACATCGGAATTCGGCGGGCGGTGCCCGCCCTACGCGTATTTCTCCGGGGCCGGGTGCACGTGGCCGCATTCGCTGCAGGTGCGCGCGTCGAGCGAGCGGTAGAAGCGCTCGAACACCGGCGGGAAATCCTGTTCGATGCTGGCGAGGGTGAAATACTCCTCGTACAGCTTGTGGTTGCAACGCTCGCAGAACCACATCAGGCCGTCTTTCTCGCCGGGCAGGCGGCGGCGTTCGATCACCAGGCCGATGGAACCCGCGGCGCGGTTGGGCGAATGCGGCACGCGCGCGGGCAGGTAGAAGATTTCGCCGGCGCGCAACGGGATGTCGCGGGCCACGCCGTCGTCCTGCACCTTCAGCGTGATCTCGCCCTCGAGCTGGTAGAAGAACTCGGGGCCTTCGTCGTAGTGGTAGTCGGTGCGTGCATTCGGCCCGCCGACGACCATGATGATGAAATCGCCGTCGACGATGCACTTGTTGCCCACCGGCGGCTTCAGCAGGTGGCGGTGTTCGTCGATCCAGCGCTGCAGGTTGAGGGGCGGGTTCAGGGACATGACGTTGCTCGCATTCGATGGCCGCATCTTAGCGCCGTCACCGCGTTCAGACCTCCAGCGTGGCGAGGTCGCCCTTTTCCTCCAGCCAGGCCTTGCGGTCGCCGGCGCGCTTCTTGGCCAGCAGCATGTCCATCAGCTTCGCCGTGCCGGCGTCGTC
>JBDZVT010000047.1:0-11614 GCA_040255835.1 Lysobacteraceae bacterium
GCTCGGCCACCGGCGTGCTGCGCCGGCGCCCGGACGTGCGCCTGCACCGGCGCGAAAGCGACATCGCCGCCATGGGCGCCCAGCAACGCCGCATCCTCGCGGCGCTGTGGCCCCTGCTGGCCCCGGGCGGGCGGCTGGTCTACATCACCTGCTCGGTGCTGCGCTCGGAAAACGAGGCGGTCGTCGGCGCATGGCTGGCGCAGCAGGACGACGCGCAGGCCGTGCCGCTGGACCTGCCCGCCGGCCAGGCTGCCGCCGTGGGCTGGCAGATCCTGCCCGGCGACGGCGACCTCGACGGGATGTACTACGCGGTGCTGCACAAGCGCGCCTGAATGTGCGGGCCGCATCCGGCGCCCACCTGTCCGAGACGGCGCGGCCCCACTATGCTTGCCCTCTCCCACCCCACGCAGTCGGAACCGCCCTCGCCGTGAAGTCCCCGGTGCCCCTGTCCCGCGCCCGTCCCCTGTGGTGGCGCGACGCCCGTTGGGAGCTGGCCGTGTTCGGCGCCTTCGCCCTGCTGTTGCTGGGCGCCGGACTGGGGTTGCGCGACCCGTGGCCCTCGGACGAACCGCGCTTCGCGCTGGTCGCGCACTGGATGGTCGAGCACGGCCAGTGGCTGTTCCCGCACCGCGGCCACGAGCTGTATCCGGACAAGCCGCCGGTGTTCATGTGGCTGCAGGCACTGGGTTATTTCCTGACCCGCCAGTGGCGCATCGCCTTCCTGCTGCCATCGCTGTTCGCCGCGCTGGGCGCGCTGGCGCTGGTGTACGACCTGGCCCGGCGCCTGTGGGACCACCGCAGCGCATTGCTGGCCGCGGCCACGCTGCTGGTCACGATCCACTTCACCTACCAGATGCGCAACGCGCAGATCGACCCGCTGCTGCTGGGCTGGATCACCCTGGCCAACTACGGCCTGCTGCGCCACCTGCTGCTGGGGCCGTCCTGGCGCTGGTTCGCCGTCGGCTGTTTCTTCGCCGGCGTGGGCGTGGCGACCAAGGGCGTGGGCGTGCTGGCCCTGCTGATGCTGGTGCCGTTCGCGCTGGCCCGGCGCCACGACTGGCGGCAGCTGGCGCGACCGCAGGGCGGCTGGCGCTGGGCCGGCGGCCTGGCGCTGTTCTTCGTGCCGATCCTGGGCTGGCTGCTGCCGATGCTGCTGGTCGCGCACGCCGACGGCGACCCGCAACATGCCGGGTACGTGCAGAACATCCTGCTCGGGCAGACCGTGCATCGCTACGCCACGCCCACCGGCCATTTCCACTCGCCGTTCTATTTCCTCGGCATCATCGCGGTCGACTGGCTGCCGCTGTCGCTGCTGCTGCCGTGGGCGCTGCCGGCATGGTGGCGCCGGCTGAAGCGGCGCGACGCGCGCTTCGCGCTGCCGCTGGGCTGGGTCGTGCTGGTGCTGCTGTTCTTCTCGCTCAGCCCCGGCAAGCGCGACGTCTACATCCTGCCGGCGCTGCCGATGGCGGTGCTGGCGCTGGCGCCGCTGTTGCCCGGCCTGCTGCGCCGGCGCGGCGTGCGCGTGGCGGTGTTCGCCCTGACCACGCTGGTCGGCGTGCTGCTCACCGTGGCGGCGAGCCTGGCGTTGGTGCACGCGCCGGCGTGGGCGCTGAAGTGGGGCCAGGGGCTGGATGCACGGATCTGGTGGATGGCGCTGGCGATCGGCCTGGCCGGCCTGGTCGTGGCGGCGTTCACCCGCGTGCGCCACGCGCCGCTGGGCTGGCTGGTGTTTGCCGCCGTGCTGTGGAACGTCTACGGGTGGTGGGGCTATCCGATGCTCAACGGGGAACGCTCGGCACGCGACGTGATGGTGGCCGCGCGGGCGATCGCCGGGCCGCAGGCCACCATCGGTTTGCTGGCCTGGAAGGAACAGAACCTGCTGATGGCGCAAGGCCCGGTGGCCGAGTTCGGCTTCCTGAAGTCGTGGCCGCGGCAATACGCCGAGGCGATCGCCTGGCAGCAGCACGATCCCGCGCACCGCTGGATATTCAGCCTGGACCAGGCGATGGGCGAGTGCGTGGATCGCACGCGCGCCGTCCACGTCGGCCACGCCAACCGGCGCGATTGGTGGATGTTCAGGCGCGACGCGGTAATACCCGGATGCATCCCTCGCACGACAGGCGACGACGACGAATGAACCAGCTCACCGCCCCTGCCGGCCGCGCCGCCCCGCGCGCGGCGATCCGCGCGAGCGCGACGCGTCCATGACCGACGCTCGCCTCGCCCGGGTTTTCGCGCGCCCCGCACCCGCCTGGATCGTGTCGATCCTGGTGGCGTTGATGCCGCTGGCGTTCTCGCTGGGCTGGACGATCAAGGCGCTGCCCCAGGCACTGCTGTTCCTGCTGGGCCTGGCCCTGCTCGCCAGCGTGGCGACGGTCCGGCGCAGCTACCGCACGGCATGGCCGCCGATGGCGGTGGCGCTGGTGATGATCGCGTTCGCGATCTTCAACGTATTGCTGCATGGGCTGGGCTGGCGTCCGCTGGACCGTCCCGCGCACGTGCTGCTGTTCCTGGTGGTGGCGGCGTGCTTCGCGCTGCCGCTGCGGATGCGGGTGGTGTGGATCGGCTTCAGCCTCGGCGCCATCGTGCTGGGCGCGACCGCGATGGTGCAGACACACGTGCTGGACATCGAGCGTCCGCACGGCCTCAACGGCGGCCCGTCGGCCTCGATCGAACTGGCCACCGTGCTGCTGGGCCTGTCGACGATGGCGCTGGTGCAGTTCCTGGCGCCGGCCACGCGCCGCTGGGAACGGGGCCTGCACCTGCTGGCGATGGGATGCGCGATGTACGGCGCGCTGCTGACCCAGAGCCGCGGCCCGCTGCTGGCGTTCGCGCCGGTCTTCCTGCTGCTGGTCCTGCTGCATGCGCGGCGCTGCGGACGCTGGCGTACCAGCCTGGCGCTGGTCGCGGCGGTCTGCGCGGTAGCCGGGGCCGCCACCTTCGGGATGCGCGCCGAAATGGTGACGCGGTTCCAGGCGATCGGCCCGGAGGTGACCCGCTTCGACCAGAGCCGGGCCACCCGTGGCGCGGTGATCGAGCGGCTGGAGATGTGGCGCACCGCGACGCGCGCCTTCCGGCAGCATCCCCTGGCGGGCATCGGCGTGGGCCAGTTCGACGAATACACCCGCCAGGAGATCGTCGCCGGCCGCAGCCACGCCGCCATCGGGCGCTACAACCAGCCGCACAACGAGTACCTGGAAGCCGCCGCCACCGGCGGCGTGCCGGGCCTGCTGGTGTTGCTGGCGGTGTTCCTGGTGCCGCTGTACTACTTTGGCCGGCGCCTGCTGGACCCGGACGACGAGGTCGCGCTGCCGGCCGCCGTCGGCGTGGGCGTGATCGGCCTGTACATGCTGTGCGCGCTCACCGACGCGGTGTTCTACCGGGTGATGACGCAATCGTTCTATTTCTTCGTGGTGCTGGGGCTGGCGCTGCGGCTCGGCTGGCTGCGGCAGGCCGGCAACGCCCGGCCGGGCTGAAAACCGGAGGGCCGCCGCCTAGGCGGTGGCCGCTTGGGGTACCGCGACGCGTTCGACCGGCCCGGGCACCCGCAACGGCGTCGGCACGGCGATCGCACGCAGGTCGACCGGAGCCACCGCAAACTCGTCGCGGTATTGATCCGCGCCCCGCTCGCAGCGGATCAGCCGGTGCTGGCGCGTCTGCGCCAGGATGCGGTCGTTGGGGTTGTCCACCAGGTGTTTGCGGGTGGGGTGGTACAGGTGCACCGCCAGCGCGCCCAGGCGCAGGTCGCGCCGCAGCAGGCCGGCGTGGAAGGCCCGTACCGCCAGCTCGGTGTCCTCGCGGCCCCAGCCGGTCATCGCCTCGTTGAACCCGTTGAGGCCGATCAGGTCGTCGCGCCAGAACCCCATGTTGCAACTCTTGATGCCGCGCTGGCGCGTGCCCGGGTGTGCGAACAGGTGGGCCAGCCACGGCAGCCGCACGGTGTGCCGGCGCCGGTCGATGCCGCGGCGGAAGAAGTCCGGGAAGGTCGGCCCGCGCCCCAGCATCTCCTTCACCGAGGTGGCATCGGTGAGCACGCGCGAACCCTGGGTGAAGCAGCCACGCCGGGCGAAGCGGCGATGATCGGCGATGAAATGCCGCTCCACCACCATGTCGCCATCGAGCAGGATGAGGTAGTCGCCCTGTGCGGCCGCGATCGCGCGGTTGCGCGCACGGCTCATGCGCGCGCCGTCGTCGGGCTGCCACAGGTGTACCAGCCGCACCGGATAGTCGCGCGCCAGGCGCAGCAACAACTCGCGCGTGGCCGGGCGCGATCCATCGTCGGTGACGATCACTTCGTGCGGCAGCTCGGTCTGGCTGGCCAGTGCGCGCAGCACCAGTTCCAGGGCCTCGGGCCAGTTGTACGTGATCACGGCGACGCTGATGCGCATGATTGTCCCCCGGACCGGCGGTTCATGAAGATGGGCAATGGATGCGACCTCCGGCCGCTGGCGGACACTCGCGTTCCGCCGCTCTCCGCCGGGTGATCCGCGCCCGATATGGAACCCGGACGATCCCCTGACGCCAGCTGGCGGGTGCCGTGGCACCCGGTTGCCGTCCAACGGCAACCTCTTGAAATCGCTGGCGCGCCCGGAATCCCTCCAATCGCCTGCCAGCTCGGTATTCACTCCGTGTTTACATCATAACCCAGCCTCGGGCGGATGGCATGATCGGCTAGAATCCCCGCCATGCCCGCGCTCCCCCTGACCCTCGCCGTGATCACCCGCAACGAGGCGGCCCACATCGCGCGTTGCCTGGACAGCGTGCCGTTCGCCGCCGAGAAACTGGTAGTCGATTGCGGCAGCGACGACGACACCGTGGCGATCGCGCAGGCGCACGGCGCGCGCGTCATCCACCAGGACTGGCTCGGCTTCGGGCCGCAACGCAATTTCGCCGGCAGCCAGTGCGCGCACGACTGGATCCTGGTGCTGGACGCCGACGAATACCTCGGCCGTGAGCTCGCCGAGGAACTGCAGCGGCGGCTGCCCGCGCTGATGGCCGGCAGCGCCGCCGCCGCCTACCTGCGCCGCAGCACGATCTACATGGGCGCACCGATGCGGTGGTACCGGCCATCGGTGGGCGAACGCATGGCCCGCCTGTACCATCGCGGCCGCGCCCGCTGGAGCGACGCGCGCGTGCATGAATCGCTGCAGTTCGACGGCCCCGCGCCCACCTTGCGCGGCAGCTTCCTGCACACCAACAACCCGACCCTGGTGCACAAGCAGCTCAAGGTGCTGCAGTACGCCGAACTGAAATGCCGCGACTGGCTGGACCAGGGCAAGCCGGCGCGGATGTGGCAGGCACCGTTCGTCTACGCGCTGGCCTTCCTCAAGGATTACCTGTTCCGGCTGGCCTGCCTGGACGGCTGGCGCGGCTTCGTGATCGCGCAGACGGCCGCCAGCTACGCGCTGTACAAGCGCACGCGCTATTACGAGATGACCCGCAATCCCGCCTCCGTCGAACAGGGCGCCGCGGTGTTGCGCGCGCATGGCGTGACCATCGAATGAACGACCCCAAGCGCTACCTCCTGTACGGCTCCGAGCGCTACGCGCTGGCGATTTTGCGTCCGCTGCAGGAGGCGATCCGCGCCCGTGGCGGCGAGGCGGCCTGGTTCTTCGACGGCCCCGGCGCCGGGGACCTGGTCGCGGGCGAGCGCCTGCTCGACGTGGCCGGCGTGCGCGCGTGGAAGCCCGACGCCGTGCTGACCCCGGGCAACCACCTGCCGCATTTCTTCCCCGGCGTGAAGGTCGAGGTGTTCCACGGGTTCGACGCCGGCAAGCCGCGGCACATCTACATCCGCGGTTTCTTCGACCTCTACTGCACCACCGGCCCGCGCGACACCGTGCAATTCCAGGCGCTGGCCGAGCAGCTCGGCCATTTCGCGGTGGCCGAGACCGGCTGGCCCAAGCTGGACCCGTTCATGCGCGAGATCGCCGGCCCGCTACCGCCGGTGCGCCGGCCGCCGGTGATCCTCTACCACTCCACCTTTTCGCCCTCGTGGAGCGCGGCCGAGACGCTGTACGAGGAAGTGAAGCGGCTGTCCCGCGACGGTCGCCGGCACTGGATCGTCACCTTCCACCCGAAGATGAACCCCGACACCGTGGCGAAGTTCAAGGCGCTGCAGAACGAGTACCTCACCTTCGCCGAAAACGACAACATCCTGGAGCTGTTCCCGCAGGTCGACATGATGTGCTCGGACACGTCCTCGGCGCTCAACGAGTTCCTGCTCACCGGCAAGCCGGTGGTGACCTTCAAAAACCGGCGCCCCGGGCCGCAGCTGATCGACATCGACGACGCGAAGGATTTCGAGCCGGCGATCGAGCGCGCGCTGGCACGGCCGGCGGAGCTGATGCAGGCGATCGCCGACTACGCCGACGCGATCCACCCGCATCGCGACGGCCGCTCCAGCGAACGGGTGCTCGACGCGATCGACGCCTTCCTCGCCCGCGGCGGACGCAACCGCCGGCGCAAGCCGCTCAACCTGTGGCGCAAGCTGAAACTGCGCCGCCGCATCGGCTACTGGGGCCCGGCCTAGGCGCGGGTGGCGCCCGCGCCGCGCCGTGGGCGGGCGGGCGCAGGCTAGAATCCCTTTTCCCTCCCATCGCGAGTGCGCCCGTGCCACCCAGTTCCCTCAGCCGTTCCGAACACCTGCGCGCGGTCTGGCCGTGGCTGCCGCTGTGGATGCTGGTGGCGCTGCTGGCGATCTTCGCGCATGGCCCGATGCCGCTGTATTCCACCCGCACGCTGGCGGTGGCCTGGGACATGTTCAGCCACGGCCACTGGCTGGTGCCGCACATCAACGGCCAGCCGTACAGCGAGAAGGCGCCGCTGCTGTTCTGGCTGATCGAGTCCGGCTGGTTCGTGTTCGGTGTCAGCGACGTGTGGCCGCGCGTGCTGGAGGTGCTGTTCGGCGGCGCCCAGCTGGTGCTGGTTTCGCTGCTGGCGCGGCGGCTGTTCCCGCAGCGGCCGTGGATGGCCAAGGCCGCGCCGTGGATGCTGCTGGCGTTCGGCTACGCGTTCCTGTTCGGCCTGCAGATCATGTACGACGTGCTGCTGGCCTCCTGCGTGCTGGCCGCGCTGCTGTGCCTGACACCGAAACCGCGGCGCGCCGAACCGCGCTGGCTGCTGTTCGGCGTCTGCGTGGGCCTGGGCCTGCTGACCAAGGGCCCGGTGATGCTGTTGCACGTGGCCTTCCCCTGGTTGCTCGGGCCGTTGTGGAGCGAGTGGGCGCGCGAGCACCGCGCACGCTGGTACGCCGCCGGCGGGCTGGCGCTGCTGCTGGGCGGGGCGATGCTGCTGGCGTGGGCCGTGCCGGCCGGCTTCGCCGGCGGCGACGCCTATCGCGAACGGCTGTTCTTCACCCAGACCGCGGGTCGCGTGGTGGACAAGCTCTCCGAAGGCAAGGACCTGCAGAACCATGCCGAGCCGTTCTGGTTCTACCTGCTGTGGCTGCCGGTGCTGCTGTTCCCGTTCAGCGGCTGGCCACGGGTCTGGGTGGCGGTGGCGGCGCTGCGCCGCCCGCTGGAGTCGGGCCTGCGCTTTGCGCTGTGCTGGTTGCTGCCCGCCTTCGTGGTGTTCTCGCTGATCAGCGGCAAGCAGCTGTACTACCCGCTGCCGGAGCTGGCCGGCGTGGCCTTGCTGATGGCCGGTGCGATCGCCGTGCTGCGCGAGCGCCACGCCGTGCTGGCCAACCACTACGCGCTCGGCACCTGGCCGCTGGGGGTGGGAGGCATCGCCTTCGCGCTGCTGCTGTTCGTGGTGCCCACGCTGGTGGACCACGCCGTGTTGAAGGCCGACTGGGCCAGCACGATCGCCCCCTACAGCCGCTATTTCAGCGTGATCTTCCTGTTGCTCGGCATCCTGCTGCTGATGCGCGGGCGCGGCGAATTGCGCCGGCTGGCGGTGGCCGGGCTGATCGGCGTGTTCGCGCTGAATGCGCTGTTCACCCTGACCCTGTGGCCACGCTGGGATCTTCGCCCCTCGGCCGAACTGCTGAGCCGGGCGCAGCAGGCCGGCCACCCGCTGGCCTCCATGGGCAGCTATGCCGGCGAGTTCCACTTCGCCGGCCGGCTGACCGAGCCGGTCACCGAGCTGTACGGCGACCAGGCGCTGGCCGAATACGCGCGCGCGCATCCGGACGCGCTGGTGGTCACCCGGCCGGACCGGCTGAGCCCCGCGGACCTGCGCTACGCCTTGCTGGCGCAGCCGTTCCGCTCTTCGTGGGTGGTGATCTGGACGGCCAGTTCGCTGGCCGACCTGCGGGCCGGCCACACACCGCCGGAACCCGCCCAGCCGACCCAGCTCTACCCGGCCGACGACCGCCGCTATCGCCTGCCATGACCGCGTCGGCATGAGCAGCCTGCTGGACAACCTGCGCCGACAATGCGGCGGCCCGCGCGACGGCGCGCTGCTGCGCTACTCGCTGGGCAGCGCCCTGCTCGAGGCGGGTGACGCGACCGGCGCGGTGGCGGCCTTCGAGCGCGCGCTGGAGTTCGACCCGACCTACTCGGCCGCCTGGAAACTGCTGGGCAAGGCCCATCTCGCCGCCGGCGCGCCGCTGCCGGCCGCGCAGGCCTGGCGCCGCGGCATCGCCGCCGCCGGCGCGCGCGGCGACAAGCAGGCCGAGAAGGAGATGACGGTGTTCCTGCGCCGGCTGGAGAAATCGTCCAGCCCGGATGACCCGGCTCAGCCCTGACGCCCCTCGTCGTCGTACGGACTGGGCAGGCCGACCGCCGACCAGCGCTTGTACTGCCACTGGTACTGCGCAAACGCCAGCTCGACGCACTCCTGCACGCCGCGGTTGAGCGCCGTGCAGGCCACCTGCGGATCGGCGTCGGCGATGCCCGGCGGCGCCTCGCGCAGGTGGATGCGATAGCCCGCCCCCGCGTCCAGCCGTTCGGCAAATGCAAACAGCACCGGGGCGCCGGTGCGCGCGGCCAGTCGCGGCAGCAGGACCATGGTCAGCGCGTCGCGGCCGAAGAACGGCGCCAGCCGGCCCTCGCCCGCGCGCGGCTTCTGGTCGGGCAGGATGCCCACCGCGCCGCCGGCGGCCAGGCGCTTGTACAGGGCGCGCACGCCGGCGCCATCGGCGCGGATCTGCTCGGGCGCCAGCGCGCCGCGCACCTTGCGCAGCAGGCCCTCGACGGCGGCGATGCGCGGCGGCCGGTACAGGATCGCCATCGGCGTCTTGCGGCACAGCCAGTAGTTCAGCAGCTCCCAGCAACCCAGGTGCGGCGCGGCGATGATCACGCCCTTGCCGGCGGCCAGCGCCGCGTCGAGCAGGGGCTCGCCGCGCACCTCGCGCACCAGCGCCAGCGCCCGTTCGGCGCCGCCACCCCAGACCTTGGCGATCTCGCTGATCGACTTGCCGCTCTCGACCATGGCCTCGCGCAACAGGGCGGCCCGCGCGGCCTCGTCCAGCGCCGGCCGCGCGATGGCCAGGTTCACCGCCGTGTGCCGCGCCGTGCGGCCACCGCGCCACAGCACCAGCCGCCCCAGCCCGGCGCCGATGCCGTGCAGCACCCGCAACGGCAACAGCGCCAGCAGGCGCAGCAACAGGTAGATCAGGTAGATGTCCGCACGCATCGGTGAAGTGTAGAGGACCGCGCTTCGCTTATGCTTTGGCGCACCCCGCACCCCGCAGCCCGCCACGGTACCGATGATCGCCCTGATCCAACGCGTGACTTCCGCCAGCGTGCGGGTCGAGGACGAGCTCGTCGGCTCGATCGGAGCCGGCCTGCTGGCCCTGGTCGCGGTGCAGCCCGACGACGGCGAGGCGCAGGCGCGGCGGATGCTGCAGCGGCTGCTCGGCTACCGCGTGTTCGCCGACGAGGCCGGCCGCATGAATCGCTCGCTGGCCGACACCGGCGGCGGCCTGCTGCTGGTGAGCCAGTTCACCCTGGCCGCCGACACCCGTTCCGGCATGCGCCCCAGCTTCACCGGCGCCGCCGCGCCCGCCCACGCGCGGCACTGGTTCGAGCGCCTGCTGGAGCTGGCGCGCGCCGCCCACCCGGGGGTGGAAACCGGGCGTTTCGGGGCCCATATGGTGGTCCAGCTGGTGAACGACGGCCCGGTCACCTTCTGGCTGGACACCGCCTGACCGGGCGCGGGCCATCCGGCCGGCGCGATCGGCTTCAACTCCGCGATTTGGCGCGAATTTTGCGTAGGGTTCCGGCGCGGCGAACCCAGAATTTTTCACTTGAAAACTGGTCAGAAAAGCAGCACATCGCTATAATGTCCGGTTCTTGCACCCCTTTGGCGGTCGGTTAATCCATGAACAGCAAAGCTCCCCACGAGCAACAGTCGGAAATCAAGGCACTCATCTCGAAGGGCCTGGAGCAGGGCTATCTGACCTACGCCGAGATCAACGATCACCTCCCCGACGACATCGTCGATCCGGAGCAGATCGAAGACATCATGGCGGTGCTCAAGGGCGTCGGCATCGAGGTGCACGACGCCGCGCCGGATACCGACACGATCTCCGACAGCGCCGCCCCCGGCGCCGGCTCCGGTGACGACGATTCCGCGGCCGAGGAGGCCGTGGCGCTGCTCTCCGCCGTAGACGCCGAAGTCGGTCGCACCACCGACCCGGTGCGCATGTACATGCGCGAGATGGGCACGGTCGAGCTGCTGACCCGCGAGGGCGAGATCGCCATCGCCAAGCGCATCGAGGAGGGCCTGGGCCAGGTGCAGACCGCGCTGGCCAGCTTCCCGCTGACGATCGAGCTGCTGCTGGAGGAATACGACCAGCACCTGGACGGCAAGCGCCGCCTCAGCGAGATCCTGGCCGGCTTCCTCGACCTGGAGGAAGCCGCCGACCTCGCCCGCAAGGAAAAGGAGGCCGCCGCCGCCGAGGCCGCCGAGCAGGGCCTGGACGAAGAGTCCGACGGCGACGAGGACGACGACGACGATTCCACCGACGAGGAAGAAGCCGGCCCCAGCGGCCCGGACCCGGAAGAGGTCAAGCGCCGCATGGAACTGCTGCGCGAGTACTACGCCAAGTTCCAGAAGGCCGCGCCCAAGGCCGCCAGCATCACCGACAAGAAGATCGTCAAGCTGCGCGACCAGATGGCCGAGGAGTTCCTCAAGCTCAAGCTGCCCAGCGCGCTGATCGACGGCTTCGTGCGCAAGCTTCGCGAGGTGGTCGGCGACATCCGCCACCACGAGCGCGTGCTGATGGACATCTTCGTCAAGCAGGTGAAGATGCCCAAGGCCGAGTTCATCAAGGCGTTCCCCAGCAACGAGGGCAACCCCGAGTGGGTCGCCGAGCTCAGCCGCAAGCGGCAGAAGTGGTCGCCCAACATCAAGGTGCATCGCGAGGCGATCGACGCCGAGCAGGAGAAGCTCGCCGCGATCGAGCGCAAGCTGTTCCTGCCGCTGATCGACATCAAGGACATCAACCGCGCCATGGCCAGTGGCGAGGCCAAGGCCCGGCGCGCCAAGAAGGAAATGGTCGAGGCGAACCTGCGCCTGGTGATCTCCATCGCCAAGAAGTACACCAACCGCGGCCTGCAGTTCCTCGACCTGATCCAGGAAGGCAACATCGGCCTGATGAAGGCGGTGGACAAGTTCGAATACCGCCGCGGCTACAAGTTCTCGACCTACGCCACCTGGTGGA
>JBDZVT010000005.1:0-182584 GCA_040255835.1 Lysobacteraceae bacterium
GGCGCCTCCAGCATCGACAAGGTGGAGATCCTCGAAGGCCTGAAGGAAGGCGACAGGATCGTGATCTCCGGTACCGACAACTTCAAGGGCGCCCAGAAGGTTGCCATCAGCAATTAGCAGGGATTCGGGATTGGGGATTCGGGATTCGTCAAGAGCACATGCTCGCGACATCGCCGCTTTTCCGAATCCCGAATCCCAAAATCCCGAATCCCGAATCACCGCTCCAACCACCGAGGAACCAGCATGCTCAAGATGACCCACCTGTCCAAGGTCTACCGCACCGAAGTGGTGGAGACCTACGCGCTGCGAGATTTCAACATCGACGTGAAGGAGGGCGAGTTCGTGGCCGTGACCGGGCCGTCCGGTTCGGGCAAGACCACCTTCCTGACCATCGCCGGCTTGCTGGAGACGTTCACCGGTGGCGAGTACCACCTCGACGGCGTGGAGGTCAGCAACCTCAACGACAACGCCCGCTCGAAGATCCGCAACGAGAAGATCGGCTTCATCTTCCAGGCGTTCAACCTGATCCCCGACCTCAACGTGTTCGACAACATCGAGGTGCCGCTGCGCTACCGCGGCATGAAGGCCGCCGAGCGCAAGCAGCGGATCATGGAGTCGCTCGAACGCGTCGGCCTGGCCTCGCGCGCCAAGCATTACCCGGCCGAACTCTCCGGCGGCCAGCAGCAGCGCGTGGCGATCGCCCGTGCGCTGGCCGGCTCGCCGCGCCTGCTGCTGGCGGACGAACCGACCGGCAACCTCGACACCCAGATGGCCCGCGGCGTGATGGAGCTGCTGGAAGAGATCCACCGCGACGGCGCCACCATCGTGATGGTCACGCATGACCCGGAGCTCGCCGCCCGTGCCCAGCGCAACGTGCACATCATCGACGGCCAGGTGGTGGATCTGGCCGAGGAACCGCGCTTCCACGCCGTGAAGCAGGGCGCGGGCAGCCGGGAGTAGGGCGCCGACGGAAGGCCCTTCCAGCGAACCGGCACTTCGGCCCCAGGAGCCGCATGTTCACCTACTACCTCCAACTCGGACTGCGCAGCCTGCGCCGCAACCCCGCCCTCACCGCGTTGATGGTGATGGCGATCGGCTTCGGCGTGGCCGCCTCGATGATCACCTACTCCGTGTTCCGCGCGGTGTCCGGCAACCCCGTGCCGGGCAAGTCGGCGCAGCTGTTCACGCCGCAGGTGGACAGCTGGGGGCCGCAGCAGAACCTGAAGGGCGAACCGGGCGAGGCACTGGGCTACATCGACGCGATGGCGCTGATGCGGGCACACAAGGCGAAGCGCCAGACCCTGCTGTATCCGGTGGAGCTGTCGGTGATGCCCGAGGGCCGGCGCGAGCTTCCGATGCACGTCAAGGGCTACGCCGTCACCGCCGACTTCTTCACCATGTTCGAGGTGCCGTTCCGCCACGGCAGCGGCTGGAGCACGCAGGACGACGACGCGCGCGCCAGCGACGTGGTCATCAGCGGCGAGCTCAATGCCAAGCTGTTCGGCGGCGCCGACAGCGTGGGCCGCACGTTCAACATGGATGGCCACGACTACCACGTGGTGGGCGTCACCAGCCACTGGAACCCGCGCCCGCGCTTCTACGACCTGTTCAGCACCAGCGGCTTTGCCGACGAGCCGGACCTCTACATGGTGTTCAACCGGGCGCTGGACCTGCAGATGCGCACGGGAGGCCGCAACAGCTGCCGCGGCTCGATCACCTACACGACGTGGCAGGGCTACCTGCAGAGCAACTGCGTGTGGATCACGCCATGGGTGGAACTGGACAGCCCCGCCGAGGTCGCCGGCTACCGCAGCTTCCTGGCCAGCTACGCCGCCGAGCAGCAGCGCGCGGGGCGCTTCGACTGGGCGGCCAACGTGCGCCTGCGCGACGTGATGCAGTGGCTCGACTACGAGCGCGTGGTGCCGCCGGAAAGCCGCATCTCGCTGGTGGTGGCGCTGGGCTTCTTCCTGATCTGCCTGGTCAACACCATCGGCCTGCTGCTGGCCAAGTTCATGCGCCGCTCCGGCGAGATCGGCGTGCGCCGCGCGCTGGGCGCGACGCGGCGCGAGATCTACGCGCAGTACCTGATCGAGGCCGGCACGGTAGGCCTGGCCGGTGGCGTGCTGGGGTTGCTGCTTACCGCCGCCGGCGTGTCCGGCGTCGGCATCCTGTTCCGGCCGGAGATCGCCGCGCTGGCCCGGCTCGATGTCTCGCTGGTGGGCCTGACCCTGGTCGTGGCCATCATCGCCACCGTGCTGGCGGCGTTCTACCCGGCGTGGCGTGCGGCGCACGTGCAGCCCGCCTGGCAACTGAAGTCGAGCTGAGGAGCGCGCCATGAACATCCAGATCAGGCCCATCCTCACCGCGCTGCGCCGGCACAAGGCGGGCACCATGCTGATCGCGCTGCAGATCGCGCTGACGCTGGCCATCGTGTGCAACGCGCTGTTCATCATCCACCAGCGGCTGGTCAACCTGTCCGCGACCAGCGGCGTGGACGAAGCCAACGTGTTCGTCATCACCAACATGTGGGCCGACGGCGGCCGCTCCACCGACCAGGTCGACGCGCAGGTGCGCGCGGACCTGATCGCGCTGCGCCAGTTGCCTTCGGTGCTCGATGCCACGCCCGCCAGCGGCTACCCGATGAGCGGCGGCGGCTGGGACAACTTCGTCACCATGACGCCCGACCAGGTGAAGCCGACCACGGACGTGGCGGTCTACACCGGCGACGAGCATTTCATCGATTCGCTGGGCCTGAAGCTGGTCGCCGGGCGCAATTTCCATCCCGACGAGGTGATGGTGATGGGCACCCAGCAGGCGATCACGCCGCCGACGGTGATCGTGAGCAAGGCGCTGGCCGACCGCCTGTTCCCCGACGGCGGCGCGCTGGGCAAGAGCTTCTACGCGATGGGCGCCACGCCGAGCACCATCGTGGGCATCGTCGACCCGCTGCACCGGCAGGGCGTGGACCAGTGGAGCAACAGCTATGCCGGGCAGTCGCTGATCTGGCCGATGCGGGCGGACGACTCGCGCGGCATCTACTACATCGTGCGCTCCCGGCCCGGCCAGCTGGCGGACGCCATGCGCGAGGCGCCCAAGGCGCTGCTCGCGCAAAGCCGCCTGCGCATCATCGACCCGAAGGACGGCATCCGGGACTACGCCAGCATCCGCCACAAGGTCTACGACAGCGACCGCGGCATGGTGATCCTGATGGGCATCATCTGCGTGGTGCTGCTGGCGATCACCGCGGCCGGCATCGTGGGCCTGACCAGCTTCTGGGTGGGCCAGCGGCGCAAGCAGATCGGCGTGCGTCGCGCCCTGGGCGCCCGCCGGCGCGACATCCTCGCCTACTTCCTGACCGAGAACTTCCTGATCAGCGCGTCCGGCACCGTGCTGGGCATCGTGCTGGGGTTCGCCTTCAACCTGTGGACGGTGACCCACTTCGCGATGGACCGGATGTCGCTGGTCTACGTGGGCATGGGTGTGCTGCTGCTGATGCTGCTGGGCCAGGCCGCCACGCTGGCGCCGGCGCTGCGCGCCTCGCGCGTGTCGCCGGTGGAGGCTACGCGAAGCGTGTGATTTTTCCCCTCTCCCCCCCTGGGAGAGGGCGCCCCGAAGGGGGGTGAGGGTACGGGCGGAGCGAAGTGCCTGCGCTCACGCAGAACCCTCACCCCAACCCTTCTCCCGACGGGAGAGGGGCTCAAACGACGGAGAGACAGAATGTTTGCCTACTACCTTGAACTGGCCCTGCGCAGCCTCAAACGGAGCCCCGGCCTCACCGCGCTGATGGTGCTGGCGATCGGCTTCGGCGTGGCCGCCTCGATGACCTCGTGGTCGGTGTTCCGCGCGGTGTCGGGCGACCCGATCCCGTGGAAGTCCTCCAAGCTGTTCGTGCCGCAGATCGACATGTGGGGGCCGACCGGGCGCGGCTCCGACGGCGAGCCGCCGAACGCGATGGACTACACCGACGCGGTCGCCCTGATGCGCGACCACCGCGCCAAGCGGCAGTCGGCGATGTACCAGATCTCGCCATCGATCGTGCCGGCCGACGCGAGCAAGCACCCGCTCAACGTCAGCGGACATGCCGTGTATGGCGAGTTCTTCCCCATGCTGGACGTGCCGTTCAAGTTCGGGCGCGGCTGGAGCAACAGCGACGACGCCAACCGCGCCCAGGTCGTGGTGATCAGCAGCAAGCTCAACCAGAAGCTGTTCGGCGGCGTCGACAGCGTGGGCCGGATCGTCAACGTCGAGGGTCGCGACTATCGCGTGGTCGGCGTGCTCGACCAGTGGAACCCGCAGCCGCGCTTCTACGACGTGGTCAACAGCGGCGGCTTCTCCACCAGCGATGCCGACGTGTTCCTGCCGTTCCAGACCGCGATCCAGGCCAGCATCCCCAACGACGGCAATACCAACTGCAACGCGGTACCCGATGAGCCGGGCTTCGT
This sequence comes from Lysobacteraceae bacterium, assembly GCA_040255835.1. Classification (GTDB taxonomy): domain Bacteria; phylum Pseudomonadota; class Gammaproteobacteria; order Xanthomonadales; family Rhodanobacteraceae; genus Rhodanobacter. The sequence continues at coordinate 4,443 of JBDZVT010000005.1, forward strand.
CGGCCTGCAGCATTCGCCCTGCGCGTGGATCGCCTTCATGGCCGAACTGGACGACGCCGCGGCGGTGACCGCCTATCGCGCCTACCTCGACGGCTACGCCAAGGACCAGCAGGCCGCCGGCCGCTTCCGCTGGGCGCCCAACAACCGCCTGCGCGACGTGCCGGCATGGCTGGACAACCAGCAGGTGGTGCCCAGCGACACCAAGGTGTCCTTGCTGGTGGCACTGGGGCTGTTGCTGGTGTGCCTGGTCAACACGGTGGGCCTGCTGCTGGCGAAGTTCCTGCGCCGCAGCAGCGAGATCGGCGTGCGCCGCGCGCTGGGCGCGCCGCGTGCGGCGATCTACACGCAGTTCCTGGTCGAGGCCGGCATCGTCGGCGTGGCCGGCGGCGTGCTCGGCCTGTTGCTGACCGGCGCCGGGGTGGCCAGCGTGGGCTGGGTGCTTCCGCGCGACATCGCCACGCTGGCGCGGATCGACGTGAACCTGCTGCTGCTCACCCTGCTGGTGGCGGTGGTCGCCACCATGCTGGCCGGGCTGTATCCGACCTATCGAGCCTCGCGGGTGCAGCCCGCCTGGCAGCTGAAGAGCAATTAGTGCGCTGTCCCTGCGCAAGAAGGCGGCCATCCATGGCCGCACTCCTCAAGAAAGCCGGTTCCATTTGACGGTGCGAAAAGGAACATCAACATGAAACTGCATCCCATCCTCGCCGCCCTGCGCAAGCACAAGGCCGGTACCGTCCTCATCTCGCTGCAGATCGCGCTGACCCTGGCGATCGTGTGCAACGCCATCTTCATCATCGGCCAGCGCATCGAGCGGGTGAACCGGCCCACCGGGCTGGACGAGAGCAACCTGTTCCTGGTCACCCAGCAATGGGTGGGCGCGCCCAATGCCGACACCGCCGAGGGGGTGGAGAAGCTCGACGCGATGCAGCGCGAGGACCTCGCCGCCTTGCGCAACCTGCCCGGCGTGGTGTCGGTGACGCCTACCAATTCGCTGCCCTTGCTCAACTCCTCCTGGACCGGCTCGGTGTCGCACAAGCCCGGCGCCCAGCTGGGCGGCAAGGACAACACGCGCACGGCGTACTACTTCGTCGACGACCAGGTGCTGGACACGCTGGGCATGAAGCTGGTGGCCGGGCGCGGCTTCACCGCCGGGGACGTGCAGCACCAGGGCTTCCGCGACCAGCCGCCGCGGCCGATCGCGATCATCACCAAGGCTCTCGCCGACAAGCTGTTCCCGGACGGCAGCGCGGTCGGCAAGGTGATCTACAGCGACGGCAGCAATGCGCCGACCACCATCATCGGCGTGGTCGAGCGGATGCAGACGCCGGCCACCGGCAGCTGGGGCAACAGCTTTGCGTGGTACTCCACGCTGATCCCGACCCGGCTCGACGCCAACTTCGCCCGCTACGCCGTGCGTACCCGGCCGGGCCAGCTCGATACCGTGATGCGCGCGGTGACCCCGCTGCTGTACAAGGTCAACCCGCTGCGCGTGCTCGATGACGACAGCGTCAGGTCCTACGGCGAGATCCGCGCCAAGGCGTATCGCGCCGACGTGGGCATGGCGATCCTGATGGGCGTGATCTGCCTGATCCTGATCGCGGTCACCGCCGCAGGCATCGTGGGCCTGACCAGCTTCTGGGTCGGCCAGCGCCATCGGCAGATCGGCGTGCGGCGCGCCCTGGGCGCACGCAAGATCGACATCCTGCATTACTTCCAGGTCGAGAACCTGCTGATCGCCGGCATCGGCGTGGTGCTGGGCATCGCGCTGGCGATCGGCCTGAACCTGTGGCTGATGACGCGCTACGAGATGACCCGGCTGCCGGTGCTGTACGTGCTGGTGGGCGTATTGGCAATGCTGGTGATCGGGCAGGCCGCCGTGTTCGTACCCGCGCGGCGTGCATCCAACGTGCCGCCGGTATCGGCCACCCGCGCGGCGTGATTTTTGCGGGTCGGGGTGCGGGAGAGGGGGGAGGGCGCAAGCGCACGGGCCAACGAAGCCCTGGCTCTGGCGAACCCGCTCCCGGTCCCGGACCCCGTCTCCGGAGGAGACATCATGTTTGCCTACTACCTCGAGCTGGCAGTGCGCAGCCTCAGGCGCAACAAGGCGCTCACCGCGCTGATGGTGCTGGCGATCGCGCTGGGCATCGGCGCGTCGATGACCACGCTCACGGTGCTGCACGTGCTGTCGGGCGACCCGTTGCCGGGGCGCAGCGGCACGCTGTACTACCCGCAGGTCGATCCGCGCGACAACAGTGGCCAACTGCCGGGCGCCGAGCCGCCGGATCAGGTCACCCTGATCGACGGGCTCAACCTGCTGCATGCCGGGCGCGCCGACCGCCAGGCGCTGATGACCGGCGGCGTCGTGCCGATCCAGCCCGATTCCTCGGCCGTGGATCCGTTCTACGAGGAAGCGCGCTACACCACCGCCGATTTCTTCCCCATGTTCGGCACCCGGTTTCGCTACGGACGCGCCTGGAATGCCGCCGACGACGAGGCGAAGGCGCGCGACGTGGTGATCAACAGCCATCTCAACGAGCGCCTGTTCGGCGGTGCCGACAGCGTGGGCCGCAGCCTGCGCATCGGCGACGCCAGCTTCCGCATCGTCGGCGTGCTCGACGACTGGGAGCCCAACCCGCATTTCTACGATCTCTACACCGGCTCCTACGGCCGCGCCGAGCAGGTGTTCGTGCCGCTGCAGACGGCGCTGGACCTGAAGATGGAGCACACCGGCTCCAATGACTGCTGGGGCAGGGGCGCCGGTGGCGTGGGCCGCATCTACCCGTCCGACAGCTGCGTGTGGCTGCAGTTCTGGGTTCAGCTGGACAGCCCGGCCAAGGCGGCCGGCTACAAGCAGTTCCTGGTGCACTACTCGCAGGAGCAGAAGGCGCTGGGGCGTTTCGCGCTGGAGCCGAACGTGCGCCTGCGCAACGTGATGCAGTGGCTGGCCCATGAACGCGTGGTGCCGGACGACGTGCGCCTGCAGACGGCCCTGGCGTTCGGCTTCCTGCTGGTGTGCCTGGTCAACACGGTGGGGCTGATGCTGGCCAAGTTCATGCGCCGCGCCGGCGACCTCGGCGTGCGCCGTGCGCTGGGCGCCTCCAAGCGCGCGCTGTTCGGGCAGTTGCTGATCGAATCCGGCGTGGTGGGCGTGGTCGGTGGTGCCGGCGGCCTGCTGCTGGCGGGGCTGGGGCTGTGGGTGGTGCGCCAGCGTCCCTCCAGCTACGCCGCGCTGGCGCACCTGGACGGCACGATGCTGCTGACCACCTTCGCGCTGGCGCTGGGCTCGACCCTGCTGGCCGGCATGCTGCCGGCGTGGCGCGCCTGCCAGGTGCCGCCGGCCCTGCAGTTGAAGAGCAATTAGTGCGCTTTCCCTGCGCGTGGAAGCGGCCATCCATGGCCGCACTACTCAAGAAAAGCCGCTCCGATCTGGAGCATGAGGCAAGATTCATGGAACTGCGACCGATCCTCTCCACGCTGCGGCGGCACAAGACCACCGCCTGGCTGCTGATCCTGGAGATCGCGCTGACCTGCGCGATCGTGTGCAACGCGGTATTCATGATCAACCACCGCCTGCAGCACATGCACATGCCCACCGGCATCGACGAGCATGCGCTGGTGCAGGTCCAGCTGGCCGAGGTGACGCCCTCGCCGGACATCTACGCGCGGGCGCGGGAGGACCTTGCCGTCCTGCGGCAGGTGCCCGGCGTGCAGGACGTGGCGCTGGTCAACCAGTTGCCGCTGGGCGGCTCCTCGTCGAACTCGAGCATCAAGCTCGACCCGGAGCAGCGCGAGCCGACACTGGCCAGCGTCGGCACCTATTTCGGCGAGAACCTGGCGCAGACGATGGGCCTGCGCCTGGTGGCGGGGCGCCACCTGCGGCCCGACGAGGTGCTCGACGCCGACGTGGTGCTCAAGGCGCTGGCCAGCGGCGACACCAAGGTCCTCGCGCCCGTCACCGTGATCACCCAGGCCATGGCGCAGCGGCTGTGGCCGGGCGCCGACGCGCTCGGCAAGACGGTCTACGTCGGCCCGGTCGGCGTGCGCGTGGTCGGCGTGGTGGCGGACCTGGCGCGCGCCAATGCCTACGACGACACGACCGCGCACTACTCGATGATCCTGCCGGTGTTCATGGGCGCCGGCAAGGACCAGAGCTACCTGATCCGCACGCGCCCGCAGGATCGCCAGGCGGTGCTGAAGGCCGCCGTGGCGGCGCTGAAAAAGGCGGACCCGCGACGGGTGGTGACCGAGCAGCGCACCTACGACGAGGTGCGCGAAAAGTTCTTCGAGAACGACCGCTCGATGGCCGGCATCCTGGTGGGAGCGATCGCCGCGCTGCTGGTGGTCACCGCGCTGGGCATCGTGGGCCTGGCCAGTTTCTGGGTGGCGCAACGCCGCCGCACCATCGGCGTGCGCCGCGCGCTGGGCGCGACCCGGCGCAACATCCTCAACTATTTCCAGACTGAGAACCTGCTGCTGGCCACCATCGGCATCGTGCTGGGCATGGCGCTGGCCTACGCGATCAACCTGTTCCTGATGATGCACTACGAGTTGCCGCGTTTGCCGTGGATCTATTTCCCGGTGGGCGCCATCGCGCTGTGGCTGATCGGCCAACTGGCCGTGCTCGGCCCGGCATTGCGGGCCGCCGCCGTGCCGCCGGTGGTGGCGACGCGGTCGGTGTGACGCAGGAGCCCGCTCGCGGGCGATGCCCTTGATTTGATCTGCGTCGCGCATCCGGGCAGGAGCATCGCCCGCGAGCGGGCTCCCACGAAAGAACGAGTCAACAGGAGTAATTCGGACGTGTTCACCTACTACCTCGACCTTGCGGTGCGCAGCCTGAGGCGCAACAAGGTGCTCACCGCGCTGATGGTCATCGCCATCGCGGTGGGGATCGGCGCCAGCATGACCACGCTGACCGTGATGCACCTGCTGTCCGGCGACCCGGTGCCCACGCGCAGCGGCACGCTGTTCTACCCGCAGGTGGACGGCAATCCGACGCCGGGCAATTTCAGCCAGCCGCTGGACGTGATGGATTACCAGTCGGCGGTGGACCTGTGGAACGCGCATCGCGCCGACCGCCAGGCGCTGGTGGTGGACAGCTCCGTGCGGCTGAGCGCACCCGGAGCGAACCTGCCGGCCCTGATGCCGACCATGCTTTCCACCACCAGCGACTTCTTTCCGATGTTTGACGTGCCGTTCCGCTACGGCAGCGGCTGGAGCGCGGACGACGACGCCCGGCACGCGCGGGTGGCGGTGATCTCAGACGACCTCAACCACAAGCTGTTCGGCGGCCGCGACAGCGTCGGCCAGATGCTGCGCCTGCGCGACACGGACGTGCGCATCGTCGGCGTGCTCCAGCCGTGGCGACCGTCGCCGGTGTTCTACACCGTGGCCGGCGGGCGCTTCGCCAACGGCGACACGGCGGATTTCTACGGCAAGACGGAGGACGTGTTCACGCCGTTCTCCACCGGCCTCGAACTCAACGACGGCAACTTCCAGCAGTTCACCTGCTGGCACATGCCGGAACGGCCGGGGCACCTGCAGAACTCGCCGTGTGCCTGGGTGCGCCTGTGGGTGCAGCTCGGCGACGCCGGCAAGGTGGCGGGATACAAGCAGTTTCTCGACGGCTACGCGGCGCAGCAGCAGGTGCTGGGACGCATCGTGCGGCCGCAGAACACGCGCCTGCGCAGCCTGATGCAATGGCTGGACTACAACGGCGTGGTGCCCAGCGACGTGCGGCTGCAGACCTGGCTGGCGTTCGCGTTTCTCGCCATCTGCCTGTTCAACATGATCGGCCTGCTGCTGGCGAAATTCCTGCGCCGCAGCGGCGAGATCGGCGTGCGGCGCGCGCTCGGCGCCAGCCGCGGCGCGGTGTTCGCGCAATGCCTGGTTGAAGCCGGCCTGGTCGGGCTGGTCGGTGGCATCGGCGGCCTGGGACTCACCCTGCTCGGCTTGTGGCTGATCCGCCAGCAGCCGGTCGCGTATGCCGACCTGGTGCATCTGGACGTGGCGATGTTCGCGATCACCTTCGCGATGGCGATCGCCGCCAGCCTGCTGGCCGGGGTGCTGCCGGCATTCCGCGCGAGCCGGGTGGCACCGGGGCTTCAGTTGAAAAGTTTGTAATCGCTGTAGTGCGCTGTCCCTGCGCAAGAACCCGGCCATCCCTGGCCGGACTCTTCAGAAAGGCGCCGTTCTCACCAGGCATCAGGTAACGAAAAATGCAGATTCGCCCCATCCTTGCCGCATTGCGCCGCCATCGCACGGCTACCGTGCTGATCGCGCTGGAGATCGCGCTGGCCTGCGCGGTGTTGTGCAACGCCTGTTTCCTGATCGCCGGCCGGATCGGCGCGATCCAGGTCGACAGCGGCGTGGACGAGGCTGCGCTGGCGACGGTGCAGCTGGCCGGCTACGAGAACGCGCATGCGGTCGACCTCAACGCCCGCGTGCTGGCCGGGCTGGGCAGCATTCCCGGCGTGCAGTCGGTGAGCCTGCTCAACTCCATCCCGTTCGGCGCGCGCCGCGGTACGGCGGGCATCACCACGGATGCTGCCGGCAAGCATTTCGGCGGCGTGGTCGAGTTCTACGTCGGCGGCCCGGGCAGCCTGGCGGCGCTGGGCACGCGACTGGTCGCCGGCCGCAATCCGCAGCCCGACGATTTCCGCCCGTTCACCGCGCTCATGCCGGACGACGCCCCGGTGCAGGTGACGCGCACGCTGGCCGACCACCTGTGGCCTGGTGTCGATCCGCTGGGCAAGGAGTTCTGGCTGGACAAGTCGCACTTCCGCGTGGTCGGCGTGATCGACCACCTGGTGCGGCCCGACCCGGGCGGCTGGCCGGGCGACAGCCGGGACTGGTCGGTGTTCGTGCCGGCGCAATCCAGCGTCTACCTTGCCGGCAGCTACCTGTTGCGCGCCGCGCCGCAGGACGTGCCGCGCGTGCTGCGCGATGCCCGCGCGGCGATCGCGAAGATCGCCCCGGACGCCGTGCTCGACCAGGACGGCACGCAGACCGTCAGCGACCTGCGCACCCGCAGCTTCCAGAAGGACCGCGCGATGATCGGCATGCTGGTCGGCGTGATCGTGGCGCTGCTGCTGGTCACCGCGCTGGGCATCGTTGGCCTGGCCAGCTTCTGGGTGGCGCAGCGGCGCCGGCAGATCGGCATCCGGCGCGCCATCGGCGCCACCCGCCGCGACATCCTGCATTACTTCCAGACCGAGAATTTCCTGATCGTCAGCTTCGGGATCGTGCTCGGCATGGCGCTGGCCTATGCGCTGAACCTGCTGTTGATGACGCACTACGAATTGCCGCGCCTGCCGCTGGTCTACCTGCCGGTCGGCGCGCTGGTGCTGTGGGGGCTGGGCCAACTGGCGGTGCTGGGGCCGGCGCTCCGCGCGGCGGCCGTGCCACCGGTGGTGGCGACGAGGTCGGTGTGATGTGTGTAGGAGCGCACCTTGTGCGCGAAGCTTTCCGTCACGTGACGAAGGGCATCGCGCACAGGGTGCGCTCCCACGGATGATTTTGGTGCTCGAAGGGAAGGGGACGCGGCATGTTCGGCTATTACATCCACATGGCGGCGCGCAGTCTGCGGCGAAACCCGGTCCTCACCGGCCTGATGGTGCTGGCGATCGGGCTGGGCATCGGCGCCAGCATGACGATGGTCACCGTGCTCCACGTGATGACGGACGATCCCTTGCCGGGGCGCAGCACGCAGCTCTACACGCCGCACCTGGATCCGCTGCCGCGCGACTACAGGCAGGACGGCGGCGGCCCCGACGCCAGCGACAACCTCACCTGGCCCGATGCGATGGCGCTGCTTGCGGCCAGGCGCGCCACGCGGCAGGCGGCGATGGCCGGCGGCAACCTGCTGTTGCGTCCGGACCGGGCCGGGGTGCAGCCGTTCTACGTCGCCGGCAGGTACACCAGCGCGGACTTCTTCACGATGTTCGGCGTGCCGTTCGTGCACGGCGGCGGCTGGAGCGCCGCGGACGACGCGGCCGGCGCGCAGGTGGTGGTGTTGACCGGGACGGTGGCGCGCAAGCTGTTCGGTACCGTCGATGCGGTGGGACGCACGGTGCGGTTGGGCGAGCACGATTACCGGCTGGTCGGGGTCACCGCCGACTGGGCGCCGAAGCCGCTGTTCTACGCCGACAACGTCGGCAGCCAGTACAGCGACGCGGACCAGTTCTTCCTGCCCTTGTCGGTCGCGGTGAACCAGGATCTGCAGGTCAGCGGCAACCAGTCCGGCTGGGGCAAGGACGAGGGCGCCTCCAGGCGCAGCGACACGACGACCTGGCTGCAGTTCTGGGTGCAGCTGGACACGCCGGCGCAGGTAGCGGCGTACCGCCAGTATCTGGTCGACTATTCGGCGCAACAGAAGGCGCTGGGCCGTTTCCAGCGCCCGCCCACCAACGCGAGGCTGTACAGCCTGATGGGCTGGCTGGCGCATGAAAACCTGGTGCCTACGGACGTGCGCCTGCAACTGTGGCTTGCGCTGGGCTTCCTGTTCGTGTGCATGGTCAACATCGTGGCGCTGCTGCTGGCCAAGTTCCTGCGCCGCAGCGGCGAGATCAGCGTCAGGCGTGCGCTGGGCGCGCGCCGGCGCGACATCTTCGTCCAGTTCGGTGTCGAGTCGGCATTGATCGGGGTGGCCGGCGGTGCGCTGGGCCTGGCCGTGGCCCAGCTGGGCCTGTGGAGCATCCGCCAGCGGCCCGACGACTACGCCAGGCTGGCGCAGATGGATGCATCGATGCTGCTGGGCACCCTGGTGCTGGCCGTGCTCGCCAGCGTGCTGGCCGGCCTGCTGCCGGCCTGGCGCGCCTGCCGGGTGCCGCCGGCGCTGCAGCTCAAGAGTACCTAGTGCGCTTTCCCTGCGCGTGGAAGCGGCCATCCATGGCCGCACTATTCAAGAAAAGCCGCTCCGATCAGGGGCATGGGGCAAGATTCATGCAACTGCGACCGATCCTTTCCACCCTGCGCCACCACAGGCTGACCACCCTCCTGCTGACCCTGCAGGTCGCCTTCACCTGCGCGATCGTCTGCAACGTGGCCTTCATGGTGGCCAAGCGGGCGGAGCGGGCCAGCGTGGTCACCGGCATCGTCGAGAACGAGCTGTCGGTGATCCACAGCAGCGGCATCGAGAAGAACGAGAACAAGCAGGCGCGCAACCAGGCCGACCTTGCCGCCCTGCGCGCGATTCCCGGCGTGGCCTCGGTGGCGGCGGTGAGTTTTTCGTTGCCGCTGAACCGCAACAGTTCCTCGCGCGGCGTCTGTCCCGACCAGGCATCGCTGCAACGCGCGATGCAGCAGCGTTCCGCCGACGGCACGGCCTGCATGACGCCCAGCATCTACGACGGCACGCCGGGGCTGATCGATACCCTTGGCCTGCGTCTCGTCGCCGGGCGTCAGTTCCAGCCGGACGACTACGTGGTGGGCATGGGGCACACGCCGGCGGTGGCCATCATCAGCCGCGCGCTGGCCCGGCGCCTCTACCCGGGACAGTCGGCGCTGGGCAAGGACATGTACCTCGGCAAGTCCGTCATCCGCGTGGTGGGCATCGTGGATACCTTGCTGCGCCCGAGCCTGCGCGAGCCGGGCACGGAGGGCGACAGCATGCTCTGGCCGCAGCTGCCCGACCTTTCCGGCGTCACCTACCTGCTGCGCAGCGCGCCGGGCGATCGCCGGCGCGTGCTCAAGGCCGCCGAGGCCGCCCTGCTCAAGGTCAGTTCCAGCCGCCTCATCGATCCCAAGCAAGTGCAGACCTATACGCAGATCCGCCATGACTATTTCCAGCGCGACACCACCATGGTCGGCCTGCTGGTGGCTTCCGCGCTGGGCCTGCTGTTCGTCACCGCGCTGGGCATCGCCGGCCTGGCCAATTTCTGGGTGCAGCAGCGCACGCGCTCGATCGGCATCCGGCGCGCCATCGGCGCCACGCGCGGCGACATCCTGCGCTATTTCCAGGCCGAGAACTTCCTGATCGTCGGCGCGGGCATCGTGCTGGGCATGGCCCTGGCGGTGCTGCTCAACCTGTTGCTCATGGCGCACTACGAACTGCCGCGCCTGCCACTGTGGTACCTGCCCATCGGCGCGGCGCTGCTGTGGGCGCTCGGCCAGCTGTCGGTGCTGTCGCCGGCGCGACGCGCCGCGGGCGTGCCGCCGGTGGCGGCCATGCGCTCGACCTGACCGTGCTATCTGGCACGGGTTACCCGCCGCGCGCGGCGCCACAATCCTTCCGCCTCACCCCCGCCTTCCCGCAGAGGACCCGTACGATGAAAACCTTGCCCTTGCTGATCTGCGCGGCCCTGCTGGGCCCCGTCGCCATCCCGCCCGGCGCGCTGGCCGCCCCGGCGGCTCAGGGCGCCGTCACCGCGGACGTCGCCACGCGCGTGAAGGCGCTCAACGCGCTGCTCGACGAGCAGTGGCAGTACACGCTGAAGAACAGCCCCGAGTTCGCCACCATCCTGGGCGACCTGCGCTACAACGACCGCTGGAGCGATGCCTCGCTGGCCCACCTGGAGGCCGACCACCAGGCGACGCAGGATTTCCTCAAGCGTTTCGAGGCGATCGACACCAGCGGCTTCCCCGACAGCGACAAGCTCAACCAGCAGCTGATGGTGCGCCAGCTGAAGGATTCGCTGCGCTCCTACGACCTCAAGCTCTACGAGATGCCGCTGGACCAGATGAGCGGCGTGCACATCGCGCTGGCCGGCTTCGTCAGCTCGATTCCGTTCAACAGCACCAGGGAATACGACGACTACCTGGCGCGCCTGAAGGCGGTGCCCAAGCTGTTCGACCAGATCACCGTGGTGGCACGCAAGGGCATGGCGGACAAGATGATGCCGCCGAAATACCTGCTGGAGAAAGTGGTCAAGCAGATCGCCAGCATCGAGAAGCCGGCCGGCATGGACAGCGTGTTCGCCGAGCCGCTGAAGCACTTCCCCAAGTCGGTGCCGGCGGCCGACCAGAAGCGCCTGCATGACGCCATCCTGGCCGCGATCGACAACGACGTGCGCCCGGCCTATGCGAAGCTGGGCAAGTTCGTGGCCGACGACTACGCCCCGCACGGGCGCAGCCAGCCCGGCGTGTGGGACCTGCCCAACGGCGAGGCGATCTACCGCTTCCAGGTCGAGCAGATGACCACCACCAGCGAGACTCCGCAGCAGATCCACGAGATCGGCCTGGCCGAGGTCAAGCGCATCGAAGGCGAGATGACGAAGATTGCCCACGCGCAGGGTTTCAAGGACCTGGCCAGCTTCCGCGCCTCGCTGAAGACCAACCCGAAGACGCATGCCACCTCCCGCGAGGACATCCTGAATCGCTACCGCGGCTACATCGCCGGCATGGAGCCGGAGCTGCCCAAGCTGTTCGGCCTGTTGCCCAAGACCAAGGTGGTGGTGAAACCGGTGGAGAAGTTCCGCGAGAAAGAGGCCGCGGCCGCCGAATACCATCCGGGCACGCCCGATGGTTCGCGCCCCGGGCAGATCTTCGTCAACACCGGCGACTTCGCCAACCGCAGCGTGCTGACCATCGAGTCGACCGCGTACCACGAAGGCATTCCGGGCCACCACTTGCAGATCTCGATCGCGCAGACGCTGCCCAAGCTGCCGCCGTTCCGCCAGCAGGCCGGCTACACCGCCTACATCGAGGGCTGGGCGCTGTATGCCGAGCAACTGGGCAAGGAGGTCGGCTTCTACAAGGATCCGCTGTCCGACTACGGCCGCCTGTCCGACGAGCTGCTGCGCGCCGACCGCCTGGTGCTCGACACCGGCGTGCACTACAAGCACTGGACGCGCCAGCAGATGGTCGACTTCTTCCACGCCCATTCGAGCGAGGACGAGCCGGACGTGCAGGCCGAGACGGATCGCTACATCACCTGGCCGGGCCAGGCGCTGGCCTACAAGACCGGCGAGCTGAAGATCCTGGAGCTGCGCACGCGGGCGGAAAAGGCGCTGGGTGACCGGTTCGACATCCGTGCCTTCCACGACGAGATCCTCAGCGGCGGCGCGTTGCCGCTGGACGTGCTGGAGGACCGCGTCAACGACTGGATCGCCGCGGTGAAGGCCGGCAAGGCGCCGGCGCACCCGGTGGCGATCTAGCCGGTTGCGGGAACGGGTCGCGGGGCAGGTACTGCCCGCCATCGTCGCGGCGGGGAATGGCCGGCGGGCGGTGCCCGCCCTACACGTTGCGAATCAGTTCCCTGGCTCGTCGTTCCAGCGAAAGCTGGAATCCAGCGTCTCCAGAACCGCGGCCAAGACGCTGGATCCCGGCTTTCGCCGGGATGACGGCTTGTTCAGGTCTCCTGCAGTCAGATCGCGGCGAAGCTGATCGCTCGTGCCATCGGGGCTTGCATAGCCCGATGGTCATGGCAACCTTGTGGGCACGAGCGGCATCCATGTCCGCATGTGCAGAAAGCGAATGACCCGAACCGTACTCATCATCGACGACAACCCCGCGGTGGGCGAGGCGCTCTCGCTGGCGCTGTCGCTGCACGAGATCCGCCCGCTGACCGCGCTCACGCCGGAAGACGGACTGGCCGTGCTGGAGCGCGATGCCGTCGACGTGGTGATCCAGGACATGAACTTCACCGCCGACACCACCTCGGGTGAGGAGGGGGTGGAGCTCTTCCGCGCGATCCGCGAGCGCCATCCCGACCTGCCGGTGATCCTGCTCACCGCCTGGACGCACCTGGAAACCGCGGTGGAGCTGGTCAAGGCCGGCGCCGCCGACTACCTGGCCAAGCCCTGGGACGACCACAAGCTGCTGGCCACGGTGGAGAACCTGCTGGAGCTGTCCGAATCCAGCCGCGAGCTGAGCCGCAGCCGGCGCGAGCGGCGCCAACGGCGCGAGCAGCTGCGCAGCAAGTACGACCTCGACGGCCTGGTGTTCGCCTCCGAGGCGATGGGGCGCACGCTCAACCTGGCCTGCCAGGTGGCCCGCTCCGACGTGCCGGTGCTGATCACCGGCCCCAACGGCACCGGCAAGGAGCGCATCGCGGCGATCGTGCACGCGAACTCGGCGGTCAGGCGCGGGCCGTTCGTGGCGGTCAATTGCGGCGCGCTGCCCGGCGAGCTGATCGAGGCGGAGCTGTTCGGCGCCGAGGCCGGCGCCTATACCGGCGCCAACAAGGCGCGCGAGGGTCGCTTCGAGCTGGCCGACGGCGGCACGCTGTTCCTCGACGAGATCGGCAACCTGCCGCTGCCCGGCCAGATGAAGCTGCTGCGCGTGCTGGAGACCGGCCAGTTCGAACGGCTTGGCTCGGGCAAGACCCGCCAGGCCAAGGTGCGCGTGCTCAGCGCCACCAACGCCGACCTCAAGGCGATGATCCAGGCCGGCACCTTCCGCGAGGACCTGTACTACCGGCTCAACGTGATCGAGGTGAACCTGCCGCCGCTCACCGAGCGCACCGACGACATCCTGCCGCTGGCCGAGTTCTTCCTCGACGGACGCGCCGAACTGGGCGACGCGGCGCGCGAGGCGATGCAGAGCTATCCATGGCCGGGCAACGTGCGCGAACTGAAGAACGCGATCGAGCGTGCCGCGCTGCTGGCCGGTGGCAACCCGATCACGCCGGAGCTGCTCAACCTGCCGCAGCACGTGGCGGCCGGCAACCGCAACCTGGACGAGCCCAGCCGCGACGCCGTCGAGGATGCGCTGGGCCACGCCGGCGGCGTGGTCAGCCGCGCCGCGCAGCAGTTGGGCCTGTCGCGCCAGGCGCTGTACCGGCGGATGGAGCGCTACGGGCTGACGGCGACGTCGTGAGCCGGGCGATCCGCGCGCGGTGCGGTTTCCGTCGCACGGGGGCGCGCCATGCGCGATGATGCGTCCGTCAGCTGTCCGTCGCGCAGCCCGGTGCGCCTCCATCCGAAGAGACAACCAGCGAGATCCGCCATGCGCAAGGTATCGAGTCTGTTCCTGCCGCTTTGCTTCGTCGGCGCCACCGCACTGGCCCAGTCCGTGTCGCTGCCTGCGAGCGACCAGTGGCAGCCCGCGGCGGCCACCAGCGTCGCGCCGCATGCCACCACCACGCCGCTGCCGGGCAATGCGACGACGGCAGCCAAGCCTTCGCCATTCAAGTTCAAGGGCGAGCGCAAGGCCTGGATGGACGAGCCGCCGCCGCCACGGGCCAACGACAAGGCCGCCGTAATGGGCAAGCAGCGGCCGTGGCAGGACGGTCGGCCGCCGGTCGATTGCGCGGTGCATCCGAGGGCCGCGGGATGCCCTTGACGCGAGGGTTGGCCGGTTGCCGGACGGTCGGCCGGCCGCATACCCGCCGGAGTGGCACCCCATGTGGCAACACCTGAATTCGCTGCGCGTGCGGCTGACCCTGCTGCTGGTCGCCGCGGGCGTCGTGGGCGGCCTGATCCTGGCCGGCGTCACCCAGTGGCCTTTGCCGCAACTGCTGGCATGGCTGCATGGCGGCTTGGGCCAGGACCCGGCCGTGCCGCCGCCGGCCACCGCCGCGGCGGCAGCGCCCGTGCCGATGCCGCCGCAGGACCTCTATGTCGTACTGGCGGTGGGGCTGGTGCTGCTGGTGCTGGCTGCGACCTGGCTGGCCGGGCGGGCACTGGACCCGGTGAGCCGCCTGCTGCGGGCGCTGGAAGGGGCGGTGGCCAGCTATCGCGACGGCGATTTCAGTTTCTCCATCGCGGCCAACCGGCGTGACGAACTGGGCAAGCTGATCCGCATGCACAACGAGCTCGGCCACACCTTGCGCGAGCAGCGCCAGCACCTGGCGCAGCGCGAGTTGCTGCTGGACACGGTGGTGCAGAACACGCCGGTGGCGCTGGTGCTCACCGACGCCTCGGGCCGCGTGGCCTATGCCAACATCGCCTCGAGGCACCTGTTCAACGAGGGGCGCAGCCTGGCCGGGCTGGATTTCGCCGAGCTGCTGGCCGAGGCGCCGGCCGTCCTGCGCCAAGCGGTGGAAAGCGGCGAGGATGCGCTGCTCACGGTCGACATGGACGGCAGCGACGAAACCTTCCACCTGTCGCAACGTGCGTTCCGGCTGCAGGGACGGCCGCACCGGCTGCATTCGTTCCGGCGCATGACACGCGAGCTCTCGCGCCAGGAGGTGGCCACCTGGAAACGCGTGATCCGGGTGATCAGCCACGAGCTCAACAATTCGCTGGCGCCGATTTCCTCGCTGGCCCATTCGGGCGCGGAGCTGGCCCGGCGCGGCGAGGTCGAGCGCCTGTCCGGCGTGTTCGCCACCATCGGCGAGCGCGCCCGCCACCTGCACGGCTTCATCGGCGGTTACGCGAGCTTCGCCAAGTTGCCGGCGCCGCGATCGGCCGCGGTGGAGTGGGCGGGTTTCCTGGAAGGTCTGTCGCTGCATTGCCGCTATCGGCTCGCCTCCGCCGTGCCGGAGCGGGCGGGCTGGTTCGATGCCGCGCAGATCGAACAGGTGCTGATCAACCTGATCAAGAACGCCCACGAGGCCGGCGGCCCGGACGAGGAGGTCACGCTGTCGATCCACGACGGCGGCAGCGAGACCAGGGTGGAGGTGGCCGACCGCGGCCCGGGCATGAGCGAGACGGTGCTGGCGCAGGCCTTGCTGCCGTTCTATTCGACCAAGCGCTCCGGCACCGGCCTGGGCCTGGCGCTGGCGCGCGAGATCATCGAGGCACACGGCGGCCGCGTGCTGCTGGCCAACCGCGAGGGCGGCGGCCTGCGCGTGACCCTGCTGCTGCCGGCCGGCAGCCGGCCGGGCCGCGGCTGACCGGGAGGGGCGGGTCAGGGAGCCAGCCCGGAGAAATCCGCGCTGGAGGTCCGGTCGAGATTCCGGCGTTGCGCCTGCAGCGGTTCGCCGGTGACCTGGAACCACACGTTCTCGGCGATGTTGGTGGCGTGGTCGCCGATGCGCTCGATGTTCTTGGCCATGAACAGCAGGTGGGTGCATGGCGTGATGTTGCGCGGGTCTTCCATCATGTAGGTCAGCAGCTGGCGGAAATAGCCCGTATAGGCTTCGTCCAGCACGGTGTCGTTCTTCCACACGGCCTGCGCGCGCCCGGCGTCGCCCGCCTGGTAGGCCGCGAGCACCTCGCGCACGCCGGTGGCCGCCAGCCGCGCCAGGTGTTCCAGGCCGCTGGCCGGCTGCACCGGCGCGACCATCGACAGCGGGATCGAGCGCTTGGCCACGTTGGCGGCGTAGTCGCCGATGCGCTCGATGTCGGCCGCCGTGCGCAGCGCGGCAAACACGTTGCGCAGGTCGCCGGCCATCGGTGCGCGCAGGGCCAGCAGGCGCACCACGTCGTGGCTGATGCCGCGCTCCATCTGGTCGATCGTGTCGTCGTTGTCGACCACGCGCTGGGCGGCGCGCTCGTCGCGCCGCTCGACCACGTCGATCGCGGCCTCCAGCTGCTTCACCGACAACTCGCCCATGCGCACGATCTCGGCGGTAAGCCGGGTCAGTTCGGCGTCGTAGCTCTTGATGATGTGGTCTTTGCCAGTGTTCATGATGTGCCTCGTGTTTTCCCTTCTCCCTTTGGCGACCTTGGGAGTCCCCTTGCGGGTGAGAAGGTGCCCGAAGGGGCGGATGAGGGTTCGGGGCCGGGCGAGGCGCCGCGCTTCGCCCGTACCCTCACCCCAACCCCTCTCACCCGCAAGGGGACTCCCTCAGGGTCGCCGGGGGAGAGGGGCTTTCAGTTGTCTAGCCAAACCGTCCGGTGATGTAATCCTCGGTCTGCTTCTTGTCCGGTTTGGTGAAGATCTTCTCGGTCTGGTCGAACTCGACCAGCTCGCCCAGGTACATGAAGGCGGTGAGGTCGGAGACCCGGGCGGCCTGCTGCATGTTGTGGGTGACGATGACGATGGTGTAGTCGCTTTTCAGCTCCTCGATGAGTTGCTCGATGCGGCCGGTGGCGATCGGGTCGAGCGCCGAGGTCGGTTCGTCCAGCAGCAGCACCTCGGGCTTCAGCGCGATCGCGCGGGCGATGCACAGGCGCTGCTGCTGGCCGCCGGAGAGGCCGAGCGCGTTCTGCTTCAACTTGTCCTTCACCTCGTCCCACAGCGCGGCGCTGCGCAGCGCCTGCTCGACGCGGCCTTCCATGTCGGCCTTCGACAGCCGCTCGTGGTGGCGGATGCCGTAGGCGACGTTCTCGAAGATCGTCATCGGGAACGGCACCGGCTTCTGGAACACCATGCCGATCTTGCTGCGCAGGCGGTTCATCGAATAGCGCGGGTCGAGGATGTTCTCGCCGTCGAGCAGGATCTCGCCCGTCGCCCGCAGCTTGGGGTAGATCGCGTAGATGCGGTTGAAGATGCGCAGCAGGGTGGATTTGCCGCAGCCGGACGGCCCGATGATCGCGGTGACCTGCCGCTCGGGGATGTCCATGTCGATGCCTTTCAGCGCATGGAAATCGCCGTAGTGGAAATGCAGGTCGCGCACGATGAACTTGGGCGACGCCACCGGCAACGGCGTGATGGCGAGGGCGGGGTCAGTCATGGGACACCTTGTTGCGGGACAGGATCAGGCGGGAGAGCAGGCTCAGCAGCAGCACGAACATGGTGATCACGAACGCGCCGGCCCACGCCAGCGCGTGCATCGCCTCGCCCGGATCGTTGGCGTACTGGTAGATGATCTGCGGCAGGCTGGACATCTTCTCCATCGGATTGATGGCCATGTAGTTGTTGCCGAACGCGGTGAACAGCAGCGGCGCGGTCTCGCCGCTGATCCGCGCCAGCGCCAGCAGTACGCCGGTGGTGATCCCCGGGCGCGCGGCGCGGATCAGGATCTGCACGGTCAGCTTCCACTGCGGCACGCCCAGCGACAGCGCCGCCTCGCGCAGCGTCGAAGGCACCAGCCGCAGCATCTCGTCGGTGGTGCGCACGATCACCGGCAGCGCGATCAGCGCCAGCGCCACGCCGCCGGCGAAGCCGGAGAACGAGGTGGAGCCGTGGCTCAGCGCCGTGCTGGGCAGCACGACGATGGTGTAGACGAACAGGCCCATCACGATCGACGGCGCCGACAGCAGGATGTCGTTGAGGAAGCGGATCGACTCGCCGAGCTTCGTGCGGTTGGCGTACTCGGCCAGCCAGGTGCCGGCCAGCACGCCGATCGGCGTGGCGATGCCGATGCCGATGAAGTTGATCACCAGGCTGCCGACCATCGAGTTCAGCAGGCCGCCTTCCTCGCCGTAGGCGGTGATTTTCGTGAACAGCTTCAGGTCCAGCGCGCTGATGCCCTGGCGCAGGGTTTCCCACAGGATCCAGGCGAGGAACGTCAAGCCCACCAGGGTGGCCAGCGTGCTCAGCAGCATCGCCACCACGTTGGTGATCCGCCGGCGCAAATACAAAGCGTTCATGCGCCGACCTCGTAGGAGTCCGCTGGCGGGCGATGCCTCTGGGCCGGGAATGGGGGGCAGGGAACAGGGAGTCGCAGAAGCAAGGGCATCGCCCGCGAGCGGGCTCCTACGACGTTGATGGCTGGGTTGTTCATCGGCGCCCTTCCTTGCTGGCCAGCCGGCGCAGCATCAGGCGCGCGATCAGCAGCACGATGAAGGTGACCACGAACAGCAGGAAGGCCAGCGCCATCAGCGCGGACTTCTGCAGGCCCGACGCTTCGCTGAACTGGTTGGCGATGGTCGAGGCGATCGAGGTGCCGGGGTCGAGCAGCGAGGCCGACAGCTGCATCGCGTTGCCCAGCACGAAGGTCACCGCCATCGTCTCGCCCAGCGCGCGGCCCAGGCCGAGGAAGATGCCGCCGATCACCGCCGAGCGGGTGTACGGCAGCACGATGTCCCACGACACCTCCCAGGTGCTGGAGCCCAGCGCATAGGCCGATTCCTTCAGCCGCGTCGGCACGGTCTGGAACACCTCGCGCATCACCGAGGAAATGAACGGGATGATCATGATCGCCAGCACGATGCCGGCGACCAGGATGCTGGCGCCGAACGGATAGCTGCTGCCGAACAGCCTGCCCACGAACGGCACGTGCTCGGCCACCCACGACAACCGGCCGTCGTCGGGCTGGTTGCCGAGGTGGTTGGTCAGCCACGGCTTGACGTGTTCGGCGAAGAACGGGGCGAAGATGAAAAGCCCCCACATGCCGTAGATGATCGAGGGGATGCCGGCCAGCAGTTCGATCGCCGAGGCCACCGGCGTGCGCAGCCAGGCCGGCGCCACTTCGGAGAGATAGATGGCGATGCCGAAGCTCACCGGCACCGCGATCAGCAACGCAATGAACGAGGTGACCAGGGTGCCGTAGACCGGAACCAGGGCACCGTAAACCTCGTTGCCCGGGTCCCATTCGGAGCTGACCAGGAAATGCCAGCCGAAGGTGGCGAACGCGTCGCGCCCGCCCCACAAGGTGGCCGCGGCGGCGCCGAGCAGGGACGCCAGCACCAGCAGCGCGCAAGCCTTCAACAGCCAGCGGAACAGCCGCTCGTGACGGGCGTCGCGGCGGCTGCGTTGTTCGAGGATGTCGGTGGATGAGGCTGAAGACATGCGTGGATTCTGCGAAGGTCGATCGACGGGATCCGTCATTCCAGCGAAAGCTGGAATCCAGTGACTTTGCGCGGCGGTGCCAGGAGTCGCTGGATCCCGGCCTTCGCCGGGATGACGGTGTTCGGCAGATGTCCTGCGGGCCTGGAGCAGTTGCCCCGGCCGTCAATGCTTGAACTCGGCCGCCCAGTACGCCTCGATCCGGCTGACCAGCGACGCCGGCAGTGGCACGTAGTCGAGTGCGCTGGCGGCTTGCTGGCCATGCTCCAGCGCGTACCTGAAGAAGTCGAAGGCGACCTTGCTGTTGCCGGCGTTCTTCGGCGTCTTGTACATGATCATCCAGGTGGTGGCGGTGATCGGCCACGCCTGGGCGCCGGGCGCGTTGGTCATGATCAGGTCGAAGTCTTTCGCGCTGGCCCAGTCGGCTGTCGCGGCGGCGGCGGCGAAGCTGGCGGCGGTCGGCGAGACGATGTTGCCGGCGGCGTTCTTCAGGTCGACCCAGCTGATCCTGTTCTTCACCGCATAGGCGTACTCGACGTAGCCGATCGAACCCTTGATCTGCTTGACGTATTGCGACACACCTTCATTGCCCTTGCCGCCCACGCCGGTCGGCCATTCCACGGCGGTGCCGAACTTCACCTTGCTGGCCCACTCCGGGCTGACCCTGGACAGGTAGTGGGTGAAATTGAACGAGGTGCCCGAACCGTCCGAGCGATGCACCACGGTGATCTTGCCGGCCGGCAGGGCGAGGCCCGCGTTCAGCGCGGCGATCTTCGGGTCGTTCCAGTTGGTGATCTTGCCCAGGAAGATGTCGGCCAGGGTGGCGCCGTCCAGTTTGATCTGGCCGGACTGCACGCCGGCGATGTTGACCACCGGCACGATGCCGCCGACCACGATCGGAAACTGGCCCAGACCGTACTTCTTCAGGTCTTCCCCCTTCATCGGCGCATCGGAGGCGCCGAAGTCGATGGTGCCTTCCTTGATCTGCGCGATGCCGGCGCCGGAGCCGATCGACTGGTAGTTGAGGCGGTTGCCGGTCTTCTCGGCATACGCGGCCGACCACTTGGACATGACCGGGTAGACGAAGCTGGAACCGGCACCGGTGATGTCGGTGGCATGGGCGGCCACGCCGAAGGCCGGGACCACGGCGAACGTGGCGAGGGCGGCGAGCCGGATGGGCAGTGTGCGGACGGTCAGCATGGCAGCTCCTTCGGGGCGGGTCGTTGTGGCCCGGCCATTTCAGGTCTTTCGTGTTGCCGTTGGATGAAATCCATGTTGCAGCAAGATGACAGGCGTTCACCGACGCTGTCGCGAATCTGTCATGGGGGTGGCATCCCGTCGTAAAAATCCGTCTCCAGACTCCTCGCGGCATCGCCGGCGGGCTTTCGGGCCCGGCGATGCAGAGGTTTTCCACCCACTTGCGGAGAAAGACATGCGTAGCAGACTGATCGTGGTGGCGATTGCCGCCGGCCTTGGGCTCACCAGCTTCACGGTCGCGGCGGCGCCGGCGCAGAACCGGACGGCAGCGACGGCCGGCAACGCCGAAGTCGAACTGCTCAAGGCCCAGCTCGCCGCCCTGCAGGCCAGGGTGGAAGAGCTGGAGCAGCGCACCGATGCGCAGCCCGGCATCGACGTCGGCACCGGCCAGGCCGTGGAGAAGGCCACGGCGGTGACCGCCGCCAGCGACAGGAAACTCGCCTCGCCGGAGAAGCTGGTCGACGACACCAGGTTGTCCGGCCGCATGTACTTCGACTTCACCAGCATCGACCAGAAGGACAGCGACAGCGGCAAGACCGACAAGTCCGGCATCGGCCTGGACGTCAAGCGCTTCTACCTCGGCGTCGACCACGCGTTCAACGACATCTGGTCGATGAACCTGACCACCGACTTCAACTACTCCAGCAGCGACGGCCAGACCAGCGTGTTCGTCAAGAAGGCCTACGTGCAGGGCAGGTTCGACGACGCGGCGGTGCTGCGGATCGGTTCGGCCGACATGCCGTGGATTCCGTTCGCCGAGCAGTACTACGGTTTCCGCTACGTCGAGAACACCCTCACCGACCGCCTGAAGTACGGCAACTCGGCGGACTGGGGCCTGCACCTGGGCGGCGAGCTGGGCGCCGGCAAGGCGTTCAACTATGCGGTGTCGGTGGTCAACGGCAACGGCTACAAGAACCCGGGCCGCAGCAAGGGCGTGGACGTCGAGGGCCGCGTCGGCTTCGTGCCGTTCGAGAACATGGTGGTGGCGGTCGGCGGCTACCGCGGTCATCGCGGCCAGGAGACCGAGAACATCAACGCCGTGAACACGGCCGAGCGCGGCGACTTCATGGTGGCCTATGCCAGCGACGCGTTCCGTCTCGGCGCCGAGTACTTCACGGCGAAGAACTGGAACAACGTGCTCACCACGGCGACCGACAAGGCCGACGGCTACTCGCTGTGGGGCAGCGTGGCGGTGGCCGACGACGTGAGCCTGTTCGCCCGCTACGACAACGCAAAGCTCAGCAAGACGCTGGATGGCGCCAGCAAGAACGTCTACTACAACGCCGGCGTCGAGTACCGGCTGACCCCGGGCTTCCGGCTGGCCGGCGTGTGGAAGCACGAGCAGGCCGACAAGACGGTCGGCACCCCGGTGCCGCCGCACGTGCGCAACGTGAAGACCAACGAGATCGGCGTGTTCGGCGAGGTGCGCTTCTGAACTCCCGGCGCCCCCGGTTCGAATGGATGTGCCGGCTCAGGTGGGTGGCGCCGCGGCCGGGTCGCCGCCGTCGTCCGGCGGCAGCACGCGCGAGGCTTCCAGCACGCAGGAGAAGGTCGAGCCGTGCCCGGGCTCGCTCTCGACCACCAGGTGGCCCTGGTGCAGGTTGAGCACGTGCTTGACGATCGAGAGCCCGAGGCCGGTGCCGCCGGACGCGCGCGAGCGGCTGGACGACACGCGGTAGAAGCGCTCGGTGAGCCGCGCCTGGTGCTCCGCGGAGATGCCCAGCCCGCTGTCGCGCACCGAGAAGACCGCGGCGCCGTCGCCGGTCTGCCGCCAGCCGATCACGATCTCGCCGCCGCTGGGCGTGTAGCGCACGGCGTTGCTCACGAGGTTGGAGAACGCGCCGTGCAGGTGGTGGCTGGAGCCGCGCAGGCGGGCCCGGCTGAGCGCGTCGACGTGGATGGCGTGGCGGCCGCCGCTGAGCGCGACCGCCTCGCGGCGCAGGGTTTCCAGCAGCGGCACCATTGCCACCTCCTCGTCGGGCAGGGGGTCGCCGGTTTCGAGCCGCGACAGGGTCAGCAGGTCCTCGACGATCTGGCGCATCCGCTGCGACTGCATGCGCATTTCGCCCAGCACCGGCGCCAGTTCGGGCACCTCGGCCGGGTCGAGCAGCTCCAGATAGCCGTGGATCACCGTCAGCGGCGTGCGCAACTCGTGCGACACGTTGGCCACGAAATCGCGCCGCACCTGCTCGAGCCGGCTCAGCGTGCTGATGTCGCGCGCCAGCAGCAGCTGCAGCTGGCGGCCGAAGGGCATGATCGTCGCGGCAAGGCGCAGCGAGGCGTCCGCCGGCGCGGGCAGGTCGGGCGCCGGCTCGGCCGTGCCCGTGCGCAGCCACGCGCCCAGCTCGCTGCCGGCCAGCGGCTGTTGCAGTGGCTGACCGATGTCGCGCCGCTGCACGCCGAGCAGGCGGGTGGCGGCCGCGTTGAACCAGCGCACGCGCCCCTGGCGGTCGAACAGCACGACGGCGTCGTCCAGCGCGCCCACCGCGTCGCGCACGTCGTGCAGCAGGGTCCGCAGGCGCGCCTGGCGCGCGGCCCGGCCGTCTCGCCGGCGGGCAGGGTGCGGTGCTGCCCGCGGGGCGCCGGCCAGCCACCATCCCAGCGCGGCCAGCTGGCCGCCCAGCACCACGCCGAACCCCCACCACGCCGAGGCCCACAGCGCCGCCACGACGGCGGCGACCAGCGCGGCAAACGCGATGACGGCCGGTCCGCTGGCGAAGCTGGCGCGAAGGTTGCGCATGCGCGGGGGATCTCAGGGGCGCGTGGGCGCGGGCTGCGCGGAGAACCGGTAGCCGGCGCCGCGCACGGTCTGGATCAGGGTATCCAGGCCCCAGGCCTGCAGCGTCTTGCGCAGGCGCCGGATGTGCACGTCGACGGTGCGCTCCTCGATGTAGACGCTGCCGCCCCAGACGTGGTCGAGCAGCTGCGCGCGGGAATACACGCGCTCGGCGTGGCCCATGAAGAAGTGCAGCAGGCGGTACTCGGTGGGTCCCAGGTGCACCGGCTCGTCGCCGGCGAACACCCGGTGCGCCTGGCCATCCAGGCGCAGGCCGCCGAGCTCGATCACGCCGGCGCCGTCCTCGCCCTGGCTGCGGCGCAGCACCGCCCTGATCCGCGCCACCAGCTCGCGGGTGGAAAACGGCTTGACCACGTAGTCGTCGACGCCGGCGTCGAGCCCGGCGACGCGGTCGGCTTCCTCGCCGCGGGCGGTGAGCATGATGATCGGCAGGTCGCGGGTCAGCTCCTCGCGGCGCAGGCGCCGGGCCAGATCCATGCCGCTGATGCCCGGCAGCATCCAGTCGAGCAGGATCAGGTCGGGCACCTCCTCGGCGATCGCCAGCTGGGCCTCGCCGGCGTCGCCGGCGCAGACCGGCAGCATGTCGGCCCGGCGCAGCGCGAACGCTACCATGTCGCGGATCGGTGCCTCGTCTTCGATGATCAGGATGCGCTTGTGCATGCGTCTGCCCGCTGGCTGGCGGCGCCATGGAACCACGGCCATGTTACGCGACGATGACAGGGCCTGCGGGGCGCCCCGGCGGGCACGCCCGGCAGGCCCGCGCTCGCCTATACTGGCACCTTCATGGATACGGGGGAGAGTTTCATGGGCATGGCACAACTGCTGGCGGTGGTGATCCTGGTCGTGGTCGTCATCGGCATCGTCAAGCTGGTGCGGATCGTGCCGCAGGGCTACGAATGGACGGTGGAGACGTTCGGCAAGTACACCGGCACGCTGAGCCCGGGCCTGCATTTCCTGATCCCGATCTACCAGGCGATCGGGCACAAGATGAACATGATGGAGCAGGTGCTGGACGTGCCCTCGCAGGACGTGATCACCAAGGACAACGCGGTGGTGCGCGTCGACGGCGTGGTGTTCTACCAGGTGCTGGACGCGTCCAAGGCGGCCTACGAGGTGGCCAACCTGGAGCAGGCCTCGCTGGCGCTGGTGATGACCAACATCCGCACCGTGCTCGGCTCGATGGACCTGGACGAAAGCCTGAGCAAGCGCGACGAGATCAACGCCCGCCTGCTGCGCGTGGTGGACGAGGCCACCCATCCGTGGGGAGTCAAGGTCAACCGCATCGAGATCAAGGACATCTCGCCGCCGCGCGACCTGATCGACGCGATGGCGCGGCAGATGAAGGCCGAGCGCGAGAAGCGCGCCAACATCCTCGACGCCGAGGGCTTCCGCCAGGCGGCGATCCTCAAGGCCGAGGGCGAGAAGCAGTCGGCGATCCTGTCCGCCGAAGGCGAGAAGGAGGCCGCGTTCCGTGCCGCCGAAGCGCGCGAACGTACCGCCGAGGCCGAGGCCAAGGCCACCACGATGGTCTCCGACGCGATCGCCGGCGGCAACATCAATGCGCTGAACTACTTCGTCGCCAACAACTACATCGGCGCGCTGAAGGAGATGGCCCATTCGCCCAACCAGAAGATGCTGCTGTTGCCGATCGAAGCCACCGGCGTGATCGGCGCGATGGCCGGCATCGCCGAACTGGCCAAGGAATCCCTGACCCGGCAGCAGACCCCGGCGAGTGCGCCGGTGCCGCCGCTGCGCTGACCCGGAGCTGCCGACCATGTGGCAACTGGCCTTGCATTACCTGTGGTGGATCCTGGCGCTGCTGCTGATTGCCGGCGAGCTGCTGCTGCCGGGGTATTTCCTGTTGTGGATCGGCCTGGCCGCGGCCGCCATGGGCGTGCTGCTGTGGGCAGTGCCCTCGATGGGCCTGCTCGCCCAGGCCGTCGTGTTCGGCTTGTTGGCGTTTGCCGCCTGCGTGGCCTACGCGCGCTGGCTGCGACCGAAGCTGGAGCGCCGCGCGCCGGGCCATGAGCGCCTCAACCGCCGCGCCGAGCAGATGATCGGCCAGCGCTACGAGTTGATCGAGGCGATCGTCAACGGGCGCGGCAAGGCGCGCGTGGGCGACGGTCAGTGGCTGGTGAACGGGCCGGACCTGCCCCTGGGCGCCACCGTCGAGGTGGTCGCCGTCGAGGGCACCACGCTGCAGGTGCGCGCGGTGGCATGAGCGCCGGCGAGGCCATCAGCCAGCAGCAGTTCGCCACCACCGCGCTGAACACGCGCATGGCGTTCGCGCTGGAGCTGGCGCGACGCCTGCACCAGTACGGCACCACCGCCCCGCGCCTGGAGATGGCCGTGGCCGGCGTGGCGCAGCGGCTGGGGCTGTCCGCCGACGTGTGGTCCAGCCCCACCGCGATCATCATTTCGTTTTCCGACCTCGCCCAGGGCGAGGAGAGCGTGGCCACGACCACCCAGGTAGTGCGCCTGCCGCCGGGCGAGGTGAACCTGGAGCGACTGTGCCAGGCCGACGACATCGCCGACCGCGCGATCGCCGGCGAACTGGATCTGCGCGAGGGCTTTCGCCTGCTGCGCGAACTGGGGCGACCGGACAGCCGGCGCGAGAAGATCGGCGTGATCGCCAGCTACGGGCTGTCGGCGGCCGCCATCGCGGCGCTGTTCCTGCACAGCTCGTGGGTGGACCTGGTAGTCGCCGCGGCGATCGGCACGATCATCGGCTGCATCACCCTGGCCGCCGCCGTGCGGCCGCAGCTGGCGGTGGCCAGCGATGCGATCAGCGCGCTGGTGGCGACCGCGGTGGCGATCCTGGTCAGCGCCTTCATCGTGCCGCTGGCGATCAAGTCGGTGGTGCTGGCCAGCCTGATCATCCTGGTGCCGGGCATGTCGCTGACCACCGCCGTGCGTGAGATCTCCAGCCTGCATCTGGTTTCCGGCATGGCGCGCATGGGCGGGGCGATGGCGACTTTGCTCAAGCTCACCTTCGGCGTCATCGCCGCGACCGAGCTGTGCGGCGCGTTCGGCATCGTGGCGCGCGACTTCGCCCTGCCGCCGCTGCCGGCCTGGACCGATTACCCGGCGCTGGTGGTGGCCGCGGTCGCGTTCGCGATCCTGTTCCGCGCCGCCCGGCGCGACTGGCCGGCGGTGATCGCGGCGGTGGTGGTGGGCTATCTCGCCACGCGCTGGGGCGGCGAGATCTCCGCCTCGCTGCCCGGCGCTCCGGTGGGCGTGTTCCTGGGTGGCCTGCTGCTGGGTGCCACGGCCAACCTGTATGCCCGCTACGCCCATCGCCCCGGCGCGGTGATCCGCGAGCCGGGCATCCTGCTGCTGGTGCCGGGCAGCGTGGGTTTCCGCAGCATGTCGTTCATGCTCGAGCGCGACACCACGCTGGGGATGGATGCCGGCCTGCTGCTGGTCACCTTGCTGGTGTCGCTGGTGGCGGGGCTGATGTTCGGCGACCTGCTGATTTCGCCGCGGCGTTCGCTGTAAAACAGAAGCGACCGAAGCCACGGACTTCACGCGGCCCGATTCCCCACGGAGACGAACCCGCACGGCACCTTCGCCTCCTCCCCCGCAAAGCGGGGGAAATCGAGGTGGGGGCGCTCTCCGTTCAAGCAGGATCAAGGGCCCCTCCTGATCTTCCCCTGCGTTGCAGGGGAAGAGATCGGGGGACATGGCTCGCGCGGCGAGTGAATGCCGCATGGTTCAAGCCAAAAAAACGCCGGCGCGAGGCCGGCGTTTTTTCCATGGCGGGAAAGCCTGCGATCAGATCGCCAGGTCCTTTTCCTTCTTGCCGGCCTTCAGGGCGTCGTTGAACCAGTGCGGACGCTTGCCGCGACCGGACCAGGTCTGCGCCGGGTTGGCGGGGTTGCGGTACTTGGGGGCCACCTTGGCGCCGGCACGCTTGCTCTTGCGGGTCGCACCGAAAATGTCCTCGAACGTATAACCCTCGGACTTGATCAGCGCATGGATCTTTTCGCGCAGCTTGACGACTTTTTCCTTGCGCAATTCGTCCTGGCGCATTTGCGCCTTGCTGATCAGGTCGTTGAGCTGGTTGTGGTTGAGGTTCTTGATATCGACGGCCATGGACGGACTCCGGGTCAGGGGGTGAATCGTGCCCCATTATCAGGGCGATGCGGGCATGTTGAATGCCGGCTCGCGGTGATTTTCCATGATCGGGCAAACATTTGTAAAGCGCATGCCGGTGCGCAATGCGCGCCAGTTCATATTCCGGGCGATTATGAAATGCCTTCGCGGGGCGAATGCGCCGATATTCAATTCACCCCGCGATTAATCGGGCCGGAGCGTGAACGGATCAGGCCGTTTCCAGCAACTCGAACAGC
The DNA here is from genome assembly GCA_040255835.1 of Lysobacteraceae bacterium. Lineage (GTDB taxonomy): Bacteria > Pseudomonadota > Gammaproteobacteria > Xanthomonadales > Rhodanobacteraceae > Rhodanobacter. The sequence goes on from JBDZVT010000005.1 coordinate 32,286, forward strand.
TCGGCCTGGCTCAGCGTACGGCTTTCGCCATCTTCGCGCCCGCGATATTCCAGCGTGCCGGCAGCCAGCCCGCGTTCGCTCACCACCACGCGATGGGGGATGCCGATCAGCTCCATGTCGGCAAACATGTTGCCCGGGCGCAGGCCGCGGTCGTCCAGCACGGTTTCGACGCCGCGCTGGCTCAGCGCCTGGTACAGCGACTCGGCGGCCTCGTTCACCGCGGTCGAGGCATTCTTCGGGTTGATTACGCAGACCGCCACGCGCCACGGCGCCATCGCCTCGGGCCAGATGATGCCGGCCTCGTCATGGCGCTGCTCGATGGCGGCGGCGACGATGCGGGTGACGCCAATGCCGTAGCAACCCATGCTCATCACCTGGGCCTTGCCGCCTTCGTCGATCACCGTGGCGCCCAGGGCCTCGGCATATTTGGGGCCCAGCTGGAACACGTGGCCCACCTCGATGCCGCGGGCCAGGTGCAGCGTGCCGTGGCCGTCGGGCGAGGCGTCGCCCTCGACCACGTTGCGCAGGTCGGCAACGCGGCTGATGCGCGCGTCGCGCTCCCAGTTGGCGCCGGTGTAATGCGTGCCCTCGGCGTTGCCGCCGCAGACGAAATCGGCCAGCACGGCGGCATCACGGTCGACGATGACCGGGATGGATTCGGGCAGGCCCACCGGCCCGATGAAGCCCGGGCGCGTACCGCAGGCGGCGCGGATCTCCTCTTCGCTGGCCAGCACGCAGGCATCCGGCAGCTCGGCCAGCTTGCCGGCCTTGACCTCGTTGATCTCGTGGTCGCCGCGCAGGCACAGCGCGATCAGCCCGTCGACTCCGCGCACCAGCAGGGTCTTCACGCATTGCCGTGGCTGCACCTGGAGGAAACCTGCGACGTCGGCGATGGTTTTCTGGGTCGGCGTGTCGACCCGCTGCAACCCGGCGCCCGGCGCGGGCCGCACGGCGGCGGGGGCCAATGCTTCGGCCTTCTCCAGGTTGGCCGCGTAATCGGAACCGTCCGAAAACGCGATCGCATCCTCGCCCGAATCGGCCAGTACCTGGAATTCATGGCTGGCATTGCCGCCGATGGCGCCGGTGTCGGCCTGCACGGCGCGGAAACTCAGGCCGAGCCGGGTGAAAATGCGCACATAGGCCTGGTACATCGCGGCATAGGTTTCAGCCAGCGACTCCTGTCCCAGGTGAAACGAATAAGCATCCTTCATCAGGAATTCGCGCGCGCGCATCACGCCGAAACGCGGGCGGATCTCGTCGCGGAACTTGGTCTGGATCTGGTAGAAATTGACCGGCAGCTGCTTGTAGCTTTTCAGCTCGTTGCGCGCGTAATCGGTAATCACTTCCTCGGCGGTGGGCGCGTAGCAGAATTCCTGTTCCTTGCGATCGCGGATCTTCAGCAGCTGGGGGCCGAATTTGGCCCAGCGGCCGCTTTCCTCCCACAGTTCGCGGGGCTGGATGGTCGGCATCAGCAATTCGATGGCGCCGGCGCGGTCCATTTCCTCGCGCACGATGCGCTCGACCTTGCGCAGCACGCGCAGGCCCAGCGGGCTCCAGGTGTACAGGCCGGAGGCCAGCCGGCGGATCATGCCGGCGCGCAGCATGAGGCGATGGCTGGCGATCTCCGCGTCGGCAGGGACTTCCTTGACGGTGGCCAGGTGGAATTGGCTGAGGCGCATGCGGGCGTGTTCCGGCGTGTAAAGCGCCCATTGTAGCGGCGGCGACGCCGCCGGAGTGCGCGGTGGCCGGCCTGCTTACCCGCCCTGGCAGTACTGTTCGAACTGGGCCTGGGCGGTGGCGATCTGCTGCTGGCGCTCGGTCGCGTCCAGCGCGGCGGGCTTGCCGTTCTTCTCCATCACCACCGGCCCGCCGCCTTGCAGGGTCGCCAGGTTGGCCTGCAGCGAGGCGCACAGCGATTTGCGGTTCTCCGGCGTGTCGGCCATGGTCTTGGGCGCGACCTCGGGTTCGTTGCTGCCGCCGGCGTCTTCGGGGTTGGTCTGCGTCGCGGGCTTGGCCAGGGGTTCGACCGTGCCGGTGGTGGTGACCTTGCTGTACTTGACGCCTTGCGCCGGCGGCGCCTCGGAGTAATGCACGGTGCCGCTGGCATCGGTCCACTTGTAGACCTGCGCGGCACACAGCGGGGCAACCAGCAGCAGTGCCACGGCAATCAGCGAACGGTGCATTGGGGGTCTCCGGAGCGTCGAAATTCGATCTTTCCTTGTTATCACTCCGGCGTCCCGGACTCAAGCAGGCAATGGTTTACACTGCGCCTACTCCGTCACGATCCTGCTTCATGAGTCCATCCATGCCCGTTCGACCGCCCCGGCACCGCGGAATCTACCTGTTGCCGAACCTGTTCACCACGGCGGCGATGTTCGCCGGGTTCTACGCGATCATTTCCAGCATCGGCGGCCACTATATCGAGGCCGCCATCGCGGTGTTCCTGGCCGCGGTGCTCGACGGCATGGATGGTCGCGTGGCGCGCATGACCGGCACGCAGACCGAGTTCGGCGTGCAGTACGACTCGCTGTCGGACCTGGTCAGCTTCGGCCTCGCGCCGGCCCTGGTGATGTACACGTGGTCGCTGTCCGCGCTGCGTGACGCGGGGCCGCTGTGGGGCAAGCTGGGCTGGGCCTGCGCGTTCATTTATGCCGCCTGCGCCGCGCTGCGCCTGGCCCGCTTCAATACCCAGGCGGGCGTGGCCGACAAGCGCTATTTCCAGGGCCTGGCCAGCCCCGCCGCCGCGGCGGTCAACATGTCCTTCGTGTGGACCATGGAGAAGGCCGGCTGGACCGGCGCGGAGCTGGCTTTCGCCAGCGCGGCGATCGTGGTGGCCACTGGCCTGCTGATGGTCAGCCGCTTCCGCTACTTCAGCTTCAAGTCGCTGCCGATGGGCGAGCGCGGCAACGTGCCGTTCGCCTGGATGGTGGTGGCGGTACTGCTGCTGGCCTTGCTGTACCTGGCGCCGGCGCGGGTGTTGCTGGCCGGGTTCACCGTGTATCTGCTGTCCGGGCCGGTGTGGACGATCGCGGCCCGGATCGCGCATCGGCGCCGCGCGCGGCGATCGGCAAGATGAATGCGTCCGTGCAAACCGCCCATCGCGCCCGCGTCCTGCACGCGCTGGGCCTGACGCCGTGGGTGCGTCGCGTGGCGGCGGTGGCCGCGCCGCCGCAGGCCGCGTCGATGCCGGTGCCGGACGAGGCCGGCGTGCCCTGCGTGGTGATCCTGCCGGCATCGTCCGGTGCGCGCGAGCTGGACCTGCTCGGCCGCGCGCTGCATGCCGGCGGCGCCGTGCTGGCGCGTGCCGCGCGGATTCCGGTGCGCGACGGCCAACTGGTGGCGCCGGTTCCGGCGGCACGCGCCTATCTCGTGTTCGGCGATGCACAGGCGCATGCGCTCGGCCGGGCCCTGCCGGCGGCGGTGATGAGCCGGGCGCTGATCGTGCTGGCCGACGAGCCCGGGCAGGTGCTGGCCGAGGCGGCGGCCAAGCGCCGGCTGTGGAACGCGCTGCGCAGCGTGCGCCGCGCCCTGGCCGGCGCGGGAGCCTGAGCCATGGTCGCCGTACCCAGGGCGGCGATCCAGGTGCGCGGCATGTACCTGGACGACCTGCCGGCGGTCAGCGCGCTGGAAAACGCCTCCTACGAATTCCCCTGGTCGCCCGGGATCTTCGGTGATTGCGTGCGGGCAGGGCACTCGTGCTGGGTGCTGTGCATGGATGGCGAGGTGGCCGGCTACGGCATTCTTTCGACCGGCGCCGGCGAGGCACACCTGCTGAACCTGTGCATCGGCCCGGAGCATCGCGGCCGCGGCCTCGGCCGCCATCTGCTGATGCGCCTGCTCGACGTGGCGCGCTGGAACCGGGCCGAGCGGGTGTTCCTCGAGGTACGCCCGTCCAACCCGGGCGCGCGCGCCCTGTACGAGTCCGTCGGTTTCACCCAGATCGGCGTGCGCCCGCGCTATTACCCGGCGCGCGACGGCCGCGAGGACGCGATCGTGATGGCGCTCGACACGGCCGCGGGCGCGGCCGGGCAGTAGGCGCAAGCCGGATCGCCCGACACGCGAAGCGGTGCGGGCACCGGTTTCGTGCCCGCCCTACGGGTTCTGCAGCCTGGCCGCCTGTTCGCGCAGGGCGCCCAGCGTGCCGTTCCAGTCGGCGATGCGCTGGCGTTCCTGCGCCACGACCTCGGCCGGGGCGTTGGCCACGAAATTGGCGTTGCCCAACTTGCCTTCGCATTTTTTGATCTCGCCCTCGATGCGGCCGATTTCCTTGGCCAGGCGGGCCTTCTCGGCGTCCAGGTCGATCAGCCCGGCGAGCGGGATCAGCACGCGCAGGCCGCCGACCACGGCGGCCGCGGCGGCGGGTTCCCCGGCGCCGGACTCGATCCAGCGCGGCGCCTCGGTGCGGGCGAGGAAGGCGACCTGCGGCGTGAACTTGGCGACACGGGTGCGGTCGTTGGCGTCGCCGTCGGCCAGCAGCAGCGCAATGGTCTTGCCGGGGGGGATGTTCATTTCCGAGCGGATCCGGCGCACGCCGGAGAGCACCGCCTTGAACCACTCGATCTCGGCGGCGGCCTCGTCGTCGGTCGCGAAATCGGCGGCCTGAGGGTACGTGGACTGGAGAATGCTCTTTGTTGAAGAGTCCGGCAGGGATGACGGGGTGTCCTTTGCGCTCATGGATGAGCGCACAAACACCTTCGCGACCTCCTGGTAGATCTCCTCGGTGATGAACGGGATCACCGGATGCAGCGCGCGCAGCACCGCTTCGAGTACCACCAGCAGCGTGTGGCGCGTCGACGCCGCCGCGGCCGTGTCGTCGCCATTGAGCGCCGGCTTGGACAGTTCCAGGAACCAGTCGCAGTACTCGTTCCACACGAACTCGTACAGCGCCTGCGCCAGGTGGTCGAAGCGGTAGCTGGCGAAGTGCTGCTCGACCTCGGCCAGCGTCTGCTTGAGGCGGGTGAGGATCCAGCGCTCGGCCTCGGTGGCCGGCGCACCGGCGGGCGCGGGGACCTGGCCCTCGGGCAGGTTCATCAGCACGAAGCGCGCTGCGTTCCACAACTTGTTGCAGAACGCCTTGTAGCCCTCGGCGCGCTTGATGTCGAAGTTGATCGTGCGACTGTAGCTGGCCAGCGCGGCGAAGGTGAAGCGCAGCGCGTCGGTGCCGATCGCGGGGATGCCGTCGGGGTAGTCCCTGCGGATGCGCTTCTCGACCTTGGCGCGCACCTGCGGGATCAGCAGGGATTTGGTGGATTTCGCCACCAGCGGCTCCAGCGCGATGCCGTCGATCAGGTCCAGCGGGTCCAGCGTGTTGCCCTTGGACTTGGACATCTTCTGGCCTTCCGCATCGCGCACGATCGCGTTGATGTAGACCTCGCGGAACGGGATGCGGCCGGTGAAGTACTTCGTCGCCATCACCATGCGCGCGACCCAGAAGAAGATGATGTCGAAGCCGGTGACCAGCACTGCGCTGGGCAGGAAGATCTGGTCCTCGTCCCAGTTGGCCACGACTTCGCCGCGCTCGTTCTTCACCGGACCGTCGGCCGGCCAGCCCAGCGTGGAGAACGGCCACAGCGCGGAGGAGAACCAGGTGTCCAGCACGTCCTCGTCCTGGCGCAGTGCGCCGACCGGGGCGGCGGCGGCATGGGCGCGCGCGTCGGCCTCGTCCTCGCCAACGAAGATGTTGCCGGCCTCGTCGTACCACGCCGGAATGCGATGGCCCCACCACAGCTGGCGGCTGATGCACCAGTCCTGGATGTTGTCCAGCCACTGCGTGTACGTGTTCGCCCAGTTCTCCGGCACGAAGCGGATCTCGCCCGAACGCACGGCCTCCAGCGCCGGCCCGGTGATCGCCTTGCGGCCGCCGGGGCGACCGTCGGCCTGCACCTCGCAGGTCAGGTCGACGAACCACTGGTCGGTCAGCATCGGCTCGATCACCGCGTCCGAACGCTGGCTCACCGGTACCTGCAGCTTGTGCGCCCTGGTTTCGACCAGCAGGCCGGAGGCTTCGAGGTCGCCCAGCACGGCCTTGCGCGCGTCGTAGCGGTCCAGCCCGCGATACTTCTCCGGCGCGTTGTCGTTGACCTTGGCGTCCAGCGTGAAGATGGTGATCGGCGCCAGCTTGTGCCGCTGGCCGATCGCGTAGTCGTTGAAATCGTGCGCAGGGGTGATCTTCACGCAGCCGGTGCCGAACTCGCGATCGACGTAATCGTCGGCGATCACCGGGATCTGTCGGCCGGTCAGCGGCAGGTGCAGCGTCTGGCCGATCAGGTGCGCGTAGCGCTCGTCCTCCGGATGCACCGCCACGGCCACGTCGCCCAGCATGGTTTCCGGCCGCGTGGTGGCCACCACCAGCGAGGCGGCGCCGTCGGTGGTCAGGTAGCGGATCGACCACATGTGGCCGTCGCGCTCGACGTTGTTCACTTCCAGGTCCGACACCGCCGTGCCCAGTACCGGATCCCAGTTCACCAGCCGGTTGCCGCGGTAGATCAGCCCCGCGCGGTACCAGTCGACGAAGACCTTGCGCACCGCGGCCGAGAGGCCTTCGTCCATGGTGAAGCGCTCGCGCGACCAGTCCGCGGCGGCGCCGATGCGGCGCATCTGGTTGGTGATGGTGGAGCCCGATTCCTCCTTCCACTTCCACACCCGCTCGACGAAGGCGTCGCGGCCCAGGTCGTGCCGGGTCTTGTCCTCGGTGGCGAGCTGGTTTTCCACGATCTTCTGGGTGGCGATGCCGGCGTGGTCGGTGCCGACCTGCCACAGCGTGTTCATCCCGCGCATGCGCTGGTGGCGCACCAGCATGTCCATCACCGTCTGCTGGAATGCATGGCCCATGTGCAGCGTGCCGGTGACGTTCGGCGGCGGCAGCAGGATGCAGTAGGGCTCACCCTGGCCCGAGGGCCGGAACGCGCCGCTGGCCTCCCATTGCTCGTACCACTTCGACTCGATCCGGGCCGGTTCGAAACTCTTTTCCATCGGGATGACGCTCGCTGGCGCGCACGGGCGCGCTTGATCTGAAGGGGAAGGGAGTCGATTGTACGGGTCGGCGCGGGCCTCGCCAAAAAGACGCCGCGCGGGCATCGCCGCCGCGCGGCCGGGCCGGCTCAGCCGCCGAGCGCCAGCCGCGCGCCCAGGTCCAGCAGCGGCGCGGCGAGCAGCATGCGGGCGAGGAACAGCACGATGATCACCGCCATCGGCGCGAAGTCGATCTGGCCGAACACCAGCTTGCCGTCCAGCGGCCGCAGCAGCGGGGCGACGATCTTCTCCACCAGCCGCAGCAACGGCTGGCGGCGGTCGACCGAAAACATGCTCAGCAGCGACCAGCCGAAGACCAGCACGATGTAGAACAGCAGCACGAAATCGAACAGCTCGGCCAACGACCGCACCAGCAGTCCGGCAAGGTTGGGCAGCGCGCCGCGCAGGGCAAACAGCAGCAGGAGCTTGAGCAGCATCGCGAGCCACGCCAGCAGCAGGCCGGCGAGGTTGATCCGGCGCCAGTTCGGCAGCACGCGGCGGATCGGCGCCAGCACCGGGTTGGTGGTGCGGTAGATGAACTGGCTCAGCGGGTTGTTGAAATCGGCGCGGCAGGCCTCGGCCGCCACCCGCAGCAGGAACAGGACCACCACGGCGTCGAACGCCAGGCCGATCAGCATCGAGAGTGCGTTGAACAGGTAGCTCACGATTGCGCATCCAGTTCGGCGGCGAGTTCGGCGCCGCGGCGGGTGGCGGCGGCGACGGCACGGGCCACGATGCGCTGCAGTCCGTCCGCGCTGAAACTCTCCAGCGCGGCCTGGGTCGTGCCGTGCGGCGAAGTCACCCGCTGGCGCAGCACGGCCGGGTCCTCGCCGCTTTCGGTCAGCATGCGGCCGGCGCCGAAACAGGTCTGCGCGGCCAGCGCACGCGCGGTATCGCGCGCCATGCCCTGGGCCACGGCGGCCTCCTCCAGCGCCTCGACGAGGGCGAAGAAATAGGCCGGCGCGGAGCCGGAAATCGCGGTGACGGTGTCCATCAAGGCCTCGTTCTCGATCCAGCGGGTGAGCCCGGCGGCATCCAGGATGTGCTGGGCCTGTGCCTTCTGGGCCGGGCTGACGCGGGCGTTGGCACACAGCCCGGTCGCGCCGGCGCCGATCAGCGCGGGGGTGTTCGGCATGCAGCGCACGATCGGCAGGCCGGCGCCGAACCAGCGCTCCAGCTGGTCGAGCCGGACGCCGGCGGCGATCGAGATCAGCAGCGGTCGCTGGCGCTGCAGGATGTCCTGCAATTCGCCGTGGATGGAGGGCAGCACCTGCGGCTTGACCGCCAGCACGATCACCTCGGCCTCGGCCGCCGCCGGCCGATTCTCCGCGTAGCAGGCGATGCCGAAATCACGACCCAGCTGCTGGCGGCCCTCGGCGCGGGGCTCGGCGACGCTGATGGTGGCCGGGGCGACGCCGGTCTTCAGCAGGCCGCCGATCAGGCTGCGGGCCATGTTGCCGCCGCCGATGAAGGCTAGTCGTGTCATGCAGGGCTCCTCGATCGTTGCAACCGCCTACCTTACCGGAAGCCGGTGCACCGGCGCGCGGACGGTGCGCGCCGGTGGTGGTGGCGGGGCAAATCCGCGTTTTTCGACGGGATGCGCAGATCCACCCGGCGGTTCCGGCATGATAGGCGGGAAAGGCTGGCCGCACAGCCGCTTGCGCGAGTAGTATCGACGCGGCTACAGGGGGATTCGGCTCGCCGGTCCGCGCGGCTCCAGGGCAGCGGTTGCGCGCCCGGGCGGCGGCTGGCGGCGACGGTCCGGACCCCGTGTGCATCCGCATTCATGCCACCAGACGATCGGTTGAGGGGAAACGACTTCATGGACATTGCCGAACTGCTTGCCTTCTCGGTGAAGAACAAGGCCTCGGACTTGCATTTGTCCGCCGGGCTGCCGCCGATGATCCGCGTCGACGGCGACGTCCGTCGCATCAACATCCCCGCGCTCGAGCACAAGCAGGTGCACTCGCTGATCTACGACATCATGTCGGACAAGCAGCGGCGCGACTACGAGGAGTTCTTCGAAACCGACTTCTCGTTCGAGATCCCCGGCCTGGCGCGTTTCCGCGTGAACGCCTTCACCCAGAACCGCGGCGCCGGGGCGGTGTTCCGCACGATTCCGTCCGAGGTGCTGACCCTGGAGGACCTCGGCGCGCCGCGCGTGTTCAAGGAGCTGATCGAGCAGCCGCAGGGACTGATCCTGGTCACCGGACCGACCGGCTCGGGCAAGTCGACCACGCTGGCGGCGATGGTCGACCACATCAACAAGAACGAATACGGCCACATGCTCACGATCGAGGACCCGATCGAGTTCGTGCACACCTCGCAGAAGTGCCTGGTCAACCAGCGCGAGGTGCACCGCGACACGCATGGCTTCAACGAGGCGCTGCGCTCGGCGCTGCGCGAGGACCCGGACTACATCCTGGTCGGCGAGCTGCGCGACCTGGAAACCATCCGCCTGGCGCTGACTGCGGCGGAAACCGGCCACCTGGTGTTCGCCACCGTGCATACCAGCTCGGCGGCCAAGACGATCGACCGTATCATCGACGTCTTCCCTGCCGGTGAAAAACCCATGGTGCGCTCGATGCTGTCCGAAAGCCTTCGCGCGGTGATCTCGCAGTCGCTGCTGAAGAAGGTCGGCGGTGGCCGCATCGCGGCGCACGAGATCATGGTCGGCATCCCGGCCATCCGCAACCTGATCCGCGAGGACAAGGTGGCGCAGATGTATTCGTCGATCCAGACCGGCCAGCAGTTCGGCATGCAGACCCTGGACCAGTGCCTGCTGGACCTGGTCAAGCGCGGCGTCGTGACCCGCCAGCAGGCGCAGGGTTACGCCAAGAACAAGGACAGTTTCAAGTGAAACCGGGATCGGTAGCCGGGCATCGGACCGGGTCGGTGGGCAGCAAGCTGTGCGCTCCCCGTACCCCGTGTACCGCCCCGCGCTGCACGCCGGTTTTCCGATTCCCCACTCCTCAAGTTCCCGATCCCCGGGGTTAAAGCCATGAGCGACTTCGATTTCACCTCGTTCCTGAAACTGATGGTGCACAAGAAGGCATCGGACCTTTTCATCACGGCCGGCGTGGCGCCGTCGATGAAGGTGCAGGGCCGGATCGTGCCGATCACGCAGAGCCCGCTCAGCGTGCAGCAGGCGCGCGACATGGTGCTCAACGTGATGACGCCGGGCCAGCGCGAGGAGTTCGAGAAGACCCACGAGTGCCAGTTCGCGATTTCCGCGCAGGGCGTGGGCCGTTTCCGCGTGTCGTGCTTCTACCAGCGCAACTGCGTCGGCATGGTGCTGCGCCGGATCGAGTCGAAGATCCCCACCACCGAGGAGCTGAACCTGCCGCCGGTGATCAAGCAGCTGGCGATGACCAAGCGCGGCATCATCATCTTCGTCGGCGCCACCGGCTCGGGCAAATCGACCTCGCTGGCGGCGATGATCGGCTACCGCAACCTCAACTCCACCGGCCACATCATCACGATCGAGGATCCGATCGAGTACGTGCACAAGCACGAGGGCTGCATCATCACGCAGCGCGAGGTCGGCATCGACACCGACAGCTGGGATGCGGCCCTGAAGAACACCCTGCGCCAGGCGCCGGACGTGATCATGATCGGCGAAGTCCGCACCCGCGAGGGCATGGAGCACGCCATCGCGTTCGCCGAGACCGGCCACCTCGTGCTGTGCACCCTGCACGCGAACAACGCCAACCAGGCGATGGACCGCATCCTGCATTTCTTCCCGGAGGATCGCCGCCAGCAGCTGCTGATGGATCTGTCGCTGAACCTCAAGGGCATCGTGGCGCAGATGCTGATCCCCACCCCCGACGGCAAGGCGCGCCGGGTCGCGGTGGAGGTGCTGCTGGGCACGCCGCTGGCGCAGGATTACATCCGCCAGGGCGAGATCCACAAGCTGAAGGAGCTGATGAAGGAATCGACCCTGCTCGGCATGAAGACCTTCGACCAGGCCCTGGTCGAGCTCTACCACGCCGGCGAGATCAGCTACGAGGATGCCCTGCGCTACGCCGACAGCTCCAACGAGGTGCGTCTGCGCATCAAGCTGGCCCAGGGCGGCGATGCGCATACCTTGTCGCAGGGACTGGACGGCGTCGAGCTGGAGGAAGACCCCAACGACAAGAGCTTCGGCGGCAGCAACCTGCTCAACCGCTGAGCCACCTCCCGCGGCACGAAAAAAAGGAGCCCGGCGGGCTCCTTTTTTTCTTCGCGGAGGGCAGCGCTCAGTGGCTGCTCATGCTCGATGAGGGCATGTCGTTGCTGCGGGCGGGGCCGACCGTCAGCCCGGAGGCGTCGACGCTCTTGACGCCCTTGATCTGGCGCGCGACGCGCACGGCGTGGTTTTTCTCCATGGAGCTCTCGACGTTGCCGGTCAGGGTGACCACGCCATCGTTGGTTGTCACGTTGATGTCGGTGGCGGTCACGCCCTTGGTGGTACCCAGTTCGGTCTTCACCTTGGTGGTGATCCATGCATCGGCGGCCTTGTCGGGAACCGTCTGGTTGTCCGATGCCTGCATCGCGGGCTCGCTGTCCTGTGCCACGGCCTGGGCGAACGGCACGGCGGCGAAGGCGAGGGTCAGGGCGGCGGCGATCATGCTGCGGCGAATCAGGGAATGGTTGTGCATGGTGATCTCCTTGAGGAAGGGGTTGTCGGGGGAGACAACGGGGAATCGCCGGACGGGATTCCGTGGCGACATGACAGCAGCGCCGGGGTGAATGGCGTGTGGGCATGCGCCGCCGCGGTTCAGGTGCCGCCACGTTTTGCGAAGGCGAGGTCACGGGCATGTTTGCCGCGCGTTGCGCGCACAAAAAAGCCGGGGCGCATGGCGCCCCGGTCGGTTGCAGCGATCCGGCGCGTCGCCTACTTCAGCGTGGTATGGCTGGTGATCACCATGCCGCCGGCTTCGACGTGCATCTCCGCGTTGATGCTCTCCACGCGTTGCGCCTGCTGCTTCATGGCCTCGAATTGCGCCTTCGAGCGCGCGGCCGCCTCCGCGGCCTGGGCGGCACTGTCGTCCTTGTCCGGGGCATCGCCGTTGGCGTTCATCGCGCTGGCCGCGGCGGTGAGCGCGTCGACCTTGTCCTGCATCAGCTGCACCCAGGACAGGTACATCGCGCCGTCGAGGTGCATCCGGCCCATCTGGCCGGCATTGCCGCCGGCTTCCTTGAGGGTGTCGGCCAGCTTGGCGTCCTCGCCGGCACCCACGCCCAGCGCCAGGGCCTTGTCGCCCATCGCCACCCAGCCCGGCTGGCCGAGCATGCCGGTCATCTGTTGCGGCAGGGCCACCGGCTTGCCGTCGTTGGCCACCTTCAGCTGGGCCAGTGCCGGCACCATCATCTGGCCCATCGCCAGCAGGCCGGTCGGGTTGCTGGTGGCCAGCACCAGCCGGCCGCTGAAGGTGGGCAGGCTGGAGGTGGGGTTGTTGGTGAGCGTGTCCAGCGCCAGGCGCACGCCCAGCAGGTCACCGAACGGCGGGATCGCGGCCTTCTGGGTGGCCGGACCGAGCTTGGCGAAACCCTCGTTGAGGTCGCTCAGCGCCGGGCAGGTGAACGGCTTGGTCGCCACCGCTTCGGCCTGCGCCATCCAGAACGTGCGAAGGTCGGCGATCGGCAGGGCGAGGCTCACGTCGAATGGCGCGGTGCCGTCCTGACCCAGCCCGGGCAGCTCGACCTTGAGGCCGGAGAAGGCCTTGCTGATGTCCTCGGCCAGCGCGATGTCGAGGCGGCCATCCTGGTGGTTGGCATCGAGCCGGGTGTAGCCGAAGCTGATCGTCGGCACCCGCGCGGCGATGCGTGCCGCGTCGGTGCTGCATTCCGGCGGGGTCTGCAACTGGTTCGCCACCGGTTCGCCGGTCTTGGCCGATTCGGCCACCGCGCGGGCCTTGCGCATCGCATTGGCCAGCGCGTCCTTGCCGCCCAGCGCCAGCGGCAGCGCGCGGGTCAGGTCGAGCTCGCCGACCATCCACTTCTTGTAGCCTTTGGCCTTGGCCAGGTCGGCCAGGCGGCCATCGTCCTGCAGGCTCTTCTGCGGCCGGTCCAGCCCCAGCGCCTCCCGCAGCAGTGCCTTCGGCGCGTCCAGCGGCAGCAGCGCGGCCACGGCCTGCTTGTTCACCGTGGCCAGGATCACTTCGGTGCCCGATTCGGCGGACACGAAACGGCGGTAGCTCTGCTTGCCTTCGCTGGCCACCTCGAACTTCTTGCCGTAGGCGGTCTCCAGCCGGCCCACGAACGCCTCGAAGGCAGCCGGGTCGCTGAGCTGGAAGCGCAGGACGGGGGCCAGGCCCAGGCCGTAGAAGGCGGAATAACCCTTCATGTCCAGGCCGGCGGATTGGGCGAAGCCCTCGACCGTCTTGCCGTTGAACTCGGCACGCAGCGCGCGCAGCAGGCGGGCGCCGTCGGGGTCCTTCTCGGCGAGCCGGTCCGCCGCGGCATCCATCTGCGCCAGCTGGGACGGCAGCTGCGCGTTGGCCTGGGCCAGCAGCGCCTTGCGGGTGGCGTCGTCGAGCACGTCCAGGTTGGCCACGACGTACGGCGTGTCGGCCGGCACGAAGGCCAGCGGTGCATCCTTGTCCTTGTGCGAGCAGGCGGCCAGCAGGACGCTGGCCAGTCCCATCGCGAGATAGCGGGTAGTCGCGCGCATGTTGATCCCCGTGTGTGAGCAGCAGCCATTATGCCCGCAAGGCCGCACCCGTGGCGGGCGGCGCGCCGGCGCCGCGGAGGATCCTCAGCGGGCCAGCACCTCGTTGAGCACCGCCATGCGCACGAACACTCCGTTGCCGACCTGTTCCAGGATGCGCGACTGGGCGCCGTCGGCCACGTCCGAGGCGATCTCGATGCCGCGGTTGATCGGTCCCGGGTGCATGACCAGGCAGCCCCTGGCCGCCAGCGACAGCCGGCGGCGGTCCAGCCCGTAGCGGGCGAAATAGGCCGCCTCGTCGGGCAGCTCGATGCGGGCCATGCGCTCCTTCTGCAGGCGCAGCATCACCACTGCATCGGCCCCTTCGATGGCCTCGTCGAAATCGTCGAAGCGCCGCCCTTCGGGGATTTCGTCCGCGGCCGGCATCAGCTCGGGCGGGGCGCACAGGCGGATCTCCTTCACGCCCAGCGCGGTGAAGGCATTGATGTCCGAGCGGGCCACGCGAGAGTGGCTGATGTCGCCGCAGATGACTACCCGCAGGTTCTCGAAATCGGGCCGGTGCTGGCGGATCGTCAGCGCGTCCAGCAGGCCCTGGGTAGGATGCGCATGGTTGCCGTCGCCGGCGTTGATCACCGACACGCCGCTCATCGCGTGGCGAACCAGTTCGTCCGGGGTGCCGGATTGCTTGTGGCGCACGATGATCGCATCCAGGTGCATCGCCTCGAGCGTGTGCAGGGTGTCGAACAGTTCCTCGCCCTTGCTGGTGGAGGACAGCGCGATGTTGAAGTTGACCACGTCCGCGCCCAGGCGGCGGGCGGCCAGCTCGAACGACGTGCGGGTGCGCGTGGACGGTTCGAAGAACAGGTTCAGCACGGTGCGCCCGGCCAGCACGTCGAGCTTGCGGGTGCCGTGGGCGCAGGCGTCGCGCAGGGCCTCGGCGCGATCGAGCAGGCGCTCGATGGTTTCGCGCGGCAGGTTTTCCAGGGTGGTCAGGTGGCGCAGGCGAGGGCTCATGGGATTTCGCAGAAGTGGGTGGGGCGTGCGTGTCAGCGCGTAGTGTCGTCGAGGGGAACGGCCGCGGCGTCGGCCAGCCAGCGTTCGAGAATCACCGCCGCCGCTTCGGCGTCGATGCCGGCCGCGTCGCGACGCCGCCGCAGGCCGGCCGCCCGGCCGGCGGCGAACCGTTGCGCGGCTTCGCGCGAGCTGTGGCGTTCGTCGACCAGCAACACCGGCAGGCCGTAGCGCTCGCCCAACTGGCTGGCGAAGGCCCGCGCCCGTCGGCTGGCCGGTTGCTCGGTGCCCTCGAGGGTCAGCGGCAGGCCGACCACCAGGGTGTCCGGCTGCCATTCACGTTGCAGCGCATCGAGCCGGTTCCAGTCCGGCAGGCCGTCGCGCATGGCGACCACGTCGAGTGCGCGGGCGGTGGCGGTGAGATGGTTGCCGATGGCCACGCCGGTCAACCGGCTACCGACATCGAAACCGAGCACACGGCTCATGCGTGGCCCGCGTAGCCGGACAGCTGGCGCGGATCGACCCCGACCAGCCCGGCGGCGGCGCTCCAGCGCTCTTCCAGCGGCGTGTCGAAGACGACCCGGCCGCTGGCCTCGGCGGTGAGCCAGGCGTTGGCCATCAGCTCCTGCTCCAGCTGGCCGGCATCCCAGCCCGCGTAGCCGAGCACCATGATGGCCTGGCGCGGACCCTCGCCGGCGGCCATCGCCACCAGGATGTCGCGCGAGGTGGTCACCGACCAGTCGGCGTTGATGCGGTAACTCGATTCCCACTCGCCGGGTTCGCGATGGAGCACGAAGCCGCGCTCCTGCTGCACCGGGCCGCCGATCAGCACCGGCGCGTCGGCCAGTTCCGCATCCGCGCACTCGAGTTTCATCTGGGCCAGCACGTCGCCGAAGCGGTATTCGGACAGCTGGTTGACCAGCAGCCCCACCGCGCCATCCTCGTCGTGCTGGCACAGCAAGGCCACGCCACGCGAGAACGGCGGCTCGGCCAGCCCGGGCATGGCGATCAGGAAGTGACCGGTGAGGGTGTGGGGTTGCATGGCAGCCATGCGGGCATTGTAGTCGCAGTGCCCTCCCTGCGCAGGGCGGAAAGGGTCCGGCCCGTTCAGCAGAAATCGTGCCGCCGGCAGCGCCGGGCCCGCTCGCGCCTAACGCGTCTGCAACACGTTGTTGGGCTGGAACTGCCAGGTGCGGGTGATGTTCAGCTCGTCGATGTGGTCGCCGACCCGCGGTGCCGGCGGAAACGGCGCAGCCAGGCGCACGATGCGCTCGGCCGCGGCGTCGAGCAGGGGCTGGCCCGAACTCTGGATCACGTCGATGCTCTTGATGCTGCCGTCGAGGTTGAGCACCACGGTGAGCAGCACGTTGCCGTGCAGGCCGCGCCGGCGCGCTTCCTCGGGGTAGTTCAGGTTGCCGACGCGCTCGACCCGGTCCGACCAGCCGCGCATGTAGGCGGCGTAGGCGTACTCGCGGGTGCTTGCGGTGAGGTACTTCACCTTGGGGCGCTTGGCGTAGTCCACCTTCTTGCGGCGCAGCTCGGCGGCGAGCTGGGCGATCGCCTGCTGGCGCTTCAGCTCGGCGGCGGTGGTCGCCGCGTGTTGCGGATCGACCTCGGTCTGCGCGGTATCGCTGCTGACGCTGAAATCGCTGCGGCCGCTGGTGGTGACCATGCGCGTGGGCGTGGCCTGGCGCGGCAGCGGCGTGGATTCTTCCACCGGTTGCGCGGCCACGCCGGGGTCGGGACGGGGCAGCGCGCCGGAGAACAGCTGCGAGGGACGGGCGGCGCGATCGCTCCTGCCGCCACCGCGATTGTTCGCCTGGGCCAGGAAATCCGCCTTGTCCGGCGCCTCCTGGTTGGCCACGTTGACCAGCGCCACGTCGAGCGTGGGCAGGCTGGGCTGCGGCTTGGCGAAATGAAAGGTGAGGCCCAGCAGCAGCACGCCGTGCAGAAGGAGCGAGAACAGCATGGTGGCGCCGATCGGGTCGGGCCGGTCATGGACGGTTGCAGTTGCACTCACGCAGGATGGTTTCCACTGGCTTGCCGTTCGATGACGTCGAACAGCTGGCCTGCAATGTTAAGTCTGAACTGGGCATCCAGTTCGCGCACGCAGGTCGGGGATGTGATGTTGATCTCGGTCAGGTAGTCGCCGATCACGTCCAGGCCGGTGAACAGCAGTCCGCGGCGACGCAGTTCGGGGGCCACCTGCGCCACGATCCAGCGGTCGCGCTCGGACAGCGGCACGCCTTCCCCGCGGCCGCCGGCGGCGAGATTGCCGCGGAAATCGCTGCCCTGCGGTATGCGTGCGAGCGCGTACGGCACCGGTTCGCCGTCCACCACCAGGATGCGCTTGTCGCCGGCGCTGATCTCGGGGAGGTACTTCTGGGCGATCGCCATCTGCCGGTGCGCGCCGTGGCCGTCGCCGCCGAGCAGGGTTTCCAGCATCGAGTTCAGGTTGCTGTCGCCGTGGCGCACGCGGAAGATGCCGCGCCCGCCCATGCCGTCCAGCGGCTTGAGCACGATCTCGCCGTGCTCGGCGGCGAACCGGCGCAATTCGGCCGGGTCGCGCGCCACCAGGGTCGGCGCGATGCACTGGGGGAATTCGAGCGCGAACAGCTTCTCGTTGCAGTCGCGCAGCGAGCGCGGATCGTTCACCACCAGCACGCCGCCGCGCCGGGCTGCTTCGAGCACCATGGTGTCGTAGATGAATTGCGGGTCGACCGGCGGATCCTTGCGCATCAGCACCACGTCCAGCTCGCGCAGGTCGTGCCAGCGCGGCGGGCCCAGGCTGAACCAGCCACCCGGGTCGTCCTTCACCTCCAGCGGCGCGCTGCAGGCCCACGGCGCGCCGTCGCGCAGGGCGAGCTGGCCCTGTTCGAAGTAGCGCAGCTCATGGCCGCGCCGCGTGGCCTCCAGCAGCATCGCCAGGGTGGTGTCCTTGGCCACCTTGATGCCGCTGATGGGGTCCATCAGGACACCGACCGAAAGGGTCATTCGGGTACTCCACGGGTTGCATGGTTTGTGCGCTGGCGCCGGCAGGGGCGCGGCGGCTGCCGGCTATACTAGCGACGTAGCGTGCATCGTGCCGGATGCGGCTGCGCCGGTGCGGGGTGTCAATATGTGTCAACTAGTGCAAGCGGCGGGCATCGGGCGATGGTGGTCGCTTGACAGTTTCGTCAGGCAGGCAGTAAACAGCAAAGCTTCGGGAATGCCGCCACGGTGCGGGTTTTCAGCAGCCGGATCACCGGGATTTCCACATCCGTACCATTGGGCACAACAGTTGCATGTCCTGATACTTGTCCTGAGCTCGTGGCGAGCCACAGGGGGGAGTGAGTGAATTTGAACGTGAGCGTTACCGATTTGGCGGGTCTCAAGGTCATGGTGATCGATGACTCCAAGACCATCCGCCGCACCGCCGAGACCCTGCTGAAAAAAGAGGGCTGCGAGGTGCTGACCGCGGTCGACGGGTTCGAGGCGCTGGCCAAGATTTCCGACCAGAAGCCGGCGATCATCTTCGTCGACATCATGATGCCGCGTCTGGACGGCTACCAGACCTGCGCCCTGATCAAGAACAACCCCGAGTTCCGCGCCACGCCGGTGATCATGCTCAGCTCCAAGGACGGCCTGTTCGACAAGGCGCGCGGCCGCATCGTGGGGGCCGAACAATACCTGACCAAGCCGTTCACCCGTGACGAGCTGCTTGGTGCAATCCATCGACATGTCGGCATTGCAGCAAGCCACTGACTGCCGATTCCTAGGGGGACCCGTGGCAAACATTCTCATCATCGACGACTCTCCGACCGACGTGCGCGTGTTCACCACGCTGCTGGAACGGGCCGGCCACCAGGTTGCGGCCGTGAGCACGGCCGAGGAGGGCATCGAGCGCGTGCGCGCCGACCTGCCGGACCTGGTCATCATGGACGTCATCATGCCCGGAATGAACGGGTTCCAGGCTACCCGCACGCTCACCCGCGACCCCAAGACCCAGCACGTGCCGGTGGTGATGATCACCACCAAGTCGATGGAAACCGATCGCGTCTGGGGCATGCGCCAGGGCGCGCGTGCCTTCATCACCAAGCCGGTGAACGAGAAGGACCTGCTGGCCTGCATCAACGACCTGCTCACGAGCGGATCATGATCCAGGCCGCCAACCGTACCCCGTTCGAGATCCTGGCCCGCTACGAGCGGCTGTCGCTGGCGCATGCCTCCGACACCCAGGACAAGTTCGAGGCGCCGGGGCTGTGGCGCGGCATCGGTTTCCGGGTGGGTTCGCGGCTGCTGGTCAGCGGCATCGACGAGATCAACGAGCTGCTCGCCGTGCCCGTGCTGACTCCGGTACCGGGCACCCAGCCCTGGCTGCTGGGCGTGGCCAACGTGCGCGGCAACCTGGTGCCGGTGGTCGACATCGGCCGTTTCCTGTTCGGCGAGCGCACCCAGCATTCGGAACGCTCCCGCCTGCTGGTGGTGCGCCAGGGCGGTGGCAGCGTGGCCTTGCTGGTGGACGAGGTGCTCGGCCAGCGCACGGTCGACGCGGAACAGCGGCAGCAGGCGCGGGAGGAAGACG
Organism: Lysobacteraceae bacterium; assembly: GCA_040255835.1. Taxonomy (GTDB): domain Bacteria; phylum Pseudomonadota; class Gammaproteobacteria; order Xanthomonadales; family Rhodanobacteraceae; genus Rhodanobacter. The sequence continues at coordinate 51,524 of JBDZVT010000005.1, forward strand.
ACCCCCGGCTGGCCCGCTTCGTGGACAACCGGGTCGGCGAACAGCAATTGGCGATCTTCAGCATGGCCCGGCTGGTGCGTGCGCCGGATTTCCGCCAGGCGGCCGCCTGACGGCGGGGTGATTCCGGCAGGGGATGCCATGCGGTGGGGCAGGGAGTTGCCGAAGGCAGGCACCGGCTCCGGAACGGTGGCAGGGGCCGGTGCGTGTGGGCGGCACATATCAGTTAGACGGATGAGGTGAACATGAGTACTACAGGGGGCGTCAGCCGGGAACGCGGATACACCGCACTCATTGTCCTGCTGCTGATCGCGATCGGTTTCGCGGCACTCGACTTCTTCATGCTCAACCAGAAGAACGGCGAGGATCGCCAGGCGGTCGCGCTGACCACGCAGATCCAGGTGCTTTCGCAGCAGACGGCAAAGTTCGCGCTGGAATCCGCCGACGGCAACGTGGAATCCTTCAAGGAACTCGAGTCCACCCGCAACGCCATCGATTCGGCGGTCAAGCGGCTGGAGAAGGGCGATTCCGCCAGCGGCATGGAAGCCTATGCCGACGGCAACAAGTCGCCCGCGGGCCGCGCGGTGACGGCACTCAGCGCGGCGTGGGCACAGCTCGACGGCGACATCGGCAAGATCCTGTCGAACAAGGCGGTGGTGCTCGACTCGGCCCAGCGCGCGGGGACGATTTCGCAGCAGATGCCGCTGCTCAACTCCAGCATGGAGCAGGTGGTCAACATCCTGCAGCAGCGCAACGGCAGCTCCGAGCAGATGCTCGGCACCTCGCGCCAGATGCTGTCCGCCGACCGCATCATCCGCCGCGTGCAGGAGGTGCTGCAGGGTGGCGACAACGCCCAGTCGGCCGCCGACGGCCTGTCGCGCGACGCACAGCTGTACGGCAACGTGCTCAAGGGCCTGATCGAAGGCAATCCGGACAGCGGCGTGCGGCCGATCTCCGATTCCAACGCGCGCAAGATCCTCACCGAGATGGATGCCAACTGGGCCAAGCTGGCCGACCCGGTGGCCAAGCTGTCCGCCGCCGCGGCCAACATCGCCGACGTGAAGCGCGCCGGCAACCAGGCCTCGCTGGATTCGCAGACCGTGCTGCTGCGTGCGAACGACTTGTCCGACCAGATCGGCAAGCTGCCGCTGCGCCGGTTGTTCCCGAATGTGTGGTGGGGCCTGTTCGGCGCGATCGCCGCGGTGGCCTTCGCCCTGCTGCTGGTCATCGCCCTGGTCACCGACCAGCGCAAGCGTTTCGCCCAGAGTACCGAGCTGAACCAGCGCAACCAGGAGGCGATCATGCGCCTGCTGGACGAGATGGGCTCGCTGGCCGAAGGCGACCTGACGGTGAAGACCACGGTGTCGGAGGACATCACCGGCGCGATCGCCGACTCGGTGAACTACGCCATCGACGAGCTGCGATCGCTGGTGACCACCATCAACGAGACCTCCGAGCAGGTCTCTTCCTCGGCCCAGGAAACCCAGACCACCGCCCGCCACCTGGCCAACGCGGCCGAGCAGCAGGCACAGCAGATCACCTCGGCGACCTCGGCGATCAACCAGATCGTGAGCTCGATGGACGTGGTGTCCAAGGACTCCGCCGAATCGGCCGACGTGGCCGAGCGCTCGGTGAAGATCGCCTCGCGCGGCGCCGAAGTGGTGCGCGAGACGATCTCCGGCATGGACTCCATCCGCGACCAGATCCAGGAAACCTCCAAGCGCATCAAGCGGCTGGGCGAGTCCTCGCAGGAGATCGGCTCGATCGTGGAACTGATCAACGACATCGCCGAGCAGACCAACATCCTGGCCTTGAACGCGGCCATCCAGGCGGCCTCGGCCGGCGAGGCGGGCCGCGGTTTCGCGGTCGTGGCGGACGAAGTGCAGCGGCTGGCGGAACGTTCCACCAGCGCGACCAAGCGCATCGAGACGCTGGTGCAGACGATTCAGTCCGATACCAACGAAGCGGTGAACTCGATGGAACAGACCACCGCCGAGGTGGTCGCCGGTGCGCGCCTGGCCGAGGACGCCGGCAGCGCGCTGGGCGACATCGAGCGCGTCTCGCACGATCTTTCCGCGCTGATTCAGAACATCTCCACCGCGGCGCGCGAGCAGTCCGCGGCGGCAACCGATATCTCCGTGTCGATGAACGCGATCCAGGAAATCACTTCGCAGACCTCGCAGGGCGCGAGCCAGACGGCCGACTCGATCGGTACGCTGGCGCAACTGGCGAGCGACCTGCGGCGTTCGGTGGCGCACTTCAAGCTGCCGGGATGATGTCGCTCGACGTGGGCAGCAGCCGGATGAACACACGCACAGTACGGGGGGCAGTCTCGCTGGTTTCGCAATGTCCGCATGGCGCGACCGCTGAGAGAGGCGCATGAGACTTCAAGACCACATCGATTTCACCACGCTGCAGTGGGTCAAGCCGGAACTCGACGACACCTTGTCGATTGCCCGCGAAGCACTGGAGTCCTACGTCGACAATCCGGGCAAGCGCGATTTCATGCGCACCTGCACGGATCATCTGCACCAGGTGCACGGCACCCTGAAGATGGTCGAGCTGTATGGCGCGGCGGCGGTCACTGCCGAGATGGAGGCCCTGGTCGGCGCGCTGCTGAACGACCAGGTGGCCCAGCGCGAGGAAGCCTACGCCGCCCTCATGCGCGGCCTGATGCAACTGCCCGACTACCTGGAGCGGCTGTCCAGCGGCCATCGCGACGTGCCGGTGGTGCTGTTGCCGCTGCTGAACGACCTGCGCGCCATCCGCGGGCTGGAACCGCTGCCCGAGTCGTCGATGTTCCATCCGAACCTCGATGCCTTCCTGCCCGAACAGGCCCCCGCGGCGATGAGCGAGGCCTATGCCGCGGCGCATCGCGTCGAGCTGGCCGGCCTGCGCCTGCGCTTCCAGCACCAGTTGCTGGCGTGGTTCCGCGGCCAGGACGCGGCCCAGCAGCTGGTCGCCATGCGCAAGACCCTGCTGGCGATCACCGCTCGCTGCTACCACGTGCACGGCCGGCGCCTGTGGTGGATCGCCGCCGGCGTCCTGGAGGGCCTGGAGCAGGGCATGCTCAAGGGGCATGCCGCCGAGGTGCGCCAGCTGATCGGCAAGGTGGACCGCAACATCCGGCTGCTGATCGAACACGGCGAGAACAGCCTGCGTGCAGGCGACGCCGACGAAGTGGCCTGCAAGCTGCTCTACATCGTGGCCCAGGCCAAGCAGCGCAGCCCGCACATGGAGCTGCTGCGCAGCACCTACGCGCTGGACAGCCTGCTGCCCGACGCCGGCGAGCTGGAACACGCACGCGGCTCCATGGCCGGGCACAATCGCGCGTTGCTCGACTCGGTGTCGCGCGCGCTGAAGGACGACCTGCTGCGCGTCAAGGAAGCGCTGGATCTGTTCCTGCGCGAGCAGGATGGCGACCCGGCCCAACTCGCCGTCCAGGGCGAGGTGCTCGAACGGGTCGGCGACACCCTGGGCATGCTGGCGCTGGCCGTGCCGCGGCGCGTGGTCGGCGAGCAGCGCCGCGTGCTCGACGAGATTGCCAACCGCCTGCGTCCCGCGGACGAGGAAACGCTGCTGGATGTTGCCGGCGCGTTGTTGTACGTGGAGGCGTCGCTGGACGATCACATCGAGAGCCTCGGCTCCGAAGGCGAGCCCGCGGCCGCCAGCGACCCCACGCATGGCCTGCCACGCAGCGAGGCGCTGGGCGTGGTCTCGACCCTGATGCAGGAAGCGATCGGCAACACCGGCAAGGTGAAGGATGCGATCGTCGCCTTCGTGGAGTCGGGCTGGCAGCACGATCGCTTGGCCGGTGCGCCGCAGTTGATGGACGAGGTGGCAGGCGCCATGCGCATGCTGTCCTCGCCGCGGCCGGCCGAGCTGGCCCAGGGCGTGGGGCGGTTCGTCGACTACGAATTGCTGCAGGACCGGCGCGTGCCCAGCGGCGCGCAGATGGATCACCTGGCCGACGCGCTGGCCGCGCTGGAGTACTACCTGGAGGCGGCGCGCGAACATCGTGGCGGCCTCGAGCACATCCTCGACGTTGCCGAGCACAGCCTTGCCCAGCTCGGCTACTGGCCGGTGCCCGCGCAGCGAGCGGTGGTGGAGGAGCCTGCGGCGCCCGCCGCCGGGACTGCCCAGGCGCAGGCCGGGGAAGACCTGCATCCCGACCTGTCCGAACCGGTCAGCGTGTTGCCCGGCGCGGATCTCGGCAGCCTGTTCGTCGGCAGCACGCCGGCTTCCGCCGAGGCCACCCATGACCTCGACGGCCTGCGGCTGGCGGAGACCGGTGCAGCGGCGGGTCCGGACGTCGCCGCCGGCCAGGCCGGCGAGGACTGGGTCGAGATCGAGGAAGAAGTCGTCGAGCAGGTTCCGCTTGCCGACCCGCTCGCGGCGAATACCCGCTTCAACGCCGACGCCGAGGGCATCGACGACGACATTCGCGACATCTTCCTGGAGGAAATGCAGGAGGAGATCGACAACCTCGAGGTCGCCCGGAAGGATTGGCTGGCCGATCCGGCACAGGCGCCGGCGCTGGTCGGCATCCGTCGCTCGTTCCATACGCTGAAAGGTTCCGGCCGCCTGGTCGGCGCCGGCGTGCTGGGCGAGTTCGCGTGGAAGGTGGAGGACATGCTCAACCGCGTCCTCGACCACACGATCGAGCCGGACCAGAACGTGCAGGACGTGGTTTGCCACGCCATCGACGCGTTGCCGCAACTGCTGGCCGCGCTCAAGGGCGAGGGCGAGCCGCGGGCGCCGCTCAGCGCGATCATGCAGGCCGCCGAGCGGCTGGCATCCGGCCAGCCGGCGCGGGTGGAAGACCTCGCGCCGCGCGGCACCGAAACGGTGACCCGCACGGTGGTGCGTCGCGTGCCGCGCGCCGCGGTCGAGGCGGCCGACGTACCGCGGGCCAGCCTCACCGATGCCGACGTGGCCAGCGCCTCCGCCGCGATCGTGCCGGCGGCCGAGCCGGAATCGCTGGTGGACATGCCGGCGATGCCGCCGATCGACCCGGTCCTGCTGGAGATCCTGCGCAGCGAGGTCGCCCAGTACCTGCAGACCATTCGCGCCGCGATCCAGCGCAGCGAAGGCGAATTGCCGGTCAGCGAGGAGCTGTTGCGGGCCGTGCACACCCTGCATGGCGCGATCGCAATGGTCGACATTCCGCTGCTGACCCAGCTGCTGTCACCGCTGGAAGGGCTGTTCAAGCGCCTGCGAGCCTCCAGCGAGCCGCTGTCGCCGTTGGGCGTGCGCCTGCTGGGCCAGGCCGCCGACGTGGTCGACCAGGTGATGAGCCAGTTCGACGCGCCCGCGTCGCAGTTGCCCAATGTCGACGCCCTCACCGCGCAGATCACCGAGATGCGCGACGACTATCCCGAGTCGCAGGTCGCGCACGTGGTGTTCGAGCCGCAGCTGGGCGACGAGGCCACGGGCGAGGAGTTCGACGAGGCCGAAGCGGCAACCGCCGAGGCGGCAATGGCCGCAGCGGAGCAACCCGACACCCTGGCTGAGGCCGAACAGGACGAACACCTGGATGCCGCCGCCGAGATGACGGCGGCCCTGCATGCGTTCGAGATCGATTCCGCCGTTGCCGCGGCCAAGGCTGCCGACGAGGCTGCCCACCAGGCCGCCATCGAGCAGGCGGCTGCCGAGCAGGCCGCTGCCGAGCGTGCCGCGGCAGAGAAAGCCGCGGCAGAGCAAGCTGCGGCAGAGAAAGCCGCGGCAGAGAAGGCTGCCGCCGAGCAGGCCGCTGCTGAGCAGGCCGCGGCGGAAAAGGCCGCTGCCGAGCGTGCCGCCGCCGAAGAGGCCGCCAGGGCCGCCGCCACTCCGGCGGAGCCGGCGCCCGCGTTCGTGCTCCCCGACGGCAGCCGCATCGACGCGGACTTGCTGGAGGTGTTCATCGATGAGGCGCGCGAGATCCTCGACAACGCCGATGGCGTGCTGGCCAAGTGGCATGCCGAGCCCGGCGAGCTTTCCTACGTCGGCGAACTGCAGCGCGACCTGCACACGCTCAAGGGCGGCGCGCGCATCGCCGGCCTGTCCTCGGTGGGCGACCTGGCCCATGCGATCGAGACGGTGCTGGAGAAACCCATCCGCGATCCCGGCAAGACCGGCGAGCTGATCGGTGCGCTCGAATCGAGCTTCGACCAGCTCAACGCGATGGTGCAGCGGGTGTCGCAGGGACACATGCCGGATTACCCGCAGGCCACGATCGACCGCCTGCTGGAACTGGCCGGTGCCACTGCCCTGGTCGGCGATGGCGGCGATGCGCCGGAAAGCGCGCAGGTGCCGGTGGCCGAAACGCCGCAGTCCGTTGCCCCCGCAGGCGAGGCGCACGAGCTGCCCGAATTGCTGCCCGAGACGGCGCAGGAATCGCGCTCGCCGCAGGAACAGATCCGTGTCCGCGCGGACCTGCTCGACAGCCTGGTCAACCACGCCGGCGAAGTGGCGATCTACCGTTCGCGACTGGAGCAGCAAGTCGCCGGCTACCGCTTCAACCTGGTCGAGCTGGAGCAGACCGTGGCACGCCTGCGCAGCCAACTGCGCATGCTGGAGATCGAAACCGAGGCGCAGATCATCGCGCGCTTCCAGCGTGAGCATCGCGAGGCGGGTTTGACCGCATTCGATCCGCTCGAGCTGGACCGCTACTCGCAGTTGCAGCAGTACTCGCGCGCGCTGGCCGAGTCGGTATCCGACCTGGTGTCGATCCAGAACATGCTGGACGAGCTGACCCGCCAGGCCGAAACCCTGCTGATCCAGCAGTCGCGGGTCAGCACCGAACTGCAGGACGGCCTGCTGCGCACGCGCATGCTGCCGTTCGACACGATGGTGCCCAACCTGCGCCGCACCCTGCGCCAGGCGGCGCAGGAAGAGCACAAGCAGGCCCAGCTGTACGTGGATGGCGCGCACGGCGAAATGGACCGCAACCTGCTCGATCGCATCAAGGCGCCGTTCGAACACATGCTGCGCAATGCCATCGCTCACGGCATCGAAAGCCCGGCCGAGCGGCGCAAGCTCGGCAAGCCGGCCGAGGGCGCGGTGCGGATCAAGGTGGCGCGCGAGGCGACCGAGGTGGTGGTGCGGGTGAGCGACGATGGTCGTGGCCTCAACCGCGAGGCGATCCGCAAGCGCGGCATCGAGCGCGGCATGCTGCGCCCGGAAACGCGGCCCACCGACAACCAGTTGCTGTCGCTGATCACCCAGCCCGGTTTCTCCACCGCCAGCCAGGTCACCCAGCTGGCCGGCCGCGGCGTCGGCATGGACGTGGTCGCCAACGAGATCAAGCAGCTCGGCGGTTCGCTGTCGATCGAGTCGGAAGAGGGCCAGGGCACGACCTTCGTGCTGCGCCTGCCGTTCACCCTTGCGGTCACGCAGGCGATCCTGGTGCGCATCGGCGAGGCGACCTTCGCCATCCCGATGACCTCGGTGCAGGGCGTGGCGCGGGTCAATCCGGAGGAACTGGCCGCGTTGCTGGCCACCGACGAGCCCTCGTTCCAGCACGGCAACGAGGACTACGGCATCCACGACCTGGCCGAATTGCTCGGCCTGCCGCCCGGCCTGCCGACCGAGGACGAACAGCAGCCGCTGCTGCTGACCCGCGCCGGCGACCTGCGTGCGGCGATCCGCATCGATGCCGTGCTCGGTTCGCGCGAGATCGTGGTCAAGTCGGTCGGCCCGCAGATCAGCTCGGTGCCCGGCCTGCTCGGCGCCACCATCATGGGCGACGGCTCGGTGCTGATCATTCTCGACCTGGCGCCGCTGGTGCGCCACGGCATGATCCGACGCGAGCAGCGTCTGGCCGAAGGCCTCAGCGCGGTGGAAGCGCCGATCGTCGAGGAGGTGCAGGTGCGCCCGCTGGTGATGGTGGTCGACGATTCGATCACCATGCGCAAGGTTACCGGCCGCGTGCTGGAACGCCACGAGTACGAGGTCAGCACGGCCAAGGACGGCGTCGACGCGCTGGAAAAGCTGCACGAGCGCGTGCCCGACCTGATGCTGCTGGACATCGAGATGCCGCGCATGGACGGCTACGAGCTGGCCACCCAGATGAAGGCCGATCCGCGCCTGCGGGACGTGCCGATCATCATGATCACCTCGCGCAGCGGCGACAAGCATCGCCAGCGGGCCTTCGACATCGGCGTGGATCGTTACCTCGGCAAGCCGTACCAGGAGGCGGAACTGCTGCTGCAGATCGCCGAGGTGCTGGAGCAACGTGCCGCGGAGCCGATTCATGACTGATACGCCGCCCGCCGTCGCCCTGCTGTTCGACGACAGCGAACTTGGTGGACAGTTGCGCGAGGCATTGCACGAGCGCGGTGCGCGCATCGTCCACGAGGGCGGCGTGGCCGGGTTGAACCGCGAGTTGCTGCAGCAGGTAGGCGCCGACGTGCTGGTGATCAACCTGGACGACGGCGCCGACGACGCACTCGACCAGCTGTACGACATCCTGGACGGCGACCGGCCGCGCGTGGTGTTCAATGACGCCCAGGCCAGCCGCGCGCTGGACGGCTGGGATCGTGCGCGCTGGGCGCGCCACCTGGCGGTGAAGGTCCTGGCGGCGGGCGACATCGACCCGCCACGGCCGGAGCACGCGCGCGAGATCCAGGTTGCCGCGCCGGTCGCGCCGGCCGGTGCCCTCGGCCGCGACGCGGTCGACGAGCCCGCTGCCGTCCCTGTCGCGGATGAGCACGATGTGGCCACGCCGATCGCGGAGGATGCGCTGGAACCCGTCGCGGCCATCGAGCCGCCGCCGCCGTTGCCTGCCGATGCATCGGTGCAGGCCGTGGTCGCCGACGAGGACGCTTTCGCGACCGACCTCGGTACGGATGATGCCTCCACCCCGCTGATCGACGAGGTCGGGGCGGTGACGGATGCGAGCCTGAGCGCGGAATCGGACGAGCTGGCTGCCGAACTCGAGATCGAGATGGCGACGGACGCGAACGTCACCGCGGCATCGGATGATTTGCCTGCCGACCTCGAGATCGAGGCGCCGGCGGCTGCGGGCCCGAACGCGGAGTCCGACGACCTGGCTGCAGAACTCGAGGCCTTGCTTGCCTCCGGCGAGTTGCCGGGCGAAGAGGAAGACACGGTGGGTTCGGGCTTGCGCTTCACCGGCGACGAGGAGCTGCCGCCGCTGCATGACGGTGATTTCGGTACGGTGCAGCCGACCGACCTCGATGGCGATGTCCCGCCGGGGCTGGGCGAAGCCGCGCCTGCCGCATCCGATCCGCACCTGTCGGCGCTGGCCGATTCCGACCTGGCCCTCGAATCGGTCGACGTTGCCGAACCTGTTGCGCCTGCGGCACCGACGCCGGTTCGTGCGCCGGACAGCTGGGCCCTGCTGGACGACGAAACGCCGCTGGAGTCTGCGGACAAGCCCGATCCGGCCGCGTTCGGCATCGAGAAGCTCAGTGCAGCCGAGTTCCTGGCGCCGGACGTCGAGCAGGTCGCTCCCGACCTGGAGCCGACGATGAGCCTGGAGCTGGTATCGATGGAAGAGGCGGTGGCGCCGCAGGCCTTCGTGCCGGATCACGAAATGGTGCTGGACGAGCTGGGCTCCGCGCTCAGCCGCATCGTGCTGCTCGGTGCGTCGGTCGATGGCGTCGATTCGGTCCGCGAATTCCTGGCCGCGCTGCCGGCTACCACCCGCCTGACGTTCCTGCTGACCCAGCACCTGGGCGAGCAGTCCGACCAGGACATGCTCGGGCGTTTCGCCGGGCACGGCTCGCTCCCGGTGCGCCTGGCCGAGGCGGGGCGCCGGGTCGGCATGGGCGAGGTGCTGATGGTGCCTGCCGGTCAGCAGGTTCGCCTGCGCCGCGACGGCAGCGTGGAGCTGCTGGCGGACAGTGCGGAGGAGCCGTCGATCGACGCCAGCCTGAGCATGGCGGCGAACGGTTTCGGCCGCGATGCGGTGGCGATCGTATTCTCCGGGCGTGGCAACGATGCGATCGCCGGTTCGCAGGCGATCCATGATCGGGGTGGCCAGGTCTGGGTCGAATCGTCGTCCGGGGAGCATTTCGCCGACATGGTCAGCGGGATCTTCGCCGAGCGACTGGTCAGTTTCTCCGGTACGCCGTCCGAATTGGCGGCGCACCTGATCGAGGTGTTTCCATGAGTGATCCGTTGCCGCGTGAAATCCGCTGCGTGCTGGTGCCGGTCGGCGAAGCGCGCATGCTGTTGCCCAATGCCACGATCGCGGAAGTGGTCACGCACAGTGCGCCGGAGCCGATCGAAGGTGCACCCGACTGGCTGCTGGGCCGCATCGCCTGGCGTGGCTGGCGCGTGCCGCTGGTGTCGTTCACCCGGCTGGCCGGCACGGCGGAGGGCGACAGCGAACTGGTCGTGCGCGTGGCGGTGCTCAAGGCGCTGGGCGGCGATCCGCGGCTGCCGTTCATCGCGGTGCAGACCCAGGGCTTTCCCCGCCTGACCACGCTGAACTCCGAGCTGATCATCCCCACGCACGACGGCAAGGGCCTGCCCGACGGCGTTCGCGCGCACGTGCTCGTGCGCGACGACGTGGCGATGATCCCGGACCTGGAGTGGATCGAGGCGAACCTGCTCGACCTGTTCGATGCCGGCCAGGTCGACCCTGGCGTCGACGAGGCGCCGGGGTCGTCCGAAACGCTGCACTGATCGGTATGCAGGCGCGGGGCTTGCACCCGCACGTGGCCCCGGCCGCGGAAATTGACGCGTTGTGCACCTGGTGGTGATCATCTTTCGTTGCGGCGAACTCGCTCGCGGCGCCGGGCAGGGGACTCGCCTGCCGGGTCTGTCGCCGAGGAGCCATTGCCATGTCGGGTTCGTGCCTGCCGTTCTCTGCCGCTTCGCGTTTCGTCCATGGCCGTGTGCCCGGCCTGTTCCTTTCAGCCGTAATGTTCGCGCTGCTGCCGCTGGCCGTCGGCGCCTCGCCGGCGCAGGACACCGCCGCCCCGGCCGGGGCATCGAGCACGCCGCCACCGGCCGGCACGTCGAACCCGCGCATGCCGGTGAAGAACCTGCAGCGCGTGGTCGTCACCGGCATTCGCGGCAGCATCGAGAAATCGCTCGAGGTCAAGCGCCAGTCCAACGAGATCGTGGAAGTCGTCTCCGCCGAGGACATCGGCAAGCTGCCCGATCCGAGCATCGCCGACAGCCTGTCGCGGTTGTCCGGCCTGGCCACCCAGCGCGGCGTGGACGGGCAGGCCAACCAGATCTCCATCCGTGGCCTGTCGCCGGATTTCACCGCCACGCTGTTGAACGGCCATGAGCAGGCCTCCACCGGCGAAAACCGCGGCGTGGAGTTCAACCAGTACCCGGCCGAGCTGATCAATCAGGTGGTGGTCTACAAGACGCCTGACGCCAGCCTGCTGGGACAGGGGCTGGCCGGCACTGTCGACATGCACACCATCAAGCCGCTCGACTTCGACAGCATGAAGCTGGCCGCGAACGCGCGCGGCCAGCGCAGCAGCAACGGTTCGCTCAACCCGGGCTCCGGCGTGGGCGACTGGGGACATCGTTTCAGCCTGTCCTGGATCGACCAGTTCTTCGACCACCGGCTCGGCATCGCGCTCGGCGCGGCGCGCGAGGACGCCCCGGTCCAGCAACGTCAGTACCAGGCCTGGTGGTGGAGCGTGGACAACGGCAGTGCCGGCATCGACCAGAACTGGGGCGGGCCGCATACGCCGGGCATGCCCGACAACGTGATCTCGCAGGAAGGCATGCAATTGCGCGCGCTGTCGCAGGACCAGGTGCGCGACGGCGTGATGGGCGTGCTGGAGTGGGCGCCGAACGACACCTACTACTCGACGCTGAATCTGTTCTATTCCCGCTTCGACAAGCGCTCGTACAAGAACGGCCTGCAGTGGTCCAGCAGCCCGTACGACAACGTGTCCTACGCCAACGTGGGCACCGTGCCGCTGCAGCCCTATCCGCTGGTGACCTCCGGCACGGTGGCGGGCATCGCGCCGATCCTGCAGAACGGCTACAACCGCGAGCGCGACTACCTGTTCTCGGCGGACTGGAACAACCAGGTCCACTTCGGCGACGGCTGGGTCGTCAGCGGCGACCTGGCCTATTCCTCGGCGCGGGTGAAGCTGCTGGACGCCTACACCTTCGCCGGCCTGCCCGGCGGCGCGCTCGGCGAGGTGCAGTTCACCACCCCGCGCGATTTCGGCTTTCCCGACTTCCGCACCTCGTTCAACCCCGGCGACCCGGCCAGCCTGGTGTTCACCGACCCGGACAACTACAGCTACGACGGCCGCCAGGAATTCGACCGGCAGAAAGATCGGCTGAAGTCCGCCCGCCTGGCGATCTCCCACCCGCTGGGCTGGATCTTCTCCAGCGTCGACGCGGGCATCGCCTGGTCCGATCGCGAGAAGACCAAGCAGGCCGACGTGTTCTTCGCCTACCTCGACGGCAACGGTTCGGACCCCGGCACCTACGACCATGCCTTCGGCGCGCCGATCGATCCCTCGCTGCTGCGCGGCAGCACCTCGCTGGGCTACGGCGGCATTGGCCCGATCGTGGACTACGACGTGCTGGCCGCGCTGGACCGGCAGTTCTATCTCACCCAGCGCAACGGCGCGGGAGATTACAACCGCAACTACTCGGTGCGCGAAAAAGTGCCGGTCGCCTACCTGAAGTTCAACATCGACACCATGCTGGGCAGCGTCCGCCTGCGCGGCAATGCCGGCGTTCAGGTGGTGCGCACCGAACAATCCTCGCAGGCATTCCAGACCACCGGCGACGACAAGGTCGGCACGCTCACCGGCGGCGCCACGTATACCGACGTGCTGCCGAGTCTCAACCTGGTGGCGGAAGTGGGCGACCAGCAATACCTGCGTTTCGGCCTGGCCAAGACGCTGACCCGCGGGCGCATCGACGACGAGAAGGTGGCCTCCTCCGCCGCGGTCTCCGAAGTCCAGGACGGCCCCGGCGCCGGTCAGGTGCGCTGGTCGGGCAGCGGCGGCAACCCGGACCTGCGCCCGTACATCGCCGTCGGCACCGACCTGGCGTGGGAGAAGTACTTCGACGACGCCACCTATGTCGGCGTCGACCTGTTCAACAAGAACATCCTCAACTACATCTACACCCGCACCGTGGCGGACTACGACTTCAGCGGCTACACCAACAACAATCCGCTGCTGACGCCGAGCAGCGACATCGGCACGTTCTCCACGCCGCAGAACGGCACCGGCGGCCGCATGCAGGGCGTCGAACTGGCCGGGGCGCTGGCCGGCTCGCGGCTGTCGCCCGCGCTGGACGGGTTCGGGGCCCAGGCCAACTTCGCCCTGATCAACAGCACGATCCCCGACAGCACCATCTCGAACATCCCGGGCGGGCCGAAGTCGCTGCCGGGCCTGTCGCGCAAGGCGGCCAACCTGCAGCTCTACTACGAGGCCCACGGCTTTGCCCTGCGCGTGGCCGAGCGCTACCGCTCCAGCTTCACCGGCGAGGCCGTGGCGCTGTTCGACCAGATCGGCTACACGCGGATACGGGCCAACAAGGAGACCGACGTGCAGGCCAGCTACGAGTTTTCCGACGGCGGGCTGAAGGGTCTCTCGCTGCTGCTGCAGGTGACCAACCTGACCAACGAGCCGTTCGAGTCCGAACAGGTCAGCGGCCTGCCCAACGGCGTGGAAATCGCCCGGCCGCTGGAGTACGACACCTGGGGGCGCACCGTGCTGCTCGGGGTCAACTACGCCCTGTAACGCGGCTCATTCGCCGGCGGTCGCGAGGTCGCCGTGGCAGGCCTGCAAGGCGCTGAGCGCTGCCAGACCGGCCGTCTCGGTGCGCAGGATGCGCGGCCCCAGGCGCAGGCCGTGGAAACCATGCTGCGCCAGCGCGCGGGTGTCGGCCTCGCCGAGGCCACCCTCCGGGCCGATTACCAGCACGCCGCCGGCGACACCGAAGCGCAGCGCGCCGATCGTCTTCCCAGCTTGCGGCAGCAGGGCCAGTCGCAGCGCGCCGTCGTCAGCCAACCCACCCAGCCATGCCGCCAGCGGCTGGATCGGCGCAATGCGCGGGATGCGTGCGCGGCCGCTCTGCTCGCAGGCACTGATGGCCACCGACTGCCAATGCGCCAGCCGCTTGGCGGCCCGTTCCGCGTCCAGCCGGACTTCCGAGCGTTCGGTCAGCAGTGGCACGATGCCGGCCACGCCCAGTTCGGTGGCCTTCTGCACGATCAGGTCCATCTTGTCGCCGCGCGCGATGCCCTGGGCGAGCAGCAGTGGCAGGGGCGATTCGTTGTGCAAGGGTTCGCAGGCAGTCACCTGCACCCGCACCGTGCGCTTGTCGATCGCGGCGATGGTGGCCGCATAGTCGCAGCCGTCGCCGTTGAACAACACCAGCGGCGCACCCGCGGGCAGCCGCAGCACTCGCGTGGCGTGCTCGGCCGCGTCCGCTGGCAGCACGAATTCGGCGTCCACGGCCAGCGGGAGGTCGGCATGAAGTCGGATGGTGCGCATGCGTCAGGGCCGCAAAAGTCCAAGCATAACGGAGCGTACGGGCAGTGTTCGCTCAGTCGGCGATCGCGCGTTCGATGCCTTGGATGGCAGCGTCCACCAGCAGGTCGAGCTCCTGCTCGGTGACCACGTACGGCGGCATGAAATACACCACGTTGCCCAGCGGGCGTAGCAGCACACCGTGCTGCAGGCTGTGCAGGTAGACGCGCAGGCCGCGGCGCTGCTCCGCGGGGTAGGGGCGGCGGCTGGCCTTGTCGGCGACCAGTTCGACCGCCGCGATCATGCCGGTCTGGCGCACGTCGGCGACCTGCGGGTGGTCGCGCAGCGGCGCCAGCCGACGCGCCAGATGTGCGGCCAGCTGCCGGTTGCGTTCGAGCACCGGCTCGTCGCGGAAGATCGCCAGCGTCTCCAGCGCCACGCGGCAGGCCAGCGGATTGCCGGTGTAGCTGTGCGAATGCAGGAAGGCCTTGCCGGCGTTGTACTCGGCATAGAACGCCTCGTACACCGCGTCGGTGGTGAGCACCGCCGACAGCGGCATGAAGCCGGCGGTGAGCCCCTTGGACAGGCACATGAAGTCGGGGCTGACTGCCGCCTGCTCGCAGGCGAACAGCGTGCCGGTGCGGCCGAAGCCCACCGCGATCTCGTCGGCGATGAAGTGCACCGCGAACTCGTCGCACAACGCGCGCAGCCCGGCCAGGTAATCGGGGTGGTACATGCGCATGCCGCCGGCGCACTGCACCAGCGGCTCGACGATCACCGCGCAGGTTTCGTGCGCGTGGCGTTCCAGCAGCGTTCGCAGTTCGCCGAGCCGGCGCGCCGCGGTCTGCGCGGGCGTTTCGCCGGCCGCGCCCTCGTAGGCATCCGGCGAAGGCGCCAGCAGCGGGGTCAGCAGCAGCGGGGCGTAAGTCTTGCGATAAAGCGCCACGTCGCTGACCGACAGCGCACCCAGCGTTTCGCCGTGGTAGCTGCCGCTGAGCGCGATGAAGCGGGTCTTCTCGCCGTGGCCGCGGTTGAGCCAGTAGTGGAAGCTCATCTTCAGCGCCACTTCGATCGCGGACGAGCCGTTGTCGGCGAAGAACACGCGCTGCAGCGGCGTGGGCGTGACGCGCACCAGTTCCTCGGCCAGGCGGATCGCCGGCTCGTGGGTGAAGCCGGCGAAGATCACGTGTTCCAGCGTGCCGGCCTGGTCGGCCAGCGCGGCGGCGATGCGCGGGTTGGCGTGGCCGAACAGGTTGACCCACCACGAGCTGACCCCGTCGAGGTAGCGCCGGCCTTCGGCGTCGACCAGCCACGCGCCTTCGCCGCGCACGATCGGCACCATCGGCACGGCGCCTTCGCGGTGGTCGTGCATCTGCGTGCAGGGATGCCAGACATGCCTGAGGTCGCGCTCGGCGAGCGCGGCGTTGCTGTTTGCCGGACTAATCATCCAGCTATGATCGACGCTGCGCCGGGGATGCTCAAGCGGCGCGCGGAACATTCGGAACCGGACGCTTGATTCGACTGCGGAAAATTCTCGTCGCCCTGGCCCTGCTCGTGGTGATCGTGCTGGCACTGGCGTGGTTTCTGCCGGCGCGCTGGGTGATGCCGTGGGTCGGGCCGCAGTTGCATGGCCTGCGCCTGCAACAGGTGCACGGCACGGTGTGGAACGGCGCGGCCGACGACGTGCTCGGTGTCGACGGGCGACGGCTGGGGCGGCTGCAATGGCAGCTGTCGCGGCGCGCGCTGCTCGGCCGGTTGCAGGTGAAGCTGGCTTTCGACGGACCGCAGGCGGTTTTCTCCGGAACCGTGCGACGCACGCCGCAGGGCCGCATCGAGGCCGAAGGCTGGCGGCTGCACGCCGATCTCGCCACAACGGATGTTCCGCTTCCCGTCGGTTGGGGCAAGCCGCTGGGCGAGCTGCAACTGGCGGTCGACCATGTGCTGCTGCAAGGCGGCTGGCCGCTGCAGTTGCAGGCACGGGGTCGGTGGCAGCGGGCCGCCGTGCGCACGGCCGAAGGCGAGCTGGCGCTGGGCGAATTGCAGGGAAGCGCGCAGGCGCAGGGTGGCGTGATCCAGGCGCAATGGCATGATCAGGGCGATGGGCCGCTGCAGGTGCGCGGCGAGCTGCAGCTGAGCCCGCTCGGCTGGCGCCTCGACAGCTCGCTGCGCGCGCGCCATGCCGACCCCGCGTTGCAGCGCTGGCTGGCCCGGCTCGGCCCGGTCGCGCCCGACGGCAGCGTGCACATCCGGCAGGCCGGTGGGCTGGCCGGCAACTCTCCACCGACCAGCCAGGGTGATACACAGCCATGAATTCCCGGACCCCCGCGCTCGCGCTGGCCGCGGCGCGCGAGGCGGCCGCCGCCGCCGCCGACATCATCACGCACTATTGGCGCCAGGGAGTCGAGGTGGAGCTGAAGGCCGACGCCACCCCGGTGACGGTGGCCGACCGCGAAGCCGAACAGGCGATCCGCCGCGTGCTGCAGGCTGCGCTGCCGCAGGCCTCGATCTACGGCGAGGAGTTCGGCCTCGAAGGCGGGCGCGACGCTTTGCTGTGGCTGGTCGATCCGCTCGACGGCACCAAGAGCTTCGTGCGCCGCACGCCGTTCTTCTCCACCCAGATCGCGCTGATGGACCGCCACGAACTCGTGCTGGGCGTGTCCAGCGCGCCGGTCTACGGCGAGACGATGTGGGCCAGCGCGGGCGGCGGCGCCTGGTTCGAGGGCAAGCGCGTGCGCGTGGCGGACACCACGGACATGGCGCAGGCGGCGATCTCCATCGGCAACGTCAGGACGCTTGCCGGCGACGAACGCTGGGCGGCCTTGGGCGGGCTGGTCCGCGACGCCAACCGCATCCGCGGCTACGGCGATTTCTGCCATTACCACCTGCTGGCGCGCGGCAGCCTGGACCTGGTGGTCGAGTCGGACGTGAACATCCTCGACATCGCCGCGCTCGCGGTGATCGTGCGCGAGGCCGGCGGGGTGTTTACCGATCTCGATGGCGCGCCACCCACGCTGGACACCACCAGCGTGCTGGCCGGCACGCCGGCGATCCACGCGCAGGCCTTGCAGCGTCTGCGGCGCTGAACGGCAAAGGTTAGAATGACCGGATGCGCAAACTGCCGATCATCCACGCCACGCGCGACGTCACCGACAGCCGATTCCTGCAGGTCGAACAGCTCGACCTGGAATTCTCCAACGGCGTGCGGCGCACCTACGAACGACTCAAGGGCAGCGGCCTGGGCGCGGTGATCATCGTGCCGATGCTGGATGACGACACCGTGCTGCTGGTGCGCGAATACGGCGGCGGAGTCGGCCGCTACGAACTGGGTCTGCCCAAGGGCCGGCTCGACCAGGACGAAACCGCCGAGCAGGGCGCCGAGCGCGAGATGAAGGAGGAAATCGGCTACGGCGCGCGCAAGCTGAAGATCCTGCACAACCTGTCGCTGTCGCCGTCGTACATGACGCACATGGCGCATGTGGTGCTGGCGCAGGATCTGTATCCGGAGAAACTCGTCGGCGACGAACCGGAAGAACTCGAAGTGGTGCCGTGGAAGATGGCCGAGCTGCACACCCTGCTCGGTCGCGACGACGTCACCGAGGGGCGCTCGATCGCCGCGTTGTTCATGGCCCGCGAATACCTCGCCGGGCGCTTCCACAAATCATGAGCATGCCGCCCGAACTGGCGCGGCAGATCGGCGCGATCGCGCGCGCCGCGGCGGAAGCGATCCTGCAGGTGTATCACGGCGACTTTGCCGTGCAGACCAAGGGCGACGACTCGCCGCTGACCGCCGCCGATCTCGCCGCGCAGCGGGTGATCATGGCGGGCCTGGTCACCCTGCAGGAGCAGCTGCCGGTGCTGTCGGAAGAGGCGAAGGCCATGCCCTGGTCCGAACGCCGGCACTGGACGCGCTACTGGTTGGTCGACCCGCTCGACGGCACCCGCGAGTTCGTCAAGCGCAACGGCGAGTTCACCGTCAACATCGCGCTCGTCGACGACCACCGCAGCGTGCTGGGCGTGGTGCTGGCCCCGGTCACCGGCGAGCTGTACGTCGGCGCCGCAGGCCAGGGTGCGTGGTTGCAGGAACGCGAGGGGGGTGCGTGGCGGCGCATCCGCACGCGGCCGCTGGGCGATCCGCCACGGGTGGTCGGCAGCCGTTCGCATGGCGGCACGCAGGGTGGGCTGCTCGAACAATTGATCGGCAACGACTACGACCATGTGCCGCTGGGCTCCTCGCTGAAGTTCTGCCTGATCGCGCGCGGCGAGGCGGACATCTACCTGCGCCTGGGTCTGACCAGCGAGTGGGATACCGCCGCGGCACAATGCGTGCTGGACGAGGCCGGCGGCGCCGTGCTCGACCTCGCCGGCCGGCCCTTCCGCTACAACCGGGGCGAATCCCTGTTGAACCCGGAGTTCGTCGCCGTCGGCGATCTCGCGATCGACTGGGCCGCACGGCTGGCCAGAATCGAGGAGTGAGTGAAGAGGAGTGAGAAGTGAGAGGGGTCACCCTTCGCCCCATTCCGCCCGCGCACGCTCCCTGCTTTCTCTCGCTCCTCACTCCTTGCCACTCACTTCTCGCCCCATGACCAAGCACAGCCTCGACGACCTCCTCGCCATCATGGCGCGCCTGCGCGACCCGCAGCACGGTTGCCCCTGGGACGTCCAGCAGGATTTTTCCTCGATCGCGGCCTACACGATCGAGGAGGCGTACGAGGTGGCGGACGCGATCGACCGGCAGGACTGGACCGACCTCTGCGACGAGCTCGGTGACCTGTTGCTGCAGGTGGTGTTCCACGCGCAGATGGCCGCCGAGCGGGGCTTGTTCGAGTTTGCCGACGTTGCCCACGCGATCAGCGCCAAGATGCTGCGCCGCCACCCGCACGTGTTCGGCGACGCGCGCTACGCCGACCTGGCCGAGCAGATGCAGGCCTGGGAGCAGATCAAGTCGGACGAACGCACGGCCAAGGGCCGGACCGACGACGACAGCGCGCTGGCCGGCGTCTCGACCGGCCTGCCGGAGTGGAAGCGGGCGCACAAGCTGCAGCAGCGCGCCGCCGCCACCGGCTTCGAATGGCCGGGGCCGCAACCGGTGCTGGAGAAACTGGCCGAGGAAGTGGAGGAAGTGCGCGCCGAGTTCGCCAATGGTGCCCACCCGGCGCGGCTCGAGGACGAGATCGGCGACGTGCTGTTCGTGATGGTGAACCTGGCGCGCCACGCCGGCGTGGACTTCTCGCAGGCGTTGCGCCATGCCAACGCGAAGTTCGAACGGCGCTTCCGCCGCATGGAGCAACTGGCCGCGGCCGATGGCGCGGCGTTCGCCGGGCGCACGCTGGAGGAGCAGGAACAGTTGTGGCGGCGCGCCAAGCAGGACGAGGGCGGCCACTGAAAGCAGACGCGGCGGCCGTGGCCGCCGCGTCCTCACGCTTCCGCGATCGGAATTACTTCGTCGAGGGAGCCGCCTCGCCGGCGCGTTGCTGCCAGACCGCGCGCATCTTCTCGCGCTCGGCACGCATCTTCGCCTCGTTGGCCAGGTTTTCGTCCAGCCCCTTGCGCAGCGTGGCGATTGCCTGGTCGACGTTGGCCGGCTGCGCCTGCAGGCGGGCCAGGCGCTTGTAGACGTAGTCACGCACGCGCGGGTCCTGCGACTTGGCCAGCACGTCGTTGTAGACCGCGACCATTTCCTTGCCGCGGCCGGCCTGCTGGTACAGCCGCTCCAGGGCGTGGAGGTTGCCGATCACGCCGCTGCGCTGGTGGTGCAGGCGGTGGCCGGCCATGCCGTGATCGCGGTCGCCGGGCAGGAAGCGGGCCTGCTTGGTGATCACCGCATGCGGGGTGGTCGGCGGCGGCGCGTCCTGGGCCATTGCGAACGTGGCCGAGCCCGCCAGCAGGGCGACGAGGGCGGGGGCGAGTAGGGTCTTGCGATGCATGGGCATGTCTCCTTGGGTAGTGGGATGATCAACGCGCGGGCTCCGCGCGAGTTGACGGCCGCGTTCAGGCTGCTGTCATGCTTGCAACCCTTTCGCGGCCACGCGCATCCAAACGCAGGTCCACCATCCGAGGAGAGCTCCATGCGCCGTCTTGTCTTCACCACCATGCTGTTTGCTCCGTTCGCCGCGTTCGCCGCCGGAACGTGCCAGTTCGAGGCGCCGCGGAACCTGCAGGTGGACCTGGCTGGCGTCCGCAGCGTGCAGATCGACGTCAACAGCTATGACCTGCACCTGATCGGCGGCGCCGACACCAAGGGCCTGGCCCTGGTCGGGCGCGCCTGCGCTTCGGAGAAATCCGCGCTGGACCAGCTCACCGTGACCCAGCGGCGTGACGGCGACCAGCTGCTGATCGACATCGGCGGCGAGCGCAGCCGCTTCGGCTTCAACCCGTTCGGCGGCAATTCCAGCACGAGCCTGGAAGTCACCGTGAACATGCCGGCCAAGGTGCCGGTCACCTTGCGCGTGGGCTCCGGCGACGCCGACGTGCGCGGCGTGCAGGAGCTGCGCGGCACGGTGGGTTCCGGCGATCTGCACGTGCAGCAGATCGCGGGCAAGTTCATCACCAGCGTGGGTTCCGGCGACGTCGACGCCAGCGACATCGGCAGCCTGCAGCTGGGTTCGGTCGGCTCGGGCGACTTCAAGGTCGACGGGGTCAAGGGCGACGCCAGCATCGGCAGCATCGGTTCGGGCGATGTCACGCTGCGCCGCGTGGGCGGCAGCGTGCATGCCGACACGCTGGGTTCGGGCGACCTGACCGTGCGCGACGTCGGCGGCGATTTTTCGCTGGGCGCCAAGGGCAGCGGTGACGTCGAGCACTCCGGCGTCAAGGGCAAGGTCAGCGTGCCGCACGACGACGATTGATCGCGTCTTTTTTGCAGGAGCGCACCTTGTGCGCGATGCTCCTGGTCACATAACGAAGAAGCATCGCGCACAGGGTGCGCTCCTACAGGCAGCGCGAGACCAGGTACACCAGTGGCGCGCATACCAGCAGGAACGGGATCGACACCCGGTGCAGCTGCCGCAGGCCGTGCGGCTGCCGGGCCAGGCGCAGGGCGATCAGGTTGGCCAGCGAACCGATCGCCACGCCGAAGCCGCCCACGTTGACCGCCACCGCCAGCGCGATGGCATCCGGCGAGCGGTCGAGCAGCAGCACCGTGGCCGGCACGTTGCTGATCAGCTGCGAGGCGACGATGCCGCTGGCGAACAGCACCGCGGGCTGCTCGAGATGGAGCCCGTCGAGCACCCGCTGCATCAGCGGCAGTTCGGCGAAGTGGCCCAGGCCGAGGAAGATCGCCGCAAAGGTGAGCAGCAGCAGCCAGTCGACCTTCGCCAGGGTCGCGCGCGCCTGCAGGGCGAACAGCACCAGCAGCGC
Organism: Lysobacteraceae bacterium; assembly: GCA_040255835.1. GTDB lineage: Bacteria > Pseudomonadota > Gammaproteobacteria > Xanthomonadales > Rhodanobacteraceae > Rhodanobacter. The sequence continues at coordinate 73,300 of JBDZVT010000005.1, forward strand.
CATGGCGCCCAGCGGCGCCAGGTCGTATTCCATCGCCAGCACCATGCCGACCAGGGCCGCCGTCGACCAGCCGCCGAGGCGGCGCGAACGCACCGCGCCGTCGATCCGCTGCGGGTTCAGCGCCACCGCATCACGCGGCAGCCACCACCAGGCGAAGGCGGCCACCAGCACCAGCATCACCGTTGCCGCCGGCAGCATCGCCAGCGCGAAATCGAGGAACGACAGCCGCGAGTGCTGCCACAGCAGCAGGTTCTGCGGGTTGCCGATCGGGCTGAGCGTGGAACCGGCGTTCACCGCCATCGCCTCCAGCACCACCATGCGCAGCACCGGCAGGTTGGACATGGCGCCGATGGACACGGTCAGCGGCACGACCAGGAACAGGCTCACGTCGTTGGTGAGCACCATCGACAGCAGCGCACTGGCGGCAACCAGCAGCAGGCCCAGGCTGCGCAACGAGTGCGCCCGCGCCAGCGCGGCGGCCGCCGCGTGTTGCACCAGGCCGCTGTCGCGGATGCCCTCGATCGCGATCAGCAGGCCGGTCAGGCCGGCCAGCGTGGGCAGTTGCAGCCAGTGCAGATAGTCGCCGGCCGGGCGTGGATCGAGCAAGGCCAGCAGCGCGGCCAGGGTGGCGAATACCAGCAGCAGCCATTCGTGTTGCAGGCGCCGGACCCAGCCGGCTGCCGCTGACGGCAACGTCGGATCCACTCCGGCTCAGCCCTCGCGCAGCAGGCGCATCGGCGGCGTGCGGCTGACCCGGCGCGTGCCGGCCAGGCCCAGCAACATCACCACCAGCGCGGCGGCCGCTGCGCTGCCCGCCAGCGGCCAGGCCGGCGGCACGAAACCCTCGATGTGGAACGCCGAGCGGCCCAGCCACCATCCGGCACCGGCGGCGCCCAGCGCGGCGGTCAGGCCGGCGACCAGGCCCAGCAGGGCGAACTCGCAGGCCGCGGCCAGGCGCAGTTGCGCGCGGCGCGCCCCCAGCGTGCGCAGCAACGCCGCTTCATGGCGGCGCTCGGCGGCGCTGGCGGCCAGCGCCGCGGCCAGCACCAGGATGCCGGCCAGCAGGCTGAAGCCGAGGATCCAGCGCACCGCGCTGCCCACGCGGTCGACGATCTCGCGCACCCGGTCGAGCAGCGAATCGACGTCGACCAGGCTGAGATTGCCGTACGCGCGCGACAGCTGCGCCAGCTCCGCCGCGTGTCCCGCCGACAGGTGGAAGCTGGCCAGCCAGGTATGCGGCAAGGTGTCGGCGTGGGCCGGGTCGAACAGCAGGAAGAAGTTGACCCGGAACGAGCTCCAGTCGACCTTGCGGATGCTGCCCACCCGCGCCTCCAGGCTGCCTTCGCCGACGTCGAAGCGCATCGTGTCGCCCACCTTCAAGCCGAACATGTCGCGCCACATCGTATCGACCGAGACCTCGGGCCGCTCCGGCGCCGCGCCGTGCCAGTGGCCTGCCACCACCTCGTTGGCGGGCGGCAGCGCGGCGGACCACGACAGCCGCAGCTGGCGGTCGGTCCATTCTTTGGCGCGCGGATCGGCGAACTGCAGCCGGTCGATGGGCTGGCCGTTGATCGCGGTGAGCTTGCCCACTGCCAGCGGCAGCATGTTGAGCTGGTCCGCGCCGATGCGCGCCAGCGCTTGCGTGAACCCCGCGCGCTGGTCGCTTTGCAGGTTCAGCGCGAACCAGTTGGGCGTGTCCGCCGGCAGCTCCTGGCGCCAGCCTTGCAGCAAGGCCGGCGCCACCACGGCAAGCAGCAACAGCGCGCACAGGCCCAGGCTGAGCGCGGTGGCCTGGATCACGCTCAACGCCGGCCGCCGCGCCAGTGCCGCCAGCCCCAGCCGCAGCGCCGGATGCGCGCCCGGTGCGATGCGCCGGGCCAGCCACAGCAGGGCGCCGGCCAGCAGCGCGGCGAGTACGCTCACGCCAAGCAGGCTGCCGGCGAGGATGCCGGCCAGCTGCAGCGAGCCGCTCTGGCCCCAGATCAGGCCCGCCGCCACCAGGGCGGGGATCAGGTACAGCGCATCGAAGCGCCGCATCCGGCGCGACAGGCTCTGTCGGAACACCGCCACCGGCGGTACCTCCGCCAGCCGCGCCAGCGGCGGCAGCGCGAAGCCGATCAGCACCGCGATGCCCATCGCCGCGGCGGCGAACGCCGGTGCCAGCGGCAACATCGTGGGCACGTTGCCGAACAGCTGGCTGGCCAGCAGCCACGCCAGTTGCGCCAGCCCCAGCGCCAGTGCGATCCCCAGCACGCACGCCGGCACCGCCAGCGCGCCCAAGGTGCCCAGCAGCAGGCCCAGCACGCGCGGGCGCGAGGTGCCCAGCGCGCGCAGCAGGGCAACCTCGGGGGTCTTGCGGCGGGCATAGCGCTGGGCGGAAAGGGCGATCGCGATGCCGGCCAGCAAGGCGGACAGCAGCGCGGTCAGCCGCAGAAACGAGCCGGCGCGGTCGAAGGCATTGCGCATGCGCTCCTGGGTCTGTTCCGGGGTGATCAGCTGGGCCCCTGCCGGCAGCGTGGTCGCCTCGGCCCAGTCGCGCCAGGCGCGGACCGCCTGCGGCGGGCCGGCCAGCAGCAGCCGGTGGCGCGCGCGGCTGCCGCGTGCGAGCAGGCCGGCCTGCTCGGCGTCGGCCAGGCTCATCAGCGCGCGCGGAGCCAGCGCCAGCAGCTCGCCGCCATCGGGCTGGCGCAGCAGCTCGGCGGCGATGGTAAGCGTGCGCCCGCCCAACTGCAGGCGGTCGCCCACCGCCAGGCCGAGCGCCACCAGCGCGCGATGATCGAGATAGACCTCCCCGGCCGCCGGTGCGTGGCCTGCTTGTGCCTGGCCGTCGCGGCCGCGCAACTCCAGCGTGCCGCGCAGCGGGTAGCGGGCATCGACCGCCTGCACGTCCAGCAGCTGGGTCTGTTCATGGGCGAACGCCACGCTGGGGAAACTGGCAGTACGGGTCAGTTGCAGGCCGTCGCGTTGCGCCTCCGCGGCGATCGGATCCGGCAGTGCCTGCGGAGCGGACACGCCGATGTCGCCGCCGATCAGCTCGGCGGCACTGGCCAGCAGGCCGCGCTCGATCCGGCTCGCCAGGGTGGCGACCACGCCCAGCGCCACCACCGCCAGCACCAGCGACGCGGCCAGCGTGCGCAGTTCCGGCAGGTGCCATTCGCGGCGCAGGCTGCGCAACGACAAGCGCAGCAGGTTCATGCCGGCACGCCCGCTTCGGACGAGGCCACGCGCCCTTCCTCCAGCTCGATGCGGCGGTCGCAGCGCTCGGCCAGGGCCGCGTCGTGGGTGACCAGCACCAGGGTGGTGCGGTGGTCGCGGTTCAGCGCGAACAGCAGGTCGCAGATGTGGTGGCCGGTGCGCTGGTCGAGGTTGCCGGTGGGCTCGTCCGCGAACAGCACGCGTGGTCCGTGCACGAAGGCGCGGGCGATCGCCACGCGCTGCTGTTCGCCGCCGGAAAGCTGCGCGGGGTAATGCCGCCGCCGCGCGCCCAGGCCCACCGCGTCGAGCGCCTCGCGCGCCCGGCTGCGCGCCGCGCTGCTGCCCTCCAGTTCCAGCGGCAGCATCACGTTCTCCTCGGCGGTGAGGGCCGGCAGCAGGTGGAACGACTGGAACACGAAGCCGACCAGTCGTCGCCGCAGTTCGGCGCGGGCTTCCTCGTCCAACTGGTGCAGGGCGTGGCCGTCGAGGGCGATGCTGCCGCGGTCGGGCGTGTCCAGCCCGGCCAGCAGGCCGAGCAGGGTGGTCTTGCCCGAACCGGAAGCGCCCACGATCGCGAAGCTCTCGCCGGGCATCACGCGCAGGTCCACCCCGTCGAGGATGTCCAGCCGTCCCTCGGGGCCGTTGACCGACTTGCTAACATCACGGGCTTCGAGAACGGGACGGGAAGAATCATTCATGCGGCGATGCCTGTGGTTGTTGGTTCTGCTCTGCAGCTTCGGCGGCGCCCATGCGGCGACGCCGAAGACGGTCCTGGTGCTGGGTGACTCATTGTCCGCCGCGCACAACATTCCGGTCGAAGCCGGCTGGGTGCATCTGCTGGATGTCCGTCTGGGCAAGATGGAGCCGAAGTGGCGTGCGGTCAATGCCAGCATCAGCGGCGAAACCTCGCTGAGCGCCCGCCACCGCCTGCCCGCGCTGCTGCAGACCTACCAGCCCGCGGTGCTGGTGATCGAGCTGGGCGCCAACGACGGCTTGCGCGGGCTGCCGCTGGCCGACCTGCGCGCCAACCTGGCGGCGATGATCGACCTGGCGCAGCAGCATGGGGCGCGCGTGCTGCTGCTGGGCATCGAGCTGCCGGTGAACTACGGCCCCCGCTACCGCGACGGTCTGCGCGCGGTCTACGCGGAGCTGGCGGGCGAGCGGAACGCGGCGCTGTTGCCGTTCCTGCTCGACGGCGTCGCGCTGGACCCGGACCTGATGCAGGCCGACGGCCTGCACCCGGTGGCCGCCGCCGAACCGCGCGTGCTGGACAATGTGTGGAAGGCGCTGCAACCGCTGCTGGGCGCCCCCAACGCCCACTGAACGCGGCCGCGCGCTGTTCACGCCGCCATCACTGCCGGTCCGGGTATACCTTCACAAATGTGAAACCCGACCACAGCGAGGCAAGACATGACGACCCATGACGAGCAAGCGGGCCTGATCCTGCTGGTGGAAGACAATCGCCAGATCGCCGAGATGGTGGGCGAATTCCTCGAAATGCGGGGCTATTCCGTGGACTATGCCGCCGACGGCGTGAGCGGACTGCACCTGGCCGTGTCCAACAGCTACGACGTGATCGTGCTCGACCTGATGCTGCCCGGGCTGGACGGCCTGGAGCTGTGCCGCAAGCTGCGCAAGGAGGCGAAGAAATCCACGCCGGTACTGATGCTCACCGCGCGCGACACGCTGGAAGACAAGCTGGTGGGCCTGGAGGCCGGCGCCGACGATTACCTGGTCAAGCCGTTCGAGGTGCGCGAGCTGGTCGCGCGGCTGCGTGCGCTGATCCGCCGCGACCGCCGCCAGGTTTCCACCGAGGTGCTCACCGTGGGCGACATGACGCTGGACACCGCCACGCTGCGGCTGACCCGCGGCGGCCAGGACCTGGTGGTGTCGCCGATCGGCCTGAAACTGCTGGCGATCCTGATGCGCGAATCGCCGCGGGTGGTCAGCCGGCGCGACATCGAACGCGAGATCTGGGGCGACACGCTGCCCGATTCGGACACGCTGCGTTCGCACCTGTACAACCTGCGCCGGGTCATCGACAAACCCTTCGCGCGGCCCTTGCTACATACGATCCATTCGGCGGGTTACCGGCTGGCGGACCTTGAATCGGAAATGGCGTCGGCCCAGCAGCCGGCGTGAATGAGGCGGCGGAGGAATGAACAGCAGGGTGCCGAGCGCCGTCACGTTCCGTGCGGGGGCTTTCAAGCGCCGCATCGCCTGGGTGTTCGGCTTGCAGTTCGTGGCGTTGCTGATCATCGGTGCGATGGGCATCTTCAACGTCGCGCCGTGGGAAGCCGTGATCGTGCTGATCTTCATCACCACGGTGCTGGCCTGCCTTGCCGCCCAGCACGAATGGGTGCAGATCCGCGCGCTGGCCCGCCTGATGGCCGGCTGGAACGACGACGAGCCCGATCCGGAGGCGTTCCATCCCGAGCGCCTGTCGCGGCGCACGGACGCGGACGTGGCCTCGCTCGCGCGCGGACTGCACCGCTTTGCCACCCGCATCGCCGGTTACGGCCAGCGCGAGCGCAACTTCACCCGCGACGCCAGCCACGAGCTGCGCAGCCCGCTCACGGTGATCCGCATGTCGGTCGACATGCTGGTCGACGAGAAGGACCTGAGCGAATTCGGTACGCGCTCGGTGCGCCGGATCAGGCGCGCCTCGCGCGAACTGGAGATGCTGGTCGAGGCGCTGCTGGTGCTGGCGCGCGACGCGGGCACGCCGCTGGATACGGAGCGTTTCGTGGTGAACGACGTACTGCAGGGCGAGCTGCAGGCCGCGCGCGAGATGCTCTGCGGCCGGCCCATCGAGTTGCGCCTGGAACAGCCGGCGGTGTTCGCGCTGGACGGTTCGCCGCGGGTGTTCTCGGTGCTGTGCTGGCAACTGCTGCGCAATGCCTGCCAGCAGGCCGAGCGCGGCAGCGTGGTGGTGCGTGTGGATCCCGGCATGGTGAGCGTGCGCAACCTAGCCCCGGCCGAGCACGCCACCGATACCGATCCTGGCGCGGCAGGCGCCGACCGGCACGGTTTCGAACTGGCGATCGCGCGGCAGATCAGCGACCGCTTCGGCTGGCCGCTTGATCTGCAGGCCCACCCGGGTCAGGAAAGCGTCGCGTGCATCCGTTTTCCCGACGCCTTGCCGGTGAACGCCGCGGACGTGTCGCCCGCTTCGGCCCACTGAACCCCGCGATCAGCCGGCCAGCTGGTCGGCGACCTTGAACGCACAGCCGGTCTTTGCCTTGACGTCGTCCAGGCTCACCCCGTCGTTGAGTTCGATCAGGGTCAGGCCCTTGCCCTTCTCCACCGAGAACACGCACAGGTCGGTGATGATCAGGTCCACGCATTCCTTGCCGGTGATCGGCAACTCGCACTGCGGCTTGATCTTCGGCGAGCCATCCTTCGCGCAGTGCTCCATCAGCACCACCACGCGGCGCACGCCGCTGACCAGATCCATCGCGCCGCCCGGACCCTTGACCATCTTGCCGGGCACCATCCAGTTGGCGAGATCGCCGGTGGCGGAGACTTCCATGCCGCCCAGGATCGACAGGTCGATGTGGCCGCCGCGGATCATCGCGAACGAATCGGCGCTGGAGAAGAACGCCGAGCCGGGCAGGGTGGTGATGGTCTGCTTGCCGGCATTGATCAGGTCGGGGTCGACCTGATCCTCGGTGGGGAACGGGCCGATGCCGAGCAGGCCGTTCTCCGACTGCAGTACCACGTTCATGCCCGCCGGGATGTGGTTGGCCACCAGCGTGGGGATGCCGATGCCGAGGTTCACGTAGTAACCGTCGCGCAATTCCTTCGCGGCGCGCTGTGCCATCGCGGTGCGCGTCGGGTTTTCCTTGCCGGTGTTGGCGCCGGCGAGGGTGCGGATCTCGATGCGCTTCTCGTACTTCTCGCCCTGCACGATGCGGTCGACGTAGATGCCCGGCACGTGGATGTTGTTCGGGTCCAGTTCGCCCACCGGCACCAGGTGCTCCACCTCGGCCACGCAGACCTTGCCGCAGGTGGCGATCATCGGGTTGAAATTGCGCGCCGTCTCGCGGAACACCAGGTTGCCCATCGCATCGCCCTTCCACGCCTTGACGATGGAAAGGTCGGCGGTGATGGACTCTTCCAGCACGTATTCCTTGCCGTTGAATACCTTGGTTTCCTTGCCTTCGGCCAGCTTGGTGCCGAACGCGGTGCGCGTGTAGAAGCCGGGGATGCCGGCGCCCCCGGCGCGCAGCTTCTCGGCCAGGGTGCCCTGCGGGGTCAGGTGCAGTTCCAGCTCGCCGGCCAGGGTCTGCCGCTCGAACTCCTTGTTCTCGCCCACGTAGGAGGCGTACACGCGCTTGACCTGGTGCGTCTTGAGCAACGGACCCATGCCGAAGTCGTCCACCCCGGCGTTGTTGCCGACGATGGTCAGGTCCTTCGTGCCCGCCTGCAGCAGGCCGCCGATCAGGTTCTCGGGGATGCCGCACAGGCCGAAACCGCCGGCGGCGATGGTCATGCCGTCGAACAACAGGCCGTCAAGGGCTTTCGCCGCGCTCGGATAAACCTTGTCCATTGCCGTGCCTTCCTCAGGGAGAGTCAGCTGCCAAGGATACGACGGAATGGCGCGGACCGGCCTTGTACCAAGGTCGCAGACGGGCCGGCACATGGCTTGACGCGAACAATTACGCGTGTAAACATCAGTCCACTTACACGCGTAAACGGTGCCTCATGGCAATCAGCGAAGCCGAAGCGGTAGTGATGGACGTGCTCTGGCGCGCAGCCCCGCGCACGGCCGAGGAGATCCTGGCCGAGGTGGGACCGGCGCAGGGCTGGCAGGAGGGCACGGTGAAATCCCTGCTCAACCGTCTGTTGAAGAAGAAGGCCGTGCACGCCGAACGCGACGGCCGCCGCTACCTCTACACGCCGCTGCTGGCACGCGAGCAATACGTGCAACAGGAGAGCAAGGGCCTGCTCGATCGCCTGTTCGGCGGCCGCGTGGCCCCGCTGGTGGCGCACTTTTCCGAGCAGCGCAAGCTCACGAAGAAGGACATCGCCGAACTGCGCAAGCTGCTGAAGGAGCTCGACGATGAGCAGCATTGATGCGCTGGTGACCGCCTGGACCGCCCGCGGCTGGCTGGCGCTGCTGGCCTTCACCGCCGCCGTGCTGGTCGTCGCCGCCCTGCGCAGGCCCTGCCGCCGCCTGTTCGGCACCGAGCGCGCGTTCCAGTTGTGGCTGCTGCCGCCGCTGGCGGTGCTGGCCAGCCAGCTGCCGCATGCGGCAGCGCCGACAGTGGTGCTGCCGTCGGTGGCGTCCGCCGTCGCCCCGATGACTGCCTTGCTGCCGGCGTACGCCGGTGCCGCGGGCGCCGCCGACTGGCGTGCCTGGATCCTGCTGCTGTGGTCGCTGGGCGGCGCGGCCAGCCTGCTGCTGGCGGCATATGCGCAAGCGCACTACCGCGCGCAGCTGCGTGGTGCCACCTGCGTCGTGGACGCGCGTTCGGCCCTGCCGTTGCTGCGCGCGGCGGGCACCGACGTTGGCCCTGCCCTGATCGGGGCGTGGCGCAGCCGGATCGTGCTGCCGGCGGATTTCGAATGCCGTTACGACGCCACCGAACAGATGTTGATCCTTGCCCATGAAGCCGCCCATGTGCGCCGCCATGACGGCAGCTGGTGCCTGCTGGCACGACTCCTGGCCGCGCTGTTCTGGTTCCATCCGCTCGCTTGGTGGGCGCTGGCGGCGTTGCGTCACGACCAGGAACTGGCCTGCGATGCCGCGGTGTTGCGCGAACACGGCTCCCACCGGCGCAGTTATGCGAACGCGATGTTGAAAACCCAATCGGCGGCTTTCGCGTTGCCGGTGGGCTGTCCCTGGTCCCTACGTCACCCCGTCACGGAGCGCATTGCCATGCTCAAGCTGCCACAACCGAACCCCTTCCGTCGCCGTGCCGGTGGCGCCGTGCTCGCCCTCGTCGCGGTCGGCATGGCTGGCGCCGTCTACGCCGCCACGCCCCCACCGCCGGCCACGATCGGCGACGGCCGCAGCGACCACTACACGTTGAAGATCGACGTGGCGATGGGCGGCCGCCCGGAGTCGATGCATTTCACCAGTTGCCTGAAACCCGGCCAGTTCAACCGGCTGAACGGAACTGACGGCAGTGCATTGTCATGGCAGGGCCGTTTCGCGGTATCGCCCGCGGCAGGCGGCCAGTTGCAGGTCGACGCGGATGTCGACACCCGTTTCGACCACGGCGACGGCAAGGTGCACGCGCAGTCGGCAAAGCCGATCGTGCGCACCTTGCCGGGCCAGCAGGCGAGCATCGTGTTCGGCCAGGTCACGGAAGGCGGACAGCGGGCGGACACCAGGCGGCACGACGACACGATCAGGATCAATCTCACGCCCTCGATCGGCTGCGCCGCCCCCACTTCCGCCAGCGTCTCCGCGGGCGCCGCGAGGGCGCGACCCGGGCACGTTTGAGACATTCCGGGGGCCGCTATACTCGTGGCGTCCCCACCGTGAGTGCCGTGCAGTGAATCCGCTTTGTCGCCCGCTTGCCGCGGTTGTCGCCCTCGGAATGTCCGCCATGAGCCATGCCGCCGTTGCCCCCGTGCTGGTCATCCACGGCGGGGCCGGGGTGGTCAAGCGCGATACGCCGGCGAACGAGCGGGCGATCCGGGCGGCGCTGACGCAGGCGCTGGAGCACGGCTATGCGCGGCTCAAGGCCGGCGAGAGCGCGCTGGATGCGGTGACTGCGGCGATCACCGTGCTGGAGGACGACCCGCACTTCAACGCGGGCAAGGGTGCGGTGTTCACCCATGACGGGAAGAACGAGCTGGACGCGGCGATCATGGACGGCGACACCTTGCGTGCCGGCGCGGTGGCCGGAGTCGGGCACGTGAAGAATCCGATCCTGCTGGCGCGTGCGGTGATGGAGCATTCGCCGCACGTGATGTTGTCCGGCGCCGGTGCGGAGGAGTTCGCGAAGGAGCAGGGCCTTGCTCTGGTCGACGCCGCGTACTTCCGCACCGATGCACGTTGGCAGCAGCTGCAACAGGCGCTGAAGGAAGACGCGGCGAAGCAGCCGCATGCGGACGTCGAGACGGCCAAACATTTCGGCACGGTCGGCGCGGTGGCGCTGGATGCGCAAGGTCACCTGGCCGCCGGCACCTCCACCGGCGGCATGACCGACAAGCGCTGGGGCCGCATCGGCGATTCGCCGATCATCGGCGCCGGTACCTACGCCAATGACGGTTGCGCGGTTTCCGGCACCGGCTGGGGCGAGTTCTACATCCGCGCCGTGGCGGCCCATGCGATCTGCATGAAGGTGACCCAGATGCGCGTGCCGCTGAAACGTGCCGCCGCCGAGGTGATCAACCAGCAGATCCCGTCGATGGGCGGCAACGGCGGTGCGATCGCGCTGGATGCAGAAGGCCACATCGCGATCCCGTTCAACACCGACGGCATGTACCGCGGCTGGATGGGCGCCGACGGCGTTGCGCACGTGGCGATCTACGGCGACGAGGACGACGGCACCACGGAAATCCCCGAGCCGGCCCCGGCCGACAGCGACGATCAACCCTGAGGCGACGGCTCGCCGCTCCTGGCTACGGTGTACGAAGGAGCCGGCGGGCGGTGCCCGCCCTACCGGATCTTGCGCAGCTGCGCCGGGGTGAGCTCGCCGCTGATGCCGAGATGGCTGCCGTCGGCGCGGATCACCAGCACGCGCGGCGTCTCGCCACCCCAGGTGGGGTCGAGCAGGTAGTTGAGGCGTTCGGGCGTGGCCTCGGCATAGGCCCGGTTCGGGAAGCCGCCCATCTTCATGCGCTGCAGCCGCGCCTCGATCGCCTGCCGGCGCTCGATGCTGTCGGTGGTGACGACCACCAGCTCGATGTCGCGCGGATGGGCACGCTGCAGCGTGGCCAGCGCTTCCAGGTTGGGTTCGCAATAGGCACAGTCCAGCGCCCACAGCGCGATGATCCGCTCGCCGTGCGCCGGCGGTTTCAGCAGGGAGGGGATGTCGCCGGCGGCCAGCGGCTGCAGCGTGCCGGCCGTGGCCAGCACGGGGAACAGCAGGGCGGCAATCAGCAGCAGGCACTTCATGGCGCCACCGGAATCAGACGAAAGCCATGGGCGGTGTTCCAGGCCACGAAAGCATGGCCGTCCTTCTGCAGCAACTGCGGCGAGCCGGCAGCGCCCGGGCTGGTCGCGATCTCGCGCGCCGCGTCGAAGTGCGCGCCGTTGTCGTTCGAGCTGCGCAGCATCAGGCGATAGCCGTCCGCGCCGACCTGGTTCCAGACCGCCCATACGGTGCGGTCATGCACCGCCACGTCGGCGTGGCTGGCGCCGCCACCGGCGAGCTTGAGCAGGTGCCGCGGCCGCTGGCCCGGATCGAGCTGGCCGTACCAGATCGCCGGGCCGTGGCTGGCCTCGTACCACACGGCGTGGCGCACGCCGTCGGCACCGACCGCCAGGCCCGGCCCGTGGTGCGGGCAGCCGGCGATGTGCCAGTTGCTGAAGGTGGCGCGTTCGACCTGGGGCGCACGGCCGTCGGTGTGCAGCACGGCAAACGCGTGGTCGCGGATGTTGTCGCCGTAGATGCCGCGGAAGAACGCGGCGACCTCGCCATCGGGCATGCGCGCCAGCGCGATGCGGCAGCATTCGCAGCTGTGGTCGACCAGCTTGCGTTCCGGCACGAAGCTCCTGCCGCCGTCGTCGGACCAGCTGTAGTACACCGCGGCGCCCTCGTAGGGCCGACCCGCGGCCGTCGCGGCCTCCAGATCGCGCTTGTCGATCCAGGCGACCACGATGCGGCCATGGCCGTCGACGGCCAGCGCATCGAAACGATGGGTGATCTCGGCGCGGTCGTGGTGCACGGTGATCGGCGTGTCGAAGTGCTCGCCGCCATCCATCGAACGGGCGAAGCGCACGTAGCCGGTCCACGGCGCGGCGCGCGGCTGCGACCAGCTCACGTACAGCTCATCATGCGGACCGAACGCGATCTTCGGCCGGTTCTCGCCTTCGGTGTAGATGCGTTCGGCGACGGCGTTCACAGGCATCGGCGCGCTCAGCGTGCGGCCGTCGTCGTCGGAGTGGCGCAGCCGCACGTGGCCACCTGCCGCGTCCACCACGTACAGGCGGCCGTGGCTGTCGAATGCCGCGCTGGCGCCCAGGCCGGGGCCGGCGGTCTTGTCCATGTGCATGCCCTCGTGGGCGAATGCCACGGGCGCGAGCAGGCAGAGCAGGGCGATCAGCAGGTGGCGCATCACAACTCCCAGCGCAATTCGCCGAACCAGGTGCGGCCGGCGTAGGGATGGTAGACCCAGTAACGTGCATTGCCGATGTTGTCCACGCCCAGCGCGGCGGTCCAGCCTGGCGTGAACTTCCAGCGCAGCTTCGCGTCGGCGACGGTGAAGCGGCTCACTGCGCCGTAACCGTCCACGTGGTCGCTGTTGTCCAGGCTGCCGTACTGGCGGCCGGAGTGGCGGATCCCCAGCGAGGCGTCCCATTGCGGCGCGAAGCGGTAATCGGCGAACACGCTGGCGCGCAGCCTCGGAATGCGCGGGAACACCTTGCCGTCGGCCAGCGGATACTGGCGATCGCGCAGTGTGCGGGCGTCGTTCCAGGCGAGGCTGGCGGACAGGTCGAGCCCGTCGAGCCACACGTCGTGGAAATCGAACTCGCCCTCGATGCCGCGCCCGCGCATGCGGTCGATGTTCTGCACGCTGGTGACGCTGGGGCTGACCGTGATGTCGGTCTGCGTGTAGAGCGAGTCCGCGATGCGGTCCTGGTACAGCGAGATGCGCCAGTGGCCGTTGTCCAGGTGGCGGGTCAGCGTGAGGTCGGTGGAGCGGTCGATTTCCGGTGCCAGTGCGGGGTTGTTGTTGACGATCGCGCCGTTGGCAATGCTGCCCTGGAACAGTTCGGACACGGTGGGATAGCGCACCGCCTTGCCCCACGCCAGCCGCAGCTCCCAGCCCGGCGCCGCGTCCCAGGTCAGGGCGGCCTTGGGCGACAGATCCGTGCGCCGGCGGTCGGCGTAGGCCAGCGTGTCGCCGGCGTCGGCGAGCAGGCCGCCGTAGGCGCGCCACTGCTCCAGCCGCGCGCCCAGGGTCAGGCTCCAGTTGTCGGAGAAGCTCCACAGATCCTGCAGGTACGCGGCGCGCGTTTGGGTGCGGCCGGCAAAGCGGCTGCGCAGCGGCCCGTTGGCGTCGCCGCGCCAGTCGGCGGCCTGGCGCACGCGCGCGTCCAGCACGTAGCGGTCACCGTGCAGGCCGGCGTACAGCCGGTGGCGATCGCCGAGCGGGCCGGAGCTGCGCAGGTCGAAAGTGCTCCAGCCCGAGCCGTCCTTGCTGGCGACGCTGCCGGGGCCACCGCGGGGCGTGCCCGGTTCGGCCTGGTCCGCGCTGTGCAGGCGCGAATGCAGGAAGTCGTAGTGGCTGGCGACCGCGGTCCAGCGCCAGTCGTTGTCGAACCTGCCGTTCAACTCGAGGCCGTACAGCAGGTGAGTGTCGCGGGCATGGGTGGGCGCCAGGCCGCTGGCGGGGAGGGTCCAGGTCTGGCCGGCCACCTCGATCACCCCGTCGCCGACGCTGCGGCCGTCGGCATCGCGGACCAGGCTGCGGGTGCGGTCCGTGGCGCGGTTGTGCCACCAGCCCACGGTGGCGAGCAGGGCGGTGTGGTCACCGAGGTCGGCGCCGAGCTTGAGCTTGGCCTGGTCCTGCACGGTGTGCTCGATGCTGTTGGCGCCGTAGACCAGCCGGGGCGAACCGTTGGGGTTGCGATCGGCGGTGGCGCCGGTCACCGGCACCGCCAGCGCCGGATCGCCGCCGGGCCGGGCGGTGGCGTACTGCATCGGCTGGCCGTGATTGTCGAGCCGGCTGTATTCCAGCAGCCAGCTGAAACGCCCGCGCTTGTCGCCCAGCATGGCCGCGGCCTGGTGGCCGTCGTAGTGGCCGCCGGCGCCATACGCGTCGCGGTAGTCCTGGCTGAAGAACTTGGCCTCGGCACTGGCGGTGAGCTGCTGCGGCAGCACCGTGTGGATCAGCACCGTGCTGCCCAGCGAGTTGCCCGGGTACAGCGCAGAGTACGGTCCGTACAGGACGTCGACCGCGCCGATCTCGCCGGGCGCGACCATACCCCAGCGCGGCGCCCCGTCCCAGCCGTTGGTCATCAGGTTGGAGAGCAGCAGGCCGTCGGCGTAGACCAGGCTGCGCGCGCTCTGCAGGGTGCCGGTGTTGCGGCCGCTGACCACCGCGTTGGGGTCGCCGATGTAGCGCTTGCGCACGAGCATGTTCGGCGCGTATTCCAGTGCGTCGGCGCTGTCGGTCACGTTCTGCCGCTGCAGTTGCTGGCGCGTCACGCGCACCTGCACGGCCGGGGTTTCGGTGACCATGGTGTCGCTGGCATGCACCGAGACGGGGGCCAGCGTCACCGGATGGGTGGGGTCCGTGGCCAGCGCGGGGCTGGCGCACAACGCGAATGCAAGCGCGCAAAGACCTGGTGGAAAGCGTTTCAAGCGCGACTCTGGAGGGGGATCCAAGGTTCAATGATATTCCGCTGCATGCGGTGCGACAGACGGCAACTTGTCGCAGTGGCAGGCATGGGATGCGTGCGGCGCCGAAAGGTGCCGCACGCCGAACCTCACTCCTCGCCGGGGCGCTCCCGCACCGGGTGCTTGCTGAGCTTGCGCTGCAGCGTGCGGCGGTGCATGCCCAGGCGGCGGGCCGTCTCGGAGATGTTGCCGTCGCACTCGGTGAGCACGCGCTGGATGTGCTCCCATTCGAGCCGGCGCAGGGCCAGCGGCTGCTCGGGCGCGTCGGGCGGGTCGCTGTCTTCCGGCGCCGCGGCGTCGCCGTCGAGCAGGGCACGCACCACCGCGTCGGCATCGACCGGCTTGGCCAGGTAGTCGTGCGCGCCGCGCTTGATCGCCTCCACGGCGGTGGCGATCGAGGCATAGCCGGTCAGCAGCAGCACGCGCAGGTCTGGCACCAGCGAGTGCAGTTCGGGGATCAGCCGCAGCCCGTTCTCCTCGCCGAGCTTGAGGTCGAGCACGCAGTAGCGGGGGCGATGGCGGCGGGTCAGCGCGCGCGCCTCGTCGAAATTGCTGGCGGTGATGACCTCGAAGCCGCGCGAGCCCAGCGCCCGGGCCAGCACGCGCAGGAAGGTGGCGTCGTCGTCGACCAGCAGCAGGGGGCGCACTGGGTCAACGGTGGGCGACTCGGTCATGGCTCGGCTTCCTCAACTCGGACAGGCGCCCATTCTTGCCGGAAGTGGCGCCCGTTGCACGTTTCCGGGCGCTTTCCCCTGCCGCCCGGCTCAGGCCGGTTCGGCGATCACCGCCAGCGGCAGCCGCAGGCACATCTCGGCGCCGTGGTCGACGTTGCGCGCCACCAGTTCGCCGTTCAGGCGCTCGGCGGTAGCTTCGGCCAGGGCCAGGCCGATGCCCAGGCCGCTCTGCTTGCGCGAGTAGCCGAGGATGGTCAATTCGTCGGTGGTGTCGAAGCCCGGCCCGCGGTCGGACACGGTCAGCTCCAGCCAGCGCTCGTCGCGGGTGATGCGCAACGATACGGCGTTGGAGCGGTTCGCCGCCGAGGCATCGGCCGCGTTGTTGAGCAGGTTGATCAGCGCGTGGCGCAGGCCGGGCGGCGTGCGCAGCACCAGCGCGGCGAGGTCTTCGTCGAGGCTCAGGGTGAGCTCCGCCTCTGGGCGCAGCAGCTGGAAGCGCTCCAGGCAGCCGTGGATGAACTTGTCCACCTGGATGCGTTCGGGATCCTGCGACAGCTGCGCCTTGCCGAAGGCGATCATCTCGCGCAGGATCGTGCGGCAACGGTCCACCTGCTCCTCCAGCAGGGCCAGGTCCTCGTCCAGCGGCGGGTTGCCGGCATGCTCGCGGCGCAGCTCCGGCAGCAGGGTGCGCATGGTCGACAGCGGCGTGTTGAGCTCGTGCGCGGCACCGGCGGCCTGGGTGGCGATGGCCAGGATGCCCTCGCCGCGCAAGGCGCGTTCGCGCACGCGCTGCACTTCCTTGTGTTGCTCGCGCAGCACCCGCGCCAGGCGGCTGATGAAGAAGCTCAGCAGCAGCGCCATGATCACGAAGTTCACGCCCATGCCTGCCACGTGCAGCGAGAACCGCCCGGGCGTGCTGCCATGTGCCGGCAGCGGCAGGGGGACGTGCGAGTAGAGCAGCACCACGTAGGCCACACCGGCCAACGCGGCCACCGCCAGAACCGCGCGTCCCGGCAGCGCCGCCGCGGTGAGCGCGATCGGCACCAGCAGCAGCGTGATGAACGGATTGCTGGCGCCGCCGGTGAAATACAGCAGGTAACCCAGCACCAGGGTGTCGAAGGCGATGTGGCCGACCGCCTCCCACTCGCGCAATGGCTGCGGCTGCGCCAGCCGCCATGCGGCAAACACCGCGAACACTGCCAGCACGCCGATGCCCAGCAGCAGGGGCAGCAGCGGGATCTGCAGGTTCATCCACCAGGCGCAGACCAGCACCGCCGTGCTCTGCCCGGCGATCGCGCACAGCCGCAGCCAGGCCAGCGCGCGGATCAGTGCGTGGGGTCCTACCCGTCGTATGACGATGTGCTGTGGCATGGCGGGTGAATGCGTTGCCCGATGTCGCGACCCGCCCGGGCGGCGGGTCGCATGGTCGCCGCCGAGCTTACTGCTCCGAACCGATCGTGGGCAGCGGCGCCGGGTTGTTGTGGGCGTGATGTTGCGCCGACAGCTTGCGCATCAGCGGCAGCACGGCCAGCGCGATCACGGTGCAGGCGATGCCGGCCCAGCCCAGCTTGCTGAACAGGGCGGTGTAGATCGGCATGGTCTGCAGCGGGTCGGTGATGTTTTGCGGGATGCTTGCGAAGTTGGCCACGATGCCGCCCAGGTACTGCGACACGCCCGAGGCGACGTAGTACGCACCCATCATGAAGCCGCCCATGCGTTCGGGCACGTAGCGGGCGATCATCGCCAGGCCCAGGCCGCTGACCAGCAGCTCGCCCAGCGACGAGGCGCCGTAGCCCCACACCATCACCCACGAGCTGGTCTTGCCGTCCACCGCGAAATGCGCGGCCCAGCTGTAGATGAAGAAGCCCAGCGCCACCGCGGCGAAGCCCAGGGCGAACTTGGTGGCGATGGAAATGTCCTTGCCGCCGCGCCCGGCCGCGTTGTAGATCAGCGCCAGGATGGGGCTCAGGATGAAGATCCAGATCGGGTTGAACGACTGGAACTGCGCCGGCGCCCAGTTCCACAGGTGGAAGCCGAACACGTCGAAACTCGGGTTCACGTTGCGCAGCGCGAACAGGTTCAGCGAGGTCGACATCTGCTGGTAGAAGATGAAGAAGAATACGGTCTGCACGGTGAGCACCAGCGCGGCGATCAGGCCGGCGCGCTCGGAACGCTCGCTGGTGCCGATCAGCCAGACGAAGATGCCCAGCACCACCGCGGCGGCGACGTAGACGAAGATCCGCGCGACTTCCTCGTGGGCCAGCACGTAGGCCGAGGCGAACACGGTCAGCACGCCCACGCCCAGCACGGCCAGCAGCTTGCCCACGTGCACGGGCTTTTCGTCCGGCGGCGAGCCGACGTGGCCCAGCGTCTGGCGCATCACCAGATAGTTGGCCAGGCCCACCACCAGGCCGAACGAGCACACCGCGAACGCCGCGTGCCAGCCCAGCTCGTTGCCGTAGTGCAGGTTGACGTAGTCCTTGATCCACGGGGTGAGCAGCATCGAGAAGGTCGACCCGATGTTCACCGCCATGTAGTAGATGGTGAAGGCGCTGTCGATCTTGGAATCGTCGCCTTCGTAGATCTTGCGCACCAGGTTGCCGGCGTTGGGCTTGAACAGGCCGTTGCCGACCACGATCACGCCCAGCGCGAAATACAGGAACGAGACGCTTTCGGTGGGTACCGCCATCAGCGCGTAGCCCACCGCCAGGATGGTGGCGCCCAGCAGCATGGTGCGGCGGGTGCCGAGGATCTTGTCGCCCACCCAGCCGCCGATCGCCGGCGCCACGTAGATCAGCGCCGCCGCCGCGCTCCACACCAGGTTGGCCTGTTCGTCCGGGAAGCCCAGGCGCTGGACCATGTAGTAGACGATGAGCGCCTGCATACCGTAGTAGCCGAAGCGCTCCCACATTTCGATCAGGAAGACGGTGCTGAACGACTTCGTCTGCGAGACGGATGGGTTCTGGGTGGCCATGTTTTCCCCGGGCATTGGTTCGAATCTGGTGGCGTGCAGGCACGCACCGGCGCAGAGGGATCCTGAACGGATCACAACCGGGCAAGGGTAACCCATCCCCCCGGGGGGCATAGCTGCACTGCCGCATGACAATTCACGCGCTGCATGCTTGGCGCCTTGCCGCGCCGCGGGCGGGAAGAGCCCTGTGGCATCATGGCCGTCCGCGTTTCGCGGCCCGACAGGAACCCGTTCGACCATGGCCCAGGCAATCCCCTCCCGGCTGGAACGCGCCCGCGTCCGGCCTCGCCCGACCCGCGGCGCCCTGCCGCCGGCGCTGGCCTGAGCGGGGCCGCGCCATGCCGGCTGAGGGGTTTCGGGGGCCGCGACAGATCTGGAACGCGTTGCGCTGGTCGATGAAGGGGCTGCGCGCGGCCTGGCGCCACGAGGCCTCGTTCCGGCTGGAGGCCATGCTGGTGGTGGTGCTGGTTCCGCTCGGCCTGTGGCTGGGCGAGGGCGGCGTGGAGAAGCTGCTGCTGGTGCTGGGGCCGCTGCTGGTGCTCTCGGCGGAGTTGCTCAACTCGGCCATCGAGGCGGTGGTGGACAAGGTCAGCCCCGAGTTCAACGAGCTGGCCGGCCGCGCCAAGGACATGGGTTCGGCGGCAGTGTTCGTGCTGCTGGTGCTGGTGATGCTGAGCTGGGCGCTGATCCTGCTGCCGCGCTGGCTGTAGCCTCTTCCGCGCCAATTGCGTTGGCGCAGGCCGGATGCTGCAATGCAGGCTCCGTCCGCTCGGAGCGATGCCATGAAAATCTCGCGTGCCGTGATGATCCTGCTGCTGGTCGGCGTGCTGTCCGGCTGCGGGTACAACGCCATCCAGCGCCAGGACGAGGCGGTCAAGGCGGCCTGGTCGGAGGTGCTCAACCAGTACCAGCGCCGCGCCGACCTGGTGCCGAACCTGGTCAACACGGTCAAGGGCTATGCCCAGCACGAAGAGAAGGTCTTCGTGGAAGTGACCAACGCGCGCGCCAAGGTGGGCAGCCTGCAGGTCGACGCCGACACCATCGACGATCCGCAGAAGCTCAAGCAGTTCCAGGCCGCCCAGGGCGAACTGGGCAGCGCGCTGTCGCGGCTGATGGTGGTCAGCGAGAACTATCCGCAGCTGAAGGCCGACGGCCTGTTCCAGAACCTGCAGGCGCAGCTGGAAGGCACCGAGAACCGGGTCACCGTGGCGCGCAACCGCTACGTGCAGGCGGTGCAGCAGTACAACGCGATGATCCGCACCTTCCCCAACAATATGACCGCCAGGATGTTCGGCTACAAGGTCAAGCCGAACTTCAGCGTGGACAACGAGAAGGCGATCTCCACCGCGCCGACCGTGGATTTCGGCACCGGCGCGCCCGCGCCCGCGGCCTCGGCGCACTGAAGTGATCCGCCGCCTGCTGCCGGTTCTGGCGTTGCTGCTGTGCCTGCCGGCGCTGCTGCAGGCGGCGACGGCGGTACCGCAACTGGCGCGGCACGCCACCGATCTCACCGGCACGCTCACCGCGGCCCAGGTCGACCAGCTCGACGCGCAACTGGCGGCGCTGGAAAAGGCCAAGGGCGCGCAGCTGGTGGTGCTGATGGTCGACAGCACCGGCGGGCAACCGATCGAGGAGTACTCGCTGGCGGTCGCCGAGGCCAACAAGATCGGCCGCACGGGCGCCGACGACGGCGTGCTGCTGCTGGTCGCCAAGGCCGACCGGCGCGTGCGCATCGAGGTCGGCTATGGCCTGGAAGGCGCCATCCCCGATGCCGCCAATGCGCGCATCATCCGCGAGTACATCGCGCCGAAGTTCCGCGCCGGGGATTATTTCGGCGGCATCCACGACGCCGTGGGCGCGCTCACCCAGTTGATCGAGGGCGAGCCGTTGCCGCCGCCGGTGGAAGGCGCGCCGCGCGAGCAGCACGGCCCGGGCCTGCAGGGCATGCTGATGATTGCGCTGTTTGCTGCGATCGTCCTGCGCGGGGTGCTCGGCCGGGCCCATGCGCTGGTGCGGGTGCCGCTGGGCGGCGCGCTCATCGGCGGCCTGTTGTGGCTGCTGGTGTCGGTCGCCGCCGGCGTGCTCGGTGCCCTGGTGGGCGGCATCGTGATGTTGCTGCCGTCCGGGGGTGGGCGCTCGATCGGCGGCGGTGGCTGGGGCGGCTTCGGCGGCTTTGGTGGCGGCGGATTTGGCCGCGGCGGATTTGGCCGCGGGGGTTTTGGTGGCGGCGGTTCGGGTGGCGGCGGTTTCAGCGGAGGCGGCGGCAGCTTCGGCGGCGGCGGTGCCTCGGGGAGCTGGTGACATGACACGCATGCGGCGACTGCTGGCGAACATGTTCGAGGGCTGGTTCCAGCTGCCGCGGCGTTTTCCCGCGGCCTTGCTGGACGAGATCACGGCGGCCATCGCCGCCGGCGAACGCAGCCATCACGGCGAGGTGCGCGTGGCGATCGAATCGCGGCTGCACCCGTTGGCCGTGCTCGGCGGGCTCGATGCGGCCACCCGCGCGCGCGAAGTATTCGGCCAGCTGCGGGTGTGGGACACCGAGCACAACAGCGGCGTGCTGCTGTACGTGCTGCTGGCCGAGCACCGCATCGAGATCGTCGCCGACCGCGGCATCGCCGCGCGGGTGGAACCTGACGCGTGGGCGGCGATCTGCGCCGCCATGCGCCATCACTATGCCCACGGCGAATGGCGCGAAGGCAGCCTGGCGGGCATCGCCGCCACCCACGCACTGTTGTTGCAGCACTTTCCCGCCAACGACAACGCCAATCCCGACGAATTGCCGGACCGGCCGGTGTTGCTGTAGCGGTGTCGGGAATGGGGGAATAGGGATTCGACGAAGCAAGGAGCATCGTCGAAGGGACCCCTCTCCCTATGGGAGAGGGGCAGGGTGAGGGTACGGGCGGAGCGCGCAATTCCATCGTCACCGGAACCCTCACTCCACCCCTTTCCCGGGGGAGAGAGGCTTGGTACACCGGCGTTGCTGGCGATTTCGCTGTGGACGCAAACTTCGGCTTCTCCTCGTATTCCTTCCGGGCCGCTACACTTGGTTTTTGCCCGATCGGCCCGCCCGCATGTCGCAGCCTTTTGTCGCCCAGTTCGATCCGGTCGCCTTCCATGTCGGCCCGGTGCAGGTGCACTGGTATGGGCTGATGTATCTGCTGGGTTTCTTCTTCGTCGCCGTGCTGGGTGAATACCGGCGCCGGCACGGACGCCTGCCGGTGAGCCGCGACGCGCTCGGCGACCTGCTGTTCTACGGCATGCTGGGCGTGATCGTGGGTGGGCGGATCTGGTACATGCTGTTCTATTACGAGGGCGGCATCGGCTGGATCTGGCGCGACCCGCTGGTGCTCTTCAAGGTGTGGGATGGCGGCATGAGCTTCCACGGCGGCCTGCTCGGCGTGCTGGCGGCGGGCTGGTGGTGGTCGCGCCGCAACGCGCTGCACTTCTTCGACACGGTCGATTTCGTGGCGCCGCTGGTGCCTCTCGGCCTGGGCCTGGGGCGGTTCGGCAACTTCATCAACGGCGAGCTGTGGGGCAAGCCCACGCACCATGCCTGGGGAATGATCTTCCCCAATGCCCAGGCCGAGGACGTGGCCTGGGCCAGCGCGCACCCAGCGTGGCTGGAGCCATTGCAGCAATTCGGCGGGTTGCCGCGGCATCCTTCGCAGCTCTACGAGCTGTGCCTCGAGGGCGCGGTGATGTTCGTGGTGCTGTGGCTGGTATCGCTGAAGCCGCGGCCGCGTTACCTGGTGTCGGGCCTGTTCGCCCTGCTGTACGGCGTGTTCCGCTTCGCGGTGGAATTCGTGCGCGTGCCCGATGCGCAGCTGGGGTACCTGTTCGGCACCGACTGGGTGACGATGGGGCAGATGCAGTCGCTGCCGCTGATCGCGATCGGGCTGGTGCTGATCGCCATGTCGCGCCGCGCGCCAACGTTGCCGCTGGCGGCGGCGCCGGCAACCGGCGCGCAATAAATGCAGGAGCGCACCCTGTGCGCGATGCTCTTCGTCACGTGGCGAAAGGCATCGCGCACAGGGTGCGCTCCTACAGGGTGTTTGGGAGCCTCGTGGCGCGGGTGATCAGAAGTTGCGGTCGCCGCCCAGGATGTCGCCCAGGCCGCCGAGGATCGAACCTTCGCCGCGACGTTGGCCGCCGCCCTGCGGTGCGGCGGCCAACATGCGTCCGGCCAGGCGCGAGAACGGCAGTGATTGCAGCCACACCGTGCCGGGACCGGTCAGCGTGGCCAGGAACACGCCCTCGCCGCCGAACAGCATGCTCTTGATGCCGCCGACCGCTTTCACGTCCATGTCCACCGTGTCGTGGAAGGCCACCACGCAGCCGGTGTCCACGTCCAGCCGTTCGCCGGCGGCCAGTTCGCGCTTGATCATGGTGCCGCCGGCATGCACGAACACCCAGCCGTCGCCTTCGAGCTTCTGCATGATGAAGCCTTCGCCGCCGAACAGGCCGGTGAGGATCTTGCGCTGGAAGAAGATGCCCAGTTGCACGCCGCGCGCGCCGGCCAGAAACGCGTCCTTCTGGCAGATTAGCCGGCCGCCGTGCTCGGAGAGCTTCATCGCTAGCACGGTGCCGGGGTAGGGGGCGGCGAAGGCGACCTTGGCCTTGCCCTGGCCGCGATGGGTGAACACCGTGGTGAACAGGCTTTCGCCGGTGATCACCCGCTTGCCGGCGGAGAGCAGCTTGTCCATCAGGCCGCCGCCGCTCTGTCCCCCGCTGGAACCGTCGCCGAACACGGTATCCATCTGCACGCCGGCTTCCTTGTACATGAGCGCGCCGGCTTCGGCGATCGCGCTTTCGCCGGGGTCGAGTTCGATCTCGACAAACTGCATGTCGGTGCCCACGATGCGGTAGTCGATCTCGTCGGCGTGTCCGCTGCCCAGCGTGGCCGGCACCGGCGGCGGGCCCATCGTGGCGCCGCCCAGTTCGGCCACGCTGCGGATCGCCTTCCACTCGGTGAAACCTTCGCGCCAGCAGTAGCCGTCCGGCTGGCGCCGGGCCTGCGCTGCCGCTGCCGCGTCGTCGAGCGGGCCGATGCGCTCGCTGTTCTTGCCATAGCTGAAAAACCATGCTGCCATGGGTCGGATCTCCTCGCGAAAGCCCAGAGTCTACGTGCAGGAGCGCACCCTGTGCGCGATGCTTTCCATGGGGCCACCAGGAGCATCGCGCACAGGGTGCGCTCCTACCTATACTAGGCCGATGCGTCCCTATCTCGACCTGCTGCGCCACGTCCTCGACCACGGCACCCCCAAGGCCGACCGCACCGGCACCGGCACGCGCAGCGTGTTCGGCTGGCAGATGCGTTTCGACCTGGCACGGGGATTCCCGCTGGTGACCACCAAGAAGCTGCACATCAAGTCGATCGTGCACGAGTTGATCTGGTTCCTGCGCGGGGACACCAACATCGCCTATCTCAAGCAGCATGGCGTGCGCATCTGGGACGAGTGGGCCGATATCAACGGCGATCTCGGGCCGGTGTATGGCCGCCAATGGCGGGCCTGGCCGACCATCGACGGCGGCACGATCGACCAGATCGCCTGGGTGGTGGAGGAGATCCGGCGCAATCCCGATTCGCGGCGGCTGATCGTCAGCGCCTGGAACGTGGGCGAGCTGCCGAAGATGGCATTGATGCCGTGCCACACGCTGTTCCAGTTCTACGTGGCCGACGGCAAGCTGAGCTGCCAGCTCTACCAGCGCTCGGGCGACATCTTCCTCGGCGTGCCGTTCAACATCGCCAGCTATGCGCTGCTCACGCACATGATCGCGCAGGTATGCGGCCTGGCCGTGGGGGATTTCGTGCACACCCTGGGCGACGCCCATCTTTACGACAACCACGTCGAGCAGGCGCGGTTGCAACTGAGCCGCGAACCCCTGCCGCCGCCCCGGCTGGTGCTCGATCCCGGGGTACGTTCGGTGTTCGATTTCCGCTACGAGGACATCGGGATCGAGGGCTACCAGTCGCATCCGGCGATCAAGGCCGCGGTGGCTGTCTAGCCTTCGCCACGCGGTGGGGCGTACCGTGCTTTCACCTCGCCCCTGCTAAGATCCCGGCCTCCGGCGGCGCCCGCGCGGCATGCCTTCTCGTTGATCACGTTTGCAAGGAATTCCCCATGGCCATCTCGCTCATTGCCGCACTCGACGAAAACTTTGCGATCGGCCGCAAGGGGCACCTGCCATGGCACCTGCCGGACGACCTGCGCTGGTTCAAGCAGCTGACTGTCGGCAAGAACGTGCTGATGGGCTACAACACTGCCGTCTCGATCGGCCGGGCGCTGCCGGACCGGGTCAACCTGGTGCTCACCCGCCGCCATGAGGCGCCGTTCCCCGGCCAGATCACCGTGCGCTCGATCGAGGAGGCACAGGCGCGCTGCAGCAACACCGGCCTGATGGTGATCGGCGGCGGCATGGTGTTCGCCGAGGCGTTGCCCAATGCGCGGCGGATGTACCTGACCTGGGTCAGCGCGGCCATCGACGGCGCCGACACCTTCTTCCCCGGCGTGCATTTCAGCGACTGGACCGAGGTCTCGCGCGTGCACCACAAGGCCGATGCCGACCACGCCTACGATTTCGACATGGTCGAATACCTGCGTAGCGCGTGATGCCTGCGGCGACGCCGGCCGCGGTCATGCACGTGATGGCCGGCGTCCTGCTGGACGGGGCCGGGCGCGTGCTGCTGGCACAGCGCCCGGCGGGCAAGCACCTGGCGGGCTTCTGGGAGTTTCCCGGCGGCAAGCTCGAAGCCGGCGAGGCGCCGCTGGCCGGACTGGCGCGGGAGCTGCTGGAAGAGCTGGGCATCCACGTGCGCGGTGCCGAGGCCTTGATCCGCCTGCCGTGGCGATACGGGGACCGGGAACTGCTGCTCGATGCCTGGCGCGTCTCGTCGTGGCGCGGAGAACCCCGCTCGCTCGAAAACCAGCCGCTGCAATGGCTGCTCCCGGCGAGCGTCGATCCCGTGCTGCTGGCGCCCGCGGATCGGGTGATTTTGGCGGAGCTGAGGTGACGCTGCATGCCGCTGTAGGAGCGCACCCTGTGCGCGATGCTTTTGCATGACGTGACGAAGAGCATCGCGCACAGGGTGCGCTCCTACAAGCGATGGCGGGATCGACTGCTGCTTCCGGCGCGGCTGTGCGTCATTGTCCCTCGATGGCAAAAGGTCCCGGACATCACGCGTTGCGACAAGGGCGAATCTCCTTGCCGAATCATTTTTACCTGGTGACGACGGTCACCGTCGCGCGGCGGCGATGGTTCGATTCCCCGACCCATGCGCGCGCCGTTGCACGGTTGATGGTCGAG
Source organism: Lysobacteraceae bacterium (assembly GCA_040255835.1). Taxonomy (GTDB): domain Bacteria; phylum Pseudomonadota; class Gammaproteobacteria; order Xanthomonadales; family Rhodanobacteraceae; genus Rhodanobacter. The sequence goes on from JBDZVT010000005.1 coordinate 98,976, forward strand.
CGAAGGGCCTGGGGCGACGCCCGGCTGCATGCGTGGGTGCTGATGCCCGATCACTGGCACGGGCTGCTCCAGTTGGGCGACCGTGATGGCCTGCCGGTGGTGGTGAACCGCTTCAAGGCGCTCACCGCCAAGGCCGTGCCGCGCAAGGACGGCGAGGCCGGGGTCTGGGCGCGCGGCTATCACGATCACGCATTGCGATGGGACGAGGATATTCGCGAGGCGGCCCGCTACGTCATTGCCAATCCGCTCCGTGCGGGCATCGTTTCCCACGCGCTCGATTACCCGTACTGGGATGCCGTCTGGCTCTGACGAAACCCGTGTAGGAGCGCACCCTGTGCGCGATGCTCTTTCTCCCTCTGCCACCAAAGGCATCGCGCACAGGGTGTGCTCCTACAGTGTCAATGTGAGGTAGCGCCGGTGCAGTTCGGCCACGGCCTGGTCCAGCGCGCTTTCGTCGCCGCTGTTGTCGATCACGTCGTCGGCGAGGGCCAGGCGTACGGCGCGGCTGGCTTGCTGCTCGATCATGCGCCGGGCCAGGGCCTCGTCGATGCCGTCGCGGGCCATCAGGCGGGCCAACTGCACGGATTCGGGCACGTCGACCACCAGCACGCGGTCGACCCAGCGGTACTGCGCGATGTTCTCCGCCAGCAACGGGATCGCCAGCAGGCAGTAGGGTGCGCCGCCGGTTTCCGCGCGCTCGCGCAGCCAGGCGCGCACGCGCGGGTGGATGATCGCTTCCAGCCTGCGCCGCGCGGCGGGATCGGCAAACACGCGCCGGCGCATCGAGGGACGGTCCAGCCGGCCGCGGTCATCCAGCACATCCACTCCGAAGGCGGCCACCACCTCGGCAAGGCCTTCGCTGCCGGGCGCGATGACCTCGCGAGCCGCGACGTCGGCGTCATGTACCGGCACGCCGAGCGCCTCGAAGCGTCGCGTTACCGCGCTCTTGCCGGCGGCCACGCCGCCGGTCAGCGCCACCACGAAGGCGGGCCGCTTGCCGCTCATCGCAGGCCGGTGAAGTGCATGTAGCCCTGCAGCAGCTGCGGCCCGGCCATGAACCATACCCAGCCGGCGGCGGCGATGAACGGGCCGAACGGCATCGGGATCTCGCGCTCGTGCCTGCGCAGCGCGATCAGGCTGCCGCCGACCAGGGCCCCGATCAGCGACGACAACAAAATCACCGGCAGCAGGGCCACCGGCCCCATCCACGCCCCCAGCGCCGCGAGCAGCTTGAAATCGCCGTGGCCCATACCCTCCTTGCCGGTGAGCAGCTTGAATGCCCAGTACACGCTCCACAGGCTCAGGTAACCGATCGCCGCCCCGACGATCGCCGACGGCGCGCTGGCGAACAACGGGATCAGCGACAGCACCATGCCCAGCCACAGCAGGGGCAGGGTCAACTGGTCGGGCAGCAGCTGCGTGCGGAAGTCGATGCCGGCCGCGGCGATCAGCACCCAGGTGAACACCAGCCCCGCCAGCGCGGCCCACGAGGGGCCGAACTTCCACACCACCAGCGCGCTCAGCACGCCGCTGGCCAATTCCACCAGCGGATACTGGATCGAGATCCTCGCCTTGCAGTAGCGGCAGCGCCCGCGCAGCAACAGCCAGCCGAACAGGGGGATGTTGTCGGCCGCCGACAAGGGATGCTTGCAATGCGGGCAGTGCGAAGGTTCGCGCACGATACCGGGCGGCAGCGGCGCCTCGTCGGCCTCGAGCTCCAGCACCTCGCGCGCCTCACGGCGCCAGCTCGCCGTCATGCGCTCGGGCAGGCGCAGGATCACCACGTTGAGGAAGCTGCCCACCAGCAGGCCGAGTATGGCGGCGAGGGCGATCCAGGCGACAAGGGGTAGTTCGGGCATGCGTTGGCCGTGTTCTTAAGGCCCCTCTCCCTCCGGGAGAGGGGTTGGGGAGAGGGTGCGGCGCCGAGCGAACTCCAGAATCGCCTCAAGCACAGCCTCGATTTGTTGCAACACTTGATTGTCCCAGAATCTCAGGACGAACAGGCCTTGGCGTTGCAGAGTCTGTGTGCGCGCCATGTCGCTCTGCTCATCGTGTTGCGAGCCATCGAGTTCGATGACCAGCTTGAATTCTTCGCAGTAGAAATCGGCGACGTATGGCGGGATGGGGTGCTGGCGACGGAACTTGAGCTTGGCGAGACGTTTTGCGCGCAAGTGATACCAGAGCTTGATTTCGGCGTCGGTGCCGGCAGCGTGCAGCGACTTGGCCGTAGTCAGCGTTCGGGTGGGCAGGGGCGGTTTGTGGCGCATGGCTTCGACCGTACCCTCTCCCCAACCCCTCTCCCGGTGGGAGAGGGGCTCTTCAAGTCTCAGAACGTGCCGGCCAACTTGAAGATCGGCAGGTACAGGGCGATCACGATGCCGCCGACCAGGGTGCCGAGCACCACCATGATGAGGGGTTCGAGCAAGGTGGACAGGGTGTCCACCGCGTTGCTGACTTCTTCCTCGTAGAACTCGGCGACCTTGAACAGCATGCTGTCCAGCGAGCCGGATTCCTCGCCGATGCCGGTCATCTGCACCACCATGTTGGGGAACAGGCCGGTCTGTTTCATGGCCAGCTGCAACTGGTGGCCGACGGAAATGTCGTCGCGCATCTGTCGTACGGCGTCGCTGTAGACCGCGCTGCCGGTGGCGCCGGCCACGGCGTCGAGCGCCTCCACCAGCGGCACGCCGGCGCGGAAGGTGACGCCCAGCGTGCGGGCGAAGCGGGCGATCGCCGAGTTGCGCACGATGTCGCCCATCACCGGCATCTTCAGCGCGACGCGATCCAGGAAATGGGCGAACTTCGGCGAGCGCTTCTTGCCGATCACGATGCCGGCGATGCTGCCGACGACGATGCCCACCACGATGTACCAGTAGTTCTGCATGAAGCCCGAGGCGTCGACCAGGAACTGGGTCGGTGCCGGCAGCTGCGCGCCGGCGTCCTCGAAGGTCTTGGCGAACACGGGCACCACGAACAGGAGCATGATCAGGATGACGATGAACACCACCGCCAGCACCATCATGGGGTAGAACAGCGCCTTCTTGATCTTCTTCTTGATCGCCTCGGTGCGTTCCTTGTAGGTGGCCACCGTGTCCAGCACGGTGTCCAGCACGCCAGAGGTTTCGCCGGCATGGACCAGGTTGCAGTAGAGCTCGTCGAACTGCAGCGGGTAGCGGCCCAGCGCCTCATGCAGGGAGGCGCCGCCCTCGATGTTCTGCTTGACGTCCAGCAGTACGTTCTTGAAGCGGACGTTCTTCTGGCCGTCGGCGATGATGTCGAAGGACTGCACCATCGGCACGCCGGAGGACATCATGGTGGCGATCTGGCGGCTGAAGATCGCCACGTCGCCCGGCTTGATCTTGCTCCCGGAGGCGCCGAACAGCGGCTTGGCGCGTTCCCGCACGGTCTGCGGGTTCATCCCCTGGCGGCGCAATTCGGCCTTGACCAGCGAGGCGTTCTTGGCAGGCATGTCGCCCTTCATGCGCTTGCCGCGCTTGTCCAGCGCCACCCATTCATAGGTGGTCAGGTGGCTGACCTCGGCCCGCTGGGCGCCGAGCGCACGCGTCTTGTCTGCCCTTGCTTTTGCGGTTGCGGTAGCCGTGGCCATGCGCATCTTCCCCCGATGGTTCGATCTCGAAGCCGGCGCGCGGGCCGGCTGGCAAGTCATTTCCTACAGCTTATGTCATTTCCGGCGCCGCAAACCGTGGCGCCTTGCGCAAGTTCCGCAGCTTGCAGGCCCCGGCAGGCCTCATTCCTTGGTCACCCGGTCGATCTCGGTCAGGCTGGTCAGCCCCTGCTTCACCTTGAGCAAGGCCGAGGCGCGCAGGTCGTTGACCCCGGCGGCCTTGGCCACCTCGGCGATCTGCATCGCATTGCCGCCCTGCAGGATGATCTTCTGGATATCCTCCAGCATCGGCATCACCTGGTAGATGCCCACGCGGCCCTTGTAGCCCTCGTTGCAGCCATCGCAGCCCACGGCCTGGTAGATGGTCAGGCCGGCGTCGATGTCCGCCTGGCTGAACCCGGCATCCAGCAGCACCTTCGGCGGCAGCTCGATCGGCTTCTTGCAGTCATGCAGGCGCCGGGCCAGACGCTGGGCGATGATCAGGGTCACCGAGGAGGTGATGTTGTAGGGCGCGATGCCCATGTTCATCAGGCGCGCGATGGTCTGGGCGGCGTCGTTGGTGTGCAAGGTGGACAGCACCATGTGGCCGGTCTGCGCCGCCTTGATCGCAATTTCGGCCGTTTCCAGGTCGCGGATTTCGCCGACCATGATCACGTCCGGATCCTGTCGCAGGAAGGAGCGCAGGGCGCTGGCGAAGGTCATGCCGCGCTTGGCGTTCTGCTGCACCTGGTTGATGCCCTCGACGCGGATTTCGACCGGGTCCTCCACCGTGGAGATGTTGCGCTCGGCGGTGTTGAGCATGTTCAGGCCGGTGTACAGCGACACCGTCTTGCCCGAGCCGGTGGGGCCGGTGACCAGCACCATGCCGTAGGGCTTGTGGATCGCGTCGATGTAGAGCTTCTGCTGGTCGGGCTCGTAGCCGAGCTTCTCGATGCCGATCTTGGCGGCCGAGCCATCGAGGATACGCAGCACGATCTTCTCGCCGAACAGCGTCGGCAACGTGCTGACGCGGAAGTCGATGGCGCGGGTCTTGGACAGGTTGAGCTTGATGCGGCCGTCCTGCGGCACGCGCTTTTCGGCGATGTCCAGCTGCGCCATCACCTTCAGGCGCGAGGAGATCCGGTTGGCCATCTTCATCGGGGGGCTGGCCACGGCCTTGAGCATGCCGTCCATGCGCAGGCGCACCCGGTACTGGCTCTCGAACGGCTCGAAATGGATGTCCGAAGCGCCGCGGCGGATCGCGTCGACCAGGATCTTGTTGACGAATTTCACCACCGGGGCGTCATCCGCCGCGTTGGCGTCGATGCCGGTGGATTCGGTTTCGTCGCTGCCGACCTCCAGGTCGAGTTCGTCGAACTCGCCGGTATCCATGTCCGGCATGGTGTCGCGCATCGAATTGAGCAGGCCCTCGATCACCCGCTGCAGCGAAGGGCGTTCGACCAGGATCGGCTCGACCAGGCAATTGGAGTGGAACTTGATCTCGTCCAGCGCGTGCGACTGGGTCGGGTCCGCGATGCCCACGAACAGGCGCTTGCCGCGCCGGAACAGCGGCAGCGCCTGGTGCTTGGTGATCAGTGCCTCGCTGATCAGGTCCAATGGCATCGTGCTCGGGTTGAGCGAGGACACGTCCATCATCGGCATGCCGAACTCGAGCGACAGCACCCGCGTCAGCTGCGCGTTCTCGATCAGGTTGCGGTCGAGCAGCCACGCGCCCAGCGTCATCTTGTGCTGTGCGCTGTCGACCGTCGCCTTGCGAACGTCCTCCTCAGGCAGCAGCCCTTCGGACACCAGGCGGCGCGCCATGCCGGTCAGGCCTGCGAGCGACGGTTGCGGTTGCGATGACATAACTTACGTGACCCTTTCCCCGTATGTGGTTGAATCTACCGCAGTCTGGCGTTCAGGTCATCCTTTGCCTGCGCCTCGATCCGATAGGGTGATGCAGCGCACAAGCCGGGGCCGTGCCGAGCGTAGCGCGGGCCCCGGGTGGCTTGCCCCGGTAGGGAAGCAAGAATCGAACCGCATCGGTCCGGCTTGCCGTTCTCGTGGTCGCCCTCCACCGGGCGGTCGCACGCTGCGGAGGGTCCGCTGGCCGACAGCCCCTCGCCGGAGCCCCGGCTCGCCTGCCAGTCCTGCGTGGATTCGCCAATCGCCCTCCCGGCGAAAGTCCCCCGGTCCCCGTCATTCCTGCGCAGGCAGAAATCGCATTTTCTCCGAGCGCAAGAAAGCCCCGTCCGTGGCCAACCTCCCGTCGCGCGACAAACAACCTCGAAACCGGAACCGCGAGTGAGACTCTCGCCACACGCCTCTGACCCACCCTGCCGCTCCTGCCACCCGCGGCCAACCTTCACGCTATGATCCCCCTTTCCTGGGGAGCCCGATCTTGAACCAGCTCAGCATCATCCTGCCCGCCAAGAACGAGGCGCCCGCACTCGCGGCATTGCTGCCGCAACTGCGCGCGGCGCAGCCGCAGGCCGAGATCATCGTGGTCGACGACGGTTCCACCGACGACACCCGCGGCATCTGCGGAAGCAATGGCGTGCAATGCCTGTCCTCGCCGTATTCGATGGGCAACGGCGCGGCGATCAAGCGCGGCACCCGGGCCGCCAGCGGCGACATCCTGGTGTTCATGGATGGCGACGGCCAGCACGACCCGGCCGACGTCGCGCGCCTGCTCGACCAGTTGAACCGCGGCTACGACATGGTGGTGGGCGCCCGTGACTGGGGCAGCCAGGCCGGTGTCGGCCGCGGCGTCGCCAACACCTTGTACAACTGGCTGGCCACCAAGATGACCGGCCACCCCGTGCTCGACCTCACCTCCGGCTTTCGCGCCGTGCGCGCCGACAAATTCCGCGAATTCCTGCACCTGCTGCCCAACGGCTTCAGCTACCCCACCACCAGCACCATGGCCTTCTTCCGCAGCGCCTACGCGGTCGCATACATCCCGATCAAGGCCGCCCAGCGCGTCGGCAAGAGCCACATCCGGCCGCTCAAGGACGGCATCCGCTTCCTGCTCATCATCTTCAAGATCGCCACGCTTTATTCGCCGTTGAAGCTGTTCGTGCCGGCGAGTGCGGTGTTTTTCCTGCTGGGGTGCGCGAATTACGCGTGGACCTACAGCCACTATGGGCGGCTCACCAACGGCAGCATGCTGATGTGGAGCGCGTGCGTGATCGTGTTCCTGATCGGGTTGGTATCGGAGCAGATCACGGGGCTGACCTACCGGCGCCATGACTGAATCCCCTAAGCCCACCGTACTGGTGCTGGCTTCGACCTATCCCCGCTGGCGTGATGATCCGGAGCCGGGCTTCGTGCACGAGTTGTGCCGTCGACTGGCCGCCCGCTTCCACGTCATCGCCCTGGTTCCCGATGCGCCGGGTGCGGATGCCAGCGGCGAGCTGGACGGTGTCGACGTTGTGCGGTATCGCTATGCGCCACGCCATTTCGAGACACTGGTGAATCACGGCGGCATCGCGACCAACCTGCGCCGAAGCCGCTGGAAATGGCTACTGGTTCCCGGCTTCCTCATTGGCCAGTACGTGGCGGCACGGAGGCTGTTGAAGCGCCGTCGCGTGGACGTGATCCACGCGCACTGGCTGTTGCCACAAGGGTTGATTGCACGGCGCCTCAAACAGATCGCCGGCGTTCCCTATCTAGTCACCTCGCATGGTGGCGATTTGTTCGGGCTGCGTGGCCGGGCCCTGAATGCTCTCAAGCGTCGCGTGGCCACCTCGTCGGCCGCGATGACCGTCGTCAGCAGCGCCATGCGCGATGAGGCGACGCGAGTCGGTTTGCAACCGCCACGCATGACCGTGTTGCCAATGGGTGTAGACATGCAGCATCGATTCGTGCCTGACGCAACGATCCAGCGGGGCCGCGATGAGCTGTTGTTTGTCGGACGCCTGGTGCCCAAGAAAGGGCTGGTACATCTGCTCGACGCCATGCCGGCGGTACTCGCGCAACGGCCCGCCACGACCCTGACCATCGCGGGGTTCGGTCCGGAAGGGGATGCACTGAAAGCGCAAGCGGATCGACTTGGCATTGCGGCCAGCGTGACGTTCCTTGGCGCCATGGCGCAATCGGAATTGCCGTCGCTCTATCGGCGCGCCAGTCTTTTCGTGGCCCCCTTCATACGTGATGACTCGGGCAACCAGGAAGGGCTGCCGGTAGTGCTGATGGAAGCCATCGGCTGCGGCTGCCCGGTGCTGGTGGGCGACGTCGCCGGTATCGAGGATCTGCTGGGAGAGGCTCGTGCCGATGTCTGCGTGAGCCCCGGTGACAGTCGCGCACTGGCCACGGCCATCGTCGAGTCGCTTGGCAATCCGGAGCGCGCGCACTTGCGTGCCGCCGCCATTCGCGGGACCGCCGCAGATCGCATCGACTGGCAGAACATCGCCGACGGCTATGCGCAGCAGCTGCAGCAATGCGTCGATGCGGCGGGCACGCCCCCGAGCGATTCAGTGAGCCAATCCGGGCGGAAATGATGTCATTGAAGGTCTTCGGGCACTCATGAAAAAGCAACCCAAGCTGATCCTTCGCGAAAGTTCCATTCAGGACGTAAGCGGTTCCTGGCCGCCAGGGCGATTCGTTGAAATGGGCGCAGGAACCGGTCACATGACGCGGTTTTTCCTTGAGCGTGGTTTCAGTGGTGCGTGCCATGACCTGGGTGAGGACAGTCGGCAGATGATGCGCCGTAACCTGGCCGATGCTGGCGAGCGCATGCGGGTGGTCGACCACTTGTCCCAACTTTCGCCGGAAGAATTTGACTACCTGTTCGCCTTCGAGGTGCTCGAACACATCCAGCCCGACCTGGACGTGTTTCGCGAGTGGGTTCGCTACCTCAAGCCAGGCGGCAGGGTACTGCTCTCGGTGCCCGCGCATTCACGGAAGTACGGCCGCTCCGACGAACTCGTCGGGCACGTGAGGCGATACGAAAAAGAGCAATTGCGCACCCTGATGCACGAGGCGGGCATCGAAGACATCCGCATCATCAACTACGGCTACCCGATCACCGAGCTCACTCGTCGCCTGTCCAACCGCATTGTGCGCAACGACCGCAGCTACGAAGGCATGAGCCCCGAGCAGCGCAGCATCCGCAGTGCCCAGGTGAAACCCAAGGCAATCAATCGTGCACTGTCGTTGCTTAGCGACAAGCTGATCCTGCCGTTCTGCGCAGTGCAGCGCTGGTTCTACAACCGTGACCTCGGTGACGGCTACGTAGCCAGTGGGATCAAACGAGCGGGTTGACCAGATCGACGAAAGCGCACCGTTCACGCTTGCGGCCGCGTGATTGGTGACGGGGTTCAGCCGAGCCTTTGCCCGTTCGCCCTGAGCGTAGGCCCGCAGGGCCGAAGTCGAAGGATGGCCGTGAAGGGGCGCTTCGACTTCGCTTGCTGTCGCAAGCTACGCTCAGCGCGAACGGAATCCATGGCTGAGTCCGTCGCTAGTCAGGAGCAGCCCTGGATCAGGAAGCAGCGTGGTCCGCGATCTTCCGAAGCCGCCGCTCCATCATCCCCACGATATGCGTCCAGTCATCAATAGGCACCGTCGCCACCACAGGGTGATCGAGTAACTCGAGCACGGCCCGCGCCAGATCTTCCGAATCGTCCGCTGCATAAATCCCAGTTGGGGCGGAGGCGAGCAGTTGCGGCATCACGCCGATCCGTGCCGACGCGATCGGCAAGCTGCACGCCAACATTTCGTAAGCCTTCTGCGGGAAGCAATAGCGGCCGAACGGTGTATCGCGCAGATAGATCACGCCGACATCGAGCGCGTTGAACAGTTCGGCGGTGCGCGCATGCGGCAGCTGGCCCAGGTAATGCACACGTGGCCCGGAGGGCGGCGGAAAACCGGCCTCGAAAGGCCCGGCCAATACCAAGTGCACGTCCGGATGCCGGGAGGCGATAACGGGCCAAGCCGCGTATAGCGCGTCCACACCCTTGTCCCGATGCAGTCCACCCGCCGTACCCACCAGTCGGGCGTTTTCTGGCAGGCCCAGAGCGCGGCGACATGCCACGCGGTCGCGCGGATGGAACACGCTCTTGTCCACCGTGCTGGGCATGGCCAGAACCTCGCCGCGCGCCCGGTAGGTATCCACCACCAGTTCCTTCAACGGCTCGCTCGTCGTGGTGACCAGCGCGGCTCCCCGCACGGCATGGCGAAGCGCCGACACCATCCCCGGAATGCGTGCCTGGCCAAAGCCTTCGAAGTTGTCGTAGAGATCGGCGGCATACGGAATACCAAGGCGTTTCGCCAACCAGCCGGCAAGGGCGACGTGGGGGATGTCGGAGGCGCCGATCAATACGTCGGGTGACCAGGTGCGCAAGCGCTGCAAAAGATGACGCGGATAAGTTGCCAACGTGGGCAGAACGAACCGGCCCATCGAACGCGACTCCCAGTGCAGCCTTCCGGGCGCAGCCTCATGCTCCCATTCGCCATCGTCGTGGCCCTGGTAGCTCAGGCAAAAGCCCCGCACGTCGTGGCCCAGCCGCGCCAGCTGGAACGGAATCTCGTACAGCCGCGCGTAGCGGTCGAGGATCACGTCCTTGCCCATGTAGCGCCGTTTGCACAGAAAGGCGATGCGCATGCTCAAGACTCTTGCGGCGCGAGCAGGGCAACGCTCGGAAAATAGGTGCGAAAACGGGTCGTATCGCGGGTAAGTATCGGCATCTCACGCACGGCAGCATGCGCACCGATGAAGAAATCCGGCAGCACGCTGGCGCGGGTTCCGCGCCGCGCACGATATTGGCGAAAGGCCTTGCCAGCGAGGAACAATGCTTCGCGCGGCAGCTCTTCGAAAATTGCACCGAATGCGGTCAGGGTCTGTTCCAACAGCGCCATGTCGTCGTACCACACCGAAAATTCAGCGTAGACGATCGGATTGATAACCAGGCCACCGTGCCCCAACGCGCGTTCCAATTGCCCCTGCGACCAGTCGCCCCAACGAGGATCGTCCTGCACCACATCAAGCAGGACACACGTATCCACCAGGATCATTTCAGGCCGGGATCGCGGGGGTCGACGTCATAGCCACGCAACAGGCTCATCAATTCATCAGTGCTTCTGCCAGTGGCCAAAGTGCCACGCAGCTTCCGCAGCCGCCCCTTGTGGGGCCGGGAGCTGGTTTCTCCTGTCTGCACCACTACCTCGCCATGGGGTCCCAACGAGAAAGCCACCGTCGAGCCTGGCTGCAGGCCGAGATAGTCGCGGATCTTCTTGGGCACGGTGACCTGGCCCTTGCTCGTAAGCGTGGATGTCATGGCGGCCTCCCGAAGTATTACTTCATGAGTGAAGGGTAATACCTCTGGTGGAGTCCGGCAACGTATGCTGTTGTGATGAGTGATCGGGCGTGCGTTTGCCGACCCTATGGCGAGGCTGTGTCCGGCTCGCCCAGCAGTCGCTTCGCCGCCACCAACGCGGCCCCCACCACCTGGTCCATGTTGTAGTAGCGGTACTGCGCCAGTCGTCCCACGAAAGTCACGTTCGGCTCTTGCTTCGCCAGCTCCGCATACCGTTTGAACAAGGCCTCGTTTTCCGCGCGTGGCACGGGGTAGTACGGGTCGCCCTCGGCCTGGGGATACTCGCGCACGATCGACGTACCCGCATGTTGCTGTCCGGTCAGATGCTTGAACTCGGTAATCCGGGTGTAGGCATGGTCGTTCGGGTAGTTCACGGTACCTACTTCCTGGTATCGGTCGATGGTGGGTAGGTGCTCGTGCTCGAAGCGCAGCGAGCGATAGGGCAGGTGGCCGAAACGGAAATCGAAGTAGGCGTCGATGGGCCCCGTGTAGACCACGTGGCCGTACGTGCCGCGCCGGCGGACATCGGCAAAATCGACGCCCAGCTCCACCGTGATGTTCGAATGGTCGAGCATGGCTTCAAACATCTTCGTGTAGCCATGCAGCGGCATCGCCTGGAAGGTGTCGGTGAAATAGCGGTCGTCGGTGTTCGTGCGCACCGGAATGCGCGCGGCCACACCCGCCTTCAACTCCGACGGATCCAGCCCCCATTGCTTGCGCGTGTAGTTGAGGAAAAACTTCTCGTAAAGATCGCGCCCTACCGAGTTCAGCACCACGTCTTCGCTGGTCAAGGTCGGCTCGCGTGGCTCACGTACCCGATCGAAGTACGCCGCCGCACCTGCCTCATCCAGGTCCAGCCCGTACAACTGGTTCAGGGTGTCGCGATTGATCGGGAACGGGTAGTGCACCCCATCCACCACGCCGCGGACCCGGTGCTCATAAGGACGCCACTCTGTAAAGCGCGACAGATACTCGAAGATCCGCTCACCATTGGTATGGAAGATGTGCGGCCCGTAGCGATGCACCAGGACGCCATGCTCGTCCAGTTCGTCGTAGGCGTTGCCCGCGATGTGCGGGCGCTTGTCGATGATGTGCACGCGGTGGCCGGCTTCGCCGAGTTCGCGTGCCATGACGCTGCCGGCGTAGCCGGCGCCGACGATGAGGGCGGTTCTATCCATGGCGGGTCCGAGCGTTCACGCGCTTAGTCCGAAGCGACGCATGATATCGAATGGCTTGGAGCCGTAGTCCAGCTTAAGTAGGGACAATATGCGCAAATCCATGTTGGCCGTCGACCCGCCTGCAGCCGCGCCGTGCAGAGGAGATGACCGAAACGCGTTCCACATTCCTCCTCCAAGCGGAGCTGCTCTGATGCATGCGCGTACCCATTGCGACGCTACAACACGTTTGGCAAGCGGGTCGCTCTGCAGTGCGTGGAGCTTGAGTAGCCACGCCTCAATGCCTTCCAGATCGTCCATGGCGGTAATCGACGAGGGAGCACGAATCAAATTGTGCAGCCGCTGTTCCTCGATAGTCGTCTCGACATTCTGGGACTGCAGTGCCTGTTGTCGTATTTGCCGCGTGATTCGTTCCATGGACTCTCGCTTTGCCTGGGTAGCCTGTTGCGCGTGGCGGCGGTACCTGAGCAGTACCTCAGGGACATTGGCGATTCGAAACTTCGCGCTTGCTCTGGCAAACAGGTCATAGTCCTCCGCCAGCCGATACTCCTCGCGGTATCGAAATTGCTCGAACACCTTACGACGTGCCATCACGGTCGGATGACAAATCGTATTCTGGAAGAGCATGGCAGCACGCAGCGCCGGCTCCTGATGAGGCCAGCGCACGGTGCGCGCGAGACCCTGTCCAAATTCCGTGAACCAGCTCCCGCACAGGTCCACTCCAGTTCGCTCAAGAAACGCTAGTTGCTTGGCGAAGCGACCGGGGCGGCAAACGTCGTCAGAATCCATTCGGGCGATGAAGCGCCCTCGCGCAGCATCGAGTCCACGATTCAGACTGGCGACGATGCCCAGGTTGCGCTCGTTCCGGAGCAATTTCATGTTCCTGAAAGTGAGTTCCGCTTGTTCAGCAATTACCAGACTCCGGTCGGTAGAACCATCGTCTATGGCAATAATCTCAATGGAACCGTCTTGTTGTTCCTCGACGCTGGCCAGAGCCCGCGCAAGCCATTTTGCCCCGTTGTAGATGGGAATGAGGACGGAGATCGTGGGTTCGCTCATGCCGGTAGCCACTCAGCGTGGCGGGCCAATAATGGATCAGCCGGCATGGGTATTCTCAATTTGGGTGAGCAGTGCTTCCCATAGCGGAACAACTCGATCCGCGGAGTAGAACTTCCCCCGTTCTCGGCCGAGCTGCGCGTATTCGGCCCGTAGCTTTGGTGATTGCAGTAGCTTGGCCAGTGCCGATTGAAAGGCTCTCTCGTCACCTTTTGGAGTGAGAAGGCCCGCCGCACCATCTCGGAGAATTTCACGAGGCCCAGCAGGGCAGTCCATCGAGACGATGGGTAGACCCTCCTGCAATGCCTCAATAAGAACCAAGGGGAGGCCTTCATAATCAGAGCATAGCGCGAATACCGTGGCCCGCCGTAGCCATGCATCGGGGTTCAACACATGCCCGGGTAAGAACACGGTCTCGGTTGCTTGCAGTCGCATGATATCTGCTTCCAGTTGCTCGCGCTGCGGACCTTCTCCGAGTATCACCAGATGGTGCCTGAGTCCTTGCTTCTTCAGTTCGGCATGAGCGCGCACAAGTCGCCCAAACATCTTCTGCGGTGCCAGTCGGCCTATGCTGAGGACTACCGGCAATTCAAAGACGTTCTCCGGTAGAGATGCATCGATGGCGGTAATGGGCTGTGTCTGACTATTGAAGTTCTCGATGATGTCCCAGACGGCGGACCTGGGCTTTTTCCCTACCGCCTTCTCAAGAGAACTCCTAGCGCCTGCCGATGGAAAAACTATGTGCCGTATTCTTCGGTAGATGGTGAGGCTGAGTTTCCTATCCAGCCAAGAGGTGGTTTGCATATGCTCATTGAAGGCGATGTGCATCCAGGCGAGAAATGGCTTGCGAGCTATCGTTGACGCAAGGAATCCATAGTTTGTTGCCGCGAGATCCAGCCCCGCCATCACAATGCTGTAGTTTTTGGCCAATCGAGCGAGGCGGAAAGGCAACAATAGGCGCCCTGCGACGCTGTCGCCGTTCAGGAATATCTGGGTTACTGCCGGAAACGCTTCGCGATAGAAGCCATTGCGCTGTCTGTTGAAGAGCATCGCTATGTCGACGCGCCATCCTCGCGTCGCGAGCATTGCGGCAAGCCTGAAGTTCATCAGGTGTCCGCCGCCCAGGGCCGCATCTGGAAGGACGATGAGCAGGCGCGGTCGGCGCGTAGCTTGACTCATGCTATTTGCGCGCGATCAGGATGATGTTGAAGTCAAACACGGTCGGCATCGGGAATACATCCGAAAGCTTGTAGATAAAGCGATGCAGTCCGTTATTCAGGTGCCAGCGAAGGCGATTCAAGACTCTGAACAGTGCTCGGTGGGGCTTCGTCCATGACCAGAAAATCACGGGAGCCTGGCTTTCAAACCAGGTCTGGGTGGCGTCAAATCCAGCTTGTTCAAGCACCTGGAATAGCGCAAATTCGGCGAACTGCGTTACATGGGTGAAGTCGATATGGGCGTTGTAGCTGGCGAGGAGGCTGGCCATGTTCGGTACCCGCAGGCTCAGGATTCCTCCTGGCTTCAATGCCCGATGAAACTCGCTGAGTACCTCGATCGTCAGCTCACGTGGTATGTGCTCCAGCACATCATGGAAGAAGATAACGTCGTAGCTGGCGTCTGCCCGTTCCGCCAGGAATGACTGAACGTCTGCCACGTGCAGGGTGACGTCCTGAGTTACGAGAGATCGGGCCTGCTGGATCAGGCTGGCGGAAACATCCACTCCGGTGAGGTGGGTGTAGCCCACGCGCTGAAGGATTGCCAGCAGGTGTCCTTGCGCGCATCCCATGTCCAGAACATGGGCATCTTTCGGTATCTGCTTCATGCAGTGGGGTACGCGGTCTCTGCGCAATCGATCCATGTCTTTCGGAAGACGCTCAATGCCCGCGCTTCCCATTTCATAGTGCCGAGCGTAGTTATCAAAAATCTTCTTTGCTACGTCTTTCATACACGCGGCCTTCGATGCACGATGCAGTGGTGGACAAGAACGGTGGCGAGAATAATTGTAGTCAGGCCCTCTGTAGCATAGATAGCCGCTACCGCGCCCCGCAAACCGTATGCGGGTACCAGCCACAGATTGAGGCCAATCGACGCTGCCATGCTGGTGACGTAGGAACCGGTCAGGGAGTTGGCACAGTCCAATGCGACAGCAGCGACGCCAAGAATATTGCGCAAAGCCTGGGCGGCGGGCAGCATGATGAGCGCACGGACCAGCCAGACGACGTCGGCGTAGGCAGGGCCAAACAGATACGACAGCAAGGGCGCGCCGTACCAGAGTACGACTGCTTCCATGCCGGCAAGGCCCATGATGAAGGCGGTGGGAAGTGCGGCATGGCGCAATGGGCGATTTGAGGCGAACAACCTTGGCGTGAGAACCTCTTGCAAAGCATTGAGAGGCAACGCTGCGATATCAAGTCCACGTTGAGCGATATTGAAGCTGCCAACGGCTGCCAGTCCCGTGTGGGCAATAACAGGTTTATTGACTTCTGCCTGGACTCGTAGCGAGAGCACTGCGAGCAGGAACGGGCGGCCTTCCCTCAACAATGCCCACTCGGGCTTCCGCACCATTTGCAGCGACATGCTTCTGAACATCCAGGCCGACAGCGCGCCCGCGTAACCAAAACTGGCGATGGTATAGAACCATATCCATTCCTCCAGCGACTTGTTGCCTACCAGAGCAAAAAGGCCGATTGCAGCCAGGCGTGCGAGCGAGAGCCCGCCATTCATGGCTCCGTAGCGCTGCGGGCGATTGCGGGCTTGCTCAGTTCGAGCCAACAGTTCAACGAGCGAACTGCTCGCTATCTCGCCAACTACAAGAACGGCTAGTGGCAGCGCGTCGAGAACGTTCGGGAGGACCATCCATGTGGCAACGGCACCGAGCAGGCCGAACAGGATCGTCGCTCTCCACCATAGCCCCAATGCGGCACTGAGTTGCCTCGAGATGGACGCTGGATTGCGCGCCCCGTCCCTGACGAGCACGCTGTACATCCCGAGCCCGGCCAATGGGGTGAACAGTGTCGCCACGGCGAGTACTGCGACAAAGCTGCCGTATTCCTGGGCACTCAGGATGCGGGTGAGTGCGATGATCAGTGCAACCTGGATCCCTGCCCGGAGTATGAGCCAGAAGAACAGATGGCCACTGGATCGCAAATAGTGGCCAGGTCGCCATCGCCTTAGCGCTTCAATCGATTTGCGCAAATGCATGGCTAGCCTGCGCGGACACGGGTCAGATTCGGATGGCTGCGTAGCTTGTTGGGTACTCGAGATGTCAGCGTAGAGTCCACGACGCGAACCACGCGGGCCAGCAGGTTGTGGCGGAGCGCGAACTCACGGGCCACTGATAGCAGGCCAGGATGTTGCGGGGTCTCGTTCGGTGGGTTCGGGGAGCGCCACACCTCGACGTAGTCGGATTGCTGTACGACGGGTTGGGCCAAGGCCACGCGCTTTGTTACCACGATAACGTAGATTTCGTGATTCGATCGGACATTGATGCGCTGCCCCGCAACAGGTGGAGCGATGCGATACCAGTGAGCCGTGTCAAGCAGATCCGCAAAATATAGCTCTGTATCGTCGAAACCGTTTTGAGCTGAGTAGCAACTGAAAAACAGTTCTGGAGAGAATTGATAGAAACCGTGACCGCAAAAGCCATTGGATGGCAGGAGATGCAGGATACGGCCCCCGATTCGGCACATGGCAGCAACATTGCGGAGCGCCTGGGCAACGTCGAAGATGTGCTCGAGGCAACCAAAGTCTATGACGCTGTCGTATGCCCCAATGAGTCGCTCCGGTATTGCCAGATTCATGTCAGAGACGACGGTGGCATTTTCGTACGGAGAGTTATCGATGGAGTCAACCGACGTTGCACCAAAGTGCGAGGTCAGTAATTTCTCACAGTAACCCTGCCTGTCATCCGGATCTATCCAGAGACGCGCCGCATGAGGCCCTAGATGTATGGCCTGCCTACCAAGAGTGATAGTGCGATCCAGGGGGCCATGCTTTCGATGTGCATAGCGAAGCAGGTGCAGGCCGTGTGCATCAACGCCCATATCTGATGTGCCTTCCCTTGTAGCGTCTTTCTTTCGTTCAATCGAAGCAACCGTTCGCAACCAGCCGCGGGTTCGAAATTTGCTAGTAGTTCATTGCATTCCGGGCAGTTTGCGAAGTTCTTCCAGGGTCGTACTCAAACGGCCGCCGATGTTCAGCCCTTCCAATTGATTTAGCGCAGCGTGGGCCTGAGCGGCTTTGCCGCTCGCCGCGAACATGCGAACCAGCGTGATGGTGTAGGCCGGCTCGCTCGGAGCGGCCTTCACCGCATTCTGGGTCATTCTCAAACCCAGCGTATGATCGTCCAGCACGTTCCACGCATAGTCGCCGTACATCGACAGCAACCGGGCACTTGGGGACTGGTGCGACAAGGCAGCCAGGTAGGCTTCGATCATGCGCTGCTTGGACAGGTCACAGCGACCTTCGCGGGCGCATTGCGTCAGCGCGCCGAGCGAGCTCTCGTCCTGCACGCCCGGGCGGCGCGCCTTGAGCTTGGCGATGAGACTGTCCCACCAGGTGTCCTTGATCGGCAGGTGCATGCGCGAGTGCATGAAGATCAGCGCCTGCTCGGGGAGGATGGAGGCTTCGGGCAGGGCGGCGGCCTTTTCCAGTGGCGCATAGGCCAGCTTGGTGAACGGCGAGGTCGGGTCGTAGTGCGAATAGATGATGTAGGTACGGCCCAGTTCGTATTGGGCTCGTGGCGACAATGGTGCGCGGGACGCGAGGTCTTCGGCCAAGCGCAGAGGGTTGCCCCAGGCGTAAGCGGTGAATGCGGTCAGGGCGGTCCAGCACAGCATGGCACCGGCCAGCAGCGCGTACCTCGGCAGAGCCATCGTCGCGGTTGAAGGCACGGCCAGCAGCGGCACGATGGCCAGCATCAGGCCGAAGCTGGCGAAGTAGTTGCGGTGCTCGTAGATCAGTTCCAGCGGCAGGATGGTGCCGGTGAGGAGCTGGCAACCGAGAAACAGGCCGATGCCGAGCGCTGCCAGCGGCAGGCGTTTACGCAACCAGACCATGACAGCGATCAGCACCCCCAGAAGCGAGATGCTGCCCAGCGTCGTCCATGGCGCCAGCAGGCTGGTCGAGATGCGAAAGTCGTCGTGGTAGAACGACAGCGCATCCGGGGTCGGCAACAGCGTCCAGCGGATGTAGTCGACGATGATGCGCGCTTCGCTGAGCAGGCGCGTGCGCAGGCCGAAGTCACGTGTGGACCAGTAGCCGGGGTTGAACACCTGGGGCAATAGCCACACGAGCCCAGCGACCAGCGGCAGCAGAAGCACCACCGCGAACAGCCCCATTACGCGATGGTCCATCTGTCCGGTCGGGCGACGGAATCGAAACAGCATCCATTCGATCAGTGCCGCATACAACGGCAGCATCACGGCCGTTTCCTTGGCCAGTACGCCCACGCCAGTGCAGGCGACGATGCTGGCGGCGCACAGCGCGATGCCGCGCATTCCAGTTGACCATGTCGTTACAGGCGCTTCTTGGTCACCATCTGCGCCGCGCTGCACACCCTCCATCATCTGTCGGCGTCCGGCGACATAGCCGAGCAGGCCGAGCAGCACGAACAGGTTGGCCATGCTCTCCATGCGCTGCACCACGTAGAGCACGCCGGTGAGATTGATCGGCAGCAGCATCCAGCCAGCGGCGATCAGCGCGGCGACAACGCCTGCGCGTTGTCCCGCGCTTTTTGTCACCCGGGTAGGAGCCCGCTTGCGGGCGATGCTCTCCGCCGTGATTTGGTGGTCGGGGTCCGGGGTCTGCAGAGGCATCGCCCGCGAGCGGGCTCCTACGAGGGTAATGCGCAACAGGCTTCGGGCCAGCAGAAACACCAGTAGGCCGTTCAACAGATGGATGACCAGGTTGGTCAGTTTCATCCAGTACGGGTCGAGGCCGCTGATCAGGTAGTTGGTGGCGAAGCTCAGCGAAGCGAGCGGTCGCTTGAACTCGCTGGACGGGGAAGAAAGCGCGGCGGCCACCAGCGACGAGAAGCTGGCGTTGGATGGTTGTACGCCATGGTTGTCGACGATGTTGGGGTAGTCATCGAACAGGAAGCTGCCGGACAGGCCCGGCCAGTAGACTGCAAGCGTGATGGCAAAGGCGGCCAGCAGCAGCCACCAGCCGGTGCGTTTCTTCGGTGGTTTAGGCGAGCGCTCGGAAGTCTGGTTCATTCGGCGGCACGGGCTTGATGGGCGGCGTCGTCGCGCAGTGTAGCGCGCAGGTGCGCCAGCTCCTTCGGCCAGTATTGCTGGCGCCCCAGCACCCAGGCATGCACGCGGGGCATGCCGAATCCCGGTTGGTAGCTCTGCTCAGGTTCCGCGGCAAGGTGATCCAGGTGGGCCAGGCCTTGTCGCGGAAAGCCGCTGGCGCCGAGCATGGCGGCCTGCTTCAGCGCCGCGGCAACGCGCACCTGGCTGTCCAGCGCCCGGTTGAACTCGGCCAGCGCTGCGTTCGCGTCGCCTTGCAGCAGGGCAAGGTGCCCCAACAGGTAATGGATGTCCTGCTGGCGTCCCGGGTTGCTGGCCAGATAGGGGTTGGCCAGTGCAGCTTTCAGCAGACTGTCCAGCGTGGCGTAGTTCAATTGCGGACAGGGCGGCTGCGCGACTTGTTCCATCGCCCGGTCGAACCAACTCACCAGCAAAGTACCTGGGTCGCGTGTGGTGCGCAGCGCTTGGCGTGATGCAACAAGGGTTGTTTCATCCACGTGCCCTAGCATGCATTGAGCGCTGAATAGATTGATCGCCAGTTGCACTTGGCCGGGTGCCTTGGCCAAGGCAGGCAGCAGACGCTGTACGGCGCGCTCGGGCTGGCCGGCGGCCATCTCGACCTGGGCGGCGTTGGCTTGTGCGCGCGGCGATTCCGGGTTGAGATGCGCCCACAGCAGTGCCTGGTCATGACTGTTGCCCCACAGGCTGGCGCGGGCATGGGTCATCAGCGCCAAGCCACACAGGATCAATGCCGCCAAGGCGAGCTTGGCCTTGCTGGCGGTGAGCCACGAGCCCTTGGGCGCTGCAGCGGAGTGCTGGGTTGCCGGTGCGTGCAGACGTACGTCGCACAACCACAGCGCCAGCGGCCAGAACATCAGCATCGCCGGCAGGTAGTTGCGGTGTTCGAAGTAAAGCTCCAGCGCCACCGTGCTGGACTCCAGCAACTGGCCCACGAAATAGAACAGCACGGCCACTGCCAGCGCCGGCCAGCGCCGGCGCACCAGCCACGCACCGATGATCAGACCGAATACGGCGAGAATGGCAGGTAGCGTCGTGGCCGGTGACCACCAGGAAGTCGAAGCCTGGATGTGGTCGTTGAACAGACCCGGCGTAAACGGTCGCGGCAGCCACAACAGTTCCAGGTAATCCAGCAGTACGCGCGGTTCGGTCAGCAGGCGCTGGCCCAGCGTCCAGGGGCGTACCGACGAGATGCCGCGAGTGAAACCGCTCCAGCCTTGTTCCAGCAGGTAGCCGCCCACGATCGCCGTGGGCAGCCAGCCGAACAACCACATGCTGCGGGCGTAGATGCGTCGCCGGCGCTCCTCCCACAGCGTGACGGAATGTCCCTGCGATAAAGTTGAGCGCAGCAGGGCATATTCCACCACCAAGGCCAGCGCGGGTAGCAGGATGCCATTGGCCTTGCTCAGCACGCCAAGCACGGTGCAGCCACCGAGGCCGAGGGCGATCCACGCCAGCCCGCGCCAAGTGGTGCCGTGTGCGATGGCTGTTCGACCGTGGAGCCACGCCAGCAGGCCGAGCAGCGTAAAGGTTGCCGGCAGCATCGCCTCGCGCTGCACTATATAAAGCGTGGTTGAGACGAACAGCGGATGCAACAACCAAATGCCAGCGCCGATGATGGCGGCAAGATCGGAGCGGTGCTGGTCGGCGGTGCTGAAAATCGCGCGACCCAAGTGGCGCAAAAGCAGCGCAAGCAATGTGCCATTGAGTAAGTGCAGGATCAGGCTGGTGCGCTTGAACGGGAATGGGTCAGCCGGCCAGTTGCGGGCGTCGAGCAGGAAGGTGAGAAGGGTCAGGGGTCTGCCGGTGGGATCGGCTGCGCCTGAAGTGATGTAGCGCCAAAAGGTGGGCCAGGTGTCCACCGGGCCGGTCGCACCAAGGACCGGCAGATTGCCGAAGTCATCGAACAGGAAACTGCCATGGAGGCCTGGCACGTAGGCCCACGCGGCGAGTGCAATCAGGGTGCATGAGAACAGTAGAAACGACGGTGGTGAGAAGCGTGGTCGCATCGTCAGCTTTGTCCAAAAAGAAGGGCCGCACGGGGCGGCCCTTCCAGATCACCACAGATATCAAACGGCTTTTAGCGGCACGAAGTCGGCAGGTACTTGGGGTCGATCGTGGTGTACGTGGTGTTGTTGCAGCTCCACTCAACCGAACCGCCATGAGTGATCGCGGACAGGCCAAAGAACTTGGTGGCGATCGCCTTGTTCGCAGAGTTACCAAAGGTAACCCGGATGACGCCAGGCTGGACACCGCCGGCATCAACTTCCGTGACGTACTTGCCCTTGATGTCCGCTTTGGGAGCAAGACCTGCAGAAGCGTTGCTGCTCGGGAAGGTTCCAGTATTGGAATAGAACTCCGTGATGGCCGTCTTCGAGCCATCGGCGAGGGTCGAAGCTTCCGAGACCTGCGAGCGAACCAGGTAGTCCTGGTAGGCCGGGATGGCGATGGCGGCGAGGATCGCGATGATCGCGACCACGATCATCAGCTCGATCAGGGTAAAGCCTTTCTGCATGCTCTTCATGGTGGTTCCTCTTTTGCGATTGGTTAGCTAACCGGTGATGCCCCCTGAGCCCCAGTCCTGGATCCCCCTAGGCAGGATCGGACCCCATCTCGTGGTCAGGAACGACCAGGAAGCTCGCGGCGAAGTGAAGCAGGTTGCATGCCACTTGCGCCGCTGGTGTATTCCCGCATATTGCGGGCCTCGGGATTGTGCCTTTCGTCACGGAAGGCCGCAAGCCTTGGGGCAACTGGTGTTTCGTTGTCTCGGTCGCGGCCAGATTGCCATCCTGGGTGCTGGCGTGGGACGTCAGCTAGTGACGTTCTGCGTCAGTTTGTGAGGCGTATGGGACGTCTTCACGACCTACTTCCGGCAAGACGACGGCAGGTACCTTCCGTCTACAGTGCTTGGCGTGCACGTCCATAGGATGCTGCCACCCACAGTCGTTGGCGAGAGCACCAGCAATGCACTGCGAATGGCCATGTTCGCCTTGGGTCCCTGGAACGCAACGGTAATCGCCCCATCGGTCACATCCACGCTAGATACGTAGTTCCCACGGATGTCGGTTTGGGGTGCCAACCCGGCGGATTGATTGTTCGGGGGATATTCGCCCGTGTTGGAAACGTAATCCCATACGGCGGACTTCGCGCCGGATGCCAAACTCAAGCCTTCCGTAACTTGCGCGCGAATCAGATAGTCCTGGTAGGCGGGGATAGCAATGGCGGCAAGAATGGCGATGATCGCCACAACGATCATCAGTTCGATCAAGGTAAAGCCCGCTGAAGTGTGCTGGCGTTGCATTGAGGATCCCCCTAGGACGCAGGAGGTCAGGCACGATTTGGGCCAACGTGCGTAGCGTTAATGTGCGCCAGTTCAAGTTTTTGGAAGCCGACGTCGAGTCAGGAACCTCGAACGTCGGCGCGTGCTGTGCGGGTGTTTCCATTCCCGCGTTGCCGCCCAAGCCACCAAGCCACGCCTGCCCACAAGGTTGTCATGGCCAGCAGGATCTCAAACGGGCGAAACGGGATGGAATAGCGTGGTTCGGCTTGTAGGGTCGAATAGATCAACGTCACGAAAGCAACAAGGGTCCAGATCATGGTCAACGTGGGCAAGCTTGCGGACCACCGCTGACACGACGGCTGCTTCTTGCAAAACCACACGAGAAGAAGGCTGGTGAGGGCCAACAGCATCAATGTGGTGTTCAAGGCACTGCTGATCGCAGCAAGCGCGATCCAGGCCGGCTGAACCTGGAAGGGAGCGTTCTTTGTGGGAAAGACAAAAATGTCACCTTGGCCGATTTCAATGCCCCAGCCCCACAAGAGCGCGGGCTTCTCGATCAGGTACCAGTGTGCGGATTGCCATGGATGCTTCCAGAGACGTTGAAGAATCGAGGCAACGCCGTGCAGTGGCGAATTCTCCAATTGCACGTAGTCGTCATTCAAGTGCTGGAAGACGAGCTTCGCTTTGGCCTTGGCGGCATCGTCGCCGAGCACGGAGTCGCGCCACGCGGTCTGGAATTCCGGTCTGCTGCCCTGTGCGAAATTAAGGAGGGCGCGATCCGTGGAAGAGGTTCCGGCAACGGGTACCACGACGATCGCGTTTCGCACGGTCCACGCAGACGGTAGTATGAAAGCGCCCAGCGCCAGCGCAAAACACAGGGTACGTGGTGCGAGCTTGCGCCACGCCAATAGGGTTGCCAGCAGAATACCGAATGGCAACAGTATGGCATTGGTCAGTGCTGCCGCCCCAAGAGTCAAGCCGGCCAACGCAGCTCGGCACGGGCTCTGGCGTAGCACGGCCTTTGCGCCGATCAGCACGCCAGATACGGTCAGGAACCCGAAGAGGGTTTCGCTGAGCAAGTACCCGTTGATCGTGATGCTGTGTGGCCAAAGTGCCATGACAACACCCGCAGCAGCTGCCCAACGTAGCGGCAACCAGTACCGCGCCAACTGGGAGGCCAAGGTGACGGTCAACGCCCCCAGCAATGCCTGGCTCAGCAAGACCCCGGCATACCAGGCATCCCCGGTACCCAAGATCTTCATCCACAGGGCGAGGAACACGGGATAGCCCGGGTCACGGTAATTGTCTGGATGGATCGTCGTGGCGTCGGGAAGATCCTTCGAGAAGACGCCATGGTTGCTCAGGTTCAATGCATAGGCGTAGTACTGAGTGGCGTCACCGCGCACGGGGTTCAGTACCACGGCATGGCTTACGTAATACCAGCGCAGCCCCAACGCAAACAGGAAGATGGCAAAGAGAACCAGCCATCCACGCCGAGGCCTGAGCTGTCCGTCACTCGTGATCATTCCGAAGGCCCCCGTTTGCAAGCACATAGTATGCATGGCGACGAACGCTTTTGCCCTGATGGTTCTGCGGGCATTGATGGAACGTTAGCGCACCGCCCGATACGTCCAAACGCTATGCAACACGAACGTTCCAGGTGTAACCAGCGCGATCACAAGCACTATCCCGATTCGGTAGTCCAGCCCCGCCGCCTCGGCGACGGCGGCGATGGCCGCGGTGGCGAGGAGGCCGAATGCCGCGACGCAGACGTAGCGGCGCAGGGTGCGGCGGTCCAGCCGGCTGGCGAAGCTCCACATGGTGTTGGTGGCGTAGGAGAAGGCCGTCGCGATCAGGAACGCAATGGGGTTGGCCACGTAGGGAAGCACGTGCAGTTTGGCGATCAGGGCTGCTGCGACCATCACGTGGATGCCGGTGGCGATGACGCCGGTGATGCCGAAGCGCAGCAGGCGGGTAAACCAGCGCGGCTGCGCAGTGGCTTCATGCTGCATGGGCAATGGCCAGCAGAGAAACGCCCGCGGGCAGATTGAGCGCGGTCAGCAGGTGCCGCTCGCTGGAAAAGATCGCGCCGAGAGCAGCGTTGACTGGGGCAGACGGAGCGGTTGTGCCGGATGATCGCTTGCGTGCAATGAGGCGGTCCTTCAAGCGCGCCAGCACGGCCAGCGGCAGCAGCAGCATGTTGAAGTATGTGACCCGCTCGACGGCAAGGCCGCCTGCCGCGAGCGCCAGCCGCAGGCTGCGTGAGGTGTAGCGCCGCTTGTGGTGCAGGAATACGTCATGCGCGCCCCACAGCCACGGATACGCCGGCACCGTGACGAGCACCCGCCCGCCGACGGCGAGATGGGTACGCAGCGCAGCGAGCGTGGCCACGTCTTCGTCGATGTGTTCGAGAACGTCGAACATACAGATGAGGTCGAACTGTTCGCCCGGAAAAGGGATGGCGTGCGGGCAGCTGCCGGCGCGCAGGATGAAGCGGCCCGCAGCTTTCTCCACCGCGAGTTCCCTGGCGTGGTCGTCCATTTCGAAGGCGCTGACGCTCCCGTGGTGCGAGAGCATCGACAGGTTGCCACCGGTTCCCGACCCCGCCTCAAGGATTCGCGCCGCGTGGGGCAGCGCCATGGAAGCGATGATGCTATCAAGAATCCGTCGCCGACCCCGGAACCACCAGTGTGCGGATTCCGTAGCGGCCATCTCCACGTACGCCTCAGGGTTCATGACCGTCGCCGTAAGTCTGCCGCACCACGTACACCGGGCGTTGTTTGGATTCGGCATAGATGCGGCCGATGTATTCGCCGAGGATGCCGACACTGACCAGTTGCAGGCTGCCGAAGAACAAGATGGTAACCAGCAGCGATGCATAGCCGGGTACGTCCACGCCGTAGATCAGCGTGCGGGTGATGATGAAGATCAGGTAGATCAACGTCAGCAGCGTGCTGAACGCGCCGATATAGGTCCAGATGCGCAATGGTGCGCTGCTGAAGCTGGTGAAGCCTTCCAGCGCGAAGTTCCACAGCTTCCAGCCGGTGAACTTGCTGGTGCCTGCCGCTCGTGGCTGGCGCGTGTAGTCGATCACCTCGGTTCGAAAGCCGATCCACGCAAACATGCCCTTCATGAAGCGTTGGCGCTCGGGCAGGCGCTTCAATGCGTCGACCGATGCACGGTTCATCAGACGGAAATCGCCCACGTTGGCTGGTATTTCCAGATGCGAAACGTGGTTGTGGATCTTGTAGAACAGGTTGGCGGTGCCCCGCTTGGCCATTGAGTCGCCATGGCGGTCGGTGCGTCGCGCCAGCACCACATCCGCGCCCTGCCGCCACTTCTCGATCATGCGTGGTATCAATTGGGGCGGGTCCTGCAGGTCGGCATCCATCGGGATCACCGCATCGCCGGTAGCGGCGTCCAGGCCTGCTGTAAGGGCCGCCTCCTTGCCGAAGTTGCGCGACAGCTCGATGATCTTGAGGCGCGAGTCAGCGCGCGCCGCGACCAGCAGTCGAGCGAGCGTGTCGTCCTTGCTGCCGTCGTCGACGCAGACGATCTCGAACGTCACTCCGTCGATGCTGGCGAGAGTGCCCGCGATGGCCTCAAGAAATATATCGACGCCGGCACCTTCGTTGTAGAAGGGCACGACGAGCGACACGACGGCGCTTGCTTGCATAAACGACACCCGTAGCGACAGCCCGGGGCGAGATCCCCGCAGCGCTGCCAGATGGTAGCGCACGGGCGTGGGGGCATGACGGTGGCGGACAGCGCCTGCCCGACGCCGCGTCGCTTTTCTGTAGGCGCGCACCTTGTGCGCGATGCTCTTTCGCTAGCGTGACGGGAAGCATTGCGCACAGGGTGCGCTCCCGCACGTCGTGGGCTGGCCTGAGCTGGGCCTTGCTCATGCACAAAGCTTGTCCGTGACGTACCGGTTGAGGCTGATGCCTTGCTCGGCTGCCTGCATGGCGAGCGCCTTGTGGCGTTCGGGCGGGATGCGCACCTGGAACTTGCCCGAGTAGGACTTGGCGCTCATCGGCTCCGGCGGTGATTCGCCATTGGCCTCCATGTCGCTGACAGTTTCACCCACCATGCGTACGATGCCCGCCAGCGCCTTCGCCTGGTTGCCGTGCAGCCATGACAGGCTCGGAAATTCGGCGCACCGGCCTACGTATTCCTCATCTTCGCGAGACCAGATGACGCGATAGGTGTAGTGGCGAGCGTCCATCATTTGTCCTCCAACTTCTTGATTGCTTGCAGCACTTGCCGTACTTGGCAGGGCTTGGCTTTCCCGGCCTCACCTTTCTGGATGTTTACGCGGGGATCGCCATGCCAGGGCGTCTTGTATACGCGATGGCTTTGCCTTCCTGCCTTGCCTTTCCGAAATGGTGATCACAGACCTTGCAGAGGTCGGTACAGGCCAAGTTGTTCGGTACCTGGCGCATCCGTTCGATCAGATCCGTGATCTTGTCCATACGAGGAACATAGTATCAATAATGATACTGTCCAAGTAGGCCGGCCCTGTGTGGCCATTGCCACGCTCATTCCGGAACACGCCCGAGTGAACGCTGTCACCGCGTCGACTTCGCTCTCCGGCGCCAGACTTGCCTGTGGCGAGGCAGCGTCTTACCGTGGCTGTTTCGCCGCACAACTCAAGGACCATCCATGAAACCGTTGATTGCCGCGCTGTTGCTTGCGCTGGTGGCTTCGCCCGCGCTGGCGGGTGACGTCGTAGACACCACCTTCACCAAGACCCAGGGCCCGCACGCGTTCGACGTGCGCGACTTGGTGATGATGGATCGGGTCAGCGATCCGCAGCTGTCGCCGGATGGGAGCCGTGCGGCGTTCAGCGTGCGCAGCACGGATTACGCGGCGAACAAGGGCGTCACCGCGGTCTACGTGCTGGACCTGGAACACAAGGGCGCGCAGCCGGTGAAGGTGGTGGACAAGGGTTCGTCGGCGCGCTGGTCGGCGGATGGGAAGAGCCTGTATTTCGTGGCGCCGGCGAAGGACGTGGCCCAGCTGTGGCGGGTCGACCTGGGGGCGGATCTGTCGAGCCACGCCACGCCGGTACAGGTCAGCCATGCGCCGCTGGACATCGTCGATTACAAGCTGGGCCCCGATGGCAAGCAGGTGCTGCTCTCCTATGAGGTATTCACCGACTGCGCCACGCTGGCCTGCACCGAGCAGCGCATCGAGACGCGCGCGAAGGACAAGGCCAGCGGCACCTTGTACAAGAAGCTGTTCGTGCGGCACTGGGATACCTGGGCTGACGGGCGGCGCAACCAGTTGTTCGTGGGCACGTTCGGCGCCGATGGCCAATTGCCGGCCGAGCCGACGCTGCTGAGCCGCGGCATCGACGGTGACGTGCCCAGCAAGCCGTTCGGCGACGCCGGCGAGTTCGCCTTTGCGCCGGATGGCAAGAGCGTGTACTTCGACGTGCGCATCGCCGGCACCACCGAGCCGTGGTCGACCAATTTCGATCTGTACCGCGTGCCGGTGGATGGCTCGGCCGCGCCCGTCAACCTCACCGCCGACAACAAGGCGTGGGATGCGTATCCCGTGCCCTCGCCGGACGGCAAGACGCTTTATTACCTGGCGATGAAGACGCCCGGTTTCGAGGCCGATCGCTTCGCCATCATGGCGATGGACCTGGCCACCGGTGCGAAGCATGAAGTCGATCCTCGCTGGGATCGCTCGCCCGGCGGCCTGGCGATTTCCGCCGACGGCAAGACCTTGTATGCCACCGCCGACGACGAGGGCCAGCACCCGCTGTTCGCGATTGACCCGGCCAACGGCGAGGTGCGCAGCCTGTCCGGTGCCGGTGACGTGAATGCCTTCTCGCTGGCCGCGGGCAAGGTGCTGTTCGCGCGTGACGACCTCAAGCGTCCCGCCGACCTGTACCTGGCCAAGGCCGATGGGCGCGGCCTGAAGCAGGTCACGCATTTCAACGCGGAGGACCTGAAGAACGCCAAGGTCGGCGACTTCGAGTTCTTCCAGTTCCCGGGCTGGAACGACGAGACCGTGCAGGGCTACGTGGTCAAGCCGGTCGACTACCAGAAGGGCAAGACCTATCCGGTTGCCTTCATCATCCACGGCGGCCCGCAGGGTGCGATGAGCAATGGCTGGAGCTACCGCTGGAACCCGCAGACCTATGCCGGCCAGGGCTTTGCCGTGGTCACCATCAACTTCCACGGCTCCACCGGATACGGCCAGAAGTTCACCGACTCGATCTCCGGCGACTGGGGCGGCAAGCCGCTGGAGGATCTGAAACTGGGCTGGAAGGCCGCGCTGGACAAATACAAGTTCCTCGACGGCGACCGCGCCTGCGCGCTCGGCGCCAGCTACGGCGGCTACATGGTGTACTGGATCGCCGGCGTGTGGAACCAGCCGTGGAAATGCCTGGTCGACCACGACGGCGTATTCGACGCGCGCATGATGTATTACGCCACCGAGGAGCTGTGGTTCGAGGAGCGCGAGAACGGCGGCACGCAGTACGAAGTGCCGCAGAACTACGAGAAGTTCAACCCGATCGACCACGTCAAGGATTGGCGCGTGCCGATGCTGGTGGTGCACTCGGGCAAGGATTTCCGCATCCCGATCACCCAGGGCCTGGGCGCCTTCACCGCGCTGCAGCGCCGCGGCATCCCCAGCGAGTTCCTCACCTTCCCCGACGAAAACCACTGGGTGTTGAAGCCGCACAACAGCGTGCAGTGGCACGACACGGTGAATGCGTGGCTGAAACAGTGGACGGCGAAGGACGCGGCGACCAGCAAAGAGTGAGCGCGGAACTGTAAAAGCCCCTCTCCCGCCGGGAGAGGGGTTGGGGTGAGGGTGCGGGGCCGCGTGGCACTCCACGCTCCGCCAGCGGGGGATTCGTGACGTGGCGATGGCGGGCGGTGCCCGCCCTTGCGCCGAGCTACGACCGTTGTTGTAGAAGCGCACCCTGTGCGCGACGCTTTCCGCCAGTGTGACGGAAGGCATCGCGCACAGGGTGCGCTCCTACGCAGAGCTGAGGGTTTTTTCGGCGGTGAGGTGTTGGAGCAATTTGCGCACGGGGGCGGGCAGGCCCAGCGCGGCCAGGTCGCTGGCACTGCACCAGCGCAGTTGCGCGTCGTCGGCAATCCCGTGTCGGGCGGCCGCCTGGTCGAACAGCAGCGGCTCGATGTTCAATCGGTAATGGCTGAACACGTGGGTGAATGGTGCGAGCGCTTGGGCGTCGTCGATGCGTGCGTGTTGCTGGGCGATGCGCCAGGCGCCATCGACATCGGCGGCTTCGGGGAGGCTCCACAGGCCTGACCACACGCCTTGGGGGCCGCGTCGCTCCAGCAGGATGCGTTGCCGCGTGTCGCGCAGTACGAGCATCACGGTGGCGCGGGTGGGCACGGATCTGCCGGCCTTGCGCGCGGGCAGTTGCGCAGTGCGGCCTTCGCGCAAGGCGACGCAGTCGCCTGCCAGCGGACAGGCCTCGCAACGCGGGATGCTGCGCACGCAGACGGTGGCGCCGAGATCCATGATGGCCTGGGTGTAATCGGCCACGCGGTGCGCGGGCGTATGCGCTTCGGCGTGCTGCCACAGCTGTTTCGCGACCGCGCCGGTGGCGGGGTCGCCGTCGATGCCGTGGTAGCGCGCCAGCACCCGCTTGACGTTGCCGTCGAGGATGGCAAAGCGCAGCCCGTGCGCCTGGGCCAGGATCGCGCCGGCGGTGGAACGACCGATGCCCGGCAGGGCCGCCAGCGCGGCGAAGTCGCGCGGCAGCTCGCCGCCGTGCTGCTCCACGCAGATCTGCGCGGCCCGGTGCAGGAAGCGCGCGCGGCGGTAGTAGCCCAGGCCGGACCACAGTGCGAGCACGGTGTCCTCGTCGGCCCGGGCCAGTGCCGGCAGGGTCGGCAGGGCGGCCACGAAACGCTCGAAGTAGGCGAGCACGGTGGCGACTTGGGTCTGCTGCAGCATCACCTCGGACAACCATACGCGGTAGGCGTCGCGCTGGCCGGGCGAGGTTTCCAGCTGCCACGGCAGGCCCTTGCGGCCGTGCCGGTCGAACCAGCGCAGCAGGCGTGCGGCAACGTCGGTGCTCGTCATGGGTCCCGACCTACTTCGCGGTCGCGGCGACCGGCGGGGCGCTGCTGGAGGCGATCGCCGGCACGTTGTCTCCGGCCTGCAGGCTCAGCCCTTCGACGTGGATGGCGCCGGCGTCGATGCTGTCGAACTCGGCATGGCCGCTGCCGGGCGGCACGCCCAGTTGCGGCGCCTGCGGATCGCCCAGCCGGCCCCACCAGCGCGCCAGTGCCAGTGGCGGCAAGCGCAGGTCGGCATGGTTGCCGGGGCCGTCCAGTTTCAGCGCGAGCAGCAGCGGGTTGTCCTGGTTGGCGGGGGTGAGCACCAGCGACAGGTCGTACTGGCCCTCGCCGGCACGGTCGAGCTTGCCGGCCAGGCTGGCAGCGGCGTCAGCCGCGCCATGCCAGTGCGCGCGGCCCTCGAGCGTCAGCGCCACCGCCTCTTCCTGCGCCAAGTGCAGGGTGATGTCGTCCACTTGCAGGGCGTTGCCCTCGATGCGCGGTGTCGCCGCCAGATGCAGCCGCCACGGCTTGCCGGCAACGATGGCGTTCACGCTGAGCGGAAACGGTTGCCCGGAAACCAGGTTGCCGGCGCGGATCGAGACGTTGTCCATCAGCACTTCGTTGCCGCGCACCACGCTGCCGCGGGTGATCTCCACGCCGGTGTCGATGCGCGGGATGTCGAGCGGCCCCTCGCTTTCCTGCGCCGGCAGTGCGGCCATCCACGCCTGCAGGGCGTCCAGGTCGACCCGCGGCGAGTCGATCTCCAGTTGGGAGATCACGGTGGGGCCGCCGAACAGAGTATGCCACGGCAGCACCAGCCGGCCGCGCGCGGCCAGCAGGATCGGCGCGCCGGCACCCTTGGCGTTGAGCGTGATGCCGCGCAGGTCCAGCGCCGGCCGCGGGAACAGGCTGGGGCTGGCGGGGCTGGAGAGGTTCAGCTCCAGCCCTGCCTCGCTCGCCTGGTTCTGCAGCATGGCGGTGAAGCGGTCGGGCTGCAGCAGCAGGTAGACGGCGGCCACCACGGTGAGCGTGGCCGCCACGACCACCCCGCCGAGCACCATCGCGACCAGGCGCAGTCGGCGCGACACCGGCTCAGCCCCGCCAGCCGGCGTCAGCCATGGTCGCGAACCTGGCCGAGGTTGTCCGGCAGCAGGCCGTCGACGAAGGCCTCGGCATCGAACGCGCGCAGGTCCGTGGCGCTTTCGCCCAGGCCCACGAAGCGGATCGGCAGGCCGAACTCGCGTGCCAGCGCGAACACCACGCCGCCCTTGGCGGTGCCGTCGAGCTTGGTCACCACCAGGCCGGTGACGCCCACGATCTGGCGGAACTGGCGTACCTGGTTGACCGCGTTCTGGCCGGTGGTGCCGTCGATCACCATCAGCACCTCGTGCGGCGCGTCGGCGTCGAGTTTCTTCAGCACGCGGGCGATCTTGCCCAGCTCGTCCATCAGGCCGCCCTGGGTGTGCAAACGGCCGGCGGTGTCGGCGATGAGCACGTCCACATGTCGCGAACGCGCGGCCTGCAGGGCATCGAAGATCACGCTGGCGGCGTCGGCATCCTGGCCCTGCGAGATCACCGGCACGGCGTTGCGCTCGCCCCAGGTCTTGAGCTGCTCGACGGCGGCGGCGCGGAAGGTGTCGCCGGCGGCCAGCATCACCGCGCGCTTCTCGTCGCGCCAGCGGCGGGCCAGCTTGCCGATGGTGGTGGTCTTGCCGGCGCCGTTGATGCCCACCACCAGCAGCACGAAAGGCTGGCGGCCGGCCACGTCCAGCGCTTGCTGCACCGGCCGGAGCAGGTCCACCAGCGCCTGGCGCAGCGCCGCCAGCAGCGCCGCCGCATCGGCGAACTCGCGCTTGTGCATGCGCTTGCGCAGGCCCTCGACCAGCGCGCTGCTGGCCTCGACGCCGACGTCGGCGGTGATCAGCACGGTTTCCAGCTCGTCGAGCAGCTCGTCGTCGAGCCGGGGGTTGCGCACGAACAGCGAGCCCAGGCTGCGCGAGAACACGCTGCCGGAGAGGCGCTCGCGCCAGCTGCGTTTGGCCGGGGGCGTGGCCGTGGTTTCGGCGGGGTCTTCCGCGGGCGACGCGAAGGGCTCGGCGTCGCGGCGGGTTTCCTCCGGCGAGGGCATTTCCGCCAGCGCCTCGCGCAGGCCCGCGGCGGCGCCTTCGGGCAGGTCGGTGCCGACGGCGGCATCCGGCGTGGCGGGCGGCGCTTCCTTGGCGTCGGCATCCGCCTCGGCGGATTTTTTCTTCCAGAACTTGAGCATGACCGGGGCGATTCAAAGACAATGGCCGGCATGCTAACACTCCGACCCGTACTCCCAGCTGAGGGCCAGGGCGCGTGAGCGCAGGTCGCAAGCCGGCGCCCGGCCAGGTGCGCATCATCGGCGGCAAGCTGCGCAACTCGCGCCTGCTGGTGCCGGAACTGCCCGGCCTGCGGCCGACCCCGGCGCGGGTGCGCGAGACCCTGTTCAACTGGCTGGCGCCGACCATTGCCGGCGCGCGTTGCCTGGACCTTTGCGCCGGCACGGGCGCGCTGGGCATCGAGGCGTATTCGCGCGGCGCGGCCGCCGTGCAGTTCGTCGAGCGCGACCCGCAGGCGGCGCAGGCGCTGCGCGCGAACCTGGCGCGGCTCAAGCTCGACCCGGCGTCGGTCGCCGCGCTGGAGGCGGCCAGTTTCCTGCGTGGCGCGGGCCAGCCGTACGACGTGGTCTTCCTCGACCCGCCGTTTGCACTGGACCTCTGGGTGCCGCTGGCGCAGCAGCTGGAGTCCGGCGGCTGGCTGGCGGCGCAGGCGCTGATCTACGTCGAATCGCCCCGTGCCGGCGTCCCCGGCCTGCCGCCAGGCTGGTCGGTGCATCGCGAGGGACAGGCTGGCGAAGTGCGCTTTGCGCTCTATCGGCGTTCGCTTCCGTCAAGAATGCTCTGATCCAGTCTTTGCTCGTCATCCCAGCTTCCGCTGGAATGACGGCTTGTTCAGACCTTAAGGCGACACCGCTCAAATATCGCCTGCGGGCCTTCCAGTCATCACCTCATCATTTCAGATTCAACACGTTGAGGCCCACCCTCTCTGTCCGCATACCTTCGGTCCGGCGCCTCGACAGACGGCCGGTCTGCTTTCGTCGACGGCCCTGTGGTCTGCGAACAGAGAGGGTGGGTGACGGTGGTGATACTTGAGCAGCGTTGCCTTAAGCTAAGGGTCACACCGCCCTCGGCGACGTCATGCCACCCGTGAGAAAAAATCTGGGGAACCCCCGCCTGGCCATCTACCCGGGCACCTTCGATCCGATCACCAACGGCCATGCCGACCTGGTGACGCGAGCCGCGCCGCTGTTCGACCGGGTGATCGTGGCGGTGGCGGACAGTTCCACCAAGGGGCCGCATTTCAGCATCGGCGAGCGCGTGGCGCTGGCGCGGCTGGCGCTGGCGGACCTGCCCAACGTGGAGGTGCGCGGCTTCGACTGCCTGCTGGCCACCTTCATCGAGCAGGTCGGTGCCGGAGTGATCATCCGCGGGCTGCGGGCGGTGTCGGATTTCGAATACGAATTCCAGCTGGCCAGCATGAACCGGCACCTGATCCCGCAGGCGGAGACCTTGTTCCTGACGCCGGCCGAAGAATACAGTTTCATCTCCTCGTCACTGGTGCGCGAGATCGGGCGCCTCGGCGGGGACATCTCCGGCTTCGTGCATCCGGCCGTGCAACAGGCGATGCGCCAGCGCTGGCAGAAGTCGCTCAATCCATCCAACCAGCTATCCGAAGCAGAAGGTGATGACCATGCGTAAATTCGTTCTCATTGCGGTTGTCGCGCTGAGCGCTTGCCTGGGCCTGAATGCCTGCAACAAGCAGGGTGACGACCAGGCGGCCCAGGAGCAGGTGCAGACGGCGCCCAAGCCCACCGATCTCAACGACAGCAAGGCGTGGAACGCCTATCTGGGCCAGCTGGTGCAGGCCAACCTGCAGGGCATGAAGGCGCCTCAGCCGTATGCCTACATGGTCACCCCCGGCCAGACCGAGGACCAGCAGGCGCAGAACGCGCGCCAGTTGCAGGGCGTGCAGGACACCGTCGCCCGCGGCGTGCTGCCGGGCAACCTGCTCGCCTTCGGCGGCCCCAGCTCCGCGGCGACCTCCGAGTTCGTGATCGACGCGTTCAAGAACGCGACCCCCGGCTCGTTCAAGGACGTGATCGTGGTGTTCATCGGCGACAAGGCCGACGAGCAGAAGGTGGCCGACGCGATGAAGCCCACCGGGGCGACCTTCCGTTTCGTCGAAATGTGATGAAGCAGGAGTGAGTGCACGGGAGCGAGGAGTGAGAGAGCGCGGCTTTCTCTCGCTTCTCACCCTCGTTCTCACTCCTGGCTCGCTGTCATGTCCCTGAAGATCCTCGACTCCTGCGTCAATTGCGACGTCTGCGTACCGGTGTGCCCCAACCAGGCGATCTCGCTTGGCGAGGAGTACTACGTGATCGATCCGGCGCTGTGCACCGAATGCGTGGGCCATCATGACGAGCCGCAGTGTGTCGAGGTGTGCCCGGTGGAGTGCATCGTCAGCGATCCCGACCACGTCGAATCTCCGGCCCAGCTTGAGTTGAAGTATCGACACCTGATGAGCAAGGAGTCCGCGGCATGAGCATCTCCTTCGATTGGCGCGCCCTCGCGCTGGCCCTGTTGCTGACCGGCGCGGCCGGGTTCGCGCCGGCAAGTTCGGCAAAGCAGGCATCGCAGGCCGCCCCTGCCTCGCAGCGGCCGGGCCATGCGGCGATCGCCAGCGCGAATTTCCTGGCCACGCGCGCCGGCCTGGAGGTGTTGCGCAAGGGTGGCAATGCGTTCGACGCGGCGGTCGCGGTGGCTGCCGCGCTGTCGGTGGTGGAACCGGAGAGTTCGGGCATCGGTGGCGGTTTCATGGCCGTGCTGCACCGGGCCGGCGATGGCCGCAACGTATTCATCGACGCCCGCGAGACGGCCCCGGCGGCGGTCGATCCGAAGGACTACCTGAAGCCCGACGGCAGCCCCAACCGCGAGACCGCGTTGACCGGGCCGCTGTCCGCCGGCATCCCCGGCGAGCCGGCCGGGCTGGCGCTGCTCGCGAAGGATTACGGACGCCTGCCGCTGCAGCAGTCGCTGGCGCCGGCGATCCGCATCGCGCGCGACGGCTTCGTCCCGGACCCGCGCCTGTACGGCGCGATCGTCTCCCAGCAGAAGGTGCTGGAGCGCTGGCCGGCTTCGGCTGCCAAGTACCTGGTGAACGGGCAACCGCCGGCCAAGGGCGCCCGCTGGCATGACCCGGACCAGGCCGACACGCTGGAGGCGCTGGCACGCCACGGCCATGACGGTTTCTATCGCGGCGAGGTCGCACGCAAGCTGGTCGACGCGGTGCGCGCCGCCGGTGGCAACTGGACGCTGGCCGACCTGGCCGCCTACCAGGCGAAAGAGCGCACGCCGATCAGCGTCGACTACCGCGGCTACCAGGTCATCACCGCGCCGCCGCCGTCTTCCGGTGGCGTGGCGATCGCCGAGATCCTCAACATCCTGTCCGGCTACGACCTGGCGAAGATGGATGCCGCCACGCGCGTGCACTACGTGGTCGAGGCGATGCGGCGGGCCTTCCGCGACCACAACGATTACCTGGGCGACCCGGATTTCGTGAAGATGCCGCTGGACATGCTGCTGTCGCCGTACTACGCCGACGGCCTGCGCCAGAGCATCCTGCCCGACCGCGCCACGCCCTCGTCGATGCTGCCGCGCGCCGAGCCGGCCGACGCCGGCATGCACACCACGCATTTCTCCATCATCGACGCCGACGGCAACATGGCCGCGGTGACCCTCACCGTCAACACCATCCTGGGCTCCAAGTTCGTCGCCGCAGGTACCGGCGTGCTGCTCAACAACGAGATGGACGACTTCGCGCTGGTGCCGAACAAGCCGAACGTCTACGGCCTGCTGGGCAGCAAGGCGAATGCGCCGGTCGGCGGCAAGCGCATGCTGTCGTCGATGTCGCCCAGCCTCGTGATCGGGCCGGAGCGCACCATGGTGATCGGCTCGCCCGGCGGCTCCACCATCATCACCCAGGTGCTCGAAGGCATCCTGCATTTCATCGACGGGCAGGACGCGCGGCAGATCGTGGCGCACAAGCGCTTTCACCATCAGTACCTGCCGGACGTGGTAATGACCGAACCGCAGGCATTCGATGCGACCACCGAGGCGGCCTTGATCCGGATGGGCTACACCCTGAAACAGCGCGATCCCTGGGGATTCATGAACGTGGTCACCTGGGACCGCAAGACCAACCGGCTCGACGCCGCCAGCGATCCGCGCCGGCCGTCGGGCCTGGGCGAAGTGCAGTAGGCGCCGGCATGACGGGCTACGTGCTGCATACCGCCTGTTCACCCGCGCCGGTACGGGTCGCCTGATGGAGCTGGGCAAGGACATGTCCTGGCGCCTGCTGGCACTCAACATCATTGGCGCCGTGCTGGTGCTCGCCGGCATCGGCCTGGAGGCGCTCAATGCCAGCAGCCTAATCGAGTACCGCCAGGCGTCCGGCCGGCATGGCGGCGAGGTGATCGAGCTGGGCACGGACGCGCTGCCGCAAGCCGGCCAGCACGGCTACATGGCGCGCCTGGCCGGCACGCCGAAGGTGGTCGAGGCGCCGCACGATCCGCAATTCAACCAGACCGCGGACACGCCGGTGCTGGTGCGCCACGTCGAGATGTTCCAGTGGCGCGAGATCAATTTCGGCGGCAACGTCCACTATGAGCTGGACTGGGTCGACCGGCCGGTGGATTCCAGCCGTTTCAGGGATGCCCGCGGGCACGCCAACCCGGGCCCGTTCCCGATCGAGGGCAAGCAGTTCGACGCCGGGCTGGTGCAGATGGGCGGCTTCAAGCTCGGTCGCGTGCTGGTGCACGCCTTGCCCGGCTCGCAGCAGATCGAGCCCGACCCGGCTGCGTTGCCGCAGAACCTGGCCGCCACCTTCAGCCGCTACCAGGATTACCTGGTGACCAGCGCCCGGCCCGGCGATCCGCGCCTGGGCGACCTGCGGGTGAGCTGGAGCGCCGTGCCGCTGCAGCAGGTGACCGTCGTGGCGCGGTTGGACGGTGCCCGGCTGGAAGCGGCCAGCGATGCCGCGGACGGCAAGGGCTACCAGGTGCAGGTCGGCGACGTGCCGTTGCTGGCGTTGTTCCCCGACCTGCCGGTGCCGCCGCAATACGTGACGCTGTGGCGGGTCCTGTCGGTGTTGCTGGCGGCGCTGGGCGCGCTGGTGCTGCTGGCCGCCCAGCATCGGCGGCGTGATCCGCTGCTGGCGCTGGGGCTGGGATCGATCGGCGTGGGCGCCGTCGCCAGCGTGCTGTGGCTGGGCGGCGAGAACGCCCACGTGCTCGGTGGCTGGGTGGTGCTGACCCTGCTCGGCGTGGCGCTCTCGGTGTGGTGTCTGCGCCGCCACGGGCACTGACTTGGACCCCGTTCACCCTGAGCACAGACCGAAGGCCGAAGTCGAAGGCACGCCGGCGACGGGCTTCGCGATCGGCGTCGCTTCGACTCCGACCGCTGCGCGGGCTACGCTCAGCGTGAACGGTCGGATATCGCGGGTGGCTTCTCCGCGCCGTCGTGCTCGATGAACCACAGCCCCGCGAACAGTTTCGGGTCGATCGAGTAGCCCTCGGCCGCGCGGGCGAACAGCCAGGCGCCGGCCTCGCGTCGCGGCACTTCGTGCACCACGATGTTCTCGGTTTCGTCACCGCCGCCGGGGCCGACCTTCTGCAGGTCGCGCGCGCGCACGAAGGTGATCATTTCGGTGCTCATGCCCGACGACGAGGGGCCGCGGTGGATGAACTCCACGCTGGCGCAGCGGTAGCCGGTTTCCTCTTCCAGTTCGCGCTGCGCCGCCACCAGCGCGCTTTCATCGGCCTGGTCGGCCAGGTCGCCGACCAGGCCGGCCGGCATCTCGATGGTGTTCTGCAGGATCGACACGCGGTACTGCTCGACGAACAGCACACGGTCTTCGGGCGTCACCGCCAGGATGATCACCGCGCCGGCCGGGTTGTTGCGCTCGGCGTATTCCCAGCGACCCCGCTTGCGCAGGCTCAGCCAGCGGCCCTCGCACAGGGTTTCCACCGGTGCGCTGGCGTCGTCGGGAACGGGGTGGGCGGTATCGTTCATCGTTGCTCGCAGGTCGAAGCCGGAACGTCCATGGTGGCCCGTCGCGTACGGCGCGACAAGCCGCCGCGTCAGAGTGCCAGGGCGCGCAGGCGGGTGCGGGTGAGCGGGCCGAAGCGCAACTGCTCGCACAAGGCGTCGAGCTGGTCGGCCGGGCAGGGCCGGCGCCGCAGGATATCCGCGTCGCAGGCGCCGGGGGCATCCAGCGCGATCCGGGTCAGCCGGCGGCACATGCGCGCCTGCTCGGCGTGCAGGCGCAGCCGTGCGGCGCAACTGGCCGCCCCGCGCAGGCGCAGGAAGGCGACTTCGTCGATGCGTTCGAGCAGGACATCCAGGCTGCCGAAGTGGGCGAGCAGGGCCGCCGCGGTCTTGGCGCCGATGCCGGGCACGCCGGGGATGTTGTCCACCGCGTCGCCGCACAGCGCGAGATAGTCGGCGACCTGGTGCGGATGCACGCCGAGCCTCTGGTGGACGCCGGCGGGCCCCCAGCGCAGGTTGCGGGCGTAATCCCACTGCTCGTCGTGCTCGCCCAGCAACTGGCCGAAGTCCTTGTCCGCCGACACGATCACGCTGCGCCAGCCCAGCGCGCGCAGGTTCCACACGGTGCTGCCGATCAGGTCGTCGGCCTCGTACTCGTGGTCGATCATCAGGTGCACGCCCAGCGCTTCGGTCAAGGCCCGGCACTGCACGAACTGGCGCTCCAGGTCCGGCGGCGGCAACTCGCGATTGGACTTGTAGGCCGGATAGATCGCGTTGCGGAAAGAGCTGGTCAGCGAGGCGTCGAAGGCCACCGCGACATGCCCGGGCCGCACCCGCTCCAGCAGCTCGCACAGAAAGCGCGCGTAGCCATGCACCGCGTTGACGGGGTGGCCGTCGACGTCATGGAATTCGTCCGGCATCGAATGCCAGGCGCGGAAGACGTACAGGCTGCCGTCGACCAGGTGGGCGGTGGGAAGATGGACGTCCACGCGTCCGGTCACCGCCTCGTTCACGGCGTCCACGTGCTCAGCAATCCGGCCAGGGCCGGCCGGTCGCGGTCTGGCACGTCGACCTGCGGCGTGCCCAGGTGGACGAAGCCGACCACGTGCTCGTCGGCGGCCAGGCCCAGCAGCGCGGCGACCTCGCGGTCGTAGGCGGCCCAGCCGGTCAGCCATTGCGCGCCGTAGCCCAGCGCGAAGGCGCCGAGCAGGAGGTTGTAGGCCACGTTGCCGGCGCACAGCCTCTGCTCGATTTCCGGCACCTTGCTGGCGGGGTCGAGGCGCGCGACCACGGCGACCACCAGCGGAGCGAAGGTGTAGCGATGGCGCTCCTTCTCCAGCTTGGCGCCGGTCATAGCCGGGTTGTTGCGGATGCCGATCGCGGTCACCCGCTCGCCGAACGCCAGCTTGGCCTCGTCGCGCAGCAGGATCAGCCGGAACGGCACCAGCTTGCCGTGGTCGGGCACGCGGATTGCTGCTTCGAGGAGGGCGTGCAGCGTGGCGTCGTCCGGCGCCGGCTCGCCGAGCTGGCGTGCTGGGACCGAGTGGCGTTGCTGCAGCAGGGAAAGCGCTTTGGCCATGAGTCGGTTTGAGGGGGACGGGACGCTCCATCCTAGCTGGCGGGTCGCCAAGGTGCGAACCGTCGAACGTAGGACGGGCGCTGCCCGCCGGCTTTCCGAAGCGTACCGTGTAGGAGCGCACCCTGTGCGCGAGTTTTTCGTCACGTGACGGAAGGCATCGCGCACAGGGTGCGCTCCTACGGGGCGCGGCACGGCGGGTGGTGTCCGCCCTACGCTATTTCCATGCGACCTCTCAAGCCCGCAGCGGCAGCTTGAACGAGCCCGGCAGCAACGCGGCCACGCTGGTCTCGCGGGTGGCGCCGGCGAGATTGGCCAGCAGCACCGGGGCGGCCTCGTCGCACAGCTCTGCCATCACCTGGCGGCAGGCGCCGCAGGGCGTGACCGCTTCGGGGGTGTCCGCGACCACGGCGATGGCGACGACGTCGCCGGGCCGGCAGCCAGCGGCGACTGCGCTGAACAGGGCCGTGCGCTCGGCGCAGTTGCACAGGCCGTAGGCGGCGTTCTCCACGTTGCAGCCGCCGAAGGTGCGGCCGTCGCGGGTGAGGATCGCGGCCCCGACGTGGAAGCCGGAATACGGCGCATAGGCGTGTTCGCGCGCGGCGCGCGCCAGCGCGAGCAGGTCGTCCAGGGCGAGGGGGCTTGCGGACATCGTGATCTCCGGCGATGGCCCCGGCAGTGCATGCAGCGTGATCCGGCGGGCCAGCTTACTCTCGTGCGCGCGTCCGGATCAAAGCCAACTGCCGCTAAGATGGCCGGAACATTCCACGGGGGTTGCGCCATGCCTGTCACCATTGCCGCCTTGCGAGAGACCGCCGCCGGGGAGCGGCGCGTGGCGATCACTCCGGAGATGGCGAAGAAGTTCCGCGGCAAGGGCCTGCGCGTGCTGCTGGAGCATGATGCCGGGCGCGCGGCGGGCTTCCCCGATGCGGCCTATGCGGAAGCGGAGTTTGCCGATGCCGCCGGCGTGCTGGGCCAGGCGGACCTGCTGGCCTGCGTGCTGCCGCCGGACGATGCGGTGTTTTCCGGCTTGCGCGAAGGCAGCCTCGTCGTCGGCCAGTTGCGCCCGTACGGCGCAGCAGAACGCATTGCCGCGCTCGCCGCGCGCAAGCTGAGCGCGTTTTCGCTGGAGCTGTTGCCGCGCACCACGCGGGCGCAGGCGATGGACGTGCTGAGCTCGCAGGCGGCAGTGGCCGGCTACCGGGCCATGCTGATCGCCGCCGAGGCCTCGCCGAAGTTCTTCCCGATGCTGACCACCGCCGCCGGCACGATCCGGCCGTCGAAGGTGCTGGTGATCGGCGCCGGCGTGGCCGGACTGCAGGCGATCGCCACGGCGCGCCGGCTGGGCGCGCAGACCGAGGGCTACGACGTGCGGCCGGAGACGCGCGAGCAGGTGGAGTCGCTGGGCGCGAAGTTCCTCGACCTGGGCGTCAGTGCCGCCGGCAGCGGCGGCTATGCGCGCGAGTTGTCGGCGGAGGAACGCGCCGCGCAGCAACAGGCACTGGCCGACCACCTGAAGTCGTTCGACGTGGTCGTGAGCACCGCGGCGGTGCCGGGGCGCCCGGCGCCGAAGATCCTCACCGCCGCGATGGTCGAGGGCATGAAGCCCGGCGCGCTGGTGGTGGACCTGGCCGCAGAGAGCGGCGGCAACTGCGAGCTGACGCGTCCCGGCGAGCGGGTCGAGCATGGCGGCGTGGCGATCCTCGGGCCGTTGAACCTGCCGGCCGGCGCGCCGCTGCATGCGTCGGAGATGTATGCGCGCAACGTGTACAACTTCGTCGACCTGCTGCTGCACGACGGCGCGCTGAAGCCCGATTTCGACGACGAACTGATCGCCAGGAGTTGCCTGGCGCATGCCGGGGAGGCGCGCTTGCAGGGTTGATGACGCTCAGCGCGGCGGGTGCCCCGCGTCGCCGCCGTCGCGCTCCCGCCGCTGGATCGAATGCCGGCGCTGCTCGGGCGACATCTGGCGCCACTCGCGTTTCAGCTGTTCGCGCCGTGCCGGCGGCAACCGCTGGAAACGCTCGAAACTCTCGTGCACGCGCAGGCGCTGCGCCGGCGACATTTCGCGGAACTTGTGCTCGTTGGCCCGTGCCTCGCGACGCTGCTCCGGCGTCATCTGCTGCCACCGCACGATGCGCTGGCGGATTTCCTCGCGCCGCGCGGGTGGCAAGGTGGACCAGTGTTGCGCCCGCTGCAACAGGTGGGCCTGCTTGCGCGGCGGCAGGCGATCCCATTCGCCCTTGAGCGGCGCCAGCATGTCGCGCTGCTCCGGCGGCACGCTGGCCCAGGGCGTCGGGGCCTGCGCGGCGCTCCCTGCCGATGGCGGGGCGGATTGCGCGTGCGCCGGTGCGACCACGCCCGCGAGCAGGGTGGCGAGCAACAGCGACAGCAGGGCGGGCAAGGTCTTGTTCATGGCTCAGCGCTTGGACGAATGCCGGTCGCTGGCGGCGAGCCAGGCATAGAAATCGAGGTTCTGGTACAGGCTGGGGTCGACTTGTTCGGCGTCGGGCGGCAATTCGCTGTCCGCATCCAGCGCGGCGCTGGGGACGGGGTTGCCCGCCGCCGGCGCCGGTGCATGCGGCAGCGGCCGCCACACCATCATCAGTGCCAGCGCCATCGCGGCCAGCGCGCCGGAAGGGATCAGCCAGCGGGTGGCCTGGCGCAACGGCGGCGCCTGCGGCTGCAGCGCCTCGCGGCGCGCGGCGCGCAGCCGCGCCGCGGTGGCCGGGTCCAGGCGACGTGCCGCCTCACGCCACAGGCCGCGCGCGCGCTGTTCGATCGGTTCGTGCTCGGGCGAGTTCATCGCCAATCCTCCAGTTGGTCGCGTAGTTGATGCATGGCGCGCGACAGGTGGGTTTTCACGCTGCCTTCGCCGCAGCCCATGGCGCGCGCGGTTTCCGCCACGTCCAGCCCTTCCAGTACGCGCAGGATGAAAGCCTCGCGCTGGCGGTTGGGCAACTGCCGCACTGCCGCGGCCATGTCCGCATACGACTGGGCGTCCTGCAGACGGCCCAGAGGGTCCTTGCCCGGGTCGGCCGGTTCCCACGCGGGCAGCTCCTCGCCGTCATCGTCGTGCCCGCCGCCCAGCCAGCCGACCACGATCGAGCGAACCTTGCGCCGGCGCTGCAAGTCGACGATGCGCCGGCGCAGGATGCCCCAGAACAGCGGCGCCCATTCCGCGGCCGGCTTGTCGCGGTAATGCCGCACCAGCCGCAGCATGGCGTCCTGCACCGCATCCATGGCGTCTTCCCGATGGCGCAGTTGCAGCTCGGCCATGCGGAACGCGCGACGCTCCACGTCGGCCAGGAATGCATCCAGCGTCGCCGGCAGGGCGCGCGGCTCACCCAGGCCTTCGCCGGGAAGGTCTGCCTCGAGCATGCCGGTGGCGGCATTCACGGCCGACACGCCGCTGCCCTCGCTGGTGTCATCGGCGGGCTCCATCGGTGGTTCCTGCCTGTTCAACGCGGCAGGCCCGCCGGGGTTGACGGCCGCAGCGGGCCGCGCCGCACCGTGCGCCGATCGCCGGACCGGCCTCGACGCGCGCCGGCCTTCCCGTATGATGCGGGTTCGGATGCATCCTGGCGGGCGGCTCTCACGGGGGATGGGCTCATGATCGACGGTTTCCTGGCACTTTACATCTTCATGCTGGCCGCCTTTACCGGCTATGAAATCATCGCGCGGGTGCCGGTGATCCTGCACACGCCGTTGATGTCCGGTTCCAACTTCGTGCACGGCATTGTGCTGGTCGGGGCGATGATCGCGCTAGGCCATGCGACGACGCCGTTCGAGATCGCGATCGGCTTCGTCGGCGTGCTGCTGGGTGCCGGCAACGCCGCCGGTGGCTACGTGGTGACCGAGCGGATGCTGGAGATGTTCAAGTCCAGCAAGCCGGACGCGAACAAGGGGGCCAAGTGATGAGCTGGCTGCCCACGGCCATCAAGGCCTGCTACTTCCTCGCCGCGCTGCTGTTCATCCTGGGCCTGAAGCGCATGAGTTCGCCGCGCACCGCGCGCGGCGGCATCGTGTGGGCCGGCTACGGCATGCTGCTGGCGGTTCTGGCCACGTTTTTCCTGCCGGACATGCACAACCGCGGGCTGATCGCCGCCGCGGTGCTGATCGGCGTCAGCGCCGCGTGGTGGAGCGGTCGGCGCGTGGCGATGACCGCGATGCCGCAGATGGTGGCGCTGTACAACGGCATGGGCGGCGGCGCGGCGGCGGCGATCGGCGCGGTGGAGCTGATCGGCTACGCGCGCTCGTCCGGGCTGCTGCATGCGGTGCCGGACACCTCGCCGCTGCGCCCCGAGGCTTGGGCGGTGAACGGCCTGCCGCCC
The DNA here is from genome assembly GCA_040255835.1 of Lysobacteraceae bacterium. Lineage (GTDB taxonomy): Bacteria > Pseudomonadota > Gammaproteobacteria > Xanthomonadales > Rhodanobacteraceae > Rhodanobacter. The sequence continues at coordinate 143,772 of JBDZVT010000005.1, forward strand.
GCGCTGTCGGCGACCGAGCTGGCGCTCGGCGTACTCGGTGCGCTGATCGGTGCGGTCAGTTTCTCCGGTTCGATGATCGCGTTCGCCAAGCTGCAGGGCTGGATAGACAAGCGCTTCGTGTTTCCCGGCCAGCGCGCGGTGAATCTGTTGCTGCTCGCCGCGGCGGTGGTGGCCGGCGTGCTGCTCGCCACCGGTCATGCCAGCCCGACGCTGATCACGGCGTTCTTCGCATTGGCGCTGCTGTTCGGGTTGATGATGACGCTGCCGATCGGCGGCGCCGACATGCCGGTGGTGATCTCGCTGTACAACGCGTTCACCGGCCTGGCGGTGTCGTTCGAGGGTTTCGTGCTGGGCAACGAGGCGATGATCATCGCCGGCATGGTGGTCGGCGCGGCCGGTACCTTGCTGACCCAGTTGATGGCCAAGGCGATGAACCGCTCGATCGGCAACGTGCTGTTCGGCAGTTTCGGTGCGGCCGGCGGCGTGGCGCAGGCGATCGAGGGCGCACAGAAGCCGGTCGACGCCAGCGACGCGGCGGTGATGATGGCTTACGCCGAGCGCGTGGTGATCGTGCCCGGCTACGGCCTGGCGGTGGCGCAGGCGCAGCACAAGGTGTGGGAGTTCGCCCAGTTGCTGATCAGGCGCGGGGTGAAGGTGAAGTTCGCGATCCACCCGGTGGCCGGCCGCATGCCCGGGCACATGAACGTGCTGCTGGCCGAGGCCGGCGTGCCGTACGACCTGATCGCCGACATGGACGACATCAATCCGGAGTTCGCCACCACCGACGTGGCGCTGGTGATCGGCGCCAACGACGTGGTGAACCCGGTGGCCAGGACCGACCCGGCCTCGCCGATCTACGGCATGCCGATCCTCGACGTGGTGAACGCCAGGCAGGTGATCGTGATCAAGCGCGGCAAGGGCACCGGCTTCGCCGGCATCGAGAACGCGCTGTTCTACGCCGACAACACGCGCATGCTCTACGGCGATGGGCAAGCCGCGGTGGGCGAGCTGGTCAACGAGGTGAAGGCGATCGACGGCTGAAGCCGTCGCTTCTCCGCATGCCGTAGGGCGGGCACGGCCCGCCAGATCACGTCGCGTGGGGGAACGGCCGGCGGGCGGTGCCCGCCCTACGTGTCCTTCGTCATGATGGGCGTGGTGCAATCCTAATGTTGCTGGAGCGCACCCTGTGCGCGCTGCTTTTGCCTCACGTGGCGAAGGGCATCGCGCACAGGGTGCGCTCCTACGCCTTTTTCTGGGGCGGAGGCCGGCGTGGGCGCCGTTGGCGCGAGGCCAGCCACCCGGCCAGCAGCATGGCCAGCAAGGTCCAGATGAAATCGGCGGGGGTGAGGCCCATGCGTGCCAGCTGCCACAGCATGCCGATGCCGGCGGTGCGCATCGCCTCGATCAGGTCCAGGCCCATGCTGCCGGCGATCTTCACGCCGGCGATCAGCAGGTTGACGTAGACGGCCGACAGCGCCGTCGCCCCGGCGGCCAGCAGCATCGCGCCGGTACCCGGCCGGCGCACGCCGGCGCGGATGACCCATGCCAGCACGGCGCCGATCGGCACCACCAGCCAGGGCAGGGGATGGCGCGAGTACAGCGCCACCACCATCCACGCGGCCCCGGTGGCGAGCCCCAGCATGGCGGCGCTGAAGAGCGCGAAAAGCAGGGCCGGCACGCTGCTCGCCCTCATCGGTGGCGCCCGGCCAGGTGGGTGCAATGCATCGCTTGATCCGTCGGCAAAGCGCGCATCATACCGTGAGCACCACCCCGCGACGGGTGGGCAAGATGCCGCCCGATCTCCCGCCCGGCTGATCTGGAACAAGCGGCCGCGCGGCGCGAGCGGCATAATGGGCACTTTGGTACGGCGCGACGCCGCACCTGCGATACAGGAAAGTCGTTGGCATGAGTGGTTTCAGTCTGAGCAGCGAACCGGTGACCCTGGTGCGCGATTGCAGTGCCGTGATGGTGCCGCAAGGCGAGGTGGTGACCTTGCCCGCGGGCCAGATCGGCTACATCACCCAGGCCCTGGGCGGCAGTTTCACCGTGTATGTCGAGGGCAACCTGTTCCGCGTCGCCGGCGACGACGCCGACGCGCTGGGCAAGGAACGGCCGGCGCCGATCGAGGTACCGCCGAACGCCACCGACGCCGACGTCGAGAAGCTGGCCTGGGACCAGTTGCGCACCGTGTTCGACCCGGAGATCCCGGTCAACGTGGTCGATCTCGGGCTGGTCTACGACCTGAGCATGGAGCACGGCGAATCCGGCGAGCGCAAGGTCTACGTGAAGCTCACCCTCACCGCGCCCGGTTGCGGCATGGGCGACATCCTGGTGGACGACGCGCGCACCAAGCTGGAGATGATCCCCACCATCACCGAAGCCGACGTGGACCTGGTGTTCGATCCGCCGTGGAATCATTCGATGATGTCCGACGCGGCGAAGCTGGAAACCGGCATGCTCTGAACGGGTGGTGCGGATACGTCCAGCCGGCCACGTCGACCCGAATCCATCCTCGCCCCGTAGGAGCCCGCTCGCGGGCGATGCTTTTGCTCTCCCTCTCCATCCTCTCCCCGATCTCCAATCCCGATCCCTGATCCCTACTCAAGGGCAGCGCCCGCGAGCGGACTCCCACGGGAACAGGGGAAATGCCGAATAGAACGGTGGTGCCGACGCATGCAGGGGTTTTGCGGAGCGCCGGCATCGCGTCCGTCGATGCGTGACTGCGATCACCTGGCGTAAGAAAAAGTCGGATTGTCATGGCGAATCGCAAGTAATAACGTCGCCGGGTCCACCCATCTGGGAGGCTGGGGGATGATTCCGTGGCGACCTTGCCGTCGTCTTGCAGTTACGCGTCCAAGTGCTGTCCCTGCAGGGAACCTCAGGGGGAAGGCAGCCACCCGCGGACGTAGTTCGGGATCGCCGGACCGCTGACGAATACCAACGCCGTGCATCGCACGGGAATTCTTGCATGGGGCTTTGCGGCCGCATCGGGCGCGTTTGTCCCCAATTCTTCCAGGAGCTCATTACATGCCCCATCCACTTCGCCTGAAACTGCTGGTGGCCGCCATCGGCATGGCCACCGCCACGGCTGCCACGGCCGCCAGCACGAAAGCCCTGCATGCGCAGAACCTGGGCGCCGTGCCCGTCTCGTCGCTGGCCGCCCAGTTGAACCTGGGCCAGGACATGACGCTGGTGCCGCACGCCGCGGTGGCGCTGGCCGGCCAACACCGCGTGGTGCGCCAGCAGCAGATGTACCAGGGCGTGCCGGTGTACGGCCGCAGCATCGCCGTGGTGCAGGACGCACAGGGCAATGCCTTGCGCGCCACCGGCGAATTGATGCAGCAGGGCCAGCAGCTGATCTCGGTGCGGCCCCGGCTGGATGCCTCGCGGGCGATCGCGGCCCTGAAGGCGCACGCACACACCGTGCTGGTCGGCGGCGCCACGATGGAGAACGCGCGGGCCGACCTGTTCGTCTATCCGCAGGAAGGCGCCGCGCCGCGCCTGGTCTACCGCGTCTCGTACTTCGTCAACGGCGCCGCGCCGACGCGCCCCACCGCGATCGTCGACGCCAACACCGGCGCGGTGATCAAGAGCTGGAACGGCCTCACGGATGCTTCGGCCAACGGCCCGGGCGGCAACCAGAAGACCGGCAAGTACACCTACGGCACCGACTACGCGGCGCTGAACGTGACCCAGTCCGGCAGCACCTGCACGCTGCAGAACAGCAACGTGAAGACCTACAACCTCAACCATGGCAGCAGCGGCGGCTCGGTGGTCAGCTTCACCTGCCCGACCAGCAACACCGATGCGATCAACGGCGCGTACTCGCCGGTCAACGACGCCCACCACTTCGGTGGCGTGGTGCACGACATGTACCAGTCCTACACCGGCGCGCCGCCGCTGAGCATCCAGCTGCTGATGAAGGTGCACTACCGTTCCAATTACGAGAATGCGTTCTGGGACGGCTCGGCGATGTACTTCGGCGACGGCGCCAGCACGTTCTATCCGCTGGTGTCGCTGGACGTGACCAGCCACGAGATCAGCCACGGCTACACCGAGCAGAACTCCGGCCTGGAATACGACGGCCAGTCCGGCGGCATGAACGAGGCCTACTCGGACATCGCCGGCGAGGCGGCCGAGTACTTCGATCGCGGCTCGGCCGATTTCCTGGTCGGCGCGGACATCGTCAAGACCAGCGCGGGCATCGGCGACGCGCTGCGCTACATGTGCAACCCGTCGCAGGACGGCGGCTCGATCGACAACGCCTCGCAGTACTACTCCGGCCTCGACGTGCACTACTCCAGCGGCGTGTACAACAAGTCGTTCTGCGTGCTGGCCAAGAGCAGCGGCTGGGACGTGAAGAAGGCGTTCCAGGTCTACGCGCTGGCCAACAAGGTGTACTGGACGGCCACCTCGACCTTCAACTCGGGCGCTTGCGGCGTGGAATCGGCCGCGACCGACCTGGGCTACGACAAGAACGCGGTGATCGCCGCGTTCAGCAGCGTGGGCGTGACCTGTCCGGGCAGCGGCGGTGGCGGCGGTGGCGGCACCACCGAATTGCAGAACAACGTCGGTGTCACCGGCGTGTCGGGCGCTTCCGGTGCCGACAACGACTTCTTCATCACCGTGCCGGCCGGTGCCAGCAACCTGGTGATGTCGATCTCCGGCGGCAGCGGCGACGCCGACCTGTACACCCGCTTCGGCAGCGCGCCGACGACCAGCAGCTACGACTGCCGCCCGTACAAGAGCGGCAACTCGGAAAGCTGCAGCGTGGCCTCGCCGGCGGCGGGCAAGTACTACCTCAAGGTGCACGGCTACTCGTCGTACTCCGGGGTCACGGTCAAGGCGTCCTACTCGACCGGCGGCGGTGGCGGCGGTACCGGCGGCCTGCAGAACGGCGTGCCGGTGACCGGCCTGGCCGGCGCCAGGAACTCGAAGACCTACTTCACCGTCACCGTGCCGGCGGGCAGCGCGCTCACCATCGCCACCTCCGGCGGCACCGGCGACGTGGACCTGTACGTCAAGCAGGGCTCGCAGCCCACCACCAGCAGCTACGACTGCCGGCCCTACAAGTCCGGCAACAACGAGACCTGCTCCGGCAGCAACGAGTCGGGCACGTACTACATCATGCTCAACGGCTACAGCGCCTACTCGGGCGTGACGCTGAAGGCCAGCTGGTAACTCCCCCAGGCGGGCCAGGGATGGCCCGCTGCCGTACCCATGGAGCGGTATCCGCAGGGCAGGCCCGGTCGAGTCGTCCGGGCCTGCCCTGTTTCGATCCGGCGGGCGGCCCCGCGCAAACCCGTGCGATGGCACAGCTATACTGCCAGCGCCGACGGTATGGTTCGTCCCCGGGACGGATGCTGCGAAGGGGGACTGCCGGATGAAGTGTGTACATGACGAGTTCCATGTCCTGCCACCGGCGGCGAATGCGCGGGTGAGCCGCGTTGTGCGCCGCCGCCGGCTGCCCGCACGCCTGACGACGGATCATCGGGCATGGACTATCCCCCACGCATGACGACGACAGGGCGCATCCGCCGCGGCTGGCCGCCGGCTCTGGTTGCCGCCGCACTGGCCGCGGGCCTGGCCGGTTGCGGCTCGCTGCGCGGTTACTCCTCGGTGGTGGTCACGCCAACCGGCGCGCCGAGGCCGGCGCCGGCGATGCCGGCTACGCCGCCTCCGGGCGCCTCGCTGGCGGCGATCATCGAGCGGCAACTGCAGCCGGGCCACTATGCCGAGGGCGAACAGGCGCTGCGGCAATACCTCGCTCAGCATCCCGGCGACCGTGCGGCGCAGGGTATGCTGCGCCAGCTCACCGCCGATCCCGAGCGGTGGCTCGGCAGTCGCTCGCGCGCGCACGTCGTGCAGCCGGGCGAGTCCTGGAGCACGCTGGCCGATCGCTATCTGGGCGATGCGAACCTCTTCCTGATCCTAGCCCGCTACAACCACTCGACCAATCCCTCGCTGCTGCGCACCGGGCAGGCCTTGCGCATCCCGCTGTCGGCGCGAGGCGCCGCGCCGGCGACCACGGCGGCGGCCGACGCGCCCCCGGCCGATCCGGCAGCGGCCGCGCCATCGCCGGTGGCGGAGGCGCGGCGGCTGCAGGAAGAGAGCGTCTCCCTGCTCGACCACGGCCAGGCGCAGCAGGCACTTGCCCGCATGGACGAGGCGCTGAGGGTCGATCCGCGGCTGCAGCCGAGCGGCGCCGAGGCCGCGAGCCTGCGCAGCCAACTGCTGGACTCCTACCACGAGCGGGCCGTGGTGTTGTACCGCGACCAGCAGCTGGACAAGGCCATCGCCTTGTGGAACCGCGTGTTGGCGATCGCGCCGGATTACGAACCGGCGATCGCCTACCGGGCCCGCGCGCTCGAGCTCAAGCAGCGACTAAAGCAGTACTGAACCGCGTCCCGCAGGAGCCCGCTCGCGGGCGATGCTCTTGAGCCGGGATTCGGGATTCGCGAGAGCAAGCGCATCGCCTGCGGGCGGCTCCTACGGTGGCGTGACCGGAACGGGCGTCAAGGTGTCCTCGGCCGCCACCGTCGACATGATGTGGGTCGGGCGGGTGACGTCTTCCTCGCCGACCGGTGGTGCGGATTCGCCGGCGCGGCGCTGGCGAGTCTGCAAGGTGCTGTTCATCAGGTTGAAGGTGGCAAACAGGCGCCCGAACTCGTCGCGGCGTGCCAGCCGGATGCGATGGGCGAAGTCGCCGCGGGCCACCCGCAGCAGGGCGTCGCCGAGCAGGTTCAGCATCGTCAGCGGCCGGCGGAACAGCCAGTACGCGGCGCCGACCACGGCCGCCAGGGTCAGTGCCAGCACCAGGGCGATCACCCCCAGCGTGGTCTTCTGCGCGGCGCGCAGCTCCGCGTTGCTGATGCCCAGGCGCAGCTCGCCGATCGTCTTCGTCTGGTAATGGATCGGCACGTCGAACAGCAGCATGTCGCCTTGCCCTTGCGCGGCGAGCAGCTTGCGGCCGATCTCGTCCTGCTGCGTGCTGGCGATGACCTCGCCGCTGCGGTCGGCGATCGCCAGGTAGTGGATCTGCCGGTTGCGCGAGATGTCCGTCACCAGCGCGCGGGTGGCCGCGTGGTCGCCGAGCAGCAGGTTCTCGGCCGATTCGCCGGCGATCATGCGCCCCATCGAGCTGCCGAAATCCAGCGCCAGGCCGGTCACCGCGGCGTGCTGCTTGGCGTAGATCGCGGCCAGGCCCAACACCAGCACCAGGCTCAGGATCGCGCCGAGGCTGCTGGCCCAGCGCAGCCGCAGCGAGATGATGCGCTTGGCCAGCGGCTTCTCGCGCTCGCGTTCGTACTCGCGTGCCGCCAGGCGCAGGTCGTCGATGATTTCCGCGCCGCGCTGGTAGCGCGATTCCGCGGCCGGCGCCAGCAGGGTGCGCGCGATGCTGATCAGCATCGACGGCGTGGCCGGGTCGCGCGGCCGGATCGCAGGCAGCGGCGAGCGCAGCCGCTTGCGGATCAACTGCTGCACGTTGCCGATCTCCGGCCACGGCAACTTGCCGGTGAGCAGCCAGTACAGCACCACGCCGAGCGAAAACAGGTCGCTGCGTGCGTCGCTGCGCTCGCCGCGCAGGCGCTCCGGCGCCATGTAGGCCGGCGTGCCGCCGATTTCCGCCGGTCGCCGCAATGCATCGCGGGGCGAGGCGCGGCGTTCGGCGATGCCGAAATCGCTGATCTTGGCGTAGCCCCAGCCATCGACCAGCATGATGTTCTCGGGCTTGATGTCGTGGTGCAGCACGCCGCGGGCATGCGCATAATCGAGCGCGGCGGCGAGCTGGCCGACCAGGTCGATGATCGCCGGCAGCGGCGGGAACCCCTCGCGGCTGACCTTGCCCGCGAGCGTCTCGCCCGGCAGCCGCTCCATCGCGATGTACGAACGGCCGTCGTCGGTCTCGCCGACATCGAAGATGGTGACGATGTGCGGGTGGGTGAGGTGGCCGGCGGCGCGCGCCTCGACCAGGAACCGGCTGCGGTAGGCGGGGTCGGCGGCGACCTGCTGGTGCAGGCACTTGATCGCCACCTTGCGCTCGATGCCCGGGTCGAAGCCGGCATAGACCACCGCCATCGCGCCTTCGCCGAGGACGCCCTCGATGCGGTAGCGGCCGACTGTGGCCGGCGCGGTGTCCGCGCTCACGGCGACCGGAGCCACCACCAGGCCGCGGCGCCGGCCACGGCCAGCAGCGCGGCGGCGATGCCGATCCAGCGCCAGCGCGCACGCGCGGGCTGGCCGCGCTCGCGGGTCAGGAACACGAACTCGGCCTGGCCGAGCCGGATGTGGTCGCCATGGCGCAGGACCACTTCGTGGATGCGCTTGTCGTTGACGAAGGTGCCGTTGGTGGAGAGCGTGTTCATGATTACGCAGCGGTCATGCTGGTGGGTGATCCACGCGTGGCAGCCGGATACGCTCATGTCGTCAACGACGATGTCGTTGTCGAGCCGCCGGCCGATCGCCTGCCGCCCCGGCCGGATGACGAAGCGGCGGCCCTCGATGCCGGGGCTGGTGCCTTCCAGCACCGGCGCGTGCGCGCTGACGGTGCCGTCCACCGTGTCCGCGGCGTCGCTGGCGTATTGCCGCAAGGCCTCGGTCGAGAAGAAACGGGTGCCTTGCGGCCCCGCGGATCGTTCGCCGGAACGACGAAACGGTATTGGCGTGCTGTCGCTCATGGAAACCCCGGATTCCCCATCCTGCGGGCACTATAGCCAGCCGCGGGGGCCGCGATCGTGATGGCTGCCCCAAGTCGGCCCGCTTTCGGCCGGTGGGCCGGCCGCCGCGGGCCGGCGCGCGGACTGCGCTCAGGCCGGCTCAGGCTTGCTCGAAGCGGTTTTCCGCGCGGTTCTTGCGCACCTTGGCCGGGTCCCACACGCGGCCGTTCATGGTGATGTAGACCCCGTCCGGCAGGGTCTGCACGGCGGCCACCGCGCATCCGACGTTGAACACCGCGTCCGAGCCCTGGAAGCGTGCGGGGTTCAGCGCGCCGGTCAGCACGATCACCTTGCCTTTCACCTGCGCCAGTTCGCGCGCGGTTTCCACCATGGTGTCGGTGCCGTGGGTGACCAGCACGTGGCGGTGCGGCTGCGCCTCGATGGTGGAGCGGATCAGCGCGCGATCCTCGTCGGTGATGTGCAGGCTGTCCTTGCGCAGGATCGGGATCACGTCGAAGTCGAAGGCCACGCCGAGGTGGCCCAGGATCTCGCCGATCTGCGGCGCGCCGATCTTGTAGTCGGACTTGTCGTCGAAATAGACCTTGTCGATGGTGCCGCCGGTGGTGACGATGGTCAGGTGCTGCATGTCGGTGCGCCAGGGAGGGAATCGGCGCATTTTAGCCCGCGCCGGCCCACGCGTGCCCGCGGGAACGCACCCGGACGATCCATGCCTCCCCAAGCGCCACTGTAGGAGCGCACCCTGTGCGCGATGCTCTTCGTCACGTGATCGAAAGGCATCGCGCACAGGGTGCGCTCCTACAGGAAGGCGCTCGAGGCGCAGGGTGGGCACTGCCCGCCGCTCTTGGTGTCGGTGCGCGGCGAAGCAAAGCCGACCGGCAGTGCCCGCCCTGCGCGTCAGCTCAGCAGCAATGTGGTGTTGCCGGCATCGGGTGCCACCAGCCGGTCGAGGCCGCGGCCGACGAAGCGGTGCAGTGCCGCGCCGGGGCGTGGGTCACCGCGGCCGCTGGACCATGCAGCCTGGCGCGCCAGCAGCGCCGCGGCGGCGCAGCGTGCCAGGGTGAAGGCGAGGCCGCGCGCACCCGCTTCCAGCGTGTCCCGTGCCGCTGCGTGCTGGTCGAGCCAGCGCGCGGCCGCGTCCAGCGTCTGCCGGATCGCGCTGGCCGCGTGCATGTCGTCGTTGCCGTCCAGCCAGCGGCCGGTGGCGTGGCGCAGTGCACCGAGACTGTCGCCGGCCAGCGCGCGCAGGCTGTCCAGCGAGAGCACGTTGGTGGTGCCCTCCCAGATCGCATAGACCTGCGCGTCGCGCAGCAGCTGCGGCAGGCCGGTGTCCTCGATGTAGCCGGCGCCGCCGAAACACTCCAGAGTTTCGGAACAGATCTTCACCGCCAGCTTGCCCGTCCACAGCTTGGCCAGCGGCGTAAGCAGGCGCAGCACCGCGGCTTCCTCCGCGCTGGCGGCACCATGTTCGACACGGCCGAGCAGATGGGCGACCTCGAACGCCAGCGCGAACGCAGCCTCGAAATCCGCCTGCATGTCGGCCAGCGTCTGCGCGTGCAGCGGCTGCTCGATCAACGGACGGCCAAACGCCTGCCGGCGCGTCGCGAAATCCCTCGCCAGGCTGATCGCCCGTGCCGTGCTGGCCACCGCGCAGATCGCGTTCCACGTGCGCGTGACGTTAAGCATCGGCGCCACCTGGCGCACGCCGTGGGCCAGCTCGCCCAGCGGCCAGGCGGGCAGGCCGTCGAGATGGATTTCCGCGGTAGGCAGTTCCTGCGTGCCGAGCTTGTCCTTCAGCCGGTCAATGACCAGTTCGCTCTTGCGCCGCTCGCCGTCCATCGTCTCGACGTAGAACAACGCCAGCGCGCCGGTGCCGCCAGCCGCGCCTTCCGGCCGCGCCAGCGCCAGCGCCGCCTCGCCGACCACCGCCGAGCTGAACCACTTGCGCCCGTACAGGCGCCATTGGCCGTTCGCATCCTGCCGCGCGATCGTCTCGGTGTTGCCCACGTCGGAGCCGCCGGTGGTCTCCGTCATCCACTGGCCGCTGAGCCAGAACGTGGCCGGATCGCGACTGAGGAAATGCGGCAGCACGCGCGCGATCAGCTCGCGGTTGCCGGAGGCCTTGATCGCGGTGGCGGCGCCGTCGGTCATCGCCAGCGGGCAGGTGTAGAACTCGCTGGCCAGGTGGTACAGGTAGACGCGGGCGAATTCCTCCAGCCGTGCGTGCTCGCTGTCGGCATGGCCGGCGGCGAGTACCGCATGTGCGGTGGTCAGCCGCGGGCCTTCCTGCCAGGCGGTGGTCAGCTCGATGCGGTCGATGCGCTGGCCCCAGGCGCCCCACTGCGTCAGCACCGGTTTGCGCGCCGTGGTGGTGCGTGCGCGTTGCCACGCCATCAGCGCGTAATCGCCCAGCGCGTCGAGGTCGGCGTCGAGCGCCGCGCGCCGTTGCGCCGGAAGTATGCGGTCCAGCAGCGCCAGCAGCAGGCGGTCGCCGCGATAGGGGTGGGCGAGTTGCGGGGCGTCCTGCAGAAAGGCCATGGCATCCTCGGCAAGGCGAAGCGGGGAGTTCGAGTATAGGCGCGGCGACCAGGACACATTCCGGCCGCGGACGTGGCTGCGCTACCATCCGCGCGCATGGACATCCGGCCCGACGACCTCACCGCGCCTGCCATCATCGACCTGTTGCGCGGGCACCTGCAGGACGTGGCGCTGCACTCGCCGCCGGAGAGCATCCACGCGCTGGATGTCGACGCGTTGCGCCGGCCGGAAATCAGCTTCTGGACGGCGTGGCAGGATGGCGAACTGCTGGGTTGCGGTGCGCTGAAGCAGCTCGATGCGCAGCAGGCGGAGATCAAGTCGATGCGCACCGCCGCGCGCCACCTGCGCAAGGGCGTGGCGGCGGCGCTGCTGCGGCACATCATCGACGAGGCGCGCCGGCGCGGCTGTCGTCGACTCTGCCTGGAAACCGGATCGGCCGCGGCGTTCGCACCCGCCCATCGTCTGTACGCCGGCTTCGGCTTCGTACGCTGCGAGCCGTTTGCGGATTACGTCGCCGATCCGTACAGCGTGTTCATGAGTCGCGAACTGTAGTGGCCGCGGAGCCGCCGGTGCCGGCCGTCCTCGACAACATCTTCTGGCATGCGCTGAGCGGGCCGCAGGCGGGCTTTGCCCAGGGCGCGGGCGGCGCGCGGCGGTTTGCGCCGGGCTTTTCGCCGATCCTGGGTTTTGCCGACGTGGTGCGGCCGGCATTCGACGACGTGGCGCCGTACTGCGCGACCGGCGAGTCGTTCTACACCGATGGCTGGTCGGGGCCGGCTCCCGCCGGTTGGCGCGTCGAGCTGGAATCGACCATGTTCAAGATGCGCTGGGCGGGCGAGCTGCCGGCGCCGGATGACACCCTCGCGGTGGTGCCGCTGGGATCCGCGCATGCGTCGCAGGCGATGGAGCTGGCCGCGCTCACCAAACCCGGACCGTTCGGCCCGCGCACGCTGGAGCTGGGCGATTACTTCGGTGTGTTCGATGGCGCGCGGCTGATCGCCATGGCCGGTGAGCGCGCCTTCGCCGGTGGCTGGCGCGAGGTGAGCGGCATCTGCACCCATCCCGACGCGCAGGGACGCGGGCTGGCGCGCCGGCTCACCGCCAAGCTGATCCGGCGCCAGCTGCTGCGTGGCGAAACACCGTTCCTGCACGTGATGCGCGCCAACGAGGGGGCTCGCGCGCTGTATCGGCGCATGGGCTTCGTCGACTACCGCGAATCGGTGGTGCGGGTGATCCGGCGCGCGTGACGGTCAGTGCGGCGCGTGGCGCCGCTTGACGCCGGCGCCCAGCACGACGATCAGGCCCACCGTCAGCACGATCTCCGCCCACGCCAGCACGCGTTCGCCCGGCGCGCTCCAGGCCTCGGCCACGCCGTGGCAGAAATAGAACAGGCTGAGGATGCCGACCCAGAGCAGGGCGCGTCGCACGTTGCGGATCGCGAACAACGGCAGCAGCAGGGGCACCACGGTGACACCGAGCACCAGCCACGCCGGCATCGTGCGGGCAGGGAACAGCCAGCCGTGCCAGGCCAGTTGCAGCAGCACCAGCAGCGCCCAGGCGGCCAGCCCGATGCGGTAGACCGGCGCGATCGCCGTGGCGGCCGGGACGTTCATGGCTGCTCCGCCAACCGGCGCGCCACGTCGGCCAGGCGTCGGCCCAGCGCGCGCGCCAGCTCGCGTTCGTGGTCGCTGATCGGATTGTCGCCCTTGGCACCGGCGACGTGGCTGGCACCGTAGGGCGTGCCGCCGCTCTGCGTGCTGGTCAGTGCCGGCTCGGTATAGGGCACGCCGAGGATCAGCATGCCGTGATGCAGCAGCGGCAGCGCCATCGACAGCAGGGTGGATTCCTGCCCACCGTGCATGGTGCTGGTGGACGTGAACAGCGCAGCCGGCTTGCCGGCCAGCGCGCCGCTGGCCCATTCGGCGCCGGTGGTGTCGAGGAAATGTTTCAGCGGGGCGGCCATGTTGCCGAAGCGGGTCGGGCTGCCCATCGCCAGCGCCACGCAGTCGTGCAGGTCCTGCCTGGTCACGTAAGGGGCGCCGTCTTCGGGTTCGGGCGGCTGCGCCACTTCGGTCACCGGCGCCACCGGCGGCACCTGGCGCAGGCGCGCGCGCATGCCGGGCACCTCCTCGATGCCGCGGGCGATCAGGCGCGCCAGCTGGGCGGTGTGGCCGTTGCGGCTGTAGTACAACACCAGGATTTCTCGGGTCATGCGGCGGATCCACGCGTTGAGGCGTTCACGGGCAATGGGCTAGTGTACCGGCCGACACGACGACGATTGGCCCGGCATGTTGCCACGGCCGCCCGAGGATACCGATGGACCGCCGCTTCGATCCCGATCGCATGCGCTATTTCCGCCGCTTCGTGTGGCAGCGCTTCATCGACGACAAGTGCTTCGAGACGGCCGGCGCGCTGTCCTACACCACGCTGGTGTCGCTGGTGCCGCTGACCGTGGCGGTGCTGGCGATGTTCGCGGTGTTCCCGGTGTTCGAGGGCGCGCGCGACACGCTGATCAACTTCGTCTTCAACAACTTCGTGCCGGCCGCCGGCGAGAAGGTGCAGGCGGCGCTGCAGAGCTTCGCGGACAACGCCAAGGGCCTCACCGGGGTCAGCATCCTGGTGATGCTGTTCAGCGCGCTGTCGATGATGATCAGCATCGAGGACCGGCTCAACCGGATCTGGCGCGTGCACCAGGCGCGCCGCTGGAGCTCGCGCCTGCTGCTGTACTGGGCGGCGCTGACGCTGGGGCCGATCCTGGTCGGCGGCGGCATCGCCACCACCTCTTACGTCACCGCGATGCCTTTCCTCAGCGTGGCGGCCGGCCAGATCCACACGATCGGCGCCAGCCTGCTGGCGACGCTGCCGTTCGTGGTGACGTTCTGCACGCTGTGGCTGATGTATGCGGTGATTCCCAACACCCGCGTGTCGCGCCGCGACGCGGCGATCGGCGCGCTGCTGGGCGCGGTGCTGTTCGAGGTCGCGCGCTGGGGCTTCAGCCAGTTCGTGGGGCATGCGCAGACCTACCAGCAGATCTACGGCGTGCTGGCGACGATCCCGATCTTCCTGCTGTGGATCTACCTGTCGTGGGTGATCGTGATCCTGGCCGCCTCGGTGGCGGCCTCGATCTCCGCCTACGAGTACGTCCCGCCGGCCGAAACCCTGCCGGCAGGCGCCGAGTTCCTGGGCCTGCTGGTGGTGCTGGGGCTGTTCATCGAGGCGCAGCGCAACGGCGCCAGCGTGGACCCGGCCGAGGCGCGCCTGCGCGCGCCGTGCCTCAGCGCGGGTGCGGTCGGCGGCTACTTCGACGACCTGCAGCAGGCCGACCTGATCCAGCGCGGCGAAACCGGTGGCTGGCTGCTCAGCCGCAGCCTGGACAGCACCGACCTGCTGCGGCTGTATCGTTGCACCCATCACCGCTTGCCGCTGCAGCCGCACGAGGAAGCCGCGGCGATGAACGTGGCGTTGCCGGCGGAATTGCTGCTTCTGCTCGACGAGGTGGCCGCCGCGCTGCAGGCGAAGCTGGGCACGCGGCTCGACCAGATCTATCCCCCGGCCGCCGATCCGGCGGCTGACACCGAGGAACTCCCCGCATGACCCTACTGAACCGTTTCGCCGCCGTCGCCCTGGCGCTGGCCCTGGTCGCCCCGCTGCATGCCGCGATGCCGGCCCAGCCGACGCTCAAGGTCAGCACGCTCGATGGCAAGAGCTTCGACCTGGCCGCGCAGCGCGGGCATTGGGTGATCGTCAATTACTGGGCAACCTGGTGCGTGCCGTGCATCAAGGAAATGCCGGACATCTCGCATTTCGTCGACACACACAAGAACGTGCGCGCGATCGGGCTGGCCTACGAGGACAGCGAGACGGCCGACATCAAGGCGTTCCTGGTCAAGCACCCGGTGGTCTACCCCATCGCCCAGGTCACCGTGGACAAGCCGCTGAAGGATTTCGACGCGCCGCGCGGCCTGCCGATGACCTACCTGATCGATCCGCAAGGCAAGGTGGCGCAGCAGAAGCTGGGGCCGGTGACGGAGGCCTTGCTCAAGCAGTGGATCGGAGCCGACTGATGCCGACGGCGCGGTTTCTCGTGGAGGGTCGGGTGCAGGGCGTGTTCTTTCGCGCCAGCACCCGCGAGCAGGCGCTGGCGCTGGGCGTCGCCGGTCACGCGAGGAACCTGGATGACGGCCGCGTCGAGGTGCTTGCCAGTGGAAATGCCGAGGCGCTCGACGCGCTGGAACAGTGGCTGTGGCAAGGCCCGCCCGCCGCCAGCGTCACCGCCGTCACCCGCGAGGACCTGCCAGAACGGGAGCTGCGCGGATTCCACACCGCCTGACCCGCTCCCGTAGGAGCCCGCTCGCGGGCGATGCTCTTGGCCAGGATTCGGGGTTCGGGATTCGCAAAAGCAAAGGCAAGAGCATCGCCCGCGAGCGGGCTCCTACGGGAGGGACTCAGGCGCCGCCGAGGGCCTGCAACTGCTCGGCCTGGTGTTCGCGGGTGAGCGTGTCGACCAGTTCGCCCAGGTCGCCCTGCATGACCTCGGGCAATCGGTACAGGGTGAGGTTGATGCGGTGGTCGGTGATCCGGCCCTGCGGGTAGTTGTAGGTGCGGATGCGCTGGCTGCGGTCGCCGGAGCCCACCTGCAGGCGCCGCTCCTGGGCCTGCGCCGCGGCCTGCTTGCCCTGCGCCTCGTCGAGCAGGCGCGCCTTCAGCAGGCTCATCGCGCGGGCCCGGTTCTTGTGCTGGCTGCGTTCTTCCTGGCATTCCACCACGGTGCCGGTGGGCAGGTGGGTGATGCGGATCGCCGAGTCGGTCTTGTTGACGTGCTGGCCGCCCGCACCGGAGGCGCGGAAGGTGTCGACCTTGAGGTCGGCCGGGTTGATCTCGATCTCCTCGATGTCGTCCAGCTCGGGCAGGATCGCCACGGTCGCGGCCGAGGTGTGGATGCGTCCCTGCGATTCGGTTTCCGGCACGCGTTGCACGCGATGCGTGCCGGATTCGAACTTCAGTTGCGAATACGCACCCTTGCCCTCGATGCGCGCCACGACCTCCTTGTAGCCGCCGTGTTCGCCTTCGTGTTCGCTGAGGATCTCGACGTGCCAGCGGCGACTTTCGGCATAGCGCAGGTACATGCGCAGCAGGTCGCCGGCGAAGATCGCCGCCTCGTCGCCGCCGGTGCCGGCGCGCACTTCGAGATACAGGTTGGCCTCGTCGCGCGGGTCCTTGGGCAGCAGCAACAGCTGCAGCTCGCCGTCCAGATCCTGCAGGCGCCGCTCCAGCCGTGCCACGTCGTCGACGGCCATCTCGCGCAGTTCGGGGTCGTCCAGCATCGCGCGCGACTCGGCCAGTTCGCGTTCGACCCGCTCGTGCTCGCGCAGCGAGCCGGCCACGGGCTCGAGCTGGGCGTATTCCTGCGACAGCGCGCGGAAGCGGTTGTTGTCGGCCAGCACCTCGGGCTGCGACAGCAGCAGGCCGATTTCCTGGTGGCGTTCGGCAAGCGCTTCGAGCTTGCGGCGGATCGATGGGGTCATGCGTGGAGGTGTTCGTTGCTATGGTAGGAGCGCACCGGCGTGCGCGATGGCTGTTTGCGGTCCGGCGAAAAGCATTTCGCGCACAAGGTGCGCTCCTACAGATCCCCGTCCTGCTCGTCCAGCCCGTACAGCCGCCCCGCGGCGTGCAGCAGGTCGAGGTCGCCGCTCAGGGCCGCCTCGCGCAAGCGCGCGCTCGGATGGTGCAGCAGCTTGTTGGTCAGCGTGTTGGCGAGGAAGGCCAGCGCCTCGTCCGGCGGCTTGCCGTGGGCGAGCATCGCGCGCGCCTTGCCCAGCACCTCGTCGCGGTAGACCTCCGCGTGCTGGCGCATGTCCAGCGCCGGGTTCTTCATCGTCAACGCGCGGCGCCAGGCCATGTAACGGTCGACCTGCAGGTCGATGATGGCGTCCGCCTCGCGGGCGGCCGTCTCGCGCGAGCGGCGGTTGTCGTCGATCACCTGGCGCAGGTCGTCGATGCCGTAGAGATAGACGTCCGGCAGCTCCGCCACGGACTCCTCGATGTCGCGCGGCACCGCGATGTCGACCATGAACATCGGCTTGCGCCGGCGGCTGGCCATCGCCTGCTCGACCATCGCCCGGGTGACGATCGGCTGCCGCGCCGCGGTGGAGGAGATCACGATGTCGGCCTCGGCCAGGTGTTGCGGCAGGTCGGCCAGCGCCACCGCGTAACCGCCGTAGCGGCCGGCCAGGTCCTGCGCCGTCTCCAGCGTGCGGTTGGCCACGATCAGGCGGCGGGCGTGGCGCTCGGCCAGGTGGCGCGCGGCCAGCTCGATGGTGTCGCCGGCGCCGATCAGCAGCACGCAGGCCTGTTCCAGGTCGGTGAACACCTGCTCGGCCAGACGCACCGCGGTGAACGCGACCGATACCGTGTGCGCGCCGATGCGGGTGTCGGTGCGCACCCGCTTGGCCACCGCGAAGGTGTGCTGCAGCAGGCGATCCATCGGCGCTTTCAGCGCATGCGCCAGGCGCGCCTGCTGGTAGGCGTCCTTCACCTGGCCCAGGATCTGCGGCTCGCCCAGCACCATCGAGTCCAGCCCGGTGGCCACGCGGAACACGTGGCGCACGGCGTCGCGTTCCTCGTGGCGGTAGAGGAACTCATCGAGCTTGCCGGGAGTCAGATGGTGATGACGGTTCAACCACGCCTGCGGGATGTCCTGGGCACCCTCGGCCACCCCCACGTACAGCTCGGTGCGGTTGCAGGTGGACAGGATCATCGCCTCCTCGATGCCCGGCTCGCTTGCCAGTTCGCGCAGGGCCGCGCCGGCGGCGTCCTCATCGAACGCCACTTGCTCGCGCAGGCTGACCGGCGCAGTGAGGTGGTTGAGCCCGAGGGCGATCAGTGGCATGGGACGGCAGGCATCTCGGCGGCAGGAGTCTGGCGGCGTAGGCTAAGCTTGGCGCGGGTGCCGATCATCACGGATACGGCTGCGGCGGGTCGTTTGACGGAGAACAGTGTGCGGAGCGGGTCGAGCAAGTTCAAGCAACTGCGGCATTTTACGGCACTGTCCGCATTGGCGCTCGCGCTGGGCGCCTGCAGCGCGGCGCCGCTGCGTCCGCAGGCCACGCCGACCCCGCAGCCGCTGGCCCGGGTGGTGGTGGCCACGCCGGATGCCGACCACGACCTGATGGCCCAGTTGCTGGCCGGGGAGATGGCGCTGGGGCGTACCGATCTGGCCGCGGCCGCAACGCACTACGACAAGGCGATGACGCTCAGCAATGACCCCGCCGTGGCCGAGCGGGCCGCGGAGCTGGCCATCGCCGTGCATCACGACGAGGCGGCCGGTCGCGCACTGGACCGCTGGCAGGCCCTGGGCGCCAGGCCCGCGCCGATGGCCCGCGCGCGGGCCGAGCTGGCGCTGGACCAGGGCAACGCGGCGGAGGCGAAAGCGCAGCTCGAGCGCCTGGTCGCCAGCGGCGACAAGGATGCCTGGCGCCAGTTCGGCCGCGTGCTGCTGGGCGCGCGCGACCAGGCGCAGGCGGCGCGCCTGCTGGAGGCACTGGCGGTGCCGGAGCGTCTGCCGGCCGACCCCAAGGCCTGGCTGGCGATGAGCGAGCTGGGTGACAAGCTGGGTCGCCCGGCCTATGCGCGGGAGATCGCCGCGGCGGCGGCGAAACGCTTCCACAACGCCGAGACCTACGCCTGGGCCGCGCAGATGAAATTCAAGGACGGCGACCACGACGGCGCGAAGGCGCTGTTGCGCAAGGCGCTGGACCAGGCTCCGTCGAACACGCGCCTGCGCCTGGCCTATGCCGGCATGCTCAGCGCGTCGGGTGACGACGCGGCCGCCAGCCAGTTGCTGGCGCACGGCACGCAGGACGCCGACACCTACGCCCTGCGCGCGGGCCTGGCCGCCCGCCACCAGGACCAGAAGGCACTGGGCACCCTGTACCGCGAACTGCGGCAGGCGCCGCCCGAGGTCCGCGCGCAGAGCAGCTACCTGCTGGGCCAACTGGCCGAGATGCAGCACCGCGACGCCGAGGCGCTGGGCTGGTACGACCAGGTCGATGAAGACGACCCGCATGCGTTCGACGCCGCGGTGCGCAGCGCGCTGATCCTGCATACGCAGGGCAAGCGCGAGCAGGCGCACCAGCTGCTGGCCGAGCTGCAGATCGACTATCTGGAACAGCCCGAGCAACTGCGACAGGCCCTGCAGGCCGATGCCGAGCTGTACCTGCGCGAGCAGGACTACGCCCGGGCGGAAGCCGCGTTCAGCCGCGCACTGCAGGTGGTGCCGGACGATCCCGGCCTGCTCTACGGCCGTGGCCTGGCCTATGCCCAGGCCGGCCAGGTCGACCTGGCGGTGAAGGATTTCCAGCACCTGCTGAAGATCAAGCCGGGCGACGTCGATGCCAGCAATGCGCTGGGCTATACCCTGGCCGACGCCAACCGCGACCTGACCGAGGCGAAGAAGCTGCTCGAAGCCGCCCGCGCGGCCAAGCCCGACGATCCGGCGATCGCCGATTCCTGGGGTTGGCTGCAATATCGCCTCGGCCACCTGGAGCAGGCCGAGCAGACGCTGCGCGGCGCCTGGCTGGCGCGCAAGGACGCCGACGTCGGCGTGCACCTGGCCGAGGTGCTGTGGAAGCAGGGCCGTCGCAAGGATGCGCAGCAAGTGTTCGACGAGGTGCGCAAGCTCGACCCGCACAGCAGCAGCCTGCGCGACGCCCTGAAGCGGTTGCAGCCGTGATCGGCGCCTGGCCGGGGCGGGCGGGGCGCCTGGTCGCCGTCATCGCCGCGCTGTTGCTGGCGGCCTGCGCTCCGGTTCGCATGCACGGCGATGCCGGCCTGCTCGCCGCCCAGCGCGCGCGCGAGCAGGCGCTGGGCGGCGCCGTGCACTGGTCGCTGGAAGGGCGGCTGGGGGTGTCGGACGGCCGCGACGGCGGCAGCGGCAGCTTCAGCTGGATCCAGGACGGCGAGCGCTACGAATTCGTGCTGCGCGCGCCGGTGACCGGCAAGAGTTTCCGGCTCAGCGGCGACGCGCGCGAGGCCTTGCTCGAAGGGCTGGATGGCGGGCCGCTGCGCGGCGCCGATGCCGAGGCGCTGATGCGCAAGGCGCTGGGCTGGGAGGTGCCGCTGCGCGAGTTGCGGGCGTGGGTGCTGGGCCTGCGCGCCGATGGCGGCCCGGCGCAAATCCGCTTCGGCGCGAACCGCTTGCCGTCGCTGCTGCAGCAGGACGGCTGGTCGGTCGACTACCGCGCCTGGGACGAAGCCCGCGACCCGCCGCTGCCGACCAAGGTGTACGCGGCCAGGCCGCCCTACAAGGTGC
This sequence comes from Lysobacteraceae bacterium, assembly GCA_040255835.1. Taxonomy (GTDB): domain Bacteria; phylum Pseudomonadota; class Gammaproteobacteria; order Xanthomonadales; family Rhodanobacteraceae; genus Rhodanobacter. Next base: position 164,295 of record JBDZVT010000005.1, read on the forward strand.
GCCTGTCGATCGAGTCGTGGCAGTTTCGGTAAGCGCCGCCGGTTGGGTTAGGCTTTGCGCCCTGCCGACGGTGCGCATCCCCCCAACATGAACGTCCACATCGACCGCGCCCAGCCGGGCCATGTCGCCGCCTTGTGCGCGATCGAACGCAAGGCGTTGCAGCTGTTTCGCGGCCATCCGGCGTGGGCGGCCTATGCGGCGGTGTCGATGCCGACGGAGTTGTTGCGGCAGGGGATCGAGCGCGGTCTGGTCTGGGTGGCGCGGGACGAGGCGGGCGATCCGGCCGGTTTCATCTGGCTGGACGAGGAGCCCGGCGATGGCGCCATCGGCATCGCCGAAATCGACGTGCTGCCCGAGCATGGCCGGCGCGGCATTGGCGCCGCGCTGCTCGAGCACGCCTGCGCCTGGGCGCGCGAGGCCGGCTATCGGCGGGTGGACCTGGGCACCCTGGCCGACGTGCCGTGGAACGCGCCGTTCTATGCCCGACACGGCTTTGCGGTGGTCGACAAGGGAAGCCCGGCCTTCGCCCACGCGCGCCAGCGCGATCGCGAGCACGGCTTCCCCGACGACCTGCGCGTGTTCATGAGCCGCCCGCTGGCCGCGCCCGTGCGCGGTGAATGGACGGCGTGGCCCGCGCCGGCCAAGTTGAACCTGTTCCTGCGCGTCACCGCGCGCCGGGCCGACGGCTACCACGAGCTGCAGACCGTGTTCCGGCTGCTGGACTGGGGCGACGAGATACGCCTGCGCGTGCGGGATGACGGCGAGATCCGGCGCCTGCATGGCGCGCCGGGAGTGGCCGAGGCGGACGACCTGGTCGTGCGCGCGGCACGGTTGCTCAAGCAGCATGCCGGCGCCACGGCCGGGGCGGACATCGCGGTGGACAAGCGCATCCCGATGGGCGGCGGCCTGGGTGGCGGCAGCTCCGACGCCGCCACGGTGCTGGTGGCGCTCAACCACCTGTGGCGGCTGGGCCTGGACGAAGACACCCTGGCCGCGCTCGGCGGCCGGCTCGGCGCCGACGTGCCGGTGTTCGTGCGCGGGCGTTCGGCCTGGGCCGAGGGCATCGGCGAGCAGCTCAGCCCGGTCCAGCTGCCGCCGCGGCACTACGTGGTGCTCGATCCGCGCGAGTCGGTGCCGACCGCGGCGCTCTTTCAAGCGCCTGAATTGACACGAAATGCGCCGCGGGCGACAATTTCATCCTTTGTTTCGGGCGAAACGGTCGAGAACGCCTTCGAACCGGTCGTGCGGGCGCGCTATCCACGGGTGGTCGAAGCGCTGGAATGGCTGGGCGGCCACGGCAAGGCCCGGCTTTCGGGCAGCGGCGGCTGCGTGTTCGTGGAGCTGCGCTCGCTGGTGCGGGCGCAGGCCGTGGCCGAGCGTTGCCCGGCGGCATTCACGGCGCGCGTGGCGAGCGGGAAGGATGTCTCGCCGTTGCACGAGGCGCTCGCGCGGCAGCGCGCAAGTTGACGGATTCAGGCAAGGGCACGACCGAAAAACATCAGACACTGGGGCGTCGCCAAGCTGGTTAAGGCACGGGATTTTGATTCCCGCATTCGCAGGTTCGAATCCTGCCGCCCCAGCCACTTCACTGTTGGCCGAGTATCGAGGTAGCACTTGTGGACACGTCCACTCCCATGATGCTGTTCACCGGCAATGCGCATCACGCACTGGCCGAGGATGTCGCCCACCGCCTGGGCGTGCCGCTGGGCAAGGCGCTGGTCGGCACGTTCAGCGACGGCGAGGTGCAGATCGAGATCGAGGAGAACGTGCGCCGGCAGGAAGTGTTCGTGATCCAGCCGACCGGCGCGCCCAGCGCGGTCAACCTGTTCGAGCTGCTGGCGCTCACCGATGCGCTCAAGCGCGCCTCGGCCGCCAGCGTCACCGCGGTGATCCCGTACTTCGGCTACGCCCGCCAGGATCGCCGGCCGCGCTCGGCGCGGGTGCCGATCACCGCCAAGCTGGCCGCCAGGATGATCGGCGCCGCGGGCGTGGACCGGGTGCTGACGGTGGACCTGCACGCCGACCAGATCCAGGGCTTCTTCGACATCCCGGTCGACAACGTGTACGCCTCGCCGGTGCTGCTGGCCGACATCTGGCGCAGCTACAGCATGGAAGACCTGATCGTGGTCAGCCCCGACGTGGGCGGCGTGGTGCGCGCGCGGGCGATCGCCAAGCGGCTGGACGATGCCGACCTGGCGATCATCGACAAGCGCCGTCCACGCGCCAACGTCTCCACCGTGATGAACATCATCGGCGACGTGGAAGGCAAGACCTGCGTGATGGTCGACGACATCGTCGATACCGCCGGCACGCTGTGCGCGGCAGCCGCGGCCCTCAAGGAGCGCGGCGCCCGCAAGGTGGTCGCCTACTGCGTGCACCCGGTGCTGTCCGGCGCGGCGATCAGCAACATCGAAGGCTCCCAGCTGGACCGGCTGGTGGTCACCAACACCCTGCCGCTGCGCCCCGAAGTCCAGGCCTGCAGCAGGATCCGCCAGCTCTCGGTCGCCGAACTGCTGGCCGAAACCATTCGCCGCATCGCCTTCGGCGAGTCGGTGAGTTCGTTGTACGTGGATTGAAACCGGTCAGCGAGAACGGCAAACGGGAACACGAAGGGCCGGTACGCGCCGGCTGTCGCTCCCCGCTCCCCGTTCCGCGTTGCCCAGCCCAAGGCTCTCCTGGTCGCGGGAGAGTCACCCATCCACCGCAAGGTGGACAACCTCAAAGGTGTAACAACAATGTCCCAGAATCATGAAATCAAGGCGCAGAGCCGCAAGGACGAGGGGAAAGGTGCGAGCCGCCGCCTGCGTCGTGCGAGCTTCGTGCCGGCCGTCGTCTACGGCGGCAACCAGCCGCCGGAAAGCATCCAGATCGAGCACAACACGATCCTGCTCGCCGCCAAGAACGAGTGGTTCTTCTCCTCGATCCTCGACCTGAACGTCGACGGCAAGGTGCAGAAGGTGCTGGTGCGCGACTGGCAGAAGCACCCCTTCAAGCAGCTGATGATGCACATGGATTTCCTGCGCATCAACGAGAAGGAGGCGATTCGCGTCAACGTGCCGCTGCACTTCCTCAACAAGGAGAAGTCGCCGGCCGCCAAGACCTCCGGCGTGGTCATCTCGCACAACCTGATCGAGGTGGAGATCACCTGCCTGCCGAAGGACCTGCCGGAATCGATCGAGCTGGACCTGGGCGACCTGAAGCCCGGCGACATCATCCACCTCTCGCAGCTGAAGCTGCCCAAGGGCGTGGAGCTGGTCGCGGCGCATGGCGGCGAAGGCCATGACATCGCCGTGGTCACTGCCAACACCGTGCAGGAGGAAGTCGAGGAGGCGCCGGCCGAAGGCGAAGCCGCCCCCGCCGCGGCTCCTGCCGCCGCCCCGGCACCGGCCAAGAAAGACGACAAGAAGTAAGTCGCGCCGGCCCGCGCCCCATCCGGGCGCGGGCCGTCACGGCTGCCCGTCTGCATGGCCGGCTTGCGCCTCATCGTGGGGCTGGGCAATCCCGGCACCGAATATCTGCGAACCCGGCACAACGCCGGGTTCTGGCTGGTGGACGCCCTTGCCGGCGGCCAGGGCGAGCGTTTTGCCTTTGACGGCAAGCTGCATGGCGAGAGCTGCCGCGTGCGCCTGGGCGGCGAACCGGTCTGGCTGCTCAAGCCCGCCACCTTCATGAACAAGAGCGGCATCGCCGTGGTTTCGGCGCTGCGCTACTACAAGATCGAACCCGAACAATGCCTGGTCGCGCATGACGACCTGGACCTGCCGCCCGGCACCGTGCGCCTGAAGTTCGACGGTGGCCACGGCGGCCAGAACGGCCTGCGCGACATCATGGGCCACCTCGGCCACGGCAAGTTCCATCGCCTGCGCCTGGGGATAGGCCACCCCGGCCATCGCGACCAGGTCACGCCGTGGGTTCTCGGCAAGCCTTCGGCGCGGGACGAGGACGCGATCCTGGACGGTATCGCCCGTGCGCTCGACGTGCTGCCGCTGGCGGCAACGGGCCAGTTGGACAAGGCGATGCAGCAACTTCATACCGCGGGAACGGGGAACGGGGCGACCTGATCCACACCCTCCCCGTTTTCCGTTCACTGTTCCCGGAGTCACCCATGGGCATCAAATGCGGCATCGTCGGACTGCCCAACGTCGGCAAGTCCACCCTGTTCAACGCGCTGACACGCGCCGGCATCGCGGCGGCGAATTTTCCGTTCTGCACGATCGAGCCGAACGTCGGCGTGGTGCCGGTGCCGGATCCGCGGCTGAATGCGCTGGCGGCGATCGTCAATCCGCAGAAGGTGATCCCCACCGCGGTGGAGTTCGTCGACATCGCCGGCCTGGTGGCCGGCGCGTCGAAGGGTGAGGGCCTGGGCAACAAGTTCCTGGCGCACATCCGCGAAGTGGATGCGATCGCCCACGTGGTGCGCTGTTTCGAGGGTGACGTGATCCATGTCGCCGGCAAGGTCGACCCCATCGCCGACATCGAGACCATCGACACCGAGCTGGCGCTGGCCGACCTGGAATCGGTGGACAAGGCGCTCAACCGCGCCGAGCGTGCGGCCAAGGCGAACGACAAGGAAGCGCTGGCGAAGAAGCCGGTACTGCAGAAGCTGGCCGCCGGGCTCAACGAAGGCAAATCCGCACGCAGCCTGGGCCTGGACGAGGAGGAGCGCGCCCTGGTGCGCGACCTGTTCCTGCTCACCCTGAAGCCGCTGATGTACATCGCCAACGTGGCCGACGACGGCTTCGAGGACAACCCGCTGCTCGACGCCGTGCGCGAACGCGCGGCGGGCGAGGGCGCCGAGGTGGTGCCGGTGTGCGCGGCGATCGAGGAAGAGCTGGCGCAGCTGGACGACGCCGATCGCGACGAGTTCCTCAAGGACATGGGACTGGACGAGCCGGGCCTGAACCGGGTGATCCGCGCCGGCTACAAGCTGCTCGACCTGCAGACCTACTTCACCGCCGGCGTGAAAGAGGTGCGCGCGTGGCAGGTGAAGCGCGGGGCCACCGCGCCACAGGCGGCCGGGGTGATCCACTCCGATTTCGAGAAGGGCTTCATCCGCGCCGAAACCGTCTCCTACGACGATTTCATCCAGTACCAGGGCGAAGCCGGCGCGGCGGCGGCCGGACGGCTGCGCAAGGAAGGCAAGGAATACCTGGTCAAGGACGGCGACGTGCTGCACTTCCTGTTCAACGTCTGACGCCCTCCCTGCGTCTTTGCGGCTTCCCGTCATTCCTGCGAACGCAGGAATCCAGTGCCTTTGCACCCGTAGCCCGACGGCGCTGGGCCCCAGCTTTCGCTGGGGCGACGAATGTTGTTCGGGGTTTCGTCAAAGCGGGCTGCCGCCGAATTTGTAGGTGAACTGCACGTAGTAGCTGCGGCCGGCGGCGTCGAACCACGAGATGTCGTAGTACGGGTACGCCGTGTAGGTGGGGTCGCGCGGCGGCATCTTGTCGAACAGGTTGTCCACCGCCAGCGACAGCTGGGCGTGGTCGCTGAATTTGTACTGCACGGTGGCGTTGTAGCGGTAGGTGGCGTGGACCCAGGCGGGGTCCCCGGCCGAGGTGTCGACGACCTGGTCGTAGGACCACGAGTTCGGCAGCCGCCCGAGACGCGTGCCGAACAGGGTGGCCGACCAGGCCTTGCGCTCCCACGACACGCTGGCGCTGGTCTTCTCGCGCGGGATGTCGAAGCCGCTGTTGACCGCCAGCTCGTCCAGGGTGGGGTCGCCCGGGTATTGCTGGAACAGGTGGTTGCGCGTCCAGGTGTAGTTGCCGGCGAAACGGAACGTGCCGATGGCCGTTTCCAGCTTGTAGTGCGCGCTGGCGTCGATGCCGCTGGTGCGCTCGTTGGCCACGTTGATCGGGTTGACGAAGATGCCGTACAGGCCGCCGGGATCCACCGCGCTGTCGAGCGGATAGCGGTTGACCCGCGACACCGCGTCGAGGCAGCTCGGCGAATTCGCATCGACCGGGTTGCCGTTGACGTCCTCGCCGATGCGGCAACTGGCTTCCAACTGCAGGATGCGGTCGGTGCTGAGGTCCTGCACCTGGTTCTTCATGCGGATGTTGAAGTAGTCCACCGACACGTCCAGGTTCGGCGTCGGCGACCACACGAACCCGCCGGTCCACGACGTGCTGGTTTCGGAGTCCAGGTCGCGGTTGCCCTGGCGCGTGCGGATCAGACCCTCGTCGGAGTACGAGCAGTCGGTGATGTCCTCGTCCGGCTCCTCGGTGCGGCAGCGGTAGTAGTCGTTGCCGGAGGTTTCGTCGTTGCCGATGCCGGCGTAGACGTAGTGCAGGTCCGGCGCGCGGAACGCGGTGCCGTACGAGCCGCGCAGCAGCAAGGTGTCGACCGGGCGCCATTCCAGTCCGGTGCTGTAGGTCAGCTTGCCGGTCTTGTGGCCGGAAAATCGGTACTGGTCGTAACGGCTGGCCAGGCTGAGGTTGAGTGACTCCAGCAACGGCAGGCGCAGTTCGCCGGCGGTGGCCCAGCGGTTGCGGCTGCCGTGGCCGTCGGAGTCCTTCCAGCTGTAGTAGTAGTACTGCGTGGCCAGCGGGTCGGGGTTGAGGTCGTAGGCCTGGTTGCCGAACTCGGCCACGCCGGCGAAACCGGCCGGCCCCGCGGGCAGGTTGAACAGGGCGGTGTTGGTCAGGGTGAAGGCCAGCGTGTCGCTGCGCGACTCCGGGTGGTAGTTGGTGCGCGCGGTGATCGAGTCGTATTCGGCGCGGGTCAGCGGCGTGTACAGGCGGGTCGGGTCGGCGTCGAAGATCGGCAACCCGCTGTCCGGGTCCACGCCGAGCTGCGGGCCGAGGTAGAGGTCATTGGCCTTCGCGGCGATGGTCTGCGGCCAGCTGATCAGCGCCTTGTACTGCGAGTGGCTGAGCGAGGCCTCGTAGTCCCACGCCTGCCCGAACGTGCCCTTGAGGCCGGTGGTGAGGCTGAAGGTCTTCTGGGTGTTCTCGATCATGCCGCGGCCGAGGCCACCCATTTCCTCGGGCGTGAACTGGCGGTACCAGTTCTCGATGCCGCCGCTGCGGGCGTTGTAGAAATAGCCGTCCTCGTTGCCGTCCGGCGCCTGGTAGTTCCACTGCTCGACGTCGCGAAACAATTTCACCTTGCTCCAGCCCAACTGCATGTCGCCGAACCAGCTCAGGTCGTCGCTGATCTTCAGGTTGGCCGAGGTGTAGGTGTTGATGCCGCGGCGCTGGCTGAGGATCGTGCCGTAGCCGATGGATTCGGCGCTGCCGCAGAAATTGCCGTAGCGTGGGCGGTTGGCGTACACCGTGGTGCCGCCGTTCAAGTAGCCCAGCGCGTCGCAGGTGGCCTGGCCGGGGTCGATGTAGTCGTCGTTCCAGTCGCCGTTGAGAAAGGTGCGCCGCGGCACCTGCGAGCGTTCGGTGGGCGCGTCGGCGGTGGAGTCCTGGATCTTGCGGTCGTAGGCCCACAGCGGCTTCTGGTCGATCAGTTCGGCGCCGAACACCAGGTTGAAATCGCCCTCAGAGAAACCGGTGGAAAAGTCGAGCTTGGTCGACGCGCCGCCGCCGCGGGTGGTGTCGCCGTAGCGCAGGTCGATCGTGGTGCCGTCGGCCTGGTCCTTGAGGATGAAATTGACCACGCCGGAAATGGCGTCCGAACCGTACACCGCCGAGGCGCTGCCGGTGAGCACCTCGATGCGCTCGATCATGCCGATCGGGATGTTGGAGATGTCGGTGAAGTTGCTGCGGCCCTTGAACGGCAGCGGAAAGTCGGCGATGCGCCGGCCGTTGACCAGCACCAGGGTGTGGTTGGGACCGAGGCCGCGCAGGTCGACTTCCTCGGCGCCGGGCGAGAAATCGGCGCCGCTGGAGGACTGCTGGCTCTGCGTCTCGCCGCTGTTCTGGGTGATCGCGCGCATCACGTCGGGCACGCTGGCGAAGCCGGCGGCCTTGATCTCCTGCGCGGTGACCACGGTGACCGGCGCGGGGCCCTCGACCTGCACCCGCGGGATGCGTGAACCGGTGACCTGCACTTCCTCCAGCCGGGTGGCCTGTTGCGGGTCCGGCTCGGCGGAATCGCTGCTGGCAGGCGTGGGTGCGGTCGGTGGCGCGGGCCGGCGTGCCGCCTTGACGATCACCACCGCGCCGGACTCGTCATGCTGCATGGTGAAGCCGGTGCCGGCCAGCAGGCGTCGCAGCGCCTCGTCCGCCGAGAAGTTGCCGTGCACCCCCGCGGTTCGCAGCCCGCGCAGCTGGTCGGCCTGGTAGATGAACTGCGCGCCGGACTGGCGGGCCAGGGTGTCCAGTGCTGTGACCAGGTCGCCGGCCGGTATGTCGATCGGCCGCGTCGCCGGCGCTTGCGCCGTGGCGATGGCCGGTGCCGAGCAAGCAAGGATCAACAGCGCACCGCGTAGCGAACGACTCATGAGCGGACCTCCCCGGGCAGGCGCGCACGATGCACGCCGCGTACCCTGCCGGGACGAGCGAGTGCGAAAAATCCCCCCACGCCCGATGGGCACTTGCTTAACGTCGTCATCCCCGCGAAAGCGGGGATCCGGTGTCTTTCGTCCTGCCCAAAGAGTCAGAGTCACACGGGATTCCCGCTTTCGCGGGAATGACGGCTCTTGAGCATATTGGCCTTGAGCAAGTGCCGTTCCTCCCCGCGGTCCGCTCAGCGCGGACTCAACACGATGGTGTCCCCGTGCGGGCTGGCCTTGATCGGGAAGCCGCGCGTCAGCAGCCGCACGAAGGCATCGGTGTTCGACCAGCGGAAATGGCCGCCCACGCGCATGGCGCCCACGCGCGCATCGGCGATCACGATCTTGCGCTCGTTGTAGCGGTTGAACTCGGCCACGGCGGCGGCCAGCGGGGTGTCGTGGAAGCTGAGGAAGCCATTGCGCCAGCTCAGGTACTCCCGGGCTTGCTGCACGGTGCCCGAATGCACCACCACGCCGCCATCGCTGGCGATGGCGATGCTGCCGGCCGGCAGCAAGGTGGTGGCCTGGTGCGGGCCGTCAGGGCGGCTGTCGGATTCCAGCCGGACCAGACCCTCGGTGACCACGACGCGCAGGTCCGCCGGGTCGCGGCGCACCGCGAAGCGGGTGCCGACGGCGATCACCCGGCGTGCGGCGGCGCTGACCACGAACGGGCGCGCGCGATCCTTGGCCACGCTGAAAAACGCCTCGCCCTGTTCGAGATCCACGTGGCGTTCGCGACGCGACCAGGTGACCCGGATCTGGCTGTCGCTGCTGAGCGTGGCCACCGAGCCGTCCGCCAGCGGCACTTCACGCAGCTCGCCGATGGCGGTGCGGTAGGACGTCAGTTCCACCACGCCGTAATACCAATGCCAACCCAGCGCCAGCGACGCGATCACCAGCAACGAGGCGGCCACCGCCAGCAGTCTGGCGCGGGGCCGGGATCGGCCTTGCCGGGTTGCCTGCCTGCCGTGCGTCGTCGCGGCGGGACGCGGTGGCGCCAGCGCGGGCGCACCGGTGCGCGGTGCCGACCAACTGCCACGCGGCGGCACGCCGCCGGCGCGCCAGCCGGCCCCCAGTGCCTGCAGTCGGCCGCTTTGCTGCCACGCCGCGTCGAGTCGCACGAAGGCCACCCGGTGCGCCGTCGACGCATCCAGCCACGCGTCCAGCCGGCGCTGGTCGCGCTCGTTCCAGTGCTCGCCGTCGCGTCGGGCCAGCCAGCTCGCGGCGATGTGTTCGATCTCCCTGCTACTGGTCATGACCAAGCTCGATGGCGGTTTCCTGTTCACCTGCGCGGGTGTGGCGACGGGTGTGGCGATCGCCGTGGAGGTATTGCGCGATCAGCCGCGCGCCCTTGGCGATCTGTTTTTCCACGGTCTTCTCGCTGATGCCCATGCGGGCAGCGACCTGCTTCTGCGACAGCTGCTCGACCCGGCGCAGCCAGACCACCTCGCGGCAGCGGTCGGGCAGGCGATCGAACGCGTCGGCGAGGCGTTTCAACTCCTGGTGCGCGTCCAGCCGGCGATCCGGCGTGACCTCGTCTACCGGGACGTTCAACGCCTCGATATCACCCACGGCCTCGATCGAAACCACCCGCTCGCGGCGCAGGCGGTCGGTCATCAGGTGGCGCGCGGTGGTGAACATGAACGACTTGGGCTGGGTCGGACGCGCCCTCGCCGCCGCCTCGTAAAGGCGGACGTAGATCTCCTGGCGCAGGTCATGGATCTCCTCGCGGCGGAGCCAGCTGCGGCGCAGGTAGCGCATCAGGGCGCCCTCGTGGACGAGGATCTCGCGGGCAAACCAGCTGTTGAGGGAGTCGTCCACGGAGGCGACCTTAGCGTCAATCCCCGACGGAAATACAGCCATGGGGGAAATGCCGCGCCGGTTCGTCCCGGTCTGGAACGCACCGCGTTCTCGCGGCGCCGACCGCCACCCTCGTCCGGGAGACCGTGCGCATGTTTTCGACCAAGCGGCTGCCCGGCCTGCGGCGCCTGGCTGCCTTGTGCCTGCTGGCCCTGGGCCTCGCGCTGACCGGTGCGAATGCGCTGGCCGACCCCGCTGCCGCGCGCGACGGCTACGAGTACTACCAGGTCGGCGATCTCGCGGCGGCCCGGCCCGGCGCCACCGAGCCGGCACTGCTGCTCATGGGCGGCGGCGAGTGGCCGCACCAGGCATTTGCCTGGCTGGCGGCCAAGGGTGGCCACGGTCATTTCCTGATCCTGCGTGCGTCTGGCGGCGACGATCTGCAGAAGGAGCTGTACCACGACGTCGGCGGCGTGGCCTCGGTGCAGACACTGGTGTTCCACAGCCGTGCGGCGGCCAGCGATCCGCGCGTGCTGGAGATCGTGCGGCGGGCCGACGGCATCTTCATCGCCGGCGGTGACCAGGCCAACTACGTGCGGTTCTGGAAGGGCACGCCGCTGAATGCGCTGCTGGACCGCCACGTCGCCGCCGGCAAGCCGATCGGCGGCAGCAGCGCCGGACTGGCGATCCTCGGCGGCCATGCCTACGGTGCGCTGGACGGTGGCAGCATCACGTCCGCCGAAGCGCTGGCCGACCCGCTGGGCAAGGGCGTGACCCTGGTCGACGGATTCCTGCACATGCCGCGCCTGCAGCAGGTGATCACCGACACCCATTTCGGCGCGCGCAGCCGGCAGGGCCGGCTGATCGCGTTCCTCGCCCGGTTGCGGCACGAAGGCCATCCGGACGTGATCGGGCTCGGCGTGGACGAAGGGACCGTGCTGGCCGTCGATGGCAACGGCATCGGCCGGGTGTTCACCTTGAACGACGGCTTCGCCTGGCTGTTGCGGCCGCGGGGCCAACCCGGGTGGATCGAAGCGGGCAAGCCGCTGGACTATCGCGACGTGCGGGTGACCGGCATCGGCACGCAAAGCCGGATCGACCTGGGCAGGCTCGAGGTGCAACAGCCGGCGTTCGAGACAGTCGCCGAGGTGCGAGGCGGCCGGCTGGACCTCCATGGCGGTCCGCCGCAGGCGCCCGCGTCGGTCCGCTGACGGCATGCCGTTCAGGCGTCGTCATCGCCCTCGGTGATCTGCCGCTGCATGCGATCCAGGTAGGCGTCGAGTTCCTGCGTGCTGGCGAAAACCTCGCTGACCGGCACGGCCTTGACGATGTCGAACACCTTGCGCACCTGCGGCTGCGGGTTGAGCAGCAGGGTGTGGCCGTTGTGGGCGCGCATGCTCTTGCGGATCCGGGCGAAGCTGCGCAGCCCGGCGCTGCTGATGTATTCCAGCGCCGCCAGGTCGACCACCACGGTGCCGCCCTCGGCGACACGCGGCAGCAGCTCGAGCATGGCCTGGTCGAACTCGCCGAAGGTCATCGCGTCCAGGCGGCCGCCGACGTGGACGACGACGCGGCTGGGCGCCGGGAATTCGTGGTGCAGGCTGAGCGTCATGACGAAGATCCATCCAGGTTCGGGTAGGTGAAGCGGAGTCGCAGGTGGTTGCCCTCGGCACTCCGTGTATAGCGCATTTCGCTGGCCATGGTGCGCGCCAGGTGGATGCCCAGGCCGCCGACCTGTTCGCGGTCGGCGAGGTCGCCGGTGAGCTCCGGCGTGGCGGTCTGCAGCGGGTCGAAGGCGATGCCGTCGTCGGTCAGCTCCAACGCGACCGCACCGGGTTGCGGCTGCAGCAGGATGCGGATCTGGCCCGCACGACCGTCGGGGTAGCCGTACTCGACGGTGTTGACCATCAGCTCTTCCAGCACCAGGCGCATGTCGCTGCGCAGCGCGGCCGGCACCCCGGCTTCCTCCAGCCGGTGCTCGCAGCGGTCGAGCGCGTCGAACACCTCCGCCAGCTGGTTGCCGATGCGCAGCTCGGTACCGGCGGTCGCGTCGCCATGCCAGGTGAGCGCCAGCACGGTGATGTCGTCGGCCTGCGTGGCATCCGCCACGAAGCGGTCCACGTCGCCCAGCAGCCGTTCGATGTAACCGGTCGGGGGCGCCGTCGCCGGCAACCTGGTGAGGCTTTCGACGGTGCGCTCGATGCCGAACAGCCGCTGCTCGTGGTCGCTGGCCTCGGTGATGCCGTCGGTGTACATCAGCAGGGTTTCGCCCGACTGCAGGCGCAGGTGGTGTTCCGGGTAGTCGGAATCCTCGTACAGGCCGAGCACTGCGCCGGTGGGGACGTCCAGCAGCTCCGGCGCGCCGCGCCCGCACAGGACCGGCGGTTCGTGGCCGGCGCTGGCCAGCACCAGGCTGCCGCTGCCGGCGTCGAGCAGGCCGCACAGCAGGGTGACGAACATGCAGCTGTCGTTGCCGCGGCAAAGCTCGAGGTTGAGCAGTTGCAGCAGGTTGCGCGGCGTCTGCGCACGCGGCGCCAGCGCCTTGGCCAGGGTGATCGTCTGCGCCATGAACAGCGCAGCGGGAATGCCCTTGTCTGAGACGTCGCCCACCATCACGAAGAAGCGCTGCGGATCGAGCATGAAGTAGCTGTAGAGGTCGCCGCCCACCGCCCGCGCCGGACGCAGTGCCGCGTGCAGCTCGAAGTGGGCGCAGACGGCATCGAGGTAGTGCTCGCTCGGCAGCAGGCCGATCTGGATCTGGTGGGCGATTTCCAGTTCGCTGGCCAGCCGCTGTTTCTCCCGGGCGACCCGCGCGAGGTCTTCCAGGTGCAGGGCCAGTTCGCGGCGCATGTGGTCGAAGGAGTGGGTGAGGCGGCCGACCTCGTCGGGGCGGCGGGCCGGCGGCAGCTCGAAGTCCAGCTCGCCGCGGGCAACGTGTTCGGCGCGGTCGGCCAGTACCTTCAGCGGCGCCATCGTGCGGCGGATCGTCACCAGGGTGATCAGCGCCACGCCCAGCAGCGCCACCAGGCCCAGCACCAGGCTCGGCAGGAAGATGCGCCGCACGCCGGCATAGATCTGGTGCTCCGGCACGCCCAGGCCGAGCCGCCAGCGGGTGCCCTCGATCGGCGCGGAATAGATCCACACCGGGCCCTGCATCTGCGGATTCGGCGCCACGGCCAGGCGCACCGTGCCGGGGCGGTCGCTGGCCATCGCCTCGAGCAGGGTGGCCATGCCGCGCTTGCCGATCAGGTCCGGGTTGTCGTGCGCCAGGTAGTCGCCGTCGCTGTCCAGCACGAAGGCATAGGCGCCTTCGGGCTTGTCCAGGCTGCCGAGGATCCGGTGCAGCCAGTCGAGGCTGACGTCGGTATTGATGATGCCCACCGGTTGCCCGTCACGACTGATCGCCACGGAGTAGTTGATCAGCAGGCGGTGCCGGGACTGCGACAGGAACGGCCGCTGCCAGCAGCCGCTGCTGCAGCCGAGTCCGCCGAGGAACCAGTTGCTTTCCCAGTAGGGCGCCGCGTCGTCGTGCGACAGGTCGCGACTGGCGATGCTGCCGTCGTCCCGCCGGCTCACGAACGGAGAGTACGGCGGGTTCCCTGCCGGCGAAGGCCGGAACACCGCGGCCAGCCCGTCCATGTCCGGGTTCGCGGCGAGAGTGTCCCGCAGCAGCGGCTCGGCGTCGTCCTGGCGGGTGCCGATGATCGCCGCGAGCATCCGTGCCGAGCCCGCGACGCGGTCGATGCGCGCCTGGATCTGGCTGCCGGCGCTGGCGGCCAGCGCGGCGGCCTCGTGGTGGGTGTGCTCGAGGATTTGCGTGCGGGTGAGGCTGAGCAGCAAGGTGCCCACGGCCGCCAGCACCAGCGTGGAACCGGCCAGGACCCACAGCGCCGTCCGTGATGCGATGCTGCGCAAGGCCAATGGGCGTCCTCCTGTATGCCTGTCCGGCATCTAGCCATGAAGCGGGTTGGGTCGCAAGCCGGCAACTGTGCGCTGGTCCGGGGAAACGCGCTTGATCGGGCATAATCCCCGTTTCGGAATTCGCCGTGGAGGCCAGCCCATGTCCGGACAACAGCACGAGGTGAGCTTTCGCTTCCTCGCCCAGCCCACGGACGTCAACTTCGGCGGCAAGGTGCACGGCGGCATGGCCATGAAATGGATCGACCAGGCCGGTTACGCCTGCGCGGTCGCCTGGAGCGGCGCGTACTGCGTGACCGCTTCGGTGAGCGGCATCCAGTTCGTGGCGCCGATCCTGATCGGCGACCTGGTCACGGTGAGGGCACGGCTGATCCACACCGGCCGCAGCAGCATGCACCTGGCCGTGGACGTGATGGCAGGCGACTTGCGCAAGGGCGGCCAGCGCCTGGCGACCAGTTGCGTGATGGTGTTCGTTGCGCTGGACGGCTCCGACGGCAGGCCCGCCCCGGTGCCGCCCTGGGAGCCGCGCAACGACGCCGAGCGCCGCCTGCAGGCCAAGGCCAGGCAACTGCTGGAGCTGTCCCGGGGGATGGAGCAGCTGATCGACCCCGCGGACGTCGCGCAAAGCTGAAGGGGGCGCCCGGACCGGCATGTCGCCCTGCAATCCGCATGCCGCAAGGTGTTGACAGTTCAGGCCACCATCCACACAATACGCGTTCTTTGTTGCAGGAATATCCAGGCACCGGGGGACGCGACACGCCACCCGGCATGCAAGGTTTCTCAAAGAAAGATCCTGGAGGGATACCCAAGCGGCCAACGGGGGCAGACTGTAAATCTGCTGGCTTACGCCTTCGGTGGTTCGAATCCACCTCCCTCCACCAGAGCAAGTTGCCATCGGACGGGCCGCTGCAACCGATGACAGGTTCCACTTCGGGCCGCAGGAGCGGTCCGGCGCGCGACGCGAAAGCGGCGCGGCAGCGAAAGGTTCAAGGACACGATGTCCGGTGAGATTTCCGCACGGCGCGGGAGTAGTTCAATGGTAGAACCTCAGCCTTCCAAGCTGATGATGCGGGTTCGATCCCCGTCTCCCGCTCCATTGCACTGCCTCGCGACTGGTCTTGAATGGCCGGTGCCTTGTTGAAGAGTCCGGCAGGATGCCGGTCTGATCTTCGCCGTCATGGAGGGCGGCTGAAACATCGGCTCATGTAGCTCAGTCGGTAGAGCACTTCCTTGGTAAGGAAGAGGTCACAGGTTCGATTCCTGTCATGAGCACCAGCTTTCCGGCCTTCACGGCCAGCCCTGAACGGGCGTTTTTTTCTACAATTGATTGACTCCATCGGGGTTTAGCGCGCATGGCAAAGGGTAAATTCGAACGCACCAAGCCGCACGTCAACGTCGGCACGATTGGTCACGTGGATCACGGCAAGACGACGCTGACGGCGGCGCTGACGAAGGTCGGTGCGGAACGATTCGGCGGCGAGTTCAAGGATTACAGCGCGATCGACCGGGCGCCGGAAGAGAAGGCGCGCGGCATCACGATCTCGACCTCGCACGTGGAATACGAATCGCCGACGCGGCACTACGCGCACGTGGACTGCCCGGGGCACGCCGACTACGTGAAGAACATGATCACGGGTGCGGCGCAGATGGACGGTGCGATCCTGGTGTGCTCGGCGGCGGACGGCCCGATGCCGCAGACGCGCGAGCACATCCTGCTGTCGCGCCAGGTGGGCGTGCCGTACATCGTGGTCTACCTGAACAAGGCGGACATGGTGGATGACGCGGAGCTGCTCGAGCTGGTGGAAATGGAAGTGCGCGAGCTGCTGTCGAAGTACGACTTCCCGGGCGACGACACGCCGATCGTGCACGGTTCGGCGCTGAAGGCGCTGGAAGGGGACCAGAGCGAGATCGGCGTGCCGTCGATCATCAAGCTGGTGGAAGCGCTGGACAGCTATATTCCGGAGCCGGTGCGCACGGTGGACAAGCCGTTCCTGATGCCGGTGGAAGACGTGTTCTCGATCTCCGGTCGCGGCACGGTGGTGACCGGTCGTATCGAGCGCGGCATCATCAAGGTCGGCGACGAAGTGGAAGTGGTGGGCATCCGCGACACCCAGAAGACCACGGTCACCGGCGTGGAGATGTTCCGCAAGCTGCTGGACCAGGGCCAGGCGGGCGACAACGCGGGCCTGCTGCTGCGCGGCCTGAAGCGTGACGACGTGGAGCGTGGCCAGGTGCTGGCCAAGCCGGGCACGATCACCCCGCACACGAACTTCGAGGCCGAGGTGTACGTGCTCTCCAAGGACGAAGGTGGCCGTCATACCCCGTTCTTCAAGGGCTACCGTCCGCAGTTCTACTTCCGCACGACGGACGTGACCGGTGCGGTGACGCTGCCGGACGGCGTGGAAATGGTGATGCCGGGCGACAACGTGAAGATGACGGTGGAGCTGATCCACCCGATCGCGATGGACGAAGGCCTGCGTTTCGCCATCCGCGAAGGCGGCCGCACCGTCGGCGCCGGCGTGGTGGCCAAGGTCATCAAGTAACAGCTCTTGTGAGAAGTCCGGCAGGGATGCCGGTTTGATCTTTGCCATCAGGGAGGATGGCTGAATAGTCCGCCGTTGAACCGGACGCGGCTATGCCGCGCCGGTTAGCGCCGGGGGCAAGCACTGGCAACTTTCGAATCCGTTGGTTGCTCGACGCACTTATGAAAAGTCCGGCATGGATGCCGGTCTTGTCTTTGTCGTCAGGGACGACGACACCAACGAACACCCCGGCACGGATGCCGGTATTGCTTTGCCGCCACGGATGACGACATGAATCTACGCCAGTAGCTCAATTGGCAGAGCAGCGGTCTCCAAAACCGCAGGTTGGGGGTTCAAGTCCCTCCTGGCGTGCCACTCTCCCCCGAGGATCCGGACGGGTGACGATGGCAGGGCCGGCCGCAAGGCCCGGCATGCTGCCGCCACTCCACAAGCGCACATGACTATCAAGGCAGAACAGCCCAAGGGCACCAACGCCGGCGACATCGGCAAGCTGATACTGGCAGGGCTGGTGCTGGCTGCGGGCATCTTTGCCTATTCCTGGTTCGGTCGTGACGGCAGCATCTCCGCTTCGACGCGCCTGCTGGGCGTGGTTGCCGCGCTGGTGATCGCGCTGGCCATCGCCGCGTTCACCGGGCTGGGTCGGCGGGTCAGGAATTTCCTGGCCGAATCGCAGTTCGAAATGCGCAAGGTGGTCTGGCCCACGCGCGACGAGACGATCAAGACGACCGGCATCATCCTGCTGGTGGTGGTCATCCTGTCGCTGCTGCTGGGGCTGATCGACCTGATCCTGAAGTCGGTCATTCTCGACTGGCTCTTGAAGCTGGGTGGTTGAGATGAGCATGAGCAAGCGCTGGTATGTGGTGCACGCCTACTCGGGGTTCGAGAACCAGGTCAAGCGTTCCCTCGAGGAGCGCATCAAGCGCGCCGGCATGGAAGAAAAGTTCGGCGAGGTGCTGGTCCCGACCGAGGAAGTGATCGAGATGCGCGGCGGCCAGAAGCGCCGCAGTGACCGCAAGTTCTTTCCCGGCTACGTGCTGGTGCAGATCGAATGCAGCACCGAGGGCAAGGCACCGCGCATCGACGACGAGTGCTGGCACCTGATCAAGGAAACCCCCAAGGTGATGGGGTTCATCGGCGGCACTGCCGATCGTCCGCTGCCGATCAAGGACAGCGAGGCCGACGCCATCCTCAGCCGCGTGCGCGAGGGCGTCGAGAAGCCCAAGCCCAAGGTGCTGTTCGAGCCGGGCGAGATGGTGCGCGTCACCGAGGGTCCGTTCAACGATTTCAACGGCGTGGTCGAGGAAGTCAACTACGAGAAGAGCCGCCTGCGGGTGGCCGTGTTGATCTTCGGGCGTTCGACCCCGGTCGAGCTGGAGTTCGGGCAGGTCGAGAAGGCCTGATTCGGGCGATTGGTGCGATCTTGGCACGGCACTTGCTGAAAGCCGGGCCAATCTCTATACTGCACGGTTCACGCTGGGTCTTTCCATGATCCGGCGTGCCCGTGTTTCAGGGTCGGCACGAGGCCGATCCTTCCTTCCATCCACGGATCGGTGAACAGCGAGGAGCCGCAAGGCGCCTGC
>JBDZVT010000075.1:0-2171 GCA_040255835.1 Lysobacteraceae bacterium
TCCTGCAGCGCCAGCGAGGTTTCCAGCGCGGTCTCGAAATTGCGCAGGTTGCGGTTGTTGACGCCGATCAACGGCACCGGCAGCGCCAGCGCGCGTTCCATCTCCTCCTCGTCATGCACCTCGCACAGCACGTCCAGGTCCAGTTCGGCGGCGAGCAGCGCCAGCGGCAGCAGCTCGTCGTCGTCCAGCGCGGAGACGATCAGCAGGATGCAGTCGGCGCCGATCGCGCGCGCCTCGTGCACCTGGTAGGGGTCGATGATGAAATCCTTGCGCAGCAGCGGCAGCGAACAGGCGTTGCGCGCCTGCTGCAGGAACGCCTCGCTGCCCTGGAAGAAATCGCTGTCGGTGAGCACCGACAGGCAGGCCGCGCCGGCCTTCTCGTAGCTGCGCGCGATCGCGGCCGGGTCGAAATCGGGGCGGATCACGCCCTTGCTGGGGCTGGCCTTCTTCACCTCGGCGATCACCGCCGGCAGCCCCGCCTCGATCTTCGCCTCGATCGCCGCGGCGAAGCCGCGGGTATCCGGCAAGTCGGCGATGCGCGCGGTCAGCTCGGCCAGCGGGACCTTGCTGCGGCGTTCGGCGACCTCTTCGGCCTTGCGCGCAAGTATGCGATTGAGGATGTCGGTCATGGCATCTCGCTCGGGTGGGGACGGCTGCATCCTAATCGGCCGCGGCGCGCGGCGTCACCGGCCGCCGCGTCTACGACAAGCCCGCCAGGCGCCGCGTGGCGGCCACGAAAGCCTGCATTTTCGCATGCGCGGCGCCGCTGGCGATCGCGGCACGGGCCTGTTCGATGCCGGCGCCGATGTCCTCGGCCACGTCGGCAGCATACAAGGCCGCGCCGGCATTCAGGCACACGATGTCGTGCGGCACACCGGGCTGGCCTTGCAACGCGCCCAGCAACATCGCTTTCGACTCGCCAGCGTCCTCCACCCGCAGGTTGCGGCTGGAAGCCATCGCCAGGCCGAAATCCTCCGGCTCCACCTCGTACTCGCGCACCACGCCGTCGCGCAGCTCGCCGACCATGGTGGCCGCGCCCAGCGAAATCTCGTCCATGCCGTCGCGGCCCCACACCACCAGCGCCTTGCGCGCGCCCAGCGCCTGCAGCACGCGGATCTGGATGCCGACCAGGTCCGGGTGGAACACGCCCATCAGGACGTTCGGCGCGCCGGCCGGGTTGGTCAGGGGCCCGAGGATGTTGAACAGCGTGCGCACGCCCATCTCGCGGCGCACCGGCGCCACCACCTTCATCGCCGGGTGGTGGTTCGGCGCGAACATGAAGCCGATGCCGGTCTCGGCCAGGCACGCGGCGACCTGCGCCGGCGCCAGGTCGATCGACGCGCCCAACGCCTCCAGCACGTCGGCGCTGCCGGACTTCGACGACACGCTGCGCCCGCCGTGCTTGGCGATGCGCGCGCCGGCGGCCGCCGCCACGAACATCGACGCGGTGGAAATGTTGAAGCTGCAGGCGCCGTCGCCGCCGGTGCCGACGATGTCGAGCAGGTGCGCGTGGTCGCCTTCCACCGGCACCGGCGCGGCCAGCTCGCGCATCACCCGCGCCGCGCCGGTGATCTCGCCCACGGTTTCCTTCTTCACGCGCAGGCCGGTGATGATCGCCGCGGTCATCAGCGGGCTCACCTCGCCGCGCATGATCTGGCGCATCAGCGCGATCATCTCGTCGTGGAAGATCTCGCGGTGCTCGATCGTGCGCTGCAGCGCTTCCTGCGGCGTGATGGCGACCATGCTCATGCCGCCAGCTTCCGCCGCGGCAGGCCGAGGAAGTTGGCCAGCAGGTCGTGGCCGTGCCGGGTGAGGATCGATTCGGGATGGAACTGCACGCCCTCCACCGGCAGGCTCTTGTGGCGCAGGCCCATGATCTCGTCGATCGAACCGTCCGCGTTCTCCGTCCACGCGGTGACTTCCAGGCAATCCGGCAAGGACGCCTGCTCCACCACCAGCGAGTGGTAGCGCGTGGCCTCGAACGGGTTGGGCAGGCCGGCGAACACACCCTGGCCGCGATGGATCATCGGCGAGGTCTTGCCGTGCATGATCTTCTTCGCGCGGATCACCTTGCCGCCGAACGCCTGGCCGATCGCCTGGTGGCCCAGGCATACCCCGAACACCGGGATCTCCCCGGCCAGCTCGCGCAGCACGTCCAGCGACACGCCCGC
>JBDZVT010000021.1:0-49299 GCA_040255835.1 Lysobacteraceae bacterium
GGCCGCGGCCCATGCCGATGATGGTCTGCGCCACCATCGCGCCGTTGGCGTCCTCGGGCAGGCAGGCGACGAAGGACTGGTCGATCTTCAGCTGATCCAGCGGCAGGCGTGACAGGTAGGTCAGCGAGGAGTAGCCGGTACCGAAGTCATCCAGCGAGATGCGGATGCCTTGCGCGCGCAGCGCGGTGAGCTTGACCGCCGCTTCGGCGAGGTCGCCCAGGATGGTGGTTTCGGTGATCTCCAGCTTCAGCCGCGACGGATCGGCGCCGGTGGCCGCCAGCGCCTGGCGCACGCCGTCCACGAAACGGGGCTGGTTGAACTGGCGGGCGCTGACGTTGACCGCCAGCGTCAGCGACTGCGTGGCGGGGTGCCCGGACCACGTCACCAGCAGTTCGCAGGCGCGTTGCAGCACCCATTCGCCCAGCGGCACGATCAGCCCGCTCTCCTCGGCAACCGGGATGAACACGGTCGGCGACACCGGCATGCCGCGGCGCGTCCAGCGCAACAAGGCCTCGGCGCCGAGGACGCGGTCCCAGCGATCGACCTGCGCCTGCAGGTCCAGCGCCATGGCGCCCTGGGCGATGGCGTCGCGCAGGTCGTGCACGAGGCCTTCGCGCTGCGCCAGCTCGGCGAGCATCTCCGGCTCGAAGCGGCACACCTGGTCGCGCCCGGCAGCCTTGGCGCCGTACATCGCCAGCTCCGCCTCGCGCAAGATCGATTCGGGGGTGTCGTGGCCGGCCGCCAGTTCGCTCCAGCCGATGCTGGCGGTGATGGTCACCGGCGTGTCGCTGCTGGGCAGGCGGAACGGTTCGCGCAGTGCGTGGCGGGCGCGCTCGGCGCATTCGCGCGCAAGCACCATGCGCTCGGTGCGGCTGCCCTGTTCGCAGGGCACGACCAGGGCGAAGGTGCCGCCGCCGAGGCGGGCGAGCACGCTGTCGCCCTCGACCAGCCGCCGCAG
Source organism: Lysobacteraceae bacterium (assembly GCA_040255835.1). Lineage (GTDB taxonomy): Bacteria > Pseudomonadota > Gammaproteobacteria > Xanthomonadales > Rhodanobacteraceae > Rhodanobacter. The sequence continues at coordinate 959 of JBDZVT010000021.1, forward strand.
CCGCTGCGCGATCAAGGTCAGCAGGTGGTCGCCCGCGGCATGGCCGCGCAGGTCGTTGACGCGCTTGAAATGGTCCAGGTCGATCAGCAGCAGCAGCGCGCGGAACCCCTCGGCTTCGTCCAGCAGGTGCTTGACGTGGTTGCGCAGGAAGTGGCGGTTCGGCAGGTCGGTAAGCGGGTCGAAGAAGGTCATGTGGTCGACGCTGGCGTGGGCCTCGCGTTCGCTGGTCAGGTCGACCATGGTGCAGACGTGGTGGGTGACCACGCCTTGCGCGTCGGCAACGGCCGAGACCGCCGCCCGCACCACCCGCGGCTGGCCGTGCTTGACCTGGATCCATTGCTCCTCCTGCCAGAAGCCGTCGTGCTGGATCGGTTCCCGGCGCGGTTGCCCGAACGCCTGGTCGTCGCGGTGGATCCCGATGGACGAGGCGGGACGCCCCTGGACTTCCTCCAGCTGGTAGCCGGTCAGCCGGGTAAAGGCCTGGTTGACCCGCTGGATGTTGCCGTCGGCGTCGGTCACCATCAGCGCCTCCTGGGTCTGGAAGGCCACCGCGGCGAGGCGCAGCTCGCTGTCGGCGCGCTTGCGCTCGGTGATGTCCTGGGCGTAGACGATCGCGTACATGGCCGCGCCGCCTTCGTCGTGGATCACCGAGCAATCCAGCAGCACCGGGAAGCGGCGGCCGTCCCGCGTGACCTGCTCGGTCTCCCACACCCAGTGGGCCTGGCGCTCCGCCATCGCGCGCTGTTCGCGCTGGCGCGGCAGCACGTCGTGCGGGTACAGCGCATCCACCGACTGGCCGATGAGTTGTTCGGGCGTGTAGCCGCGCTCGCCGGCGAACACCGGGTTGACCGCGATCAGGCGCTGCGAGCGCAGGTCGCAGATCGCCACGCCGAAGGCGGCGTTCTGGAACGCGTGCGCCCACAGCCGCAGTTGCGCCTCGGCATGCAGGCGGGCGGTGACGTCGCGCGCCACGGTGAGCACGCCGTGCACGGCGCCGTCCGGCGCATGCAGCGGAACCTTGGTGAGCTCCAGTTGCCGGCTCTCGCCGGCCGGCGTCTCGTAGGGCAGGATCGCGTTGCGCGGCTTGCCTTGCTCCAGCACCTCCTGGCTCATCGAGCGCGAGCGGGTGGCGAAGCGCATGTTGCGCGCGTCGAACGCGTCGAAGACGGTGCAGCCGAGCAAGGTCTCGCGTGCCCGCCCGAACAGGCCGGACATGCGGTCGTTGCAGTCCAGCAGGATGCCCTTGCCGTCGCTGACCCACATGGCGTCGGGGCTGGAATCGAACAGCGCGCGCAGGTTGCTCTTTTCCGAACGCAGCTCGCGGGTGCGCACCGCCACCGTGCGGCGCAACGACCACACCCACAGCGTCATCAGCGCCACCAGCGCGAGCACGACCACCAGCGCGATGCGCGCCGCGTGCACGTAGGGCTGCTGCATGGCCGGGCGTTCGAGCCAGCGCCGGCGCAGGGCGAGCCGCTCGGCCGGGGTGATCCGGGCCATGCCGTGATCGACCACCTGCAGCATCGCGCCGTTGCCGCTGCGCACGGCGCGGCGGGTGTGGCCGGTGTAGAGCGTGTAGGCGAGGTAGAACTTGTCCAGCGCGGAATAGCGGTAGAGGTAGTAGTTGGCCGGATTGCTGTCCATGCAGAAGATGCGGATGCTGCCGTCGACCGCGGCGTGGATGACTTCCCGGTAGTTGGTGTACTCGTGCAGGTCGGTGACGCCTTGCGCGCGCAGGTGTTCGGCGCAGGCATCGCCGCGTTCCACCGCCACGGAGAAGCCGCGCAGCGCGGCGGTGTCGCGGATGCCGGGGACCTCGCGGGCCACGTAGATGCCAACTTCCTGCTTGGCGTACGGCTCGGAGAATTCGTACAGCGACGCCCGCGCGGGCGTGCGGTAGATCATGTCGATCACGTCGGCCTTGCCCGCCAGCAGTTCCTGCTGCGCATCCATCCAGGCCATCGGCACCAGGTCCACCCGGATGCCGGTGTGCGCTTCGAACAGGCGCCACATGTCGACCTCGTAGCCCTGCGGCTGGCCGTTGCCGTCCAGGAACAGGAACGGCGGGTAGTTGTTGTCGGTGACCACGCGGATGTGCGCGGGGGCGGGCGGGGTTGCGGCGGGCGGGGCGGGCGCAGCCACCGTCGCGAACGCCGCGGCCAGGCCGCAAAGCATTCCTCCGATGCATGCCTTGCGCCATCGCTTCATGCACACACCCCTTGCGGCCGCTGTCCCGGCGCGAAGTTCAACCATACCCCAAGCGGCTTGCCGGAGCGCGGCCCGTCTCGGCTTCGCCGACGGTCGGTTTCGGCCGCAACCCCTGTTGTAGCGGCCGCGTCCTGGATCCCTTGACGCCGGCATGGTGCCCGCTTCCGCCGGCGATTTCACCCCGTCGCCGCGCGCCGGCGCGGCGAGGGATGGGCCAGCCAGCCGCGCAGGTCGTGGCGGATGATCGCGGCCAGGCGGCTCACCGCCGGAGCCGGCACCGGTTCGGCGAACATCAGCGCCAGGCCCAGCGTGCGCGGCGCGGGCAGGGCGGCCGGGCCGGCGTCGAGCAGCTGCACGCCGGCCGGCAGCCCCAGCGGCGTGCGCAAGGTGATGCCCAGGCCGGCCGCCACCGCGGCCCACACCCCGGCCAGGCTGGCGCTGCTGAAGGCCACCCGCCAGGCGACACCGGAGCGGTCCAGCGCGTCGATCGCCGTGGTGCGCAGCAGGCAGGGCGGTTCCAGCATCACCAGCGGCAGCGGTTCGCCGCGGTCGAAGGCGCGCGGCGGCGACGCGGCCGCGCCGATCCAGCGCATCGGCACCGCGCCGAGATGTTCGGCATGGGCGGCGCGGGCGCCGGCCTGCCACGCCAGCGCCAGGTCGAGCCGGCCGCCGTGCAGGTGGTCGAGCAGCTCGGCGTTGCGCGCGATGCGCGCCTCGATGCGCACCTGCGGGTGGGCGCGGGCGAAGCGCCCGAGCACCTCCGGCAGCAGCGTCTCGCCGAAATCCTCCTGCAGGCCGAGCCGGATCCGCCCGGCCAGTTCGCGGCCGCGGATCGCCGCCACCGCCTCGTCGTTGAGTTCCAGCAGGCGACGCGCATAGCCGAGCATGACCTCGCCCGCATCGGTCAGCGCCATGCCGCGGCCCGCCTTGCGCAGCAGCGGGGTGCCGGCCTGGTCCTCCAGCTTCTTCAGCTGCGCGCTGACCGCCGAGGTGGAACGGCCGAGCCGTTCGGCCGCCTTGGCGAAACTGCCCAGCTCGACACCGCTGGCGAAGCTGCGCAGGACATCGAGGTCGAAGGTGACGCGGCGCATGATGACAATCCTGTTTTTCAGGATGATGGATATCGAAATTCCCGATTTTCAGCAAGATCCTCGCGCGCTACCGTGGCTCCCGTCAACCGCCAAGGAGTACGCCATGCCCGCCACCCCCGACATCGGCCAGCAACTGATGGGCGACCTCGCCCCCAGGCTGGCCGAGCTCACCGACCAGGTCCTGTTCGGCGACATCTGGCGGCGCCCGCAGCTGTCGCCACGCGAACGCAGCCTGGTCACCGTCGCCGCGCTGGTTGCGCTGCACCGGACCGAGCAGCTGCCGTTCCACCTGCGCCGCGCGCGCGACAACGGGGTCGACCGCGAACAGCTGGCCGAGCTGATCACCCACCTGGCGTTCTACGCCGGCTGGCCCTGCGCGGCCTCGGCCATCACGATCCTGCGCCAGCTCGATGGAGCGACCACGCCATGATCGCGATGCAGTACGGCTTCACCCTGCCGGCCGACTACGACATGGCGATCATCCGCCGCCGCATTGCCGGGAAAGGGCACCTGCTGGATGACTTTCCGCGCCTGTGCTTCAAGGCCTACCTGTATGCCGAACGCGACGCCGGTGCCGACACGAACGGCGACAACGCCTATGCGCCGTTCTACCTGTGGCAGGACACCGAGGGCATGAACGACTTCCTGGGCGGCCCCGGTTTTGCCGCACTCGCCCGCGCGTTCGGCTGGCCATCGGTGCGCACCTGGTCGGTGTGGCAGGCGGAGCTCGCCGCCGACCTGCGTGCGGCGGCGCGGGCCACGCGCGAGATCGTCGCCATCGAGGACCACGCGCCGCTCGCCGAACTGCGCGAAGCGGAGGCGCAGGCCGCGCAAGCCGATCGCGCCGCCGGGGCACTGGCCGCGGTCAGCGCCTTCGATCCCACCGGCTGGACGCTGGTGCGCCTGCGGTTGTGGCCCGACGCGCGCGATGCCGTCGCCCGCACCGGCGTGCGCGCCTATCGCGTCGGGCATGTCTCCCAGCCCGGCGTCCGCGGCTGAGCAGCGCACCGCCCCTTTCGTGACCTTCCGGAGAACCCGCATGCCCCTCGTGCGCATCGCCTTGCGTCGCGGCAAGCCCGCCGCCCATCTCGCCGCCCTGCGCGACGGCATCTACCGCGCCATGCGCGAAACCTTCGACGTGCCGGAGAACGACCGCTTCATCGTGCTCAGCCAGCACGACGCCGACGAGTTCGACTGCGACCCGCTCTACCTCGGCATCGCCCGCAGCGACGACCTGGTGGTGGTGCAGATCACCTGCGCCGCCGGCCGCAGCACCGCGCAGAAGCAGGCGTTGTACCGGCGCATCGCCGAGCACTTCGCCGCCGCGGACGTGCGGCCGGAGGACGTGTTCATCAACCTGGTCGAGACCGCCCGGGAGAACTGGTCGTTCGGCCACGGCATTGCCCAGTACGCGTGACCGCGCATCCACGCGCGGCCCGGCAGCGACCTCGCCGGCCATGTCCGGTGGCGAACGTGCGCTCTGGCCCATGCCGTGCCCGCGCGGCTCGTCTAGCATGCGGTTTTCTCGACCCTCCAGGCAGGTGGCTCCATGGCTTCGCGCGCGTCGGCAGTGTCATCCGCGTCCGCCCCGGCGGTGGGCACGTTGCTGCGCGAGTGGCGCGCTGCGCGGCGCATGAGCCAGCTCGCGCTGGCGCTGGAGGCGGGCACCTCGAGCCGGCACCTGAGCTTCGTCGAGACGGGCAAGTCGCGTGCGAGCCGCGAGCTGGTGTGCCGGCTCGCCGACGTGCTGGGCATGCCGCTGCGCGAACGCAACGCGCTGCTGCTTGCCGGCGGCTACGCGCCGCAATACCCGGAGCGTGCGCTGGCCACGCCGGCGCTGGAGCGGATGCGCCAGGCCATCGAGCTGATCGTGGCGCACCAGGAACCGTATCCCGCCTTCGTGATCGATCGCCACTGGAACGTCCTGCTGGCCAACGACGCGGCCGTGCGGGTCAACGGCCTGCTGATGGACGGGCGCGAAAGCCGGCACGGCAACCTGCTGCACCAGGTGTTCGATCCGCGCGACTTCCGGCCGGTGATCGTCAACTGGCCCGAGGTCGCGGAAAAGTTCATCCGCCACGTCCACGCGCAGCTCGCGGCCGCGCCGACCGATGACGAGCTGCGCGCGTTGCTGGCCGAGGTGCTGGCCTATCCCGGCGTGCCGGAGCAATGGCGTTCGCGCGATCCGGAAAGCACGCCGGCGCCGGTGCTCACGCTGCAGTTCCGCAGCCGCCTCGGCGAGCTGCGCTTCTTCGAGACGATCACGACCTTCTCGATGCCCCGCGACGTGACCCTGGACGAGCTGCGCATCGAGTGCGCGTTCCCCGCCGACGAGCAGACCGCGGCGATCTGCGCCGGGCTGGCCGCATCGGCCTGACGGTTCCATGACCTCGCAGGTCATTGAGGTGTCCGCCCGGCCCGGCCACGCTGCGGCCTCCCCCCAAGAGGACAACAGCAATGAACAAGCGAACCGCATCGTGGCTGAAAGGCCTGCTGGCGATCGTCCTGGCGTGCGGCGGCCCGGCGCTCGCGGCCGCTGCCGCCGCACCGGCGACGACGCCCCGCGCGCAATTGGCCGCCCTGGCCGGGCAGTGGTCCGTGCAGCAGTCGCTGTGGCCCGATCCGGCCTTGGCGCCGGTCGTCGACCACGGCACGGCCAGCTGGACGATGGTGCTCGGCGGCCGCCACCTGCGGCAGGATCTTCGCATCGCCTCCAGGCCACCTTTCGAAGGACTCGGCTACATCGGCTACGACGATGCCCTGGGCCGCTACGACAGCAGCTGGATGGACACCAACTTCACCGGCATGATCCTCGCCCATGGCCACTACGACGCGGCGAGCCGCAGCTACACCTTCGTCGGCGCGATGACCGGCAAGGACGGTGAGCCGATCCCGATGCGCGAAGTCATGCAGGTGGCCGACCACGACCATTTCGTGTGCCGCTACTACGAGACCCGTCACGGCAGGGAGTCGCTGGTGGTGCGCCTGGAGTACACGCGCATGAACTGAGGCCGGATCGCGAGGCCGGTGGTGCGCGGTCCGCGGATTTCGCTAGAGGGCCGCGCTGTACGGCCGGCCCGCCACGCAGTCGTCGACGTTCTGCTGCTTGATGTGGGCGTAGGGCTGCAGCGCCACCACCGATTGCACCATCCGGTCCTGGCGCTGCCTGACCTCGTCCAGCGCGGCGCAGAACGTGGGGTTGTGGGTCAGTTCCAGGCCCTGCTTCTCCAGCTTCCGTTCCATCGCGTCCATGCGGCCGGTCATCATCGCGAACAGCGTCCGGGCCACGACGTGCCGGGTCATGTGCGCGGCCTGGTCCAGCGAGAGATCCACCAAGGCGACTACCGCCTCGCGGTAGTGCAGCGTCAGCGCTTTCTGCGCGTCGGTGAGGGCCAGCTTTTCGCTGCCGATCCTGACCCCGCCGGTCGCGTCGATGCTGGCGTCGGGCTGGCCCTTGGCGTTCATCCCCAGCGGCTCGTGATGGACTTCGACGCGGGCCGATTCGATTTCGCGGGTCGCCACGCCGGAGCAGCCGGTGGCCAGCAGGGCCGCGAGGAGCAGGAGCGCGCCCGCGGGGCGAAAACGATGGACAGGGAGCATGTCGGAGTTCCGGGTTGCGTTACTTCAGCAGTTTTTCCACGTCGACGATCTGCACGCCCTGCATCTGGCCCAGCAGGCTGTCGAACCATGGTTTGTGGGTGGCGCCGACGATGCACAGCACGCGGGCGCCGGGGCGTTCGCGGAATGTCGCGCGCACGTTGGCCACCATGCGCAGGTTGCGCGTTTCCCAGCCGGCGACGTAGACGCGCGCCAGGTGCCCGGGCGAATCCTCGCGCATCGCCGCGCCCATGTCGGCGTCGATCTGCCTGCGCAGGACATCGGGCCGGTTGATGAAGCGGTACAGCGCCAGCATGTCGCCGCCGCGGGTGAGCGCTTCCTGCTGTTTGCGATCCGCCGACACTTCGTCCGCGGCGGCGGCCCATGCACCGCGGATCGCGCCGACGTAGGCCTGCACGTCGGGCAGGTCGACGTTGTCGCCACTGTGATCGTCCACCGGGTAGACGCGCTCAAGGCCCAGCCGGGCGGCGAGGCGCGCGGCGATCTGCAGGCCTTCGTCGTTGCGGCCCAGCAACTCATCCAACCGGCTCGCCAGCGCATCGTCCAGGCCGTCGCCGGCGCGCCGTTCGGCCGCGGGCAGTTGCAGCCACTGGGTCAGCGCGGAAGCGTTGTCGCCGCTGGCGAGGAACAGCGCGGCCAGGTGCCGGCGCCGTGCCGCGTCCGGCTGCGCCGGCCAGTGTGCGAGCGATTCCTTCACCGCGGCCACCGCCGCCGCCACGTCCAGGCCGGTGGCTTTCTTCGCCGCCGTGGTGTCGACGCAATAGGTCGCCACGTCCTGCGCGGCGTAGAGCGCCGGGTTGCGCTTCATCATCGCGCAGCTTTCGCCGGGGATCGCCTCGACGGTGACGATGTCGGGCTTGAACGCGGCCAGCTTCGCCAGCACCGGCTGCAGGTCGGGTTTGAGCCCGTCCGGCAGCTGGGACAGATGCACGCTGCCCAGCACCATCACTTGTGACGGCGGGCCGGCCATGCCCTTGTCCAGTCCGGACAGGTCGGCCTGCGCCAGGGCGGTGCCAGACCACAGCAGCGCCGCCAGCAGTCCACAGCTTGTCCATCGGTTCGTCATGACCCGCTCCGCTGCAGCAATCGTGGTGAAGGAGCGGCGTTGGCCGGAGGGCCGGACGTCACCGGCCATGGCCGGTGCGATGTCACCGCACGTCGTCGTTCCATGGTGCGGGCAAGCGTCGGCAGCCGCGCGTGCGGAAAGTCACTAGGCAATCCGGCACGCGTCGCGCAGGTCTTTCCCGGCGCGGTCGTCGGTGGGTATCGGGTGACCCGGGGGCCCGCGGTGGCGGGTCATCCGCGCCCCGGTTCGGCGCGCCATTCGCGGGCCGGGCGCGCTGCGGCGAGGTTCCTTCGGTCGCCGCGTTCTGGCATGTCGCTTGCTGCAGATGGCTTCGGGGGCGGACGAGCGGAACCTGGCGGAGGGCAGGCCATCCGGTTCCGGTCGCCGCCGCCGCCTTGGTCCGGGCAACCGGCAATCCAGTGCAGGAGGCTTTTCATGGCCACGACTCGCAAGATCACAAGCAATGCCAACCGGGGCTCGGCCAAGCTGTTTGCCCTCAAGCCGCACGACTACGCCGGCATCGCCAAGGCGCTCGGCATCGCGCGCGGCGATTACGAAGTGAAGTGGTGGTGGAAGTACGGCCAGCCGGCGATCGACCTGATCCAGGCGCAGCTGGAGGTCAACACCAAGCAACTCGGCCCGGTGGTCAGCCAGCTGATGCGGCTGAACGGACCGGGCATGCAGGTCAGCGCGTCCTGCTTCCCCTACGGCATCCCGGTGCCGGAGTGGTTCCGGCTCGAAGTGAACATCCGCAACGCCGGCCGCTGAAGCCAACCGATGCGCCCGCGCGGTCGGTCGCCCACCGCCCGGCCGCGCCGCTTGCCGCGAGAACGCCATGGGACCGACCGGCGACGTCGTCAACGTCATCCAGATCCACCCCACGCTGCGCTGCAACCTGCGCTGCCGGCACTGCTACTCGACCTCCGGGCCGGAGCAGCGCGGCGAGCTGGACGTGGAACTGCTCGAGCGCTTCCTGGTCGACGCGGCCGGCGAGGGCTACAACGCGATCGGCATGTCCGGCGGCGAGCCGCTGACCTGGAAACCGTTGCCGCGCCTGCTGGCGTTCGCGCGCTCGCTGGGTTTCGCCACCTCCGTCACCAGCAACGGCCTGCTGCTCGATGCGCGGCGGCTGCAGCAGCTGGGCCCGCACCTGGGCCTGCTGGCGATCAGCCTCGACGGCGTGCCGGAAAGCCATGACCGCATGCGCAATCGGGCACACGCCTTCGAGCAGATGCGCGCGAGGCTGGAGCTGTTGCGCGCGGCTGGCGTGCCGTTCGGTTTCATCTTCACGCTGACCATGGACAATCTGCCCGAGCTGGACTGGGTCGCCGGCTTCGCGGCGGCGGAGGGCGCGCGGTTGCTGCAGATCCACCCGCTGGAACAGGTCGGCCGCGCCCGCGAATATGTCCTGCGCCCGCCGGACGACCTGGAGCTGGCCTACGGTTTCCTGGAGGTGGCGCGGCTGCAGCGGCAGTACCGGGGGCAGCTGACCTTGCAGTACGACGTGGCCGATCGCCAGCTGATCGCGCGCGAACCCTGCCGTGCCTTCGCCGGTCCGGCGGTCGCCGCGGACGTGGCCGCGGCCGCGCCGCTGGCCGCGCTGGTCTCGCCGCTGGTGGTGCAGGAGGATGGCTGGGTGGTGCCGATCCAGCACGGCTTTGCCACCGCCCACGCGATCGCGCGGCTCGATCGCGGCCCGTTCCGCGCGCAGGCCGCACGCTGGAAGCGCGAGCGCCATCCACGCTTCCGCGATCTCGCCGCCCGGGTGTGGGAGGACGTCCGCGACGCACCCGAACACCTGCCGTTCACCAACTGGTATGCCGCGATCACCACGGCCAGCGCGCGCCGGCGATCGCCGCGGCCGCTGCCGACGCCGGTGCAGCTGACGGCGTAGACGAAACGGACATCATCCGGGGGAGTGGCATGCGCAGGTACATCACCACGTGGCTGATCGCGGGCTGGGCCTGCCTGGGCAGCATCGGGGCCCCGGCCCAGCCGCCGCCGCAGCCGAAATCGTTGCATTTGCACCAGCACGAACCGCTGGTGCCGGTGGCGCAGGCGGCGAGCAGCATGGCGCATCCGTCTTCCGCGGGCGCGGGGAAAACCGTGTCGGCGGGGAAGAACCTCTCGCTGAGCGATGCGATGCTGCATGTGGTGGCCACGCAATCCAGCGCGGTGACACCGACCTCGACCGGCGCCGCCACGGCGAGCACCACCGCGAAGCCGGCGGTCGCACTCAGCCCGGTGGCGGCCCGCGCCGCCAGGGAATTCCACCTCGATCCGTCGGCGTTGAGCAGCGGGGCGGTGAAGGCCGTGTCCGGCAGCCGTGCCGAAGTGGTCAATCCCGATACCGTGGCCGAACAGGCGCGGTCGGGAGCCGTCTTCGTCACCCGCACCAGTGCCACGGCGACCAGGGTGGCGCTGTCCGCACCGCTGCGTGCCTCGCTGCCGGCCGGGGCGCAGACATCCGCCGTGCGCTTGGGTTACGTGGTGAGCGCGACCGCCGGCGCACAGGCCAGCCCGGTGCGTCTGGTCGCGCTCATCGCCGACAACACCGGGCTGGTGCTGGATGCCGCGCATTCGAGCTGGCGCGGCGGTTTTTCGGTGGCGCTGTCCAATCTCGACGATCCCGCCGACCGGCGCGTGCTGAACACGCCGATCACCGTGGCGGTCACCGCGGCCGGCGCCTCCGAGGTGGCGCCCGCGCCGCTCAGCATCGCCGATGTCGGCAGCTGGCACGCGGTGCGCGTGACGGTGCCGGGTTTTCCCGGCGACCGCTATCACGTCTCGGTCAGCGCCGACCCGCAGGATCGCGGCAACGCGATCGACCTGCCGGTGATGAAGCCCACGATCGAGGTGATCGCCGCCAATCCGCAGATCGCCGGTTGGGGCATCGGCCAGACCGGGATCACGCTGCGCGCCCGCGGCCTGGTCACGCCCGACGGCTATCCGGTGACGCTGCGCAACGAGCACGGCTCGCTCGACCCCACCTACGTGAAGCTCGACGCGCAGGGCGTGGCCACCGCGCGCCTGCGCTCGGACTCGGCCAGCTCCACCACCGTGAGCGTCGCCGACGCCGGCGTGGTCTCCCGGCCGGCCACCGTGGTGTTCACCGCGCCGTGGCTGTTCTTGGCCGCGGCTGTCGCCGGCGGTCTGCTCGGCGCGTTCATCCGCGGCAAGGGGCGCCGCCGTGTCTGGTACGCATTGGCGATCGGCGTGGCCTCGGCGATCCTGATGACGCTCGCCTATGCGGTCGGCATCGACTGGGTCAGCCGCGCACTGCCGGCCGCGCATCTGGCCAGCTCCGGCGAGGCGGTGGTCTTCGTACTGGGCGCGATCGCCGCGCTGCTCGGGGTGGGCGTGCTGCTCCCGGCGGGTGGGGGAGAGAAGGGAGCTTGATCATGGGGTGCCAAGGGCGGCGATAATCGACGGGACGCTCTTGCGCGAAGTGCCGCGATGTCCGCTCGATCCGACGAGGCCGCTGTGAACCCGTTGCCGCGCATCACCGGGCGCAGCAGTTCCCATTACACCCGCCTGGCGCGCATGTTCGCGCACGAGCTGGGCGTGGCCTGCGAGTTTGCTCCGGTGTACGACCTGGCCTCGCTGGACGAGCGCAGCTACGCGGGCAACCCCGCGCTCAAGCTGCCGGTGCTCGGCCATGGCGGGACGGTGGTGTTCGGGGCCGAAAACATTTGCCGCACGCTGGCGGAGCTCGCCTCGCGCCACGCCGTGATCCTCTGGCCGGAGAACCTGCGTGACGCACCGGCGCGCAACGCGCAGGAACTGGTGTGGCACGCGATGCAGGCCCAGGTGCAGCTCGGTTTCGGCACGCAGATCGCGGGGCTTTCGCCGGACAGCATCTACTTCGTCAAGGCGGCCGCGGGCCTGCGCAACGCGCTGGCATGGCTCGACGAGCAGGTGCCGCCGATCATCGCCGCACTGCCGCCCCACGACCTGGCCCTGCTGGAAGTGTCGCTGTTCTGCCTGCTTGAACACCTGGCCTTTCGTCCCACCGTGCCCTTGGCGCCGTATGCGCGACTCGGTGGTTTCGCCCGCGCGTTCGCGCAGCGTGCTTCGGCGCAAGCGACGCCTTACCGGTTTGACGCCCCCGCGGGAGATTGAAGCGGCCAGCCGCGGTCGCCTGGGAGCGTGCGGTAACATGGCCGGTTCGCGCCATCACGTATTGCCATGACTGCTGCCGACACCCACGACCTTCCCGGCTCGCCACGCGCCGCTTCCGGTGCCCCCTCAGGCGTGGAAGCCGAGCCGGCGCGGGTACGCGCACGGCTCGCGCAACTGGCGGGCAAGCCCGCGGCGGCATGGCTGGAAGCGGGCCGTGAGCTGGCGCTGGAGCAGGATTTCGAAGCCGCCGCCGCCGTGCTGCAGGCGGCGCTCGCCCGGCACGGCGACGACGGCGAGTTTCTGCTGGCGCTGGCCGGCGTGCGCTGGCAGATGAACGATCCCGCTGCAGCGCAGGCGCTGCTGGAAACCTTGCTGGCGCAGCAGCCCGACCACGCCGCGGCCTCGTTCACGCTGGCCCGGCTGCAGCTCGAACAGGGGGGCGTGGATGCGGCCGAGCAGGTGTTTCGCGACCTGTTCGGCCGGTACCGGCAGGGCGCCGATCTCGTGCTCCGGGCGGCCAGGATGCTGGCCGATGCCGGGCGCAAACCTGCGGCCGCCGACCTGTGCGAGGCGGCCATCGCGGCGGGCTCGGGTGATCCGTTCGTGCATCTCTACGTGGCGGCCTTGCTGGGCCAGCTCGGCGAGTTCGAGCGATCCCGCGGCCATTACCTGTTCGCGCTGGAGCATGACCCGCGCACGATCGACGCCGGCGCAGCCTACGGCCTGGCGTCGATCCATCGCTACGGCGACCCGGCGCACCCGGACCTGGCGCTTTTCAGGGCCTTGCTGGAGTGGCCCGGCCTGGCGCCTGCGGCGCGCGCCTCGGTGCTGTTCGCGCTCGGCAAGGCGCACGACGACCTGGGCGACTACGCCCGGGCCGCGGCCTGGCTGCGCGAGGCGAATGGCCTGGTCGACCATCGCAGCTGGTCGCGCAAGCAGTGGCGGCGGCTGGTGGAGGCACGCCTGGCCGCGGCCCCGCTGCCGCAGCGCACGCCGGCGGCCTCCGAGTGCGTGCCGATCTTCGTGGTCGGCGCACCGCGCTCCGGCACCACCCTGGTGGCCGAATTGCTCGGCCGCTCGGCCGAGGCCTGCAACCGCGGCGAACTGGACTGGCTGCCGCATCTCGCCGAGGAAGTCGCGCGCGCGCCGCGGGTGGACCTGGGCCTGCTCGACCGGATTGCCGCCGAATACCTGGACCGATTGCGGCAAGGAGAGGCCGGGGTGCGCTGGTTCATCGACAAGCAGCCGCTGAACTTCCTGCACGTGGACCTGATCGCGGCGCTGTTCCCGCAGGCGCGCATCGTGCATTGCCGGCGCAACGCGCGGGACACCGCCTTGTCGATCTGGAGCCAGCATTTCGAATCGACGGAGTACCGCTTCGCCTACGATTTCGCGGACATCGCGGCGGTACTGAACGGCTGCGAGCGCCTGATGGCCAAGGCTCGCGGCGAGGGCCGGGTGATCGACGTGCATTACGAGGAGCTGGCGCAAGCGCCGGAGGAGACCATCGACCGCCTGGCGGCCGCGCTGGGCCTGGCCCCGTTCGATGCCGCCGCGCCGAAGGCCGTGCGCGGCGCGATCGGCACCGCCAGCGTGTGGCAGGCGCGCCAGCCGGTGTACACGCGGGCCATCGGGCGCTGGCGCGGGTACGCACCGTTCGTGCCGGAGCTGCTGCGTTTCGCGGAGCGGTGAGCCGCCGGCCGCGCGCTCGACCCGGCTGCGCCCGATGCCGCATAATCCGGGGTCGGCCTGCGCGTGCCCCGGCGCTGCACAGCGCCGCTCTTTCCCCGCAGATCACGTGAATGCCATGAGTACGCTCCAGGATGTCTACAGCCTGCACCACGCAGGTCGCTTCGACGAGGCCGTGCATGGCTATCGCGAGTGGTTGAAGCAGCACCCCGACGACCCCGACGCGATGCACCTGCTGGGCATCCTGCTGCACCAGCGCGGCGAGAACGCGGAGGCCCTGAGCCTGATGGCGCGGGCAGCCGAGTTGCAGCCGGACAACCCCTACCTCGCGCTGGGCCATGCCACCTTGCTGCGCCAGGCGGGCGATGCTGCCGGATCGAGCCTGGCTTTTTACCGTGCGCTGGCGATGAACCCGAACCTGGGCGGCGCCCACGTCGGCCTCGGCCAGCTGGCGCTGGACCGCGACGACGCGAAGACGGCCGAAGAACATTTCCGCATTGCCCTGCGCGCCGGTGACGACGGCCATGCGCTGGCGGGGCTGGGCACCATCATGCTGGCGCGCGGCGAGCTCGATGCCGCCGTGGGCTACCTGACCCGCGCGGCCGAAATGGTGCCCGACTACTCGGTCCTCCAGTTCCTGCTCGGCCAGGCCTTTACCCGGCGCGGCCTGCTGGCATTTGCCGAAACCGCGTTGAACAACGCGCTGCGCCTGCAGCCCGACCTGCATCCGGCGCGCACCTGGCTGGCCGAGGTGCTGCTCAAGGACAACCGCCCGGCGGAAGCGCGCCTGCTCTACCACATGCTGTTGCCGATACCCGGCTACGAGGTGATCGCGCAGATCGGCCTGGCCGACGCCGCGCGCATGGAGGAGTTGTACGAGCAGTCGATCGTGCACTACCGCGCTGCGCTTGCCCTCAACCCCAAGCTGCCGGTGCCCACCCGCATGCTGGCCTGGATCCTGGCCACGCTCGGGCGCAACGACGAGGTCATCGCCACCTACGACACCTACCTCAAGGCGGTGCCGGACGATGCGGAGATGCGCGAGCTGCGCGACGACGTCTGGAAGCTGCACACGGTCGCAGGCGACGGGACGAATGCTCCGGCTGGCCCCGGCGAAACGATGCACTGAAGTTCTGCGGCGTCAGCTTGCCTCGGCGCGCACCAGCCACAGCTCGCCCCGGCGCGACGCCGGCAAACCGCCGAGCAGGACGAACCAGGGCGCGAGCAGGCGCACGGCCCAGCCCAGCCGGCGGATGCGGCGGAACGGGCTGGACACCGCGCGTTCGGCGCGGATGGTGAAGCCGGCCTCCAGCAGCGCCTTTTCCAGCACCCAGGGGCTCAGCGGGGTGATGTGGCCCTGCTCGCGGTAGTCGGTGTCGCGAAACCACTGGAACTGGCCCGTGCGCAGGAACAGCGCCTGCGAAACCGGGTTGGCGATGTTGGGGGTGGACAGCACCAGTTGCCCGCCCACCGGCAGCAGGGCGCGGATCTGGCGCAGCACTTCGCGCGGGTTTTCCAGGTGCTCGACGATCTCCAGCGCCATCACCGCGTCGAAACCCTGCGGCCATTGCGCGGCGAAGGGGCCGTTGAGATCGGCCGCGACGAAGGGTACGTCGGCCGGCTTGAAGCTTTCGGCGAACAGGTCGCTGGCGGTGACGCGGAAACCCAGGTCGGTCAGCCGCAACGACATCGCTCCGCTGCCGGCGCCGAACTCCAGCACCCGCGCGCCCGGCTTCGCCGCGCCGGCCAGCAGCTCGGCGGCCGCCTCATGCAGCCCGGGCGCCGCGTAGATCGGCAGGCCCTTGTACTCGTGCATCGACTGGCCCGCAAAGCCGGTGCGGAAGTTCTCGGCGCGCGCGCTGGCCTGGTCGGCCGCGGAGGGAGTGGGCATGGGCGTGGTCGCGGGTGGCTGGAGTGGCGGCGGGGCCGGCGGGCGCAACGGGGCTGTCACACCCGTCCGGTCACCGGGATCAGGGCGCCGGTGATGGCGGCGGACTGCTTCGAGAGCAGGAACACGATCACGTCGGCCAGCTGCTCCGGCCTGACCCAGCGCGTGAAGTCGGCCTTCGGCATGTCGGCGCGGTTGGGCGGGGTGTCGATGATGCTCGGCAGCAGCGCGTTGACGGTGATGTCGCGCTCCTTGAGTTCTTCGGCGAGCGATTCGGTGAAGCGCATGACGCCGGACTTGGAGGCGGTGTAGGCGGCCACGCCGGCGCCGGCCTTGAGTGCGGAGGCCGCGCCGATGTTGATGATGCGGCCGCCGGCATGCAGGTGTTTCAGCGCAGCCTGGCTTGCCGCGACGGCGGTGCGCAGGTTGACCCGGTACAGCAGGTCCCAGGTGTCCGCGTTGCCGTCGGCCACGGTTTCGTAGCGAAACATGCCGGCGATGTTGACCAGCGCGTCGAGCCCGCCCATCGCCTCGGCGGCGACGTCCAGGGCCTGCGCCGCCGCGGCCGGGTCGGCCAGGTCGACGCCGCCGATGCAGGTGGCCGCGCCGGCGCCCGCCGCCGGTGCCGGGGCGCGGTCGATGGCGGCGACGCGGGCGCCGGCGGCCAGCGCTGCCTGCACGGTCGCCAGTCCGAGGGTGCCGAAACCGCCGGTGACGGCGACGCGCAGCGTGTCCAGTTGCATGGTGCTCTCCCGAGGCTGTTCCGTCGGACAGGATAGCCTGCCTTTTTCGCCGATCAACCGGACGGCGGCGAAGGAGCCGACCGACGATCAGCCGAACGGTTGTTCGATCGACGGGCTCTGCGGGGTGAACCAGCGCGCGCCGTCGGCAGTGATGTGCATGTCGTCCTCCAGCCGCACGCCGAACTCGCCGGGGAGGTAGATGCCCGGCTCGTCGCTGAAGGTCATGCCGGTTTCGAGCGCGCGCGTGTTGCCTTGCACGAGGTAGTACCACTCGTGCATGTCCATGCCGATGCCGTGGCCGAGACGGTGGCTGAAGTACTTGTAGCCGGGGCCGTAGCCGGCATCGACGATGACCTTGCGCGCGGCGGCGTCCACCGACTCCATCGTGGCGCCGGGATGCGCGGCCTTGAGCGCCGCCTGCTGCGCCCGGCGCACGATGTCGAACACGCGCTTCATCTTGTCGCTGGCCTTGCCCAGCACGAAGGTGCGGGTGAGGTCGCTCTGGTAGCCGCCGACCTTGCAGCCGTCGTCGAGCATGATCACGGTGCCCTCGCGGATCTGTTGCGGCAGCGGCGAGCCGTGCGGCGAGGCGGTGAACGCGCCCACGTTGACGCTCGCTTCCCCGCTCACGCCCTGGCGCGCGTAGGCCGCGTCGATCAGGCCGGAGATGTGCTGCTGGGTCATGCCCGGCTGCAACGCCTGCCACACCGCGTGGTAGGTCGCCAGGGTGGCGTCGTTGGCCAGTTGCATCAGCGCCAGTTCGGCCGGGCTCTTGATCGCGCGGCATCCGGCGGTGACCGGGGTGGCGCTGACCAGCTTCACGTGCGGCGCCGCCGCGGCGATGCCGAACTGCTTGGCCGAACGCAGCTGCTCCTCGATGCCCAGCGTGCCGGTGGCCATGCGCCATTCGGCGAGCACGCCGGCGATCAGGTCGTACGGGCTTTCGTGCTCCTGCCAGGTGCGCACGTCCTTGTGGCCGAACCGGATCTGCTGCAGCGTGCGTTCGCGCTCGAACTGCGGCGTGATGTAGACCGGATCGCCCGACCGCGGCAGCAGCATGCCGGTGGTACGTTCGCTGACCCACCAGCGCATGCCGGTGAAATACTCCAGCGAGCTGCCGCCGCCCATGAACACCGCATCCATGCCGTGTTCGCCCATCAGCCGCTGCGCCTTGCGCAGGCGGCCTTCGCGCTCGGCGTCGGTGATCGGCACGGCGCGCGGCGCCACCGGTTCCAGGGCCAGGATCGAAGGCGGCAGCGCGGCATCCGCGCCGGTCGCCCCTGCCGCACCGACACCGAGCAGCGGAATGGCCGCCGCGCCGAGTGCCGAGCCTTTCAGGAAGCGACGGCGATCGGCACGGACGCTGTCATCGGTGTTCATGAGCGACCCCTTGGCTTGGAATGCACGCATTCTGGCACCGATGCGCATGGTCTTGGCCTTGCCAGGACCTTCCTCGACGAGCTGGAAGTTGGTGGTGGCCCGCGCTCAGGGCTTGCGCACCGTCACCGCATGACCGGGCGGGCGCACGTCGGGCAGGAACACCGCCAGCAATCCCAGCAGCGGCAGGAACGCGCAGAGCTGGTACACGAACTCGATGCCGTAGCGGTCCGCCACCACGCCCAGCACGGCCGCGCCGATGCCGCCGAGGCCGAACGAAAGCCCGTAGAACATGCCCGACACCATGCCCACGCGGTGGGGCATCATGTCCTGCGCATAGACGATGATGGCGGGGAAGGCGGAGGCCAGCACCACGCCGATCACCACGCTCAGGCCCACCGTCGACGCCAGCCCGACGTGCGGCAACAGCAGGGTGAACGGCGCGATGCCGAGGATCGACACCCAGATCACCTGCTTGCGGCCGATGCGGTCGCCCAGTGGCCCGCCGATCAGCGTGCCGGCGGCCACCGCCATCAGGAACACCGCCAGCAGATGCGTGGCGCGGGTCATCGACAGGCCGAAGTGGTGGATCAGGTAGAACTCGTAATAGCTGCTGATGCTGGCCAGGTAGAAGAACTTGGAGAACATCAGCACCATCAGCACGCCCAGCGTGCGGCGCACCACGGCGGCGGGGAACGGCGGCTGGTCCGACGCGTGGCGCTTGCGCACGCGCTCGTCGATGTGCCGGCCGTACCAGCGGCTGACCTGCAGCAGCACCACGATGCCGAGCAGCGCCGCCAGCCCGAACCAGCCCACGTGCGCGCGGCCGAGGGTCAGCACCACGCCGGCGGCCATCAGCGGCCCCAGCGCCTGGCCCAGGTTGCCGCCGATCTGGAACACCGATTGCGCCAGGCCGTAGCGCCCGCCCGAGGCCATCCGCGCCACCCGCGAGGATTCCGGGTGGAACGCCGACGAGCCGCAGCCGATCAGCCCCACGGCCAGCAGCAGCACCGGGTAGCTCGGCGCCACCGACAGCAGCAACAGGCCGGCCAGGGTGAAGCACATGCCGACGGGCAGGGTGTACGGCAGCGGATGCCGGTCGGTGACCATGCCCACCACCGGTTGCAGCAGCGACGCGGTCAGCTGGAAGGTCAGCGTGATCGCGCCGATCTGGAAAAAGCTCAGCGCGAACTCGCCCTTGAGCAGCGGGTAGATCGCCAGGATCACCGACTGCATCATGTCGTTGAGCACGTGCACGAAACTCACCGCGCCCAGCACGCTGTAGCGCGTCATCGACAGCGGGGTGGTGGTCGCGGCCGCGACCAGCGGCGGCGCGCCGGGTGCTTCGCTGGCGATGGCGAGGGATGGGGGGCTGGACGCGGTGTCTTTCATGCGGGGATGGGTCGCGGGTGAGGGGGATGCCTGGCTGGTCCACGCCGCACGCCGGATCGGGCCGCCGGCCGCACCGGGCTGTAATCGCGCGGCCCCGACCATCAGCGCCGGTCAGGATACGCCGCGCGCCGGCGCGCTCCAACAAGCCGCGCGGTGCGGCCTCACATTCCGGCAACCTGCCTCGCGCTACGTTGCGCGGACCCGCGGCCCGCGCCGCGTCACTCGGGAGCCTTGTCATGGGAAAGCATGTCGTACGTTGTCTGCCAGTCCTGCTGCTGGCCTGCGCCCTGCCGCTGGCCGCACAGACCGCGACACCCGCCGCCTCGAAACAGGTGCAGACCGCCGCCGCACACGCCGGCATGGCGCTCGGCGCCGCGGATCTGAAAATGGCCCACGCCCACCTGCAGCACGTGGTGAACTGCCTGGTCGGCCCCGCCGGCACCGGCTTCGACGCGAACGCCGCCAATCCGTGCAAGGGCATGGGCCAGGGCGCGATCGTCGACGCCAAGGGCGATGCGGCCGCCGAGGCGAAGTTGCAGCAGGCGCTGCAGGAGGCCGAGTCGGGCCTGAAGGCCACCACGCTCGACGACGCCCATGCCGATGCGCAGAAGGCATTGAGCTCCCTCCAGGCCCAGTAGCATCTGGCCGGCACGCGGCGGACAGGCGTGAGCCTGCCGCGCCGTCGTGGCTCCGGTGTCCGCGGCGGTGGATCGGGTAGGATTCGAGCCTTGGGGGACATCGGAGCGGAACCGTGATGGGGGAGCAATCGCGTCCCGCCGGACGTGCGCGTCTGGCGCGGCACCGGGGCGGTGCATGGTGGGCGGTGCTGCTGGGCGGGTTGCTGCTGTCGGCGGCCTGCGCGGGCCATGCGGCGGAATACACGGTCGGCGCGGTGCCGGCCTGGGTGGTTCCGGTCACGCCGGGTACCTCCGGCGCCAACCAGGCCACCCGGGGCAGCGACGGCGTGGCCTACCTGCTGATGGATACGCAGATCCTCGCCGGCGAACAGCGCGTGACGTACCGCCGGCTGGTGACCCGGGCCGTGGCGGCCAGCGGCGTGGAAAGCGCGGCGAACATCGAGATTGCGTTCGATCCGTCCTACCAGAAGCTGGTGCTGCATTCGATCGACATCGTGCGCAACGGGCGCGTCATCCCCAAGCTGGCCACCGCCAGGATCCGGGTGCTGCAGCGGGAGACCGAACTCGAAGCGCGGATCTACGACGGCACCAAGACCGTCAATGTATTCCTCGACGACGTGCGCGTGGGCGACACGATCGACTACGCGTACAGCCGGATCGGGCGCAACCCGGTGTTCGCCGGCCGCGACTTCGGCAGCATGCTGCTGCAGTTCTCGGTGCCGGTGGCGCGCCTGCACGCGCGCTTGCTGGTGCCGCAAGAGCGCACCGTCAGGATCACCTCGCCACAGGCGGCGGCGAAAGCGTCGGTGAGCCGGCATGGCGGCTTGACCGACCACGTCTGGGACGTGGCCGATCCGCCGGTGGTGACGGTGGACAAGGGTGCACCCGCCTGGTACTCGCCGTATGCCGAGATCCAGTGGAGCGAATACCCGGACTGGGCCGCCGTGGCGCGCTGGGCGAAACCGCTCTACCGGGTGCCGGCCAGCCTGGACCGGCCCCTGCAGTCGGTGGTCGAGCGCATCGCGCGGGCGGAGCCGTCACCGGCCGGGAGGATGCTCGCGGCCCTGCGGCTGGTGCAGGGCGAGGTGCGCTACCTCGGCGTGGAGATCGGCCAGAACTCGCATGCGCCCAACCCGCCGGCACTGGTGTTCGCGCGCCGCTTCGGCGATTGCAAGGACAAGACGCTGCTCACGCTGACACTGTTGCAGCACCTTGGCATCGAGGCGCGTGCCGCCCTGGTCAACACGGACCTGCAGCGGGGCGTGGCCGACCAGCTGCCCAACCCCGGTGCGTTCGACCACGTGCTGGTCCGCGCGCACGTCGACGGCAAGACCTGGTGGATCGACCCTACGCGGCGCGTGCAGAACGCCGACCTCGCCCGGCTGTTCCAGCCCGATTACGGCCCGGCTCTGGTCGTGGACGATGCCACGCGCGGGCTCGTGGCGATGGACCGCCACGCGCCGGACGCTTCCGGGCGCAAGCTGCGGGTCACGTTCGACGCCCGCGCCGGTTTCGACCAGCCGGTGCCGTACACCGTGGAGACCACCACCTGGGGCGATGCCGCCGAGTCGCTGCGGGCGAGCCTGTCCTCGACCAATGCCGCGCAGGTGCAGAAGAACTACCTCAACTTCTACGCCGGTGACTACCCGCACATCACGGTGGCGGCGCCGCTGCAGATCCACGACGACGAGGCCGCCAACCGCATCACCACCACCGAGCACTACCTCATCGGCGAGATCGCGCGGCCGACCGACGATGGCGCCGGCCATGTCGCCACCATCCACGTGGCCGACATCGCCGAGGTGCTGCGCGATCCGGCGGTGCCCATCCGCAGCTCGCCGCTGCAACTGGCCTACCCGCGCGACGTGAGCCAGCGCACCGAGATCCTGCTGCCGGAGGAGTGGCCGCTCAAGCTCGGCACCACCACGATCGACGATCCCGCGTTCCGCTTCGAGCAGACCGAGCAGCGGGACGGTCTGAACATGGTCATCACCGACCATTTCCAGACGCTGACCGACGAGGTGCCTGCGCAGGACATGCCGCGTTACCTTGCCAACCTGGCGCGTGCGCGAAAGCTGGCCGGCTACGAGTTCTCGTGGAGCAAGCCGGCGGCCGGGGGCGGCAGCCACGCATCGGGCCTGGACCGGATGAACTGGCCGGTCGCCTTGCTGGCGCTTGGCATGTTCGGCCTGTTCACCTGGCTGGCGGTGCGCGCGCACCGCTACGATCCGCCGCCGGCGAGCGGGCGCGATACCAGCCTGGCCGGACTCGGCGGGTGGCTGGCGCTGCTGACCGTGGTGCTGGTGCTGCGGCCGGTGATACTCGGCTACTACCTGGACCAGACGTTCGGTGCCACGGCGGTGGACACCTGGGCGCAACTCACCACCTACGGCAGCAGCAAGTACAACGCGTTGTGGGCGCCGTTCCTGCTGTTCGAGCTGGCGGCCAATCTGGCGCAGTGGGTGCTGTCGGGGTTGTTGCTGGTGCTGCTGTTCAAGCGGCGCAGCAGTTTCCCGCGGGTGGCCGTGCTGGCCCTGCTGGCCGGCATCGCGCTGCAGGTGTGCGACCTGCTGCTGTCGAACTTGGTGCCGGGCGCGGAGCCCACCCGGCAGGACATCGCCGCCACGGTGAGAAACTCGCTGGGCGCCGCCATCTGGGCCGCCTACGTGTGGCGTTCGCGACGCGTGAAGGCGACTTTCGTGCGGCGCTATCGCACCCCTGTGCCGCCTCCGTTGCCGGTGGTTCCCGCCGTCACGGGCCGGCAGGATCTTGCGCTGGCGGAGCCGGTGGGCGACGGCAGCTGAGCGCGGCCTGGCCTGGCGGCGGCGGTGGATGCTGTTGCGTGAAGTCGCAGTGGTGCTAGTTTCGGCGGATTCCCTTCAGCTTGCCGGAGTTCTTCATGTCCGCTGATTCCATCGCCCGGCCGTCGGGCGCGTCGCTCCGCCTCATGGCCCGTCTGTTGATGTCCCTGGCTCTGGCGCTGTTTGCCGGCGTCGCCCTGGCGCAGCAACAACGCAGCCTGCAGGTGCCGGACCCGCAGGACACGCCGTACGCCGGCACGATCGACCTGCATGTCGATGCCAGCGACACGACGCAGGGCATTTTCCGCGTGCACGAGACGATTCCGGTCGTGGCCGGCCCACTAACCCTGCTGTACCCGCAGTGGATTCCGGGCGATCACTCGCCCACCGGCCCGATCGACATGCTGGCCGGCCTGAAGCTTGGTGCCGACGGCAAGCCGCTGGCGTGGAAGCGCGACAAGTACAACGTCTACGCGTTCCACCTCGACGTGCCCGCCGGCGTGTCCAGCCTGGACGTGCAGTTCCAGTACCTGTCCCCGCGCCGCGGCGGCTTCGAGATCACCGACAGCATGATGGACATGGCCTGGAGCAAGGTCGCGCTGTATCCGGCCGGCCACTACACGCGGGGCATCACGGTCGCGCCCAGCCTCACGCTGGCGCCGGGCTGGCAGCTCGGCACCGCGCTGGAAACCTCGGCGCGCAAGGGCGACACCGTCACCTTCAAGCCGGTCACCTTCAACACGCTGGTGGATTCGCCGGTCTACGCGGGGCGTTATTTCAAGCGCGTGGACCTTGCCCCGGGCAGCAAGGTGCCGGTGCACCTGGACATCGTCGCCGACGCGCCGAAGTACCTGGAGATCACCCCCGAGCAGCTGAAGGCGCATCGCGCGCTGGTGACCCAGGCGGTGAAGCTGTTCGGCTCGCAGCACTACGACCACTACGACTTCCTGTTCTCGCTTTCCGACGTGCTGGCCGGCAACGGCACCGAGCACCACCAGTCCAGCGAGAACGGCCTGGACGCGGACTACTTCACCGCCTGGTCCGACAACGCGCCCAACCGCGACCTGCTGGCGCACGAGTACACGCATTCGTGGAACGGCAAGTTCCGTCGTCCGGCGGATCTGTGGACGCCGAACTTCAACGTGCCGATGGGCGATTCGCTGCTGTGGGTGTACGAGGGCCAGACCCAGTACTGGGGCTTCGTGCTCACCGCGCGCTCCGGGCTGTGGACGGCGCAGCAGTTCCGCGATGCGCTGGCGATGGTCGCGGCCAACTACGACCGCAACCGCGTCGGCTTCGGCTGGCGCACGCTGGAGGACACCACCAACGATCCCACCGCCGCGCTGCGCGCGGCGTTGCCCTACCGCAGCTGGCAGATGAGCGAGGAGTACTACAGCGGCGGGCAGATGCTGTGGCTGGCGGTGGACGCAAAGATCCGCGCGCTCACCCATGGGCGCAAGTCGCTGGATGATTTCGCCCGCGACTTCTTCGGCGTCGACGACGGCAGCTTCGTCACCAGGACCTATGCCTTCGACGACGTGGTGGCCGCGTTGAACGGCGTGGCGAAGAACGACTGGGCCGGCTTCCTGCACGCGCGCGTGGACACGCTCGACCCACCGCTGGCCCGCGGCCTGGAGGCCACCGGCTGGAAGCTGGTCTACACCGAGCAGCCCAGCAGCTACGAAAAGCAATACGAAAGCCGCCCGGAATCGCCGCGGCACATGTTCAACTTCGCCTGGTCGATCGGGCTGACGCTGACCAAGAGCGGCGAGATCAACGACGTGCGCTGGGACGGCCCGGCGTTCAAGGCCGGCGTGAGCACCGGCGCCACCGTCGTCTCGGTGAACGGGCAGGCGTACAGCACCGACGTGCTCGAGGATGCGATCACCGCGGCCAAGGGCGGCAACGCGCCGATCAAGCTGCTGCTGAAGTACCAGGGCGGCTTCCGCACGGTGGCGGTGGATTACCACGGCGGGCTGCGGTATCCGCACCTGCAGCGCATCGAGGGCACGCCGGATTACCTCGGCGACATCATCGCGGCGCGGCGGTAGCTCGGGCGAACCATTCGGTACGGAGGAAGGCCATGAAACCACGCCACTGGATTGCCGTGCTCGCCTGCGCGCTGGCGATGGGCGCGAGCGACGCCGCGTCGGCGCGCGACACCGCGCTGCGCGTGATGACCTTCAACGTGCGCGTGCCGGTGGACCAGGGTGCCAACGCGTGGGAGCACCGGCGCGAGCTGATGGTGCAGGTGATCCGCGCGCAGCACCCGGACGTGCTCGGCACCCAGGAGCTGACCGAGGAGCAGGGCGAATACCTCGCCGCGCATCTCCCCGGCTACGCCTGGTTCGGCCAGGGCCGCGAGGGCGGCCGCAAGGGCGAGCACATGGGCGTGTTCTACCGCACCGACCGGCTGGAGGTCATGCGTTCCGGCGATTTCTGGCTGTCCGACACGCCCCATGTGCCCGGCAGCATCACCTGGGGGCAGCCGTATCCGCGCATGGTCACCTGGGCAAAGTTTCGCCTGCGCGATGGCGGCGGCACGTTCGAGTATCTCAATACGCACTTCCCCTACCGCGACGAGGACGTGCGCCCGCGCATGCTCAGCGCCGCGGAAATCCTGCGCTGGATCGGCCAGCTGCCGGCCGATGCGCGGGTCATCCTCACCGGCGATTTCAACTGCGCGCCGGACACCCCGGTGCACGCGAAGCTGACCGGCGGCTTGCATGACGCCTGGACCAAAGCCGCCACACACTCCGGCCCGGCGAAGACCTTCCACAACTTCACCGGCACCCCCGACCGGCGCATCGACTGGATCCTCAGCCGCGGTTTCAAGGCGCGCACGGTGAGCACGGTGACCACGCACGAAGGCGCACGCTACCCGTCCGACCACTTCCCGGTGGTGGCGGAGCTGGTGCCAGCGAAGAACACCAAGCCCCACCCGTAGGAGCCCGCTGGCGGGCGATGCTCTTGGTGCGAGGATTCGGATTCGGGATTCGCAGGGCGAAAAGCAAAAGCATCGCCCGCCAGCGGGCTCCTACGGGCGGGGTGTCGCCGGCTTCGTCGCCGTGACCAGCATCGTGGACATCCACGGCCCGCCCCACCAGGTACGCCAGCCCAGCGAGCGGCGCGCGCTGTCGATGCCGCGTGCATGCAGGTGCCGCTGGTATTGGGCGCTCCTGGAGATGTCGGCAACCAGCAGGCGTCCGCCGGGTCGCAGCACGCGCCACGCCTCGTCGATGGCGCGGTCGCGGCCGGCGGCATCGCTGATGTTGTGGATCGCCACGTTGGAGATCACCAGGTCGAAACTCGCGTCGGCGAACGGCAGCTCGCGCATGTCCGCCGTGCGCAGCTCGACGCGATCGGCGACGCCTTCCGCCTGTGCATTGCGCGCCGTCACCTCCATCGCGTTGCCCGACTGGTCCTTGCTGCTCCAGATGTCGACGCCGGTGGCGCGGCCGTGGGGCAGGTGGGTGGCGGCCATCAGCAGGATCGCGCCGCGGCCGCAGCCGAGATCCAGCACCTCCTCGTCGCCGCGCCAGGCCTGTGCGTCGAGCAGCTCCCGCCAGACCACGAACTTGCCGCGCAAGGTGGTGTGCAGGTACAGCGCGAGCATGGCGGCGATCGCAACGGCCGTGATCCACAGCCCGCCGACGTCCGCGAACACCATCAGGCCGAGGCAGACGAGCAGGCCGGCGGCCATCATGGCGGGCACGTACGGGGCATCGATGCCGTAGCTTCCGTTTCGACGTGACATGGCGGGCCGCTCCTGCGCGGTGATGATCGATGGCGCATTGTTGGGCGGTGCCGTCGGGCGTTCCAGTGACGCGTGTCATGCCGCGGACCTGCGCCGCGGGACGTTGCGGGCATGACGTCCGGCGGGGTGGCGACTAGAATTGAAGGGTTACGGTCGCCTCGCCTCCTGCGAGCGCGGCCTTTGCCCACCTCGCGGTTGACCACGCGCCCGCGTCCTCGACCCCGTTACGGAACCGCCATGCGTTCGACCTTCGCCTTGCGTCTGCTTTCCCTCGTCCTGTGCCTCGTCGTCCCGCTGCCGCTGGTGGCGAAGGACAAACCCAGCGTGGGCCAGCAACGTGAGGACGTGCTGTTCTGGACGCAGGCGCAGCGCACGGCGCAGTTCCCGCGCATGTACGAACTGTTTCCCGCCGACCGCGCGGCGCATGGCAGCCACGTGCACGCCTTGCCCGAGGGCGCGCCGCTGGTCCCGCGCTGGGACGACGCCGGCATCACGCTGGCCGGTTACATGAGCGAGCACCACCTCGCCGGCGTGATGGTGCTGCAGCATGGCCGCATCCGCGTCGAGCGCTACGCACCCGGCTTCGGCCCCACGCAGCGCTGGACTTCGTTCTCGGTGGCCAAGTCGGTCACCTCGACCCTGCTCGGCATCGCGCTGCGCCGCGGCGACATCCACGGCATGGACGACACGCTGGAGACCTACATCCCGCAGTTGCGCGGCACCGCCTACGCCAAGGTCACCGTGGAGCAGCTGTTGACGATGACCTCCGGCGTGCGCTGGAACGAGGATTACGACGATCCGCATTCCGACGTGGCGCAGATGTACCGCAGCGCCTGCGAGAACGGCCAGCCGCACGTGATCTCGTACCTGGCCAAGCTGCCGCGCGCGTACCCCGCCGGCACGCACTGGAACTACAACACCGCCGAAACCGATCTGCTCGGCATCCTGGTCCAGCGCGCCACCGGCCAGTCGCTGGCGAGCTATCTGTCGCAGACGATCTGGAAGCCCTACGGCATGGCCTCGGACGCGTACTGGCTGAAGGACGAATGCGACGGCAGCGACACCGGCGGCAGCGGGCTCTCCGCCACGCTGGCCGACTACGCGCGCATCGGCCAGTTCATGCTCGACGGCGGCCGCATCCACGGCCAGCCGGTGATCGCCGACGCGTGGCTGCACGGCGCCGTGCACCGCCAGCAGGACGTGGCCAGCCCCGGCCATGGCTACGGCTACCTGTGGTGGACCGACGCCGACGGCAGCTACGCGGCGATCGGCATCTTCGGCCAGATGGTCTACGTCGACCCCGCGCGGCAACTGGTGATCGTGCAGGTGGGCGCGTGGCCGCAGGCGACCTCGAAAGCACTGGTGGCATCGCGCCGCGCCTTCATCAAGGCGGTGCAGCGCGGCGCGGATGCATCCACCGGCGCGCCCCCCAACGCCGCGCCGCAAGCACCGTCCGGCAAGTAGGGCGGGCACCGCCCGCCGGCCTTGCGCGACACGACCAGGCGGGCAGTGCCCGCCCTACCTCCGTTCCCGTTGAGCGTAGCCCGCGCAGCGGGCGAAGTCGAAACGTCGCCCAGGCTCACCGCCGCGTCGCCAGCACCCCGTCCAGCGCCAGCTCCGCCCGGAACCCCGCCTGCTCCAACCGCCGCGCCACTTCGCGCGGCACGTCGCGGCCGCTGGTCAGCTTGTTCGGGCTGCCGGTGTAGTGGAACAGCCGTCCGCCCCGACGCAGCACCCGCGCCAGTTCCCCGTAGAACGCCTGCGAGTACAGCTCGCCGGCAATGCCGAAGCGCGGCGGATCATGCAGCAGCGCATCGAACGAGGCGCTGGCGAGTTGTCCGATGGCCTGTGACACGTTGGCGTGCTCCAGCTGCAGGCGGCCGCCGCTGTCCGCCGGGTCGGGCGACCACGGGTTGAGCGTGCGCAGCCACAGCACGTCGTCGTTCTTCTCGAACGAGTGGATGCGTGCCGCGCCGCCCGCCAGGCAACAGGCCGCGAAATAGCCCAGGCCGCCGCAGGTATCGAGCACCTGCTTGCCGCGCGGCTCGACCAGCGCCACCTTGCGCTGCGCATCGGCGAGCGGCGAGGCCTTCGCCGTGGGCAGCATCTTGATGCCGTCGATCTCGAACGTGGGCACGCCCCATTCGGTCGGCACCAGTTTGATCAGCGCGCCGGCGAAGCGGGCCGCCGGCGCGTAGCCGTCACCGTCGCGGAAGTAGATCGTGCGGTCCTTGAGCTTGCCGGGGTAGGGATGCGACTCGCCGCGCCAGCACCAGTGCCGCGCGTGCAGCGGGGCCGTGCCGGTCGAGCGGCCCAGGTCCAGCGAACCCGTCCACGTCGTGGCCTCTTCCGCGCGCGCGGCCAGCAGCGAGTCGGCGACGTCGCGCGTGAAGAGGGGGCCGGCGTAGGGCATGGGTGGATTCCAGGCAGTTGATCCGCCCGATGGTACAGGCCTGCCGCCCTGGCTCGTGGGCCGGCCCCGACGGGGCAGGGCGTTCAGCCCTCCAGCCGACCGCGCGTGCCGAGGTCGCCGGGCTGCTCGTCGAGCAGCCCGCGCGCGAAATCGACCACGCGCGCAACCAGGCTGTCGGCGGTTTCCCAGTACACCGCGTCACGCACGCGAATGCGCAGCACCATCAGGTTCGGGTCGTCGCGGCCCTTGGGAAAGAAGACCTTCTGGGCGATCGTCCACAACTCGTCGATGGTGTCGTCGTCGCGATCCATGCGGGCGCGCCCACGCACCGACACATAGCGATGCTCGCCGGGGTGGGCGTAGGCCAGGTTCGCCTCGGCGTCGTCGGTGAGTTCGGCGATCTTGTGGCTGTTGGCCGCGGTGAAAAAGATCAGCTCGCCGTTCGCATCGAGCTTCAGCGTCTGGATCGGGCGGCTCACCAGCGAGCCGTCCGCGGCATGCGTGGTGAGCATGGCCACCTCGATGTCGTCGATCAGCTCACCCAGTTCGTGCAGGTCGGTATGGGCGGGGGCGTCGTTCTTCATGGGAGGCTCTGCTCTGCGGGAGAGCCCCCAGCATCGCGCCGCACCGTTCAAGAGCGGATGAAGCTTGGGTGCGGTTTTCGTGCAGGAGGGGTTTCGCGTGCCGGCCCAAAGGCGGCCCGCGCATGGAATCACTGTTCGGCCTGAGGCGGGTATGCGTCAAAACCCGGTGCAAGCGCCAACTCGTGGTCCCAGGCGGCCCTGCTTGCCGTGAAAATATTGGCATCGGGAGTGATGGAAGACTGCGTATCCAGGCTACCCGCCGGAACGACAAGCATCGTGGGTGACGAGATCGGGAGGGCCGAGCCGCAGACCGCGCAAAAACACTTCCGGTGCCGCGTTTGCGGGAGATGGAAGGTGTTCACCTGATCCTGCCCGGACAGCCATTCGATCCTGGCCGTGGACGAAAAGAGGTTGGCGGCGTGCGCGGAACCGGTGTCCTTGCGACAGTGCGAACAGTGGCAGAGATAGAAGCGCTCGAACGCGCCCGTGATCCTGAAGCGCACTGCGCCGCAAAGACACGACCCGAGATGTTCTGCGCGCATGAAAGCTCCAGTGAAGGCCCGACACCTGATGCGACACTTTACGGCGGGTCAGCGGCGGCGGGGCCGACCGCCTCGGACCAGGTACCCGGCGTCATCCCGTGCCGTTGAAGCTGACGCCGATGAACGTATCGCTTCTTGGACTCCACCATGCTCTGAAGTAACACGGTCCACCGTCGGACACGAGGTAGAACTGGCGAGCAAGTCTGCGTCTTGGGTAATCGGCAGCCATCTGGCAGAACGCATAGATGAACAGTACTTGTTTACCGCGTAAAAGCTGCCCTTGATACTGAAAGGTATACGATTCCCAAGGCGACAGATCCGCTCGCGCATCCCGAGCCTGGGCTTGAACGTAAGCCCTGAATTCGTCGCGAACAGTTCGGAGCTGCGCGGGACTTGGGGACCACATGCCTCCGCCAACCTCGACCCATTGCGGATTGTTGCCGCGCGTTACCTCCCCGATGTACGGCACCACTTGAACGCTTTGACCATGCGGCGGAGGAGCGATGCTCGCCGCGCTGATGGCTTGTGAAGCCATTACGGCGAACAGAGCGGAAGCGACAATCACCATGTGGCACCTGACGCTGGAGGAAGGGGCGGTGCAGCCATCGCCTTGAACCAATTGTTGGGCCGCAGCTTGGCACCAAGGGAGAGCCCGGGCCAAGGGCCATACGGAGAGCTCAGCTCAGCCGCCGCGGCTCCATTCGCGCACCGCTTCCGCAAACGCCAGGCAATCCGCGAAGCGGTTGTACAGCGGGGCGGGGGAGATGCGGATGACGTCGGGTTCGCGCCAGTCGCCGATGATGCCGTGCGCCATCAGGTACTCGAACAGCGCACGGCCTTTTTCGCGACCGGCGATCACGCGGATGGAGAGCTGGGCGCCGCGGCGTGCGGTGTCGGCGGGGGTGACGACCTGCAGCACGTCGGCCAGTTGCGTCTGCACCAGCCATTCCAGGTAGCCGGTGAGCTGCCGCGATTTCTCGCACAATGCGGCCATGCCGGCGCGGCGGAAGATTTCCAGCGACACGCGCAGCGGGGCCAGTGCCAGGATCGGCGGGTTGGAGAGCTGCCAGCCGTCGGCGCCGGGCGTGGGCATGAACTGCGGGCCCATCTGGAAGCGCGTGGTCTTGTCGTGGCCCCACCAGCCGGCGAAGCGCGGCAGCACGGCCCTGGCGTGGCGCTCGTGCACGAAGGCGCCGCCGACGGCGCCGGGGCCGCTGTTCAGATATTTGTAGCTGCACCAGATCGCGAAGTCGGCGCCGCTGTCGTGCAGTTGCAGTGGCAGGTTGCCGACGGCGTGGGCAAGGTCGAAACCCACGGTGCAGCCATGCCCATGCGCCAGCGCGGTGATCGCCTTGAGGTCGAACGCCTGGCCGGTGCGGTATTGCACGCCGGGCAGCATTACCAGGGCGATGCGCGAGCCGTGTTCGGCCAGCACGCGCTCGATGGCGGCGATGGAAACGATGCCGTTCGGCTCGTCGGCTTCCAGTTCGATCAATGCGGTGGCGGGGTCGAAGCCGTGGAAGCGGATCTGCGATTCCACCGCGTAGCGGTCGGTGGGGAAGGCGCCGGCCTCGATCAGGATCGCCGGACGTTCGGTGGTGGGGCGGTAGAAGCTCACCATCATCAGGTGCAGGTTCACGCCCAGGGTGTTCATCGCCACCACTTCGGACGGCTGCGCACCGACCACGGCGGCGAGGTCGTCGCGCACGAACTCGTGGTAGTCCATCCACGGCAGACGGCCCTTGAAGTGGCCTTCCACGCCCAGCTCACCCCAGTAATCCAGCTCCGCGTTGACCGCCTCGCGCACGGCGCGGGGCTGCAGGCCGAGCGAGTTGCCGCAGAAATAGGTGCTGTCGCGACCTTCGTGCGGCGGGATCAGGAACTCGTCGCGGAAGGCGCGCAGCGGATCGGCGTTATCGCGGGTGGTGGCCCACGCGATGGTGGGCTGGTAGTCGGGCATGGTGGTGTCCTGTGGCGTCGATGCAGGAGCGCACCCTGTGCGCGAGCTCTTTTCGTCACGTGACAAAGGGCATCGCGCACAGGGTGCGCTCCTACAGGGGGTTATTTCAGTTGGACGGCCAGGGCAGCGCAACCCTTGTCGAACTCTGCCTGCCATCCACTGCCGGCCTGGCTGCGGGTCGGGCGCACGCAGCGCAGCTGGATCGCGTAGCCGTGCTTGAACCAGTAGTGCTCGGTGTAGCTGAAGGCGGTGCCGTTTTCCTGTGCGGTGTAGAGATTGCTGTTCGGTACCGGCGGCACCTTGTCCTGCTGGTAGCCGGGCAGGGCCAGCGCCTTGGCCGTGGCCTGCGCCATGAACTGGTGGAAGCTGCTGATGTCCCGCGCCTGGGTCACGGTGACGCTCACGCGCGCGAGGCTGCTCTTGCCGGTGGGCGAGGGGTCCGGCACCTGGAACACCTGTGCCTCGGTGTCGCCTTCGGTCTGCATGATCGGCATCCAGTTGGCGGGCGTGTCGAAGGTGATGGCGCCGCCGGCCATGCTGACTTCGGCGGCCTGCGCCGTACCGGCCAGGAGCAGGGTGGCGACGATCGCCAGGGTGGTCGTGCGAAGGAGATTCATGCGGGCTCCGGTCGGGTGTGGTCGGGTACGAAACGATGCCTGGGCAGGCCCAGCCATTCCAGCGCGGTGCCATGGAACAGCCGCTCGCGCCCGGCCTCGTCCAGGCCGAGCGCCTCGATGCCGCTGCCGGGCTCCTGTTCCCCCAGCGGGAAAGGATAATCGGTGCCCAGCATGACCTGTCCGACGCCCGTCACATTCAGCAGATAGCGCAGGGCATCGTCGTCGTGGACGCAGGAATCGAAGTAGAAGCGCTTGAGGTATTCACGCGGGTTGCGCGGGTTGTCGGTGGCGACCAGGTCCGGGCGCATGCGGAAGCCGTGTTCGATGCGGCCGATGGTGTATGGAAAGCTGCCGCCGCCGTGGGCCAGCATCACGCGCAGTTTCGGCAGCCGCTCCAGCACGCCGCCGAAGGCGAGGCAGCAGGCGGCGCGCGATTGCTCGGCGGGCATGCCGACCAGCCACGGCATCCAGTATTTCGGCATGCTGGCCATGCCCATCATGTCCCACGGGTGCACCAGGATCGCCGCGCCCAGGTCGGCGGCGGCCTCGAAGAACGCGAACAGCTCGGGCGCGTCCAGATTCCAGTCGCCGCAGTGCGAGCCGACCTGCACGCCCTGCAGACCCAGTTCGTCGATGCAGCGTTCCAGCTCGCGCACGGCCAGGTCCGGCGCCTGCAGCGGCACCGTGCCGATGCCGGCGTAGTGGCGCGGGTAGTCGCGGCAGATGCCGGCCATGTGGTCGTTCAGGTGACGGTGCAGCTCCAGCGCCTGGTGCCCCGGCGCCCAGTAGGAGAACAGCACGGGCACGGTGGAGATCACCTGCACGTCGACGCCGAAGCGGGCGTAGTCGTCGATGCGCATCTGCGGATCGAACGCCGAATCCCACACCTCGCGGAAGAACCGGCTGTCCTTGTAGATGCGGTGGCGCCCATCGGTATGGGTCATCACCGGAAAGCGGTCGTCGCCGTACTTGGCGGCCAGGTTCGGCCAGTCGCGGGGCAGGATGTGCGCATGGGTGTCGATCTTGAGCATCCATGCACTATAAAACCTTCCCGCGGCGCCGTCGCCTGCGCCGCCGGAGGCCGTGGCATCACGCCGGGGACGGTTGCGGGCGGGCGCCGCGGCCGGCTTGCTGCTGGCTGCGCGCCACCACGTGGGCGAGCGTGTCGATGTTGTCCACCAGGCGGTCGCTGATGCGGCCCAGCACTTCGACGAGGGCGGCGTCGGCGCCCCCGGCGCGGCTGATCAGTGCGCGCTGCGCCGCGCGCAGGTCGGGCAGGTCGGCCGGCGGCGCCTGCTGGCGCAGCGCGTCGGAAATGGCACGCAGTGCGCGGGTGGCTTCCTCGATGAACGCGGCCAGGCCGGTCTGCGGCGGCAGCCTGGCGAGGTCGCCGAGCATCGCTTCCAGGGTCATCGCGGTGCGCGCCAGGCGGTTGCCGTTGGCGAGCAGCTGGCGCGCCAGCGCGAGCAATGCAGGCGGCGTGGCCGGTTCGCTGCGCATGCGCTCGATCGAGGCCTGCGCATTGATGCGCGCAGTGCGCGCCGCCGAGCGGATCTCGCCGCGCACCGCGCCGCCGCATCGGGCCAGGTGGTCCAGGTAGCCGGCGTAGGCGTCGAGCATGCCGGCCAGCGCGTCGCGGGCACGGCTGCGTTCCCAGGTCGGCCAGGCCACGTAGGCGAGCAGCGCGACGCCGCAACCCAGGGCGGTGTTGATCACGCGATCGAGCACGGCCGCATCGGATGCGACTCCCTCGAACGAGAGCAGGATCACCACGGTGCCGGTCAGCGCGGCCACGGCCACGCCGTAGTGCGCGCCGGCCAGGTAGCGGAAGGCCATGCACAGCACGGCCATCAGGATGAGGTGCGCCCACGGCTGGTCGGGCGTGACGTACAGCAGCAAGGTGGTCAGCACCAGGCCGAGCACGGTGCCGAGCACACGCAACAGGCCGAAGTTGAAGGTGGCGGCGAAATCCGCGCGTAGCACGATCGCGGCCGTCATCGGCAGCCAGTAGCCGTGCGGGAGGTGCAGCCAGCGCGAGAGGGCCAGCGTCGCGGTCAGGCACACGGCCATGCGCACGGCGTGGCGGAACGCCACCGAACGCGGCGTGAGGCTGGCGCGCAAGGTGGCGCGGATCGGCGCGCTGCGCAGGGCCGACGGCAGGTGCGTTTCCGCCGCACTGGCGCGCAGCTCGCCGCGGCTGCCGGCCCAGTCGGCATTGCGCACGGCGGCCGCGAGCTGGCCGAGCAGCGCGTCCCGGTGCGGTGTCCGGCCACCGCCGCCATCGTGCCGTGCGCGCAGTGCCTGCAGCAGCGCATCGGCGCGCGTGGGCGAATCGCCGTGCTCGAGTGCGTCGGCGATCGCGGCGAGCACGTCGGCGGCAGCATTCCGAAAGCCGGCCTGCAACGGCGGGTCCGCATGCAGCTCGGTGATCGCGGTCAGCTCCAGCCGGATCCGCTCGGCCAGCTCCAGCAACACGCCGAACGCCTCCATCGCACGGCCGTGGGCACGGTGGCGACCCAGCAAGGTGTGTTGCAAGGCGGTCATCGCCTCGCTCAGCGCCGGCACGTCGGTTTCGTCGTGGCGCGTTTCGCGTGCCAGCATGGCCAGCCCGCGATACACCTCGACCAGCGCATGGCGCTCGGGCCAATAGCGTTGCAGCGGCCACGCCGCCAGCGAGAATGCGGCCAGCAGCAGGCCGCCGGCGAAGATCAGCGCCGCGCCGCCCAGCGCGCCGGGCAACGGCTGCGGCGAGGCGGCCGTGATCACCAGCAGGATCATGCTGGTCATGCCGGCGCGCGCGGTATCCGGGCCGAACACCACCAGCAGGCCGCCGAAGAAACCGAGCGCCGCCGTGATCACCAGCAACGGCAGCAACTGGTCACCCAGCAGGAAACCGGCCAGCGATGCCAGGCCCGCGGCCAGCGCATTGAGCAGCAGCTGCCGCAAACGTTGGCGATACGGCCCGGGCTGGTCGGAGAACATCGCGTTCAGCGCGCCGCTGGCCACCGCCAGGCCGATCGTCTGGTGGCCCGTCGCCATGCCCACCGCCAGCGGCAGTATTACTGCGGCGGTGTTGCGCACGACCACCCGCCACGGCACGTTCGGTCGCTTGACCTGGGTCAGGCTCTCGATGGCATGCGCGCGCAGGGAATAGGTGTTGTCGGGAGACATGCCGCTTCAGTACATCACGCCGACCGTAGGAGCGCACCCTGTGCGCGATGCTCTTCGGCAATGTGACGGAAAGCATCGCGCACAGGGTGCGCTCCTACAGGTCCACGTCACGCGCGGCCGGCGAACTCGCCGGTGAGCGTGTTCACCCACACCTTCTCGTCGACGCTGATGTACTCGGGCACCTGCACTTCGATGCCGGTGTTGAGCCTGGCCGGCTTGTTGCGCTTGGTGGCGCTGGAACCCTTCATCTCCGGGGCGGTGTCGAGCACGGTCAGCACCACGCTGGTGGGCACCTGCAGGCCGACCGGGGCGTCGTCGATCAGCTGCACGTAGTAGCCCTCCAGATCCTCGACGATGTAGCCGGCGTTGTCGCCGACCAGCTCGGGCGAGAGCAGGTACTGGGTGTAGTCCTCCGCGTCCATGAACACGAACGCGTCGCCGTCCATGTAGGAGAAGTTCGCCGCGCGGCGGACCAGGTCCATTTCCTTCAGGTCATCGTCGGCACGCAGGCTGAGGTCGTACTTGCGTGCGCCTGGGATCGAATACATGGTGAAGCGGAAGGTCACGTTGCCGCCACGCGCGGTGGGCGCGCTGCGCTCGATGTCGCGCACCTGGTAGACGGTGCCGTCGTGCTCGACCACGTTGCCTTTCTTGACGTCGGAAGCTTTCATGGGTGTGGGGCCAGATAATGGAAGCGTTTCGTTGTCGTCATTCCTGCGAAGGCAGGAATCCAGCGTCTTTGATCCGCGGGCGTTCAAGTCACTGGATCCCTGCTTGGCCGGCCCTTCGGCCGTTGGAAAGCGCCTCGCAGGGATGACGGATAGGTGGGTTACTTCGGTTGCAGCCGCACCGCGCCGTCCAGCCGGATCGTCTCGCCATTGATGTAGCGATTGCCGAGGATGAAGGCGACGGTGCCGGCGTATTCGTTCGGCTGGCCCAGGCGCGAGGGGAACGGGATCGAGGCGGACAGCGACTGCTGCACGGCTTCGGGCATGCCGTCGACCATCGGCGTCCAGAAGATGCCCGGGGCGATCGTCGCCACGCGGATGCCGAAGCGGGCCAGTTCGCGCGCCATCGGCAGGGTCATGCCGACCACGCCGCCCTTCGATGCCGAATACGCCGCCTGGCCGATCTGGCCTTCGTAGGCGGCGACGGAAGCGGTGTTGATGATCACGCCGCGCTCGCCGTCCTCGCCCGCCTCGTTGTTCTGCATCAGCGCGGCGCCGGCCTTGGCCACGTTGAAGCTACCGACCAGGTTCACCATCACGGTGCCGGAGAAGGTGGCCAGCGGCATCGGGCCTTCCTTGCCCAGCACGCGGCCCGCGCCCAGGATGCCGGCGCAGTTGATCACCACGTTGAGCCCGCCCATGGCATGGTGCGCGGCGGCGACGTTGGTGGCCACGCCGTCCTCGGAAGTGACGTCGGTGCGGAAGAAGCGGGCGGCGTCGCCCAGTTCCTTCGCGGCGGCGTGGCCCTTGTCCTCGTTGACGTCGAACAGCGCGACCTGGCCGCCGTGGGCGACGAAATGCTGCGCCACTGCGTGGCCGAGGCCGGAGGCGCCGCCGGTGATGATTGCCTTTACCTGATCGAGCTGCATGGGGATCCTTGGAACCGGTGTCGAAAAACCGCCATGGTAGCCGACCGGCAGGCTCGACTGCAGGCTGAACGCAAAGCCTGTCATGACAGCCGGTTCACGCGCCGTTGGGGTGTTTCCGGCCATGTTGGCGCCGGGCCGTCACGACGGACGGATCCGTCCGGACGGATTTCGCTTTTCCATCCAACGCAGGGGTGCAACGCATGAACATGAAGAAGCTGCTGAGTCTGTCGATTGCGTGTGGCGTGGGGCTGATGCTGGCCAGCGGCTCGGCACTGGCCCAGAACCACGGCCACGGGCATGACCATGGCCATGATCGTGACCGGCATGGGCACTACGACCATCCCCGCGACCATCGCGGCCCGGACCACCGGCCCGGCCACCCCCACTACGTGAACTGGCGCGACCGCGGCCGCCACGAGGGCTGGTACCGGCGTGGCGGCTACCTGCCGGTGGAGTACCGCACCCGCTACGTGGTGACCGACTGGCATCACCACCACCTGCGCACGCCGCCCCGCGGCTACCACTGGGTGCGCAGCGACAACGGCGACTTCCTGCTGGTGGCGATCGCCACCGGCGCGATCATCGACCTGCTGCTCAACCAGTAAGCGGGCCCACCCGACACGGCGGGGGCAAGCCGGATCCATCGGCTGCCCCGCACGTGCGTACCCCCGATAACGGGTATAGAGTGGCGGCCGCAGGGGCTGCGGTGCAGGATGCGCCAGCGGGGCACGGGGAAGGGCCATGGGCCAATCCAGCCTTCGGCACGCCAGGGTCTGGCAGCGGTGCGCTCTTCGGCGCGCGCCGTCCCGCGGTTCGTGCCTCGCGCGACGCACCCCGGCCGGGATGGTCTTCCGGCTCGGCGCGGCCTTGCTGATGCTGGCCTGGTTGCCCCTGGTGCAGCCCGCCGAAGTTCCTGGCCCTGCGGCAGTGCCACCCTCCGCGGCCACCGCGACAAAGGTCGACGCCAGCGACTACTACCTCACCGTGGCGCAACTCGACCACCCGCTGCGCCCGTTCGAGCATCTCCCCGAGAAGGCGTCCATCCGGGTACACGCGGCGGTGGTGACCGTGCCCGATCCGGTGGAGACCCGACTGGGGCGATCGTTCGACATCGAGATGGCCGCGTTGACCAGCGCCTTCCAGGCCAGCGGCTACGTGCTCGATGGGTTTGCCTTCACCTGGACGCCGCGCGAGGTGGACCAGCACGGCGATCAAAAGGTATCCGAGAACCGGCAAGCACGGGCGTTGCCCAGCGTGATGCTCTTCCGCCGGGACGACTGGCGCGGGTGCAACGAGGAGCCGGCGGCCGGCGGCGTGTGCGGCTCGACCTATTTCGCGCTGTTCGTGGTGGGCGAGACGCCGCGCGCGGGCGTGCACCCGCTGGCCTTTGCGAGCGCGGCGCATTGCGCGCTGGCCCTGGATGGGGCCGGCGGTGCGTCCCTGCATCCGGATGACTTCAAAGGCGTCGACTGCAACCACCTGCCCGTGACGGCGGCAACGACGACACCGATCTGCACGCATCGCCTGAACGTGATCGGCCCGGCGTTTTCCGGATCGATGGAATCCATGGCTGCCGCGTTGAGCCGGGCAGCGTCGGCTTCGGCGGACGCCGGGTGCGGCCGCGGTGCGTCGCCGACCAAGGCCGCCGCAAGTTCCGTCGACATCCGCCTGCTCTCGCCATCGGCGAGCATCAGGAGCAACAATGGCGTGCAGTACCACGAGTACCTGCACGCGGCTGCGACAGGCGATGTCGCCGTGAAACTGCACTACGCCACGCTGGCCTACAGTGTTTCCGACCAGATGCGGCGCGTGCTGGACTACCTGGAGAAACGCGTTCACGGAAACAACAAGGTCGTCATCTTCAGCGAGGAGTCGAGCTTTGGCATGGGTGCCGCCAGCGAGGCCACGAAGCACCCGAAGGGCGGCATCGAACTGGTCAACGTGCAGTTTCCGCCCAACATCGCCTCGATCCGTGCCGAGCACGTGCGCATGCGGCAAGCCAGGGACAAGCAGCGGCAGCAGATCATGCCCGAGCGCCTGCTCGAACTGGATCTCACCGGCGTGGACCAGGGCATCGACCAGCCGCCCACGTATCAGCCGAGCCTGAGTTCGCGGTCCGACGAGCTGATGCTCTATCAGACCTTCGATGCCTTGAACAAATACGTGCATCCGGCGGCCGTGATCATCGTGGCGACCGACGTGCGCGATCGCCTGTTCCTGTTGAGCGAGATCCGCAACGCGCTTCCCGGTGCGCTGCCGATCGTGCTCGAACAGGACAACCTGCTGGTACACCCGGACTATCGTTCGATCAGCCGGGGCAGCATCACGATGCCGGCGGGCAGGACGCTGGTTTGCCTTGATCCGTCGAGTCAACGCGCCTCCGTAGTGCACTGCGGAGGCGGGAATCTTCGTTACTTCGCCTTTGCCACGGACTATGCGGCGGACACATTCCGGGCCGCGGTCCAGTTGGCGAACCATCCGGACGAGCCGCTTGCTTTCGGCGCGGCGCTGGCGCCGGCTCCGGCGATGCTGGTCGCCACGTTGGCTGGCTTTCAGACGGTCGACGAGGAGCCCGTGCGCAGCATCCTGATCGTCGCCGATACCCGCTTGCAGTTGCAGCAGCCGATCTATCTGATGATGAGCCTGTTCTTCGTCGGCATGCTGCTGGTGACGGCCTGGCTGTTGCGCAACGGTCACAAGCGGGCGCCGGTGACCTTGCCGGTGGTCCGCCATGCCTTGCGCTGGGCCCGGCTCGCGCCCGGTGGACA
Source organism: Lysobacteraceae bacterium (assembly GCA_040255835.1). GTDB lineage: Bacteria > Pseudomonadota > Gammaproteobacteria > Xanthomonadales > Rhodanobacteraceae > Rhodanobacter. The sequence continues at coordinate 41,001 of JBDZVT010000021.1, forward strand.
GGACGGGTCGGGCAGGATGTCAGTGGCCTGGCTGTGGGTGTGGCTGGCCTTCGCGCTGGCAGGGCTGATCCTGGCTGTCGCCAAGTTGGCTGGCGAGTTCGGAGACGCGCGCGATCACGCCGACTATCTGGCGCACGGTCGCGATGCCTGGACGCTGCTTGGCCTGTGCCTGGCATACGCCGGCTTCATCGCGTTCACCGTGCTGCGTGGGCAGGTTTGGAACACCCGTTACGCGAGCCTGGCAAGGACGCTGGATTACAGATCGCGACTCGGGAAACGCCTGGGGCCGCTGGGGCGCTGGTGGGCGATCATCGCGATGCCGGTGATGCTGGCCTGCCTCTACCTGAGCGTCGCCGACCGGACCCCGACCGGGGTGGATTCGGCATGGGTGTCCGTGCTGAGCGGGTTGTTCACGCTGGGCAGCAGCACGTTCTTCCTGATCGTTTTCATGGAAGCGCTCGATCGCTGGCAGGGCTTCTGCCGGGAGCTGGGCAAGACCGTCCATGCGGTGCATGCCCAATCGAAGGTCGACCCCCACCTCGAGAAGTGGCCCACTCCGGACATGCTCGATGAACCGCCGCGCAGCCCGTTCAACATCGGCATGCGCATGGACAACTACCATGCGTGGTCCTTGCCCGGCAGCGGGTCGTGGGCGGAGCAGACGAAGGCGCTGCTTGCGGGACGTTGGCCGTTCCAGGGCGGCTCGGAGGGCAGCTTTGCGCAGTGGCAGGCGCAACTGGTGGCGGAAATGAAACAGGCCGCGGTCGCGGTGCGCTCGGCGGCGTGGTGCTCCGTACTCGGTGCCGCGCTGGCGCTGGTGCTGATTCAGGTCTATCCACCCGTTTACCAGCGCCTGCAGACCACGGTGGCGGTGATTCTGCTGGCCCTGGGCGCCGCATCCATCGTCCATGCGGTGATCACGCTGGAGAAGGATCGCCTGCTCGGCTGCATGTTCACCAACAACAAGGACCGTCTCTCCTTCGGCGCTGCGTTGGCAGCGCTCGCGCCCAAGTTGCTCGGGCTGGGCTCGCTGCTGGTGATGGTTTTCCTGCCCGACGTATGGGATTGGCTTGGCAGCCTGGTCAAGGCGATCAACTCGATTCGTTGAACGTGGCTGCACCGGCCGCGTGCCGGAGTCGCGGTCGGATGTGCTGGATCAGCCCAGCAGTGCGCCCAGCGCCGTGGTGCCGGTCAGCGCAGGGAACGGCGTGACCGGCGTCGGCGGCGTGGCCGGTTGCTGCAGTTCCTTCTGCCACACGCCCACGTCCCACCATTGACCCAGCTTGTAGCCGCATTGGCGCCACACGCCGGCTGCGCTGAAACCCATGGCCTCGTGCATCGCCACGCTGGCGGTGCCGGGCAGGGTGATCACGCCGATCGCCTGGGTGATGCCCTGCAACCGCATCACCTCGAGCAGCACGCCGTACAACTTGCGCGCGATGCCGCGGCGCTGCGCGTCGGCGCGCACGTAGATCGAGGTCTCGGCGATCCAGTCGTAGGCGGCGCGCTCGCGGAAGCGCCCGGCATAGGCGTAGGCCAGCACGTCGCCGGCTTCTTCCCATACCAGCCAGGGGTAGTGCTCGAGGCGTGCGCGGAGGCGCTCGCGCATGGCGTCCACGCTGGGCAGCGCGGTCTCGAAGGTGGCCACGCCATCGGTGATCGACGGTGCGTAGATCGCGTGGATGGCGGCGGCATCCTCGTCGCGGGCGGTGCGGATCATCGAACGGTGGCCTTCAGCACTTTTCGTATTTCCAGTGGCGCTTCTTGCCTTCGGCCAGCCACTCCAGGGTGGTGGCGAGGCGTTTCTGGCGGGTGGCGTCCGCCTTCGCTTCGGTGATCCAGTCGACGTACTCGCGCTGCGCGCCGGGGCCGAAGCTTTCCCAGGTCTTGCGCGCGGCGGCGTGCTGCTTCCGGGTGAGCGCTGCGGCCAGTTCGTCCGGCAGGGTCGGTGCGGGTTTCGCAGCGGCCTTCGGACGTGACTTCTTCACGCCGGCCTCGTTCAGTGCCATCGCTTTTTTCAAGTACGTGGCGAGCTGTTTGTCCGCAGGCAGATCCATCAGCGAGGCGAGCTTGCCGAACTGGCCCATGCCGTCCTCGTCGCTGCCGCCGGTGACTTCCTTCGACAGCCAGAAACCGAAACTGCAGTGCTGCTTGAACGCCGCCATATGCACAGCGGCGCGGCCTTGTAGCTGAAGAACGGCACGCTCCACTTGATGCTTTCCTCCACCTCGGGACAGGCGTTGTGCACGCGTTCGCGCAGGTGCTCGAGAATCGGCCGGGCGAACTCGGCGGATTGGGCGATGTAGGCATCGACGCGCGGATCATGGTTGGCCATCGTCGTCCCTCACAGGTCGCGGATGAAGAAGCGGTCGCAACTGAAATGCCCGGTGCCGCCCATCGGCGCGCACAGCGCGGTGAAGCCGCTGCGCTTGTACAGCGCCTGCGCCGCGTCCATTCCGGTCAGCGTTTCCAGGTAGCAGCGGCGGAAGCCGTGCGCGCGGGCCGCGTCGAGGCAGCGTTGCATCATCGCCGTGCCGGCGCCGATGCCGCGCGCGGCGGGCAGGAAGTACATTTTGCGCAGTTCGCACACATCCGGCTCGGCGTTCTGCAAGGGCGCGACGCCGCCACCGCCGATCACCGTGCCGTCGCGCTCGACCACGAAATAGTTGCTGCGCGGTTGTGCGTAGGACTGGTACATCGTGTCCACCTCGGCGTCATGGATCGCGAAGCCGGGGCCATCGGCGCCGAACTCGGGCATCACGGCGCGGATGATGGCGGCCATGGCCGCGTTGTCGCTGGATTCGATGGGGCGGATCAGGAACGTGTCGGTCATGGGGTGGCTGCGGGAGTCAGATAGGGGAGACCGGCCTTCATCACGAAAACCGGGTGTTGCAGGGCGCTGATCTGCGTGCTCGGGTCGCCGTCGAAGGCGACGAGGTCGGCCGCCAGACCTGGCGCGATGCGACCGAAGCGCTGCGACTGGCGCAGGATCTTCGCCGCCACGTTGGTGGCCGCGTGCAGTGCCTGGACCGGAGTCATGCCGCCGGCCACCATCGCCGCGGGCTCGCGCCAGTTCTCGCCGTGCGCGAACACGCCCACGTCGCTGCCGTTGCCAATCGTCACGCCCAGCTTCAGCGCGGTGCGGAACGCGTGTTCCGCTTCGCGCATGCGCTCGGTCGGTTCGCTCTTGCCGGGCACGTAATGCTGGAAGTATTCGGCGGTGGACTCGACCGCGGTGAGCGTGGGCTCATAGGCGGTGCCGTGCTGCTTCATCAGCTTGAACGTGGCCTCGCTGGCGCCGTAGCCGTGTTCCACGCTGTCCACGCCGGCTTCCACGGCCATCCGCACGCCGGCGTCGCTGGCCGCATGTACCGCGACCGCGCGACCGATCTGGTGCGCGGTGTCGACCAGCGCCTTCAGTTCGGCGGGAGTGAAGGTGGGCGCGGTGGCGCCGTCGGGACCGACGCGGTAATCGCCGTAGATCTTGATCCAGTCGGCGCCGCGCGCGGCCTGTTCGCGCACCGCGGCCATCGCCTGGTCGACGCCGCTGATTTCCTGCGCGCCGCCGGGTAGGGTGATGTCCGGACGGAAGCCACGCGGGCCGGGACCGTAGCTGGCGGTGGCGACGATCGCGCGGGTGGCCACGAACAATCGCGGGCCGGGGATCAGGCCTTCGTCGATCGCGCGCTTCACTGCGACATCGGCAAAGCCGGCGCCTTCGGTGCCCAGGTCGCGCAGCGTGGTGAAGCCGGCGAGCAAGGTGTCGCGCGCGTGTTTTGCCGCCAGCAGCGTGCGGTAGTCCTGCGGCTCGGTCAGCACCTGGTCGTTCCACAGCGTCTCGTTGTACGGATGCAGGAACAGGTGCGAGTGCAGGTCGATCAGGCCTGGGGTGAGCGTGGCGCCCGGCAGTTCGACGCGCCTGGCGTCGGCGGGCGCGTCGATCGAGTTGGCCGGGCCGACCGCGGCGATGAGGCCGTCATGCACCAGCACGGCCCAGCCTGCATGCGCGGCATCACCGTCGGCGGTCCAGACACGTTCGGGCAGCAGCAACCAGTCGCCCTTCGGCGTGGCGGCACCGGCGGACAGGCTGCAAAACAGGATCAGCAGGGCCGCCGCCGCCCGCCACCGGGTCATCAGGCTCGTGCGCATCGCGTCATCTCGTCGACCGGAAAACCGATGATAGTGATCGCGGCCGGGATTGCGCGAGTGGCTCAGGCCACGGCCGTGCGGGCGCGGGTGACCCGGCTGGCGGTTTCCTTGTGCAGCTGCGCGGCCAGCCACGCGCCGGTGGCGACCAGCAGGTCGAGGTCGATGCCGGTTTCCAGCCCTAAGCCGTGCAGCATGTAGACCACGTCCTCGCTCGCCACGTTGCCGGTGGCGCCTTTCGCGTAGGGGCAGCCGCCGGTGCCGGAGACGGCGCTGTCGACCACGCGCACGCCTTCTTCGAGGCAAGCCAGGATGTTCGCCAGCGCCTGGCCGTAGGTGTCGTGGAAATGGACGGCCAGCGCCGCCATCGGCACCTCCTGCGCCACCGCGTGCAGCATCGCGCGTGCCTTGGCCGGGGTGCCCACGCCGATGGTGTCGCCCAGCGAGATTTCATGGCAGCCCAGTTCGTGCAGGCGCCGCGCCACGCGTACCACGTCGCTGACCGGCACCTCGCCCTGGTACGGGCAGCCGAGCACGGTGGAGACGTAGCCACGCACCTGCACGCCGTCGGCCCGGGCCTGTTCCATCACCGGGATGAAGCGTTCGATGGACTCGTCGATCGAGGCATTGATGTTCTTGCGGTTGAACGCCTCGGAGGCAGCAGTGAACACGGCGATCTCGCTGGCGCCCACGTCGCGCGCCCGCTGGTAGCCCTGCAGGTTGGGCACCAGCACGGGGTAGCTCACGCCCGGCAGCTTGCGGATGCGGGTGAACACCTCGGCCGCGTCGGCCAGCTGCGGCACCCATTTCGGGCTGACGAAGCTGGTCGCCTCGATGGTTTGCAGGCCGGTGGCGGAGAGCCGGTCGATCAGCGCGATCTTCACCTCGGCCGGCAGCAGGGTCTTCTCGTTCTGCAGGCCGTCGCGGGCGCCGACTTCGACGATGCGGACGTGGTTGGAGGTGTTCATGAAAAAGCTCCGGAGGACATCATTTCCCTTCTCCCCCTGGGAGAAGGTGCCCCGAAGGGGCGGATGAGGGTGCGAGGCCGAAATGGACTCTCTGGCCTGCCCGAACCCTCACCCCAACCCCTCTCCCGGCGGGAGAGGGGCTTTCGAGCTCAATCGGCGAAGCGCACCAGTACGGCGTCGGCTTCGACGAATTCGCCCTGGGTGGCGTTGATGCTTTCGATGGTGCCGGCGCGCGGCGCCTTCAAGGCCAGTTCCATCTTCATCGCTTCCATCACCAGCAGTTCCTGGCCCTGTTCGACCGCGTCGCCCGCCCTGGCCTTCACCAGCACGATGCGGCCGGGCATGGGCGCGATGATCTGGTTGCCGCCTGCGGCGTCGGTCGCTTCCCACGCGAAGGCGGCGGCGCGGCTGAAGCTGTAGCGCTGGCCGTCGGCGTCGTGCAGCAGCACGTGGGCGGCATCGACGCGCAGCGGCACGCGTTGCGACTCGTCGTCGAAGCGGGCGCTGAGGCAGTCGTCCAGCAGGCGTGCGCCGTGCACTTCGCAGGTGGTTTCGCCGCGGCGCAGCTGGTAGTCGCCGGCGTGGCCGTGCGCTTCGATGTCGTAGCGTTGTTCGCGCCAGGTCAGCGCCACGATGCGCTTGCCGGCGTGGCCGATGCGCCAGGCGTCGGCGCGGGCCCAGGGCGAGTGCGGGTCGGCCGCGCTGCCCTCGATGCCGAGCTCGTCGTGGAGCAGGGCGGCGGTGGCGGCGGCGAACAGCACGGTATCGCCCGGCGCCACGTCGCCGACCAGGAACTCTTCGAGGTGGCGATCGAGATAACCGGTGTCGATGCGGCCTTCGACCACGGCGGGATGGCGCACCAGCCGTTCGAGGAAGCCGATGTTGGATTTCGGACCGATGATCTCGCTGGCGGCCAGCGCCTCGCGCATGCGCTGCAGCGCTCGGGGGCGATCCTCGTCCCACACGATCAGCTTGGCGATCATCGGGTCGTAGAAGATCGTCACCGTGTCGCCCTCGACCACGCCGCCGTCGAGGCGCACGTGCCGCGAAGGGCTCGGCAGGCGCAGCGTCTGCAGCTTGCCGGAGCCGGGCAGGAAGTTCTGGTCCGGGTCTTCCGCGTAGAGGCGCACCTCGATCGCGTGGCCGTGCGAAACCACCTCGTTTTGGGCCAGCGGCAGCGGTTCGCCATCGGCGATGCGAAGCTGCCACTCCACCAGGTCCACGCCGTGGGTCAGCTCGGTGACGGGGTGCTCGACTTGCAGCCGCGTGTTCATTTCCATGAAGTGGAAATCGCCCGCGGGGCCGACGATGAACTCGACCGTGCCGGCGCCCACGTAGTTCACCGCGCGCGCGGCGGCCACGGCGGCGGCACCCATGTCGGCGCGCTTTTCCGGGGTGAGGAAGGGCGAGGGCGTTTCCTCCAGCACCTTCTGGTAGCGCCGCTGTGCGGAGCACTCTCGCTCGCCGAGGTGGATGATGTTGCCGTGGCGGTCGCCGAAGATCTGGAACTCGATGTGGCGCGGATGCTCCACGTAGCGTTCCAGCAGCATCGAGGCATCGCCGAAGGCGGCCTGCGCCACGCGCTGCGCGGTGGCCAGCGCCTCGGGGAACTCGGTGTCCGAGCGCACGATCTGCATGCCCTTGCCACCGCCGCCGGCCGAGGGCTTGATGATCAGCGGGTAACCGACCTGGTGCGCCTGTTCGGCGAGGAAGGCATTGTCTTGCTGGTCGCCGCTGTAGCCGGGCACCAGCGGCACGTCGTGCCGGGCCATCAGCTGCTTGGCGGCGGCCTTGGAACCCATCGCCTCGATGCTTTCCGGGTCGGGGCCGATGAACACGATGCCGGCGTCGCGGCAGGCGCGCGAGAAGGCCGTGTTCTCGGACAGGAAGCCGTAGCCGGGGTGGATGGCCTGCGCACCGCTCTTTTTCGCGGCCTCCAGGATGGCGTCGATGCGCAGGTAGGAGTCGGCCGGCAGCGGGCCGCCGATCGGCCAGGCCTCGTCGGCCAGCCGCACGTGCTGCGCGTCCCGGTCCGCCTCCGAATACACCGCAATGGCGCGGATGCCGAGGCGGCGGCAGGTGCGGATCACCCGGCAGGCGATTTCGCCACGGTTGGCGATCAGTACGCGTTCGAACATGTGGATTCCTTGGCCGAGGCAAAGCCTTGGCAAATTAACAGATGCGCCTGCGCGGCGATGCGCGGCGCAGCAATCGCGTTACTCGCCTTCCCAGTAATCGCGTGCGTCGGCCGTGCGCCCGATGTGGCGAAAACGCGCCGCCGTGGCGTCGGCGAAGGCGCCGAACTTGCCCGAGTCGGGGTATTCGCAGACTTCCGCCGGTGCGACGGTGCTGATGGCGAGATAACGCATTTCCGTGACGCCGGTGTTGATGATCTGGTGTGCGGTTTCCGGGCCGCCGGTGGGGCAGGCGATGATGTCGCCCGCCCGCACGGGATAGCGCGCGTCGCCGTAGCGCAGCTCGCCGCCGCCGTCGAGGATGACGAACATTTCCTCCTCGGCTCTGTGGCTGTGGAAGGGGCAGGCGCTCTTCCCCGGCGCGACCACGGTGAGATTGCAGCCCAGCTGGCGCGCGCCGATGCGGCTGGCGACCTCACCCCAGCGCAGGTCGTAGCGTTCGGCGGTGGCACCTTGTGGCAGGCCGGCGGGGATCGGGGTGTCGGCGGCGGATTGCACCACCACGTCGGCGAGGTTGAGGATCGGTTTGGTCATGCTCGTGGCTCCGTGGTCAACCGGCGACCCATGACGGCGCGCGCTTGTCGAGGAACGCGCCGAGGCCATGCTGGCCTTCCGGCGAGACGCGCAGGCGGGCGATCAGTTCGGCGTTTTCGGTGTCGATGCGCTCGGCCGTGAGCGGATCGGCGCCGCCGATGCGCAGCGCCAGCTGCTTGGCTTCGCGCTGGGCCACCGGCCCGGCCTTGGCGAGGAAATGCAGCTGGCGCTCGATCGCCGCGTCCAGTTCCGTGCCGGTCACGACGGCATGCAGCAGGCCGATGCGTCGCGCCTCGGCGGCATCGAACACTTCGCCGCTGACGAACAACCGGCGCGCCTCGCGCAGGCCGATCGCGGCGACCACGTAGGGCGAGATCACTGCCGGCACCAGGCCCAGCTTCACCTCCGACAGCGCGAACTTGGCGCCGTCCACGCCGATCGCGATGTCGCAGCAGG
>JBDZVT010000022.1:0-49055 GCA_040255835.1 Lysobacteraceae bacterium
GCCGCGGCCGGCCCCCGCGCCGCGTGCCACGCCGCCACGCCGCGAAGCGCCGCCGGTGCGCGCCGAGGTGCAGCGCGGGCGGCAGGTCGACCACCGCCAGCGGCGCGAGCAGTGAGCTGATCCGACGCTTCGCGGCGGCCATGGACGGCCTCCTTCGGCAGGTCGCCGCCAGGCCCGACCTGTTAAAGTCTGCCGCCCGCCCCGGCCTGGCCGCCGAGTCCACGCCGCCGGCCACCTGGTTGCCCGGACCCTCGCATGACCTCTGACGACACCGACCACCTGCCGGCGCACCTGCGCCGCATCCGCAGCTTCGTGCTGCGCGAGGGGCGCATGACCCCGGCGCAGCAGCGCGCGTTCGACACCTTGTGGTCACGCTACGGGCTGGATTACACCGGCACGCCGCGCGACCTCGACGCCCGCTTCGGCCGCAGCGCGCCACGCGTGCTGGAGATCGGCTTCGGCAACGGCGAGGCGCTGGCCTGGGCCAGCGCGCACGATCCGGCGCGCGACTACATCGGCGTGGAGGTGCACGGCCCCGGCGTCGGGCGCCTGATGAACGCGCTGGCCGCGCGGGAGGCCGGCAACGTGCGCATCTACAAGCACGACGCGGTCGAAGTGCTGGAGCACGAGATCGCCCCCTCGGCGCTGGCCGAGGCGCGCATCTGGTTTCCCGACCCCTGGCACAAGAAGCGGCACCACAAGCGCCGGCTGATCCAGCCCGATTTCGTCGCCCTGCTCGCCACGCGCGTGGCGCCCGGCGGCCTGCTGCACCTGGCCACCGACTGGCAGCCCTACGCCGAGCACATGCTGGAGGTGATGGAAGCGGCGCCGCAATGGCGCAACGCGGTGGCGCCCGGCGCCTATGCCGACAAGCCGCCATGGCGCATCGAGACCCATTTCGAGCGCCGCGGGCTGAAGCTCGGCCACGGCGTGCGCGACCTGCTCTATCGGCGCAGCTAGCACCGCGCGGTTCACCAGCGCGTGCACCGGCGCGCTTATACTGCCCCCACACAGGGACACGTCGGCAGCAGCGTGAGGCCTCCACTGCACAACTGGATCCAGCATCGTCGATCCCCCCGTCGGGACGTCGGCTAGTGGCACTCTCGCTCACCCCCGAAATGATCCTGGTGCTCGGGCTGGTGGGCTTCACCATGCTGATGCTGGTGCTGGAGTGGATCCGCGCCGACATGGTGGCCCTGCTGGTGGTGGTGGCCATCGGCCTGATCGGGCTGCTGCCGGCCGACCGCGTGTTCGACGGCTTCGCCGGCAACGCCGTCATCGCGATCATCGCGATCATGATCATGGGCGAGGGGCTGGACCGCGCCGGCGTGCTCAACCTCACCGCCAACTTCGTGATGCGCATGGCGCGCGGCGCGGAGTCGCGCCTGGGCGTGGTCATCAACCTGGTCGCCAGCCTGTTCAGCGCGGTGATCCCGAGCCAGGCGCTGGCGGCGCTGATGATCCCGGTATCGAGCCGGCTGGCGGCGCGCACCGGCGTGCCGCTGTCGCGGCTGCTGCTGCCGATGGCGTTCTGCATCCTCACCGCGACCAATACCACGCTGATCGCGAATTCGCCGCTGATCGTGCTGAACGACCTGATCGCGAGCGCCAACCTCAACCTGCCGGCCGGCGCGCACACGATCCCGAAGTTCGGCCTGTTCAGCGTCACCCCGGTCGGCCTGGCGCTGGCCCTGGTCGGCGTGGCGTATTTCTACTTCTTCGGCCGCAAGCTGCTGCCCGGGCACGAAGACGAGCGGCTGAAGGTCACGCCGGGGCGCACCGAGAGCTATTTCGCCGAGACCTACGGCATCGGCGGCGATACCGCCGAGCTCACCGTCACCGCGGAGAGCCCGCTGGTGGGCATGAGCATCGGCGAGGCCGAATCGCTGCACCAGGCGCCACTGATCCTGGCGATCAAGAGCGGCAACGAGGCACGCATGGCGCCGCCGGCCGACCACGTGATCTGGGTCGGTTCCGTGCTCGGCGTGCTCGGCCCGCGCGAGCAGCTCAACCAGTTCGCCAACAACCAGCTGTGCCGGCTGTCCACCCGCATGCGCCAGCTGGGCGAGCTGTTCAACCCTACCCGCGCGGGCATTTCCGAGGTGGTGATCCCGCCGGTCTCGCGCTTCATCAAGCACACGGTGGCGGAATTGCGCCTGCGCAAGCGCTTCGGCATCTCCGTGCTGGCGGTGAACCGCGGCGACCAGGTGTTCCGCGACGACGTGCGCGGGGTCAGCCTGCGCGCCGGCGACACCGTGGTGCTGCACAGCAACTGGCGCGACCTGGCGCTGGCGGCCGAGGACAAGGACCTGGTGGTGGTCACCGACATCCCCAAGGAGGAGCAGCGCCCGGGCAAGATCTGGCAGGCGGTGGGCTTCTTCCTGCTGGCCAAGTGCCTGGCGCTTTTCACCAACCTCGACCTGTCGATCGCGATGATGACCGGCGCCATCGGGATGCTCCTGTCCGGCGTGCTCAACATGGACGAAGCGTACAAGGCGATCAACTGGAAGACCATCTTCGTCACCGCCTGCCTGATCCCGCTGGGCTGGTCGATGGATGCCACCGGCACCGCCGCGTGGCTGGCGCAGGGGGTGCTGGAACATCTCGGCGGCGCCTCGCCGTGGGTGCTGCAGCTGTGCCTGGCGGTGCTGACCCTGCTGTTCTCGCAGGTGATGTCCAACGTGGGCGCCACGGTGATGATGGTGCCGATCGCGATCAGCGTGGCGGTGGCCACCGGCGGCAATCCGTCCGCCTACGCGCTGATCATCGCGGTGTCCTCGTCCAACACCTTCCTGCTCAGCTCCGGCCACCCCGCGCTGATGATGGTCACCGGCCCGGGCGGCTACAAGGGCAAGGATTTCCTGCGCGTCGGCCTGCCGCTGACGCTGACCGTGCTGGTGGTCACCCTGATCGCGGTGAACCTGCTGTTCCGCTGAAGAGGCGGGCAAAAAAAGCTTCAGGCCAACGCGGCGGGGTCGAGGCAGACGGTGCCGTCGACCACGCGCAGCGGCACGGCGCGCAGCGACTGGCCGCGGCAGGGGCCGCCGGTGCACAGGCCATCGGCCTGGTTGAAGACGGCGCCGTGCACCGCGCAGATCAGGCTGTCGTTCTTCAGCAGGAACTTGCCCGGCGCGTAGTCGAGCCGGTTGCCGGCGTGCGGGCAGATGTTGAGGTAGCCGCTGACCTGCCCGCCCCGGCGCAGCACGATCAGGCTCTCCTCCCCGTCGGCCAGGATCGCGTCCACCGCGGTGGCCCCACCATCGGGCACCTGCTCCAGCGCGCACACGGCGTGGGCCGGGGTCGGTCCGGTCTCGTTCACTGTATCCATCGGCACTTGCCTCACGGTTTGCGAGGCCCCATCGTGGTAGCGTAAGTCGTTGATTTTACCACACGAGTTTTTAACACATGCGTCTCTACCTGCATTCCATGCGCTCCAGGGGATTCCCCTTCGGACGCCGTCCCCGCCACCCGCTGGCGCGCTTCCTGTCGCTGTTGCTGGGGCTGGCCGTGATCGGCGTGCTGCTGGTGTTCGGCCTGGTGGTGGCGGGCGTGCTGCTGGTCGGCGGCGTGATCGTGCTGGCGATCCGCCAGTGGAAGCAGGGGCAGGCCCCGGCGACGGCCCCCGCGGGTGCGACGGCCCAAGGCGCGGGGAAACCCCAGCCGGCGGTGCTGGAGGGCGAGTTCCGGGTAATCCACCAGGGGCGCCCGGTCACGCATTGAGGCACGCGTGCGCGCGGGAGTGCCGCGCGGGGATAATGCGGCTCCCCCATCCGATCCCTCCCCATGTCCGAGATCCCTGCGTCCCTCGCGGCCGACACGCCGCGCAGCCTGACTGATCCCCGTTTCCTGATCCCGCTGGCGCTGTTCGCGCTGTATGTGATCTGGGGTTCGACCTATCTGGGCATCCGCTTCGCGCTGGAAAGCTATCCGCCGTTTCTGCTTGCCGGCGTGCGTTTCCTCGGCGCCGGCATCGCGCTGTACGGTTTCCTGCGCTGGCGCGGGATGGCCTCGCCGACACCCCTCCAGTGGCGCAACGCGGCGATCACCGGCCTGCTCCTGCTCGGCATGGGCAACGGCCTGGTGTGCTTCGCGGAGGAGCGGGTGAGCTCGGGCGTCGCCGCGGTGGCGGTGGCCAGCATGCCGCTGTTCGCGGCGCTGTTCTCCGGCATGTATGGCGAGTGGCCGAACCGGCGCGAGTCGATCGGCCTGGCGATCGGCTTCGCCGGCGTGATCGTGCTCAACCTGGGCAGCAGCCTGGCCGGCTCGTCGCTGGGCGCGGCGGCCCTGCTGCTGGCGGCGGCGGCGTGGGCGTTCGGCTCGGTGTGGAGCCGGCGCAAGGTGATGCCGACCGGTCCGATGAACACCGCCGCGCAGATGTTGTGCGCCAGCATCGCCCTGCTCGCCGTCGGCTTCGCCAGCGGCGAACGCCTGCCCGCGCACCCGGGCACCCGCGCCACGCTGGCGGTGGTGTACCTGGCGGTGTTCGGCTCGATCATCGCGTTCAGTGCGTTCCTCTACGTGCTCAAGCACGCCCGCCCGGCGCTGGCCACCAGCTACGCCTACGTCAACCCGCCGGTGGCGGTGCTGTTCGGCGTGCTGCTGGCCGGCGAGCAGGTGGGTCCGTTCGAGCTCGCCGGCATGGCGATCATCCTCGCCGGCGTGGCGGTGATCACCCTGGCCAGGACAAGGCGCAGCGCGGCCAAACCGTAGGGCCGGCCGGCGGGCCTGCCGCCGGCGGCGCCGCCGCCGCTCGACCATGGTCGGCTTGCCGGCACCGCCGTCGCGGCGCGACGATGGCGCGATCACGGCGCGGAGAACGGCATGAACGCATCGCAAGACGGCTGGATGGCGCGCACGGCGCTGCGCAGCGCGGCGTGGGCCGAGCGCTGGTTTCCCGATGCCTGGGTGTTCGCGGCGCTGGGCGTGGTGCTGGTGGCCGTGGCCGCTTTCGCGTTCGGCGCCACGCCGGTGGCCACGGTCAACGCGTTCGGCGACGGCTTCTGGAGCCTGATCCCGTTCACCATGCAGATGGCCTTCGTGGTGATCGGCGGCTACGTGCTGGCCACCGCGCCGGTGGTAGCGCGCCTGATCGACGTGCTGGCACGGGCGCCGCGCACGGGGCGCGGCGCGATCGTGTACGTCGCGCTGGTGAGCATGCTGGCGTCGCTGCTTTCCTGGGGTTTCTCGCTGGTGTTCGGCGGGCTGCTGGTGCGCGCGCTGGCGCGTCGCACGCAGCTGCGCATGGACTACCGCGCGGCAGGCGCGGCGGCCTACCTGGGCCTCGGCGCGATCTGGGCGATGGGCCTGTCCTCGTCGGCGGCGCAGCTGCAGGCGAACCCGGCCAGCATGCCGCCGGGCCTGCTCGCGATCACCGGCGTGCTGCCCTTCAGCCAGACCATTTTCCTGTGGCAGTCGATCGTGCTGACCGCGGTGCTGATCGTGGTGTCGCTGCTGGTGTGCTGGTTCACCGCGCCGTCGTCGGCGAACGCACGCACCGCGGCGGACTTCGACATCGGCGAAAGCTCCACCCCGGCGCTGCCGCCGCGCACGCGCCCGGGCGAGTGGCTGGAATACAGCCCGCTGCTGGCGCTGGCGATCGGCCTGCTGGGGCTGGGCTGGCTGGGCCACGAGTTCGCCACCAAACCGGCGGTCACCGCGATCGCCAACCTCAACACCTACAACCTGCTGTTCCTGACGCTCGGCATCCTGCTGCACTGGCGCCCGCGCAGCTTCCTCGACGCGGTGCATCGCGCCGTGCCGGGCACCGCCGGCGTGCTGATCCAGTTTCCGCTGTACGGCGGCATCGCCGCCCTGCTCACCCACGTGCCCGGGGCCGACGGCTCCACGCTGGCGCACCGGTTGTCGAACCTGTTCGTGCACATCGCCGGCCAGGAAAGCTTCCCCGCGGTGATGGGCGCGTACTCGGCGATCCTCGGTTTCTTCGTGCCCTCCGGCGGCGGCAAGTGGCTGGTCGAGGCGCCGTACGTGATGCAGGCGGCGAACGACCTGCACGTGCACCTGGGCTGGGCGGTGCAGGTGTACAACGCCGCCGAGGCGCTGCCCAACCTGATCAACCCGTTCTGGATGCTGCCGCTGCTCGGCGTGCTGGGGCTGAAGGCGCGCGACGTGGTCGGCTACACCTTCGTGCAACTGGTGGTGCACGTGCCGCTGGTGCTGGGCATGCTGTGGTTGCTGGGGATGACGCTGGCGTACGTGCCGCCGGTGATGCCTTGAGCCGGGACTCCCGGCCGCCTTACGGCACGAGGTACCTGTAGGAGCGCACCCTGTGCGCGATGCCTTTCGTTACGTGACGGAGAGCATCGCGCACAGGGTGCGCTCCTGCAGGGTTTGCGTCAGAGTTCGCGCAGCGCCGTGGTCACCGGCAAGCGCGCGGCGCGCACGGCGGGGAACAGGCCGCCGATGAAGCCGATCGCCAACGCCCATTTCAGGCCGCTCCACATCAGCGCCGGCGACACCTTGAAGTCGAACACCACCTGGGTGAGGCCGTTGAGCGTGGAGGTGGTGTAGCCGTTGAACGCCAGCCACACGATCAGCGCCCCCAGCACGCCGCCGGCGAGCGCCAGCAGCATCGTCTCCAGCATCACCGACACCACTACCGGCACGCCGCGGAAACCGATCGCGCGCAAGGTGGCGATCTCGCGGGCGCGCGAGGCGACGGCCGCGAACATGCAGTTGAGCGCGCCGAAGATCGCGCCGATCGCCATGATCACGCCCACCGTCAGGCCGACGACGCGGATGGTTTTCGCCAGCCCGGCGGACTGCCGCGCGAAATAGTCGGCCGTGGTGCTGGCCTCGACTTTCAACTTGGGGTCGGACATCAACGCGGCCTTGAAACCGTCGAAAGCGGCCGCGCCGGTGAGCTTGACCAGCACCGATTCGGCGCTGTTGCCGCGACGATAGGCCGAGGCCACGCTCTGGCGATCGGCCCACAGTTCGGAGTCGTAGGCGTCGCCGGACGCGAACACGCCGACCACCCTCCACGATTCGGTGCCCAGCTTCACCTCGTCGCCCACCGCCAGGCCGGCAAACTGCCGCTCCGCGCCCTGGCCCACCACCAGCTCGCGCAGGCCGGGCTTGAACTTGCGCCCCTGCACCATCTTGAGGTCCGGGCGCAGTGCCCAGGCCTCCGCGTCGACGCCGCGCAGTTGCGCGTTGGCATCCTCGTTCGAGCCCTTCTGCTTGAGGCTGGCGGCGACCACCAGCTCGGCCGACAGCACCGGCTTGCCGTCGGCATCGCGGGCGACGCCGGGCGCCTGCTCGACCGCCAGCACGTCGTCACGCAGCAGCACCGAGGCCGACTCCGCCGCGGCCCCGCCGCGCAGCACGATGGCGGTGTCGCTGCGCCCGCCGCTGGCCAGCGTCGCCGTCAGGCCTTCGCCCATCGCCAGCAGCGCCACCAGAACCGCCACCACGCCGGCGATGCCGATCACGATCACCGAGGAGGAACCCGCGCGTTGCCTGATCGTGCTCACGCCGACCGCGGTCACCGAGGCGGCCTGCCGCCCGCTGCGCGACAGCACCAGCCACAACGCGAACGCCAGGGCGAGCGCGGCCACGCCGATCCACGGCAGGCGTACCCACGCGAGCACCGCGACGATCACCAGCAGCACCAGGCCCAGGTTGAACAGAAACTTTTTCATGGCGAACTCCTGTCAGCGACCGCTGAGCGCGTCGACGATGTTGAGGCGCATCGCACGCCAGGCGGGGATCCAGCCGACCACCAGGCCGATCGCCAGCATCAGCCCGACGCCGAGCACCCAGGTCGAGGCGCTGACGCCGTGCACCGGGATCATGCCGCCGGTGGCCGCGCCGATGCCCGGCACGATCAGCGACACCACCGCCAGGCCGATGAGGCCACCCAGCAGCAGCAACAGCACGCTTTCGGCCAGCACCATCGCCTGCACGCTGCGGCTGGAGAAACCGATCGTCTTGAGCACCGCCAGCTCCGAGGTGCGCTCGCGCACCGCCTGCATCATGGTGTTGCCGGTCAGCAGCAGCAGGGTGAAGAACACCGCGCCCATGATCGACACCACGATCAGGCCGATATTCACCAGTTGCTTGATGAACGAGGCCTGGAACGCCTGCTCGGTCTGCGCCTTGGTTTCGTGGTCGGAGTTGGCCGAGATCGCGTCGATCGTGGTCGCCACCGCGTCGGCGTGCGCCGGGTCGGCCACCTTCACCACGTACCAGTGCACGGTGCCGGCGCCGAAGGCGTTGTTCTCGTCGAAGTACTTCCAGTGGAACAGCAAGAGCTGTTCGCGGCCCGCGTCCTGCTCGTTCTTGGCGTGGAAGACGCCGCTGACGTCGAACGTCCAGGTGTTGTTGCCGGAAGCCTTCGACGGAAAGATGGTCGACTGCAGCGGGATCTTGTCGCCGACCTTCCAGCCGTATTTCTTCGCCAGCGCGGCACCGACGATGGCCCCGGTGCGGGTGCGCTCCCACGCGGCCCGCTGGTCCGCCGGCAGCACGATTTCGGGGTACAGGTCGACGTAGTTCGGGCTCACCGCGAAGCTGATGACCTGGTTGCGCGGGTCCTGGTAGACGCCGCCGAACCAGTTCGCCGAGGCCACTTCGCTCACTCCCGGCACGGTGGCGATGCGCGCACCCAGGCTTTCGGGCAGCGCCTGCTGCATCGACATGCGCGAGTTGACGATCAGCCGCCCCGCGCCATCCACGCTGTCGCCGGCGCTGAAGGCCTGGCGCACGGAATTGAGCAGGCCGAACAGCAGGAACGCGGCGATGATCGAGACCAGGGTGAGCACGGTGCGGGTCTTGCGCCGGAACAGCGCGGCCCAGATCAGGTGAAGGTATTTCATAAGAAGCGCTCCTCTGCAAAACCTCTTCTCCCCGCCGGGGAGAAGGTGGCCCGAAGGGACGGATGAGGGGTTCGGGTTCGCGAAGACGCCGGTTTGACCTGGAGTCGGTTCACGCCGTCGCCTGCTCGACCAGGGTGCCCTTGTCCAGGTGCATCGTGTGCGTGGCGTACTCGGCCGCCTTCGGATCGTGGGTGACCATCACGATGGTCTTGCCGTGGTCGCGGTTGAGCTGCTGCAGCAGGCCCAGCACGTCCTCGGCGGACTGGCGGTCCAGGTCGCCGGTCGGCTCGTCGCACACCAGCAGGGCCGGGTCCGAGACGATCGCGCGGGCGATCGCCACGCGCTGCTGCTGGCCGCCGGAGAGCTCGCCCGGCTTGTGGCTGGCGCGGTCGGCCAGGCCCACCAGCTGCAGCGCGATGGAGGCGTTCTTCCTGCGCTGCGCCGCGGACAACTTCGTCAAGAGCAGCGGCAGCTCCACGTTGCGCTGCGCCGACAGCATCGGCATCAGGTTGTAGAACTGGAAGATGAAGCCGACGTTGGACGCCCGCCACCTGGCCAGTGCGCCGGCGCCGAGCTGGTCGATGCGCTGCCCGCCCACGCTGATGCTGCCCGCGCTCGGCGCGTCGAGCCCGCCGATCAGGTTGAGCAAGGTGGTCTTGCCGGAGCCCGACGGGCCCATCAGGGCGAGGAAATCGCCTTCGGCGATGTCCAGGTTGACGTGGTGCAGCACTTCGACTTTCTGCTTGCCGCGCTCGTAGGTCTTGGCAAGGTCCTTGATCTCGATCAGCGTGCCCATGGCAGTTCTCCGGGTGAACATGGATTTTTCGTAGGAGCCCGCTCGCGGGCGATGCGCTTGCTCTCATCCAGCCCGAATGCCGGATCTTCGAAACATCGCCCGCGAGCGGGCTCCTACACGAAGTGAAACAACTACGGTTTCGCGATCTGGACGGGCGAACCGTCGTGCAATTCGGCCGGTGGCGACACCACCACGTTCTCTCCCGGCTTCACCATCGCCGGCACCAGGCGCAGGTCGCCATAGGTCTGGCTGGCCGGCGTCACCTTCCGTTGGCGCACGCGTTCGCCGTCGAGCACGAACACCACGTTGTGACCGTCGCGCGGCACGATCGCCTTGGCCGGCACCAGCACGCCTTGCGGCGGCGCCTTGCTCGCGGTTGCCGGCTTCTGTTCCAGGAACGACACCCGCACGCCCATGTCCGGCACGATCCGCGCGTCCTTCTTCTCCAGCGCCACGCGCACCTTGACCGTGGCCTTGCCGCGATCGGCGGTGGGCACGATGGCGATGACGTGGGCGGGGATCCTCCAGTCGGGATAGGCGTCCAGCACCGCCTCGGCCGGCATGTCCGGCTTCACGCGCCCGATGTACGCCTCGTTGACGTCGACGTCGACTTCCAGCGAGTCCATGTCCACGATCGTGCCCACGCCGGTGCGGGTGAAGCCGCCGCCGGCCGACAGCGGCGAGATGATTTCGCCGACCTGTGCATCCTTGGTGGTGACCACGCCGCCGAACGGGGCGCGCACCACGGTGTAGTCGAAATTGACCTGCGCCTGCGCCGCCTGCGCGTCGGCCGCCGCGGCCTGCTTCAGCTGCGAGGCCAGCTGGGCGCGGGCGCTGTCGAGCCGGGTGCGCGCCTGTTCAGCCGTCTGTTTCGGCACCAGGCCCTGGGCGGCGAGCTGCTGCTGCCGCGCGGCGTCGCGCTCGTCCTGCGCCAGTTGCACCTTGTATTGCGCCACCAGCGCGTGGGCGGCGGCCGCCTGCGCATGCGCCGCCTGCAGCGCGGCCTTCCACGCGCTGTCGTCCAGCCTGGCCAGCACCTGGCCCTTGCTCACCCGGTCGCCTTCCTCGATCAGCACCGCGGTCAGCGTGCCGGTGATCTGCGCCGACACCGTAGCCTGGCGCCGCGCGGTGACGTAACCGGTGGCCTGCAGCACCGCGCCGGCCTCGCTGCCCGCGCTGACCGGGACCGCCTGCGCCACCTGCACCGGCAGGGCACGCCGGCCCAGCCAGAACCAGCCGGCGGCGCCAGCCAGCAGCAGCACGACCAGCGCGGCGGCGATCCACGGCCAGCGCGCGCGATGGCCCGCGTGATCTTCGCGCTGATGTTGCCCGATGCGCAGTTCCTTCAGCAGTTCGGCGTTGTCCACTCGTGATTCCCCGCGACACGTGGTTTTTCGCTGCGACGGCCACAGTCTGCCCGCCAGGGGAGACGGGCACCACACCCGTTCATCAACCGGTGGCGATGACAGATGTCACCATGCCGGTGGCGGCGGCCCCGTGCGATCATCCGGGACCCGTCCCGCCGAGCTTGCCACCATGGAATACGCCGTGTCGCTGCCTGCCCCCCCGAGCCTGCCGATCCTGGGCAGCCCACAGCGCTTTCCGGTACGTCGGATATTCTGCATCGGCCGCAATTACGCCGAGCATGCGCGCGAAATGGGGGCCAGCATGGACGCCTCGGCGCCGATGTTCTTCTGCAAGCCGGCCGACGCGGTGGTCGCCGACGACGCCGACGTGCCCTACCCGTCGGCGACCCGGGAGCTGCACCACGAGGTGGAGATGGTGGTGGCGCTGGGCGCGGGCGGCCGCGACATCCCCGTCGACCGTGCCGCCGACCTCGTCTTCGGCTACGGCGTGGGGCTGGACCTGACCCGCCGCGACCTGCAGGCGCAGGCCAAGGCGAAGGGCCATCCATGGGACGTGGCCAAGGCGTTCGACCACTCCGCGCCGGTCTCCGCGCTGCGCCCGGCGGCGCAGGCGAAGGTGGACGCGGACACCGTGCTGCGCCTGCACGTCAACGGCGGGTTGCGCCAGCAGGCGCATCTGGGCGAGATGATCCACGACGTGCCGCACATCCTCGCCGCGCTGTCGCAACTGTTCGAGCTCAGGCCCGGGGACCTGGTGTTCACCGGTACGCCGGCGGGCGTGGCCGCGCTGCAGCGCGGCGACCGCTGCCACGCCGAGCTGGTCGGCGTGGCCGACCTGCAGGCGCTCGTGGTCTGAGCCGCGGCCGTCATTTGGGCGCGGCCCGGGCGCTGCGCTAAAGTCCGCTTGCCACCAGGCGCAACCCGGGGAGGACGACATGAGCATGATCAGAGAGTTCAAGGAATTCGCGATGCGCGGCAATGTCATCGACATGGCCGTGGGCATCGTGATCGGCGGCGCGTTCGGCAAGATCGTCACCTCGCTGGTGAACGACGTGATCATGCCGCCGATCGGCTGGCTCACCGGCGGCGTCGATTTCTCCAGCCTGAAGTGGGTGATCAAGCCGGCCGACGACAGCGACCCGGCGCACAAGGTGGCCGAGGTGGCGATCAACTACGGCAGCTTCATCAACACCATCATCACCTTCGTCATCATCGCCTTCGCGATCTTCATCCTGGTCAAGGCGATCAACCGCGTGCACAAGAAGGAGGAGGCCGCGCCCGCCGCGCCGCCGGCCGACGTGGCGCTGCTGACCGAGATCCGCGACCTGCTGAAGGAGAAGCGCTGAGCCGACGGAACGCGCACCGGTCGGGGGGCTGCACGCCCCTCGCGCCCGCATCCCGTGACTTCTGGCCTAAGCGCCGCGGGCACGCCCCGCCATAATCGGGGTTTCCCCCGCGGAGTCCCCCCATGCGCCGTTTCCCGCCCGCCCTGCTCGCCGCCAGCCTGTTGCTTGCCGGCGGCATCGCCAGCGCCGCCACCACGATCCCCGCCACCGCCGTCGAGACGGCCGCGCAGCTGCGCGACAAGGCCCTGCACGACGGCACCGCGATGGCGGTGGTGACCTCGCTCACCACCGAGGTCGGCCCGCGCCTGGCCGGCAGCGAAGCCGACAGGCGCGGCGTCGAGTGGGCCGTCGCCAAGTTCAGGGAGCTGGGCTTCGACAAGGTCTACACCGAGCCGGTGACCTATCCGAAGTGGGTGCGCCGCAGCGAGCACGGCGCCATCGTCGCGCCGTTCCCGCAGCCGCTGGTGCTGACCGCGCTGGGCTATTCGCCGGGCACGCCCAAGGGCGGGCTCACCGCGCAGGTCGTGCGCTTCGGCAGCCTGGAGGCGCTCAAGGCCGCCGACCCGGCCACGGTCAAGGGCAGGATCGTGTTCGTCGACTACCGCATGCACCGCTACAAGGACGGCCACGACTATGGCATCGGCTCGCCGATCCGCGTGCAGGGCCCGGTGGTCGCCCAGTCCAAGGGCGCGGTCGGCTACCTGCTGCGCACCGTCGGCACCGATCCGCACAGCCGCACGCCGAATACCGGCGTGACCGGCTTCCGCGACCCGGCCAAGGCGATCCCCGCCGCCGCCGTGTCCAACCCCGACGCCGACCAGCTCGAGCGTGTGCTCGCCTATGGCAAGCCGGTGACGGTGCGACTTGACCTCGACTGCGGCATCGAAGGGCAATACACCGGCGCCAACGTGATCGGCGAAGTCACCGGCGCGAAGTACCCCGACCAGGTGGTCGCCATCGGCGGCCATCTGGATTCGTGGGACCCGGGCACCGGCGCGATCGACGACGCCGCCGGCGTGGCCATCGCGATGGCCGCCGGCAAGCTGATCGGCGACCTGCCGCAGCGTCCGGACCGCACCATCCGCGTGATCGCCTTCGCCAACGAGGAGATGGGCCTGTGGGGCGGCCGCGCCTACGCCGAGATGCATGCCGGCGAGGTGCACAAGTTCCAGCTCGGCACCGAGTCGGACTTCGGCGCCGGCAAGATCTGGCGCATGAGCGCGAGCGTCAAGCCCGAGGCGCGCGGCGCGATCGAACAGATCGCCAAGGTGCTGGCGCCGATCGGCGTGGCCTATGATGCCAAGCGCCCCGGCGGCGGCGGTTCGGACCTCTCGCAGATGCACGGCAAGGGCATGGCCGCGCTGTCGCTGACCCAGGACGGCACCGACTACTTCGACTGGCACCACACCGCCGCCGACACGCTGGACAAGATCGATCCGCAGGACCTGGCGCAGAACGTGGCGGTGTACGCGGCGTTCTCGTACATGGCGGCGCAGGCCGACGGCGACTTCGGCTCGGCGCCGGGCGCCTTCGCGACCGACGGCACCGGCGAGTGACGACGCCCGCCCCTGCCGCGCCGGCGGGGGCGCCGGTCGCTCAGCCGGCGGCCAGCCCTTGCGCGCTGCGCCTGCGTCCGAAGCGCTGCTGCAGGCGATCCATGTACAGGTAGATCACCGGCGTCAGGTACAGCGTGAGCACCTGCGAGACCAGCAGGCCGCCCACCACGGCCAGGCCCAGCGGCCGGCGCGCCGAGGCGCCGGCACCGATGCCCAGCGCGATCGGCAAGGTGCCGGCGAATGCCGCCATGGTGGTCATCATGATCGGTCGGAAGCGCACGTGGCAGGCCTCCACGATCGCCTGCATCGGGGTCATGCCTTCCACGCGCTGCCGCTCCAGCGCGAAGTCGATCAGCATGATCGCGTTCTTCTTGACGATGCCGATCAGCATCACGATGCCGACGAAGGAGAACAGGTCCAGCGGCGCGCGGAAGAGCATCAGGGTGAGCAGCGCGCCGACGCCGGCGGCCGGCAGGCCGGACAGGATCGTCAGCGGGTGGATGAAGCTCTCGTACAGGATGCCCAGCACCAGGTAGATCACGAACACCGCCAGCACCAGCAGCAGGCCCATGCCCTGCAGCGAATCCTGGAACGCCTGCGCCGTGCCCTGCACGCTGCCGGTGATCGTGGCGGGCAGGTGCAGCTGCGCCATCGCACCGTCGATGCTGCTCACCGCCTGGCTCAGGCTGATCCCGGGCGCGAGGTTGAAGGAGATCGTCACCGCGGGCAGCTGGCCCTGGTGGTTGACCGTGAGCGGGCGTGCCGTGCGCTGGAAGCTCGCCACCGCGCTGAGCGGCACCAGCGCGCCAGTGTCGGCGGTGACGTACAGCTGCGACAGCACCGCCGGATCGTCCTGCAGCGCGTAGGCGACCTGCAGGATCACCCAGTACTGCGTGGCCGAGCCGTAGATCGTGGACACCTGGTTCGCACCGAACGCCGTACCCAGCGCCGTCTGCACCTGGCGCATGGTCAGGCCCAGCGGCGCCAGCCGGGCGCGATCGACCTGCACCGCGACCGCCGGGCCGTTGAGGTCCAGATCGCTGGTGACATCCTGGAACCCGGGCAGCGCGGCAAAGGCGCGCTCCACCTTGCCCGACGCGGCATACAGCGTGTCCAGGTCGACCGACTGCAGGGTGTACTGGTATTGCGCCTTGGACTGCCGGCCGCCGACCTGGATCGCCGGCGGGTTCTGGATATAGGCGCGGATGCCGGGGATGCGGACGAACTTCTGCCGCAACTCCTGGATGATCTGCTCGGGATCGAGCTTGCGCTCGGAGGCGGGCTTCAGGCGCAGGAACATCGTGCCGTTGTTGGTGGTGGCGCGCGAACCGCCGCTGCCCACCGACGACATGAAGCTGTCGATGTTCGGATCCTCCGCCACGATCGCCGCCAGTTCCTGCTGGCGTGCCTTCATCGCGGTGATCGAGATGTCGTCGGGCCCTTCGACGTTGACGATCAGCTGGCCGGTGTCGCCCGCGGGGATGAAGTCCTTGTCCACCACCACGAACAGCAGCGCGGTCGCCAGCAGGCTGGCGAAGAACACCCCCAGCACCACGCGCGGGCGCTGCACCGACCACGCCAGCGAACGGTTGTAGCCGGCGCGCACGTGGTTGAAGCCCTGGTCGAACCAGCGCACCACGCGTGATTTCTTCGCGTGCCCGCCATGCTTGATGAAGCGGCTGCACAGCATCGGCGTCAGCGTGATCGAGACGAAGCCGGAGATCAGGATCGCCGTGCTGATGGTCACCGCGAACTCGTGGAACAGCCGGCCCACGATGCCGCCCATGAACATCACCGGCAGGAATACCGCCACCAGCGAGATCGTCATCGAGAAGATCGTGAAGCCGATTTCCGCAGCGCCCTTGAGCGACGCCTCGTACGGCTCCATGCCCTCTTCGACGTGGCGCATGATGTTCTCCAGCATCACGATCGCGTCGTCCACCACGAAGCCGACCACCAGGGTCAGCGCCAGCAGCGAGAGATTGTCCAGGCTGTAGCCCAGCGCGTACATCACGCCGAAGGTGCCGATCACCGAGACCGGCAGCGCCAGCGCCGGGATCAGCGTGGCCGAGGCGTTGCCCAGGAACAGGTAGATCACCAGGATCACCAGCACGCCGGCCAGCAGCAGGGTGTACTGCACGTCGTTGACCGAGTGGCGGATCGATTCGGAGCGGTCGTACAGCACGCCGAGCTTGACCGACGGCGGCAGGCTGGCCTGGAACTGCGGCAGCACGGCGCGAATGCGGTCCACCGTGGCCACCGTGTTGGAGCCGGGCTGGCGGTCGATCGCCAGCACGATCGCGCGCTTGCCGTCGAACCAGCTGGCGACCTGATCGTTCTGCACGCCGTCGCTGGCGTGGCCCAGCGCGGAGAGCCGGATCGGCGCGCCGTTGCGGTAGGCCACCACGATGTCGTTGTACGGCGCGGCACGTTGCAGCTGGCCGTCCGAACTGACCTGCAGCAACTGCCGGCTGCCGTTGAGCGAGCCGGTGGCCAGGTTGACGTTGGCGTCGGCGATGGCCTGCTGCAGCGTGTCGATGCCGATGCCGTTGGCAGCCAGCTTGTTCGGGTCCACGCTGATCCGCACCGCGTACTTCTGCGAGCCGTACACGTTCACCTGGGCCACGTCCTCGACCATCGACAGGCGCTGCGCCAGGCGCGTCTCGCCGTACTCGTTCACCGTCGACAGCGGCAAGGTATCCGAGCTCAGGGTGAGGTACAGGATCGCCTTGTCCGCCGGGTTCACCTTGCGGAAGGTGGGCGGGGTCGGCATGGTCGTGGGCAGCTGCCGCTGCGCCGCCGAGATCGCCGCCTGCACGTCCTGCGCGGCGGCGTCGATGTTGCGGTCCAGGCCGAAGGTCAGCGTGATCGAGGTCGAGCCCAGCGCGCTGGTGGAGGTCATCGTGGAGATGCCGGCGATGGTGGAGAACTCGTTCTCCAGCGGCGTGGCCACCGCGGTGGCCATCGTCTCCGGCGAGGCGCCGGGCAGCTTGGCGCTGACCGAGATGGTGGGGAAATCCACGTTCGGCAACTCGTTCACCGGCAGCTTCGGATAGGCCACCACGCCGAACACCACCAGGGCGACCATCAGCAACACGGTCATCACCGGCCGGCGAATGCACAGGGCGGGCAGGTTCATGGCCTGCTCAACCGCCGCTCAGCACGCGCACGCGCGCACCGTCGACCAGCAGCAGCTGGCCATCGGTGACCACGCGCTCGCCGCCGTCCAGGCCCTTGCCGACCACCACGCGGTCGCCCGCGCCGCTGCCGACCGTGACCATCCGCTGGTGCACCACGCCGTCGGCATCGACCACGAACACGAAACTGCCGCGCGGCGAATTCTGCAGCGCCACCGCGGGCACCGTCACCACGTTGCTCAGCCGCGTGGTGGGCAAGCTGACTTCGACGAACTGGCCGGGGGTGAGTTGGTCGTCCGGGTTGGCGTAGCGCGCCTTGAGCTGGATCGTGCCGGTGCTGGCGTCCACCGCGTTGTCGATGAAGTCCAGCGTGGCCTGCATCGGCGCGCCCTTGCCCGGCAGGCGCACGGTCACCGGTACCGCACCGCGCGCATGCGCGGCCTTGAGCCCGGCCAGTTCGGCCTCGGGCACGGCGAAGCGGATGTGGATCGGCTGCACCTGGTTGAGCACCACCAGATCCGTGGCGTTGGCGCTGACCTGCGCGCCGGGATACACCAGCGGCGCACCGGCGATGCCGTCGAACGGCGCGCGGATCGTGGCGTAGCCCAGCTGCGTACGCGCCAGCTCCACCGCCGCCTGGTCGGCCTTCATCGCGGCAGCGTACAGGCCGGCGTTCGCCTTGGCCTCGTCGTAGGCGGATTTGGCCACATAGCCGTCCTTCAGCAGCGGGCCGTAGCGTTTCAGCAGTGCCTGCGCGTTGGCGTACTGCGCCTGGTCGCGGGCCAGGTTGCCCCTGGCCTCGTCCAGCTGCGACTGCAGCAGGCTGGGATCGAGGCGGATGATGACGTCGCCGCGGGCGACGTGGCCGCCGGGCTTGAACGACAAGGCCTGCAACTGGCCGCTGACGCGCGACTGCACGGTCACCGTGGACCACGCCTGCGCGCTGCCGATCACCTTCAGCGAAAGATCGATGTCGCCACGCTGCGCGGTGGCCACCCGGACCGGCACCGCCTGCTGCGCCGGCGCGGCCTGCACGCCCGCCGCCGCATCGTGCCCGCGCCACAGCTGCCGGGCGGCGACGCCCGCGACCAGCAGCAGCGCGACCACCAGCAACAGTTTTTTCCGGTTGGATTGCGGCATGCTCGCTCCGGCCACGCGCCCGGTCAGCCGGCGCTTGCAACGCTATGCGGCGCGACCATGGCATTGAAGGGGTGTCGACCCGGCGTGCCGTGGCCCACGGCAAACCCGATGTCTGCGACGCTCCATTTTGCGCCTCGATGCCGCCGACTCATGCAGGACCGATGGCACATGACAGCAGCGGAGATCAATCGCGCGCCTCCGGCGGATTCTCGACCGCATCCAGCGCCTGCAGGTTTTCCTTGATCCGGTTGATCACCGCCAGCGCCTGCGCCAGCTCGGCGTACTCGATGCCGACGGTGGCGTCCTTGCGCAGGTCGCGCGCGATCAGCTCCATGTCGCCGATGACCACCCGCGCGCGCTCG
The DNA here is from genome assembly GCA_040255835.1 of Lysobacteraceae bacterium. Taxonomy (GTDB): domain Bacteria; phylum Pseudomonadota; class Gammaproteobacteria; order Xanthomonadales; family Rhodanobacteraceae; genus Rhodanobacter. The sequence goes on from JBDZVT010000022.1 coordinate 18,542, forward strand.
GTGACGTAGAGCCGCCAGGCCCGGCGGTCCCGCGGATCGGCGCGGCGCTCGACGAAGCCGGCGGCCTGCAGCCGGTCGATCACCCGGCCCACCGCGATCGGTTCCATCTCCAGCGATTCGGCCAGCTCGGTCTGGCGCAGACCCTCGCGGTGGTACAACATCTTGGTGGCGCGCCACTGCACGCGGGTCAAGCCGAACCGTACCGCGCGCCGATCGAAGTGCTTGCGGAACAGCAAGGTCACGTCGTTGAGCAGATAACCGAAAGAGAGGTCTTCCGTTCTCGCCATGATGCACCGCCCCGGCTGCCGAATCTGATCGCAGCATAAGCCGCCCTCCACCTGCAAAGCCATGCCCCTGGACATCGTCACCGCCGACATCACCACGCTGCGCGTCGACGCCATCGTCAACGCGGCCAACCCCGCCCTGCTCGGCGGCGGTGGCGTCGACGGCGCGATCCACCGTGCGGCCGGGCCCGAGTTGCTGCAGGCCTGCCGCCGGATGCCCGAAGTGCACCCCGGCGTGCGCTGCCCCACCGGCGAGGCGCGCATCACGCCGGGTTTCGCGTTGCCGGCGGCCTGCGTGATCCATACCGTCGGCCCGGTGTGGCAGGGCGGCGCCCGGGGCGAGGCAGAATTGCTGGCAAGCTGCCACGTCAACGCGATGCGGCTGTTGCGCGAGCACGGCCTGCGCACGATCGCGTTCCCGGCGATCAGCTGCGGCGTGTACGGCTATCCGGTGGCGCAGGCGGCCGCGGTGGCACTGGCCACCCTGCGCGACGAACTCGCCCGCGACGACACCGTCGGCATCACCGTGTGCTGCTTCAGCGCGGCGGTGGGCGAGGCGTTCCGTCGCGCGTGGGAAGCGGCGCGCGAGGGCGGCCCGTTCAGCGCAGCCTGAACGGATACAGCGGCGGCAGCGCGTCGCCCGCCTCGTCGGACATGCCGGCCTCGCGCCAGACGAACCCGCGCTTGAACGCCTCCGCCAGCGCCACGCCGGCGTCATCCGGCACCCGCTCGACCGCGTAGCGACGGCGTTGCAGTGCGTCGATCGCCGTGCGCTGGGCAGCATCGTCGAGCGCGGCGGCCAACTCGCCGGGGTGCTGGATGCCCGGCCGCTCGGCCCGCGCCCACGCCAGCAGGCAGCGCAGCTGGCGCGCGGCATCGCTGCCGCGTGCCGACTCCATGAAATCCTGCCGCGCCTGGCGCGCGCTGCCGGGCGTGGCCGCCGGTGCGGGCGCAACCGGCGGCGTGGCACGGCGCCCACGCCACCACCAGGCCAGCAGGGTCAGCAACCACAGCACGAGGCTGCCCAGCGCGATGCCGCGCCAAGGCACGGCGCCGGCGGGCGATGCTGCGGCCGTGGCGGGCGTGCTCGCGGCCGATGCCGGTGCGGCAGCGGGCGCGGCGCCGGGCGACGCTGCCGCGCTGCCGCCGATCGCCGGCAATACCTCGATGCGGTGCGCGGGCACCTGCGCCACTTCCTGCCGGTCGGTGAGCACGTTCCACCAGGTGACCGTGGTCGCCGGGATCGTCAGCGTGCCGGCGCGCTCGGGCACGATGGCGAACGCCTGCTCGCGCTCACCGACCGTCCACTGGCCGCCGACGTGGTTGCGGCTGACCGGCTTGTCCGGATAGACCGTGGCGCCGTCCAGGGGCGGCAGGCTCAGGTTCGGCAGCGCGTCGTCGGACAGGCCGGTGGCACGCAGCGTCATGGTGAGGTTCAACGGCTGCCCCACCCGCACCTGCTGCTGCGCGTCCGGCCAGCCGTCCACTGTCAGGCTCAGCGCCCGCGCCGGCAGCCACGCCTTGTTGCCCCAGTCCGCCGGCGCCGCCTGCACGTCGATCGCCACCGGCGCCGCGCCGGCGGACACATTGTTGGTGGCACCGAAGAAGCTGCCGGGATCGTACGGATCGACCGCGCTGCCCTGGAAGCTGGCCGCGTCGATGCGCAGGCGCCCGGCCTGCTGCGGCACCAGCGCGTAGCGCCGTTCCAGCACGTGGTAGACGCGGCCGCCGCGCCGGGTGTCGTAGCCGAGATCCTTGCCCAGCGGCTGCAGGGTCGCGCCGCGCACGTCGGGCACGTCGATCGACCCGCCGCTCAGCGTGCCGGCATAGAACAGCTTCACCACGTAGCTGAACTGCTCGCCGACATAGCCGCGCTGCGGCTCCACCGTCGCCTCCATGAACACGTCGCGGTTCGGCGCGGCGCCCGCTGTGGAGGCCGGCGGGTCGACCTGCAGCGACAGCGGCTCGGTGCGCGTGCCAGCCACGTCCAGCGCGGGGATCTGCAGCGTGCCGGCATGCGTGGGCCGCAACGCGATGCCGAAGGTGAGGCTGGAGCTGGCCTTGCCGTTGTCGACCGACAGGCTCTGGTTCTGCGAAGTGCCCAGGATGCTGAAATCCTGCTGCAGCGCGTGCAGGTCGGGCATGGCGACCGACGAAGTGGCGTCCTCCACGCGGATGTTGAGGGTTACCGTGTCGCCCAGCTGCACGTTGTTCCGATCCAGCGTGGCAGTGACCTGGGCCGCGCGCGCGACGGGCGCCAGCAACAGCGCGGCCAGGTAGAAGATGATGATGCGCGCGTGGCTCATGGCTGGCCGTCCTCCGGTGCGCCGTCATGGCGCTCGCGATATTCCAGTTCGAACTTGCGCCGCAACAGCCCACCGGGATCGTCCTGTACCCGCTGCAAGGCATGGCGCAGATCCGCCGGCAGCTTCGACTGCGGGTCATCCCGGCCCAGCGTACCGAGCTGGTGCGTGGCCGGCGGCTTCGATTTCGCGGACAGGTCGTTCGCCAGCGCCTGGTCCATCTGCTCTTTCAGCGCGCGCTGCGCCCGCTCGGCCTGCGCCTTCTGTTCGGCACGCTGCTGCGCGGTGCGTGGTTCGGGTTTGTTGTCGGTACCGTTGGGTTGTCGTGCATCGTTCGACGACTTGTCGTGGTTGCCTGCGTCGGAAGACGACTGGTTCTTGCCGGATTGGTCCTGCTCCGATTTGTCTTCACCCGACTTGTTCTGGCCCGATTTTTCCTGGTCCGACTTGTCCTCTCCCGACTTGTTCTGACCTGACTTGTTCTGGCCCGAACTGTCGGGCGAGGATCGTTGCTGCTTCGACTGCCGTTTCAGCCACTCTTCCACGGCCTGACGGTTGGCCTTGGCGTCGGCGTTGGCCGGATCGAGCTTCAGCGCTTCGTCGTACGCCTCGATCGCCTGCCGATAGTGTTGCGCCTTGGCCAGCGCATTGCCGCGGTTGTAGGCAGCGTCGCTGCCGGGGGCGCGATGCAACGCGTCCGCGGCCCCGGCGTAGTCGCCGGCACGGTACGCCGCCACGCCACGCCAGGCGGGATCGCGCGCGAGCTGCTGCGCCTGCCGGGGATGGCCGTCGCGCAGCGCCTGCGCGGCCTGCTGGTCCGGACGCTGCCACAGGTCTTGCCAGGTGCCGGCCTGCGCCGTGCGCGGCAACAACGGCAGGCAGGCCAGCAACAGAAGCATGATCCAGCCGCGGCGGAACGCGGTGGCGACCACCAGCAGCAGCGGCAGCAACAACCACGGGCCGCGATCCTGCCACTGCGCGCCGCGCTGTCCGCCGGCACGGCTGGCGGTGCCGCTGCGCAACTGCGCGTGGAGCGTGTCGATGTCGCCGTGATCGGCGCGCATGGTCACGTGGACGCCGCCGCCCGCCCGCGCCAGCGCGTCGAGCGAGGCGTCGTCGCGAGCGGCGAGCACCATGTCGCCTTGCGCGTCGTGCAGGAAGCCGCCCTCGGGCAACGGAACCGGTCCGCCATGCACGCTGCCCACGCCGAGTACCGAGACGCGTACGCCGGCAGCAAGCGCCTTGCGCGCGGCCGCGTCGGCCGCGGCATCGGCCTGGTCGGTGATCAGCACCAGCATGCCGCCCTCGGCGTTTGCCTCCTGGATCAGACGTACGCCGCGGTCGATCGCGGCGGCCGCGTCGTTGCCGTCCACCGGCATGGTGTCCGGCGCCATCGCGTCGAGCAGGTCGTCGAGGCTGTGCGCGTCGGAGGTCAGCGGCGCGACGACGAAGGCTTCGCCGGCGTAACCGATCAACGCATTCAGGCCCGCGCGGTTGGCGGCCAGCAGCCCGTGCGCCTTGAGCCGCACGCGGTCGAGCCGGCTCGGCGCCACGTCGCGCGCCAGCATGTGCCGCGACAGCGAGATCGCCAGCACCTGCGCCGGCCGGTCGACGTACAGCGGCTGCTCGACCCGGTTCCAGCTCGGCCCGGCCAGCGCCAGCGTGGCCAGCAGCCAGGCCAGTGCGAACAGCCCCAGCGGCAGGTGGCGATGGCGCGGCTGCCCGCGCAACAGCGAAGGCAGCAGGGCCGGATCGACCAGCCGCGCCAGGGCCAGCTCGCCGCCGTCGCGCCGCCACTGCGGCAGCGCCAGCAGCGGCAAGCCGACGAGCGCCAGCAGCCACCACGGACGCAGAAAATGGAATTGCTGCAGCAATTCGTTCATGCCGCCGCCTCCCGCGCGCGCAGTCGGGTCGGCACGATCGCCAGCAACAGCAACACCAGCGCGCCCAGCAACGGCCAGCGGAACAGCTCGTGCCGCGGGCGCAGCGCCGGCCCCTGCCGCGGCATCGGTTCCAGCGCGTCGATGGTGCGGTAGGCATCGGCCAGTTCGCCGCTGTCGGTGGCGCGGAAGAAGCGCCCGCCGGTCTCGCCGGTGATCGCCTTGAGCATGTCGGCGTCGAGATCGGCCGACGGGTTGACCACCTGCAGGCCGAAGAAACCCGGTACCTGCATCGTGGTGGCGCCGATGCCGATGGCATAGATGCGCACCCCCGCGGCCTTGGCGGCGCGCGCGGCCTCGCGCGGGGCGATGCTGCCAGCATTGTTCACGCCGTCGGTGAGCAGCACCAGCACGCGCGCCGCCTCGGGCAGGCCCGCCAGGCGTTTCACCGCCACGGCGATGGCGTCGCCGATCGCGGTCTGGTCACCGGCAAGGCCCACCGCCGAGGTCTGCAGTTGCGCGCGCACCGCCGACAGGTCGTAGGTCAGCGGCGTGACCAGATATGCCTGGCTGCCGAACAGGATCAGGCCCATCTCGTCGCCGCGGCGCCGGCTGATGAAGTCGCTGGCGATCGCTTCCACCGCGCCGAAACGGCTGACCGGCTGGCCGGCCAGCTGCATGTCCGGCGTGCGCATGCTGCCGGAAAGGTCCACCGCCATCATCATGGCCCGCCCGCTGCGCTGCTGCGCCTGCGGCGGGCCCAGCCACTGCGGTCGCGCCGCGGCGAGCAGCAGGCACACCCAGGCCAGCGCCAGCAGCCAGGGTGCCGCACTGGCGCCGCGTCGGCCGGCCACCGTGCCCAGGCTCACCCCGGGCTGCGGCAAATGCAGCGCCACGCCCGGCGCGGCCGCGCGCCACCACCGGCGCAGCAGCCATGGCAGCGGCAGCAGCAGTGCGACCCAGGGCCAGGCGAACTCAGGCATCGGCACGCTCCGGCGAAGCGGCGGACGACTTCCAGACGGACGGCTTTACGGCCAGATGCAACCAGCGCCGCGCGGCTTCGACCAGCTCGCCCTCGTCGCCGCCGCGCGGGGGCTGGTAGATCAGCTGGTCCAGTCGCTGCAGGTGGTCCAGCGTGGCGGCATCCACCGGCACCCGCGCCAGCACCTGCCGCCACGCCTCGCCGCGCAGGCGCACCGCCGCGGCATCGTGTGCGCGGGCGACCCGTCGCAGGAGCTGATGCAGGCCGCCGAGCAGGGCCACCCGATCGCCGTCCTCGCGACGCGTCCGGATGAGCCGGTCCAGTTCGTCGAGGACCAGCCGCTGCTGCCGCCGCGCACAGCGGCGGCGACGCCAGGCCCAGGCAAGCCCGGCGAGCGCCAGCAGCGCCAGCGCCGCCAGCAGCCACCAACCGGGCGCCGGCGGCCACCACGACGGCTCGGGCGGCAGGTGGATGTCGCGCAGCACCGGTCCCGCCGGGGCAGCGGGCGGCGCCAAGGCGGTCGATGCGCCGATCATCGCGGCGACCTCTTGCGGCCGATCAGCTCCGCCACGGCGCCCAGGGGATCCTCGGCCGTGTCGATGCTGGCGCGTCGCAAGCCCAGCGAGGCGGCCAGGTCGAGCAGCCGCCGCGGGCCGGCGCCCAGCGCCCGGCGGAAATCGACGCGCTGGCGCTCCGACTGCAGCCATACCTCGCGGCGCTCGCCCGCATGTTCCAGCGGATAGCGCCCCGGCAGCACCAACTCCCGCTCCAGTGCGTCGGCGACGACCAGCAAGGCCACGCCCGCGTGCCGGGTCAATTCGATCAGGCGCTGGCGCGCGGCGCCATCGCAACTGAAACCGTCGCTGAGCAGCAGGACCCGGCTCGCGCCCCGCGCCACATGCGCGGCGCGTGTCAGCGCGTCGGATAACGGCTGCTGCGCTGCGGTGGGGGCCGTTGCATGCCATCGGGCCAGTGCGCCGCACACCGCGAGGGCGCCGTGCGCGCCGGCCTGCGGTGCCAGCCAATGGTCGACGCCACCGAAACCGAGCATCGCCACGCGCTCGCCGGCGCGGGTGGCAAACCACGCGGCCAGGGCCGCGGCCCGCGCCGCCTGCACCGACTTGAAGCGGGCCCGCGTGCCGAAGCGCATGCTGGCGTGCGTGTCGAGCAGGATCAGCAGGCAGCCTTCCCGGTCTTCCTGGAACAGCTTGGTGTGCAGCTTGCCGCTGCGCGCGGTCAGCCGCCAGTCCAGCCGGCGCACGTCGTCACCGGCCTGGTAGACGCGCGACTCGGCGTAGTCCATGCCGCGGCCATACAGGCGGCTGGACTGCTGGCCGTGGCGGGCGGCGCGCGTGCTCAGCGGTGCCATGCGCGCGGAACCGACCCGCGCACGCAGCGTGATCAGTTCGGCCAGCGATACCTCGCTGATCCCGTTGCCATCCCCGGCTTGCGGCGCCACGGCACTCACGGCAGCGGCACGAGATCCAGCAGCCGCGCAATCACCTGGTCCGGGCTGACGCCTTCGGCCTGCGCCTCGTAGCTGAGCAGCACGCGATGGCGCAACACTTCATGGACGATCGCATGCACGTCCTCGGGCAGGACGTAGGACCGACCGGCCAGCCAGGCCTGCGCGCGGGCGCAGCGGTCCAGCGCGATGGTGGCGCGCGGGCTGCCGCCCCAGGCGATCCAGCGCTTCAATTCGGTGCCGTAGCGGCCGGCGTCACGCGTGGCCAGCACCAGCTGCGCCAGGTATTCCTCCAGCGCACCGGCCATGTGCACCGCCATCGCGGCCTCGCGTGCGGCGAACACCTCGCGCTGGCTGAGCAGCGCGCGCGGCGCCGGCACCGGATGGGCGCGCCGGGCGGCCTGTTCGCGGGCCAGCTGGAGGATCGCCAGCTCCGCGGCGGCATCGGGATAGCCGATCGTCACATGCATCAGGAAACGGTCGAGCTGGGCTTCCGGCAGGCTGAACGTACCCTCTTGCTCGATCGGGTTCTGCGTGGCCATGACCATGAACAGCTCGGGCAGCTGCCAGGTGCTGCGGCCCACGGTGATCTGCTGCTCGGCCATCGCTTCCAGCAGGGCGGACTGCACCTTCGCCGGTGCGCGGTTGATCTCGTCGGCCAGGATGATGTTGTGGAACAGCGGGCCACGCTCGAACTCGAAGCTGCCCGACTGCGGGCGGAACACGTCGGTGCCGGTGAGGTCGGCCGGCAACAGGTCGGGGGTGAACTGGACGCGGTGGAAGTCCGCCTCGATCCTCGTCGCCAGCGCCTTCACCGCCGTGGTCTTGGCCAGGCCCGGAGCTCCCTCGACCAGCAGATGGCCATCGGCGAGCAGGGCCACGAGCAGGCAGTCGATGAGTCTGGGTTGGCCGATGATGCAGTCGCCCAGTTCCTGGCGCAGGCGGGCAAACGACTGCTGCAATGCGCTGAGAGGCGGGTTTTCGGGCATATCCATGAGCGGTTCCAGGTACGGGACAAGGCCTGCGGTATCCCGTGGAAGGCGGATGCGCCGGCGTGCATCAGACCATCGTCGGCACGGGAAGTTTAATGCGGTGTCCGCCCACGGCTGGTACGCACGAAAAAGGGCGGCCGAAGCCGCCCTCTTTCGCCCATGCCGCGACGCGGCTTACTGCAAGGTATCGCTGAGGATGCGCGGCGTGACGAAGATCAGCAGCTCCGCCTTGGTGGTGCTGCGCTTGGTGTTGCGGAACAGCGCGCCGATGCCGGGGATGTCGCCCAGGCCGGGCACCTTCGACACGGTGTTGTTCTTGTTGACCTCGTAGATGCCGCCCAGCACCACGGTCTGGCCGTTGTCGACCAGCGCCGAGGTGTTCACCTCGCGCGTGTCGATCTGCGGCACCTGGCCGTTCGGCGTGCTGAGGAAGCCGGCCAGCGCATCCTTCTTCACGTTGATCGCCAGGTAGACGCGGTTGTCGGCGGTGATCGTCGGGGTCACCTTCAGCTCCAGCACGGCGTCCTTGAACTGTACCGAGGCGGTCGGCGCGCCGCCGGTGCCGGCACCCTGGTTCTGGTAGGTGACGTAGCCGACTTCCTGGCCCTGGCGGATCACGGCCTCCTGCTGGTTGGCGGTGATCACGCGCGGGCTGGAGATCACCTCGCCACGGCCTTCGGACTGTGCCGCGGAGAGCTCCAGGTCGATCGCGTAGTTGGCGCCGAGGATGGCGAAGCCCAGCGTGCTGCCGCCGTTGACCGGCATGTTGACGTTGAAGCCGCTCGGCAGGGTCACCGCGCCCGGATGCGGCGGAGCGCCCTGGCTGCCGTTGGCCACCCAGTCGGTGACCGCGTTGTTGTAGTTGACGATGTTGTTGTGCACGCCGACGCCGTAGTTCAGCGCGCCGTCGCCGGTCGGCGCGGTGGTGATGATGTTGTTGTTGTTGGTCTGGTTGCCCGACACGCCCCACTTCACGCCGAGCTCGCGGGTGAAGTCGTCGGTGGCCACCACGATGCGCGATTCGATCAGCACCTGCTGCACCGGCTTGTCGAGCACGGCGATCAGCTCACGCAGCTGCTTGATCTTCTCCGGCGTGTCGTTGAGCAGCAGGGTGTTGGTGCGCTGGTCGAACGAAACGCTGCCGCGCGGCGAAAGGAATCCGCGCTGCGTGTTGGAACCACCGCCACCGCCGCCCTGCATGCTGCCGGTGGTCAGCAGCTTGGCGATGTCGGAGGCCTTGCCGTAGCTGATCGGCACGTAGTCGGTGACCAGCTCGGCGGTGTCCTGCGCCTTCAGCTTGGCATCGGCCAGGTCCTGCTCGTACTTGGCCAGTTCGGCCTGCGGCGCGACCCAGACCACGTTGCCGTTGCGGCGCTTGTCCAGGCTCTTGGCGCGCAGGATCACGTCCAGGGCCTGGTCCCACGGCACGTTGACCAGGCGCAGGGTGACGCTGCCGCCGACGCTGTCGGAGGCGACCAGGTTGAGCCCGGAGATGTCGGCGATCAGCTGCAGCGCCGAGCGCACGGGGATGTCCTGGAAGTTGAAGGTGACGCGCTTGCCGTTGTAGCTGGGCTGGGTGTCCAGCTTGGCCAGGCGCTCATCCTTGGCGGGTGCCTTCTTCGGCGCCACCTCCACCACGTACTGGTCCGGGGTCTGGTAGGCCGAGGTGTCGACGTTGCCCTTGGTGTCGATCTCGATGCGCGCGCCGCCGCCGTTGCCGACGCGGCTGCTGATCGACTGCACCGGTGTGGCGAAGTCCAGCGTATCCAGGCGCTGCGCGAGGTTGGCCGGCAGGTTGGCGTGGTCGATGGTGACCACCACCTTGTCGCCCTGGTGGGTCATTTCGGGCTGCGCGCCGCTGCCGCTGAAGCTGATCAGCACGCGGCCTTCGCCGTTGGGCCCGCGTCGGAAGTCGATGTTGGAGATGGCCGGGCCCTCGGAGGACGAAGGCAGGCGCTTGGTCGGGTCGATGGTGGAGGCCGTGGTGACCGACTGGTCGGCAGTACCGTTGTTGATCGTCAGCACCAGGCTCTGGCCGTCCACGCGGGCGCGGTAGCTCGACGCGCGCATCAGCTCGACCACCACGCGGGTGCGCCCGCCGGCGGACACCGCCGAGACGCCGGAGGTCGAGCCCTTGCCGATGTCCATGTGCCGCCCGGCGGCGTTGGTGGTATCGGCCAGGTCGACCGCGATGCGCGGCGGATTGTCGGTGGTGAAGATCTTCGGCTCCGGCACCGGGCCGTCGCCGAAGTTCATGTGCAGCTCGACGCTGCCGCCCGGCAGGGTGTCGTAACTGATGTTCTTCAGCGTGGTGGTGGCCGCGATGGCGGCGCTGGTCCAGGTCGCACCGGCGATCAGCAGGCCCATCAGGAAGTAACGGCTCGCATGGCGCATGACTCGGCCCCGCACGGATTGGAATTGGTTGGTCATTGCATCTGCCCCTGTCTACCTATTGCTCGCCGAGTGCGACGCTGGCGGGACGTTCCATCCAGCCACCATTGCCGTTGGATACCAACTCGACCAGATCGACATGATCTTCGCTGATGGCGGTGATATGTCCGTAGTTCTGTCCCATGTATTCCCCCACATGGACACGATGGATGACACCACCCGGATCCTTGATCAGGACCTCCATCTTCGGACCGACACCGACCGTACCGACCATCTTGAGGCTGTCGAGGGCGAACATCTCCAGCGGCTCCTTGGCCCGGTTGGCGTCCGGACGCGGCCCGCTGGTGGGATTGTTGTTCTGCAGCTCGGCCGTGCTCGGGCTGAACGGATCGCGCTTGTCCTGATCTTCGTACTTGAAGGTCTCGAAGGTCTTGATCACGGGCAGCGGCGGGATCGGCGCACCCTTCTTGGCCTTCTCCTGCGCAACCCAGGCGCGCAGGTCGGACATGCCGCGGGTGCAGCCGGCCAGGACCAGCGCGGCCAGCAGGACGACGAGCAGCCGCGTCACGAGGGCAGACTTGCGGGCAATCGACTGGTTCATCATTTCTTCGCCCCCGCGCTGTTGCCCGCGGCAGAGCTTTCCTCGTCATCGAGATAGCGGTAGGTCTTGACCGTGCCCTGCAGCACCAGCTGGCCGCTGCCGGCGGTGCCGGCCTTGGTCGGCGCCTTCGGCGTCAGCGAGACGTCGTGCAGGGTGAGGATGACCACGCGCGGCAGCGACGCCACGCCGCTGATGAAGGTGCCGAACTGGTGGTAGGTGCCGGTGAAACGCAGCGTGATGGGCTTCTCCGCGTAGAAGTCCTTGGGCGTCTCCGGGCCCGGCTGGAACAGGTCGGTCTCCAGCCCCGCGGCCTGTGCGGTCTGCGAGATGTCGGACAGCAGCTCGGGCATTTCGGTCTTGCTGGGCAGCTGGCGCAGCAACTGGCGCAACATGTCCTGCATCTCGTTGAGCTGCTGCTCGAGAGCTTCCAGGTTGACCGACTTGGCCTGCTTGGTGGAGAACTCCTGCTTGAGCTGGTTCTCCTTGTTGGCCAGCGTGTTGAGGTTGTCCTGCTGGTCGCTGACGTAGAAGTACCAGCCCACCAGCAGGACCACCACCAGCACCAGGGCGGTGAAGAAGATCTTGACCGACTGCGGCCAGCCGCCGACGTTGTTGCGGTCGAGGTTCTGCAGATCGCTGAAGAAACTCATGATCCGGCACCTCCCTTGGCAACGGCGGCAGGAGTGGGCGTGGCTTCCGGCGCGGGCTTGGCCGTGGTGGCCGCAGTGGAGGCCGTACCGGCCGGCGGCGTGGTCACCGCGGGGGCGGCCGCGCCAGATGCGGCGGGCACCGCCGGCGTGGCCGTGGAGGCGGCGGGAGCCGGTTCCACCGGCGTCTTGCCCGGCTCGACTTCGTCGGTCTTGGGCCGGCTCAACGTCACGTCCAGGCCGAACTGGTAGGGCATGCGGGTGGCGTCATGGGTGTTTTCGGTCTTGCGCAGGTCCGCATGGCCCATCCACGGCGAGGACTCGATGTTGCGCATGTACTCGGCCACGCTGGCGTTGGACTGGGCCACGCCGTCGAGCGACATCGCCTGGCCGTGCTGCTTGAGCGCGGTCAGCCGCGTGCTGGTCGGGATCGTCTTCACCAGTTCGTCGAACAGGTGGACCATCTGCGAGCGGTCTGCCTGCAACTGCTCGATGATCTGCTTGCGCGCCAGCAGGTGCTCGCGCACCTTTTCCAGATCCTTGATCTTTGCGATGCGCACGTCCAGCTGCTTGATCTCGGTCTGCAGGTAGGCGTTGCGGTCGTTCTGGTTGTCGATGCGCTGATCCATCCAGAAGATCCACAGCAGCAACAGCAGCACCGCGACCACGAAGGCGACGCCCAGCTGCATGTAGAACTCGCGCTCGCGCTGCTTGCGCCGTTCCGCGCGCCATGGAAGTAGGTTCACATGTGCCATCAGTCGAAACTCCTCAGGGCGAGGCCGACCGCAATCATCAGCGCCGGGGCGTCCTGCGCCAGCGCCTGGGCCTGTACCCGCGACGACAGCGACATGCGGGCCAGCGGATTGGCGACCACGCAGGGCACGCCAAGCTGCTCTTCCAGCATCGGGCCAAGGCCCTCGATCGAGGCACAACCGCCGGCCAGCACCACCTGGTCGACCTTGCTGTACTCGCTGCCGGCGAAGAAGAACTGCAGCAGGCGGCTGATCTGCTGGATCAGCGACTCCTTGAACGGCTCCAGCGCCTCGGTCTCGTAGGACTCCGGCAGCCCGCCCTTGCGCTTGGCGCGGCCGGCTTCCTCATAGGAGAGGCCGAAGCGGCGCATGATCTCGTCGGTGAGCTGCTTGCCGCCGAACACCTGTTCGCGCGAGTAGATGGTGCGCTGGTTGCGCAGCACCGACAGCGTGGTCATGGTGGCGCCGATGTCGACCACCGCCACCAGCGCGTCGCGGCCCACGTTGAGCTGGTCGGCGACCATCGCGAAGGCGTTCTCCATCGCGAAGGCCTCCACGTCGATGACGCCGGCGGTGAGGCCGCCCAGGTCCAGCGCCGCCACGCGCATGTCGACGTTCTCGGTGCGCGAGGCCGCCAGCAGAACGTTGTTCATGTCGGGGTTGTCGCGCACCGGGCCGATCACCTCGAAATCGAGGCTGACTTCGTCGATCGGGTACGGGATGTACTGGTTGGCCTCCACCTGGATCTGGCCTTCGAGGTCATCGTCGGAAAGCTCGCTGGCCATCGGGATGATGCGGGTGATCACCGCCGACCCGGCCACCGCCGCCGCCGCGTGCTTGAGCTTGGAACCCGAGCGCGCCAGGGCGCGGCGGATCGCATCGCCGACCGCCTCGACCTCGACGATGTTCTTCTCGACCACGGCGTTGGGTGGGAGTGGTTCCACCGCGTAGTGCTCCACGCGATAGCGCCCGCCCGCCTGACTCAGCTGCAGCAGCTTGACGGCGGTCGAACTGATGTCGACGCCGATCAGCGCCGGCTTCTTCGGTGTAAAGAGCCCCACGGTGTGTCCCCCTTGCCGCTGACGCCCTGTCCAGAGTTCTGGCGGGATGCGCAGTGGCATTAAATCTAAAAATTAACGCAATGGCAACGGTCTACAGGAACTTTCTCAAGTAATTGGCGTGATGTCCACCACATTTGCGGTGCTTGCTCCGCTGGCGCGACCCTTGCTTCGCCGGACCCGTCCCCGGTTGCCTGACGCGCATGTTGCTACATCTATACTCTGTCATGCTTTGACTCAGGTCTCGCTATCTCCACACCATGCGAATTTTCAAGCGTTTGTTGCGCTGGGCACTGATCCTGGCCTTTTCCGGTTTGCTTCTGGCAGTGCTCGCGACAGGCGTGGCGTACTGGTTGATAGCTCCCCGACTGCCCTCGGTGGCGGTGCTCAAGGACTACCACATGCAGGTGCCGCTACGCGTGCTCAGCGCCGACGGCAAGCTGATCGCGACCTTTGGCGAAACCCGCCGCATCCCGGTGGACATCGCCGAGGTGCCCGACCGGCTCAAGCACGCGGTGCTGTCGGCCGAGGACGCCGATTTCTACCATCACCCGGGCGTCGACTGGCGGGGCATCGCCCGCGCCGGCTGGCACGTGATCATCACCGGCGGCGACAAGGGCCCCGGCGGCTCCACCATCACCCAGCAGGTGGCGCGCAACTTCTTCCTGAGCCCGGAAAAACTGTACTCGCGCAAGCTCACCGAGATCTTCATCGCCCTGCGCATCGAGCACGAGCTGACCAAGGACCAGATCCTGGAGCTCTACCTCAACAAGATGTTCCTGGGCCATCGTTCCTATGGCGTGGCGGCGGCGGCCGAGTACTACTACGGCAAGACGCTGGACCAGCTCACCGTGGCCGAGTGCGCGGCGATCGCCTCCACCTTCCAGCTGCCTTCGGCGGTCAACCCGATCAACAGCCCCAAGCGCGAGATGGCACGACGCAACTGGGTGCTGGGCGAAATGCGGCGGCACAATTACATCACCCAGGCCGTGTACGAGCAGGCGGTGGCCGAGCCGAACCGCGCCTACGCGCACGAGCAGCCGATCGAGGTGGACGCGCCCTACCTCGCCGAGATGGTGCGCCGGCAGGTGCTCGATCGCCTCGGCAATGACGCGCTGACCGAGGGCTACGTGGTCCGCACGACGGTGCAGAGCCTGCGCCAGCAGGAGGCGGTGGACGCCCTGCGCGCCGGCCTGGTCGCCTACGACCAGCGCCACGGCTGGCGCGGGCCCGAAGCGCACAAGGATCTCCCCGAAGGGGCCGGCGAGGCGGATTTCGACCAGGCGCTGGCCAGCTACGGCAGCGTCTCGGGCATGCAGCCGGGCCTGGTCACCAGCGCCGACGCCAGCCATGCCGGCGTGTACCTGTCCAGCCACGAAAGCGTACGGCTCGACCTCGACGCGGTGAAATGGGCGCGACCGCACATCAACGACAGCCGCGTCGGCGCCGCGCCCACGCGGGTCGACACCGTGCTCAAGCGCGGCGACATCATCCGCCTGGCCCGCGACGAGAAGGGCAACTGGCAACTGGCGCAGATCCCCGCGGTGCAGGGCGGACTGGTTTCGCTCAACCCCGAAGACGGCGCGATCGAGGCCCTGGTGGGCGGCTTCAACTTCAACCGCAGCAAGTTCAACCGTGCCGTGATGGCCGCGCGCCAGCCCGGTTCGAGCTTCAAGCCGTACCTCTACTCCGCCGCCTTCGACCGCGGCTTCACCCCCGCCTCGATCATCAACGACGCCCCGCTGGCGCTGCCCGATCCCTCGCGCCCCAACGGCATCTGGACGCCGTCCAACGACGACGGCAAGTTCGCCGGGCCGATGCGCCTGCGCGAGGCGCTGGTGCAATCGAAGAACCTGGTTTCGGTGCGCCTGCTGGACGCCATCGGGGTGGGCTACATGCGCGAGTACGCCACCCGCTTCGGCTTCTCGCAGGACGCGATCCCGGCCAACCTGTCGATGGCGCTGGGCACCGCCTCGGTCTCGCCGATGGGCATGGCGCGCGGCTATGCGGTGTTCGCCAATGGCGGCTACCTGGTGACGCCGTATTTCATCCACGAGATCGACGACCGCGACGGCAAGCCGGTGTACCTGGCCAACCCCGCCCGCGCCTGCCGCAACTGCCAGGAGCGCCTGCTCGACACCCGCCCGCCCGGCCCGCCCCCGGCGGACATGATCCGGCCGCCGGCCAACCGGCTGGCGACGGCGGGCAGCACGGCCGAGCCGGCCGAGGCGGAAAGCGTCGACGGCGTCGGCGATGCGGTACTGCCGGCCGACATCCACGACGGCGGCCGCCACCCGCCCGTACTCGCGCCGCGGGTGATCGGCCCGCGCAACGACTACCTGATCAGCTCGCTGATGAAGGACGTGATCCTGCGCGGCACCGGTTCGGCCGCGCGCGCGCTGGAACGCACCGACCTGGCCGGCAAGACCGGCTCCACCAACGACCATCGCGATGCCTGGTTCGCCGGCTTCAACGGCGACCTGTCCACCGCGGTATGGGTGGGTTTCGACGATTACAGTTCGCTGGGGCGCGGCGAGTTCGGCGCCAAGGCGGCGCTGCCGATCTGGATGCAATACATGGGGGCGGCGCTCAAGGGCCTGCCCGCCAGCACGTTGCCGATGCCGCCCGGAATCAGTACGGTATGGATCGACCGCGACAGCGGCCTGCCCGCGGCGGCGGACGACCCCAACGGCATGAACGAGATATTCAAGGTGGAAGACGTCGATCGCCTGCGCAGCCAGGCCGCCCAGCAGAAGGAGCAGGAAAAGCAGCACGCCTACGAGATCTTCTGAGCCGGGGCGCGAAACCTGTCCCCGGACGCCGCCATCCAATGTCGAGGAGTGCGTCATGTCCCGAGGCGAACACCATCGCATCCACGCGCATGACCGGTTGCAGCGCAACCGTCTGCGCGTGGCCCAGGAAGCGGCCCGCCTGATGAGCGAACACGGCATCCGCAATTTCCACCACGCCAAGCTCAAGGCGGCCGAGCGGCTGGGCATACTCGACAGCCAGGCCCTGCCACGCAACCTGGAGGTCGAGCAGGCGCTGCGCGAGCACCAGCGCCTGTTCCTCGGCGACAGCCATCCGCAGTTGTTGCGCCAGCGGCGCGAGGCGGCGGTCGAGGCGATGACGTTTCTGGCTCCCTTCGAACCGCGCCTGGTCGGCGCGGTACTCGACGGCACCGCCGACATGCACTCGGCGGTGTGCCTCCACGTGTACAGCGACGACGCCGAAGCCGTGGTGCGCTTCCTGCGCGAACACGGCGTGCCGCTGGAGATGCAGGTGCGCCGCCTGCGCTACGGCCGCAACGAACAGCCGGAGTACCCGGTGCTGCTGTTCGCCGCCGACTCGGTGCCGTTCGACCTCACCGTGCTGCCGCGCAATGCGCTGCGCCAGGCCCCGCTCGATCGCACCGACGACCGGCCGATGCGCCGCGCCGCGCTGGCCCAGGTGGAAATGCTGCTGGCCGAAAACGACGCCGACGGCGGCTTCGAGCAGCGCCTGCGCGCCGCGCTGCGCTGAACTTACCGGGCGCCAGATGCAGAACGCCCCGGCCGGAGCCGGGGCGTTCTGCGCAACGGGTTGCCTCGCCGAAGCGGCCGATCAGCGCTTGCCGGCCGGCACGTAATCGCGCACGTCGGCGCCGGTGTAGACTTGGCGCGGGCGCCCGATGCGCGATCCCGGCGTTTCGTGCTGCTCGATCCAGTGCGCGATCCAGCCGGCGGTGCGCGCGATCGCGAACATCACGGTGAACATCTCGGTGGGGATGCCCAGCGCCTTGTAGATGATGCCGGAGTAGAAGTCGACGTTCGGATACAGCTTGCGCTCGACGAAGTACTCGTCCTTCAGCGCCGCCTCCTCGAGCTTCATCGCCACGTCCAGCATCGGGTCGTTCACGCCCAGCTCGGCGAGTACCTTGTGGCACATCTCGCGGATGATCTTGGCGCGCGGATCGAAGTTCTTGTAGACCCGATGGCCGAAGCCCATCAGGCGGAAGCTGTCGTCCTTGTCCTTGGCGCGCCGGACCGCGGACTCGACGTTGTCCGGCGTACCGATCTCCTCCAGCTGCTTGAGCACCGCCTCGTTGGCGCCGCCATGTGCAGGGCCCCACAGCGCGGTGATGCCGGCGGCGATCGACGCATACGGATTGGCGCCGGTGGAACCGACCAGGCGGACCGTGGAGGTGGAGGCGTTCTGCTCGTGGTCGGCGTGGAGGATGAACAGCAGGTCCAGCGCCTTGGCGGCCACCGGGTTCATCTCCAGCGGCTCGCTGGGCACCTCGAACATCATGTGCAGGAAGCGGGTGACGTACTCCAGGTTGTTGCGCGGATAGCGCACCGGCCAGCCGATCGTGTAGCGGTAGCACGCCGCCGCGATGGTGGGCATCTTGGCGATCAGGCGGATCGCCGCCATCCTGCGGTCGGCCGGATCCTCCACGTCCAGCTTGTCGTGGTAGAACGCCGACAGCGAGGCTACCGCCGCGGCGAGCATCGCCATCGGGTGCGCGTCGTGGTGGAAGCCCTGGAAGAAGTTCTTCTGGGCTTCGTGCATCATCGTGTGATGGGTGATGTCGTGCTCGAACGTGTCGAATTCGGCGGCGTTCGGCAGCTCGCCATGAAGCAGCAGGTAGGCCACTTCGAGGAAGCTGGACTTCTCCGCGAGCTGCTCGATCGGGTAGCCGCGATAGAGCAGCACGCCCTTGTCGCCGTCGATGTAGGTGATGGCGCTCCTGGTGCTGGCGGTGCTGCCGAAACCGGGGTCATAGGTGAAATGGCCGGTGTCCTTGTACAGCTTGCCGATGTCGATGCACGCCGCGCCCAGCGTGCCCTCTACCAGCGGCAGCTCGCTGCTCTTGTGACTCGATTCATCGACCAGCTTGACGATCTTGGGGTCGGACACGGAAACCTCCTTGCATGTGGTTCGTCGCCGGCGACAACGGTGGGGACGTCGCCGCGGGGCAAAGGAAAGAGTGGATGTCGGCAGCCGGGGCAAGCGCGCGACGCAACCGACGCCGGAAGGCGGCTGGAGAAACGTCCGGGGACTTGCGCCACTCGGCTCCAGGCATCGGGCCACTGCCCATTATCGCACAACGACGCCCCGGCATTCGATGGCGCATGGTCGAACGCCGGACACGAAAAAACACGGGGCAGGCCTGCGCCTGCCCCGTGTCTCGACGGGCGCCCGCAGCCTGACGGCGCGGGCGCAAAGCGGTTTATTCCTTGACGGAACCCGCGTAGCGGCGGCGGAACTTGTCCACGCGGCCACCCACGTCCAGCGTCTTCTGCTTGCCCGTGTAGAACGGGTGCGAATGGCTGGAGATGTCCACCTTGATCAGCGGGTACTCATTGCCGTCTTCCCACTTGACGGTTTCCTTGCTGGACATGGTCGACCGGGTCAGGAACGCGAAGTCGGACGACAGATCCTGGAACACCACCGGGGCGTAGTTCGGATGGGTATCGGCTTTCATGACAGACTCTGAATGCGGCAGTGAAGAGCGGCATTGTAACGGGGAACCCCGGGAACGCGCAAGGGTGACGGCGATTCAGCCAGGTACACCCAGCGCGCGTCGCACCATCGCGGCGAAGCGGGCGTGGTCGACCTCCAGCACGATGTTCGCCTGTGCCGGCCGCCCCAGCCGCCCGGTCCAGTCGACCACGGTGGCGCCGCGGGTCAGGCGGCCGTCCAGTTCCACCGCCACGGCGCGGCGTTCACTGCGGGTCACGATGGCCGGGTCGAGCGCGACCGCCATGGCCAGTGCGTCGGCCGCCACCAGCCCGCCGCGCTCGTGTTCGGCGTTGTAACGGCGCGCAGTGGCCGCGATCTTGCCGAAAAACGCCGCGCGCTGGTCGCCGGCGGCCAGCCAGCGGTCGAATTCCGCGTTGTCGAAGGCGTGGCGCAGGGTCGCCTCCCAATCCACCAGGTCGAACGAGGGAAATGCCTCGAACACCACGTGCGCGGCCTCCGGATCGAACCCGATGTTGAATTCGGCGGGCACCTTGCGGGTATTGCCGTGCCCGGTCACGGCGCCGCCCATGACCACCAGTCGCTTGACCCGCTGCGGCAGGTCCGGATCGAGCCGCAATGCCAGCGCCAGATTGGTCAGCGGCGCCAGCGCCACCACGGTCAGTTCGCCGGGCCGTTCGCGGGTCAGCCGCAGCAACGCCAGCGCGGCGGACTCGGCGGAGACGGCGGCAGCCGGCTCGGCGAAACCGATGTCGCCGAACCCGTCGCGCCCGTGCACGAAGGCGGCGTCCTCCTCCGGCGCACGCACCAGCGGCGTGACGCAGCCGGCGAACACCGGCGTGGCCAGGCCGAGCAGGTCCACCAGGATGCGCGCGTTGCGCACAGTGTGGTCCAGGCCGACGTTGCCTGCGGCGATGCCGAGGCCGGCGATGTCCGCATGAGCGGCCGCCATCAGGATGGCGAGGGCGTCGTCGACCCCGGGGTCGGTGTCGATCAGGAGTTGCGGCTTGGTCATGTGCGTGGGGTTCCTGTGCAGCCGCCCAGTTTATGGGATGCCGCGGCCAGCGGCGACTGCCATTGCCTCAGGCATCGGCGAACCGCGCGGCGCCGCCGATCCAGCGTTCGATCAGCCGGCCGGTCCGGTCCGGGAACTCCGCCAGCATGCGCTCGCCGACCGCCTGCACCGCCGGCAGCAGGTGGGCGTCACGGGCAAGGTCGGCGATGCGGAAGGCGAGCTGGCCGGTCTGGCGGGTGCCCAGCACCTCGCCGGGGCCACGCAGTTCGAGATCCTTCTCGGCGATGCGGAAGCCGTCGCTGGTCTCGCGCATGACCTGCAGCCGCTCGCGCGCCAGCTGGCCCAGCGGCGGCTGGTACAGCAGCACGCAGTTGGAGGCCACCGCGCCGCGGCCGACGCGACCGCGCAACTGGTGCAACTGCGCCAGCCCGAGCCGCTCGCTGTTCTCGATCACCATCAGGCTGGCGTTGGGCACGTCCACGCCGACCTCGATCACCGTGGTGGCCACCAGCACGGCCAGCTCGCCGGCCTTGAACGCGTCCATCGCCGCCTGCTTGTCCTTCGCCTTCATGCGGCCATGGACCAGGCCCACCGCGGCGCCGGCCAGCGCCGCGGACAACTCCGCATGGGCGACCTCGGCGGCCTGCGCGCGCAGCTGCTCGGATTCCTCGATCAGGGTGCACACCCAGTACACCTGTCGCCCTTCGGCGCAGGCCGCGCGGATGCGCTCGATCACCTCGCCCCGCCGCGCATTGGACACGGCGATGGTCCGTACCGGCGTGCGCCCGGGCGGCAACTCGTCGATGGATGAGACGTCGAGGTCGGCGTATGCGCTCATCGCCAACGTGCGCGGGATCGGCGTGGCGGTAAGCACCAGTTGATGCGGCACCAACCGATCCTGATGTCCCTTCTCGTGCAGCGCCAGCCGCTGCTGCACGCCGAAGCGGTGCTGTTCGTCGACGATCACCAGACCCAGCCGCGCGAACGCCACGCCCTCCTGCATCAGCGCATGCGTACCGATCACCACCGCCGCACCGCCGGCCACGCGCGCCAGCGCCTGCCGGCGTGCCTTGCCGGTGACCTTGCCGGCCAGCCATGCCACCTCGATGCCGAGCGGCTCCAGCCAGTGGCGGAAATTGCGCAGGTGCTGCTCGGCCAGCAATTCGGTGGGGGCCATCAGGGCGGTCTGGTAGCCGGCCTGCACGGCGGCCAGCGCCGCCAGAGCCGCCACCACGGTCTTGCCGCTGCCGACGTCGCCCTGCACCAAGCGCAGCATCGGCTGGACCTGCGCCAGGTCGCGCGCCACCTCCTCGCCCACGCGCTGCTGGGCCGCGGTGAGGCGGAACGGCAAGCTGGCCAGCAGGCGCCGGTGCAACTGCCGCGCCGCGCCCAGCGCCGGGGCACGGCGTTGCTGCACCACCGCGCGCAGGCGCTTGAGGCTCAGGTGCTGGGTCAACAGCTCCTCGAAGGCCAGCCGCTGCTGGGCCGGGTGCCGGCCCAGCATCAACTGGCCCAGGTGCGCATCCGGCGGCGGCCGGTGCACGTACAGCAGCGCGTCGCGCAATGAGGTCAGGCCGTACGCGCGGCACAAGGCCGGCGGGATCAGCTCCAGCTCCCCGGCCGGCGGCAGCAGCGCCAGGGCCTTGCCGATCACCGCCGCGAGGCGCTTCTGGCCGAGGCCTTCAGTGGTGGGATAGACCGGGCTGAGCTGCTCGTCGACCACCGAGGCCGCGTCGCCGGCCAGGCGCTGGTAGCTCGGGTGGACCATCTCCAGCCCCTGCGCCGCGTGGCGCACCTCGCCGTAGCAGAGCAGCCGCGTGCCCGGCTGCAGCTGTTCGGCCTGCGCGCGGTTGAAATGGAAGAAGCGCAGCAGCAGGCCCTGCCCGCTGTCGTCGCCGATGGCGACCTTGAGCTGCGGCCGATAGCGGAAGCCGCGCTCGACGGCCTCGACCACGCCTTCGACCTGGGCGCGTTCGCCGGCGCGCAGATCGGCGATCGCGGTGATGCGCGTGCGGTCCTCGTAACGCAGCGGCAGGTGGAACCACAGGTCCTGCACCCGCGCCAGGCCCAGCCTGCCCAGCGACGCGGCCAGCGCCGGCCCCACTCCGGGCAGCGTGGTGACCGGCGCGATGCCCGGGTCGGCAGCGGCGGTGGGAACGGGACGGGCGTTGCGCGTGGCCATGAAGCCCAAGCCTAACCGAGCAACCCCGTCATTCGTGAGGACGGTGCCGGCGCGCCGTGTCGGCCGCGACCGCCGCGTGCATCAGTCGAGCACCATGATCGCGTCCACTTCCACCTGCGCCGCCTTCGGCAAGGCGGATACCTCGATGGTCGAACGCGCCGGGTACGGCTGCTGGAAATACTCGGCCATCACCGCGTTGACCGCGGCGAAGTTGGCCAGGTCGGTCACGTAGATGCCTACGCGCACGATCTGCGCCAGCGAGCCGCCGGCCGCGGCCGCCACGGCGGTGAGGTTGTCGAACACCCGCCGCGTCTGCACCGTGACGTCGCCGTCGACCAGGTTGCCGGTGGCCGGGTCCAGCGGGATCTGGCCGGAAAAATAGACGGTGTTGCCGGCGCGCACGGCCTGCGAATACGGGCCGATGGCGGCGGGGGCCTGCTCGGTGGCGATGATGCTGCGGGACATGGAGGCTTCTCGACGGGGTGAAACGGGATCCGGCAAGACTATCGCCGGGGCTGGGGAAAGCAACCACTGGCATCGAGGGATGCCGCCCGTTCCGGCCCTACAGGGGATACCGCCGCACCGCGCTGACCACGCCGGTGCGGCGCACGCGACGGATCACGTCGGCCAGGTGCTTGCGGCTCTTCACTTCCATCGAGAACAGCAAGGTGGCGGCCGAGGCGTCGCGTTCGACGTACTCGACGTTCTCGATGTTGGAATCGGCCGCGGCGATCGCCGCGGCCACGGTGGCGAGCACGCCCGGCCGGTTGATCACCTCGATGTGCAACTGCGCGCGGTAATCGCCCTTGACGTCGCGATCCCACTCGATCGCCACCAGGCGTTCCGGCGACCGGCGCAGCTCGACCACGTTGGGGCACTCCACGCGGTGCACCACGATGCCCTTGCCGGAGGAGAGGTAGCCGATGATGTCGTCGCCGGGCAGCGGGTGGCAGCAGTTGGCGAAGCTGAGCACGCCGCGCTCGCCGCCGCTGATGCGGATCTTCTCCTGCGCCGGCGCCACGCCCGCCTTCACGCCCGCGGCCTTTTTCCAGCGCGAGCCCAGCAGCTGGCGTGCGACCACGTCGGGCATGCGGTTGCCCAGCGCGATGTCGGACAGCAACTCCTCCAGCCGCTTCAGCTTGGAGGCCTTCAGGAAACGGTCCAGCGTGGTCGGCGCGATCGCGTCGAGGCTGCTGCCCAGCGCGTCGAGCGCGCGGTCGAGCATGCGGTGGCCGAAATCCACCGCGTCCTCGTGCTGCAGGTGCTTCAGGTACTGGCGGATCGCGGTGCGCGCCTTGCCGGTGACCACGACCTCCAGCCACGCCGGATTGGGCGCCGCCGAGGGCGCGGTGATGATTTCCACCAGCTGGCCCGATTCGAGCCGGCTGCGCAGCGGCGTGAGCTTCTTGTCCACGCGCGCGGCCACCGCGTGGTCGCCCACGTCGGTGTGCACGGCGTAGGCGAAATCCAGCGCGGTGGCGTGGCGCGGCAGCGAGAGGATGTCGCCGCGGGGGGTGAACAGATAGACCTCGTCGGGGAACAGGTCGATCTTGACGTTCTCGATGAACTCCGAGGAGGACACCGTGTTCGCCGAGCTGTCGACCATCGACGCCAGCCATTCGCGGGCACGCACCTGGGCGCTGTTGGCCGGGCCCGAATCGGTCTTGTAGGCCCAGTGCGCCGCCACGCCGCGTTCGGCGACGGAATCCATCTCGGCCGTGCGGATCTGCACCTCGATCGGCGCGCCGAACGGCCCGAGCAGCACCGTGTGCAGCGACTGGTAGCCGTTCGCCTTGGGGATGGCGATGAAATCCTTGAAGCGACGGTCCACCGGCTTGTACAGCGCGTGCACCGCGCCCAGCGCCACGTAGCAGTTGGTGGCGCTGTCAACCACCACGCGGAAACCGTACACGTCCATCAGCTGCGCGAACGTCTTGTGTTCGTTGCGCATCTTCGAATAGATGCTCCACGGCGACTTGATCCGGCCGACCACGTGGGCGCTCAGGTGTTCGGACGCCAGCTGCGTGGTGAGCGCCGTCTCGATCTTGCTCATCACCTCGCGGCGGTTGCCCAGCGCGGCGCGGATGCGTTCGCTGATGACCCGGTAGCGATCCGGGTACAGCGCGCGGAAGCCCAGGTCCTGCAGCTCCGCCTTGAATTTGTTCATGCCCAGGCGCTGGGCGATCGGGGCGAAGATCTCCAGCGTCTCGCGCGCGATGCGGCGGCGCGAGCCCTGGTCCTTGGCGCCCAGGGTGCGCATGTTGTGCAAGCGGTCGGCCAGCTTGATCAGGATGACGCGGATGTCGCGCGCCATCGCCAGCAGCATCTTGCGGAAGCTCTCCGCATCGGCCTCCTGGCGCGTGCCGAAGCGCATCTTGTCCAGCTTGGTGACGCCGTCCACCAGCTCGGCCACCACCTCGCCGAACTCGCCGGCGAGCGCCTCGCGACTCAGTTCGGTGTCCTCAAGCGTGTCGTGCAGGATCGCGGCGATGATCGTCTCGGCATCCAGCCCCAGCTCGGCCAGGATGCCGGCCACCGCCACCGGGTGGGTGATGTACGGCTCGCCGCTCTTGCGCTCCTGCCCGGCGTGCGCCTGCGCACCGATGGCGTAGGCGCGCAACACCTGGGTGACCTGCGCGGGTGGCAGGTAGGCAATGCGCTCTTTCAGCGCCAGCACATAAGGTGGCCAGGCGGCCGGATCGACGGGAGCCGGTGGGGCGGTCGCTGGCATCAGTGCCTGGCGCCGGGTCAGGCGCCCACCCCGAAACCCGGGTATCCGGTGGCTGCCGGGTGTGCGCGCATGTCCATGCCCTTGCGGGCACGTTCGTGGCGGCACCGGCAGTCATCGCTCATCAGTCGTCGCCACCCTTGGAAAGGTCGTCGTCGACTTCCGCGGCCGCCCACTCCAGGGCCTCGCGTTCGGCGCGTTCGCGCTCGGCCTTGTCGATCTGGTCGATCGTGGCCTGGTCGATGCGACGAGCGGCAATCTCGCGCAGCGCGAGCACCGTGGGCTTGTCATGGTCGGGATTGACTGCCGGTTCGGCACCCTTTTCGAGCTGTCGCGCGCGCTTGGTCGCCATCAAGACCAGTTCGAAACGGTTGTCGACCACCTCGAGGCAGTCCTCCACGGTAATGCGTGCCATGTGAAATCCTTCGGGGAATAGTGACTTATACGGTCGATCAGTGTAGCCAGCAGGCGCTTTGCTGGCAATGCGGCTGCCGCGTATGATGGCGGGCTGGCCGCGGACCGGCATATCTGCGAAAGCGACCGAAAGCCGTGCAAGATATAAAACCAGACAGTACACTTATACTGTCCCCGACGCGAATCCCGTAGCCCGATGCCCTTATTGCCTCGATCCCTCGCCATGAGTCGCTGGTTGACCGTGGCCGCAGTCGCCTTGCTGGCGGGCTGCGCCATCGCCAAGCCGCGCACCGACGACCCGCTGGAGAAGTACAACCGCGAGGCCTACCAGTTCAACACCGCCGTGGACAAGATAGCGGTGCGGCCGGTGGCGCTGGTCTACCGCAAGGTGACCAACCCGCCGGTACGGCGTTCGTTCAGCGATTTCTTCACCAACATCCGCATGCCGGTCACGGTGGCCAACGACCTGCTGCAGGCCCGGCCCAAGCAGGCCCTGCAGAGCACCGCCCGTTTCCTGGTCAACCTCACCCTGGGCATCGGCGGCTTCTTCGACCCGGCCAGCCAGCTCGGCTTGCCGATCGAGGACAACGACTTCGGCATCACCCTGGCGCGCTGGGGTGCGCCGGAAGGCGACTTCCTCATGCTGCCGCTGCTCGGCCCCAGCACCACGCGCGACATGTGGCGCATCCCGGTGGACAGCTATTTCTTCGACCCGCTGACCCTGTTCGCCGCCAATCACCACTACAACGGCCTGCAATACGC
Source organism: Lysobacteraceae bacterium (assembly GCA_040255835.1). GTDB lineage: Bacteria > Pseudomonadota > Gammaproteobacteria > Xanthomonadales > Rhodanobacteraceae > Rhodanobacter. Next base: position 44,461 of record JBDZVT010000022.1, read on the forward strand.
GCCGCAGGCGATGTACCTGGTCACGCTGCGTTCGCGCGCGATCGACGCCGAGAGCTTCCTGCAATCGGCCTACGACCCGTACGTGTTCATCCGCGACGCGTATCGGCAGCAGCGCCTCTACAAGCTCTATGACGGCAACCCGCCGGCGGCGCTGATCGAGCGCATGCAGGGGCTGGATACGCCGGGGTTCGATCCCGACGAGCTGCTCGAACAGCAGCACGACTGGGAAAAGGACCACGCCAAGCAGGGCAGCCAGGACTGACCCCTCCGGACCGGGCGCCGGCGCCCGGTCAGGCCAGCAGCGTATCGACCTCGCAGACCTGGGCCAGCGCGCGCATGCCGGAAGGCATGCCGACCACCCGCAACGAACGGCCGCGCCCGTTGGCCTCCGCGACGGCGGCCAGCACGCAGGCCAGGCCCGCGCTGTCGCTGTGGCTGACGCCGACCAGGTCCAGCTCCGCCGTCTCGCTCTCCAGCGCCGCGCGCACCGCCGCCAGCGCCGCGCTGGCGGTGTCGAAATCCAGCACGCCGTGCACCGCCAGGGTGGACGGCGTCACGGCCTCCAGGCGAAAACCGGCAGACGTGCTCACTGGCTGTCCTTGCTGTCCTTGTCCATGGTTTCCAGGGCCTTCTCGCCCTGGGTTTCCAGGTTGGTGATCAGCTGCTCGATGCCGACCTTGCGGATCTCCGCATCCACCTGGTTGCGGTAGTTGGTCACGTAGGAGATGCCCTCGATGATCACGTCGTAGGCCTTCCAGTCGCCACTGCGGCTCTTGCGGAACGCGTAGTCGATCGATACCAGCTTGCCGTCGTCGAGCACCACCTGGGTACGCACCACGGTGCGCTTGTCGTTGAGGTCGCCGTTGAACGGCAGCACCTTGACCTTGCCGCGGGTGTAGTTGAGCAGGCCCTCGGCGTAACGATGGGTGATCGAGTTGTAGAACGCCTTGGCGAAGCGGTCGCGCTGCGCGGGCGTGGCCTCGCGGGCGTGCCGGCCGAGCACCAGGATCGAGGCGTAGTCGATGTCGAAGTGCGGCAGGAACACGTCGTCGATGACGGCGATCAGTTTTTCCTTGTCGCGCTTGAGTTCGTCGCGATGGCCCTCGATCGCGGTCGCCAGCTGGTCGGCGATGGTCTGCACGATCTGCGCCGGGGTCTGCTCGGCAGCAGCCGGTGCAGCGGCCGTGGTGGCCGCATCCTGGGCAAACGCGGGCGCGGCGGCCACGGCGGCAAACGCAAGGGCGGTGGCAAAGGCCAGTCTGCGCAGCATGGGAAAGCTCCTTGGGGCATGGCCGGCGGCCTGGGCCGTCGGCGGGGGATTGGAGGGGGTGGGGTTACTTGCTGCCCTCGCCGGCGTCCTTCTTGTCGCCGGGCGAGCCATTGACGAGGAACTTGCCAATCAGATCCTCCAGCTGCATCGCGGACTGGGTCAGGATCATCTCGTCGCCGTTCTTGAGCACGTCCGGCGAGCCGCCGGGCTGGATCGCAACATACTGGCTGCCGATCAAACCGCTGGTGAACACCGCGGCGGCCGAATCGTCGGGGATCTGGTCGTAGCGCTTGTCGATCGCCAGGGTGACCTCGGCATTGAGCCTGGTCGGGTCGGCGCGCACGGACTGCACGCTGCCGATCACCACGCCGGCCATCTTCACCGGCGCGCCCACCGACAAGGTGCCCACGTTGGTGAATTCGGCCTTGACCGTGTAGCTGCCGCCGAGGTTGTCGACCACGCCGCCGGCACCGAAGAACTTGCCCAGCATCTCCTCCAGCGGCTGCGACGACTTGGTCCGCGCCAGCGTGCCGCCCGCGGCCACTATCTGTTTCGCACTGCCGTAGTCGATGCCCACGTACTGGTCGCCGAGCAGGCCACTGGTGAAGATCGTCGCCACCGAGTCCTGCGGAATGTGGTCGTAGCGCTTGTCGATGGACAGCTTCACCTCGGCCGCGTCGCGCCCGGGTGCCAGCGTGATCGACTGCACCTGGCCCACGCGCACGCCGGCGATCTTCACCGGCGCGCGTTCCTTCAGCTGGCCGATGTTGGTGAACTGCGCGGTGACGTCGTAGCTGTCGCCCTGGCGCACGTTGGCCACCGAGCTGGTCTGCGTCGCCAGGTAGGCCAGCGCGGCAAAGCCCAGCACGATGAACAGGCCGGTGCCGACGGCATAGGAACTTCTGGGTTGGCTCACGGCAGGATCCTCGAAAAGCGGCAAGTCATGGCGGTCACATCAGGAAGGCGGTAAGGACGAAGTCGAGCGCAAGTATCGCGATCGACGAGGCGACCACGGTGCGCGTGGTGGCGTAGGCCACGCCCTCGCTGGTCGGCGGCGTGGTGAAACCCTGGAACACCGCGATCAGCGCCACCACCGCGCCGAAGGCCAGGCTCTTCAGCAGCACGCCGTTGACGATGTCGGTGCGCACGTCGACCTGGGCGGTCATGTTCGACCAGAACGTGCCGTTGTCGATGCCCAGCCAGGTCACCCCGACCAGGTGGCCGCCGAAGATCGCCATCGCGCAGAACACGCAGCACAGCAGCGGCATCGCGATCAGCCCGGCCAGGAAGCGCGGCGTGGCGACGTAGGCCAGCGGGTCGACCGCCATCATCTCCATCGCCGAGATCTGGTCGGTGGCGCGCATTAGGCCGATCTCGGCGGTGATCGCGGTGCCGGCGCGGCCGGCGAACAGCAGCGCGGTGACCACCGGCCCCAGCTCGCGGTACACCGACAACGCCACCACCATGCCGCTGGCCGAGGTGCCGCCGAAGATCGACAGCACGTGGTACAGCTGCAGCATCAGCACCATGCCGACGAACAGGCCGCAGACCATGATGATGGTCAGGCTCATCGCGCCGACGAACCACAACTGGCGGATCGTCTCGCGCAGGTAACGGAAGCTGCGAGGGATCGCCGCCAGCAGGGTCAGCCCGAACACGCCGCAATTGCCGATCTGGGCCAGCGACTGGGTGACCACGTTGTTGCCGAGGCCGCGCGGGTTCATCGGCGCGCTCCGGCCAGGCCCAGTTCCGCGGCATAGTCGCCGGCCGGGTAGCGGAACGGGATCGGGCCGTCCGCCTCGCCGCCGAAGAACTGCCGCGTCCACGGCGAGCCATCGCTGGCGATGGTCGCCGGATCGCCTTGCGCCACCACCTTGCCCTTGGCCAGCAGCACCACGTGGTCGGCGATCTGCTGCACGGCGGCCAGCTCGTGCGACACCACCACGCTGGTGATGCCCAGCGTCCGGTTGAGCGTGAGGATCAGCCGGAGCACCTGGTTCAGGGCCACCGGGTCGAGCCCCACGAACGGCTCGTCGTACAGGATCAGCTGCGGGTCGAACACGATCGCCCGCGCCAGCGCGACCCGCCGCGCCATGCCGCCGGACAGTTCGTTGGGTGTCAGCCGCGCCGCGCCGCGCAGGCCCACGGCCTGCAGCTTCATCAGCACCAGGTTGCGGATCAGCACCTCCGGCAGCCGGGTGTGCTGGCGCAGCGGGAACGCCACGTTCTCGAACACGTCGAAATCGGTCAGCAGGGCGGAATTCTGGAACAGGTAGCCGATCCCCTCGCGCAGCTTGTACAGCTCCTCGCGCGAGAGCGCGGCCACCTCCCGGCCGTCGACCCGGATGCTGCCGGCATCGGCCCGCAGCTGCCCGGTGATGTGCTTGAGCAGGGTGGTCTTGCCGGTGCCGCTGGGCCCCATGATCGAGGTGACCTTGCCCCGCGGGATGTCCAGGTCCAGCGCGTCGAACACGGTCTTGCCGCCGAGCGCCGTGGTCAGGCCGCGGATGCGCACCAGGGTGCTGTCGTCGGATGGCGGAGGCGCAGATTGCGTCATGGAGGAGTCGGCTGCAGCAAAGAAGCACAAGGTAATGGAAGCACCGCCGCAACGCCACGCGAAACGCCCCCGCAGCCGCGGGCGCCCGGCTAGGCCAGCAGTTCGGCGATCAGCGCCTCGTGCCGTTGCCATTGCAGGGCGCCGCGCAGGCGCACGGTGCGCACGATCGCCTGCAGGTCCGCCAGCGCGGTCTCGAACACGTCGTTGACCAGGATGAAATCGAACTCGTGGGCATGGGCGATCTCGCCGCGCGAATTGCGCAACCGGCGCTCGATCACCTCCGGCGCGTCGGAACCGCGCCCGCGCAGGCGCCGCTCCAGCTCCGCCCGCGACGGCGGCAGGATGAACACGCTCACGCAGTCGGGCTTGCTGGCGCGGATCTGCTGGGCGCCCTGCCAGTCGATCTCCAGCAGCACGTCGCGCCCCTGCGCCAGCAGTTCCTGCACGGTGGTGCGCGAAGTGCCGTAGAGGTTGCCGTGCACTTCGGCGTGTTCGAGAAAGACGCCGCCGGCGACCTGCCGCTCGAACTCGGCGCGCTCGACGAAGTAGTAGTGCCGCCCGTACCGCTCGCCCGGGCGCGGCGGCCGCGTGGTGTGCGAGATCGACAGCGAGATCGCGCTCTCGCGCTCCAGCAGCGCGTTGACCAGGGTGGACTTGCCGGCGCCCGAAGGCGCCGCGACCACGAACAGGGTGCCTTCGATCGGGGCGTTCATTCGATGTTCTGCACCTGCTCGCGCATCTGCTCGATCAGCACCTTCAGCTCGACCG
>JBDZVT010000076.1:0-2029 GCA_040255835.1 Lysobacteraceae bacterium
ATGCCCGGCAAGCAGATGGCGATCGACGCCGACCTCAACGCCGGCCTGCTGACCCAGGAGCAGGCGCGCGAGCGGCGCCAGGAAGTGCGCGAGGAGGCGGACTTCTACGGCTCGATGGACGGCGCCTCCAAGTTCGTCCGCGGCGACGCCACCGCCGGCATCCTGATCCTGTTCATCAACATCATCGGCGGCTTCTTCGTCGGCGTGATGCAGCACGGCCTGTCCGCCGGGGAGGCGGCACGCACCTACACCCTGCTGACCATCGGCGATGGCCTGGTGGCGCAGGTGCCGGCGCTGCTGCTGTCGGTGGCCGCGGCGGTGATCGTCACGCGCGTGTCGAAATCCCAGGACATGGGCAAGCAGGTGATCGGCCAGGTGTTCGGCCAGCCGCGCGCGCTGGCGGTGGCCGCGGTGGTACTGGGCACCATGGGCGTGATCCCCGGCATGCCGAACGTGGCCTTCCTGCTGCTGGGCGGCATCTGCGGCGGCATGGCCTGGCTGCTGTTCAAGCGCGAGCGCGAGACCCGCGAACGGCTGGCCGAGTCGGTGGCCGAGCCACCGGCCGCCGCCGCGCCCGCCGAGCGGCTGGAGCTGGGCTGGGAAGACGTGGCCAGCGTCGATCCGCTGGGGCTGGAGGTCGGCTACCGGCTGATCCCGCTGGTCGACGTGCACCAGGGCGGCGAACTGATGGGGCGGATCAAGTCGGTGCGCCGCAAGCTCTCGCAGGAGCTGGGCTTCCTGGTGCCGGCGGTGCACATCCGCGACAACCTGGACCTCGGCCCCAATACCTACCGCATCACCCTGATGGGCGTGCCGATGGGCGAGGCCGAGGTGCACAACGACCGCCTGATGGCGATCAACCCCGGCCAGGTGCACGGCACCCTGCAAGGCATCGCCACGCAGGATCCGGCGTTCGGGCTGGAGGCGGTGTGGATCGAGTCCGGCCAGCGCGAGCTGGCGCAGAGCTATGGCTACACCGTGGTCGACCCCGCCACGGTGATCGCCACCCACCTGTCGCACATCCTCGGCGGCCACGCGCACGAGCTGCTCAGCCACCAGGACGTGCAGCAGCTGCTGGACCGTCTCGCCGCCACCGCGCCGAAGCTGGTCGAGGACCTGGTGCCCAAGCGGCTGTCGCTGGGCGTGGTGGTGAAGGTGCTGCAGAACCTGCTGGCCGAGCGGGTGCCGATCCGCAACATGCGCAGCATCGTCGAATCCTTGGCGGAGCATGCGGGGCAGAGTCAGGATCCCGGCGTTCTGACCGCCGCCGTGCGCGTCGCGCTGGGTCGGCAGATCGTGCAGGAGATCACCGGGCTGGGCACCGAGGTGCCGGTGATCACGCTGGCGCCGGAGCTCGAACAGATCCTGCTCGGCTCGCTTTCCGGTGGCGGCGGCGTGGCCGGAGCCGCGGTGGAACCGGGCCTTGCCGACCGCCTGCAGCAGAGCGTGGCCGACGCCGCGCGCCGCCAGGAAATGAGTGGCGAACCCGCCGTATTGCTGGTCGCGCCGCCACTGCGGCCGTGGCTCGCGCGCTTCACCCGCCATGTGGCACAAAACCTGCACGTACTGGCCTACAACGAGGTGCCCGACAACCGTCGGGTGCGTTTGGTACAGGCGTTGGGAAGGTAAGGGCCGGGTATCGGCACAGGGAATCGGGAATGGGAAAAGCACCAGCTGTACGACCCCCACGCCTCGCGGTCACGTGACCGCTCCCTGTTTCCCGTCCCCTCCGGATTTCCCATTCCCGTTTGCGGAGCAAAGATGAAGATCAAACGTTACGTGGCCCCCGACATGCGCCAGGCGATGCGCGAGGTTCGCGAGGAGCAGGGGGCCGAGGCGGTGATCCTGTCGACGCGGCGCATCGCCGAGGGCATCGAGATCATCGCGGCGCTGGATTATGACGAGGCGCTGATGCGCGAGGCGGCCCGCCAGGGCGCGCCGCGCGCCGAGCCGCCGCCGCCGCTGCCGCCGGTGGCCGCCGTCGAGGAGACGGTGCCGACGTCGCGCGCGCCGGTCGCCGAGGCCGCCG
>JBDZVT010000023.1:0-48446 GCA_040255835.1 Lysobacteraceae bacterium
GGGACGTGCTTGGCGGGGGAACTCATGGCAACTCCGGACATCGTGTGCTTGAACCCCGTGATTCTAGTGGGAATCGGCATCGAGGGCTTGTTCCGGCGCGTGTCGCGGAGCCACCGCCCGTCCGCTTCCGGCGATGCCGGCGGATGTCCCGGACGGTTACGCCGGCCTCGATTTGCCTGGTAGTCGATCCCTGTTGCGGGTATGGCAGAACAGTCGCGGCGTGAGTGCGCGGCTCAGGCCAGCTCGCACAACAGGTCGGGCGAGCCGACCACGCGCACGCCCACCGGCTCGCCGCGCATGAAGGCCAGCGCCGCGTCGATCACCTCCGGTGCGTCGAGCACGCGGCGGTGGCCGAGGCCTTGCGTGGTGTACAGCCGCGCGCCGGAGCAGAACCGGGCGTAGCGCTCGCCTTCGCCCCACGGCACGTCGGCGTCGCCGAGGTCGTGCACGATCAGCGCGGGCTGGCCCAGCGCCGGCAGGCGGCGGTGCACCTGCAACTGCTCCACGCTGACGCCGGTGCGGCGCAGCAGCCAGTCGTAGAACGGTTCGCGCAGGTGTTCGCCCAGGCGCGCGAAGCGGAAGAAACGGCTGGTGGCCGCCTTCATGTCGGCGGCCGGCGCGACCAGGATCAACCGCTGCGCATGCCAGTCCTCATCCTGCGCCAGGGCGACGGCCGCGCCGCCGAGGGAGTGGCCGACGGCCAGCGCGGCCGTGCCGTAGTGCATACCGACCGCGCGCAGCGTGGTGACGAACTCCGGCAGCGTGCACAGCTTGCCGCTGCTGTGGCCGTGGCCGGGCTGGTCGAAGGTGACCACGGCGAAACCCGCCTCGCGCAGGCGCGCCACCCACGGCAGGTAGCGCAGGCCGAAGCTGGACCAGCCGTGCGCCAGCAAGGCATAGGGCTGCGTCGCGGGATCGCCCCAGACGTAGGTGGCGATGGTTTCGGCGCCGACCTGCAGGTGGCCGCGGCGCATCGCCGCGTCGCCCTGCGCCACCTGCGCGCGCTGCCGGCTGCTGGCGAACGGCGTGGCGAACAGGCGCGCGGCGCGATCGGCGGTGCGTGCCGGCGCCAGCCGGCCGCCGAGCGAGAAACCGGCGCGCAAGGTGCCGAGCTTGATCCGGGAAACGAGTGTGGACATGGGGATGGCCTCAGGGTTGCCAACTGCGCCAGAGGCGCTCGAATGCCGCAGTGGCGTGTTTCCGGGCGGCGTCATGGCCGAACAGGCCGCTGTCGTGGTGCAGCGCCAGCAGCAGGGCGTAGATCTCGAAGGCGAGCTGGGCGCCGTCGGTGTCGGCACGCAGGTGGCCCTGCTCCACGGCCTGGCCGATCGCCTTCTGCAGCTGAGCGCGCCAGCCGGCCTGCTGCGCCACCACGGCGTCGTGCAGCGCACCGTCGCGGCCGTCGTACTCGCTGGCGGCGGACAACAGCACGCAGCCGTTGCGGAACCGCTGCGCCCAGTCGAACCAGTTGGCCACGATGGCCCGCAGCCGCGGCAACCCGCGCGGCTGCTTCAACGCCGGCTCCAGCACGCCTGCCACGAAGCGCTGCGCGCCGGACTCCAGCACGGCCAGTTGCAGGTCTTCGCGCGAACCGAAGTGAGCGAACACGCCGCTCTTGGACATGCCCACGTCGGCCGCCAGGCTGCCGATCGAAAGGCCTTCCACCCCGCCACGGCAAGCCAGCGCATAGGCATGCTCGAGGATCGTCTCGCGGGTGGCGGCGCGCTTGCCGGGGCGGGTTGCGGTGGTCATGCTGGACAAAATAGCACGATCGTTCGTGCATTTCATCAACATCATATTGATCCGGACCGTGATTTCCTGCGGTTATGCTCGAACCACGACCATCGTCAGGGGACCGCCCATGAAACGTCACTTGCTGCTGCTCTCGCTGGCCGCCACCGTGCTGGCCGGCTGCGCCACCTCGCCCACCGGCCGCTCGCAGCTGATGGTGGTGTCGGACAGCCAGATGAGCCAGATGGGCCTGGCGGCATTCAACGACATGCGCAAGCAGGGCAAGTTCGTCGATGCCCCGCGCGAGCGCGCCTACGCCAGCTGCGTGGCCAATGCGCTGATCGCGGTGCTGCCGCCGCCGTGGAACACGCAGCAGTGGGAGGTGCAGATCGTCGGCGACGACACCGCCAACGCGTTCGCCCTGCCGGGCGGGCGCATCGGCGTGAACAAGGGCATGTTCAAGCTGGCCAGCAACCAGGACCAGCTGGCCGTGGTGCTGGGCCACGAGCTGTCGCACGTGGTGGCGCGCCACGGCGCGGAGCGCGTCTCCGACAACATGGCGGCGCAGGCGGCGGTGGCCGCCGGCACGATCTACGCCGGCTCGCGCGGCGGCGACGCCGGCAACGCGGCGGCCCTGCTCGGTGCCGGCGCGGAGCTGGGCATCCTGCTGCCGTTCTCGCGCACCCAGGAAAGCGAGGCCGACACGCTGGGCCAGCGCTACATGGCGCAGGCCGGCTTCGATCCGCGCGCGGCGGCGGTGCTATGGCAGAAGATGGGCGCGCAAGGCGGCAGCAAGCCGCCGGCGTTCCTGTCCACGCATCCCTCTTCCGGCAACCGCGCGCAGGCGCTGGACCGGCAGGCGCAGCAATTGCTGCCGGTCTACCAGCAGGCGCGCGCCGGCGGCCGGGCGCCGAACTGCAAGTTGTGAGCGGCGCTTGATCGCCAGCTGAACGGATCGCACGCGAAGGGTCAACTGCGCGCGGCCCTTCCCGTTTTCTGTCCTGCATGCCGCCTGATGCGGCGCCGACGGAGAACGCGATGTTGCGCACCCCACTCAAGTTCGCCCTGCTGGCCGGTTTCGGCCTGAGCCTTGCCGGCGCGCTGTATGCACCGCCCGCCACCGCGCGCACCCAGGTCGCCGTGGGGGTGAGCATCGGCGTGGCGCCTCCACCGCCCCGTTACGAGCGGGTGCCGGGCCCGCGCCGCGGCTACGTATGGGCGCCCGGTTACTGGCGCTGGAATGCGCCGGCGCACCGCCACGTCTGGGTCGGCGGCTACTGGGTGCGGATGCGCCCCGGTTACCACTACCGCCCGGCGCACTGGGTGCGCCACGGCCGCGACTGGCGTTTCCAGCGCGGTTACTGGGGCCGCTGAACGCGATGGTCCGCGGCGCCCATTCGCCACTGACTTGACGCGCCGCACCATCGCCCGCAGGGGCGACGTACTAAACTTGGCGTTTTGACTGATCGCCCCGGCCCCGGTCGGGGCGATCAGTTTCGTCCCTTACCACCATCGAGCGGGCCGCGTGCCCGCACCTTAGTCGGCGAGGCCTGCGGGCAACGTCAATCCATGGAGTCACCGTCGCAATGATCTTTGAAACCATCGCCAAGACCGGCCACGAAGAAGTCGTGTTCTGCCACAACGCCGACGCCGGCCTGAAGGCCATCGTCGCGATCCACAACACGGTGCTGGGCCCCGCGCTCGGCGGCCTGCGCATGTGGCCGTACAAGTCCGAGGCCGAAGCGGTGAACGACGTGCTGCGCCTGTCGCGCGGCATGACCTACAAGAACGCCGTGGCCGGCCTCAACCTGGGCGGCGGCAAGGCGGTGATCATCGGCGATCCGAGCAAGGACAAGTCCGAGGCGCTGTTCCGCTCGTTCGGCCGCTTCATCAACTCGTTGAACGGCCGCTACATCACCGCCGAGGACGTCGGCATCGACGTCAACGACATGGAATACGTGTTCCGCGAAACCGAGTACGTCACCGGCGTGCACCAGGTGCACGGCGGTTCGGGCGACCCCTCGCCGTTCACCGCCTACGGCACGCTGCAGGGCCTGATGGCCACGCTGCAGTTCAAGCACGGCAACGAGGACGTGGGCAAGTACAGCTTCGCGGTGCAGGGCTGCGGCCACGTCGGCGGCGAGTACATCAAGCTGCTGCGCGAACAGGGCGCCAAGGTGTTCGTCACCGACATCAACAAGGAAGCGGTGCAGCGCTGCGTGGACGAGCTGGGCTGCGAGGCGGTGGGCCTGGACGAGATCTACGACGTGGATGCGGACGTCTATTCGCCGTGCGCGCTGGGCGGCACGCTGAACGAGCAGACCATCGACCGGATCAAGGCCAAGATCATCTGCGGCCCGGCCAACAACCAGCTGGCCACCGACGAGATCGGCGACGAGCTGCAGCGCCGCGGCGTGCTGTATGCGCCCGACTACGCGGTCAACGCCGGCGGCGTGATGAACGTGTCGCTGGAGATCGACGGCTACAACCGCGAGCGCGCCATGCGCATGATGCGCACGATCTACTACAACCTGGGCCGCATCTTCGAGATCAGCAAGTCGCAGAACGTGCCGACCTACCTGGCCGCCGACCGCATGGCCGAGGAGCGCATCGCCGCGATCGGCAAGATCAAGCTGCCGCACATGGGCAACGGCGGCACCCGCTTCCAGGGCCGCATGCGCGGTCAGTAAGCAAGTTCCACCACGGGGTGCCCAACGTGGCACCCACCCTGCAAAGGCCTGCCGTTGATCGCGGCGGGCCTTTGCGTATCCGGGGCAAGCACCGAATAATCGTGCGCAGGAGGGTTCCACGATGCGCAGGATCATGATCTGGCTGGGCGGATGCCTGCTGGCGCTGGGGCTGCTGGTGGCAAGCGGGCTGCTGCTCGCCGACCACCTGACGCCGCGCGCCACCGGCGCCGCCAGCACGGCCCTGCCCGTGCAGCCGGCGCAGACGCAGATCGACCGGGAACTCGCGCCCTACCTGGCCACCCGCCCGGGCCAGACGGCGGCCACCCTGCTGCCCGACGGGCTGGACGCCTTCGCCGCTCGCGCGGCCTCGGCGCGCCTGGCCGGGCGCAGCCTGGACCTGCAGTACTACATCTGGCACGACGACCTGGTCGGCCACCTGCTGGCGCGCGAGGTCTATGCCGCCGCCCAGCGCGGCGTGCGCGTACGCATCCTGCTCGACGACATCAACGCCAAGGGGCTGGACCCCGCGTTGCTGGCGCTGGATGCGCATCCGGACATCGAAGTGCGCCTGTACAACCCGTTTCGCAACCGCCGCGGCCCGTGGCGCACGCTGGAGCTGGTGCAGCGCTTCTTCAGCGTCAACCATCGCATGCACAACAAGGCGTGGATCGTCGACGGCCGGCTCGCCGTGGTGGGTGGACGCAACATCGGCAACGAGTATTTCGATGCCGACCGCCACGTGAACTTCCGCGACCTGGACATGCTGCTCGCCGGCCCGGCGGTCGCCGATGCGAGCGCGATCTTCGACCGCTTCTGGAATTCCAGCGCCGCGGTGCCGATCGAGGCGCTGAATCCGCAGACGCCGCAGAGCCTGCAGGCACTGGTGGCGCGGCTTACCGGCGAAGCCGCGCTGCCCGGCGCGCAGGCCTACCTGCAGCGGGTCGCCGCGTCGCCGTCGGCGCAGCGGCTGGTCAACCACGAGCTCTCGGTGCACTGGAGCGCCAGCATCGTGGTGGCGTCCGATCCGCCGCTGAAGGCGCGATCCGGCGACCGCGGCAGCTGGCTGGTGCAGCGCCTCGGCGCGCATCTGCTCGGCCGGCACAGCGAAGTGCTGTTGATCTCGCCTTATTTCGTCCCCGGCAAGAGCGGCACCGCCACCCTGGTCCGGCTTGCGCGGACGGGCGCGCGGGTCGGCGTGGTGACCAACTCGCTGGCGGCCAACGACGTGCCCGCCGTGCACAGCGGTTACGAGCGCTACCGCCGGAAACTGCTTGAAGGCGGCGTGCAGCTGTTCGAGATCCGCAGCCATCGCCCCAAGCCCGCCCAGGGCCTGTTCGGCAGCAGCGGGGCCAGCCTGCATACCAAGGCCTTCGTGGTCGACGGCGAGCGCGGCTTCGTCGGCTCGTTCAACCTCGACCCGCGTTCGGCCAACCTCAACACCGAGATGGGCGTGCTGTTCGAAGACCCCGCGCTGGCCCACGACCTGAAAGAGCAATACCTGCGGCTGGCCTCGCCGGCGCTGAGCTACCAGGTGGAGCAGGCCGCGGACGGCTCGGTGCGATGGCTGGATCGCACCACGCAACCGCCGCGCGTGCTCGACCACGAGCCCGACGCGGGCTGGTGGCTGCGCACCGTCACCCGCATGATGAGCTGGCTGCCGATCGAATCGCAGTTGTAGGGCAGGTTGCCCGCCGGCTGTTCCCCGGAAGCTCGCCACCGTACGTCGTTATGCAGGTTACCCCCTGTAGGAGCGCACCCTGTGCGCGATGCTTTTTGGCGGGATTAGGGATTAGGAATTAGGGGCTTGCAAAAGCATCGCGCACAGGGTGCGCTCCTACAACGGCGGGGCGCGAACGCGGGCGGGTGTCGCGTGAGTTAACATCATTGTTCTGTCACCCATGGAGTTCGTGATGCGACCGTTTCCGCTTGGAGAAGACATCGACCTGCTGCGCGAATCCGTGCACGGCTTTGCGGAAAAAGAGATCGCCCCGCGCGCGGACAAGATCGACCGCGACAACCTGTTTCCCGCCGACCTGTGGAAGAAGTTCGGCGAGATGGGCCTGCTCGGGGTGACCATCCCCGAGGAGTACGGCGGCAGCGGCCTCGGCTTTCTCGCCCACATGGTGGCGATGGAGGAGATCTCGCGCGCTTCGGGTTCGGTGGGCCTGTCCTACGGCGCCCATTCCAACCTGGCGGTGCAGAACATCTTCCACAACGGCAACGAGGCGCAGCGACGCAAGTACATCCCGAAGATGTGCTCGGGCGAGTACGTCGGCGCGCTGGCGATGAGCGAACCGGGCGCGGGCTCGGACGTGGTCGGCTCGATGACCTGCAAGGCCGAGAAGAAGGGCGACGCCTGGGTCGCCAACGGCAACAAGATGTGGATCACCAACGGCCCTGACGCCGACGTGCTGCTGGTCTACATGCGCACCGCGCCCCGCACCGCCGGCAGCCGCTGCATGACCGCCTTCATCGTCGAGAAGGGCATGAAAGGTTTCCATACTGCGCAGAAGCTGGACAAGCTGGGCATGCGCGGCTCCAACACCTGCGAGCTGGTGTTCGAGGATTGCGAGATCCCCGAGGAGAACATCGTCGGCGAGGTCAACGAGGGCGTGCGCGTGCTGATGAGCGGCCTGGACACCGAGCGGCTGGTGCTCTCCGGCGGCCCGATCGGGCTGATGCAGGCCGCGCTGGACCTGGCCCTGCCCTACGTGCGCGAGCGCAAGCAGTTCAACGCGCCGATCGGCACGTTCGGCGTGATGCAGGCGAAGATCGCCGACATGTATACGCGGCTGCAGTCCTCGCGCGGCTTCGCCTACATGGTGGCGCAGCAGTTCGATGCCGGCGTGAAGTCGCGCATCGACCCGGCCGCCTGTTTGCTCAATGCCTCGGTCAACGCCGTGCAGGTGGCGCTGGAGGCGATCCAGACCCTGGGCGGCAACGGCTACATCAACGAGTTCCCCGCCGGCCGCCTGTTGCGCGACGCCAAGCTGTACGAGATCGGCGCCGGCACGAACGAGATCCGCCGCATGCTGATCGGCCGCGAGCTGTTCCACGGCAAGGCCTGAGTCGCTCGCCGACGGCAGGCTCCGGCAAGACCTCAAGCCCACGCATGAAAAGGCCCGCGCGAAGCGGGCCTTTTCGTCACGCGCTCCGTGGCGGGTTTCAGAACCGCCAGTTGAAGCTCACCGTGCCGGTCTGGCCCTGCTGGTGCTGCCCGGCGTAGCGGTCGTAGCCCAGTTGCAGGCTGGCCGCGGGGCTCATCTGCCAGTCCAGCGTGGTGCCGAGCACGCTGCCGTAACGCGCCAGCCCGATGCCGCCGACCGGAGCGAACTGGTTGACGCCGCTGAAGCTGGCGTCGACCCATTCGCCGCGCAGGCCGAAGCTCTGCTGCCACAGCAGGCGCGTGCGCAGGCTGAGGCTGCCGCCGTGGGCCAGCGCCCAGGTGCGCGTGGCGCGCACGCCCAACCCGGCCTGCCACAGCGAGGTGGTCTGCTCGCCCGACTTCAAGCCGAAGCCGTAGGCGCCAACCTCGTTGAAGGCGCCGCGTTGCAGCTGGGCGTACTGCATGTCGACGTACGGCGTGAGCTCGGTGCGGCCCAGCGCGAAGCGGTAGCCGCTCTCGCCATAGGCCACGCCGTAGCGGCCGTTGACGTTGCTGGCCACGCCGCTGACCTGGTTGCCCAGCTGCACCTGGCGACGCATGTTCTCCCGATAGCTGCCGAGACCGAAGCGGCCCATGGTGTACCACGAGCCGTGGATGACGCCGCCGTACAGCATGCCTTCCAGGGCATGGCTGCGTCCCTGGTCGGCACTGCCGGCCAGCCGGCCCAGGCCCTGGCTCTGGCTGATCGCGTAACCGGCCACCGCGTTGCCGCTGCCGAGCCGGTAATCCTGGCCGACCAGCCAGCCGCTCAAGTCGACGCCGACGTTGCTGTAACCGCTGCGCGACAGGTCGCCGTGATAGCCGAGGTTCTGCGTCCAGCCGCCGGGCTGCGGGTTGTCGACCAGGGTGTCGAAGCGATCCGACAGCGCGCGCGTGCCGGCGTTGATCGCCTCCAGCGTCATCGCGGCGCTGGCCGCGTGCAGCTGGCCCGACAGGCTCTCCAGCGAGTCCTGCAGCGCGGGGATGCCCTGCGTGTGCTGCAGGCTGCCTGCGCCCTCGATGAAACCGAGCGACGCCGGCGTGATCCCGCGCGGCGCCGCAGGCCCCAGCTGGGTGTTGATCTGGTCGAACGCCGTCTGCACGCGCTCTGCCGCCCCGTAGGAGGCCGCGGTATAGCCCATCCCCTGCACCGCCGTGGCCTGCACCTGGGTCACGTCGAGCCAGGCGCTGGTGCCGTCGTAGTTGAGCGTGGCGTTGAGCAGGGTCACGTTGGACGACTTGTTCAATGCCGAGAACGTGCCGGTGAGGCCGCCGCTCGCCGTGAGCACGTCGGTGTGCGTGTTGACCGTGTAACCGGAGTCGTAGCCGGTGACGTACAGGTCGCCGCCGCTCAGGGTGGCGGTGCCGGTCACGCGCAACGCCGAGCCCAGCGATAGCGCCAGCCGGCCGTTGCCCTGCTGCGTGTAGTTGCCGCCCACGGTGACGTCGCCGCCGGCCACGGCCAGCACGCCGGCATTGGCCACGTTGCCGCCGATGCTCGGGGTCTGGCTCAGCGTGCCCGCGGTGCCGATGTTGACGTTGCCGGCCAGCGCCGCGGCGGTCAGCGTGCCGCCCTGCACCTGGGTGGTGCCGGTGTAGCTGGCCGCCTGGGTCAGGTTGAGCGTGCCGGTGCCCTGCTTGATCAGTCCGCCCGCACCGGAGATCGGGTTGTTCCAGTTGGACGTGCCGGTGAAACTGACGGTGACGTCGCCCCAGTCGAACTTCGCCGGGCCGTCGACCGCCCGCCCGACGTTCAGCGCGCCGTAGCCGAACACCGCATCCGGCCCGGCAGCGCCAAGGTCGTCGGCGGTGCCGAGCAGGGTCTGCCGCACCAGGTCGTTGGTGAAATACGGGAACGCCTGCCACACCAGGGCCGCCGCGCCGGAGATCTCCGGGGCCGCGAACGAGGTGCCCTTGACGATCCAGTAATCCGGATCCGTCGTGCTGGAGGTGGCGTCCTTGTCCAGCACGATCACGTCGCCCGGCGCGGCGAGGCAATAATCCTTGGCCTTGCCGCAGGCATTGGAATAGCTGGCCAGCTGATCCGGATGCAGGCTGTCCAGCGCCACGGCGACCAGCCAGCCCTGTTCCAGATCGGGCGACAGCGTGGGCAGCGCGGCGATGTCGCTGGGGTCGGTCCTGGATTCGTTGCCCGCGGCGAACACCACCAGCCCGCCATGCTGCACCACGAACGGCCGGTAGGCGTCAGCGAAGGCCTGGTTGATCGAGGAGTCGGTGGTATCCCAGTAGATGCCGCCCCAGGAGTTGTTCATGATCTGCACGCCGGCACTGATCAGCGCCGGGTTCAGGGTCTGCCCGAAAAAGGCCGCGTCGGCCGCGGTGACCTCGTTGCCCATGCCCGAACCGTCGTCATCCGGCTCGGTGTCGCTGATGATGCGTGCCGACACCAGCTTGGCGCCGGGGGCGATGCCGCCCGGGAACTTGTCGAACGCCTTTCCGGCGGCGATCTGCGAGACCCAGGTGCCGTGCCCCACCACGTCGTCGATGGCGGTGTTGTTGAACGCCGGATCGACGTAGATCAGCTCCTGCGTGACCCGCCCGGCCACGGTCGGGTTGTTGCGCATGATGCCGCTGTCGACGATGCCGATGGTGATGCCGGCACCGGTGAAGCCCTTGTCATGGGCGGCATAGGTGTTGGTGAGGTCGAGCTGGGCATCGATGGGTGGCTGGTCCGCCGGGGGCGGCGCCGGCGGCGGGGCGGGCGGTGGCGCCGGGGGCCCGGAAGGGGTGACCGGCGGGGCCTGGACCATGCCGCCTCCCCCACCGCAGGCACCCAGGGCGAACGCCAGGGCTGTCACCAAGGCCACGTTGCGACGACGCATTCCCGCCACGATCCTGCTCATGCCCCTTCTCCTCTCTCGTTCAGCACACTGGCCGTCGGCGATCGAGCGCGGCGGCAGCCCTCCCCTAATCACCGTATCTTCGCACAACAAAAGTCGTGAAAAACGCGTCGATACGCGCATTTCACTTCGCCCCGGCCATTTGCCGTCCCTTGGAGCGCGCTGCGATAATCCACGGGCTCAACCCGGGCCTTTGCCCGTCGGTTGCCATGCTTCAGTACCCAGCGGAGTTTCATCATGTCGGACAGCATCGTCATCGTCGGTTCCAAGCGCACCGCCATCGGATCCTTCCTCGGCCAGTTCACCGGCGTACCCACCCCGAAGCTCGGTGCCACGGCGATCCGCGCGGCGCTGGAACAGTCCGGGGTGGCACCGGCCGAGGTGAGCGAGGTGATCATGGGCTGCGTGCTGCCGGCCAACCTCGGCCAGGCCCCCGCCCGCCAGGCCGCCCTGGCCGCCGACCTGCCGACCGGCACCGGTTGCACCACGATCAACAAGGTGTGCGGCTCGGGCATGAAGGCGATCATGCTGGGCCACGACCTGATCAAGGCCGGCTCGGCCAGCGTGGTGGTGGCCGGCGGCATGGAGTCGATGACCAACGCGCCGCACATGGTGCAGGCGCGCGGCGGCATCCGCTACGGCGACGGCCGGCTGGTCGACCACATGGCCTGGGACGGCCTGACCAATCCCTATGACGGCAAGGCGATGGGCGTGTTCGCCGAATCGTGCGCCGACAAGTACCACTTCACCCGCGAGGAGCAGGACGCCTACGCGATCGAGTCGGTCAGGCGCGCCAAGGCGGCCCAGGAGAGCGGCGCCTTCGCCGGCGAGATCGTCCCGGTCACCGTGAGCGGCCGCAAGGGCGATGTGCAGGTCGATACCGACGAGCAGCCCGGCCGCTCCGACATTGCCAAGGTGCCCACGCTCAAGCCCGCGTTCCGCAAGGAGAACGGCACCGTCACCGCCGCCAGCTCGTCCAGCATCTCCGACGGCGCTGCCGCGGTGGTGCTGATGTCCGCCGACGACGCCGCCCGGCGCGGCCTGAAGCCGCTGGCCCGCATCGTGGCGCACGCGACCCATTCGCAGGAACCGGAATGGTTCACCACCGCGCCGGTGAGCGCCGTGCGCAAGGTGCTGGACAAGGCCGGCTGGAAGGTCGAGGACGTCGACCTGTGGGAAATCAACGAGGCGTTTGCGGTGGTGGCGATGACGCCGATGAAGGAACTGGGCATCCCGCACGACCGGCTCAACGTCAACGGCGGCGCCTGTGCGCTGGGCCATCCGATCGGCGCCAGCGGGGCGCGACTGGTGGTCACCCTGATCAACGCCCTGAAAACGCGTGGCCTGCGCCGCGGCGTCGCCTCCTTGTGCATCGGTGGCGGCGAGGCAACCGCCATCGCGGTGGAGTGCATCGACTGAAACCGGCGACGCCGGCCATGCCATCGGCTTCACCTGACCTCTGCGTAAATCGATTTGCCGGCAAGGGTCGCCACACCCGGTAAACATGTGGCGCAATGCCGGGGAAAGCGCTATTAATACACGGCCAAACGGCATTCCACGGCAAAGGAGATTTCCCATGAAGTTTACGCGTACCCTACTCGCCGCCGCGCTCGTCGCGCTGTTGGCGGCATGCAGCAACGGCGCGCAGGATTCCGCGCAGGACGCCCAGAAATCGGCGGACACGGCGCAGCAGGCAGCGGACCAGGCCCAGCAGGCCGCTTCGGAGGCTCCCAACACGGCCACCGAACAGGCCGCCGACCAGGCTTCCGCCGCTGCTTCCGCCGCGGGCGAGGCGGCCGACCAGGCTGCCGGCGCCGCCAGCGCTGCTTCCGCCATGGCACCGGCTGAAGCCGGCACCTCGCAGGACGCGATGTCCATGGCGAAGGACGCCGCCAGCAACGCAGCCGACGCGGCCAGCAAGGCTGCCGACGCCGCCAAGAGCGCTGCGGACAAGGCGAAGGACGCTGCCGAGAAGGCCAAGGACGACGCGAAGGGTCATTGATCCCTCGCCTTTCCCGGCAACAGAAAAACGGCCGCCTCGCGCGGCCGTTTTTTTTGTGCGTGACAAACCAGTCGGCTTGTTTCGCCCCGGCCCACTGCGTTTTGGGCAGCATGCCGGCGGCGGTTATGATCCGGGGTTTGGCGCCCCGCCATTTCGCACCGTGAATCCCTCCATGAATGTCATTGCGAGCCAGATCGATCCCCGCTCACCCGAGTTCCAGGCCAGCACGACCCAGTTGCGCGCCCTGGTCGACGACCTGCACCACCAGCTGGCACGCAACGCCGAGGGCGGCGGCGCCAAGGCACGCGAGAAGCACGTGGCACGCGGCAAGCTGCTGCCCCGCGAGCGCATTCGCGCCCTGCTCGATCCCGGCTCGCCGTTCCTGGAACTGTCGCCGCTGGCCGCGCACGGCATGTACGACGACGCCGCGCCCGGGGCCGGCATCGTCACCGGCATCGGCCGCGTGCACGGTATCGAGGTGGTGGTGATCGCCAACGATGCCACCGTCAAGGGCGGCACCTATTTCCCGATGACGGTGAAGAAACACCTGCGCGCGCAGGAAGTGGCGCTGGAGAACCGCCTGCCCTGCGTCTACCTGGTGGACTCCGGCGGCGCCTTCCTGCCGCTGCAGGACGAGGTGTTCCCGGACAAGGAACACTTCGGCCGGATCTTCTACAACCAGGCGCGCATGTCGTCGCTGAACCTCCCGCAGATCGCCGTGGTGATGGGCTCGTGCACCGCCGGCGGCGCCTACGTGCCGGCGATGAGCGACGAGACCGTCATCGTGCGCGAGCAGGGCACCATCTTCCTCGGCGGCCCGCCGCTGGTGAAGGCCGCCACCGGCGAGGTGGTGGACGCCGAGACGCTGGGCGGTGCGGACGTCCATACGTCCATTTCCGGCGTGGCCGACCACTTTGCCGAGAGCGACGCGCATGCGTTGTCGATCGCCCGCGACATCGTGGCCCACCTCAACCGGAAGAAGGAGATGCCGCTGGCGTTGCGCCCGCCGGTCGAGCCGAAGTACCCCGCCGAGGAACTCTACGGCGTGATTCCCGAGGACACCCGTCGCCCGTTCGACATCCGCGAGGTGATCGCGCGCATCGTGGACGGTTCGGAGTTCCACGAATTCAAGGCGCGCTACGGCAAGACCCTGGTGTGCGGCTTCGCGCACATCCATGGCTACCCGGTGGGCATCGTGGCCAACAACGGCATCCTGTTCGCCGAGAGCGCGCTCAAGGGCACGCACTTCATCGAGCTGTGCAACCAGCGCAACGTGCCGCTGGTGTTCCTGCAGAACATCACCGGCTTCATGGTCGGCAAGAAGTACGAGCAGGCGGGCATCGCGAAGGATGGCGCGAAGATGGTGACCGCCGTGGCCTGCTCGCACGTGCCGAAATTCACCGTGGTGATCGGCGGCAGCTTCGGCGCCGGCAACTACGCCATGTGCGGCCGTGCCTACGGCGCACGCTTCCTGTGGATGTGGCCGAACGCGCGGATCAGCGTGATGGGAGGCGAACAGGCCGCCTCCGTGCTGGCCACGGTAAAGCGCGACGGCATCGAGGCGAAGGGCGCCCAGTGGTCGGCCGCGGAGGAAGAGGCCTTCAAGGCGCCGCTGCGCGAACAATACGAACGCCAGGGCCACCCCTACTACGCCAGCGCCCGGCTGTGGGACGACGGCATCATCGATCCGGCCGACACCCGTCGGGTGCTCGGCCTGGCGATCTCCGCCTCGATGAATGCCCCGATCGAACCGGAGCGCTATGGCGTGTTCCGCATGTAGTCGGTTATAAAGCCGCAGGGGTTGCACAGGGATTCGCAAGTGATCGTCGGTATTGATTTGGGCACGACCCATTCCTTGATCGGTTGCTATGGTGAGGGAGGCCCGCGGCTCTTCCGAAATGCCCTGGGGGAGTACCTGACGCCGTCGGCGATCAGCATCGACGACCACGGTCACATCATCGTGGGCGAGGCTGCGCGCGACCGCCTGATCAGCCACCCGAAACTGAGCGTGGCTTCCTTCAAACGCTGGATGGGCAGCTCACGTGAGACACGACTGGGCGACCGCTCGTTCCGGCCGGAGGAACTCTCCGCCCTGGTATTGCGCTCGTTGCTGGCGGACGCCGAATCGGCCCTCGGCGAAAAGGTGGAGGAGGCCGTGATCAGCGTCCCCGCCTATTTCTCCGACGCACAACGCAAGGCGACCCGGGCGGCCGGCGAACTGGCCGGCATCCGTGTCGAACGACTGATCAACGAACCCACCGCGGCAGCGCTGGCCTACGGCCTCCAGGAAATGCCGGACGGCAACCGCTTTCTCGTGTTCGACCTTGGGGGTGGCACCTTCGATGTCTCCATCCTGGAGATGTTCGAGGGCATCGTGGAGGTGCATGCCAGCGCTGGGGACAACTTTCTGGGCGGCGAGGATTTCCTGCACGTATTGCAAACAGCCTGCCTCGGCGACCTGAAGATCTCCGCGAATGACCTTTCTCCGGCCGAACTGGCAGTCCTGCGCAGGCGCCTCGAAGTCGTCAAACGCGCCCTGAGTCAGGAACCCGAAGCGAGACTGGAAATGCGCCTGGGCCCGCGCGAGCTGGATTGGGCGATCGATCAGGAGCGGTTCCTGGGCCTGGTGGAACCGCTGGTACAGCGCATGCGCGCGCCGCTGGAACGGGCGATGCGTGATGCGCGCCTGCGCCCGGAGCAACTCGATGACATCGTCCTGGTCGGCGGCGCCAGCCGCATGCACCTGGTGTCGAAGCTGATCGCGCGCATGTTCGGCCGGTTGCCGCTTCGTCATGTCCACCCGGATGAGGCGATCGCCCGTGGTGCCTGCATCGCCGCCGGGCTCAAGAGCCGCAACGCCAAACTGGAAGAAGTCATCCTCACCGATGTCTGCCCGTACACGCTGGGCATCGAGGTCGCCCAGCGACACATGCACGGCCAGATCCAGAACGGCCTGTTCTCACCGATCATCCAGCGCAACAGCGTGGTACCGGTCAGCCGCGAGGAGACCTATACGCCGATGACGGATTTCCAGCCCATGCTTAACCTCAAAGTCTACCAGGGCGAAAATCCCATGGTGGCCAACAACATATTGCTGGGCACGCTGGATATTCCTCTCGATTCCAGGCTTGCGGCAACGGACAACCAGGTCGTCGTGCGCTTCACCTACGACATCAACGGCGTGCTCCAGGTAGAGGTCACGCCGCAGGCCACCGGCGTCCGCCATGAACTTCTGCTGGAGCGGAATCCGGGCATGCTCGGCGCGGAGGAGATCCGCTCGCGCCTGGCCGCCTTGTCGCAGTTGAAGATCCATCCGCGCGGCAAGCAGGAGAATGTCGCCCTGCTGGCCCGTGCGGAACGCATGTTCGAGGAGAACCTGGCGGCGCGTGAGCTCCTGCAACAATGGATCGTGCAGTTCCGGCAGTCCCTGGAAAGCCAGGACGAGCAAGTGATCCGCGAACACCGGGCCAACTTTTCCCGGGCGCTGGACCAGCTGGAAGCCCAGTTGTGAACTGGGCGCTGGAGCTGCTCGGGTTGCCGGCGGATGCCGATGTCGCTTCGGTGAAGCGCGCCTACGCCCGCTTGTTGCGCACGACCCGTCCGGACGAAGACGCCGAGGCGTTCCAGCGACTGCACACGGCTTATCAGCAAGTGCTGGTACAGGCCAAGGCACGCGAAGCCGCCTCGCCCGGCAAGGTGGGCATCCCGGCCCACGTCGCCGACCCCACACACACGCCCCCTGCCGCAGCACCCGAACGCGAAGCCGCCACGAGGCACCGTGCCGGCGCTGGCGCGACCCGCACATCGGCTCCCGTGGAAAACCTGCCCACCGGGAATCCCGACGAACTGGCGAGCCGGGTCATCCAGCAGGCCACCGACTCCAGCGATGAACGTGCGCTGGCGCGCTGGCTATCGGCGCAACCGGAGTTGTGGTCGATCCGCCTCAAGCAACAGACGGGGCAGCTCATGCTGCAACAGCTGTTTCGCACGCCTGCGCCGATCCCTCCCGGCTTTCTGGACACGCTGCTCGAGTTCTTCGACCTGCACCAGGTGCAATCGGGGGTGAACCCCCTGGCACTGGCGCAATTGAGTCAGCGCCAGCAAGCCATGTGGTACCTGCTGCCGCAAAACCATCGTGCGTGTGCGCGCAGGCTGGGCATCCCTACCGGTCAATCGCCGGACGATCGCGTGGTGGCGGCATGCCTGCGGCTGCTCGGGAAACCACGGCGATGGTATCGCCTGGCATGGCCTGCGATTCGGCGCGGCCGCGTCACCACGATTGCGCGGCTCATACACGGCTTGTGTGGCGGACGACTGAACCAGCTGCCCGCGCAAATCGACCAGCGCCAAGCCGACTTCTGGTACCGAGCTGCCCAGCTGACGGTGCCATCCTGGCCTCGCTTCATGATCGGCTCGGTACGGGCGTTGTTTCTGGGATTGATGCTGGTGTCGTGCATTACTTCCCTGTGCGCGCTGGCCTCGGCGCTGAACCATACCGATGTCGCGTGGTCCGCTGCGCTCGGCACCGGCGCAGCCATCGCCGCCGGCTCGATTTCGATCTGGCTGCTCTATGCCGCCTGGACCTGGCTCGATCATTGGCAGGGACTGCCCGAGCCCATCGCAACCAGCCACCCCTGGCTGCGCCGTACCCTAATTCCACTGCTGTGCATGCTCGGCATTGCCACCAATTACTTGCTGCAATCCCCCTTGTCGGCTGTGCTGATTGTCATTCCGACCCTGGTGCTGGCATGGAGGCGGTTGGCGCATCGGCTCCCGCCGCGCCCGGCCAGGCGCAGATCGATCAACCGCGGCGTCAGCGTGACTGGAGCCGGCTTCCTGGCGCTCATTCTGAGCAAGGCAGCAGCAGAGGCTCTGCCACCGGCATTTCTCGACCGGATCCCGCTGACCGCCATCCTCGCTTCAGCGGCCATGTGTCTCTGGTTCGCAGACATGTGGCGGCAACGAGCCCACTGGAAAGCACGCCTGGCATCCTGACGCGATGCTGTGCGGGGGTACCGCGCCCAGGACCCGCCGGCGCGTCCATCCCCAACGCATCCTGTGAGGCAGATTCAACCGCTGCCGCACCATCGACGTGTGCGAGGATGCCTGGCGATCGACTGGCGCTACGCCGGTGCGAGGAAGGATGTCCCGGGTCGAGCGGCCCCCGGTAGGTCAGTCCCGCGCCGGCTCACCGCGCAGGCGCACGTCGTCGGCGGGCATGTCGGTGCGCTCGGCGGCAGCTTCGCGCTGCGACTCGAAGAAGCGCTGTACCTGCTGGCACACCGCCATGGTGTTCTCGCGCGCGATCGCCGAGACCAGAAACCAGGGCTGGGTCCAGCCCAGTTCATCGATGATGCCCTGCGCCACTGCCTGACGCTGGTCCTCGGGTAGCACGTCGGCCTTGTTCAGCACCAGCCAGCGCGGGCGCTCCAGCAGCTCCGGGTTGAACTTCTGCAGCTCCTGCTCGATCGCACGGACCTGGCCGGCCACGTCCGCGCCGTCGACGGGGGCGATGTCGACGATATGCAGCAGCAGGCTGGTGCGCGCCACGTGGCGCAGAAACTGGATGCCCAGTCCCGCACCTTCGGAGGCGCCTTCGATCAGGCCGGGGATGTCGGCGATCACGAAGCTCTGGTCGGTGCCCAGGCTGACCACGCCCAGGTTCGGGTGCAGGGTGGTGAACGGATAGTCCGCCACCCGCGGCGTGGCCGCCGACACGGCGCGGATGAAGGTGGACTTGCCCGCATTCGGGAACCCGAGCAGGCCCACGTCGGCCAGCAGGCGCAGTTCCAGCTTCAGCTCCCGCACCTCGCCCGGCGTGCCCGGCGTGGCCTTGCGCGGCGCCCGGTTCACCGAACTCTTGAAATGGATGTTGCCCAGGCCGCCCTTGCCGCCTTGCGCCACCAGCATGCGCTGGCCGTGCGCAGTGAGGTCGCCGATCACCTCGTCGGTGTCGACATTGGTGACCATGGTGCCGACCGGCACGCGGATCGTGGTGTCCTCGCCCCCCTTGCCGTACATCTGGCTGCCCATGCCGTTCTCGCCGCGCTGCGCCTTGAAGCTGCGCTGGTGGCGGAAATCGACCAGCGTGTTCAGGCCCTCGTCGGCCTGCAGCCACACCGACCCGCCGGACCCGCCGTCGCCGCCGTCGGGGCCACCGAACGGGATGAACTTCTCCCGGCGGAAGCTGATGCAGCCGTTGCCACCGTCGCCGGCCAGGACCTTGATTTGGGCTTCGTCGACGAATTTCATGGGGAGAGCCGGGAAAGGGGAAAGAGAAACGGAAACAGGCGAAACGGAAACAAATGGTACGGGAGTTGCGACCAGCCCGCTTGCACCGCATCCCTTGGCGCCGCAAACGAAAAGCCCCGCCGAAGCGGGGCCTTCGCTGCCGCGTCGCGGAAGGCTTACGCCGGGACGACGTCGACGAAACGGCGGTTCTTCTCGCCGCGCACCGCGAACCGGACCTTGCCGTCGACCAGCGCGAACAGCGTGTGGTCGCGACCCAGGCCGACGCCGGTACCCGGATGGAACTGGGTGCCGCGCTGGCGCACGATGATGTTGCCGGCCTCGATGGCCTGGCCACCGTAGACCTTGACGCCGAGGTATTTCGGGTTCGAATCGCGACCGTTGCGGCTGGAACCTACGCCTTTTTTATGTGCCATGACTCAATGCTCCAGGTGCTCAGGCGTTGATGCCCGTGATCTCGATTTCGGTGAAATGCTGCCGATGACCCTGCTGGCGCTTGTAGTGCTTGCGGCGGCGGAACTTGATGATGCGGATCTTGTCGGCGCGGCCGTGCTTGCGCACGGTGGCGCTGACGGTGGCGCCCTCGACCACCGGCGCACCGATGGTGACCGACTCGCCGGTACCGACCAGCAGCACCTGGTCGAAGCTCACGCTGGCGCCTTCTTCGGCGGTCAACAGCTCCACGCGCAGCACGTCGCCCTGCTGCACCCGGTACTGCTTGCCACCGGTCTTGATGACTGCATAACTCATGGGAATGCCCTTCTGTCGTTATTCTCTTGGGTATCGCCAAGGCCCGACGGGGCTGGCGAACCGCGGATTATAGCGATGGCAAGCCGGACTGGTCAAATGCTGACCAGCCCCGGAACCCTGCTGCCGGGCCGCCCCGGCGGCGGCGCGCCGCTGGCCGATCGGCGCCATCGCCAGGCAACCGCGGCCCCGATCGGGGATTTTGTCGAATGAACTATCCAAACTACTTGGTATAGTAATGAGTCCCCCCCATATCCGGCGTCCATGGACACCATTCGCATCCGCGGCGCACGCACGCACAACCTCAAGAACATCGACCTCGACCTGCCCCGCGACCAGCTGATCGTGATCACCGGCCTGTCCGGTTCGGGCAAATCCTCGCTGGCCTTCGACACGATCTATGCCGAAGGCCAGCGTCGCTACGTGGAATCGCTCTCCGCGTATGCGCGGCAATTCCTGTCGATGATGGAAAAGCCCGACGTCGACCATATCGAAGGCCTGTCGCCGGCGATCTCGATCGAACAGAAATCCACCTCGCACAACCCGCGCTCCACGGTGGGCACGATCACCGAGGTGTACGACTACCTGCGCCTGCTGTACGCCCGCGTCGGCACGCCGCGCTGCCCCGACCACGGCATCCCGCTGGAGGCGCAGACGGTGAGCCAGATGGTCGATGCCACGCTCGCGCTCGACCCCGAAAAACGCTACATGCTGCTGGCGCCCGTGGTCCGCGAGCGCAAGGGCGAGCACGTGCAGGTGTTCGAGCAGCTGCGCGCGCAGGGCTTCGTGCGCGCCCGCGTCGACGGCGCGGTGGTCGACCTCGATGCGGTACCGCCGCTGGGGTTGCGCATCAAGCACACGATCGAGGTGGTGGTCGACCGCTTTCGTCCGCGCGAGGACATCAAGCAGCGCCTGGCCGAATCGTTCGAGACCGCGCTGCGGCTGGGCGACGGTCTGGTGATCCTGGCCAACATGGACGCGCCGGACGCCCCCGAACAGTTGCTGTCCTCGCGCTATTCCTGCCCGGTCTGCGACTACTCGCTGCCGGAACTGGAACCGCGGCTGTTCTCGTTCAACTCGCCGATCGGCGCTTGCCCTGCCTGCGACGGCCTCGGGCTGACCCAGGTATTCGACCCGGCGCGCGTGGTCGGCCACCCGGAGCTGTCGCTGGCCAACGGCGCGGTGCGCGGCTGGGACCGCCGCAACGCGCATTATTTCCAGCTGCTGATGTCGCTGGCGGCGCACTACCGCTTTGACGTGGACACGCCGTGGAGCAAGCTCCCGGCGGACATCCGGAAGGCCATCCTGTTCGGCAGCGGCAAGGAGCGCATCGCGTTTCGCTACCTCACCGAGCGCGGCGGCAAGGTCACCCGCGAACACGCGTTCGAAGGCATCGTGCCGAACCTGGAACGCCGCTACAAGGAAACCGAATCCCCCGCCGTGCGCGAGGAACTGGCCAGGTACATCAGCGACCAGCCCTGCCCTGCCTGCGAAGGCCAACGGCTGAACCGTTCGGCACGCAACGTGTTCGTCGCCGACCACGCACTGCCCTCGCTCACCGCGCGTTCGATCGACGACGCGCTGGCGTTCTTCCAGGAGCTGAAGCTCACCGGCTGGCGCGGCGAGATCGCGGCGAAGATCGTCAAGGAAATCCGCGAGCGGCTGACCTTCCTCAACGACGTGGGCCTCAACTACCTCACCCTGGATCGCCAGGCCGATTCGCTCTCCGGCGGCGAGGCGCAGCGCATCCGCCTCGCCAGCCAGATCGGTGCCGGCCTGGTCGGCGTGATGTACGTGCTGGACGAACCCTCGATCGGCCTGCACCAGCGCGACAACGAGCGTCTGCTCGGCACCCTCACCCGCCTGCGCGACCTCGGCAACACGGTGATCGTGGTCGAACACGACGAAGACGCGATCCGCATGGCCGACCACGTGCTCGACATCGGCCCCGGCGCCGGCGTGCACGGCGGCGAGGTGGTGGCGCAAGGCAGCGTGCAGGACATGCTCGATTCGCCGCGCTCGGTCACCGGCCAGTTCCTTTCCGGCGAACGGGCGATCGACGTGCCGACCGAACGCCGGCAACCGATCGACACCGACTCCTGGCTGCACCTGAAAGGCGCCAGCGGCAACAACCTCAAACACGTGGACCTGGCGATCCCGGCCGGCCTGTTCACCTGCGTCACCGGCGTGTCCGGCTCGGGCAAGTCGACCCTGGTCAACGACACCCTGTTCCGCCTCGCCGCCGCCGAGCTCAACGGCGCCAGCGCACAGGCCGCGCCGTACGAGTCCGTGCAGGGCATGGAGCTGTTCGACAAGGTGGTCGACATCGACCAGTCGCCGATCGGCCGCACGCCGCGCTCCAACCCGGCCACCTATACCGGCCTGTTCACCCCGCTGCGCGAGATGTTCGCGCAGGTGCCGGAGGCGCGCGCGCGCGGCTACACCCCGGGGCGCTTCAGCTTCAACGTGCGCGGCGGCCGCTGCGAGGCCTGCGAGGGCGACGGCATGATCAAGGTGGAGATGCACTTCCTGCCCGACGTCTACGTGCCCTGCGACGTCTGCCATGGCAAGCGCTACAACCGCGAGACGCTGGAGGTGCTGTACAAGGGCCACACCATCGCCGACGTGCTCGACATGACGGTGGAGGATGCGCTGAAGCTGTTCGAGAACGTGCCGACCGTCGCGCGCAAGCTCGACACCCTGCGCGCCGTGGGCCTGGACTACATCAAGCTGGGCCAGAGCGCGACCACCTTGTCCGGCGGCGAGGCGCAGCGCGTGAAGCTGTCCAAGGAGCTCTCCAAGCGCGACACCGGCCGCACGCTCTACATCCTGGACGAGCCGACCACCGGCCTGCACTTCCACGACATCGAGCAACTGCTGGACGTGCTGCACCAGCTGGTCGACCAGGGCAACACCGTGGTGGTGATCGAGCACAACCTGGACGTGATCAAGACCGCCGACTGGGTCGTCGACCTCGGCCCCGAAGGCGGCGCCGGCGGCGGCCGCATCCTGGTCGCCGGCACGCCGGAGACGGTGGCGGCCACGCCGGGCTCGCACACCGGCCATTTCCTCGCGCCGCACCTGAAGCCGGCCAGGCCGAAAAAGCCCGGCGCTGCCAAGCGCGTCAAGGCCGCCACCAAACACATCGCCTCGGCCGACAAGTACAAGCCGATGCGCGGCAGCGGAAAAAAGAAGAAGAAATCCCCATGAACACCCCATCCTCCGCCGACACCGACGCCCGGGGCGCGCCGCTGTACGTCGCCTCGCTCGACGTGCGCTGGCGCGACCTGGACGCGTTCAACCACGTCAACAACTCCAGCTACCTCACCTACCTGGAAGAGGCGCGCCTGCAGTGGCTGCGCCACGTGCCCGGCCCGTGGTTCGACGAGCACGCCATGCCGGTGATGGCCGCCAGCCAGCTCAACTACCGCCGCCCGATCGCCTGGCCGGCGCAACTCAAGGTGCAGCTGTTCCGCGAGCGCATGGGCAATACCTCCATGACGCTGGCCCATCGGGTGGTCGACGCCGGGCAACCTGACCTCCTGTACTGCGACGGCAACGTGGTGATGGTGTGGATGGACCCGGCCACCGGCAAGCCGGTGCCGTTGCCCGACGCGATCCGTACCGCCGGCGCGTAGCCGCCCCATGCGCGCCGCCGTCGCCCGCACGTCGTTCACGGTCGGCCCGGGCGAGTCCGGCCCGGTCGAGACGATCAGCGGCGCGCGCCACGCCTGGCGCTTTCGGGTGCACTTCCACACCGGCGACGAGATCGTGCAGGTGCTGACAGGCCGGGCGCGGCTGTACCTGCCCGCGACCTGCCGCGAGGTCGCCGCCGGCGATACCGTCGTCGTACCCGCCGGCGTGCTCCACCGCTTCGAACCGGTGGATGCCGACGGCTGGTCCTTCGTCTCGCGCTTCGCGCAGCCGCGCGTGAAGAACGACGAGGGCCATGGTGCACTCGTCGCGCGGGTCGTGGCGCTCCTGGCCGAACGGCCGTCGCTGCACACCGACGTGGAGGCGCTGGCGCGGGCCTGCTCGGTTTCGGCCGGCCACCTGGCACGCGCCTTCCGCCGCCGCACCGGCACCAGCCCGCACGATTTCCACGTGCTGTTGGCCGTGCACAAGGCCAAGGCGCTGCTGCGCGACCGCGCACCCATCATCGAGGCAGCACTCGAGGCGGGCTTCTGCGACCAGGCCCATCTCAACCGCGAGTTCGCCCGGACGTTCGGCATGACGCCCGCTGCCTTCCGCACGGCCTGGGCGCAAGCCGCCTAGGCCGCTTCCGGATCGAGCTCCAGCGCCATGTACAAGGTTCCGGGCAGCGGGTTGTCGTAATACGGCGCCACCGGCTGAAAACCCAGCGCGGCATACAGCCGCCGCGCCGCCGCCATCGACGCCAGCGTATCCAGCAGCACGCGCGCATAGCCGGCCCGCGCCGCCCACGCGATCGCCACCTCGGCCAGCTGCCGCCCCAGCGCCTGGCCACGTGCCGACGGACGCACGTAGAGGCGCTTGATCTCGCACACGCCCGGCTGCGGCCACGGCCGCAGGGCCACGCAGCCCTGCGCGACTCCCGCACCGTCGCGCGCCAGCAGGATCACGCCGCGCGGCGGCGCGTACTTGCCGGGCAGTTGCGCCAGTTCCGCCGCCACGTCCTGGAAGGAAAGATCGATGCCGAGGCTGGCCACATATTCCTCGAACAGTTCGCGCACGAGACGGATGTCGTCCGGCGATACGGCAGGTGCAATGGCGATGCTTGGGGGAGCAGACATGCTCGATCACTCGCGGGGGACTTCCCGGCACGATAGTGAACCCCCGGCGCCAATGCTTGAATGATCCTGACCGGCGCGCACGCCCCCGACGCGTCGTGCACGCGTCGTCGTTATGATGGCGGTCCGGTCCCCACCATGGAATGCACCATGAGCACAGCCCGCTCCCTCCTCGCCTTCGCCTGCCTCACCGCCCTGGCCGGCACCGCCAGCGCCCAGGCGGCCGACAGCACCACGCTGAGCCTGTACCGCTCCGACAGCCCTGCGCTGTACGCCAGCCAGGGCGGCGACGTCGACGCGGGCTATGCGGTGGTACGCGAGCAGCGTTCGCTCACCCTCGCGGCGGGCACCCACGACGTGGCCATCGCCAACCTGCCCAACGCGGTGGATGCCGAAGCGCTGGCGCTGGGCTTCCCCGACCACGATGCCAGCGTGATCTCGCAGCGGCTGCTGCTGGCGCAGGGCAACGACGGCGCGCTGTCCGGCCTGGTCGGGCAGGAGGTCAACGTGCTGGGCAGCAACGGCGAATCACTGGCCAACGGCACGCTCCTGCGCGCCGGCAATGGCCTGCTGGTCCGCGGCGTCACCGGCACCACGCTGGTGCACGACTACGCGGCGGTACGCAGCAGCGGCGGCAGTTTCCCGCTCGGCTCCACCCTGAGCGTGCGCGTGGATGCGGCCCGTGCCGGCAAGGCCCGCGCCGTGCTCAGCTACCCCGCCGCCGGCCTGGGCTGGCGCGCCGCCTATGTAGCGACGCTGCAACCGGGCGACACCTGCCGCATGCAGTTCGAATCGCGCGCCAGCATCGCCAACCGCAGCGGCCGCGACTGGCGCGATGCGCAGGTCACCCTGATCGCCGGCGAGCCGAACATGGCCAAGAGTTCGGCGCCGCGCCCGATGATGGCGATGGCCCGCGGCTTCAACGCCAAGGCCGAGGCGATGCCGCAGCAGGAAAGCCTGGGCGACTACCGCAGCTACACCCTGCCCGGCAAGGTGAGCCTGCCCGACGGCAGCGTCAGCCAGGCACCGCTGTACGCCACGCGCAACATGGATTGCGTGCGCACCACCGTGCTCGACAACGGCAACCCCTATCAGCCGCCGCAGCCCGTGCTCACGCGCGACTTCTTCCAGGGCACCGGCAGCATCGTCAGCACCCTGCAACTGAAGGCCTTCGACAGCCTGCCGGCCGGCTACCTGCGCGTGCTCACCATCGACCGCCACGGCGTGCCGCAATTCGTCGGCGAAGGCCGCATCGACGACACGCCCAAGGGCAGCGACGCCACGATCACCCTGGGCACGCCGTTCGACCTGCGCGCCGAGCGCACGCGCACCAGCTTCCACGTCGACAAGGACGGCCGCACGCTGGACGAGGCCTTCCGCATCGAACTGAGCAACGCCGGCGACAGCGCGCGCATGGTGACCGTGCGCGAACACCCCAACCGCTGGCGCGAATGGACGCTGGTCTCCTCCAGCAGCAAACCCGCCAGCCAGACCACCGACACGCTGGAGTTCCACGTGCAGGTACCCGCCAACGGCAAGGCCACGCTGAGCTACGCGCTGCGGTACAGCTGGAGCGCCGACGAACAGCCGCAGCAGTAGGAACCGGAGCCCGCCATGCTCAATGTGATCACCCACGACCACGCCATCCGCGAGCTGCAGCTCGCCCGCCCGCCGGTCAACGCGCTGAACCTGGAACTGCTGCGGGCGCTGCGCAAGGCGCTCGACGACAGCGTGCGCGACGAGGTGCGCGGCGTCGTGCTCTCCGGCGCGCCCGGCCTGTTCTCGGCCGGCGTCGACGTGCCCGCCCTGCTGCAGCACGACCGCGCCGGCGTGCGCGAGTACTGGCGCGAATTCTTCGCCCTGTGCGGCACGCTGGCGCGCGCGCCGATCCCGCTGGTGGCGGCGGTCACCGGCCACAGCCCGGCCGGCGGCGCGGTGCTGGCGCTGTTCTGCGACTACCGGGTGATGGCCGATGGCCCGTACCGGATCGGCCTGAACGAGGTGCAGGTCGGCCTGATCGTGCCCGAGGCGATCCAGCTGGCGCTGCGCCGCGTGGTCGGCACTTACCGTGCCGAGCGCCTGCTGGTGGCCGGCGCCATGATCGAATCGGCCGACGCGCTGGCGTGTGGTTTCGTCGACGAAACCACTGCCGTCGAGCAGGTCACCACCCGCGCGCTACGCTGGCTGAACGAACTGCTGGCGCTGCCCGCGCACGCCATGCTCACCACCCGCCGCCTGGCCCGCGCCGATCTCGCCAACGCCTACGCCGACATGGACGCCCTGCCGCTGGACGATTTCGTCGAGGCGTTCTTCCACCCGGAGACACAGGCCACCCTGCAGGCACTGGTGGCACGGCTGAAGAGCAAGGGCTGAGTCCGCTCAGGGTTCCCAGATCATGTGCACGTCCGCACGCGCGTAGTGCGATCCCGCGCGTGGCGCCGGGTGGTGGCGGAAACCGACGCTTTCGTACAGCGCCAGCGCCGGCCCGAGCTTGCTGCTGGATTCCAGGAACAGTTCGCGCGCGCCGAATGTGCGGTAAAGCTCCAGCGCCGCCTCCATCAGGCGGCGGCCGACGCCGCTGCCACGCGCTTCGGGCGACACCGCCATCTTGGTGAGTTCGTAGACGCCGTCGCCCTCGTGTTTCAACGCGACAGTACCGAGCACGCGCTCTCCTTCGTCGATGGCGAACAGGATGTGGCCACCATTCGCCAGGATGTATTTCTCGGGGTTGCCCAGCACCTCGCGGTCGTAGTCCTCTACCACGAACCAGTGCTCCAGCCACTCGATATTGAGCGTGGCGAACGCCGCGCGCCAGCGCGGGTCGAAGCGGACGATGCGCACGTCCTGTCGTGGTCCGGATGTCGCCATGCCCGCATTCCGTGTGTCAGTTTCAGACCCGCTCATGCGTTCCCTGTTGCCACCGGTCGCGACGGATCGCTGACCCAGCCACTCCACGACGGCGCGTACAGGCGCGAGCCATGCAGGCCGGCGTGTTCCATCGCCAGCAGGTTGTGGCAGGCGGTGACGCCGGAGCCGCACATGTGCACCACGTGCGAAGGTTCAGTGGCGCCGAGCACGGCGGTGAATTCCTCGCGCAACTTTGCCGCTGGCTTGAAGTGGCCGCTGGTGTCGAGGTTGTCGGCGAACGGGCGGTTCAGCGCGCCCGGGACGTGGCCGGCGGCACGATCCAGCGGCTCGGTGTCGCCGCGATAGCGCGGCGCACCGCGCGCGTCCAGCAGTTGGCCGGCCGCGCCATCGGCGACGGCGTCGTGGTCGAGCAGCAGCTGGCTGGTGTCATAGTGCAAGGAAACCTCGCTGTGCGGACGCGGCGCAGGTTCCCCGTGTTCGACCGGCTGCCCGGCCGCGGTCCAGGCCGCATAGCCGCCATCCAGTACCGCCGCGGGAATGCCCACCAGGCGCAGCAGCCACCACAGCCGAGCGGCGGCCAGCGCACCGCCGGCACCGTCGTAGGCCACCACCTGCATGCCCTCGCGCCAGCCCCAGCGCGACAGCAACGCGCTGAACGCCGACTCCAGCGGCAAGGGGTGGCGGCCCAGGCCTTCGGCCTGGCGCGACAGGTCGGACAGGTCGCGATCGAGGCTGGCGTAGATCGCGCCGGGCACGTGCCCCTGCGCATAGTCGTGCGCACCCTTGGCCGGATCGGAAAGTTCGAAGCGGCAATCGACGATCAGCACGTCGCGTGGCGCCAGCGCAGCGAGCGCGTCGACGTCGATCAAGATGGTTTTCAGGCTCATGTCCGGTCCATCCTCTCCAGCAGGTTGCAAAGCATCGCCGCGGTGGCGCCCCAGATGCGGTGCCCGGCGTGGACGAACTCGGCCATCGGCCGTTGCCGTCCACGGAACTCCATCGTGTAGCGGCGCAGGTTGGCCGGGTCGAGCAGGAACGCCAGTGGCACCTCGAACACCTCGGCGACTTCGGCCGGTGACGGATACAGGCGTGCCTCGGCCGCGATGCTCGCCACCACCGGCGTGACGCAGTACCCGCTGATCGTCTCGAAGCGGTCGAGGAAACCCAGCGGCTTCACCAGCGCGCGATCCAGGCCGATCTCCTCCTCGCTCTCGCGCAACGCGGTGTCCACCGCATCGACGTCCTCGGGCTCGCTGCGCCCGCCCGGGAACGCGACCTGGCCGGCGTGCGCCGGCAGGCGGGCGTCGCGCACGGTGAACACCAGCCGCGGCTGCACGCCTTCGCGGATGCCGAGCAACACGGCGGCCGGCTGGCGCGCCTGGTGGCCGAGCCATTCGCTGATGTCGGCGTGGTTCCAGGCCGGGCCTTCGGGCGGTGCGGACAACGGGCGCAGCGCCTGCACCAGGGTGTCCATCATGAGCGTCGACGGCCGGGAAGCAGCACGTCCATCACGTAGCGGCGCTCGGCGTCGCTCATCGTGCGCCAGCGGCCGATTTCCTCGCCGCTGCGGCGACAGCCGATGCAGTGGCCATGGCCGTCCAGTCGGCACACGCCGGTGCAGGGAGTCAGGGGCGGAACTGGCTGCGGCGCGGGATCGTTGGGCATGTCCAAGCATGTTAGCACCGGCCGGTTTCAGGGTCGGGGCGGCTTGATCTCGATCAGCTCGATCACGAACTGCAACGCCTCGTTGGGGCCGATGCGCGGCAGCGCGCCCTCCTCGCCGTAGGCGAGCCGCGACGGGATCACCACCTTCCAGCGGTCGCCCACGCGCATGCGCGGGATCACGTCGCGCCAGCCGGGGATGACCTGGTCCACCGTGATGGTCGCCGGCGCGCCGTGTGCCCAGGTGCTGTCGAACTCGGTGCCATCGACCAGCATGCCGCGGTAATTCACCACCACGGTGCTGGTCACGCTCGGGTGCACCGTGCCGCTGCCCTTGTGCAGCACCGCGTACTGGATGCCCGACGGCAACTGCACCACGCCGGGCTTCTTGCGGTTCTCGGCCATGAACGCCGCGCTCTTGCTCGCGTTGGCCGCGGCAATGCGCTTGAACTCGGCCATCGCCTCGCTGTGCATCTGCTGCTGCAGGCGTTGCAGCTGCGCCTGCATCTCGCCGATCGGCACGCTTGGCTGGTGGCGCGCGTAGGCATCGGCGATCGCGTGTTGCAGGGTGGGCAGGTCCACGTCCGGCGAACCGCCGGCGAAGCGGCTGCCGATCTGGTAGCCGATCGCATAGGACAGCTTGACCTTGTCCGGCTTGCCCGTGCTGGCGGCGTGCGCCGGGCTGCCCGTCTGCGCCGCATGCGCCGGCAGCAGCATGCCGAGGAGCAGCCAAGCGGCCAGATGTGTCACGCCTTTCGCCATCAATCCATGCCTGCCGTGGGAAGTGTCGCGATCATGCCCGGCGCCACGCGTGCGTGCCGCGGCGCATACGCGAGGTGAGAACCCCGCCGCCGGGAAAGGTTCCCGCTGCTACCATCGTCGGCCTGCATCCACAGGAACCCGGCCATGGCCTATCGCAATCTGGAACTCGGCAACCGCGGTGCGGTGCGCACGATCGTAGTGAACCGCCCCGACAAGCTCAATGCGCTGGACCGGCAGACCCTCAACGAACTCAGCCTGGCCTTTGTCCAGGCCGCGCAGGACGATGCCGTGCGCGTGGTGGTGCTCGCCGGCGCCGGCGAGAAGGCCTTCGTGGCCGGTGCCGACATCAGCGAAATGAACGGCTACACCAGCGTGCAGGCGCAAGCGTTCTCGCGCGCGGGCCAGCGCCTGATGACGAGCATCGAGCGGTTGGGCAAGCCGGTGATCGCGCGCATCCAGGGGTTCGCCCTCGGCGGCGGCATGGAACTGGCGATGGCCTGCCACCTGCGCGTGGCCAGCGAGAAGGCGCGCTTCGGACAGCCGGAAATCAACCTCGGCCTGATCCCCGGCTTCGGCGGCACCCAGCGGCTGCTGCGCCTGGCCGGGCGCAGCGCCGCGCTGGAGCTTTGCCTCACCGGTGCGCCGATCAGCGCGCAGCGCGCGCATGAACTGGGCATCGTCAACCGCGTGGTGGCACCGGAGGCACTGGACGAAACCGTGGACGCGCTGGCCGACCAGCTCGCCGCCGCCGCGCCGCTGGCTGCCGCCGGCATTCTCGACGCGGTGCTGCAAGGCGGCGAGACCTCGCTCGACCAGGGGCTGGAGTTCGAGACGCAGGGCTTCGCGCTGATGTTTTCCACCGAGGACATGCGCGAAGGCACGCGTGCGTTCCTCGACAAGCGCAAGGCGGCGTTCAAGGGGCAATGAGCCCCGCCGCAAGGCCCCGGATCAGTGCTCGCCGCGGTATTTCTTCTCGCCCGCGGTTACCGCCAGATCCAGCCGGTTCTCCGGTGGCGCCAGCGGACAGGTGGCGAACGAGGTGAAGGCGCACGGCGGGTTGTAGGCCTTGTTGAAATCCAGCACCACCTTGCCCGGCTGGTCGAGGCCGCCGGGGGGCAGCGCGGCGTACAGGAAGCGCGCCGCGCCGTAGGTCTGCTTGCCCGAAGTGCGGTCGGCCAGCACGAAGAACAGCTCGCCGCCCGGCTCTTCCTGGTACGGCATCAGCTCGAAGGTGTGGCCGTCGCGCCGGAACACCGCCTTGCCCGGCACCTTCACCGTGTCGATGGTGCCGATCACCGAGCCCATCGCCAGGTCGTGCGCCGGCACGAACGGCACCCAGTCGGCCTCGATGCGCCAGGAAGCGTCGACGGGGAAATAATCGATGCCGAGGAAATGCCGGCGTGCCTCCGCGTCCTCGTCCTTCACCCGCAACGCCTTGCGGCCATCGCGCTCGATCACGTAGAAGCTGGCCTTGCCGAAACGCACGGTGGTGGGCTCGGCATCGGCGGCGGCGTGCATGTCGTCGACCAGGACGGCGGCGTCCACCTGCCTGCCGTCGACGGTGGCTCCGCTGTCCGGGTCGAGCGCCAGGTGCACGCTGCCGTCGGGCGCCAGCGTCACCGTGCCGAGGTGTGCCGGGCCGGCCTTCAGCACGATGTCGTTGTCGGCGGCACTGCCTACCCGGTTGGCGCCTTCGCCCAGCCACTCCAGCCCGATCAGGCTGAGCCAGCCGCTCGGCGCGGTGAGCCGCGCCACGCGGGTGGCGCGCCATTGCTCGATCTGCTGCGCGTAGTGGGTGCTGGAGGACGGGGCATCGGCGGCTGACACGGTGGCAACTCCGGAAAGCATGGCAAGGGCGAAGGCGGCGGCACGCAACATGGGGACGATCCGGCAGCGGTGAAAGGGCCGAGTATGCGCATCGGCACGCGCGACGGGCAAGCGCAGGCATCGCTGCCGCCTCGCCCGGGCCGGAACGAGGCGTTGCCGTCAGCGCCCGCGCAGGAACAGCTTGTCCAGCTCGCCCAGCGACAGCTGGGCCCAGGTCGGACGGCCGTGGTTGCACTGGCCGGAGCGCTCGGTCTCCTCCATCTCGCGCAGCAGGGCATTCATCTCCGGCACGGTCAGTCGGCGGCCCGCGCGCACCGAACCGTGGCAGGCCATGGTGGACAGCAGTTCGTTCTCCAGCTCCTGCAGGCGGCGCGAGCTGCCGTGCTGGGCCAGCTCGGCCAGCACGTCGCGCGTCAGCTGGGTCACGTCGGCGCCGTCGAGCAGTGCCGGGATGCGCCGCACCACCACGCCCGACGGGCCGCTGCGCGAAAGTTCCAGCCCCCACCCGGCCAGCGCCTCGGCGTGCTCCTCGGCCGCGGCAGCCTCCTTCGCGCTCACCGCGAGGCTGAGCGGCACCAGCAGCAATTGCGAACGCAGGTTGCTGCAGACGCGGCCGGCCTTGAGCTTCTCGTAGGTGATCCGCTCGTGCGCCGCATGCATGTCCACCAGCACCAGGCCGTGCGCATTCTCGGCAAGGATGTAGATGTTCTTCAGCTGCGCGATGGCGAAGCCCAGCGGCGGCGCCTCGCCGGGTTCGGGTTCGCGCATCGGCGCCGCATTGGCGGCGGTGCCGAGCAGCGCGGCGTAATCGGCAAGCGGCTCGTCACGCACGCCGAGGGAAAGGCGGCTCTGGCTGGCACTGGCGGGCCAGGCCGACGGCGTCGATACCGGAGCGGCCGCGGCCATGCGCAGGCCGCCCTCGCTCTCGTGCGCAGGCGACGCCACCTGCCCCGCGCGGGTCTGCGCGAGTGCCTCGTGCAAGGTGCGGAACAGGAAATCGTGCACCAGCCGCTGCTCGCGGAAACGCACCTCGTGCTTGGCCGGGTGCACGTTCACGTCGACGCCGGCCGGGTCGAGCTCCAGGTACAGCACGAAGGCGGCGTGGCGACCGTGGAACAGCACGTCGGCATAGGCCTGGCGCACCGCATGGGCCACGATGCGGTCGCGCACCAGGCGGCCATTGACGTAGAAGTACTGCGCGTCGGCCTGCGCCCGCGACGCAGTGGGCAAGCCGACCCAGCCGGACAATTGCAGGCCCGCGGCGGCGTGCTCCACGCGCAGGCTGCGCTCGGGAAACTCCGCGCCGAGCACCTCGGCCACGCGCTGCAGCGCCACCTGCTGGTCGCGTGCGGCCTTCCACACGCGCACCGGCTTGCCGTTGTGCCGCAACTGGAACTCTACCGAGGTACGCGCCAGTGCCAGCGACTTCAGCAGGTCGTCGATGTGGGCGAACTCGGTGCGCTCGGCGCGCATGAACTTCTTGCGCGCCGGCACGTTGTAGAACAGGTCGCGCACTTCCACGCTGGTTCCCGGCGGATGCTGCGCCGGTCGCGCCGCCTGCAGCCTGCCGCCATCGACCTCGATGCGGAAGGCAGCCTCCTGGCCGGCGGTGCGCGAGACCAGCGCGAAGCGCGACACCGACGACACCGAGGCCAGCGCCTCGCCGCGGAAACCCATGCTGGCGACGTGCTCGAGGTCGTCGAAGCTGCCGATCTTGCTGGTCGCATGCGAGGCCACCGCCAGCGGCAGGTCGTCCAGCGCGATGCCGCCGCCGTCGTCGCGCACGCGGATCAAGCGTGCGCCGCCGGCCTCGATGTCCACCTCGATGCGCGTGGCACCGGCGTCCAGGCTGTTCTCGACCAGTTCCTTGACCACCGAGGAGGGCCGCTCGATGACCTCGCCGGCGGCAATCTGGTTGACGAGTTCGGGAGGAAGTGCGCGGATGTTCGCCATCCGCGCACTTTAGCAGCCCGCCCGCGGGGACAGCGGCGGATCAGCCGGAGGGGATCGTCAGCACCGCGCCGGCCTGCACGATGTTGCTGCTGATCTGGTTGGCGGTCTTGAGCGCGCCCACGCTGATCCCGTACTGCCGCGCGATGCCGCTCAGGCTTTCGCCGCGGGTGACCTTGTGCGTGTCGACGGCGCGATCCGGCACCTTGCCGGCACGGGTCGCCGGCGCTTCGGCGGCGGCCACGCGCACGCCGTTGCGCCTGGCCGCTTCCGCGGCGAACCACGTGCCCGGCGGCGGAGTCGATTCGAAATAGTTCTTCACGCCGGACATCACCGCGCTGGCCAGCAGCTTCTGGTGTTTGGGGTCGCGCAGCTTGCGCTCTTCCACCGGATTGCTGATGAAGGCCGTCTCGACCAGGATCGAGGGCACGTCGGGCGAGCGCAGCACCACGAAGTTCGCGCGCTCGACATGGCCGCGATGGGTAGGGCCGAGCTTGGCCAGCGCACGCAGCACGTTGCCGGCCACCTCGTCGCTGGCCTGGATCGCCCAGCCCTGCTGCAGGTCGAGCAGCACCTTGGCCAGGCCGTCGTCCTTGTCGTCCAGGCTGATGCCGCCGATCAGGTCGGCGCGGTTCTCCGAATCGGCCAGCCAGCGCGCGGCCATGCTGGTCTTGCCGCGCGGCGACAGCACCCACACCGACGAACCGCGGGCGTCGTCGCTGGTGAAGGCGTCGGCATGGATCGAGACGAACAGGTCGGCATTGTGTTCGCGGGCGATTTCGTAACGGCGCTTGAGCGGGATGAAGATGTCGCTGTCGCGGGTCAGCACTGCCTTCATGCCGGGCTGGCGGTTGATCTCCTTCGCCAAGTCGCGCGCCACCGCCAGGGTGACGTTCTTTTCCTGCGTACCGGCCGGACCGTGCGAGCCGGGATCCTTGCCGCCGTGGCCGGCGTCGATCGCCACCACCACGGCGCGCTGCCCGTTGAGCATCGCCGCGGCCTGTTCGGCGGCAACCCGCCGGCTGTGCGTGGGGTTGCTGTAGCTGACCGAGGCCGCCGGTTCGGGGGCCGGGGCGGCACTGGCCGGGTACAGGTCCAGCACCAGGCGGTAATTGTCGTTGGCCGTGGGCTTGAGCACGAAACTCTTGAGCCGGCTGGCGGGATCGACGCTGGCGGTCAGCCGCAGGTTGTTGCCGCGCCGGGCATGGCTGATGCCCCGGTACAAGCCCTGCGCCGCCGGTGCGGAGAAGCCGTTCGCGGCCTGGCTGTCCCGCAGGTCCACCACGACCTGGCCATCTTTCTGCTCGATCGTGTAATGCAGCGGACCGTCGGCATCCAGCACCACGCGCGTGTACTGCGGCCCTGCCCACACGCGGGCGTCCTTGACCTGGGCGGCCTGGGCCAGGCACGGCGAAAGCGCCGCCAGCATCGCTGCGACGGTCCAACCGGCCAGCTTGTTCAGATAGCCCCGCATGGGCCGCATTGAAACGCAGTCACCCGACGATTGCAAGCTGATTTTTCCTTTTAATATCCGTGACCTGCAAGGCATTCATCAGGGGATATCAAGTTATCGACCGCAAGTGCCACATTTCGAACAGATCCCCGCCCGATCCGGCGATCAGGGAAAAATTCAGTGGGAACCGGCACTTAGGCGATCAGGTCAGGAGCGCCAGCAGGCCTGCGCCGCGGGCCGTGCCGGCGCGCAGGACGGCTTGGCGGCCGGGCCCGGCATAGTCCAGGTGCACGTGGAGATCGGCCTTGGGCAATGCCCCGGCGCCACGCTCGGGCCACTCCACCAGCACCAGCGCGGCCGGGTCGGCCAAGGCGTCCAGGCCCAGCCACTCCAGTTCGGCCGGATCGGCGATCCGGTACAGGTCGAGATGCCAGGCCGGCCGCCGTGCGGTCGCGTAGCCCTCGACCAGGCTGTAGGTCGGGCTCTTGATCCGCTCGCCCACGCCCAGCGCCGACAACAGGGCACGGGCAAAACTGGTCTTGCCCGCACCGAGCGGACCATGCAGGAAGAGCACCAGGCCGTGGTCCAGCACGCCAGCCAACCGCTGCGCCAAGTTGGCCGTGGCGGCCTCGTCGGGCAAGTTGCAGGACAGCTCGGCGGGGTTGCCCTCGTTCATTCGCCCGCCTCGCCGGGAACGGCATTGCCGAGCCGCCGCAGCGGAGCCAGCAGGTCGCTGGCCAGCAGCCCGCGCTCGCCCTCCGCGGCAGCGACATCGCCGGCGCGCGCATGCAGGCCCACGCCGAGGCACGCCGCCTGCCAGACATCGCAGCCCTGCGCAAGCAAGGCAGCCACGACGCCGGTGAGCAGGTCGCCCATGCCACCCGATGCCATGCCGGGGTTGCCCCACGAACAGACGTCCAGACGTCCATTCGGATCGGCCACCAGGCTGCCCGCGCCCTTCAGCACCACCACCGCGGCAAAGCGCGCGGCCAACTCGCGCACGGCGGCAAACCGATCACGCTCGACCGCCTCGACCGAACTGCCAAGCAACCTCGCCGCCTCGCCGGGGTGCGGCGTCAGCACCGCCGGCCCGACGAAATGCCGCGGCTCCCTCGCCAGCAGGTTGAGGCCGTCGGCATCGAGTACCAGCGGCTTGCCGCTGTCCAGCGCGGTGAGCCACAGCGCGTGCGACCACGCGGACTGGCCGAGGCCGGGGCCGAGCGCCAGGATGTCGGCGCGCTCCAGCAAGGGCTGCAGGGTCTGCGGGCCATCCACGCCATGGGCCATCAGTTCCGGACGCCACGCGTTGAGCGCGCCGACGTGCTCGGCACGCGTGGCCACGCTGACCAGGCCGGCGCCGGCACGCAGCGCCGCCGCGCCGGCCAGGTGCACGGCGCCGGCCATGCCCTTGCCGCCGCCGACCACCAGCACGTGACCATAGAGACCCTTGTTGGCCTGCCGTCGCCGCGGCGGCAGGTTCTCGGCCGCCATCAGGCGGGCATCCGGCGGCACCTGCGCGAACGCCTCGGCCGGCACGCCCAGCGTCGCCAGCTCCAGCGCGCCCACGCAATCGACGGCGCGGCCGGTGTGCAGGCCACGCTTGTCGGCGATGAAAGTGACCGTGAGATCGGCACGGATCGCGGCACCGGGGCATTGCCCGCTGTCGGCGTCCAGCCCGGACGGCACGTCGAGCGCGAGTACGGGGAGGCCGCTGTCGTTGATGCGTTCGATCAGCGCGGCCGCCGCGGGCGCGGGGGCGCGGTTCAGGCCGATGCCGTACAACGCGTCAACCTGCACGTCGGGTAACGGCAGGCCGTCCAGCGCATTGACGGCATGCACCGGCCCGCCGGCGTCCACCCAAGCCGCGCGCGCCGACGCGCCGTCGCCGCGCGAGGTGTCTTCCAGGGCCACCACGTCGACCTGCAGGCCAGCCTCGCGTGCCAGCACGCCGAGCAGGAAGCCGTCGCCACCGTTGTTGCCGGGGCCGCAATGCACGCGGACCCTGCGTGCCTGCGGCCAGTGCCGGCGCAGGCTGCGCAAGGCGTCGCTGGCGGCACGACGCATCAACTCGCTGCCGGAGATGCCCAGCGCATCCATTGCGGCACGGTCGATCCGGCGCATCTGGTCGACGGTGTACAGGGCGCGACGGAGCGAAGGTTCGGACATGCGGCGGATTATAGGGGTGCGAATAGGGCGATACTTGATCAGCGTCGCCCTAGACTATGCCGATGGCCGTGCCGCTTTCCCCTGTTCCACCCGACTACGCTGCACTCGCGCGCGACATCAAGCGCTGGGCGCGCGAACTGGGGTTTTCCGACGCAGGCATCAGCGGGGTCGACCTGGGCGAAGACGAGCGGCACCTGCAACGCTGGCTCGACGCCGGACGCCACGGCGAGATGGAATACATGGCGCGCCATGGCACCAAGCGCACCCGGCCGGCCGAACTCGAGCCCGGCACCCGGCGGGTCATCTCGGTGCGCATGGATTACATCCCCGCCGGAACCGCCAATGCCTGGCAGGTGCTCGGCGACGGCGAGGCCGGCTACGTCTCGCGTTACGCGCTGGGCCGGGACTATCACAAGCTGATGCGCAACCGCCTGCAGAAGCTGGCCGAACGCATCCGCGCCGTGGTGGGCGAGTTCGGTTATCGCGCCTATGTCGATTCCGCCCCGGTGCTGGAGAAGGCGTTGGCACGCAATGCCGGGCTCGGCTGGATCGGCAAGCACACCGTGCTGATCAACCGCCACGCCGGCTCGTACTTCTTCCTCGGCGAGCTGTACACCGACCTTCCCCTGCCGGTGGACGCACCGGCGAGTGCGCACTGCGGCACGTGCACGCGCTGCATCGAGGTGTGTCCCACGCAGGCGATCACCGGGCCGTACCAGCTCGACGCCAAACGCTGCATTTCGTATCTCACGATCGAGCTCAAGGGCAGCATTCCCGAAGCGCTGCGCGCGCCGATGGGCAACCGCATCTTCGGTTGCGACGACTGCCAGCTGGTGTGCCCGTGGAACAAGTTCGCGCAGGTCGCCACCGAAGCGGACTTCGCGCCGCGGCACAGCCTGGACGGCGCGAAGCTGGTCGAATTGTTCGGCT
This sequence comes from Lysobacteraceae bacterium, assembly GCA_040255835.1. Taxonomy (GTDB): domain Bacteria; phylum Pseudomonadota; class Gammaproteobacteria; order Xanthomonadales; family Rhodanobacteraceae; genus Rhodanobacter. The sequence goes on from JBDZVT010000023.1 coordinate 37,813, forward strand.
GGAGCGAGGAGGAGTTTCTCAAGCGCACCGAAGGCATGGCGATCCGCCGCACCGGCTACGAAGGCTGGCTGCGCAACATCGCCGTGGCACTGGGCAACGCGCCGCCCGGGGAGGCCATCGACGCCGCTCTCGCCAGCCGCGCCGACGATGCATCTCCGCTGGTCCGTGAACACGTCGCCTGGGCACGGGCGCAGCAGGCCGCCAGGCGGCGCGGCGATTGAGTCCCGCGACTCAGCCGGTGGCAGGGAGCCGGCGCATCGAGGGTCGCGCACGATAGAGCCGATACGCCAGCTCGATCACGATGATCAGCACGACCAGGCCCAATGCCCCGCGCGCGCCATCGTCGGTGGCCCGGGCCTGGAACATCCCGCCGACGGCAATCCACCAGAGCAGCAACGCCGCCCAGGCCAGGCTGGAGAGCATGCTCAGCCGCCGCGTCAAGGTTGACCAGCGCCCCTGCGCGTACGCCGCCAGCTGCAGCGCAAACGTGCCGCTCCACAGCAACAGCACCGGCCAGGCACGCCGGGACAGGAAGCCGTCGTCGAAGGCGAACACCTGCGGCAGCGGGCCGGGCAGCATCGGCGCGATCCACGGCAGGCTGACCATCAGGGCCACGCCGAGCGCGAACCACACCAGCCCGAACAGCATGACCGGCCGATTGACCCGATCCGGATCGACCAGGCGCGGCCGCCACGCCGGCTGCCAGCCGCGGGCCCGCACCAGCGCCGCGACCAGCGCGGACATCACCATCAGGCCGGGCCACCACAATGCTCCCAGGCCCGCACTGAACCACCACGCCACCAGGGGCTGCCCGCCGCCGAACACCCGCGGCAGGGTCAGCGCCCACTGCAGGGCCACGCCGCCGAAGGCGAACAGGGCGAACGAACGCGTCTGCATCGCCGGGATGATGAGCATGCCCGCGGGGTGGTAGCGCTCGGCCACCTGGGCAGGCGTGCCGAACTCCCGCAGCATCGCCAGCACCATGGCGTCGTCGGCCGGCGTGCCGGCCGATTCCGCCCGGTCAGCCAGCATCTCGCCAAGCAGGCCGTGCAGCTCCACGCCGATCTCGCGGCGCTCCCGGCCGGGCAGGCGGCGCATCACTTCGGCCACGTAGGTCTGGATCACGTCGTTCGGATTCATGGGGTGCTTCCTTCCAGCAGGCCGGCCATGGTCCCGACAAGGGCGCGCCAGGAGGCCGTCAGTTCGGCGAGCAACGCCTCGCCCGCGTCGTTCAAACGGTAATAGCGCCGCGGCGGGCCGTCCTCGATGCGCCATTCCGAGGCCAGCACGCCCTGCTTTTCCAGGCGCCGCAGCAGGGGGTAGAGCGTGCCCTCCTCGATCGGCATGCCACGGCGGGCCAGCGCCTGGCGCAGCGAATAGCCGTACTGGACCTCGCGCAGCCGCGACAGCACGGCGATCACCAGCACGCCCCGGCGCAGCTCCAGTTCCAGCTTGGGCAACGGATTTTCGAAGGGATCAGCCATGCGCTGCACCGTAGTATTTGGCGCACTTTACATAGTCACACACAGTATGTAAACAAGCGAACGGACCGCGCGAACGGCCTGGGATGGACTGAGGGGGTTTCTCGCGCCGCCAGTGAGGCGGCACGAAGGGTTCAGCGCCAGCGGCAGCCGGCGCTGCCGGCCAAGTCCGGGTCGACCGTCAGGCTGCCGCCATCTGCTTGGGGATCGACCGATTGGTGTGGCTGATGCGGTTGCCTTCGCCGGCGGCGATGTACACGCAGGTGGGCTGGAACTTCTCCAGTTCCGCCTCGTTCAACTGCGCGAAGGCGGCGATGATCACGATGTCGCCCGGCTTGGCCCGATGCGCGGCGCTGCCGTTCACCGAGATGATGCCCGAGCCTTCCTCGGCGCGCAGCGCGTAGGTGACGAAGCGCTTGCCGTTGTTGACGTTCCATGCGTGGATCTGCTCGTACTCGCGGATGCCGGCGGCGTCCAGCAGCAGGCCGTCGATCGCGATGGAACCCTCGTAGTGCAGTTCGGCGTGGGTCACCGTGGCCCGATGGATCTTGGCCTTGAGCATGTTCAGGTGCATGACAGAAGTTCCTGCAGCGTTCCGCAAAGTCGTCGATTATCGAACCGATGGCGCTGCGCTGCAACATCACCGGTCCACGCAGTTATATGCGGGCGCCTCAGTCCAGCAACAAGTTGTCGATCAGGCGGGTGTCACCCAGCCGTGCCGCGATCAGCGCGACCAGCCCGTCACGCTCGCCTTCTTCCGGCTCGGTGAGATCCTCGGCCCGGCGGATCGCCGCATAGTCGGGCACGAAACCGGCGCGCGCCAGCCGCGACTCGGCCACCTGCTCCAGCGCACGCCAGGGATGGCCCTGCTCCAGCAGCTCGCGCATCTTGAGCAAGGTGTCGTGGATCAGCGGCGCGCGCGTGCGCTCCTCCACCGAGAGGTACTGGTTGCGCGAACTCAGCGCCAGGCCGTCGTCGGCACGCAGGATGGGCGCGGCGATGACCTTCACCGGCAGCGACAGGTCGCGCACCATCCGCTCGATCACCTTGAGCTGCTGGAAATCCTTCTGCCCGAACACGGCCAGGTCCGGGTTGACCAGGTTGAACAGCTTGCACACCACGGTCGCCACGCCGTCGAAATGGCCGGGCCGGTGCGCGCCCTCCAGCGTGGCGGTGATCTGCGGCACGCGCAGGCTCACGCTGAGGTCGGCGCCATACGGATAGATCGTGGCGACCTCCGGCGCGAACAGCAGGTCGCAGCCCTCGTCGGCCAGCGCCGCCTGGTCGTGCACGAGCGTGCGCGGGTAGCGCTCGAAATCCTCGGCGGGACCGAACTGGGTGGGATTGACGAAGACACTGGCGACCACCCGATCGGCGCGCGCGCGCGCCAGCCGCACCAACGACTGATGGCCGGCGTGGAGGTTGCCCATGGTCGGCACGAAGCCGACCGTCTGGCCCTTGCTGCGCCAACCGCGTATCGCGGCGCGCAACGCCGGCGCATCCTGAACCGTTTGCATGGCGAAGACCCGTCAGCTCAGTTGAAACAGTGTTCCGGCGCCGGAAAGGCACCGCTGCGCACGTCGTCCGCATAGGCCCGGATCGCCGCGGCCACAGAATCGCGGCCGGCGAGGAAATCCTTGCTGAATTTGGGGCGCTTGCCGGGCGTGACGCCAAGCAGGTCGTGGATCACCAGCACCTGGCCGTCGCAATGCGGGCCGGCACCGATGCCGATCACCGGGATCTCCACCGCCGCGGTCACGCGCCGGCCCAGCTCCACCGGTACGCCTTCCATCACCAGCAATTGCGCACCCGCCGCCTGCACCGCCAGGGCATCCGCCACCAGTCGATCCGCCGCCTCCTGTTCGCGCCCCTGGATGCGGAAGCCGCCGAAGCGGTGCACCGATTGCGGGGTCAGGCCCAGGTGCGCGCACACCGGCATGGCGCGTGCCGTCAGCGCGGCAACCCCTTCCAGCACGTGCGCAGCGGCGCCTTCGATCTTCACCATCGCCGCACCCGCTTCGCCGACCAGCCGGGCGCCGGCGGCCAGCACGTGGGCGACGTCGCGATCGGCCATGAACGGCAGGTCCGCCACCAGCAGGGTAGCCGACAACCCCCGCGCCACCGCCGCGGTGTGGTAGACCATCTGGTCGAGCGTCACCGGCAAGGTACTGGCATGCCCCTGCACCACCATGCCGAGCGAGTCGCCAACCAGCGCCACGTCGATGCCTGCCGCCTCCAGTTGCCAGGCGAAGCTGGCGTCGTAGGCCGTCAGCATGGTGATGCGCTGGCCTTGCGCCTTCATCGCGCGCAGGCCAGGCACCGTCACCGGCTTGCGGTCGGGGAGATTGGCGTTCTGCACGTACACGGGGTTTCCTGGATCGGGCAAGTGTGACTGCGGATTATGGCGCAAGCAGCCGCTCGCAGCCGGCCGGGTCCACCCGCGCCAGCAGTTCCGCCACGCTGCCCTGCCCGGGCAGGCACAGGTCCGGCGCGACATCGGCGAGCGGCAACAGCACGAAGGCACGTTCGGCCAGCCGCGGATGCGGCAAGGTCAGGGGCGGGCCCTCGCGGCGCACGCCCTCGACGTGCAGCAGGTCCAGGTCGAGCGTGCGCGGCCCGTTGCGCACGGTGCGCACCCGGCCCGCACGCTGCTCGATCGCCAGCAGGTGTTGCAGCAAGGCCTCGGGCGACAGCGAGGTCTCCAGCTCGGCGACGGCATTGATGAACGGCGGCTGGTCGAGCACGCCCCAGGGCGGCGTGCGATAGAGCGGCGAGCGCCGCAGCACGCGCGTGGCGGGCAGCCCGGCCAGGGCCGCCAGCGCATCGAGCACCTGCTGGCAAGGATCGCCGAGGTTGCCGCCCAGCGCCACGTAGGCCAGGGTCATTCGGAGCCCGGGGTGTCGTTGCGCTTGCGTCGGCGCCGGCGCGGACGCGGCGGCTTGCGCACCGCCGGCGCCGACGCGGCTTCCGCGGCGGCTCCGCCGCCGAGCACCGGCAACGCCGCGGCGAGCACATCCTGCGGCAAGCGCTGCGCGTGGGCCCACCACTGGCCCAGCTCGCGCATCGCCGGCGACTCGTCGGCGCGCAACAGCAGGAAGTCGAACGCCGCGCGAAAACGCGGATGCCCCATCAGGCGGAACACCCGCTTGCGCTGCACCTGCTCGAAGCGCGGCTGCAGCGACCAGATCTCTTCCATGGTGAAGGTGAAACGGCGCGGGATGGCCACCCGCTGGCATTGCTCGCCGACCACCTTGGCGGCAGCGCGCGACCACGCCTCGGCGCCGTCCAGGCCGCGTTCGATGCCGAGCCGGGCCTCGTCGCGCACCTCGCCCCACAGCAGCACGGCGAACAGGAACGCAGGCGTGACGGACTTGCCCTCGCCGATGCGCGCATCGGTGTTGGCCAGGCCCTGCTCCACCAGCGAGCGCAACGCCGCATCGCCGCGCTTGAGCGCGCGTGCCGTGGCCGGAAACAGGAACTTCAGCAGGCCGCACTGCTCCAGCATGCGGAAGCTCTTCAGGCCGTTGCCGGCCAGGAACATCTTCAGCGATTCGTCGAACAGCCGCGCCGGCGCGGCTTCGGCCAGCAGCGGCCCCAGCGACTCGAACGGCGCCGCCGCGGCGGCGTCGATGCGCATGCCGAGCTTGCCCGCCAGCCGCGCGGCGCGCAGCATCCGCACCGGATCCTCGTGGTAGCGCACCTCGGGGTCGCCGATCAGGCGCAGCACGCGATCGTGCAGGTCCTGCATGCCGCCGACGTAGTCGCGCACCGAGAAATCGCCGATGTCGTAGTACAGCGCGTTGACGCGGAAGTCGCGCCGCAGCGCGTCCTCCTCGATGGTGCCCCAGATGTTGTCGCGCACGATGCGGCCGTCGACGATGTGGCGGTCGCCCTCGCCCTCCTCGCCGGTCCCGCGGAACGTGGCCACCTCGATGATCTCCGGCCCGAACACCACGTGGGCGAGCCGGAACCGCCGCCCGATCAGGCGGCAGTTGCGGAACAGCTTCTTGACCTCGTCGGGGGTGGCGTTGGTGGCGACGTCGAAATCCTTCGGTCGCAGGCCCAGCAGCAGGTCGCGCACCGCGCCGCCGACGAGGTAGGCGGCATAGCCGGCATCGTGCAGCCGGTACAGCACGCGCAATGCGGCCTTGCTGATGTTCGCACGCGAAATGACGTGCTGGTCGCGCGGGATGATCCGCAGCGCGGAGGCGGGATCGGTGCCTGGTGTGGGGTTCAAGCGGCTGGAATCCTTGCGGGGCGAAGGCGCCCCGTGCTTGCCATGTTCACGATGCCGAGCATCACCGATGCCGCGGCGACGGCAACGTACGCAGTCCGCGCGGCGTGCTTCGGCACGGCCCTCAGGGGCGTCGATCGGGCGTTGCCGCGCGAAGCAATTCCGCTATACTAGCGCGCTTCGCCGCACAACGCTCCCTTCGTCTAGTGGCCCAGGACACCGCCCTCTCAAGGCGGGAACACGAGTTCGAGTCTCGTAGGGAGCGCCAGTTACCTGTGCGATCATCCATGATCGCCATTGTCTGGAAAGGCCCCGGTAACCTATGGTTGCGGGGTATTGGCCAGACCAGAAGCGGCCATCCATGGCCGCACTCTTCAAGAAGAGCCCTTCGTCGAGCTTCACGGGAGCGCTTCGTAGAGCTTCGCGAGGGCCCTTCGATGTACTTTGCGAAAGCCCTCCCTCGCTGCAAGAGCTTTCCGACCGCATCCCTCACAGCTGAGTTGAATCCATGACCTTTGTCGTCATCGACAACTGCATCAAGTGCAAGTACACCGATTGCGTCGAGGTGTGTCCGGTGGATGCCTTCCACGAGGGCCCGAATTTCCTGGTGATCGACCCGGACGAGTGCATCGACTGCACCCTGTGCGAGCCGGAGTGCCCGATCAACGCGATCTATCCCGAGGACGACGTGCCGGCGGGGCAGGAGGCGCTGGTGGCGCTCAACGCCGAACTGGCCAAGAGCTGGCCGGTGATCACCGAGCGCAAGGACGCCCCCGCCGACGCCGGGGACTGGGAAGGCAAGCCGGGCAAGCTGGCGCTGCTCGAACGCTGAGCCCAGGCCGCGGCCTTTCGCAACGCCGAAACGAAAACGCCGCCCTGAGGCGGCGTTTTTTTGCGGGCGCGGCGCGCGCCGCACGGCGGTCAATCCAGCTTCGACTTCAGCCGGTCGATCACCTTGGCCACCGCACCGAGCGAGTCGCTCTGCGCGCGGATCTCGCTGCCGGCGTCGCCGCGGCTCTCCACGTTGACCTGGACCTGGTGCGTGCCGCCACCGGCCGTGCTGGCCGAGTCATCCCGGTGCCGACCGAACAGCCGCGAGAAGAAGCCGCGCTTCTTCGCGGCCGCCGCGGTCACACTGACCACGTAGGAGTGCGTGGCGTCGTCGTGGCTGACCAGCTGGCCCGCCTTGCCGTCCGCCAGCACCTTGCCCACCTGCTGGTACACGTCGTCGACCGGACCCTGGTGCACGAAGCCGTCGGATATCTGCCCGGCCTGGCCCGGCACGCCGGCCACCGACGCGGTCACCCCGTCCGCGGTCGGCTGGTTCGCGCCCGGCGGCGGGATCACCAGGGCGTCGCTGGTGGAAGGGCGATCCATGCTGGGCGGAATCTCCAGCGGCGCCTCCTGCCGGGCTTTCTGCCAGGCGCTGTGCGAACGGAACATGCCGCAACCGGAGAGCAGCAGGCCGCTGAGCGCGATGGCCGGCAAGGCCACGAGGAGCGAGGTTTTCTTCATCGAATCGGATTCCGTGAGTGAGCCAGGCCCGGATCAGCGGGCACAGGTGTCTAGGATGACAGACTGGACAGCGCCTGGTGCAAGCGGGCGCGATCCGGGCCGTCGGGCAATTCCACCAGCGGCAACCGGGGCCGGGCCGAGCCCAGCCCCAGCGTCGGCAACCCGGCCTTGACCGCGATCGGGTTGGGTGCGCAGTCCAACGCATGCAACAGAGGCTCCAGCGCATCCCGACACCGTGCCGTGGCCGCCTCGTCGCCTGCCCGGGCGGCGTCGCACAAGGCGCGGAACGGTCGTGGTGCCAGGTTGGCCACCACCGAGATCGTGCCGGCGGCGCCGGCAAGCATCGCGGTGGCTGCGCTGGCGTCGTCGCCGGACAGATAGACGAAATCCGCGCGCGCAAGTTCCGCCAGCGCCGCGATCCGCTGCGCATCGCCCCGCGCTTCCTTGATGCCGACGATCGCGGGGTGTTCGCGCAGGCGCGCCACCGTCTCCGGCAGCAGGTCGCTGCCGGTGCGGCCGGGCACGTTGTAGAGCAGCACGGGCAAGCCGCCCGCGTCGGCGACGGCCGTGAAATGCTGCCATAACCCTTCCTGCGTGGGGCGCACGTAGTACGGCACCACCACCAGGGCTGCATCCGCGCCCAGCGCCTGCGCGCGACGCGTGCTGGCGATGGTCTTCGCGGTGCCGGCCTCTCCGGTTCCGGCAATCACCGGCACGCGGCCGGCCACCCGCTCGAGCGCAAACACCAGCAGGCGGTCGAACTCGTCCGTTTCCAGCATGTGCGCCTCGCCGGTGGAACCGGCCACCACCAGCGCCTGCGTGCCACCATCGATCTGCTGCTCGATCAGGCGACCGAATGCCGCCAGGTCGAGGCTGCCGTCGTCCGCGAACGGCGTGACCAGCGCACAGATGCTTCCACGAATGTCCACGTAACGATTCCGCTGCAACGGCAAGCCCTGCATGTTACTTGCCGCTTCGCAAGACGGGCAAGTAAGCTCGATGGGAGTAACCTGATGCTTCCGCATCGGGCGGAATGCTGCCCACAGGTGGACCTCCTTGAAACCTTCCTCCACTGCCTCGCACGCGGCCGGCCGCGCGGCCGCCGACAGCCAGTTGCTGATCCAGGCGCTCACCCCGGCCGACAAGTCGCCGCTGCTGGCGCTGGCCCGGCGCATCGCCGACGCCGGCTGCAACCTTTCCGAATCGCGCGTCTCCACCATCGGCACCGAGGTCTCGCTGATGCTGCTCGCCAGCGGCGCATGGGATGCGCTGGCCAAGCTGGAAACCGCGCTGACCAAGCTGGCCCGCGACGAAAGCCTGCGCCTGGTGCACTACCGCACCGGCCAGCGCGGAAACAGCGCGCAGCTGCCCTACCTGGTGGAGGTGGTGGCGGCCGATCGTCCCGGCATCGTGGCCCGCATCGTGGAGTTTTTCGCCCAGCACGAGATCAGCGTGGAGCAGTTGAACTCCACCCGCTATCGTGCCATGCAGACCGGTGCGGAGATGTTCCAGGCCCAGTTCACCATCGGCATCCCGGCCGACATTCACATCGCCGCCCTGCGCGACGATTTCCTGGAGCTGTGCGACGGCATGAACCTCGACGCGATCATGGATCCGGTGAAGTTCTGAAAGGCTGCGTGTTCGCAGCCGCGCGGCGAGCGCCGGCAGGCCGTGGAGCGGCGATCGAGAACACATCCCTGAAACGGTTTTCGGGGGCCGCGCCGCGGTCCGCCGAGGATCGCGCGAACGCGTTGCCCTGACAAGACCTGTCATCCGCCGCCCCGGGCGCGCTAGTCTGTGGCCGTGGCCCCGCCAGAGGATGCCAGCATTGCAGAACCGCGAGTCGATCCACGCCAGCCGGCCCGGGCCCGCCCGGTCGCCTCGCCGCCGCACTGTCGTCGTCCACGCCACGCTCCCCTTCCTTCCCACCGCAAGCACGGCCACCCATGCCGTGCAGGATTGCCCATGCCCGCGATCGGCAAGAAACTTCCCGCACTGAAAGGCATCACCGGCGACGGCAACGAGCTGAAGCTTTCCGACTACCGCGGCCAATGGCTGGTGGTGTACTTCTACCCGAAGGATTCGACTCCCGGCTGCACCAACGAGGCCAGAGACTTCCGCGACCTCCACGCCGCGTTCCGTCGGCGACACGCGCAGGTCATCGGCGTGTCGCGCGATTCGCCGAAATCGCACGCCAACTTTGCCGCCAGACAGGAACTGCCGTTCCCGTTGGTCTCCGACGCCGACGAAGCCTGGTGCCGGGCATTCGACGTGATCCACGAAAAAGTGCTCTATGGCAAGCGCCACCTGGGCATCGTGCGCAGCACCTTCCTGCTCGACCCGGACGGCAAGCTGGCCGCGGAATGGCGCGGGGTGAAAGTCCCCGGCCACACACAGGCCGTGCTCGACGCGATCCCCGCCGCCTGAGCCGTTCCTCGATGATCGTCGCCCACCCGCTTTGCCCACCCACCAGCGAGGACACTTCCGCATGACCGGAAGCAAGCGCATCTACGCTCTCGACACCAACGTCCTGCTGCACGACCCGACTTCGCTGTTCCGCTTCGAGGAGCACGACGTCTTCATTCCGATGACCGTCCTGGAGGAGCTGGACGAGAAGAAGAAAGGCGCCTCGGAAGTCTCGCGCAACGGCCGCCAGGCCAGTCGCTTCCTCAACGAACTGATCGAGGCCGGCAAGCGGCACGACCTCGCCGAGGGGCTGGAGCTGGCCAACCCGCAGGGGATCAAGCTCAAGCGCGGAAGCTCGGTGGGCAGGCTGTATTTCCAGCACCGCACCAGCAGCAACGGCCACGCCAAGGCCGACAACCAGATCCTCGCGGCGGTGATCGAGCTGCGCAACCAGAACCAGGACCGCGAGGTGATCCTGGTCACCAAGGACATCAACCTGCGCATCAAGGCCAGCATCAACGGCCTGGTCGCCGAGGACTACGAGAACGACCGCGCGCTGGACGATTTCGCCCTGCTCTACACCGGTTCGACGGAACTGCCGGCGGAGTTCTGGGACCGGCATCCCGAGGTGCGCTCGTGGACCGAGCACGGCCGCACCTATTACCAGCTCGATCGCCACGAGGACGAAACCTGGCATCCCAACGAATGCCTGTACCTGCCGGGCGACAACGAGGTCGAGTTGCGCGTGCTGAAACTGGACGAGGCGCGCGCCACGCTGGTCCTGCTGGACGATCACTCGCACGCGAACCACCACGTGTGGGGCATCGGCGCGCGCAACCGCGAGCAGAACTTCGCGCTCAATGCGCTGATGGATCCGGACATCGACTTCGTCACCCTGCTCGGCAACGCCGGTACCGGCAAGACCCTGCTGGCGCTGGCCGCGGGCCTGGCCCAGGTGATGGACCAGCAGCGCTACCGCGAGATCATCATGACCCGCG
>JBDZVT010000077.1:0-1983 GCA_040255835.1 Lysobacteraceae bacterium
AGCAACTCCACGGCCGCGCCGCTGCCGGAATACCCGCAACTGCTTGGCCACCCGCGCCCGCTGTGGATGCTGTTCATGTCGGAGTTCTGGGAGCGCTTCGCATTCTACGGCATGCGCTGGGCGCTCACGCTGTACATCGTGGCGCAGTTCTGGAACGGCGACGACGCCGGCCAGGCGGACGCCAGCCGCACCTACGGCGCCTACCTGGCGCTGGTCTACGCCACCGCGGTGTTCGGCGGCTACGTGGCGGACAAGATCCTCGGCTACCAGCGCTCGATCCTGCTCGGCGCGGTGGTGATGGCGGCCGGCCTGTTCATGATCATGCTGCCCAGCCACGAGGTGTTCATGCTGGGCCTGGCCACGATCATCGTGGGCAACGGCCTGTTCAAGCCCAACATCTCCTCCATGGTCGGCCAGCTCTACGCGCCGGGCGACTCGCGCCGCGACCGCGGCTTCACCCTGTTCTACATGGGCATCAACGCCGGCGCGCTGATCGCGCCGATCCTCACCAGCATTCTCGCCAACAAGGTATTCGGCACGCCTGGCCACCACAGCTACAACGTGGTGTTCGCCGCCTCCGGCGTGGGCATGCTGATCAGCCTGGTGTGGTTCTGGTTCGGCCGGCGCCAGCTCGGCCCGGTCGGGCGGCCCTCTCCGGAGATGGCCAACCCGATGCGCGTGGTCTACGTGGCGATCGGCGTGCTGGTGGCGATCCCGGTGGTCTACCTGCTGATGGATCGCGCCGGCGCGGTGGTGCTGCAGTGGCTGCTCACCGCGCTGTTCGTCGGCGTGGGCGTGATGCTGGTGATCGAGGCGATCCGCACCGGCCGCGTGCAGATCCAGCGGGTGATCGCGATGCTGATCATCTTCACCTTCAACGTGCTGTTCTGGATGTTCTTCGAGCAGGCCGGCAGCTCGTTCAACTTCCTGGCCCAGCACATCGTGGACCGCGACCTGGGCGGCTGGGAGTTTCCGATCGGCTGGTTCCAGTCGGTCAACCCGGTGGCGATCGTCTGCCTGGCGCCGTTGATCGCGCTGGCCTGGGGCTGGCTGGACAAGCGGCGCATCGAGCCGTCGATCCCGCGCAAGTTCGGCCTGGGCCTGATCGGCAACGCACTGGGCTTCGCGGTGCTGATGTATGCGCTGTCCAGCCTGGTCGGCGACAACGGCATGATCCCGCTGTGGACGCTGGTGCTGTGCTACGTGCTGCAGACCGCCGGCGAGCTGTGCCTGTCGCCGATCGGCCTGTCGATGGTGACCAAGCTGGCGCCGGTGCGGCTGGTCGGGCTGGGCATGGGCGGCTGGTTTTTGTCCACCGCGATCGGCAACAACCTGGCCGGCCTGTTCGCCGCCCACGTCAGCGGCGACACCGGCATGACGGTGGACTCGGCCCTGTCCGGCTACACCTCCGGCTTCTGGATCCTGCTCGGCGGCGGCGTGCTGCTGTTCCTGATCGCGCCGCTGATCAACAAGCTGATGCACGGAGTCCGTTGAGGCGAGAAGTGGGAAATGAGGAGTGAGAAGTGAGAGGCTGACTTTCTCTCACTTCTCACTCCTCACCACTCACTCCTCGTCCCTTCCGGCGACCTCACTTTCCAGCGACGACGATTGACGCCGAACCGCGCGCCCGGTTACATCTGGGCGCTTGCGGCTGCCTCACGCATGCCGACCAAGGACCTGCATGAGCCAGACCCGCGCTGCCGGCGACGCTGCCCCGACACCCGAATACCCGCAACTGCTCGGCCATCCGCGACCGCTGTGGATGCTGTTCATGACCGAGTTCTGGGAGCGCTTCGCGTTCTACAGCGTGAGCTGGGCGCTGGCGTTGTACATCGTGGCCGAGTTCTACCACGGCGACAGTTCCGGCCAGGCCTGGGCCAGCGCGATCTTCGGTTCGTACACCGCGCTGATCTACGGCACCGGCATCTTCGGCGGCTGGGTGGCGGACAAGCTGATCGGCTACCAGCGCACGATCCTGCTCGG
>JBDZVT010000024.1:0-46940 GCA_040255835.1 Lysobacteraceae bacterium
TCGCGGGCGTGTGCCGGCGCGCGGGGCGAGGCCGCGATTGCGGGCGGCTGCGGCGCCGCCGGGGCCGCCTCGCGCCGGTGCAGCGGCGCCTCGCCCTGGTCGGGCAGCGGCATGATCGGCGCGCGTTGCAGCGGCTCGAACAGTGACGGCAGCCGCGGCGCCAGCGCCGTTTCGCTGCCGATTGCGCGGGCCGCCAGCCGGTCGAGGAAATCGCTCATGGCGCGCACAACTCCAGGTAGGCCTGGCGGCGGCGCGGGCTCATGGCGAGGATGTCGGCCTCGGCCCAGTGGTAGGTGGCGGCCAGCGTGTCCACCTCGCGCAGCATGTGCAGCGCCCAGGCGTGCAGTTCCTGCCACAGGAAGCGGGCGACGTCGAACAGCGGCTGCCATTCGTGACCGCAGTCCGGGCAGCGGAACGCCAGCTGCAGGTCGGCCTGCGGATCGGCTTGCGCCATCGCCTGCGCCAGCTCCGCCTGCAGCTCGTGCGGCAGGCTGCACGGTTCGCGCGCCGCGTCGGCGGATCGCGCGTCGAGAACGCAGCGTTCGAGCAGCCGCGTGCGCGCGGCTTCGGCATCACCGCAGTTTTCCAGCGCCAACAGGTCGCGGCTGTCGGGCAGGCGGAACTGCACGCGGATGCCGTGCGCGGCATGTTCCAGCGTGGACGCTGCGGCTTCCGCCTGCGGCAGCCGCAGGTCGTCACCGCGGAACGTCGCCTCGACCGTGGCCGCGCATTGCGGGCACGTCGTCACGACGTCGATCGCGCTGCCGAACAGGCGCTCGCGCAAGGCGAGCAACAGCGCGTCGCGCCGGCCCAGCGGCAGCGCCGCCAATGCATCGACGGAATCTTCGTCGTCGCAGCTGCAGCCGAGCAGCAACAGAGCGCGTGCCGCGGCGGACGGGTCGCCCCCGCGTTCCCAGACCTGCAGCAATTGCGCGGGCGTGGGCGTGTGCATGGTGCTCAGCCGACGGCGGGCACGGTGAAGCTGGGCTCGGTCGGCTCGGCCACGCCGACATCGCGCTCCCAGCCCTCGTTTTCCAGCTTGAGGTGCTGGATCGCCACCGCGTTGGCATTGGCGTCCAGGTCGGGCAGCGCCTGGTACTCGGAGACCCAGCAGCGGTAGACCTTGTAGGCCAGCGCGAGCTGGCCGGCCTCGTTGTAGACCTCGATGATCAGGTCCTTGCGGAAGTCCTTCAGCGAGACCTCCGCGCCGAGCCCGGCGCCGAAGTTCCATACCTTGTTCGCCCACTTCTCGAACTCGGCATCGTGGGTGACGCCGCGCTCGACGGTGATCGCCTCGTACTCGGTGCGGCCGGGCGACTTGCGCGTGCTGCTGGGGTCGCCGCCCTCGCGGTGCTTGACCACCTCGGTGGTGCGCTTCAGGCCCGACACCTTGCTGACGCCGGCCACGTAGCGGCCGTCCCACTTCACCCGGAACTTGAAGTTCTTGTACGGATCGAAGCGCTGCGCATTGACGCTGAACTGAGCCATGTTGGTTTCCTCATGCCTGGATCTGGCCGGCCATCTGCTGCAGCTGGATGACCACGAATTCGGCGGGCTTGAGCGGCGCGAAGCCGACCACGATGTTGACGATGCCGAGGTTGATGTCGTTCTGCGTGGTGGTTTCCTTGTCGCACTTCACGAAGTACGCGTCGTCCGGCGTCTTGCCCTGGAACGCGCCCTGGCGGAACAGGTTCTGCATGAAGGCGCCCACGTTGAGCCGGATCTGCGACCACAGCGGCTCGTCGTTCGGCTCGAACACCACCCACTGGGTGCCGCGGAACAGGCTCTCCTCGATGTACAGCGCCAGGCGGCGCACCGGCACGTACTTGTATTCGTCGGCGAGCAGGTCGGCGCCGCGCAGCGTGCGCGAGCCCCACGCCACCGGGCCGACCAGCGGGAAGTTGCGCAGGCAGTTCACGCCGAGCGGGTTGAGCATGCCGTTCTCGGCATCGTTGAGGGCCACGGCGAGCCCCTGCACGCCGTTCAGTGCCGCGTCGATGCCGGCCGGTGCCTTCCACACGCCGCGCTGGGTATCGGTGCGCGCCATCACGCCGGCGACGATGCCGCAGGGCACGAAGGTGTCGAGCTGGCCCTGGCGCTTCGGGTCCGATTCGATCACCCGCGGGAAGTACAGCGCGGCGTTGCGTGCGGCGGTGCCGGTGAGACCCAGGGCCGCCAGCACGGTCGGGGTAATCGCGCCGGCGCTGCCCCAGTCGTTCGGCGCATCGACGATCAGCATCGCGCGCCGCTCCACGCAGAACGCCATCGCATTCTGGTACACCAGCTTGGACGTGTTGCCGCCGCGCACGTCCGGCGGGATGCACAGCAGGTTGAACAGGTCGGCCTTCTTCAGCGCGTAGAGGCCGGTCTTCGCGTCCGCGTTGCCCAGGTAGGCGTTGTCGTCCAGCGCGGCGCTGTCGACGGCCTGGTCGGCGGCGGCCACGCCGGTGGAGGACTTGTCCTGCTCCCACACGGTCTTGCCGGCGTCCGGGTCGAGATGGGCGGCGGGCACCGCGGTGGCGGGCAGGCTCAGCGACGGATCCACGCGCAGCAGCGACGAGCCGGCTTTCAGCACGCGGTCGGCGCGGCGCGGGCTCTCCTTCACGCTGAGGTTGAGGAAGCTTTCCTGCGTGCCGCTGGCCATGTCGCGCACGGTGAGGTTGAACAGGTCGCCCACCGCCAGGCCGAAGCTGGCGGCGACCTCGGCCGATGCGTTGGCGTCCACGCGCACGCGCAGCTGGTTGCCCCAGCCGCCGGCCGAGGCCGCCTGCAGCGGCAGGTTGGGGATCGCGATGGCCGCACTCACCGGCTTGCCCTCGGTGCCCTTGTACAGGCGCACGATCGCCGCCTGCGCGCCGCCGTTGAGGTAGAAGTCGCGCACGGCGTAGCCCATCGGGTAGAGCGGGTCGAGGCTGCCGAACTGGCGCTCGAAATCGCCGTAGCTGTTGATGATCACCGGGCTTTCCGCATCCGCGTCGACCGGCCCGCGCGCGGCGCGGCCGACGAAGGCGGTGATCGAGGTGGCCACCCCGGTGATGGTGCGGACGCCGCTGGGAATTTCCTCGATGTAAACGCCCGGGTAGGTGAGCGCAGATGGCATGGGTTCGGTCCTCCGGAAGTGAAAACCCCTGTGGCGATCAATGCGGCGGCGATGGTCGCGGCTGCTCGTTCAACGCGTACAGCACCTCGCCGTCGGGAAGCTGGTCGCGCTGCAGCAGCCCTTCGGCCACCAGCGCGGCCAGCACCTGCTCGATGCGCCGGCAGCTGTTCTCGTACCGCTGCTGCGGCAACCACCAGTTGACGACGCCGCGCAAGGTATCCGCCGCGCGCGGGTGGACCTGCAGATAAGCCAGCACCGAACGGCGAATCTCGTCGTCATCGCTTGCCGCGGACCCGCTAGTCGAGGGCTTGGTCATGGCGACATCCCGCATCTGCATGGACTGTGGCAACGAGCGTGCCAGCGCCGGCCGGCGGCGGAACGGCATGGCGCCGGGCCGCGGCCGCGCCGGCGACACGGCGAGCGGGTCAGGAATGACCCGGCCCCGAGGCGCAGCGCGACCGATTGCACCCGGCCCGGCCGGGCGTCCCGGGTGTGCCTGCGGCCATGGCGCGGCGCAGGCCCGGGTCCGGTGCGAACGGCGGCCACGGCGCATTCAGTGCGCCGTGCCGATGCCGGCGAAGTATTTCTTGAACGCGCCGATCTCCATGGCGAACACGCCGTCGCTGGTCTTCAGGGTGATCGGCCGCCACCAGCTCACGTCGTACATCGAGATGGTGGCGTCCAGCACGCTGGCGGTGGCCTCGGTGTTGCCCCAGGGGTTGCGCAGCACGATCCAGCGCCGGCACTGCGTGTACGCCCAGCCGAGCACGGTGTAGCAGTGCGAGCCCACCACGTGGGCGCTGGCGTAATCGACGTGGTCGGGCGCGGCGCCGCCGGAGGAATACGTCCACGCCGTCATCGGGTTGAAGGTGCGATACGACAGGCAGTTGGAGCGCAGCAGCTGCCACAGCTGGTCGGCGCTGTGGTCGGCGGTGTTGTAGTAATGCCGTGCGCCGCCGTTGAGCTGGGCGGTGGCCCATACGCAATCGCCCCAGGCAGTCTGGGTGATGTCGGGCATGTCGGTGGCGGTGCCGGTCTTGAGCTTGGCGTAGGCCTTCTCGTAGATGGCCGGCCAGCTTTCGCCGCTTTCGCTGGAGCGGCAGTAGATCGGGTAGCCGCCTGCGGTCAGGGGCACCGCTTCGGTCACCTGGATCTTCTGGTCCAGCGCGCCGCCGGAGTCCGGCTTGAAGAAACTGATCTGGTCGTTGAACTGCGCCTGGTTCGGCCCGGTGGCACGGGTCTGGTGCGCCAGCCGGAACGGCGTGGCCCAGGCCACCGCCGACAGCGCCGCGATGTAATAGCAGTTGGCCACGGCACCCTGCACCGGGTCGAAGAACTCGGCGGTTTCGTTGAAGAAGTCGCCCGAGGCGGCCCAGTGCGCACCCGGCGGTGTCCAGCCGGCGGCGGTCACCTGCTTGAGGAGCCTGGCGTCGGCGGTGATCGCGCGCACCACGTCGGCGGACAGGGCGTTGCCGAGCTGCAGCTCGCGCAGCGCCGGCGGCAGCTGCAGGACCACCTGCAACCGCGTGAAGCGCGACAGGTCCGCGCAGAGGATCGGCCAGTCCAGGACGGATTTCAGCGCGCCCGCCTTGGCCAGCTCGGCCAGCGTGGCGTACCGGTCGACGCTCTCCAGGCCGCCGCCGCTGGCGTCGTCGCCCTCCTTGCGCGGTTGCAGGTCGAGCAGCGGCGAGCGCTGCGGCACCAGCTTCAGGTTCGCGTCCAGCGCCATGCCGACGTAGAGCGGGCCGCCGAACTTGGGATCGAACAGTTCCTCGTAGGGCGTGGCCAGCACCTGCTCCAGCACGCGCTGCGTGTCGGGCAGCTCGTTCCACGGAATCGGCTGGCCGGCGACCAGCTCGGCCAGCGCGTAGGGGTTGATCACCGCGCAGTTCTGCCCCTGTCCTGCGGCGGCGGCAGCGCGCGGGCGGGCCGCGGCCGGCCGCGCGGCGGGCCGACTGGATGCAGTCCTGGACTTGCTGGATCTGGAAGTGGCCATGTCGATCTCCCTGGCGGGGTGGCGGGCCGTGGCCGGCCACGGTGGCGGTGCACGGGCCGGCGCCGGTCCCTCGACGGGCTGGCAACAGGCATGCCATGGGACGGCCGGCGAAAAATGGCGCCGGGCATGGAGATGGGCGGGGGTGCCGGTCGACGCCGGGGCAACGCTGACCCGTTCCGCGCGCGCCACGGGTACCGGCGCACCCGCTGCCGCCGCAGGCAGATTCGGGCGGCTTACTGGCGGGTACGGAACGTCTTGCTGCCGATGCCGTGCTTGACCAGCAACTTGCCCAGCTGGCGTCGCTCGGTGCCGGACAGCCGCGCGGCCGCACTGATGTTGCCGCTGGCGCGTTGCATCAGCTGCACGAGGTAGTCGTGCTCGAACTGGTGGATCGCGCGGGTCTTGGCCACGCGGAAACCGAGCTCCGGCTCGTTCGCCCGCCGCCGCGGTTGCGGACGCGGCCCGACGAAGGCGGGCTCGGCGGTGGCCAGGGCATTGAGGCCGACGACGACGTCATCGCTGCACATGTAGGCACGCAGCGCGACGTTGTCCAGTTCGCGCACGTTGCCCGGCCAGGCATGCGCCTGCAGCGCCGCCAGCGCGGCCTCGCTCCAGTGCTTGAACGGCCCGTGCAGGCGGACCGCCACCGCGTGCAGGAAGTGTTCGGCGAGCAGGACCACGTCGCCCTCGCGTTCGCGCAGCGGCGGCAGGTGCAGGTACAGCGCATTGAGCCGGTACTGCAGGTCCCGCCGGAAACGGCCGGCCTCCACCTGCCGCGCCAGGCAGCTGTTGGTGGCGGCGATGATGCGGGCATCGGAGGTGCGCGTGGCGCCGCCGCCGACCGGCCGGTATTCGCTGTCCTGCAGGAAGCGCAGCAAGGTCACCTGCCCCTTGGGCGAGAGCGCATCGACCTCGTCCAGGAACAGGGTGCCGCCGCGCGCGTGGTCGACCAGGCCGGGCTGGGCGACCTTGGCATCGGTGAAGGCGCCGCGGCCGTGGCCGAACAGTTCGCTCTCGATCAGGCTGTCGGGGATGGCGCCGCAATTGACCGGCACGAAGGGAAGATCCCGGCGAGCGCTGGCGTAGTGGATTTCGCGCGCGGCGACTTCCTTGCCGGTGCCGGTCTCGCCCTCGATCAGCACCTGCACGTCGCAGGCGGCAAAGCGCTGCAACTGCGCCCGCACCGCAACGATTGCCTGGGATTGGCCGATCATGATCGGCATCATCGACTCCCGAAGTCGCCAGCAAGAAAACCCGCCGCGTCGTGGCCGACGCGCATCGGAATCCCCCTGGCTTCCTTCCCCATCCGGCCTGGTGCCGCCGGATCGGAGCAACGGTGGCAGTATGCGCAGCCGGTGGCTGTAGTTCAAGAACGCAGCGGCACCGGTTCGACGGAGGCTGGGGGTGTAGGCGGCCACCTACAGCGCCTTGATGCACGATGCCCGCAAGGGGATGCGGCAACCCGTCACGGAATCGGCCCGGCGCCGGCCCGGCCGCTGGCGTATCCTTGCAGGTTGACCGCCGCGCGCCGCGCGCCCGCTGCCGAGCCGCGGCCACGACCCCCTGCGACCCGGCGGCCGGTGCCCGGCACCTGGCCGACCCATTCCGACGAGAACCCCCCTGATGGTGGCGATGGCAACCGAGCACGTGATCGACGTGCAGCACTGGAACGACACCCTGTTCAGCTTCCGCACCACCCGCGACCCCGGCTTCCGCTTCGACAGCGGCCAGTTCGTGATGATCGGCCTGGAGGCGGGCGCCCGCCCGCTGATGCGCGCGTACTCCATCGCCAGCGCCAGCTGGGAGGAGCACCTGGAGTTCTTCTCGATCAAGGTCGCCGACGGCCCGCTGACCTCGCGCCTGCAGCATCTGAAGCCCGGCGACCCGCTGATCGTCACGCGCAAGCCCACCGGCACCCTGGTGCTCAACGACCTCAAGCCCGGTCGCCACCTGTACCTGCTGGGCACCGGCACCGGCCTGGCGCCGTTCCTCAGCATCATCCGCGACCCGCACACCTACGAGCGCTTCGACCGGATCGTGCTCGCGCACGGGGTGCGCCGCGTGAACGATCTCGCCTACGCGCACTATCTCGAACACGAGCTGCCGCAGCACGAATACTTGGGCGAGCTGGTGCGCGAGAAGCTGATCTACTACCCCACCGTCACCCGCGAGGCGTTCCACCACCACGGCCGCATCACCGACGCGATCGTCGACGGCGCGCTCAGCGCGGCGACCGGCCTGCCGCCGCTCAACCCGCAAACCGACCGCGTGATGCTGTGTGGCAGCCCGGCCATGCTCGACGACCTTTGCGCCCTGCTCGACGGCCGCGGCTTCCAGGCCTCGCCGCGCACGCGCGAGCCGGGCGACTACGTGATCGAGCGGGCGTTCGTGGAGAGGTAGGCGCTTCAACGGGCCATCCACACCCCGGCCGCTAGCCTCCGGAAACAGGCGCCGACACCCGTCGGCGCGCGCTTCCGGAGATGTCCGTGGCCTCCAGCGTGCCGCACCACCCGCCAGCAGGCCAGGCACGCGGCAGCGTGGTGCTGGGCGCGGGCGGCGGGGCGGCCCGCTCGGTGCACGAGGCGGCCACGCACGCCGCCATCGCCGGCCAGCTGGCCGACCTGCTCGGCTACGAGTTCGCCGGTGCCTGGGCGCCCGGCCAAGCCTACCCCGGCCCCGTCTACTTCGTGCCGGGCGACGTGCTGGTCGGCCTGGACGCCGCCGCGGCACAGGGCATCCGCAACGCCGGCGACCTGTACGGCGGCGTGGTGCCTCATCGCGTGGCAGCCTCCAAGGCGATCACCCACCCGTTGATCGAGGCGCCCACGCGCGTACCGGCAGGCTGGTCGAGCCGGTTCGCCGAGCGGGTGCGCCCGGCCGTGTTGCCCGGTTACAGCGCGTTCGACGCCGCCGATGCCGGGCGCGCCGGGCGCGCCCTGCTCCCGTTCGGCCCGGTGCGCATCAAGCCGGCGCACGGCAACGCCGGTCGCGGCCAGCGCGTGGCCGGCGACGTCGGCGAACTCGATGCCATCGTCGCCGGCTTCGGCGACGACGCGCTGGCCCGCGACGGCATCGTGCTGGAGACCGACCTGCGCGAGCTGACCACCTGGAGCGTGGGCCAGGTGCGCGTGCACCGCCACGCCATCGCCTACTACGGCACCCAGTGGCTGACCCGCGACAACGCCGGCGAGGTGGCCTATGGCGGCTCGCGCCTGTGCGTGCACCGCGGCGACCTGGACACGCTGCTGCGCCAGCGATTGCCGCCGGCGGTGCGCCGCGCGGTCGTCCTGGCGCAGCGCTACGACACGGCCGCGCGCCGCTGTTTCCCGCGCATGTTCGCCTCGCGGCGCAACTACGACGTGGCGCAGGGCACGGACCACGGGGGCCGGCCGCACGCCGGCGTGCTCGAGTCCTCCTGGCGCATCGGCGGTGCCAGTGGCGCCGAGGCGGCGGCGCTGCTGCGCCTGCGCGACGAACCCGGGCGGCACCGCCTCGGCGTGCGCACCGAGGAGCACTACGGCGCCGCGGCCAGTCCCCCGCACGGCGCCACCGTGCTGTTCCACGGCATCGACCCGGCCTGCGGGCCGCTGCTCAAGTTCACCCTGGTGGAAGACGATGGCGACCCGTAGCGAAACCATCGACATCGCCGTGGATGACACGCGTCTGGCGGGCACCGTGCTGGCGCCCGGCGCGACCATACCCGGCGTGCTGTTCGCGCATGGCTGGGGCGGCTGCCAGGAGCGCGACCTCGGCCGTGCCCAGCAGATCGCCGCACTGGGCTGCATCTGCCTGACCTTCGACATGCGCGGCCACGTGCGCACCGAGGCGATGCGCCAGGTCGTCACCCGCGAGCAGAACCTCGCCGACGTGGTGGCCGCGTACGACCGGTTGCGCACGCAGCCGCACGTCGATCCGGATTCGATCCTGGTGGTCGGCGCCAGCTACGGCGGCTACCTCGCCGCGATCCTCGCCTCGCTGCGGCCGGTGAAGTGGCTCGCGCTGCGCGTGCCGGCGCTGTACCGGGACGAGGATTGGGACCGGCCCAAGCGCTCGCTGTCGCGCAAGGACCTGCGCGCCTACCGCAGCCGCGTGCTCGAAGTGGATGACAACCGCGCCCTGCGCGCCTGCCGCGATTTCCGCGGCGACGTGCTGATCGTGGAATCGGGACACGACCACCTGGTGCCGCACCCGACCATCCTCAGCTACCGCAACGCCCTCCGGCAGGCGCACTCGGTCACCTACCGGATCATCGACGAGGCCGACCACGCGCTGTCCAGCCCCGACTGCCAGCGCGCCTACACCTCGATGCTGCTGGGCTGGACCTCCGAAATGGTGTTCGGCGCCCGCGCCGGCGGCGCCCCGGGACCGGCCCCGCCGCGCTCCGCGTAGGGCGAGCTTGTCCGCGCGGGCGAACGCCTGCACAGTGGGGCGGCCGCCCAAGGAAACCCGTCGATGGAAATCGCGCTCTATCTGCTCGCCGCCGCGCTCATCCTCGGCGGACTCGCCGGCACCGTGCTGCCGGTACTGCCGGGCATTCCGATGATCTTCGGCGGCATCTGGCTGGTGGCCGCGGTCGACGGCTACCGGCACCTGGGCCTGGGCTGGCTGCTGGTGATCGGCGTGCTGGGCGCACTCGGCGTGCTGGTCGATTTCGTCGCCGGCGCAATGGGCGCCAAGCGGGTGGGAGCGAGCCCGCGCGCGTTGTGGGGCGCCACGCTCGGCACCGTGGCGGGCCTGTTCTTCGGCATCCCCGGGCTCATCGTGGGACCGTTCGCGGGTGCGCTGCTGGGCGAGCTGTCGGCCGGCACCAGCGTGCTGCGCTCGGCCCACGTCGGCGCCGGCACCTGGATCGGGCTGCTCGCCGGCACCCTGGTCAAGCTGGTGCTGTCGTTCCTGATGGTCGGCCTGTTCGGCCTCGCCATGCTGCTGGGCTGAGCGCGCCGCTCAGCCCCCGGGGCCGGGGATCACGTACAGCAGCACCGCGAGGAAGTGCAGCACGCTGCCGGCCAGCACGAACAGGTGCCACAGCGCGTGGTGGAACGGCAGCCGGCGCCACAGGTAGAACGGCACGCCCAGCGTGTAGGCCAGCCCGCCGGCCAGCAGCAGGGCGGTGCCGCCAGCCTGCAGGTGCTCGCTGAGCGGCTTGAACGCGACCATGCCGATCCAGCCCATGCCCACGTACAGCAGCACGGCCAGCTTGTGGTAGCGCCTGAGCAGGCCCAGCTCCAGCGCGCTGCCGGCCAACGCCAGCGCCCACACCGCCGCGAACAGGCTCCAGCCCCACGTGCCCGGCAGGGCGATCAGGGTGAACGGCGTATAGGTGCCGGCGATCAGCACGTAGATCGCGATGTGGTCGAGCGCGCGCAGGGTGGGCTTGGCCCCGGCCGCGGGGATCGAGTGGTACAGCGTGGAGGCGGTGTACAGCAGCACCAGCGAGCTGCCGAACACCGCGCAGGCGACCACCGCCAGCGCATTGCCGTGCAGCGCGGCAAACGCCACCAGGGTGGCCAGCCCGGCGATGCTGAGCACGATGCCCAGGCCGTGGATGATGCTGCTGGCCAGCTCGTCGCCGAAGCTGTAGCGGGGCAAGGCGACGCTGGAGGACATGGACATCGGAGCTCCCGGAGGCGCGGCATGCGCCGGCTTACCTTAACCGCGCGGGCCGGCGCTGCCTACCGCGGCACGGCGTCGCAGCGAGGCGCGGGCTATTCGATGATGAACGCGCCAAAGGCCACGCCGAGGTTCCAGCCCTCGCCCTTGCCGCTGAGCGCCAGCGAGACATTGCCCTTGGTCAGCACCTGGGCCGCCGCCGATTTCTCCGCGCCGGCATGCGCCACCGCCTCGGCGTAGTGCCCGAGCACGTCGCGCACGTTGCTGATGCCGGTGAACTTGCCGATGCCGTGGGTGATCTTCGTCTTGCCGAAGGTCAGCCCGCCGCCCTTGGCGCGCAGCTTCACCTGCAGGCTCTGGCCGTTGCTGCAGTGGACCGAGCCGGTGCCCTTGGCGGTCTTGTAGAACACCGACCAGCCGGACAGCTGGAAGGTCATCTTGCAGGAGATGTCGCCCGCCCGCGCGGCCGACACCGGCAGCAAGGTGGCCGCCGCCAGCAAACCCGCTGCCCACCAGATGTTCATGCGCATACCCTTGGCTCCCGTGGAATCGGCCCGTCGCCGCGGGGCGATTGTCGCAGAGCCGGCGCCCCAAGCCACGCCCGGCGAGGTCGGCCCCGCCGTCGGTGCACGGCGCTTGCGGCCCGGGGCATCGCCACCGCGCACCGCGGATGGACGTCCAGCCGTCCACTTGCGCGGCCCCGCGCGGCAGGCATAGGCTGCAGGCGCGACAGCACGGTTCCCCGGCGCGAGCCGCGTGACTGCCGCCCCCGCCACGCAGCCAGGAGGTCGTCATGTCTTCCATCAGCCTGCCGCTTGCCCGCCCCACCCATCCGGAACCCGCCCGCATCGCCGCGCTCAGCGCGGCCATGGCGCTGAACCTCGCCGTCCTCCTGATCGCCACGCGACCGTTGCCGATATCGCTGCCGACTCTGCCCACGCACGCTCAGCCGGCGCGGGTGCGCCTGATCCCGCCCCCGCCGCAGCCACTTGCGCCGCCGCCGGTGGAACTCCAGCCGCTGCCGCACGCGCTGCCCACGCCGCACGTGACCCCTCACCCCGTGACGGTCAGCGCACCGCCGCTGCCGGTCGCCGACGGCCAGGCGCCCGTCCCGGTGGCCGAAGCTCCGCCGGCGCCGGCACAGGACCGCGGCGAGCCGGCACCCGCGGCTGCCCCGGTCGAGGCCAGCCTCGCCTACGTGGCCAACCCGGTCGCCTACCCGATCAGCGCCCTGCGCCAGCACCTGCAGGGCACGGTACTGCTGCGCGTGCTGGTGGACGAAACCGGGCGGCCGCTGCAGGTCACCGTGGTGCGCGGCAGCGGCCACGCGGAGCTCGACCGCAGCGCCCGCGAGCAGGTACTGGCGCATTGGCGCTTCCAGCCGGCGATCGTCAACGGGCACGCGGTGCGTGCCTGGGCCAGCGTGCCGGTCAGCTTCACCCTGCGCGGCTGAATCGCGGCGGTCGAAACCGGGCGAGTCACCATCTCCGTTCACCCTGAGCGGTTGGGGGGACTTGGGGCCGGATCGGCCGGGAATACGGGAGTGCGGCCGGCTTACGCCGCTTTAACCGGGCGCATGATCCACTGGCGTCCCTTTGATCCTGCTGGGAGGTCCGCATGGGCAGACCACGGCGAACCCTGAAGCTGCTGCGCACGATCGCGCTGGAGCATGCCAGCGTGGCGCACCCGGACCTCGCCTCGATGGCGCGCGAACTGGGGCAACTCGTGCACCGCGACAGCGCCGCGATCGCCGCGCGCCTGGCGCGCCTGCCCCGGCGCGGACAGGGCCTGGGCCGCTGGCAGCTGGCCCAGCGCAACCAGCCGCCGGTCAGCGTGCTGGTGATGGCGTGGCCGGCCAACCATTGCACACCGGTGCACGACCACGCCGGCCTGTGGGGGCTGGAGCTGACCCTGGTCGGCGCACTGGAAGTACAGTCCTGGCGCCGCGACCCGGTATCAGGCAACCTGCGTGCGCTGGGCCGCGACTGGCTGGGGCCCGGCGACGGCACCTGGTTCGAGGGCGACCCCAACCACGTGCACCGCTGCCGCAACCTGTCCCAGCACGAGACCGCGCTCACCCTGCACGTCTACGGCGGCGAACTGAACCGCTACCAGGCATACGAGCAGGCCGCGCCGGCCGGGCCATGGATCGCGCGGACCGCCGAATCGGCGATGGCCGGGCACTGGCCGGGCTGACCGGCACCACGCCAGGGCAACAGGGAAAACACATGTTTCGACGGGTCGCCATCATCGGCGGCGGCGCCGCGGCCGCCAGCGTGCTCAGCGAATTGCTGGAGCGCGAGTCGCCGCAGCCGCTGCAACTGGACTGGTTCACCGGGCTCGGCCAGCCGGCGCGCGGGGTGGCCTACGCCACCCCCTCCGAGCGCCACCTGCTCAACGTGCGCGCCGCGTCGATGGGCATGTTCGCCGGCAGGCCGCACGGTTTCCTGGAGTTCATGCAGCGCGAGGACCCGGCCGTCAGCGGCACCGACTTCCTGCCGCGCCGGCGCTACGGCGACTACCTGGAGGCCGAGGTGGCCCGCGCGTTGCAGCAGGGCAAGACGCGTGGCCATCACGTCAACGTGGTGCCGTTCCAGGTCGATGCGCTGGTGCCCGAACGCGACGGTGTCACCGTGATCCACGGCGAACGCAGCCACCGTGCCGACGCCGCCGTGCTGGCACTGGGCGCGCTGCCGCCGCAGCCGCTCAACGGGGTCAGCGCGGCGGCGCTGGAGAGCGGGCGCTACGTGGTCGATCCGTGGCCCTGGCTGGCACGACTCGACGCGGTGGCGCCGGCGCGCACGGTGGCGGTGGTCGGCCTGGGCCTCACCGCGGTGGACGTGCTGCTGGAGCTTTCCGCGCGCTGGCCGGATGCCGGATTCGTCGCCATCTCGCGCCACGGCCTGCTGCCCGAGCCGCACCTGGCCCACGCCGGCACGCCTGCGGGCGACAGTGCCGAGCTGGTGGACGCCATGCGCGACGGGCCGGAGATCCGCCGCTGGATGCGCCTGTTGCGCGAGGCGGTCGCACCGCCGGGCATCGAGTGGCGCACGGTCGTCGACAGCCTGCGCCCGCACCTGCCGGGCCTGTGGGGCGAGTTGCCGCCGGAGCAGCGCGCGCGCTTCATGCGCCACGCCCGCTGGGCATGGGAACGCGTGCGCCACCGCATGCCGCTCCAGGTGCACGAGGCCATCCATGCGCTGGAACGGCAAGGCCGCCTGCAGCGCCGGCGCGGCCGCCTGCAGGCCGCCGAGGCGGCCGGCGCCGGCGTGCAACTGCAGCTGCGCCATGCCGGGCGCAGCGACGTGCTGCATGCCGACCTGGCAATCCAGACCACCGGCCTGGCCACCGACGTGCGGCGCAGCCAGCATCGGCTGGTGCGCCAGCTGCTCACCAATGCCCATGTCGCCAGCGACCCGCTCGGCCTGGGCATGGTCGCCAGCCCCGATGGCCGCCTGCACCACGAGGGCCAGCCCTGGCCGCACCTGTTCGCCATCGGCAGCCTGCTGCGCGGCGCCCTGTGGGAATCCACCGCGATGCCGGAAATCCGCCAGCAGGCGCGCCACCTGGCCGACCAGATCCTGGCGGGCTGAACCGGCGCGGCCGTCACCATGACCGCCAGCGCCCTCGCCACCTGCATCGTCGCGCTGCACCTGTTCGGCGCACTGGCCTCGCTGCACGCGATCCGCCACGCGCGCACGCCGCAGGGCGCGATCGGCTGGGTGCTGGGCCTGCTGTTGCTGCCCTACGTCACCTTGCTGCCCTATCTCTACCTGGGCTCCAGCCGCTTCCTCGGTTATCACGCCGGCCACCCCGCGCCGCCTCCGCGGGTGGTGCCGGACACGGCGGCGGCCGGGGTCGACCCGGCCTGCGCGCGCTTCGCGGCGATCAGCGCGCTGCAGCGGCGACCGTTCCGCGGCGGCCATCGGCTGCGCCTGCTGATCGACGGCGAAGCCGCGTTCGAGGCGATGCTGGCCGCGATGGCCGCTGCCGAACGA
The DNA here is from genome assembly GCA_040255835.1 of Lysobacteraceae bacterium. Classification (GTDB taxonomy): domain Bacteria; phylum Pseudomonadota; class Gammaproteobacteria; order Xanthomonadales; family Rhodanobacteraceae; genus Rhodanobacter. Next base: position 14,705 of record JBDZVT010000024.1, read on the forward strand.
TGCCTGCTGGTGCAGTTCTTCGTGATCCACGACGACGCGCTGGGCCGGCGCCTGCAGCAGGTGCTGCTGCAACGCGCGGCCGCCGGCGTGCGGGTGTGCGTGCTGTTCGATGGCGTCGGCAGCCATGCGCTGCCGCGCCGCTACGTGCAGGCGCTGCGCGAGGGCGGCGTGGCGATCCACCGCTTCGCCACCCACCGCCTGCGCAACCGCTTCCAGCTCAACTTCCGCAACCATCGCAAGATCGTGGTGGTCGACGGCGCGCGCGGTTTCGTCGGCGGGGTCAACGTGGGCGACGAATACCTCGGCCGCAAGCCGCCGCTGTCGCCGTGGCGCGACACCATGCTGGAGCTGCACGGGCCGGCGGTCGCCGACCTGCAGCGCCTGTTCGCCGACGACTGGCGCTGGATCACCGGCCATCTGCCGCCGCTGCTCGAAGCGCCACCGGGCAACGGCCACGCCAGTGCGCTGGTGGTGGCGGCCGGGCCGGCCGACCCGCTGGAAACCGGTTCGCTGTTCTTCACCGCGGCGATCCACGCGGCGCGCCGGCGGCTGTGGCTGAGCACGCCGTACTTCGTGCCCGACACCGCCGTGCGTTCGGCGCTGCAGCTGGCCGTGCTGCGCGGGGTCGACGTGCGCGTGCTGATCCCGGCGCGGCCGGACCACCACACGGTGTTCCTCGCCTCCACCCTGCATGCCCACCACGCGGTGCGCGCCGGCGTCGGCGTGTTCCGCTACCAGCCGGGCTTCCTGCACCAGAAGGCGCTGCTGATCGACGACGACGCCGCCGCGATCGGCAGCCTGAACCTGGACAGCCGCTCGTTCCGGCTCAACTTCGAGGTCGGCGCGCTGGTGGTCGACCCCTCGTTCGCGGCCGAGATGGAAACGATGCTGCGCGCGGACTTCTCCCGCGCAGTGGCGATCGACGCGGACGAGTACCACCGCGCCCCGCTGCCGCGGCGGATCGCGATGCACGTGGCGCGGCTGTTCGACCCGCTGCTGTAGAACGGGCCAGCCGAACGCAGACGCGCCGGCCCGCAAGACCCTTGTGGGAGCCCGCTGGCGGGCGATGCTCCTGCTCTTGCAAATGCCGCCTATCGAACCCGCGCAGGAACATCGCCCGCGAGCGGGCTCCTACGGCGAGGGGGGATCCGTCGGAGGGGTGTCTTCGGACAGCTCGTGGTGCGCCGCGCGGCCGCTCGCCAGCCAGCCCAGGACGATGCCCAACAACACGCCGAACAGCTCGCACAGCACGCGCAGGCCCAGGTGCTCCGGATCGTGCATGCCGGCCAGCTTGATGCGCAGCAAGGCCACCGACTGCAGGTTGGCGTAATTGAGATAGAACAAGTCCCACAGGTCGCCGCTGACGGTGAACACGCACGCGGCCAGGAAGGCCCAGCCCATCTTGCGCGCGGCGCTCCAGCCGCGGCCGCGGCTCAGCCAGTGCAGCAGCACGAACAGCAGCAGCGCGGCCACGGCCGAGATCGCGCCCGCCTCGAGGCCGCCGATGATGCCGCTGCCCATCCATGACTGCTCGTAATGCACTGCTCTCCCGCGGTTGCCAGGGCGCGCCGCCGACGGGCGGCCGCTAGACTGCAACATTCATTTCGTCCGGAGCAGTCTGCATGAGTCGAACCGTTTCTGCCACGACGGCGCTGGTCGTGGTCGATGTGCAGCCGGACTTCATGCCCGGCGGCACGCTGGCCTGCCACGAGGGCGACGCGATCATCGAGGGCATCGACGCGCTGCTGCGCGAGCGCCGCTTTCGCCATGTGGTGGCCACCCAGGACTGGCATCCGCCCGGCCACGTCTCGTTCGCCAGTGCGCACCCCGGCCGCGCCCCGTTCGAACAGATCGCCCTGCACGGCCAGCCGCAGACACTGTGGCCGGACCACTGCGTGCAGGGATCCGCGGGCGCCGCGCTGCACCCGCGGGTGGACTGGTCGGCACTGGATGCGGTGATCCGCAAGGGCAGCGACCCGGAGGTGGATTCCTACAGCGGCTTTCGCGAAAACCACGGCCCGCACGGCAGCCGTCCGAGTACCGGCCTGGCCGGCTGGTTGCGCGAGCGCGGCGCGGACGAGGTGGTGGTGTGCGGGCTGGCGCGCGAGGTATGCGTGCTGTGGACCGCGCAGGATGCCGTGGCACTGGGTTTCCGCGCCCGCCTGCTGTGGGAGCTCACCCGCCCGGTGACGCCGGCCAGCGACGCGGCGACCCGCGCCACGCTGGCGGCCAGGGGCATCGGCATCGTGTAGGGAAGCGCGCTCAGGCGTCGTCCTCGCCGGATACGCGCACCCGCGCCACGCCCTCGTCGTCCACTTCCACGCTCAACGTGATCGGACGGCAGCACACCTGGCAGTCCTCGATGTACTGCTGGCTGGGAATCGAGGTGTCGAGCAGGATCCCGATGGACTCGCCGCAATACGGACAGTCGATGGCGTGTGGCGTGAGCATGGCGCGACTCCCGGAAACACGCCCCAGCACAGCACGGGCCGGGTGACGCGACCGTCAAGCGCGGTGCGGCGACCAGGCCTGCGGCAAGCCGATCCAGAACAGCCCGTCGCGCGCGCAGCGCGGCGCCAGCCGCAACAGCTCGTTGTCCTTGCTGACCAGCCAGCGTGCGCCCGATGCCTGCGCCAGCTCCAGAAACTTCTGGTCGTCCGGATCGGCGCACCGCGGCAGCGGCACGCCGGCTGCACCGGCCGGCCCATCCGGCAGGCAGCGCACCAGGGCATCGAACGCCGCCTCGATCGCCGGCCTGGCCGCATCGGTGACCGGCAACTGCGGGTAATGCAGCACGCGCAGCCACTCGTCGCGGCAATCGGCACGCGTCACCGCCTCGATCCTGCCCTCCTGCATCGCCACATGCAGGGCGGCGGACTGCGCATCGCCGAACAGGAAGATGTCCAGGCATACGTTGGTGTCCAGCACGATGCGCGGCGGCGGGGGGCAAGCGGTCATCGCGCCATGATGGGGCAAGCGGCCCACGCGATGCACGGGGTGCGCCCGTGCGTCCGCTTGCCTCCGCAACGGCACCGGCGCCGGGCGCCGGTGCCTGCGGCCTGTCTCACCACCACGGCAGGTGCCGACCGTGGCCGTGGCGGCCGTGGTGATGCCCGTGGCCCCGGTTCAACTTGACCCGGGTGCTGACGTAGACGTCGCCCGGATCGGCCGGCACCTGGGTGAAGTGCTTGCGGCCGAAGTACAGGCGGGTGCCGTCGCCGGACAGCGTGGCGCGGGTTTCGGCCCCGTCCGGCGTGTTGACCGCGGGGTTCTCGATCGGACCGCGCACGGTCCAGGGCGAATGGGTGTTGCGCCGCGTGGCGTACCAGATGTCCTGGTTGCGCGGATCGGCGCTGGCCCGGTTGCTGCTGAACACGATCTCCAGCCCGTCCCGGCGCACGTTCGGCATCAGGTCGGCGGCGTCGCTGCTCAGCTCGGCCACGCGCACCCCGGGCCCGAACGTGCCGTCGGCGCGCATGCGGCTCCTGTAGATGTCATGGCCCTTGCTGTCCGGGTAGCCGTCGCTGGAGAAGTACAGGAAGGTGCCTTCGGCGGTTTCCACCACCGACGGGCTGTATTCCGAACCCTTGGTATTCGGGCCGCCGTCGGCGTAGCCGCCCAGGTCGACCGGCGTGGCCCAGCCGTGCGCGGGGTTTTCCCGGGTCAGGAAGATGTCGCCGGCCGGCGGGCTGCCGGCCGGCGGCGCCGGCATCGCCTTGCAGCCGGCGCAATCCTCGGAGTTCTGCCGCGAGCTGACGAACAGCAGCCACTTGCCCGGCAGCGGCGTGGGGCAGTAGTCGGCGGCGGTGGGCGAATTCGCCGGCACGCCGAGGTTGGTGACGTGGTCCCAGCTGTGCATCGCGCGGTTCCAGCTGGCGCGCCAGTTGTCCAGGCCGCCATTGCGGGTGGACATGAAATACAGGTAGCGCCCGTGCGGCGATTCGATCGGACAGCCCTCGGCGGCCGCGGTGTTGACCCCGGGTGCGGGTACCGCGTTGCTCCACGCACCATAGTCCCTGGCGTAGGTGCTGGCGGACAGGACCACGGCGATGGCCAGTGCGCATTGCTGGTACTTGCGGTTCATGTGTATCTCCTTGGGTGGGTGTGGATGCCCACGGAGAAAACCCTTCCCCGCGGACTGGTGCGCCATGGCGACGCGTCGCTCACCCTGTGCAGGCGCGGGCATCACGACTGCACGCGAGCGTGCCGGCGAGGGCCGGCGCGCCCAGCTTCGGGGAGGTGGCGCGACGGGTCTTGAGGCGGCCGCTCGGGAAAGACTGGACTTTGCTTGGATTCCTTGGGAAAACATTGGGGCCGCCCGCAGCACCGGTTTCGTCCATTCACGTGCGCCACCCGCCACAGGACGCCATGGACCCGTCAACGCCCGCCCCGCTCGCCTTCGACGACTGCACGATCGACTTCGCCGGCCGGCGGCTGTTGCGCGAGGGCCTCGGGCAGCCGCTGGAACCGAAGGCGTTCGCCGTGCTGGCGCTGCTCGCCGGCACGCCTGGCCGGGTCTTCACCCGCGACGAGATCCTCGACGCCGTCTGGGGCCACCGCCACGTCACCCCGGGGGTGCTGAACCGCCTGATGACCCTGCTGCGGCACGCGCTGGGGGAGGACGCGAAGGCGGCGCGCTACCTGCATACCGTGCACGGCGTGGGCTACCGCTTCGACCTTCCCGCAGCCGCGCCCGATGCGCCGCCGCAGGCCATCCCCGCCGCCGCGGCGAAAGCGGCGACGATGCCTGCCGCGCCCGCACCTCATCTTGCCCCACGGCGCGCCAGTGACCGGCACACCGTGCCGCGCACCTTGCTGTGGTTGCTGCCGCTGCTGGCGCTGTTCGCCATTGCCGGCTGGCAATGGTGGCCGCATGCGCCGGACGCGCCGAAGCCGGCGCCGGAGCGCAGCATCGCCGTGTTGCCGCTGGTCAACGCCAGCGACGACAAGGAACAGCAGTTCTTTTCCGACGGCCTGTCGGAAAGCCTGATCAACGCCCTGTCCCGCTCCGGCAGGCTGAAGGTGATCGGTCGCGATTCCGCTTTCCAGTTCCGCGGCAGCAAGGACGACAGCCGCACCATCGGCCGCAAGCTGGGTGTGTCCTACCTGCTGGGCGGCAGCGTGCAGCACGTGGGCGACGTGGTGCGCATCAACGCCGCGCTGACCCGGGCCGCCGATGGCAGCACGCTGTGGGCTGAGCACTACGACCGCCCGTACAAAAACCTGTTCGCCCTGCAGGACGAGATCGCGTCCGCGGTCATCGGTGCATTGCAGGTGAAGCTGCTGTCGCCCGGCGAATCCGTGAAGCACGACGACCGGCCGCCGAGCGGCAGCATCGATGCCTACAACGCCTATCTGCAAGGCTTGCAGCATTGGCATGACGAGGATTTCCTCCGGGCATCGGAGTACATGGCCAAGGCCGTGCAACTCGACCCGGGCTATGCGATGGCATGGGCGCACCTGTCGGGATCGCTGAGCACCGTCGCCACGTTCTGGCACGAGCCGCCGGCAACAGCCCGTGAACAGATGACCGAGGCCAGGCGCGCGGCGGACCAGGCGCTGCAATTGGCTCCCGGGCTGGGGGCGGCCCACGCGGCCCGCGCCTACCTGATGATCTACAGCTTCGACCACCAGGGCGCACTGGCGGGTTGCCGTCGCGCCGTGCAGCTGGCGCCCGAGGACGGCACCGTCCTCAATGGCTGCGGTTACGTGTTTGCCCAGGCAGGGAAACTGGGCGAGGCGATCCGGTCGAGGCAGCATCTCCTTTCGATCGAACCGCTCTACATCATCAATTACCAGCAGTACGCCAAGCTGTTGCTGGCGTCCGGCCGGCTGGACGAAGCGGAGAAATACCTTGGCACCGCCGAAAGCCTGCCGCAGACGAGCCCGTACTGGCACTACTCGTCCGTGTTCCTGCGCATGACGATCGCCCTGGCGCGTGGCGACACGGACAAGGCGATGAGCAGCGCGCGGCAAATGCCGACGGAGAACCGCAACCTGTACACGGCGATGGCGGCCCAGATCGGGCCGGATCGCGCCGCCGCGGACGACGCACTGGCAAACGCCCTCGCCAGCAAGGCCGCGGCGGACGCCGATCCGTACCTGATCGCGCAGATCTACGCCTTGCGCGGGGATGCCGGCCACGCCGTGGAATGGTTGCAGCGTGCTTCGGGCGAACTGCTGTTCCTGCCGAACGATCCGCTGATCCTGAACCTGCGCGACGATCCGTCCTTCATCGCCTTCTGCGCAAGGATCGGCCTGCCGCTCCCGAGCCAAAGCGAAGCGTTGAGCATCGACCAGCTCCGCGCCGCGAACGGCGCGCGCAAGCGCTGAGGCACGGGCGGCACCAGGATCGTCAGCGGTTCCGCACCCAGCCGATACAATGCCCGTTTTCCGAGCGGAACCGAGAACCATGGCCGAGCGCGAGTTCGACGACTACCTGGCCCGCTCCGGCGCCACCCTGGAGGGTTCGCGCTACGCGGCATGGCTGGCGATCACCCCTCGCCGGCACGGCTTTCCCGTGTACTACGCGATCTGCGAGAACCGCAGCTTCCGCGACCAGGGCGTCGCCGAAGCCGCCGCCGCGAAGGCGCTGGCCGACATGACGGGGCTGGAGGCGGACGGCACGCCGATCTTTCCGGACGACTACACCGGCTTCGACGATTAGCTGGCTCGGCGGACAGGAGCCGCCCTACGCCGCGGCCGCCAGCGCGCGCAGGCGTTCCACCGCGGCCGGGATCGCCGCCGGCGCATCCACCGTGAGCATGTGCGGCTCGTCGGCGGCCAGGCCGTTTTCCAGCTCGTGCGCCCAGGTCACGTGGTAGGGCAGGTGCACACCCCAGCCACCCAGGCGCAGCACCGGCTCGATGTCCGAGCGCAGCGAGTTGCCGACCATCGCGAACTGCGCCGGCTGCAGGTCGAACTCGGCCAGCACCCGACGATAGGTGGCGGCGTTCTTCTCCGAGACGATCTCGATGCGGCGAAACAGGTCGGCCAGGCCGGACTGCGCCACCTTCTTCTCCTGGTGGAACAGGTCGCCCTTGGTGATCAGCACCACCTCGCAGCTTCCCGCCACTGCCTCGACCGCCTCGCGGATGCCCGGCAGCAGCTCCACCGGATGCTGCAATACGCCCTTGCCCAGCTCGACGATGCGATGGATGTCGGCGGCGCTGATGCGCCCGCCCGAGATCGCGATCGAAGTCTCCACCATCGACAGCGCCATGCCCTTGGCGCCGTAGCCGAACAGCGCCAGGTTGCGCTGCTCGGTGGCCAGCATGCGTTCGTGCACGTGCCGGTCGCCGAGGTCCACGTAGCGCCCCACGATGGCGGCGAACGCGTCACCGGCCTGGCGGTAGTAGCCCTCGCTGTGCCACAGCGTGTCGTCGCCGTCGAAACCGACCAGTTGCAGCATCAGGCGCCCACCCGGGCGCGCACGGCATCCATGTCGCGCACCGGCCGGATCTCGATGGCGCCGGTCTGCGACCACGGGAAGGACTGCGCGATGCGTACCGCCTCGTCCATGTCGGCCGCCTCGATCAGGTTGAAGCCGCCCAGGTATTCCTTGGTCTCGGCAAAGGGTCCGTCGACCACGCTGGTGCGGCCATCGCGCACCCGCACGGTGCGTGCGGTACCCGGCGCTTCCAGTTGCTGCGAGTCGAGCAACTGCCCCTGCGCGCGCAGCGCATCGGCCTTGCCGAAGCAGCCTTTCATGCGGCTGTCGAACTCGCCCTCGGGCAAGGCCTCGAGCAGGCTGTCGTCGCAGTAGATCATCACGAGATATTTCATGGTGTCCTCGGCGGGGAAAGCAGGGGCGAAGAGGGATAATGCCGCAATGAGCACCCGCGCCGATACCTTCGACGAATTGTCCTGCCGCCCGATTGCCTTCGTGCGTTCGCCCTACGCGCAGCGCATCGACGCGCCGCACCAGCCCACCGTGGTGGCCGGCACCGAGACGGGAACCGCGGCCGACGCCGTGATCGCCTTCGTGGCGGACTTCCCGGTGGAGGCATACCGCGACCTCGCGGGCTTCGAGCGGATCTGGCTGCTGTTCGCGTTCCACCGCAGCGAAGGCTGGAAGGCCGAGGTGCGCCCGCCGCGCGGTGGCGGCAAGCGCAGCGTGCTGGCCACGCGCTCGCCGCACCGGCCGAACGCGATCGGGCTGTCGGCGGTGGAACTGCTGGGGATCGACGACGGCGCGCTGCGCGTGCGAGCCGTGGACCTGCTCGACGGCACGCCGATCCTCGACATCAAGCCATACGTGCCCTACGCCGACGCCTTCCCCGCCGCGCGCGCCGGCTGGATCGACGCGATCGACGCGGCGCAGGGCAGGCATTCCGCGCCGGGGCCACGCAAACCGCGCACGCGGCCGCGCGGCGACGGCGTCAGCGACTCATGAACAGCTGCCGCAGCAGGTGCTGCCGCCGCTGACGTGGATCTGCCGCGGCTCGGACACGCGGCTGGCCTCGTAGCCGGCCTGCTGCAGGGCCGCGATCACCTGGCCGGAAGTGAGCTGGGCGGCCACCTCGATCTGTCCGGCGGCAGGATCACCGGTGACTCTCGCGTTGGCGTCGAGCGCACGCAGGATGGCGGCGATGGCGTCGGTGGCACCGGCAAGGTCCTTCACTTGGAACAGCATCAGTACAGTCTCCAGGGTTGGGGGCGGCGCATCCGCCCCGGCGCGATGGTGCCCGCCGCCGCGCCCGCGCGCCCTGATCGGGATCAGGGCAATCCCGCCCGGTGAGACGCCCGCCCGGCACACTGCCCCGGCCGCCGCGGACCTCCGCCGCCGGCACCCGATGCATTGGCAGTGGATCGGTCCAGACCTTGGCCGCGCCCGGCGCCCCGCCGGCGCGGCCTTTTTTGCTTCGGGGCCTGAAGCGTCATGCCACGCAAGCGAACCGCAGCGGGTGACTTCCCCTATCGCGGGCCCGGTTCGCGGCCGGGTTCGTCCGGCGTCACCGGCAGGCGCAGGATCAACAGCCACAGCAGCACCACCAGCGCGGCCAGCAGCCACGGCAACCAGGCATGTCCGCGGAACCACCAGATCGTGCCGGCCATCGACAGCGTGACCAGCCCCAGCGCCAACCAGCGGGTTCGCCGCGAAATGCTGCGCTCGCGCTCCCAGCGCGCAATGGCCGGGCCCAGCCGCGGCAGCGACAGCAGCCAGCGATGCCAGCGCGGCGAGGCACGCGACCAGCACGCCGCGGTCAGCAGCAGGAACGGGACGGTCGGCATCACCGGCAGCATCAAGCCGATCAGGCCCAGCAGCAGCGCCACGCCGCCGGCGACGAACAGCAGCCAGCGCACCAGGCCGCTGTGGCGAGAATGCGCCGGGTGCGGCTCGCCGCCGCCGCCCTCCTGCGCCGGCGGCGCGCGATCGGGCGACTTCATGGGGCGCGCTTCGGCCGGCCTTCGCGCGCCTTGTACAGGCGCCGGTCGGCTTCGCCCAGGCCGGCTTCCAGCGAGGCGCCCGGCGCCACCGTGGTCGCACCCATGGTGAAACCGATCGGCGCGTCGGCGCGATCGGCATCGAGCCGATCGACCACGCCCTGGGTGAGCTCGCCGCCAGCCCCGCGCAGCAGCACCAGGAACTCGTCGCCGCCGAGGCGGATCACCGCATCCTGCGGCCGCACGTGGCTGCGCAGGAATACCCCCATGGCAATCAGCACCTGGTCGCCGTGGGCGTGGCCATGGGTGTCGTTGACGTGCTTGAAGTGCTCCAAGTCGAACACGATGCAGCCCCAGCCTTCGGTCGGGTCGGCGGTCAGCTCGGCCAGGTAGCGGCGGTTGAAGCAGCCGGTCAGCGGATCGTGGATCGACCATTCGCGCAGCTGGTTCTCCTGCCGGAAGCGCTCGGTGACGTCCAGCGCGTGGCCCAGCACGTAGGGGTCGTCGCCCTCGACGTCGTCGTCGAGCACGTTGTGGTACTGCCAGACGTGCTCGCTGCCGTCCTTGGCGATGACCTGGAACATGCCGGCGTCGCTGTCCTTGCGCATGATCCGCAGCAGGTAGTCGGCAAAACGCGGGCGCTGCGCGGGCGGCATGAAATCGGTCAGCGGGCGGCCGATCATCTCGCCCACCGAGTAACCCAGCGACCGGGCCGCGGCCGGGTTCACCGACAGCAGCACGCCCTCATGGTCGTGCGTGCAGATCATCCCCGGGCTGTATTGGAACAGCTTGCGGTAGCGGCGGTCGCTGGCCTCCAGCGCCGAGATCGCGCGCCGCTGCAGGGTGATGTCCTGGAGCGCGCCGACCAGCCGCCGCGGGGAGCCGTCGTCGGCCCATTCCACGATGCCCATGGCATGCACCCAGATCTTGCGGCCGGTGGCGGTGGTCAGGGGCAGTTGCAGGTCCCAGCCTTCGCCGTTGGCGATGCCCCGGCGCACCGCCGCCTCCATCACCGGTCGCGCCGCCGCGTCGTAGAAGGCCACCGCTTCATCCAGGCTCGGCTGGAAGCCCGGCGGCACGTCGTGGATGCGGCAGGTCTGGTCGGACCAGGTGATCTCCTTCGTGGCCAGGTCGAACTCCCAGCCCCCGACGCCGGCAAGCCTGCCGGCGCGTTCGAGCAGTGCTTCGCGGGCGGGCCGCCTCCCTGCCGCTTCATCGGCCGGCGCCGGTGTCGGACCCGCGGCCGACGCCGGCCGGCGCAGGTCCAGCGCTTCGCCCACGGCGCTGGCCAGCTGCCGCAAGGCTTCGTGGCCGCGCGGGTCGAGCGCGCCGGGCGCGCGATCGAGGACGCACAGCGCGCCCAGCGCCATGCCGTCGCCGCAGGCGATCGGCACCGCGGCGCAGAAGCGGATGCCCGCCTCGCCGGCGACCAGCGGGTCGTCGGCATAACGCGGGTCGAGCCGCGCGTCGGCCACCTGCAGCGGGCCGGTCGTGGCCAGCGCGGACGCGACGATGGCATTCGCCGGGATGGCGCCCGGCCCGCGCGCATGCGCGGCGAGGCCGTGGCGCCCGGCATCACGCAGGACGACCAGCGCCAGCGCTCGCCCCGTCGCTGCCGCAGCGCCGCGCACGATCGCGTCGAGCAGCGGATCGCTGCGGGTATCGAGCGCCCCCATGGCTCGCAGGATCGCCAGGCGCATTGTTTCGTCGACGTGATTCGCGGCAGCGGACATACGGGGCGGCAATCGGCTCGTGGGTCAGCACATCGTGCGGACACCGTAGCAGCACGCATGTGAACCGGCCACGCACGCGGTTCACCGTTCCACCCATTGGCCACGAGGAAAAGCCGCCCGTATCGCTCCGGGCGGCTGGCCTCCAGGCGGTGGCGCGGGTCAGTCGGCCTGGCCGTCCAGCCCGCGGCGCTTCAGCAGCGGCTCGATCTGCGGCTCGTGCCCGGCGAAATCGCGGAACAGCTGCAGCGCGTCCTTGCTGCCGCCCTGCGACAGCAGGGTCTGCCGGAAACGGTCGCCGTTGGCGCGGGTGAGACCGCCGTGGCTCTTGATCCACTCGACCGTGTTCGCGTCCAGCACCTCGGACCAGATGTAGGCGTAATAACCGGCCGCGTAGCCGCCCATGATGTGGCTGAAGTACGGCGTGCGGTAGCGCGGCGGCACCGGCGCGTAATCCGTGCCGTTGGCCTTCAGCGCGGCGGCCTCGAATGCCATCACGCCGCTGGCGTCGGGGATCTTGTCGGCGCCGAGCTGGTGCCAGCTCTGGTCGAGCATCGCCGCACCGAGATACTCGGTGGTGGCAAAGCCCTGGTTGAACTTCGAGGTGGCCAGCACCTTGTCCAGCAGCGCCTTCGGCATCGGCGCGCCGGTCTGGTAGTGCTTCGCGTAGTTGGCCAGCACGCTGGGCCAGTCGGCCCACATCTCGTTCACCTGCGAGGGAAACTCGACGAAGTCGCGCGGCACGCTGGTGCCGCTGAAGTACGGGTACTTCACGTTCGAGAACATGCCGTGCAGCGCATGGCCGAACTCGTGGAACATCGTGGTCACCTCGTCCCAGGTCAGCAACGTCGGACCGCTGGTGGGCCTGGTGATGTTGAGGTGGTTGGCCACCACCGGCAGGTTGCCGGTGAGATCGGACTGCTCCACGTAGGAGTTCATCCACGCGCCGCCACGCTTGGACGGGCGCGCGTACATGTCGGCCAGGAAGATCGCCAGTTGCTTGCCGTCGGCGTCAAACACGTCGTAGACCAGCACGTCGGGGTTGTAGACCGGCAGGTCGGTGCGCTGCTTGAACTGGAGCCCGTAGAGCTGGCCGGCGGCGTAGAACACGCCGTTCTCCAGCACGTTCTTCATCTCGAAATACGGCTTCAGCTGGCTTTCGTCGAAGTCGTATTTCTCGGCGCGAACCTTCTCCGTGTAATAGGCCCAGTCCCACGGTTGCAAGGCGAACGTGGGCTGGCCCCTGGCTGCCTGCTCCTTGTCGATCATCGCCTGCAATGCGGCGCCCTCGCGTTTCGCGTTGGCCACCGCCGCCGGCGCCAGCTTGCCGAGCATGGCGTTGACGGCTTCCGGCGTCTTCGCGGTTTCGTCGGCCAGCACATAGGCGGCCCAGGTCGGGTAGCCGAGCATGCGTGCCTTCTCCGCGCGCAGCTTCATCACCTGCGACACGATCGCGGTGTTGTCGTAGGCGTTGCCGCGGCTGCCGCGCGCGATCGAGGCCTTGTACAGGCGCTCGCGCAGCGCGCGGTTTTCCAGCTGCGCCAGCGGCGGCTGGCCAGTGGTGTTGAGCAGGGCGATCACGAACTTGCCGTCCAGCCCCTTCGCCTTGGCGGCGGCCGCGGCGGCATCGATCTGGGCATCGGTGAGGCCCGCCAGTTCGGCGCGGCTGTCGACCACCAGTGCCGAGTCGTTGACCTCGGCCAGCACGTTCTGGGTGAACTTGGTGCCGAGCTTGGCCAGCTCGCCGTTGATTTCTTTCAGATGTGCCTTGTCGGCGTCGGACAGCTTGGCGCCGGCACGCACGAAATCGGTGTGGTAGCGCTCGATCAGGCGCACGCCCTGCGCATCCAGGCCCAGGCTGTCGCGCGTGTCGTACAGCTTCTGGATGCGCGCGAACAGGGCCGGGTCCAGCGTGATCGCGTCGCGGTGCGCGGCCAGCTTCGGCGCGTACTCGGCCTGCAGCTTCTTCAGCGCATCGTTGTTCTCGACGCCGGACAGGCTGAAGAACACGGTCGAGGTGCGCCGCAGCACCTGGCCGGATTTCTCCAGCGCGACGATGGTGTTGTCGAAGGTCGGCGCCGCCGGGTTGGCGGTGATCGCCGCCACTTCGCGCAGGTGCTCGGCCATGCCGCGATCGAACGCGGGCGCGTAGTCGCGGTCGCTGATCTTGTCGAACGCCGGATAGTGCAGCGGCAAGGTGCTTTCGGCGAAGAACGGATTGCTGCTGGCGCTGGCCATGGCCGCGTGGCTGGCCTGGTTTGCGCTCTGGTGCTTGTCCGCCGCCGTGTCGGCATAGGCCGCCATGGAGCTGGTCAATGCGATCGTCATCGCCAGGGAAAGGGTGGGCTTCATCAACGTTCACTCGACGGGGGGAGGAAGCCCGATCCTACCCAAAGCCGCCGCCACGCACCCATGACTAAAGCCATGGATGCGCGTCGCCCGGAGTGGCTACAGCGGGTCCGCGTGGGTGGCGAGGAACTCCTGCAGGAACGCCTGCCGCGCGGCCCCGCGATCGACCTCGGTGCGGCAATGTGCCGCGATCACCTGGCGCAGCAGCCCGCCATCGGATTCGCGCACCGCGGGCCAGTGCGGCAGGCCCGGGCCGTTGGGGTCGCCGGTCTTGATGAACTGCGCAAAATAGCCTTCCATCGTGGCGGATGCCGCGCGATCGGCGTCTGTCCAGGCGTAGACCGGATTGCCGGAAAGATTGCCCAGCGCGTACTCGATCTCGCCGCTGTGCACGGCGCCGGGGTCCGGGCTTTCACCCGCCGCCGGATGCACCTTGGCCGGACGCGGCTGGTCGAAATAGTAGAAGTACATGGGCGCCCCACCGTGGCGTCGCTGCAGGTCCATCCAGCGCCAGGTGGTGTGCGCGATGAACAGGTCGCCGGCCAACGCGGTACCGGAGGATTTCACCTGGGCCGGGCTGTCGCCCGGATACAGCGCCAGCGCCCGTCCAGCCTGCGTGCCGAACAGGCGCTGCAGCGCCGCGCGGTAATTGGCCGGGGTTGGCGGCTGGTCCTTCAGGATCGCGGTGTAGTAGCCCTCCTGCGAATTGCTCCCCAGCAGCAGCGGCACCTGCGCCTGCTTGCCGCGGGCCATGGTGGCCGCCGGCGGCTCGCGCAGGAACCAGCCATCAATGTCGACGTCGGCGTCGCCATGCTGGTCGCGCGTGGCCTGCAGCAAGCGATCGGCCGGCAACGCGCGCAGCGCCGCCAGTGAACCCGCGCCGAGCTTGCGTGCGAAAGCCTCGCCGCGGCGCTCCATCGCCGCCAGCGGCACGGGCGCGATCGGCGCGATCAGGGCGCCGCTTTCGCCGATCGCGCGGGCGAACAGTCCGCGCGAAAGCGGCGAGGCCATCAAGGCGCTCACCGCGATCGAACCGGCCGACTCGCCGGCGATCGTCACCTGCTGCGGATCGCCACCGAAACTGGCGATGTTGGTGCGCACCCAGCGCAGCGCGGCGACCTGGTCGAGCAGGCCGTAGTTGCCGGCCGCGTGCTGCGGCGACTCGGCGGCGAGCGCCGGCGTGGCGAAGAAACCAAACACGCCCAGGCGATAGTTCACCGTCACCGTGACGATGCCGCGGCTGGCCAGGCTGGCGCCGTCGTAACGCGGCTCCGAGCCGTCGCCGGCGACGAAACCGCCGCCGTAGAAATACACCAGCACCGGTAGCTTGCCGTGCGCGGCCGCGGGCTTCCACACGTTGAGGTAGAGGCAGTCCTCGCTCATGCCGTCGGAGCGGAATCGCATGTCGCCGAACAGCGGCAGCTGCATGCAGCGCGGCCCGAAATGCGTCGCCTGGCGCACCCCGCTCCAGCCTGCCACCGGCTGCGGCGGCCGCCAGCGCCGTTCGCCCAGGGGCGGCGCGGCATAGGGAATGCCCTGGAATTCCTCCAGCGCCACCGCACCGGCCTGCGCGCGCCGGCCTTCGATCCAGCCATCGGCCAGCGACACCCGGGGCGGCGGCGTGGCGGCATGCGCCGCGAAGGCGGCGAGACTCGCCATCGCGGCGAGCAGCTTGACGAGTGGGCGCAGTTTCCGCGGCGCGGATGATGCAGTCGGGTCGGCCATCGCGGCGGTCCATGGAGAGCGGCCTTGCAGCCTAAGCGCCTGGTCCGCCGATGTCATCCTCGCGCCGTCCCGCGGCTCAGGCTCCCGGCGCCTCGCAGCTCTCCGCCGCGCCCGGCGTGGTGCAACCGGCCTGCATGGCCACCGCCGAAGCAGCGCGGGGCGCGTTGGCCAGCTGCGAGGACGACGGGCGGGCGCTCAGCATCGCGCCCATCACCAGCACGCAGACGCTCGAGCAAGCGACGAACAGCATGGTCAGGAAGATGGATTCGAATTTCATGACGCTTCTCCGGTTGAACTGAGTCCCTGTACAGTCGCTGGAGCAATCGCCGTGCCAAGCCGAACAATCAGTGCAACTACCTGATTTTGAATGTTTTTCCAAAGAACGCTACAGGCGCGCATGATTGTCCGCGGACAGCGCCGCGCGGGCGGGCGGACAGCGTGCCGGCCAACCGGGCATCCGCCACCGCCTCGCCAGTCACGTTCCATTAACAAACCGCTTAGTACACTAATGCCCATGTCGTGAGACACCCTTCCCATCGTGCGGCGAGGCTCCCCCTCCTCCTCCGCACCTGACACAGACGGATCCCCCAAACCCGCAGACTCCCCTCTGCGGGTTTTTTTGTGCCCGCGCTACTCGCCGGGCGCGACCTTGTCGTGCATCGCCGCCGACGATGCCTGCCGCTGCGCCCGGCGGCGGATCGCCAGGTTGACGAGTTCGACGAACACCGAAAACGCCATCGCGCCGTACACGTAGCCCTTGGGAATGTGCTGGCCGAAGCCGTCGGCCACCAGCACCAGGCCGATCATGATCAGGAAGCTCAGCGCCAGCACCTTGACCGTGGGGTGGCGCTCGACGAACTCGGCCAGCGGCTTGGCGAACATCAGCATGAAGACGATCGAGGCGAGGATCGCCGCAACCATCACCCAGCGCTGGTCGACCATGCCCACGGCAGTGATGATCGAGTCCAGCGAAAACACGATGTCCAGCAGCATGATCTGCATGATCACGCCGCCGAAGGTTGCCGTGGCCGTGGCCGCCCCCGTACTGACGTGCTCGATGGCGCCCTCCAGTTTCTGGTGGATCTCGTGGGTGGCCTTGCCGATCAGGAACAATCCGCCGCCGATCAGGATCAGGTCGCGCCACGAGAAGGCATGACCGAACAGCTCGAACAGCGGCGCGGTGAGCCCGACGATCCAGGCGATCGCCAGCAGCAGGCCCAGCCGCGACACGGCCGCCAGCATGATGCCCAGCCGCCGCGCCTTGTCGCGCCGCTCCGGCGGCAGCTTGCCGGCCAGGATCGAGATGAAAATGATGTTGTCGATGCCCAGCACCAGCTCCAGCGCGGTCAGCGTGGCAAGGGCAATCCAGATTTCGGGGTTGGCCAGTTGTTCCATGGAAGGTTCTCGAAGATGACCGAAGGCATGGCCGGGCCGCGCACGGCGAGGCGCGCGCGATGGCCATGGTGCTCACGGGGTGTCGGGGGCGGGTGAACGTCTCCGGCGGTGGGAAAGGCCACGGCGGCGGAGGCATCGCTTGCGCACGCACCTTCGCCGTGGGACGGCGAAGGTCTTGCTCGCAGATGGCGGTGGCCGTCTGCTGCTGCACCGGGGCGCAAGGCCCGTCATGACGGCGACAGCGATCGGGAGCTACTCCCCTTCGGTGCCCGATGCTAGCACGGGCACCGCCACGCCGGCGCCGCGCGCCGGCCCGGCCTCACAGTTCGGGGATGAGCGCGGAAAGGTCAGTCACCCCGACGTCGATGCCGAACTGGCTGAACAGGGTCGTGGCCTGGCCGCGATGGTGGGTCTGGTGGTTGAACACGTGGCGCAGCACCAGGCCGCACGGCTTGGCGTGGGCTTCGCCGGCGCTGTTGACGTAGCGCAGCGGCTGCTCGTAGAACGCCTCGCCGGCCTCGCGGGTGAACGCGAGCAGGGTCTCGTCCACCTGCTCCCGCTCGCCTCGCAGGCGGGTCAGCTCGGGAAAGGTGATGCCGCGAACCAGCGGCGGCAGCGGCAGCACGCGCACGCCATCGAGCGAGGCCAGCGACGGCCAGGCGGCGGCGAAACGCTTCAGCCAGTGGATGTCCGCGGCAAGAACGTGCTCCAGCGTGGCGGCGATCGAGCCGAAGAACGCCCCGCGGTCGGCGTGCCATTGCGCTTCGTCCAGCTCGGCGGCGGCCGCGTACAGGCGCCGGTTCATCCACTGGTTGTAGTGCGCGGCAAGTTCGAAATCGCGCTTCAGCGACATGCCGGCACCGCTCAGGCCGCCCGGACCGGATGCGCCAGCGCGAAGTCGATGGCAGCCACCACCGCGGCTACCTGGGCCGCGTTGCATTGCGCCGGCGTGGCGCGCGGGCTGTCGGGGTAGACCTCGGTGGTGGTGCGATAGGGCGCAGCGCTCACGCCGCCGCACAGGCCGAGCCGCCCGTAGTCGTATTCGATCACGCCGTGCGCCACCACCGGCGAACCGATGATGGTGCCGTCCGGGTCGGCCGGCGCGATATGGGTGACGGCGGCCACCGCGTCGATCACTGCCTGCTGGAACGCCGGCTGCGGCCGCGCGCTGTCGGCGCACAGATAGAAACCGTCGGGAATGGTGCCCGGTTCGAACGGCTTGCCGTCGCGCGCGGCCAGGGCCGGGCGGAACTCGTTCTCGTCGCTGTCGGTGGTTTCGTGCAGGTCGATGTGCATCGCCACGCGCTCGCGCAGCGGCGCGACCAGTGCCATCAGCGCGGCCGCTTCCTGCGCCGGGCTGTCCGCGTGGAAGGAGCGGTTGGGGTCCAGTGCGGCGGCGTTCCAGCGCTGGACGCGTTCGTAGCCCCACGGGCTCACGCACGGCACGACCAGCAGGTTGGCCCGGCCGGCGAATGTTTCCGCCCGCGTTTCGGCGAACTCGAGCGCGCCATGCACGCCACTGGTTTCGTAGCCGTGCACGCCGCCGGTGACCAGCATCACCGGCAGCTCCTCGCGCCAGCCGCTGCTGCGCAGGGCGTACAGCGGGTAGCGGGCGTCGGGACAATCCAGTTCGCCGTACTGCGACACCTCCCACCGCGCGCGCAACGCATCGATCCGGTGCAGCACATCATTCGCGTAGCTGCGCTGCACGCGCTGGCGCGAGCGCCAGGCCTCGCGTTCGGCCTCGCCCCAGGGCTGGCCCGGGGTACCGACGGGATAGGAAGCGGACGGGTTCATCATGATTCCGGTGTTGGCGCGGCAAACGCGGGAGCCGGCGGCAGCGCCGCCGACCATGCGGCCTGGAAAATTACTTCGCGCCGCCGTTCGCGGCGCCCTTGGCCGGCAGCGGTTCGAGGTTGAAGCTGATCGTGGTGAGCTTGGCGTCCAGGCCCTGCACGACGTCGCTGGTCAGGTCGTTGGTGGTGTTGCCGCCCAGCACCGCGTCGCGGTTGAGCAGCAGGCCACAGCCATGTTTCTGGTAGCTGGCGGCAACGACCGGCTGCGCCTCCTGGCCGATCCGCTGCATCACCTTGGCACGGGTGAGCTGGATGCGCTCGTTCTGCTCGCTGGCCTGCGACTGGAAGGTCTGCATGCGCTGCTGCAGGGCGGCGCCCTGCTGCTTGCGCTGGTCCTCGCTGAGCGTCGAGGCCTTCTGCTGGAAGGCCTGGATGTCCGTATCCAGCGGCTTGCGCTGGTTCGACAGCTGGGTGCTTGCCTGCTCGGCCAGCTGGCTCAGCCGCGCGCTCGCGGCCTTGCCGACCTTGGACTGGGCGAACACCGCTTCACGCGAGAGCATGCACACGCCCGCCACCGGGCTGCCACCGAGCTGGTCCGCGGCATGCGCCGGCTGGACGGGAACAACGGACAGGCCGGCGGCGACGACAAGTGCGGCAGCGAGCGCGGAACGAGGCAGGTTCATGGTGGCAATCCCGGATGAATGTTGAGGTCACGAGTTCAGCCGACCACATGCCGGCTGCGTGGTTCCCCAGCATAGCCGATAGCACAGCGATCACGGTTCAGCGGCGGTTCGGGAGCGGGCGCGCCGGTTGGCTTCGCGCACCGTCTGCACGAAGCCGGCGAACGGCACGTCGGTGATGCCGACCAGACCGACGTGGCTGTTCTCGCCATCGAGCAGGCGGCCGGTCACCGGCTGGTCGGCGTACTCGAACCAGTGCGCGCCGACCACGTGCGGATTCGCCCTGGCGGCAGCGAGATACCTCGCATAGGCCTCGCCGCGCCCGGCCTCGTCCGCCACCGGCACCACGCCCGCACCGAACGGACCGCGGTCGTTCGAGCCGGCATGGAATTCGCTGAGCAGCACCGGTCGATCCAGCGTCTGCACCAGCGCCATGTCGACGTGATGCTGCGGCAGGTCGGCATAGGCGTTGAAACTGACCACGTCGCAATATTGCGCGCAGGCGGCAACCGCCTCGGGTGTGTACACCGCGAAGCGTCCGCCCAGGAACAGGTGGTGCGGATCGTGGCGACGGATCGCTGCGGCCACGGCGCGGAAATAGGTGTCGGCATAGCGACGCAACCAGCGGCCGTAGTCCCGGGCGATCGCCGGATGTGCCTCGTTCGGCGCGGGCGCCGTGTAACCGGTGACCTGCAGCGCATCCCATGCATGGAGCGCGATGCCCCAGGCTTCACCCAGCGCCTGCGGCGTGGCGTACTGCTTGCGCAACATCGCGATGAAGGCCTGCTTGGCCGGGCTGTGCGCGTCGCCGGCGAGCGTTCCCGATGCCAGGCCCCAGCGACCTTGCGGCCCGGTGCCCGCCCAGGCCAGTTCGTTGTCGACGAAGTAGCCGAGCAGCCACGGATCGTCGGCCACGCCCGCGCTTGCCTTCGCCATCGCGGCCTCGGTGGCGGCGGCGAAGCGCGGATCGAACGGATCGGGCATGCGGCCCCAGTAGTCGTAGCCGCTGGCGACGCCGGCATAGTCGCCGGCGATGTTGATCGAGCGCGTGTACGGCAGGCGATGCGCGCGCCCCAGTGCGGCGTCGCTCCAGTTGCCGATGGTGTTGAACCCCCAGGCCTGCAGGCGATCCAGCGTGCGCTTGCGCCAGGCGGCCAGCCAGTCCTTGCCGTCGACGCGATGGAGATTGGCCTGGTAGAAATCGAACCAGCGGCCGTGGTTGTACGCGATGCCCTGGCTGGCGCCCTCGCCCGGGCGCCGGCTGTCGCTGGTTCCGTAAAAGGCCGCCCACTCGCCGCGATCGGGCGGCAGGTCGTTGAACATGAATTCGCGGCCCTGCACGTAGCTGCGCCCGCCCTCGGCGCTGACCGCATTGACGCCCAGCGAGAAGAACGCGTGCCCCTCGGGCGTCACCAGCCACCAGCGGCCTGCCTGCTTCTGCACGTGGAACCAGCCGGTGCGCTCCAGCGCCGGGCCGACCTGGCCGCCGTAGGTATCGGTACTCGCCGGCGCGCTCCCCGCATCCACCCGCACCGCGGCGCGCAACGCGGCATCGGAGTCGATCTTCTCCGGCCACTGCGCGCGCGTGTACTGCCCGTAACGATCGACGATGCCGGCATACGCGGCGCGCAAGCCCGTCTCGCCCGGCGCGGTGCCGATGCCGCCGAGCAGCAGCGTCTGTTCCGCCTGCGGCGAGGGGATGCCCAGACGGATGGCGCGCACGTGGCGCCGCTCCAGCGCGCCGTGCGCGGTGGTCGCCAGCAGGATCAGCCGGCCATCATCGTCGAACGGCATCGGCGGACCGACCTGCATCCCCTGCGCCCGGGGCGAGGTGGCGCGCAGCGGAATCACCAGCGTCTGCGGCGGTCCCGGTGGCAGGCCCACGCGTGTCTGCAGGCGCCGGCCGGCGCTGCTGTCGATCTCGACATCGAGCGTGACCGCCCACGGCATCGCGTTCTGCACGCGCACCAGCAGCTCGCCCTGGTTCGACCAGTCCCATGTCCCGCGATCCGGGGTGATCACGATCCGCGGCTGCGCCGCCGGCGCGAAGGCGTAGCGACGCTGCGCCACGCCGTCGGCGGCGTGCTCGACGCCACCCACCTGCCGCACCTGTTCCAGCTGGATGGTGCCGACCACCTCGCGGCGCACCGCATCCACGCCCCCGGCGTGGCCGGCGCTCGGCATGGCCAGACCGAGGCAGGCAATCCACACAGGCACGTTCATCGGCATCACCGCCGGCAGCAACTCGCCGCCAGCCTACGCCAGCGGGTGCCGGCGCACCCAGCGCTGCCAGCCGTAGTACACCGGCACGCCCAGCGCGATGATCACCAGGCTCATGCCGGCGTCGCGCGGGGCGTGGATCGCGCTGGCGACGATCACGCCGAACACGGTGACGACGAAGATCAGCGGCAGCAGCGGATAGAACGGCACCCGGTACGGCGCCGGCTCGTCGATGAAATGCCTGCGGTACCAGAACAGCGTGCCGATGCCGAACACGTGGCCCAGCCATTCGCCGACCGTGGTGTAGTTGAGCAGCTGGCCGAACGTGCCGGACAAGGTCAGCACCACCGCCCAGGCCCCGAGCAGGGCCAGCGCCACCTGCGGCGCGCGGGTGCGCGGATCCACCCTTCCGGCGGCGCGAAAGAACACTCCGTCGGCGCCCATCGTCTGCAGCACGCGGGCGCCACCGGCCACCGCGATCGCACAATAGCCGAAGGTGGAGCAGGCGATGCCGACCGCGATCACGGTGGCGCCGTGCTCGCCGAACAGGCGGCGCAGCAGATCCGCCGCCGGCGCCTCGCTGGCGGCGAGGCCGGCATGCCCCAGTCCGGCGAGATAGGCATAGTTGGCCAGCAGGTAGCACACCACCACGCCGGTCATGCCCATGCCCAGCGCGCGCGGCAGGGTGCGCTGCGGATTGCGCACCTCGCCGGCCAGGTCGTTGAGATAGTGGAAGCCACCGTAGGAAAACAGCACCGGCAACAGCGCGCCCGCGAATGCCCACGGCGAAGCGGGCGTGGCCGGCTGGCCGATCAGCGCCACGCCCAGGTGCTCGTGCGCCAGCACCAGGCCGGTGATCACCAGCAGTGCGATCGCCAGCAGCTTGAGCACGGTGAACAGGTTCTGCAGCCAGGCGCCGGCGCGGATGCCGAACAGGTTGATGCCCACGATGAACACGATCGCGCCCACCGCCACCGGCTTGACGAACGCCGGTCCGGCGAGGCCCAGCGCGCTGCACAGGTATTCGGCGAACATCGTCGCCACCGCCGCCACGCTGCCGGGGTAGTTGATCAGCGCCATGGTCCAGCCGAACAGGAACGCCGGCATCAGGCCGAACGCCTCGCGCAGGTAGACGTAGATGCCGCCGGCCTGCGGCCGCCGCGCACCCAGCTCGGCGTAGCAGAGCACGCCGGCCAGCGTGAGCCCGCCGCCGATCGCCCACAGCACCAGCAGCTCCAGACCCGAGGAGGTGTGCCGCGCCACCGTCGACGGGGTGAGGAAAATGCCCGCCCCGATCACGCCGCCGATGACGATCATCGCGGCGTCCCAGGTGTTCAGGCGGCGGGCATAGGCATTGGCAGGTTCGGTCAGCACACCGCCTACCTTGCCATTGTCGGGGGCGCCTTCACCAGTACCGTCCGGCACGGGACAGCGCGCATCGCCGGCCAGCGCTGCTAGATTGCACCGATGCCCCTGCCCGAGCGCCCCGCCCGACTCGCCCTCGCGACCTGCGCCGCGCGCGCGTGGATCGACCCGGACGACGCGCATCTGGCCGCCACGCTGGCGCAACTGGGCGTGCCGCCGACGGTGTGCGTGTGGAACGACGCGCAGGCCGACTGGTCGACGTTCGACCTGGTGCTGATCCGCACGATCTGGGACTACCACCGGCACCCTGCCGCGTTCGGGCAATGGCTGGATCGGCTCGACCGGCTCGGCGTCGCCATGGTGAACGACAGCCACCTGCTGCGCTGGAACAGCGACAAGCGCTATCTGTTCGAGCTCTCGCGCCTGGGCGTGGCGACCATCCCGACCCGGCTGGCCCGTGGCGATGAGCTGGCGCGCGTACTGGCGTCGATGCCGGCACGATCGGTGGTGGTCAAGCCGACGATCAGCGGCGGCGCCTGGCAGACGCTGCGCGGCGAGGTCGGCGATGCTGCGTTCGCGGCGGCCGTGGCGCAGCTGCCGACGGCGATGGAGTACCTGGTACAGCCCTACCTCCCCGAGATCGCCAGTGCCGGCGAGTGGTCGCTGCTGTACTTCGGCGGCGAATACAGCCACGCCGTCATCAAGCGCCCCGCCGCCGGCGACTACCGCGTGCAGGACGAGCATGGCGGGCACAACGAACCGGCCACGCCGGATACCGCCATCCGCGCGGCCGCGGAACGCGCCCTGGCCGCGCTCGCCGCCGCGGGCCACGAGGTGCCGGCATACGCGCGGGTGGATGGCGTGGTCAGCGGCGGGCGTTTCCTGCTGATGGAACTGGAGCTGATCGAACCGTCGCTGTTCCTCGCCGCGCAACCGCGCGCCGCCGAACGCTTCGCGCACCTGCTCGCCGCCCACCCCGCGCTGCAGCGCGCCGCACTCGCTTCGTCAGGCCACTGAGACCCACTACCGGAACCTTCCCGCATGACCGCCAACGATCCCCCGACCGAGCCCGCGCAAGACCCCGATGCCTTGCCCCGCCACACCACGCCGACCTGGGAGGTGGAGCTGCTGATCTCCGGCGTGGCGGTGTTCGCCATGCTGCAGCTGCCCGGCTGGCTGGACGATCGCTTCTTTTCGCTGATACCGCGCTTCGACCAGGTCGCGGTGACAGCGCTCACCCTGGTCTTCGTCTACCTGAAAGCGGCTGCGCTGATCCTGGCAGCCACCTTCACCCTGCACCTGATCCTGCGCGCGCAGTGGATCGCCCTGGTCGGCCTGCATTCGGTATTCCCGGACGGCGTGCGCTGGGAACGCTTGCGCATGGGCCCGGTACGCCGCTCGGTGGAGCAGCAGCGCACGCTGCCTGGGCACGTCTACATCGACCGGGCGGACAACCGCGCCACCGTGGTGTTTGCGCTGGGCGTGATGCTGGGCAGCATGATGCTGGCGATCTGTCTTGTTGCCGGTATCGCGTTGGGTACCGCCGGAACACTGCAATGGGCGTTCGACACGAGCTTCAATCCTACGGAATTGTTGCTGCTGTTCTTCGCCACACTGATGCTGCCCTTTCCGGTAGCGCAACTGATCGATCGCCGCTTCGGCGACAGGCTGGCCGCGACGAGCTGGCAGCGGCGCACCCTGGCGTGGATTTTCCGGTTCTACGCCCGAACCGGCATCGGTCGCGGCCAGCAGAGCTGGTTGCTGGTTTCCAGCCGCATCGGCGAGGCGCGCGTCTCCCTCATCATCATCCTGGTCATACTTCCCACCGCAGTGCTCGGGGTGTTGACCGTGCTGCCCGCCAAGTCGCCCTACCGGCTCGGCAACTACGCCGCCTTTCCCTACCTGGCCAACAGCAGCCGCGCCATAAACGCCGCGCACTACGACGACCAGCGCGACCCGGCGCGCGATCCGGCCGTGCCCTATATCCAGAGCGCAGTGGTCGACACGTCCTACCTGCAACTGGTGGTGCCCTATCAACCCGACCGCGACGGCGCCGCCATCCAGCGGCAGTGCGCCGCGGCGCTGGCGCTGACCGAGCCCAAGGCGCGCGTCGAACATACGCTCGATTGCCTGGGCAAGCTGCACCCGGTGACGCTGGACGACAAGCCGTTGCAGGCGCTGCACTACGCGACCGGCAGCGACCCGCGCACACAACGGCCGGCGCTGGTGGCGATGATCGACGTGCGCGCACTGGCGCCGGGGCGTCACGAGCTGCGCGTGATGCCGGCACCGGCCGAGGCAGGCCGCGACAAGTCGCACGACGCCACCGACAAATACGTGATCCCGTTCTGGCGCTGAGGGCGTGCCCGCGCTGCGTACAATGAACGGGTTCCTCCGCCACGCCAGGCCGCGATCCCCGAGATGTCCGCCCCGCGGAAAATCCTGCACATCGACATGGATGCGTTCTACGCGTCGGTGGAGCAGCGCGACGACCCGGCGCTGCGCGGCAAGCCGGTGGCGGTGGCTTGGCGCGGCGCGCGCTCGGTGGTGTGCGCGGCCAGCTACGAGGCGCGCGTGTTCGGCGTGCGCTCGGCGATGCCGGCGGTCAGCGCCGAGCGATTGTGCCCGCAGCTGGTGTTCGTGCCGCCGGATTTCGTGCGCTACAAGGCGGTGTCGCGGCAGATCCACGGGATCTTCGCCCGCCACACCGACCTGATCGAGCCGCTGTCGCTGGATGAGGCCTATCTCGACGTCACCACCACGAAAACCGCCCTGCCCTCGGCCACCGCCACCGCCGAGGCGATCCGCGCGGCGATCCGCGAAGAGACTGCACTGACCGCCTCCGCCGGCGTGGCGCCAAACAAGTTCCTGGCCAAGATCGCCTCGGACTGGAACAAGCCCGACGGCCTGTGCGTGATCCGCCCGCGCCAGGTGCTCGCCTTCCTGACGCCGTTGCCGGTGGGCCGGCTGCCCGGCGTGGGCAAGGTGATGGAAGGCAAGCTTGCCGCGCTGGGCATCGCCACCGTAGGTGAGCTGCGCGAACGCGCCGCCGCCGACCTGGAGCAACGCTTCGGCCGCTGGGGCCGGCGCCTGCACGAGCTGGCCCACGGCATCGACGAACACCCGGTGCAACCGGAGCGGCCCACCCTGCAGATCTCGGCCGAAGACACCTTCGAGCACGACCTGCCGCTGGACGAGCTGGAGCCGCACATCCGCCGCCTGGCCGACAAGGCCTGGAGCGGCTACCAGCGCGAGCGCGAACGGGTCGCCCGCACCGTGGTGCTGAAGCTGAAGACGGCCGACTTCCACACCCTGACCCGCAGCCTCACGCCACCGCAACGGCCGCGTTCGGCCCGCGAGCTGGGCGAGATCGCCTGCACCTTGCGCGAGCGCGTGGAACACCCGGCGACCACGCGCTACCGGCTGGTCGGCGTGGGCCTGGCCGGCTTCGTCGACCGCGACAGCTACCAGGCGCAGACGGACCTGTTCGACACGGCGACGCCCTGACCCACTTTGCCGCAACTTCGACTCTCCATGCTCGTCATCCCAGCGAAAGCTGGGATCCAGTGCCTCGGCAACTATTTGAAGGCGCTGGAATGACGGCTTGTTCAGATCTTCCCCTACGAAAACGCGATGCTGGCGATCGCGCCGTTGGCGTCGGTGCGCGGGCGCATCGCCACGTCCCAGCCATACAGCTCGCACAGGCGCCGCACGATCGCCAGGCCCAGCCCGGCGCCGCTGCCGCCGGCGCCTTCGCCGCGCACGCCGCGCTGGAACAGGCGCTCGGCCTCCTCCGGCTTGATCCCGGGGCCGGTGTCGATCACCTCGATGCCGCCGTCGCCCACCACCACCTGCACGCTGCCCTCCAGCGTGTACTTGATCGCGTTGCCGATCAGGTTGGTCAGCGCCACCGCCAGCACCGAGGCCGGCGCGTTGACGCTGACCGGGCTGCGCACCTCCAGCGCGATCGTCAGCGGCTTGCCGCGCATCTGCGGGCGCTGGCTCTCGATCACGTCGGCGGCGACCTTGTCCACCTCGGTGGTCTCGCCGCGGGTCGGGCCACGGCGCTCGGCACGCGACAGCAGCAGCAGCGCCTCGATCAGCTCGGTGGCCTGGCGCGAGGCGCGCTCGATGCGCTTGAGCCGTTCGGCCAGCTTGGGCGTGAGGTCGGGCGAACCCTGCAGCAGTTCGGTGGTGCTGGCGATCACCGCCAGCGGCGTGCGCAACTCGTGGCTGACGTCGGAGTTGAATTCGCGGTCGCGCTCGACCATCGCGGTGAGCCGCGCCGAATACTCGTCCAGCGCGTGCGCCAGCTCACCCACCTCGTCGTCGGCGAAATGCGGCGCCAGCGGCTCGGCCTTGCCGGCACGGCGGAAATCGCGCAGCCGCTGGGCCAGGTCGCTGACCGGCTTGAGCACCTTGCGCGACAGCCATACGCCGATCGCCAGCGAAAGCAGGCCGAACAGGAACACCGCACCGATCACACTGAGGAGAAGTTGCTGCTTGCCCAGTTCGTCGCGCGAGACGTCATAACGCAGGAAACTGATGACCCCACCTTCGCGCCGCACCGCCAGCTTGTAGCGCTTGATATGGCCATCCGCATCGGTTTCGGTGATGTCGTGCACGCCGGTCTGTAACTGCTGCCAATCCAGCGGCGCCTTGTAGATCGTCCGATCGCTCCAGGTCCATGCCTTGACGATGTTGAAGTGCGGCGTTTGCGTGGGGTCGGCACGCACCTGGGCATTGAGGTTGTCGACCTCATCCTGCAGGCTGGTGGTGATCAGTTGATCCTCCACTTTGGCGCGTATGTTTAGCGCGGCCACGGCAAACAACGCGCTGAGGCCGAAGCCGAACAGCGCGAAGGAGACGATCAAGCGGAAACGAAGCTTACGCCTGGACTGCATCCGGCTCGACCATCCGGTAGCCAATGCCGTGCCGCGTGTGGATCAGCGGCTTGCCGAACGGCTTGTCGATCGCCGCGCGCAGGCCGTGGATGTGCACGCGCAGGGAGTCGGAATCGGGCAGCTCCTCGCCCCACACGCGCTGCTCCAGATCCTGCCTGGTCACCACCGAGGGGCTGGCCTCCATCAGCGCCTGCAGCAGCTTCAGGCCGATCGGGTTCAACTGGATCGACTTGCCCTCGCGGTTCACGGTGAGCGTGTCGAGGTTGAAGGTGAGGTCGGCCACCTTCAGCACGCGGCTCTGCGGGCCCTTGCCGCGGCGCGAGAGCACCTCCAGCCGGGCGGCGAGTTCCTGCAGCGCGAACGGCTTGGTCATGTAGTCGTCGGCACCGGATTCGAAGCCGGTCAGCTTCTGCTCCAGCGCGTCGCGCGCGGTGAGCATCAGGATCGGCGTCTGCTTGTGCGCCTCGTGGCGCAGCTTGCGCGCCACTTCCAGGCCGTCCATGCCAGGCAGCGTGAGATCCAGCACGATCACGTCGAAATCGTGCACCACCGCCAGGTGCAGCCCGGTCACGCCGTCGCCGGCGAAATCGACCACGTTGCCGCGGTCCTCCAGGTAATCGCCGATGTTGGTGGCGATGTCGCTGTTGTCTTCGATTACCAATACGCGCATGTGCCACTCCTGCACAACCGGCGCCGGGCCGGTGGGGATTGCCAGCTTAACAAGCTTGCGTGAACGCGGCGCGCCGGAAGCGGGTGACTTTCGATCTCCCGGCCCGGCCCTGCAGGGCCGGACGCGGATCGGGCGCCGGTGCCCGGTTCGCGTGGGCAGGTCCGGCGTGTATCGGGCTTCCCGGGTTCTCCAAGAAAAAGGCCCAGATGCACGACTTGCCGTCGCCACCTGGGCCCAAACAACTGCCCCGCAACCATCACCTGCCGCCCGTCACGGGCTCGCCCGCCGACAGACAACGCCGACCTTATAGCGGCTGGCAGGTTAGGCGGCGGTTAACCCGTGCCCACGCCGGACCACGTGCCGTTCGAGGTGCTGCACGATCGCGCCGGCCACGTCGACGCCGGAGGCGGCCTCGATGCCTTCCAGGCCCGGCGACGCATTGACCTCCAGCAGCAGCGGACCGCGTTTGGAGCGCAGCAGGTCGACGCCGGCGATGCCCAGGCCCAGCGCGGCGGCGGCCTTGACCGCGAGGCGCTTCTCCTCCGCGCTCAGGTTCGCCGCCACCGCGCTGCCGCCGCGGTGCAGGTTGGCGCGGAAATCGCCCGGGCTGGCCTCGCGCTGCATCGCGGCTACCACCTTGCGGCCGACCACGAAACAGCGGATGTCGCTGCCGTTCGCCTCGCCGATGAACTCCTGCACCAGGAAGTTCGCGTACAGGCCGCGGAACGCCTCGATCACGCTCTGCGAACCGCTGCGCTTCTCCGCCAGCACCACGCCGGTGCCCTGGCTGCCTTCGTTGAGCTTGATCACGTGCGGCGGCTCGCCGAGCAGGGCCAGCACGTCGGCGCTGTCGTCCGGGTTGTCGCCAAACACGGTGACCGGCATGTCGATGCCCTGCGCGGCGAGGATCTGCAGGCAGCGCAGCTTGTCGCGCGCGCGCAGCACCGCGTCGGACGGGTTGGGCGTGTACACGCCCATCATCTCCAGCTGGCGCAGCACCGCGGTGCCGTAGAACGTGGTGGAGGTGCCGATGCGCGGGATCACCGCGTCGATGTCGCGCAGCGGCTTGCCGTTGTAGCGGATCGCCACCGCCCCGGGCGCAATGCGCACGTAGCAGCGCAGCGGGTCGAGCACGCGCACCACGTGGCCGCGTTCACGGGCCGCCTCGACCAGGCGCTTGGTCGAATACAGGCGGGTATTGCGCGACAGGATGGCGATCTTCATGCAGGACTCGCGACGTCCGCGGCGGGATTCGGCCGCGGCGAGGGCTGGGTATAGGAAAGCGAGGGGTCGACGATGAAACGCCCGGCCAGCGCGGTGCGCCCGAGCAGCAGCGGAAACAGCATATGGCGGCGATCGGTGAGGTTGATGTCAACGCTGAAGCGCAAGCCGGCCAGCTCCACTTCGCTGCGGATGAACCAGCGCTCGGTGCGTCGCCCGCCGGTGTCGGTGACCATGCGCCGGTCCAGCGCGCGGACCTCGGCATGCACCACCGGCTGGCGTCGCCCGGGATGCAGCGCGAAGCGCAACCACACCTCGCCATCGCGCCGGAACGCCTCCAGCGTATCGACATGCAACGAACTGCTGCGCGCCCCGGTATCGAGCTTGGCCTTGAGCCGCGCGATGCCCAGTCCCGGCAGGGCCAGCCGCTCGCGCCAACCCAGGACCACCAGCCGTGCACCGATCGGATCCGCCATGGTTCGAGACAGTTCGCAAATCGCGGCATGGGGGAATGGAGCGGGTGAAGGGAATCGAACCCTCGTCAGTAGCTTGGGAAGCTACAGCTCTACCATTGAGCTACACCCGCGGTGGGTCCGCGCATGGTAACCCGGGCCGCGCGCGCTGGGAACTGGCCGGCCACCCCAATGGGGGCTTAACCGGAAGTGGCCGGCCGGTGAACCATCCAGGCCCCCGCGCGTTGGACAAGGCATGGATAACCTGTCCCATGCGCATAATCGGCTCGTGATCCATCCGTGCCACCGCTCCACCCACCGTTCCCAGGGGAGACCGCCATGCGGACCTTGACCAGACTGTTCGTTTCGCGCTCGTGGCACGCCGCGGCGCTGGCCGTGCTGCTGGCCGCCAGCGGCACCGCCCACGCGCAGGCCGCCGGCGACGATGACGGCTATGCCCCGCCCAGCCGCGTGGCCCGGCTGTCGTGGTCCAGCGGCGAGCTCGGCCTGCTGCCGGCCGGCGCCAGCGACTGGATCGACGCCAGCGTCAATCGCCCGCTCACCACCGGCGACAAGCTCTCCAGCGGCGACGATACCCGCGCCGAGCTGGAACTGGGCGGCGCCACCCTGCGGCTCGACCAGCGCACCGACATGGGCGTGCTCGACCTGGACGACCAGCTGGCGCAGATCGAACTGACCCAGGGCACCCTCAGCCTCAGCGTGCGCCAGCTCGAGCAGGGCCAGAGCTTCGAGATCGACACGCCCACGGTGGCGCTGGTGATCGACCAGCCCGGCCGCGTGCGCGTGGACATCGACGGCAACGAGACCCGCGTCACCGTGTTCGACGGCAGGGCCACCGTGTACGGCGAAAACGACGCGCGGCGCGACGTGTTCGCCGGGCGCAGCTACCGCTTCGTCGACTCCGACCTCGCCACCATCGCGATCAGCGACATCGACGGCGGCGACGGTTTCGACGCCTGGGTGGAGCAGCGCGACCAGCGCTACGCGCAATCGCGCAGCGGCCAGTACGTCTCGCCCGAGGTGGTCGGCTACCAGGACCTGGACCAGTACGGCGAATGGCAGGACGACAGCGACTACGGTGCGGTGTGGTACCCGAGCGACGTGGCCGTGGGCTGGGCGCCGTATCGCGACGGCCACTGGGCCTACATCGCGCCCTGGGGCTGGACCTGGATCGACGCCATGCCGTGGGGCTATGCGCCATACCACTATGGCCGCTGGGCGCACACCCACCGCGGCTGGGGTTGGGTCCCGGGGCCGCGCTACGCCCGGCCGATCTACGCGCCGGCGCTGGTCGCCTTCGTCGGCGGCGGCGGCTTCTCGGTCGGCATCGGCAGCGGCCCGGTCGGCTGGTTCCCGCTCGGCCCGGGCGAGGTCTACAACCCGTGGTACCGCTGCAACCGCGACTACTACCGCCGCGTCAACGTCAACAACATCCGCGTGACCCGGCGCATCACCCGCGTCGCCATCGATGACCGCGTGGCCAGCCACTACGGCCGCTACCGCAACAACCGGCCGTTCGACGAGCACTACGCCAACCGCTACGCCCCGCGCGGCATCACCGCGATGTCCTCGCGCGAATTCGCCGCCGGCGGCGCCGTGCAGCGCCACCTGGTCAAGCTCGACCCGGCCCGGCTGGCGTCGACCAAGGTCGCGCCGCGCGGCGTGGACATGATCCGCCCGCTGCCGCGAAACACGTCCAACGAGCGCAGCGCGCACGTGCGCAAGCTGCCCAGCGGCGGCTTCCAGCGCACGGTGGTCGCGCGCCGCGCGCCGCCGGTGGTGGCCGCCGACGTGGCGGTCCGGCCGGGCAATGCGCGACCGGCACCGAACGTGCGCGTGCTGAAACCGCGCCGTGCCGAGCTCTCCGCGGCCTCCGAAGCACGCCGACCGGCCACGCGCAACGCCGGCGCCACGCTGCCGGTGCCGCAGCGGGTGGCCCCCGCGCCGGCGCCGCGCGCGGAACCGCGCTCGGCACGTTTCGCCCACCCGCAGGAGCGCCGGAGCGAGGCTGCGGTGGCGATGCCGCGGCCCGGAGTCAGCTACATCAGCCCGGCTGCCCGCAGCGAACCGACGCTGCCGCGGGTGGCGCCGATCCGCCGCGCCGGGGTCGGCGAACCCGCCGCGCGGGAACGCCCGGCGCGCGTTTCCAGCCCGATGGCCGATCCGCCGCGCGTGCGCGCCGAGCCACGCGTCGAGCGGGCCGCGACGGCGCGCCCGAACATCGTGCGCCAGTCGCCCCGCGAGATCGCCCGCCCCGCCGTGGTGCGCCAGCCGCCGCGGCCGCAGCCGGTCCAGCGCGCGGCGCCGCGGCCGGCCCCCGC
>JBDZVT010000048.1:0-9765 GCA_040255835.1 Lysobacteraceae bacterium
TCGCGCCGGTGCAGGCGCACGTCCGGGCGCCGGCGCAGCACGCCGGTGGCCGAGCAGGGGGCGTCGACCAGGATGCGGTCGAAGCGCTGGCCCTTCCACCAGCGCGCGGGCGCCCCGGCGTCGCCGACCAGGATCTTCGCATCCAGCCGCAGGCGCATCAGGTTCTGCCTGATCCGCTCCGCGCGGGCGGGCTCGAGCTCCAGCGCGGTGAGCTCGATGTCGGCGCGTTCCAGCAGGTGGCAGGCCTTGCCGCCGGGGGCCGCGCAGGCGTCCAGCACGCGCAGGCCCGGCTGCAGGTCGGCGAGGTCGGCGGCCACCTGGGCGGCGCCGTCCTGTACCGCGAAGTGCCCGTCGCCGAAGCCGGGCAGCCGGGTGACGTCGGTGCTGTGCGGCAGCACCACGGCATCGGCCAGCCACGGGTGGGCGGTGGCGGCGTGGCCGGCCGCCTGCAGTTGTCCGACCAGCTCGGTGCGCCGGGAGCGCCGGCGGTTGACCCGCAGCATCAGCGGCGGCTCGCCGTTGTCGGCCGCCATTACCGCGGCGGCCTGTGCCGGCCAGTCCCGTGCCAGCGCCGCGGCCAGCCAGGCGGGATGGGCGTGGCGGGTACCGGGCTCGGCATCGAGCACGGCCAGGCGCGTGATGCGCTCACGCTGCCAGCGCCGCAGCACGGCATTGACCAGCCCGGCCAGCTGCGGCCGCTTCAGCGCGCGCACCGCCTCGACGGTGGCTGCGACGGCCGCGTAATCCTGCAGTTCCAGGACCTCCAGCTGCACCAGTCCCAGCACCAGCAGCGCGTGCACGGCCGGGTCCTTGTGGCGCAGGGGTTTCTCCAGCAGGCCGTCGATGGCCGCGTCGAAGCGCAGCCACCAGCGTGCGCCTTCGCTGAGCAGGGCCATCAGCAGGGCGCGGTCACGGGGATCGGCCAGGCGCGGGGCGGAACGCTCCATCACCTCGCGCAGCGAGGCGCCGCGCAGGGCGATCTCGGCCAGTCCCCTGGCGGCCAGGGCGCGGCTATCGGTTTTCACGGGCGCTGGCGCAGTTCGGGGCGGGCGTTGAGATAGTCTGCCGCACCGATGCGCTTGCCGCCGGCGCGCTGCACCGCGGTGATGCGCAGGGCGTCGCTGCCGCAGGCCACGTCGATGCCGTCGCGGCCGGCCGCCAGCACCGTGCCGGGCGCGGCGCCGTGCTCCAGGTCGATGGCGTGGGCGGCCCAGATCCGCAGCGGTTCGCCGGCGATCCCGGCCTCGGCCACCGGCCACGGGTCGAACGCGCGCACCTGGCGTTCCAGTTCGGGTGCGGGACGGTTGAAGTCGAGCTTCGCCTCGGCCTTCTCCAGCTTGTGTGCGTAGGTCGCGCCGTCGGCCGGTTGCGGCGTGGCGACCAGGACCTCGCCGGCCAGCGTGCGGCGCAGGCC
The DNA here is from genome assembly GCA_040255835.1 of Lysobacteraceae bacterium. Classification (GTDB taxonomy): domain Bacteria; phylum Pseudomonadota; class Gammaproteobacteria; order Xanthomonadales; family Rhodanobacteraceae; genus Rhodanobacter. The sequence continues at coordinate 1,415 of JBDZVT010000048.1, forward strand.
CTCGGCCAGTACCTCGGCACCCAGCGCGGCGAGGCGATCGTGCAGCGAGCCGCCGGTGTCGTCCGGGCGGATCGGGGTGCGTCGCCGCAACAGCAGCGGGCCGGTGTCCAGGCCGGCCTCCATCTGCATCAGGTCGACCCCGCTCTCGGCGTCGCCGGCGAGGATCGCACGCTGGATCGGCGCCGCGCCGCGCCAGCGCGGCAGCAGGCTCGCATGCACGTTCCAGCAGCCCAGACCGGGGATCGAGAGCACCTTGCGCGGCAGGATCAGGCCGTAGGCGACCACCACCAGCAGGTCGGGGCGATAGTCGGCAAGCCGCTGCTGCGCTTCGGCGGACTTCAGCGATTCGGGCTGTTCGACCGCCACCCCGGCGGCCAGCGCGGCCTGCTTGACCGGACTGGGCACCAGCTTGCGCCCCCGGCCGGCGGGGCGGTCGGGCTGGGTATAGACGGCCACCAGCTCGGCGCCGCTGGCGCGGCAAGCCTCGAAACAGGGCACGGAGAACTCGGGGGTGCCGGCAAAGGCCAGCCGCAGGCGGCCGCTAGTCAAGCACTGGCCGCCTGCTTGCGCTGCTTGTCGAGCCGCTTCAGCAGCAGGCTGCGCTTGAGCGGCGACAGGTAATCGACGAAGACCTTGCCGTCCAGGTGGTCCATCTCGTGCTGGATGCACACCGCCAGCGGGCCTTCGGCCTCGACCACGATCTCCTTGCCGTCCACGTCCTGCGCCCTGACCTTCACCTTGAGCGCGCGGGTGACGTCGGCGTACAGGCCGGGAAACGACAGGCAACCCTCCTGGTAGACCTGCGAGCCGTCCTTCTCCAGCAGCTGCGCGTTGATCAGCGCCAGCGGCTGGTTGCGCCCCTCGCTCATGTCGGCGACCAGCACCCGCTGGTGCACGTTGACCTGGGTGGCGGCCAGGCCGACGCCGTTGGCGGCGTACATGGTTTCGAACATGTCGGCCACGAACTGCTTGAGTTTCGCGTCGAACACGGTGACCGGCGCGGCGCGGGTGCGCAGGCGGGGGTCGGGGAACTCCAGGATGGAAAGCACGGACATGGCATCACCTCGGCGTCGAAAGTGCGGGCGATTTGGTAAAAGTCCCATCCCGACGCGATCTAGAATGTGCATCATTGTACGTCGGCAAGCACGCGAGCGCAGACGATTTTCGCCAACCCGCGCCGGTTGCGCGGGTTAACCATTCGGTTACACTCGACCGAGCATCTGGGGAAGGGGGATTCCCGCCAATGATCAGAAAGACAATCGTGTTGCTGGCCGGCATGCTGGTCACCCTGACCGTCTATGCCGCGGGCGCGCAATTGCGTGCCAGTCACCCCGACAGCTACACCGTCCGCCGCGGCGACACCCTGTGGGACATCTCCGCCAAGTTCCTGGCCAAGCCGTGGCTGTGGCCGGAGATCTGGCAGGCCAATCCGCAGGTGCGCAACCCCCATCTGATCTATCCCGGCGACGTGCTCAACCTGTCGTTCATCAACGGGCCGAGCCTGCGCCTGGAGCCGGGCGTGCATCGTGAAAGCGAGGCGGTGCCGGCGATCCCGCTCAGCCAGCTGAAGATGTTCCTCAAGGACATGCGCGTGCTGGACTCCAACACGGTCAGCTCGGCACCCTACGTGGTCGGCCTGGAGGAGAACCGCCTGCGCGGCGCCGTCGGCCAGAACCTCTACGTGCGGGGCCTGCAGGGCGAGCCGGGCCAGCGCTGGGCGATCGTGCGGCCCAGCCACGTGTTCCGCGGTTTCGACCAGAACGACCCGGCCGATGCCGATCTGGTGGCGCACGACCTGGACAGCAATGCGGCGATGGTCAACGCGCCCTGGCGCGAGGATTCGCGCAATGACGGCCACTACGGCAAGGGCGACGACCTCGGCGTGGAGGTGACCGTGATCGGCACCGCCGAGACCCTGCGCACGGGTGACCCGGCGACCCTGCTGCTGCTCGATTCCACCCGCGAGATCCGCAGCGGCGACCGGATCCTGCCGATCGACGACAACCCCTACGACGCCTACTACTACCCGCACGCGCCGAAGTCGCTGCCGGCCGACGCCAAGGTGATCGGTTTTGCCGACGCCCTGCGCGCGGCAGGTTCGCGCCAGGTGGTGCTGCTCTCGGTCGGCGCCCGCGACGGCATCGACAACGGCACCACGTTCTCGATCTTCGCGCCGGGCGAGACCATCCACGACGACGTGGCCAGCAACAGCTGGAACCGCGGGGTAGGCAAGCGGGTGACGCTGCCGGACGAATACGTCGGCCACGTCATGGTGTTCCGCACCTTCGACCGGGTCAGCTACGGCCTGGTGATGGACAGCCTGCGCCCGGTGCATGCCGGCGGCCGGCTGACCATGCCCGAATAGCCGGCGACGGCAACGGCATCTGCCTACGCGACGGCGCGGCCACCACCGCGCCGTTTTCGTCTGCGGGCACTGCGTAAACTGCCCGGCATGCCTATCCCGCCCCCTGATGGCGACGACCATCGCGCCTGGTTGACCGCGCTGCGCACGCCCGGCCTCGGTCCCGGCGGCCTGCGCCAGTGGCTGGATCGTGCCGGCGGCGACATCCATGCCGCCCTGGCGCAGCTGCGTCGGGGCAGCGCGGCGCTCGACCCCGCCGCGCCGGCCTGGCTGGAGCGCCCGGACGAGGCGCGACTGGAACAGGACCTGGCCTGGCTCGCCGAGCCCGGCCATCGGTTGCTGCGCTGCACGGATGCAGACTTTCCGCCGCAGCTGGAACACATCCCGCAACCGCCCGCGGTGCTGTTCGTGGCGGGTGACGCCAGCCTGCTGCTGCACCCGCAGGTGGCCATCGTCGGCGCGCGCGCGGCCAGTGCCGGTGGCGTGGCGCATGCCCGGGCGTTCGCCCGTGCGCTGGCCGATGCCGGTTTCGCGATCACCAGCGGCATGGCCGACGGCATCGATGGCGCGGCGCACGCCGCGGCGCTGGACGCGGGAGCCCGCACGCTGGCCGTCATCGGCACCGGTCCCGACCGGGTGTATCCGCGCAAGCACCACGCGCTGGCCCGGCGCCTGGCCGCGCAGGGCGCGCTGGTCAGCGAGTTCCCGCCGGGCACGCCGGCGCGCTCCGATCACTTCCCGCGGCGGAACCGGATCATCTCGGGGCTGGCGCTGGGCGTGCTGGTGGTCGAGGCGGGCTTGCGTTCGGGCTCGCTGATCACCGCGCGACTGGCCGCCGAGCAGGGTCGCGAGGTGTTCGCCCTGCCCGGCTCCATCCACAATCCACTGGCCCGCGGCTGCCACCGGCTGATCCGCGATGGGGCGCGGCTGGTGGAGCACGCGGCGGAAATCGTCGAATTGCTGGCTCCCGCGGCGCGTTCGCTGGGTCTGGAATTGGCCGCCCGGTTGGGCGCCGAGCCGGCCCCGGGGGCCGGCCCGGCGAGCGCGGCGGATCCCGAATATCGACGATTGTTGTCCGCACTTGGTCACGAACCGGCGACAATGGAAGAACTTGTGCAGCGCACCGGGCTGTCGACCGGGGCGCTCTCCTCGATGCTGCTGATGCTCGAACTGGACGGGTGCATCGAGCGCCGCCCGGGTAGTGCCTACCAGGCCATGCCCTTGCCCGCGCAGGCTTGACAGCCCAAGCCGCAACGTGGTTTCAACTATATATATGCCCGGCACGGAAGCGCCGGCGGCTCACTTTCGGATATCCCGCTTCATGGCAAAAAACCTGCTCATCGTCGAATCGCCGGCCAAGGCCAAGACGATCAACAAATACCTCGGCAAGGACTTCCAGGTCCTCGCCTCCTACGGCCACGTGCGTGACCTCAAGCCGAAGGAGGGGGCGGTCGACACCGGGCGCGACTTCGCGATGAGCTACGAGGTGATCGAGCGCAACCAGAAACACGTCGAGGCGATCGCCAAGGCCGCCAGGCTGGCCGACGACATCTATCTGGCGACCGACTTGGACCGCGAAGGCGAGGCGATCAGCTGGCACATCAGCGAGATCCTGAAGGAACGTGGCCTGACCAAGGGCAAGCAGCTGCACCGGGTGGTGTTTTCCGAGATCACGCCGAAGGCGATCAAGGCCGCGGTGGCCGCGCCCAGGCAGTTGTCGCACGACCTGGTCGACGCGCAGCAGGCGCGCCGCGCGCTGGATTACCTGGTCGGCTTCAACCTCTCGCCGGTGCTGTGGCGCAAGGTGCAGCGCGGGCTTTCCGCCGGCCGCGTGCAGTCGCCGGCGCTGCGCATGATCGTCGAGCGCGAGGAGGAGATCGAGGCGTTCAAGGCGCGCGAGTACTGGACCATCGAGGCCCGGCTGAAGCACGCCGAGGGCGACTTCACCGCGCGCCTGTCCCGGCTCGACGGCAAGAAGTTCGAGCAGTTCGACCTCACCAGCGAAGCCGCCGCGCACGCCGCGCGGGATGCCCTGACGCAGGCCGCGCACGGCCGCCTCACCGTCAGCGAGGTCGGCGCGAAGGAGCGCAAGCGCCGGCCCGCCGCGCCGTTCACCACCTCCACGCTGCAACAGGAGGCCGCGCGCAAGCTGGGCTTCACCACCAGCCGCACGATGAAGGTGGCGCAGGGCCTGTACGAAGGCGTGGCGCTGGGCGAGGAGGGCAACGTCGGCCTGATCACCTACATGCGTACCGACTCGACCATGCTCGGCGACGACGCGATGGCCGAGCTGCGCCAGCTGATCGCCCGCGACTTCGGCGCGCGGGCGCTGCCGGACGCGCCGCAGGTGTACAAGACCAAGTCCAAGAACGCGCAGGAGGCGCACGAGGCGATCCGTCCGACCTCGGCGATGCGCACGCCCCGGTCGGTGGCCGCCTGGCTCAACGACGACCAGCGCAAGCTGTACGAGCTGATCTGGAAGCGCACCGTCGCCTGCCAGATGATCCATGCCACGCTGAACACCGTGACGGTGGAATTTGCCGTGCGTGACGTCGCCGGTGGCGACGCCGCGTTCCGCTCCAGCGGCACCACCGTGGTCGACCCGGGCTTCCTGGCGGTGTACGAGGAAGGCCGCGACCAGAAGAATGCCGAGGACGACGACGAAGGCCGTCGCCTGCCGCGCCTGGCGAAGGGCGAGCAGGTGCCGCTGCAGGAGATCGTCGCCGACCAGCATTTCACCGAGCCGCCGCCGCGCTACTCCGAGGCGAGCCTGGTCAAGGCGCTGGAGGAGTACGGCATCGGCCGGCCGTCGACCTACGCCAGCATCATCCAGGTGCTGCAGAACCGCGAGTACGTGTTCCTCGACAGCCGTCGCTTCAAGCCCACCGACGTCGGCCGCGCGGTCAGCAAGTTCCTCACCCAGCATTTCACCCGTTACGTCGACTACGACTTCACCGCCAAGCTCGAGGACGAGCTCGACGCGGTCAGCCGCGGCGAGGAAGCCTGGGTGCCGCTGATGCAGCGCTTCTGGCAGCCGTTCAAGCAGCAGGTGGACGAGAAGGCCGAGTCGGTCGACCGCAGCGAGGCCACCGGCGCGCGCGAACTGGGCGCCGATCCGAAAACCGGCAAGCCGGTGTTCGTGCGGCTGGGCCGGTTCGGGCCGTATGCGGCGATCGGCGACAAGGACAGCGACGAAAAACTGCAGTTCGCCTCCCTGCGCCCGGGCCAGAGCATGCACACCATCAGCCTGGCCGAGGCGCTGGAGCTGTTCAAGCTGCCGCGGAAGCTGGGCCAGGCGGAAAACGGCGACGAGGTGAGCGTGGGCATCGGCCGCTTCGGCCCGTTCGTGAAGCAGGGCAACACCTACGCCTCGCTCAAGCCCGAGGACGATCCGTACACGATCGAACTGCCGCGGGCGCTGCAACTGGTGACCGACAAGCTGGAGATGCTGGCCAACCGGGTGATCCTCGATTTCGGCAACGGCGTGCAGGTGCTCAACGGCCGCTACGGCGCCTACATCACCGACGGCGAGAAGAACGCGCGCATCCCGAAGGAGCAGGAGCCGAAGGAGCTGACCGAGGCGCAGTGCCTGGAGCTGCTGGCCGCCGCGCCCGTGAAGAAGGGGCGCTTCGGCAAGAAGACGGCGACGAAGAAAGCTGCCGCGAAGAAAGCCGCGCCGGCGAAGAAGGCCGCCGCCAAGAAGACCGCCACCAAGAAGAGCACCGCCAAGAAGACCGCCGCGAAAAAAACCACGGTACGGAAGGCGGCGACGAAGAAGGGCGCCTCGAGGAAGCGCGCCACCGATCCGGCCGGCGCCTGAGTGCTGCAACATTTCGACCTCGCCACGCTCGATGCCGCCGCCGCGCTGCTGCGCCGCGGCGGCGTGCTGGCCTACCCGACCGAGGCCGTGTTCGGCCTGGGCTGCGATCCGCATGACCGGGCCGCGTTCGAGCGCGTGTTCGCGCTGAAGCAGCGGCCGGCGAGCCAGGGCGTGCTGCTGATCGCCGCGGAGTTCGGCCAGGTCGAGCGCTACATCGAGCTGGCCGCGGTGCCGGAGCGGGTCCTGCAGCAGGTGCGCGCCAGCTGGCCCGGCCCGCACACCTGGATCTTCCCGCGCTCGGCCGCGGTGCCGGCCTGGGTGGCCGGTACGCATGCGGGGATTGCGCTGCGGGTCACCGCGCACGAACCGGCTGCCGCGTTGTGCCGCGCCTTCGGCGGCGCGCTGGTGTCGACCAGCGCGAACCCGCACGGCCAGCCACCGGCGCGCGATGCGGCGACCGTGACCGAATATTTCGGCGATGCGCTGGACGGCGTGCTGGATGCGCCGCTGGGCGGCCAGTCCAACCCCACGGTGATTCGCGACGCCCTTTCGGGCGCTATCATCCGCGCCTGACCGTGCAGGGGGCACGTCGGTGTAGCGCGGGCATCGCCACCGCGTTCACATCACCGTTCACGTGACGGCGCGATGCTGCCGCACGCCATTCGAAAGACCCACGGAGACAGCAGTTTGGCCATCGTCCACGACCCGCGTCAGCGCGAGCTTCCGCCGCTGCTGCCCCTGCTGGCGGCCGCGGATCCCGCGCGGGTGGTGGCCTGGCGCGAGGGCGAGGCGATCAGCGTGGCGCACTTCCTCGCCGACGTCCGCGCGGTCGCCGCCTCCCTGCCGCCCGCCTCGGCGGCGGTGAACCTGTGCGAAGACCGCTACGCCTTCCTGGTCGCGTTCTGCGCGGTCGCCTTGCGTGGCCAGACCAACCTGCTGCCCTCCTCGCGCGCGCCGCAGGCGGTGGACGAGGTGATGAAGGCCCATCCCGGCTGCCATGCGCTGGGCGACCAGCCACTGGCCCCGGCGCCCCCCGGCTACCAGCAATTGCCGCCGTTCGGCGCGCCGCGGCCGGCGCGCGCCGAGGCTGGCTGGCCGTCGTTGCCGGCCGACCAGGTGGTCGCGATCGGCTACACCTCCGGCTCCACCGGCGCGCCCGCGGCGAACCCGAAGGCCTGGGGCAGTTTCCACGCCAGCAACGCCGGCAACCTGGCGCGGCTGCATGCCACGGTCGGCGAGCGTTTCGAGGTGGTGGCCACGGTGCCGCCGCAACACATGTACGGCATGGAGATGTCGGTGCTGCTGCCGCTGCTGGGCAATGTGGGCGTGCACACCGGGCGGCCATTCTTCCCTGCCGACGTGGCCGCGGCGCTGGCCGCGGTGCCCACGCCGCGGGTGCTGGTGACCACGCCGGTGCACCTGCGTGCGCTGATCGAATCGGGGATCGCCCTGCCGCCGATCGCGGCGATGGTGTCGGCCACCGCGCCGTTGCCGGTGGAACTGGCGCGGGCTGCCGAGCATCGCTTCGGCGCGCCGTTGCTGGAGGTGTTCGGTTCCACCGAGACCTGCGTGTTCGCCAGCCGGCGCCCCACCGTGGACGAGGAGTGGGCGCTGTACGACGACGTGACCCTGCACCCGCAACCCGACGGCACCGCGGTCGAGGCGCCGCAGCTCGGCGCGCCGGTCACCCTGGCCGACATCGTCAGCCTGTCGCGCGACGGTCGCCGCTTCCGCCTGAGCGGCCGTCATGCGGACATGCTGGAGATCGCCGGCAAGCGCGCGTCGCTGGCCGACCTCACCCGCCGCCTGCTGGCGATTCCCGGCGTGCGCGATGGCGTGGTGTTCCAGCACGGCGATGGCGATGCGCTGGGCGTGCACCGCATCGCCGCCCTGGTGGTGGCGCCGGAACTGGACGAGCACGCCATCCTCGACGCGTTGCGCCGTGCGGTCGACCCGCTGTTCCTGCCGCGTCCGCTGAAACGGGTGGCCGCCTTGCCGCGCAACGAGACCGGCAAGCTGCCGCGCGCCGCACTCATCGAGCTGCTGCAACAAGCCGTCTGAACCGGCGGTCAAGCGCTCCCGCTACAATGGGCGACTGCGCCGGGTGGCGTGCAGGAGTGCGGCATGAAGGTTCTGGTCATCGGCAGCGGCGGGCGCGAACACGCGCTG
>JBDZVT010000025.1:0-45728 GCA_040255835.1 Lysobacteraceae bacterium
AGATGGAAGCGCAGGCGAGCCTGCAGAAGCTTCCGCGCGATGCCAGCCCGGTGCGCGTACGTACGCGCTGCGCCCTGACCGGTCGCCCGCGCGCCGTGTACGCGAAGTTCGGCCTGGGTCGCAACAAGCTGCGCGAAGCCACCATGCGTGGCGACGTGCCGGGCCTGCGCAAGGCCAGCTGGTAACCCGAAACCTGCAGAACGGGCGTGCCGGGCGGTTCCGGCGCACCGATTCGGCCGGCGGCGCCGTGTCGCCGGTGGATGCGACTACCGCATCCGATATTCGCCAAAACCTGAAATTGCTGCTATAGTCGGCGGTCTGCGCAATGCAGGCCGGCTTCTTTGCCGGCTCACAATCTGATTGATTTCCGGTTTCATCGGATATCGGTGCACTCTGAAGGATGTTTTCATGAGCATGACTGATCCCATCGCCGATCTGTTCACGCGCGTCCGCAATGCCCAGGCCACGGGCAAGCCGGTCGTGCGTATGCCGTCGTCGAAACTGAAGTTGGCCATCGCCAACCTCCTCAAGAACGAGGGCTACATCCTCGACGCCAAGACTTCCGACGAGGAAGGCAAGCCGGTGCTCGAGATCAAGCTCAAGTATTTCGACGGCCAGCCCGCCATCGAGAGCATTTCCCGGGTCAGCCGTTCCGGCCTGCGCGTTTATCGCGGCAAGGACGAGCTGCCGAAGGTCCTCGGCGGCCTGGGCATTTCGATCATCTCGACTTCCGCTGGTCTGTTGACCGATGCGCAGGCCCGTGCCAAGGGCCTGGGCGGCGAAGTCATCGGCCAAGTGGCATAAGGAGTCCTTCGATGTCACGTGTAGCCAAGCAACCCATTTCCCTGCCGAAGGGCGTCGAGCTGACGGTCGCCGGCGGCAACATTTCGGTGAAGGGCCCGAAGGGCACCTTGTCCGTGCACCAGCTGCCGGGCGTCGCGGTCGCCGTCGACGGCGGCGTGGCCAGCATTTCGCTGGCCGAGGGCGTGGATGACAAGTTCGGCGGTACGGCGCGTGCGCTGCTCGCCAATATGGTCACCGGCGTCTCGCAGGGTTACGAGCGCAAGCTCGAGCTGGTCGGCGTCGGTTACCGCGCCGCCATGCAGGGCAAGTCCCTGAGCCTGAGTCTCGGTTTCTCCCATCCGGTGGTGTTCGATGCGCCCGAGGGCATCAGCATCGAGACGCCGACCCAGACCGAGGTCCTGATCAAGGGTACCGACAAGCAGGTCGTCGGCCAGGTCGCTGCCAAGATTCGCGGCTTCCGCCCCCCCGAACCCTACAAGGGCAAGGGCGTGCGCTATGCCGGCGAGAAGATCACCCTGAAGGAAGCCAAGAAGGCGTAAGTGCGCTGTCCCTGCGCGTAGAGGCTGGCCATCCATGGCCAGACTTTTCAACAGAGCAGATGACAACCGTCCCGAGCCGATCCGCTTTCGAGGAATTGAGAAATGAACAAGAACGAAAATCGCCTGCGTCGCGCCAAGTCGACGCGCAGCCACATCCGCAAGCTGGGCGTGGCTCGCCTGTCGGTGCACCGTACCGGCCAGCACCTGTACGCCCAGGTGTTCGACGCCTCCGGCAAGAACGTGGTGGCAGCTGCCTCCACGGTGCAGAAGTCGGTCGCCGAAGGCCTGAAGGGCACCAAGAACCTGGCGGCAGCAGCGGCGGTGGGCAAGGCCGTGGCCGAGCGCGCAAAGGCCGCCGGCGTGGAATCGGTGGCATTCGACCGCTCCGGTTTCCGCTACCACGGTCGCATCAAGGCGCTGGCCGAGGCTGCCCGCGAGGCCGGCCTGAAGTTCTGAGGGGCCGGGGCCCGGACCCGAGGGCGGGATCGAAAGAACCCGCCGCCGTGAATCCCGGATCCCGTCTGCCGAAACCCGGCAACACGAACAACTACAAGCGGCCAAGCCGCAAGCAAAAGTCCCGGATGGTCCGGGCACACGGAATAGAACATGTCTTCTAACGATCGCGAAAATTCGGACGGCCTGCTCGAGAAGCTGATTGCCGTCAACCGGGTGGCCAAGACCGTCAAGGGTGGCCGCCAGATGAGCTTCACCGCACTGACCGTGGTCGGTGACGGCGAGGGCAAGGTCGGCTTCGGCTATGGCAAGGCGCGCGAAGTGCCGGTGGCCATTTCCAAGGCGATGGAGCGTGCCCGCCGCCAGATGGTCAGCATCGAACTGAACAACGGCACCCTGTGGTACGCCATCAAGGCCAACCACGGTGCGGCCCGCGTGTACATGCAGCCCGCCTCCGAAGGTACCGGCGTGATCGCCGGCGGCGCCATGCGTGCGGTGCTGGAAGTGGTCGGCGTCAAGAACGTGCTGGCCAAGGCCGTCGGTTCGCGCAATCCGATCAACCTGGTGCGCGCCACCATCAAGGGCCTGCAGGCGGTTGCCTCGCCCAAGAAGATCGCCGCCAAGCGGGGCAAGAGTCTGGAAGAGGTGCTGGGCAATGGCTAAGAAGAACGAATCCGCCGCCACCGTGCGCGTGCGCCTGGTCAAGGGCCTGCGCGGCGTGCAGGCGCGCCATCGCCTCAGCGTCAAGGCGCTGGGTCTGGGCAAGGTCAACGACGTGCGCGAGCTGAAGGACAGCCCGCAGGTGCGTGGGCTGATCAACACGGTCTACTACCTGGTCCGGGTCGAGGAGTAATCAACATGCGTCTGAATGACATCAAGCCGGCCGCCGGTTCCCGCAAGACGCGCCTGCGCGTCGGTCGCGGCATCGGTTCGGGCCTGGGCAAGACGGCCGGTCGCGGCCACAAGGGCCAGCACGCGCGCGCCGGCGGCACGCACAAGTTCGGTTTCGAGGGCGGCCAGATGCCGCTGAACCGCCGACTGCCGAAGATCGGCTTCCGTTCGAAGCTGAAGGCGCAGAGCCAGGAAGTCTTCCTGTACCAGCTGGCCAATCTCAAGGGCGACGTGATCGACGTGGTGGCGCTGCATCAGGCGGGCCTGATCGACAGCCGCGCCAAGAAGGTCAAGGTGGTGCTGAAAGGCGAGATCGGCCGCGCGGTGAAGCTGTCCGGCCTGCTGGCCACGGCGGGCGCGAAAGCGGCCATCGAGGCGGCCGGCGGAAGCGTGGAGTAAGACGGTGGCCGCAGCCAAGGGCAACGCACTGGGCAAGCTCGGCAAGCTGACGGAGCTCCGTCAGCGCATCCTGTTCGTGGTGGGCGCCTTGATGGTGTTCCGCCTCGGTTCGTTCATCCCGGTTCCGGGAGTCAACCCGGAAGCGATGACGAACCTGGTCAACGGCAACGGCCTGATGGACATGTTCAACATGTTCTCGGGCGGCGCGCTGGAGCGGTTCTCGGTCTTCGCGCTCGGCGTGATTCCGTACATCTCGGCGTCGATCGTGTTCCAGATGATGGGCGCGGTGGTGCCGAGCCTGCAGAGCCTGCGCAAGGAAGGCGAGGCCGGCAAGCGCAAGATGACGGCCTATACCCGCTATGCCACGGTGCTGCTGGCGGCGTTCCAGTCTTTCGGCATCGCGGTGGCCCTGCAGGGCCAGGTGGCAGCGGGCGGTGCGCCGGTGGTGTACACGCCCGGGTTCGGTTTCGTGTTCTCGTCCGTGGTCGGGCTTACCGCCGGCACCATGTTCCTGATGTGGCTGGGCGAGCAGATGACCGAGCGCGGCATCGGCAACGGCATTTCGCTGCTGATCTTCGCCGGTATCGTCGCGGGCCTGCCGGGTGCGGTGGTGCATACGCTGGGCATGGCCAACAACGGCGAGCTCTCGCTGCTCATGCTGCTGGTGGTGTTCGGGCTGGTGCTGGCCGTGACCGCCTTCGTGGTGTTCATGGAGCGCGCCCAGCGGCGCATCACGGTGAACTACGCGCGGCGTTCGGGCGGCCAGAAGGCGTACCAGAACCAGAGCTCCAGCCTGCCGCTGAAGATCAACATGTCGGGCGTGATCCCGCCGATTTTCGCCTCGAGCCTGCTGATGTTCCCGGCAACCGCGGTGAGCTGGTTCAGCACCGGCCACCAGTCGCGCTGGCTGCAGGATTTGACGCAGTCGCTGAGCCCTGGCAACCCGTTGTATGAAATCACCTTTTCCGTGCTGGTGATCGGGTTCGCGTTCTTCTACACGGCGATCGTGTTCAACGCGGAAGAGACGGCGGACAATCTGAAGCGCTCGGGTGCCCTGATTCCGGGCATCCGTCCGGGCAAGGCCACGGCCAGCTACATTGACGCGGTGATGACCCGCCTGACCGCGGTCGGCGCGATCTACCTGGTGCTGGTCTGCCTGGTGCCGTCGTTCATGCAGCAGGCGTGGCATGTGCCGTTCTATTTCGGCGGCACGTCGCTGCTGATCGTGGTGGTGGTGGTGATGGACTTCACGGCGCAGATCCAGGCGCATCTGGTCAGTCACCAGTACGAGAGTCTGCTCAAGAAGGCCAATCTCCGCCGCAGTTGAGGCGGCGGGGCGAGGTCCAAGGTCGGAGAGTTGCGGTGCCCAGGCGCCGCAGGGCTTTCCTGTTCGGGTAATTCAGGTTAAAATTGCGCGTTTACCGCGCACGAAACGCATTCGGAGAGAGTACTCATGGCGCGCATTGCGGGTGTCAATTTGCCGGTCCAGAAGCACGTCTGGGTAGGTCTGCAGAGCATTTACGGTATCGGCCGCAGCCGCGCCAAGCAGGTTTGCGTGGACGCGGGCGTGGTCCCGACCACCCAGATCAAGTCGCTGAGCGAAGGCGAAGTGGAAAAGATCCGCCTGGAAATCGCCAAGTACACCGTCGAAGGCGATCTGCGCCGCGAGGTGGGCATGGCGATCAAGCGGCTGATGGACCTGGGCTGCTACCGCGGTCTGCGTCATCGCCGCGGCCTGCCGGTGCGCGGGCAGCGTACCCGTACCAACGCGCGTACCCGCAAGGGCCCGCGCCGCGCAATCAAGAAGTGATTGCTGCTGGATTTGTGCGGTCGTTCGTGACCGCGAAGATCAAAAAAGTGGCCATTCGTGGCCGCACTCATCGAGAAGAGCCTTCAAACCATGGCTAAGCCGGTCAAGACCAAGAAGAAGATCAAGCGCGTTGTCACGGATGCCGTGGCCCACGTGCAGGCCTCCTTCAACAATACCATCGTCACCATCACCGATCGCCAGGGCAATGCCTTGTCGTGGGCGACTGCCGGCGGCGCCGGTTTTCGCGGTTCGCGCAAGTCCACCCCGTTCGCCGCGCAGGTCGCCGCCGAGAAGGCCGGCCGCGCCGCCGGCGACTATGGCGTGAAGACGGTGGAAGTGCGCATCAAGGGCCCCGGCCCGGGCCGTGAGTCGGCGGTGCGGTCGCTGAATGCGCTGGGCTACAAGGTGCTCAACATCATCGACGTCACGCCGATCCCGCACAACGGCTGCCGTCCCCCCAAGAAGCGGCGTGTCTGAGGGCGATCGTTTTCGATCGCGAGAATCAAGCACCGGCCGCGGCCGGACTATCTGAAAGAGAAGAAACATGGCCCGTTATCGTGGAGCTACCTGCAAACTCGCCCGGCGCGAAGGTGCGGATCTCAGCCTGAAGAGCCCGGCGCGCGCGCTGGATTCCAAGTGCAAACTGGAAAACAAGCCTGGCCAGCATGGCGCCAACAAGCGCATGCGCATGTCCGATTACGCCGTCCAGCTGCGTGAGAAGCAGAAGGTCAAGCGCATCTACGGCGTGCTCGAGCGCCAGTTCAGCAACTACTACACCAAGGCGACCACGCTCAAGGGCAATACCGGCGAGAACCTGCTGCGCCTGCTCGAGAGCCGCCTGGACAACGTCGTCTTCCGCATGGGTTTCGCGGTCACCCGTGCCCAGGCCCGCCAGTTGGTCGCCCACAAGGCGGTGCTGGTCAATGGCAAGAAGGTGAACATCCCTTCCTACCAGGTGCGCCCGGGCGACGCGATCGCGCTGACCGAGAAGGCGCGCAGCCAGCTGCGCGTGCAGGAAGCGGCCACCGTGTTCGACACCATGGACCTGCGTCCGGTCTGGGTCGAAGTGGATTCCAAGAAGTTCGAAGGCACGTTCAAGTCGGTGCCGGATCGCGGTGACCTGCCGTCCGACATCAATGAAGCATTGATCATCGAGCTTTACTCGAAGTAATTAACCGGAGCTCTGCATGGCAGTTTCGTCAACTAGTGTGCTGCGGCCGCGTGGCCTCAGCGTCGAACAGCTCGGAGCCAACCGCGCCAAGGTGGTGGTCGAGCCGCTCGAGCGTGGCTTTGGCCATACCCTGGGCAACGCGCTGCGCCGCGTGCTGCTCTCCTCGATCCCCGGCAGCGCCATCGTCGAAGTGGAAATCGACGGCGTGCTGCACGAATACACCACGCTTGAAGGCCTGCAGGAGGACGTCATCGAAGTCCTGCTCAACCTCAAGGACGTGGCGATTCGGCAGCATTCGGGCGATGAAGTGACCCTGACCTTGTCCAAGAAGGGCAAGGGCGTGGTGACCGCCGGCGACATCGTGGTCGACCATACGGTGGAGATCGTCAACCCCGAGCACGTCCTGTGCCACCTGACCAAGGACATCGGGCTCAACATGCGCCTCAAGGTGCGTCGCGGCGTCGGCTACCAGCCGGCCAGCGCGCGCCAGCATCCGGACGACGAGGCGCGCCCGATCGGCCGCCTGCAGCTGGATGCCTCGTTTGCGCCGGTGCTGCGCGTGGCCTATGAAGTGGACGCGGCCCGTGTCGAACAGCGCACCAACCTCGACAAGCTGGTGCTGGACGTCGAAACCAACGGCACGATCGATGCCGAGGAAGCGGTGCGCAAGGCGGCCGAGATCATCAACGACCAGTTGTCGGTGTTCGGTGACTTCTCGCGTCGCGAGAGCGCCACGGACAAGGCCGAGAAGAGCGGCTTCGAACCGCTGCTGCTGCGCCCGATCGACGATCTGGAGCTGACCGTGCGTTCGGCGAACTGCCTGAAGGCCGAGAGCATCTACTACATCGGCGACCTGGTGCAGAAGACCGAGGTGGAGCTGCTGAAGACGCCGAACCTGGGCAAGAAGTCGCTCACCGAGATCAAGGACGTGCTGGGCGGCCGCAGCCTGTCGCTGGGCACCAAGCTGGAAAACTGGCCGCCGCCGGGGCTGTCGCACGGCATGCAGTTGGGCTGATTGGTTGTATTTGTGCGATCGTCCTTGATCGCCGCAGTAGCTGGACATCGGTCAAGGTGCGTATCGCGCCTTGGCCGAGCACCAAAAGCGGCCATCCATGGCCGCACTCTTCACAAGAGCCGCTTCGATGGGGCTCATACAAGCGGGTTACCGCGGAAAGCCGGACACAGGTGCCGGTTTTTCATAACAACAGACTAGAGAGTATTCCGCCATGCGCCACCAGAAATCCGGACGCAAGCTCAACCGCACCAGCAGCCACCGCGAAGCGATGTTCAAGAACATGGCTTCGTCGCTGTTCAAGCATGAGCTGATCCGCACCACCCTGCCGAAGGCGAAGGAACTTCGCCGCGTCGCCGAGCCGCTGATCACGCTGGCCAAGACCGACGGCGTCGCCAATCGCCGTCTCGCCTTCTCGCGCCTGCGCGACAAGGAGGCGGTGGGCAAGTTGTTCGTCGAGCTGGGCCCCCGTTACAAGGAGCGTCCCGGCGGTTACCTGCGCATTCTCAAGTGCGGCTTCCGCGACGGCGACAACGCGCCGATGGCGTACGTCGAACTGGTGGGGCGCCCGCAGGTCGAGTCCGTCGACGCAGAATGAGATGCCGGCTGGACGACCCGACGGTCGCCCGCAGCATCATGCAAACCCGGCCTCGTGCCGGGTTTTGCTTTTTCCGGCCCGGCGCCGGTTCGTTGTCGCGGTTGCGTGCTGACAGCGCCGCGCCGAACGGGTAATGTCATCGTCCCGCAACGCAGCATAGCCCTCATGAACCCATTGCGCTGGTCGTACCGTTTCAGCTTCGCCGTCGGCTTCCTGGTGTGCGCCGCCCTGATGGGTTTCGCGCTGTACGCCGAATATGTGTGGGAAATGGCGCCGTGCCCGCTATGCATCTTCCAGCGGGTGGGCTTCATCGTGATGGGCGTGTTCTTCCTGCTCGGCGCGTTGCATGCGCCGCGCGGCTTGCTGCGCTGGGTCTATGCGGCGGGGGTGTGGCTCGGCGCGTTGTTCGGCATCGTGGTGGCCGGCCGCCATCTGTGGATCCAGTCGTTGCCGGCCGACCAGATCCCGTCCTGCGGGCCGCCCCTCGACTACATGTTCAGCGCGTTCCCGTTCGCCAAGGTGCTGAGAATGGTCTTCACCGGTTCCGGTGAATGCGCCACGGTCCAACCCGTCCTCGGCCTGCCGATGCCGGCGTGGACCCTGCTGTGGTTCGTGCTGCTCGCCGCGCTGACGGTGGTGGCGGTGCGCCGCAAGGCCGCGCGCGCATGAGCGAGTTGCGCAACGCGAGTTCCGGCATCCCGGCCGCCGCCGTGGCGGTGGCGCCGTGGACGCCGGATTCCTGGCAGCACCGTCCCGCCTTGCAGCAACCGAGCTATGACGACCCGGTCGAGCTGGCCAGGGCAGGTGCGCACCTGGCCGAGTTGCCGCCCCTGGTCACCTCGTGGGAGGTGCTGGCGCTCAAGGAGGCCCTGGCCGAAGCGCAGGAGGGCAAGCGCTTCCTGCTGCAGGGAGGGGATTGCGCGGAAAGCTTTGCCGACTGCACCAGTCCGGTGATTTCCAACCGGCTGAAGGTGTTGCTGCAGATGAGCCTGGTGCTGGTGCACGGCCTGAAGAAGCCGGTGTTGCGCGTGGGTCGCTTCGCCGGGCAGTACGCCAAGCCGCGCTCGGCGGACACCGAGGTGCGCGACGGGGTGAGTCTGCCGAGCTTTCGCGGCGACGTGGTCAACAGCCAGGAGTTCACCGCCGCCGCACGGCGACCCGATCCGCAGCGGCTGATCCAGGCGCACGCGCACTCCGCGCTGACGATGAATTTCGTTCGCGCCTTGATCGACGGTGGGTTCGCCGACCTGCGCCATCCGGAGTACTGGGACCTGGCCTGGGTCGAGCACTCCCCGTTGGCGGCGGAGTACCGCAAGATGGTCGCCGGGATCAGCGATTCACTGCATTTCATGGAGACGCTGGCCGGCCCCATCGCCAGCTTCTCCAAGGTGGATTTCTTCACCTCGCACGAAGCCCTGCTGCTGCACTACGAGCAGGCCCTGACCCGCCAGGTGCCGCGGAACCCGGGCTGGTTCAACCTGTCCACGCATTTCCCGTGGATCGGCATGCGCACGGCGGCGCTGGACGGCGCGCACGTGGAGTACTTCCGCGGTATCCGCAACCCGATCGCGGTCAAGATCGGGCCCTCGGTGACCGCCGACCAGCTGCTGCCCCTGATCGACGTGCTTGACCCGCATGCCGAGCCGGGCCGGCTGACCCTGATCCACCGGATGGGTCAGGCGAAGATCGCCGATGCGCTGCCGCCCCTGCTGGAAGCGGTCCGGCGCGAAGGTCGGCGCGTGCTGTGGGTGGCCGATCCCATGCACGGCAATACCGAGGGCACCTCGAACGGGCACAAGACGCGTCGCTTCGACAACATCCGCGGCGAGCTCGACCAGGCCTTCGACATCCATGCTGCGGCAGGCACGCGGCTGGGCGGTGTACATCTGGAGCTGACCGGCGAGGACGTGACCGAGTGCATCGGCGGTGCGCGCGACCTCAAGGAGGACGACCTGGACCGCGCCTACAAGTCGATGGTCGATCCGCGGCTTAACTACGAGCAGTCGCTGGAACTGGCGATGCTGATCGTGCGCAAGTCGGCGGGCGGGCCGGGCTGAGGTTCGGGCCGGGCCGTCCTCAGCGAGGGGATGCCGCCGGTGGGTCGCCCACGGTGGGCAGGAACCGCGGCGCTCGCCACGCCTTGGCGTGCTGCTCGAAGCCATAGGCAATCGAGATCAGCGTGGGCTCGCTCCACTTCGCGCCGAACAGCACGATGCCCACCGGCAGGCCGTGGGCGAAGCCGGCCGGTACCGTGATCGAGGGATAACCGGCCATGGCTGCCGGTTGCGAGGCGCCACCCACGGTCGGATCACCGCTGACGACGTGGTCGCCCAGCACCAGGTCGGTCACGAAGGCCGGCCCCCACGACGGCGCCAGCAGGGCGTCCAGGTGCTGCGACTGCAGCGCCGCGTCGATGCCTTCGGGGCCGGACAGGCGCTTCGCCCTGGCCAGCGCGTCCGCATAGGGCTTGTCGCTGAGCGGTCCTTTCCGTTCGGCCTGTTCGAACAGCTCCTGGCCGAACCACGGCATTTCCTCGGCGGCGTGCGCCTTGTTGAACGCGATCAGGTCGGCCAGCGTCTTGACCGGCAGTCCATGGCGGGTGGTCAGGTAGGCGTTGATGTCGTGCTTGAAGTCGTACAGCAACACGGTGATTTCCGGCTCGCCGAGATCGCCCAGGTGCGGCAGGGTGACCGGGTCGACGATGATCGCGCCCTGCGCCTTCATCTGCGCGATCGCCTGTTCAAGCACGCGGTCGGCGTTCGGCTCGGCACCGGCGAGCTGACGTACCACGCCGATGCGCTTGCCTTTCAGGCCGTTCGGATCGAGGAATTTCGTGTAGTCGGTGGCGTGCCGGTCGGCCTCCATGGTGGCCGGATCGCGGGGGTCGCTGCCGGCGATCACGCTGAGCAGGGTTGCGGCGTCGGCCACGTTGCGGGCCATCGGGCCGGCGGTGTCCTGGTTGTGGCTGATCGGCACGATGCCGCTGCGGCTTACCAGGCCCAGGGTGGGCTTGATGCCCACGATGCCGTTCATCGCCGCGGGGCAGATGATCGAGCCGTCGGTCTCGGTGCCGATCGCCACCGTGGCCAGCCCCGCCGCCACCGCGGCGGCGGAGCCGGCGCTGGAGCCGCAGGGGTTGCGGTCGAGCACGTACGGATTCCTTGTCTGCCCGCCGCGCCCGCTCCAGCCGCTGCTGGCGTGGCTGGAGCGGAAGTTGGCCCATTCGCTCAGGTTGGTCTTGCCCAGGACCAGCGCCCCGGCCCGGCGCAGGCGCTGGACCAAGCCGGCGTCGCGCGAGGCCGGCGCGTCGACCAGGGCCAGCGAGCCGGCCGTGGTGAGCATGCTGTCGCCGGTGTCGATGTTGTCCTTCAGCAGCACCGGGATGCCGTAGAGCGGACCGTGGGAGCGCGGGCGTTTCGCGTCGAGCGTGCCGGCGAGCCCGAGCGCGTCGGGGTTCGTCTCGATCACGGCGCGCAGGGTCGGGCCGGAACGGTCGATGCGCTGGATGCGATCGAGCATGGCCTGGGCCAGCTGGCGGCTGTCCAGCGTGCCGGCATCCATGCGCTGCTGCAGTTGGGCGATGGATGCGTAGGCCACCGGTGGGGTGGCTGCCCGCGCCAGGGCGCCGAACGACGCGAGCAGCAGGGCGGAGAGACAGACGACTGGACGGTTCACGGCAACCCCCGGATCCATGACGGCGCGGCGTGCGCCCGCATCACCCAAGCTTAGCGCCGGCGCGGTTTGGGCGCTGCGGCCGCCAGCGTACAATCGCCGGATGAATACGAACGCCAGCCTGCGTCATGTCCGGTCCTCCGCTGCCGCCATCCTGTTCGCGCTCGCCCTGGGCGGAGCCCCGGCCAGCCGGGCTGCCGACCATCCCCTGATTCCCGACTCGCTGCAGCAGCGCATCGCCGCCTGCACCACCTGTCACGGCGTGCAGGGCGAAGGGCGTGCCGCCAGCGGATATTTCCCGCGCCTGGCCGGCAAGCCCGCGGCGTACCTGGTGCGGCAGCTGCAGGATTTCCAGGACGGGCTGCGCAAGTACGCGCCGATGGAATACACCGTGCGCGAACTCGATCCCGCGTACATGCGCGAAATCGCCGGGTACTTCGCAGCCCAGCACGTGCCGTTCGAGCGTTCGCCGATGCCGGCCGTGTCCAGCGCGGTGCTGCAGCGCGGTGCGCAGTTGCTGGACGAAGGCGATCCGTCCCGGCGCATCCCCGCCTGCGCCAGCTGCCACGGCCGGCAGTTGACCGGGGTGAACCCCTCCATCCCGGGGCTGGTGGGGTTGCCGTATGACTACATCAGCGCGCAGCTGGGTTCATGGCGCACGCATACCCGGGCCACGGTGGCGCCGGACTGCATGGCCGAAGTGGCGAGCCGGCTGAGCGACTCGGACATCGGCGCGGTCGCCGCGGCGCTGGCCAGCCGCCCGTTGCCGGCGGACACCGATGCGCTGCCGGCCGGTTCGGTGACGCCGCCGCTGCGTTGCGGCGTGCTGGAGGCCACGGGCACGGTACCGGGCGCCATGGCGCCGGATTGACCGCCGCGGGCGCAAAGTCGCTCAGGCTCCCCCGGAACTCCAATCCCCGGCCCGGTAGAGCACGCCCAGGGCCAGCCAGGGCTGCAGGTTCCAGTGGCCGCGCGCCTGGCCGGAGGGCGAGGGCAGCACGAACAGGCGCGTGACGCCGAAGGTTTCTTCCTGGAGGCCATAGTCGACCGCATGGCCCAGCGCCGCGCGGGCAGCGTTCTTGCTGGTGAAGGCCAGCAGGCGTGGTCGGAAGCGCCGGACCTTGCGGCGCAATGCGCCTGCGTCGAAGGCGTCGCGGGGCAGCTCGGCATCGTTGCCGCTATGGCGCTTGGCCAGGTCGGTGAGCCCGATGCCGAGCTGCAGCAGCGCTGGAAAGTCCGCCGGCGCGAACAGGTGCGGGGTAAGCCCGGCCCGGAACAACGCCCGCCAGAACAGGTTGCCGGGATGCGCGTAGTAGGCTCCTTCCGCGGCCGAGCGCGCCCCGGCAGCGGTGCCGCAGAACACCAGACGCAATCCGGGTGCCAGCAGGTCGGGCAGGATGGATTCAGGCCGGGCCGGCATGCTCGTCGAGCAGGAAATCGGTGTACTGGAAGCGTCCGTCGCGCAGCACCGATTCGCCCCGGCGCAACCGCAGCGGATGGCGGAACAGCGGGCCGGCATGGCTCAGCGTATGGAACTCGCCGCGTTCGCCGCAGGGATCCACCCCGGCCGGGAGGGCGTCGAGCAGGCCTGCATCGTAGTCGCGGCCGCAGAAGTCGCCATCCAGTTGCTGGGTATCCACGCAGCACAGCACGGCGCGATGGCCCTCGCCGACGAAGCGGCGCGACAACGCCGCGGTGTCTTCGCCCCACAGCGGGAACACCGCGCGCCAGTTGTCGCGGCCAAGCTGGCGCACGCGGTAGTCGCGCACGTCCTCCAGGTACAGGTCGCCGAACGCGCAGTGGCGGATGCCGGGCCAGCGCATGCGCGCCTCGGCCAGAGCGCGGGCGTGGGCTTCTTCGTAGGCTTCGTTGCTGCCGGGCCAGTCCAGCGGCACCTCGACCAGCGGCAGGCCGAGCGCCTCGGTCTGGGCCAGCAGCACCTCGCGCTGCACGCCATGCATCGCCACGCGCCGGTAGTTGCGGTTCACCGTGGTCAACAGGCCGACCACCTGCCAGGCCGGGTCGGCCAGCAGCCGCTGCAGCGCCAGCAGGCAGTCCTTGCCGCCGCTCCAGGCCAGCAGTATCGGGGTGGTCATGCGCGCCTGGCTCCGGGACGAAAACGGATCCATTTTGCAGTATCGGTGCGGCCGGGTCGATTTCGCGCTGCCGTTCATCGACAGCCTGCATGGGCAACGGCTATAAAGATGGCTTGTGCCTGGGAGTGTGCGGTGAGTGAAGAAATACTGATCAACGTGACGCCGCGCGAAACCCGGGTCGGTGTGGTCGAGAACGGCATGTTGCAGGAGGTGCACGTCGAACGGGCCTCGCGACGCGGCTACGTCGGCAACATCTACAAGGGCCGGGTGCAGCGCGTGATGCCCGGCATGCAGGCGGCGTTCGTCGAGATCGGCCTGGAGCGTGCCGCGTTCCTGCACGCCTCGGACATCGTCCGCCCGGCGATGTCGTCGGTCGAGGAGGAGGACTCCGGCGGCAACGGCAACGGTCACGTGCCGTCGATCAGCGAACTGGTGCACGAGGGCCAGGAGATCGTGGTGCAGGTGGTGAAGGACCCGATCAGCACCAAGGGAGCACGGTTGTCGGCGCACCTGTCGATTCCCTCGCGCTACCTGGTGCTGCTGCCGCATGCGCGCACGCTGGGCATCTCGGCCCGCATCGAGGACGAGGTCGAGCGCCAGCGCTTGCGTGAAGTGCTGGGCACGCTGATCGGCGCGGATGCGGCAGAAAGCAACCGTCTTGGCTACATCGTGCGCACCAATGCCGAGGGCCAGGGCGCCGAGTCGCTGGCGTTCGACGTGACCTACCTGGGCAAGGTGTGGCGCGTGGTGCAGGAAAACATCGCCAGGGCGCGCGTGGGCGAACGGGTCTACGAAGAGTTGTCGCTGCCGCTGCGCAGCCTGCGCGACATGCTCAACGACGACATCGAGAAGGTGCGGGTCGATTCGCGCGAGACGTTCGAAAAGGTTGCCCGCTTCGTGCACAAGTTCATGCCGCACCTGGACGACCGCGTCGAGCACTACGACGGCGAGCGCCCGATCTTCGACCTGTACGGCGTCGAGGATGAAATGCAGCGTGCGCTGAGGAAGGACGTGCCGCTCAAATCCGGCGGCTACCTGATCGTGGACCAGACCGAGGCGATGACCACGATCGACGTCAACACGGGCGCCTACCTGGGCACGCGCAACCTGGAGGAAACGGTCTACCGCACCAACCTGGAAGCAGCGCAGGCCGCGGCCCGCCAGCTTCGCCTGCGCAACCTGGGCGGCATCATCATCATCGACTTCATCGACATGACCGACGAGGAACACCGGCGCCAGGTGCTGCGCATGCTGGGCAAGGGCCTGGCGCGCGACCACGCCAAGACCACGGTGTACCCGATGTCGGCGCTGGGCCTGGTCGAGATGACCCGCAAGCGCACCACCGAGAGCCTGGCCCGCCAGCTGTGCGAGCCGTGCCCGGCCTGCAACGGCCGCGGCATGCTGAAAACGGCCGAGACCGTGACCTACGAGATCTTCCGCGAGATCACCCGTGCCGTGCGCCAGTTCAACGCCGAGAAATTGCTGGTGATGGCCAGCCCCTCCGTGGTGAACCGCATCCTGGAAGAGGAATCCGCCGCGGTCGCCGAGTTGGAGGAGTTCATCTCCAAGAGCATACGCTTCCAGGCCGAAGAGCATTATTCGCAGGAACAATTCGATGTGGTCTTGCTGTAAGCCGAAGCCGGCCCGGGGCGCATGAACAAGGTATGGCGTCGTCGGCTGCACGGTGGCGCGCGCGGCCTGGGCTGGGCCGCGGGCGTGCTGGTGATCCTGTTCGCCGTGCTGACGGCGCTGGCGCAGTTGCTGCTGCCCCTGCTGGCGCGCCATCCCGAATGGGTGGCCGCGCAACTGGGCCAGCGCCTGCACCGGCCGGTGGCGATTGCCTCGATGGCGGGGCGGTGGACGCCGTCGGGCCCGGAGTTCGTGCTGCACGACGTGCGCATCGGCCCGGCCGCCGGTACCGACGGCGCGGCGCTGCGGCTGCCGGAATCCCGCCTGAAGCTGGACCTGGGCGGCTGGCTGTTGCCGTCGCGGCACCTGTTCAACGTGTATGCGCGCGGCCTGCAGCTGGACCTGCGGCACGACGCCGGCGGCTGGCGCGTCAGCGGGCTGGGCACGGCGGGCGGCGCGGAGCAGCCGGCGCTGTCGCTGCGCCACCTGTCGGTGGACCTGTGGCTGGACGATCTGCGCGTGGTGGTAACCGACGCCACCCTGGACAAGCGCTACACCCTGCTGTCGCGGCAGCTGCGGATCAGCTGCCAGGGCGACCGGATCCGCTTCGGCGGCAGCCTGCGCCGCGAGGGTGTGCAGGAGGCCAGCGTGCGTGCCGTGGGCGATCTGCGCCAGGATGAGCGATCCGGCAAGCTCTGGGTCAGTGCCGACGCGGCCCACCTGAAACCGTTGCTCGACGGCATCGACCTGGCCGGCTATGGAATCGAGCACGGCACCGGCCACTTGAGCGCCTGGATCGACTGGCGCCGCGGCCAGCTGGGCGACAGCGTGGTGCGTGTCGACCTGGACACGCTGTCCGTACGCGGGCCTGGCAGCGGCGTGGCCGACGTGGCCTCGCTGCATGGCCTGGCCGGGGTCCATGCCGAGGATGCCGGTTACGCGTTGCGCTGGGCCGGTGATGACGGCAGCGCCGCGGTGGTGGAACTGGAGCAGCCCGGAACACCGCAATTCCGCCTGGACGCCGCGGCACGCAAGCTGCAACTGGCGCCCCTGCTGCCCTGGCTGGGGTTGAAGCCAGATTTGTCCCCGGCCTTGGCGCGCTGGCTCGGCAGCGGGCATCCGCGCGGCGAGCTCGAACAGCTCGTACTGCACTGGACACGGGCGGCCGGGTTGCAGCGCCTGGCGGTGACGTTCGACAAACTGGGTATCGATCCGGTGGAAAAATCGCCGGGACTGAGCAACCTGCGCGGCGTCGTGCGTGGCGATGCCGAGGCGTTTTCGCTGGAGCTGCCCGCGCAGGCCACCACGGTGACGTTCCCGCATGTGTTCCGCCACCCGTTCGTGCTGTCGAAGCTGTCCGGGACGCTGGCGTTCTGGCCGCAGGATGGCGACTGGCACCTCGGCGCCGACAGCCTGGTCTTCGTCGGCGAGGGCTATGCCGGCAGCGTTCGCGGCGCGGCGGTGCTGCCCGCGGATGGCAGTGCGCCGTGGCTGGGCCTGTATGCCTCGATCGAACACGCCGATGTTCCGGCAGCGAAGCTGTTCTGGCCGGTCAACGTGATGCCGCCGGCGACCGTGGCCTGGCTGGACCGCGCGCTGGTGGCCGGCACGGTCGGGCAGGCGCAGGTGCTGGTGCGCGGCGACCTGGCGGACTGGCCGTTCCATCACAACGAAGGCCGCTTCGAGGCGCATGCCGAGATCCACGGCCTGACCCTCGACTATGGCCAGGAGTGGCCGCAGGCCGAAGGGATCGAGGCGGTGGCCAGTTTCGTCAATGGCGGCATGCTGGTGCAGGCCAGTGCGGGCCATGCGCTGGGCGTGAAAGTGGACAGCGCGGTGGCGCTGATCCCGGATTTCGGCCAGGCCCTGCTCGATCTCAACGTGCGCGGCAACGGCAGCGGCGCGAGCCTGCTGAACTTCGCGCGCAAGAGCCCGGTCGCCAGCCAGGCCGCCGATACGCTGGGCAAGCTCAGGCTGGGCGGGCGCGGCACCTTCGGTTTCCATCTGAGCCTGCCCCTGACCGACGTCGCCGACGCGCAACTTGACGGCACCGCGCAGTTGCGCGACGTCGACCTCGCGGCACCCGACTGGCAGCTGGCGCTGGGTGGGATCAGCGGCCCGTTGCACTTCGATTTGCGCGGCCTGCAGGGCGGGCCGCTGGATACCGTGTTCCATGGCCAGCCCGCGCAGTTGCAGCTGGCGATCGCCGGCGCCAACGCCGAGCCGGACACGGTGTTCCATGCCAGCCTGCAAGGCGATTACCAGATGGCCGAGCTGGTGCAGGGATATCCCTCGCTGGCGTGGCTGGGCGAACTGGCGCGGGGGCGCAGCCCGTACGCCATCGGCTTCACGCTCGCCCATCGCGCGGGCAACGACGAGCTCGCGCAGACGCTCAGCATCGATTCGGCGCTCGGCGGCACCACGCTCGCGCTGCCCGCGCCGCTGGACAAGTCCGCCGCGGGCAGCCTGCCGCTGCATCTGGAAATGAGCCTGCCGACCGCGGGCAGCGACGTGCAGCTGGCACTGGGCCAACTGCTGCGCGGCCACCTGCGCCTGGCCGACGACGTGGCCGGGCGTCCGCTGGCCGGCACCCTGGCGTTCGGCAGCCAGATGCCGCAGGGGCTGCCTGCGCGGGGCCTGCGCATCCGCGGCCATGCGACGCGGCTGGATGTTGCCGGCTGGGTCCAGCGTGCGGTCGCGGGCGCCGGCGGCGACGGCCCGGCACTGGAAAGCATCGACGTCAGCACCGACCAGGCGATCGGCTTCGGCCGTCCGCTCGGCACGCTCACGGTGCGCGCCGCGCCGCAACCGGGCGTGCTCAGCGTGGACGTGGACGGCCCCGCGATGGCCGGCAACATCAAGGTGCCGACCGAAGAGCTGGACAAGCGTGGCGTCACCGCGCGCATGGATCATCTGCACTGGCCCCGGCAACCGGTCGCGGCGACGCCGGCGGCGCCGCCCGCGGGCGGGCCGGCCGTCGCGGCCAGCGCGGCGGTCACCGGGCCGGCACCGGTGATGGTTGCCGATGACCCGGCCAACACCGGCATCAATCCCGCGGCCTTGCCGCCGCTGCACCTGTGGGTGCGGGACCTGCGGCTGGGCGATGCCAACCTGGGCGAAGCGCGGCTGGAGACCTGGCCCACGGCCAGGGGCATGCACATCGAGCAACTGCGCGCGCTGTCCCCGCGCGTGCAGGTCACCGCCAGCGGCGACTGGGACGGTACCGCGACCGACAGCCGCACCCACATGCGGATCAATTTCTCCGCCGAGGATCTCGGCGCGATGCTGGCGGCGTTCGGCTACGACGGGCTGGTCGACGGCGGCAGGACCCGCGACGAGCTCGACGCCAGCTGGCCGGGCAGCCCCACGGCGCTGTCGCTGGCCACGATGGATGGCACGCTCAAGGTGCAGGTCAACGACGGCCGCATCCCCGAAGCCAGCTCCCCGGGCGTGGGGCGCCTGCTCGGCCTGGTTTCGCTGGCCGATCTGCCGCGCCGGCTTACGCTGGATTTCGGCGACGTGTTCGGCAAGGGGCTGGGTTTCGATTCGATCAGCGGTGATTTCCGCCTTGCACACGGCAATGCCACCACCGACAACCTGGTGATCAAGGGTCCGGCGGCCAACATCAGCGTCACCGGCCGCACCGGCCTGCGCGCGCGCGACTACGACCAGCAGATGGTCGTGGTGCCGCACGTCGGCAACAGCCTGCCGGTGGTCGGCGCGGTGGTCGGCGGCCCGCTCGGCGCCGCCGCCGGTTTCGCGGTACAGGGGCTGCTCGGCAAGGGCCTGAACAAGGCGGCCAGTGCGCGCTACCGGATCACCGGGAGCTGGGACGAGCCGAAGATGACCCTGGTCGAGAAACACGACGTGGTGGTACCGCCGAGCCTCCTGCTCGAGCCCGCGCCGGCTTCCTCCGGCAGCACGGCGCCGACCGGCTCCGTGCCTGTCCCCGCCAGCGCCCGGTCGTCGGGGCCGTGAGCGGCGCCGACTTTAAAGCCGGTGCCGCCAGCCCCATGTGAAACGATTCCGGACCGACCACAGGCAAGCCCCCATGGATTCATTGATCGCCCTCGCCGAAAGCAAGCTGCTGTCCCCCGGCGGCATCGCCACCGGCGACCTCGAGCGCGTGTTCGGCCAGCTGATGGGCCCGGGGATCGACGCCGCCGACCTGTATTTCCAGCATTCGCGCAGCGAGTCGTGGACGCTGGAGGAGGGCATCGTCAAGGACGGCAGCCACTCGATCGAGCAGGGCGTGGGCGTGCGGGCGATCAGCGGCGAGAAAACCGGTTTCGCCTATTCCGACGAGATCGTGCTGCCGCAGTTGCTGGAAGCCTCCAGGGCTGCCCGTGCGATCGCGCACGGCGGCAATGGCGCCGGCAAGCCGCTGGCGCTGCACGATGCGCGCGCGCTGTATCCGGCCATCGATCCGGTCGAGAGCCTGCCCAATCCCGACAAGATCGCCTTGCTGCGCGAGGTCGATGCGTACGCGCGCTCGCGCGACCCGCGCATCCGGCAGGTCATCGTCAGCCTCGCCGCGACGCGGGACACCATCCTGATCGCCGCCTCCGACGGTACGCTGGCGGCGGACGTGCGCCCGCTGGTGCGCCTCAACATCCAGGTGATCGCCGAGGCCAACGGGCGCCGCGAGCAGGGCTACGCCGGCGGCGGCGGTCGCTACGGCTACCGCGAACTGCTCGACAACGGCCGCGCCCTGCGCTTCGCCGACGAGGCGGTGCGACAGGCGCTGGTGAACCTGGATTCGGTCGACGCCCCCGCC
This sequence comes from Lysobacteraceae bacterium, assembly GCA_040255835.1. GTDB lineage: Bacteria > Pseudomonadota > Gammaproteobacteria > Xanthomonadales > Rhodanobacteraceae > Rhodanobacter. The sequence continues at coordinate 19,852 of JBDZVT010000025.1, forward strand.
GGCCAGATGACCGTGGTGCTTGGCCCCGGCTGGCCCGGCGTGCTGCTGCACGAGGCGATCGGCCACGGCCTGGAGGGCGACTTCAACCGCAAGGGCAGCTCCGCATTCTCCGGCCGCATCGGCCAGCGCGTGGCGGCCAAAGGCGTCACCATCGTCGACGACGGCACCCTGGCCGGCCGCCGCGGCTCGCTCAGCATCGACGACGAAGGCACCCCGACCGAGTGCACCACGCTGATCGAGGACGGCATCCTCAAGGGTTACATGCAGGACAAGCTCAACGCCCGCCTGATGGGCATGGCGCCCACCGGCAACGGTCGCCGCGAATCCTTCACCGCGCTGCCGATGCCGCGCATGACCAACACCTACATGCTCGCCGGCCAGCACGATCCGGCCGATATCATCGGCTCGGTGAAGAAGGGTCTGTACGCGCCGAACTTCGGTGGCGGCCAGGTCGACATCACCAATGGCAAGTTCACCTTCTCCGCCTCCGAGGCGTACCTGATCGAGGACGGCAGGATCACCCGGCCGGTGAAGGGTGCCACCCTGATCGGTTCGGGTCCCGAGGTGCTCAACCGCGTCTCGATGATTGGCAACGACCTGGAGCTGGACGAGGGCGTGGGCATCTGCGGCAAGGACGGACAGAGCGTGCCCGTGGGCGTCGGCCAGCCGACGTTGAAGATCGATTCCATGACGGTGGGCGGCACGGCCTCGTGATCGGCCGCCACCGGCGCGGCTGACTCCGCGCGCCGATCTGGCGTACCATCGGCCAGCGATGCCCACCGGACCACGGAGTTCACCATGCCTCCCGCCGCGCGCCTTACCGACATGCACGTGTGCCCGATGGTGACGGGGGTGGTGCCGCATGTCGGCGGCCCGATCCTGTCGCCGGGTGCGCCGAAGGTGCTGATCGGCGGCCTGCCGGCGGCGCGGATGACGGACATGGTCACCTGCGTGGGTCCACCGGACACCATCGTGGCGGGCTCACCGAAGGTGCTGATCGGGGGCATGCCGGCGGCGCGGCTCGGCGACAGTACCGCCCATGGCGGCAGCATCGTGCTGGGTTGCTTCACGGTCATCATCAACTAGGGCGACGCGGATCGTCCGATCCGGTCTTGCCGTGCGTGGCAGACGGGGCGGCGCGTGGCAAGGGGGCTGCGTGAAACGTGCTTCGACCGCTCGAACCCGACGCCGGCCGCATGGTGCGCCGGCTGCCGGCGTGCAGGCTCTGCTGGGCGAGGCGGTCGCCGCACATCGCGAAGGCCGGCTGGATGCGGCCGAGGTGCTCTACGGCAAGGTCCTGCAGCGGCAGTCGGGGCATCCGGACGCACTGCATTTCCTCGGCGTGCTGCACCACCAGCGCCAGCGCAGCGAGGAGGGCATCCGTCTGATCCGCCTGGCGTTGCGCGCCATCCCGCAACATGCCGATGCGCACAACAACTTGGGCAACATCCACAAGGAGTGCGGCGAGCTGGCCGAGGCCGAGGCCTGCTACCGGCGCGCGCTCGGCCATCAGCCACGGCACCACGATGCGCTGAGCAATCTGGCCCTGGTGCTGGATGCGCAGGGGCGCACCGACGAGGCCGGCGAGGTCTACGCCCGTTTCCTGGCGCAGGAGCCGCAACTGGGCCAGGCGCATTACCTGATGGGCATGTTCCGGCGCCGGCATGTCAACGAGATCGAGGATGTGGAAGAGGCCGCGCGCTGCTTCGCCAACGCCTGCCGCCTCGATCCGCGGAACGTGCGCGCACGCGACGCACTCGGCGTGGCGCTGTACATGCTCGGCCGCAGCAGCGAGGCGGTCGAGGTCTATCGCGACTGGATGGCGCGCGAGCCCGGCAACCCGGTGCCCCGCCACATGCTGGCCGCCTGCGGCGGCGAAGCCGCGCCCGAGCGGGCGGCGGACGACTATGTCCGCCAGGTGTTCGACGGTTTTGCCGCGAGCTTCGACGAGATGCTGCTGAAGAACCTCGACTATCGCGCGCCGCAGGTTCTCGTGGCGGCCCTGGTGGACCGCCTGGGGCCACCGCGCGCTGCGCTGGACGTGCTGGATGCCGGCTGCGGCACCGGCCTGTGCGGGCCGCTGATCGCACCGCATGCGCGAAGCCTGGTGGGCGTGGATCTCTCCGGCGGCATGCTGGAAAAGGCGCGCCAGCGCGGCGGCTACGACGAGCTGGTGGAGGCAGAGCTGGCCGCGTGGCTGCGCACGCGTGCCTCGGCATGGGACGTGGTGCTGTCCGCCGACACGTTGATCTATTTCGGCGACCTGCTGCCGGTGCTGTCGGCCGCAAGCGACGCGCTGCGGGATGGCGGCTGGCTCGCCTTCACGCTGGAGGTGCTTGATGGCGAAGACGATCGCGTCGAGCTGTCGGCCAGCGGGCGCTACCGGCACACCCGCGCCTGCGTCGAGCGCGTGCTGGTCAGCGCCGGGTTTCCCGATGCGTCGATCAGCGAGGATTCGCTGCGCAAGGAGCTGGGCAAGCCGGTGCGCGGCTGGATGGTGCTGGCGCAAAAACACGGGGCGGGCGCCAACTGACGCATGTGCAGTCGATGCGGGGCCGCGATGGACTCCCCAAACGGGCCAGACGTATGATAACCGGACTGGTTTGCCGGCCCACGCCGTCGGGACCGTTGGGGGAGAACGGACATGCCGCACCAAATGACACTGAAGTCCGATCTCGGTGACAGGCTTCAGGCCGCCAGTTTTTCAGGCAGCGAGCAATTGGGGCAGCTGTTCTCGTACCACCTCAAGGCATTCAGCAGCGACAGCGAGGTCGAACTGCGGCCGCTGTTGGGCAGTTCCATGACGGTGGCCTTCGCCACCGACGACTACACCCGGCATTTCAACGGCATCGTGGCGGAGATTTCGCAGACGGGGTTCGAGAGCTTTTCCGGGAAGCGCCAGGCGGAGTACGCAGTGACCCTGGTGCCCAAGCCCTGGTTGCTGCTGCACAAGGTCGATTGCCGCATCTATCTGAAGAAGTCGGTGCCGGAGATCGTCAAGGACGTGCTGGCCGAGATCGGCTACAGCGACGTCAAGCTGAGCCTCAGCGGCAGCTACGACAAGCGCGAATACTGCGTGCAGTACCGCGAGAGCTACTTCAACTTCATCAGCCGCCTGATGGAGCAGGAGGGCATCTACTATTTCTTCCAGCACGCCGAGGGCGTGCACACCATGGTTCTGGCCGACGCGCTGGGCGCGCATGCGGCCACCGACGGCTATGGCCAGTTGCCGTACCGGCCGCAGAGCGGCACCGGCAAGGTCTCGTCCGAGCCCGCCATCACCGAGTTCGCCACCGCGCGCTCGGTGCAGACGGTCAAGTATTCGCTGACCGATTACGACCCGATGAGCCCGAAGAAGTCGCTGCTCGGCCTCGACTCGATCAGCAACGCGGACGGCAACCATCCGGTGCCCAAGCTGGATTCGTTCGACTACCCCGGCGACCACCTGAGCACCGACGCGGGCAAGCACTACGCCCAGGTGCGGCTGGAGGCGATCAACGTCGCGCAGTCGCTTTGCACCGGTGCGACCAACGTCTGCGGCGTGCTGACCGGGGCGCTGTTCAAGCTGGCGAAGTTTCCGCGCGAGGAGTTGAACCAGGAATACCTCGTGGTCGGCTCCACCGTGCACATCGAGAATGCCCCGGAGGTTTCCGGCCAGCAGGGCGGCGACCAGTTCTTCTGCCATTTCTCGGTGATCCAGAGCCGCCAGCCGTTTCGCAGCATGCAGACCGCGGTGCGGCCGACCATCGCCGGCCTGCAGACGGCCGTGGTGTCCGGCAGCGACACGGCCGAAGACATCTCGGTGGACAAGTACGGCCGCATCCAGGTCACCTTCCACTGGAACAAGCCGGACAAGGAGAATTTCCACATCTCCTGCCCGGTGCGGGTGGCCTCCTCGTGGGCCGGCAAGAACTGGGGGGCGGTGAGCATTCCGCGCGTGGGCCAGGAAGTGGTGGTGAGCTTCCTGGAAGGCGATCCGGACCGGCCGCTGGTGATCGGCAGTGTCTACAACGCCGACAACATGCCGCCCTACGCGTTGCCCGACAACAAGACGCAGAGCGGCATCAAGAGCCGCAGCCACGAGGGCGGCGGCGCCGAGGATTTCAACGAACTGCGCTTCGAGGACAAGAAGGGCAGTGAGGACTTCTTCATGCATGCGCAGAAGGACATGCACGTGGAAGTGGAGAACGACCGCGTCGTCGCGGTGGACAACGACGAGAAGATCACCATCAAGAACGACCAGACCGAGGACGTCAAGGGCAAGCGCACGACCACGGTGGGCAAGGACGACAAGCTCGACGTCACCGAAAACGGCACCACCACCATCGGCAAGAAGTTCAAGCTCAGCGCCGGCACCGAGATCCAGCTGGTGACCGGCGCGGCCAGCATCGTGATGAAGTCCTCCGGCGACATCGACATCAAGGGCGTGAGCGTCAACATCAAGGGCGTCAACGTGAAGATCGACGGCGATGCCACGGTGGCGGCCAAGGGCGGCGCCTCGGCGGAGCTTTCCAGCAGCGGTTCGACGACGGTCAAGGGCTCCATGCTCTCGCTCAAGGGCGACGGCATGGCGCAGTTGTCCGGCGGCATCATCATGATTGGCTAGAGGAACACGCAGATGTCATCCGTGATGCAGGCGTCGATCCAGATGGAGTTGTCCGAGCCGGCCAGTGCCCTGCTGCGGCCGGAGATGACCGCGCAGACGGCCGTGCAGACGCTGGCCGATGCCGGCCAGGTGCAGGATGCGCTGAAACTGCTGGCGCGGCTGTTGCCCAAGCGCTACGCGGTGGCCTGGCTGTGCCAGTGCGCGCGCGACCAGCAGCTGGATCCGGAGGATCGCGCCGGCGCGTCGCTGGCCGAGAAGTGGGTGCGCGAACCGAACGAGAGCAACCGCCGCGCGGCGTTCGAGTTCGCCACCGCCGGCGGCTACAAGTCCGCCGGCGCCTGGGTCGCCGCCGCCGCAGGATGGTCCGGCGGCAGTCTTGCGCCGGCCTCGCAGGAGACCCCGGTGCCCCCGGCCGATCACCTGACGGCATGCGCGGTGGTGGCCGCGATCAACATGCTGGCGGCGCTGGATGTCGACACCTTCGCCACGCGTCGCGCCGCGTTCATCAAGCCGGCCATGAACCTGCTCAACGGCGAAGGCGCAACCGGCGCCTGACGAGCCCCGGGCGGCCGTGCTCGGCTTGCCCGCTGCACGCTTGGACGATACGATGGCCGCAGACGGTTTCCGCGCGTCAGTTTGGCCATATCGGCAGCCTCGATCCCGTGTTCCACGCACGAGGCAATGGCCGATCCACGGGGGCCGCAGTTTTTTTGCGAACAGTCAGGCAGCCAGGCCGGACCGCGCATTTCGGCCCGGCCGGAACGTGGACGCGATCCATCCGGCGCGCCGACTGATTCATCTTGACCAGGGAACTCGAGCATACCGATGTCGCAGAGCCTGATCCTCGCCGTTGCCGGTCATCAGGCTGCCCAGTTCGGCAGCCGCAGCAGCGGGACGTTCGCGGCCGTCGGCGGCAGCATCGGCCGCTCCGAGGATTGCGACTGGGTGCTCAGCGCCTCGGGCGTGTCGCGCGTGCACGCCATGGTGCGTTACCTCAACGGCATCTATTTCATCGAGGATCGCAGCACCAACGGCATGCTGCTCAACGGCGCACCGCTGGCCAAGGGCGAGCCCTCCGCGCTGGCCGATGGCGATCGCCTGCTGATCGACACGTTCGAAGTCGAGGTGCACCTGCGCGATGCCGGTGCGGCGGCGTCCGCGGCGGACCTGCTGGCGCCGGCGGCCCCGGCCGCGGCGGCCGACATCGATCCGCTGGACTTCGGGTTGTCGCCGCCGCCGGTGCCGCTGCCGGCGCGTCCGTCGCCGGCCACGATTCCGGTCGATGCGGACCTGATCCCCGATGCGATCGGCGCAGGCGGTGCGGGTGCGCTGGATCCGCTGAGTTTCCTGGGGCCCGGCGATCCGGCCTCGGACCTGCTGTCCGGCGCCACCACCGGCAACGCCAGCGCCAGTTGGAACCACACGGCCAGCACGCAGGACCATTTCCACCCGCCGATGACCAACGAGCAGCGGCAGGCCAACCAGCTCCCGGAGAACTGGGACCTGACCATGGGGGATTTCTCGCCGCCTGCGGCGGCGCCGGCCGTCGCGCCGCCGCGCGCCATGCCGATGGCACCGATGGCGGAGCGGGCCGAGACCACCGGTCCGCAGCCGCTTCCGGGCAACGTGGACGAGATCTTCCGCGTCGTCGTCGATGGCGTGATGGACGTGCTGCGCGCGCGCGCCGAGATCAAGAACACGTTCCGGCTGCCGGTCACCATCATCCAGCGCTCGGAGAACAACCCGCTGAAGTTCGCGCCGAATCCGGAGGAGGCGCTGCAGAAGATCATGGCGCCCAGCGGCAGCGCCTTCATGTCCGGCACGGCGGCGTTCGAGGATGCCTTCGACGACATCCGCTGCCACCAGATGGCGATGCTGGCCGGCGTGCGCGCGGCGTTCGAATCCCTGCTGGTGCATTTCAATCCGGATCGGTTCGAGCAGGAGGCGGACGGCGGCTCCAAGCGCTCGGCGTTCGCCGGCAAGGGCAAGTACTGGGAGCGGTACCGCGAGCATTTCGAAGGCTTGAACAAGGACCCCGACGACTGTTTCCGCCGGCTGTTCGGCGACGAGTTCGCGCGCGCCTACGAGGAACAGTTGTCACGCCTGAAATCGGCGCGGAGAATGCGGCAGGCAACGCATCGCTAGCGGGCGCGTCGCGTGCGTCCAGAACGCGGCGCGGCGTTCGACGGGTTCCAGGAAGGGCAGGGCCGCCCTTTCTCGATGGCTTTCCGGGTGCCGGGGGCGCCTTGGCGCGGGTGTTTTTCCATGAGGCGTCGGTCGACAGCGGCCAACGCGGCATATCCCGGCAGCGCGGTCGGGGGAACTTCTGACAGGGGCAGCGCGACGCATGGAAAACAACAAGGTTGTGTGGAGTGAAGGGCTGTTCCTGCGCCCGCAGCATCTGCAGCAGCAGGAGCGCTACCTGGAGCGCTTCGTCGAACTGCGTGCCGGCAGCCTGCGTCCCTATACCTGGGGCTTTTCCGAACTGGAACTGGAAACCGACCTGCTGGCGATCGGCAAGCTCGGCATCAAGCGCGCGCGGGGCGTGTTCCCCGATGGCACGCCGTTCGCCATGCCGGGCGACGATCCGCTGCCGCTGGCGCTGGATGTCGACGACAACTGGCGCGACCAGACCGTCTACCTGACCCTGCCGCTGCGTTCGCCGGCGCAACCCGACAGCGGGCGGCCGGAGGCGCCGGCGGAGAAGCTGTTCCGTTTCCGCGTGCGCGAAACCGAGGTGCGTGACGCCTCCGGCAGTGTCGACGGGCTCACCGTGCTGGAAGTCGGCGGGCTCAATACCCGGCTGTTGCCGCAGTCCCAGCCGCTCGAGGGCCTGGCGCAGATCCCGGTGGCGCGCATCGTCGAATGCCGCTCCGACCGGCGGGTGATCCTGGAAGAAGCCTTCATGCCGACCGTGTTGAGCTGCCAGGCGGCGCCGCGGCTGAGTACCTTCCTGTCCGAGCTGCTGGGCCTGCTGCACCAGCGCGGCGAGGCGCTGGCCAGCCGCGTGGCGGTGACCGACCGCGGCGGCGCCGCCGAGATCGCCGACTTCCTGCTCCTGCAGGTGGTCAACCGCTACCAGCCGTTGATCGCGCACCTCACCGCCGCGCCGATCCTGCATCCGGAGGATCTCTACCGCGTGCTGGCCGAGATGGCCGGCGAGCTGTCCACTTTCACCACCACCGGCAAGCGCCCGCCGGCTTTCCCGGCCTACCGCCACGAGGCGCTGTACCCGAGTTTCGAGCCCTTGATCGCGGCCCTGCGCACCAGCCTGAGCGCGGTGATGGAACAGACCGCGATCCCGATCCCGATGCAGCAGCGCAAGTTCGGCGTGTGGGTGGCCGTGGTACCGGACCTCACCCTGATCGACACCGCCGCATTCGTGCTGGCGGCGAAGGCCGACCTCAAGTCCGAGGACCTGCGTCGCCAGCTGCCGGCGCAGTCGAAGATCGGGCCGGTGGAGAAGATCCGCGACCTGGTGAACCTGCAACTGCCGGGCATCCCGGTGGCGCCGATGCCGGTGGCGCCGCGGCAGATCCCGTACAACTCCGGCTACCTGTATTTCGAGTTCGACAAGAATTCGCCGATGTGGCGGACCCTGAAGACATCGGGCGGCATCGCGTTCCATTTTGGCGGCGAGTTCGCCGGTCTCGACCTGCAACTCTGGGCGATCCGAGGTTGAGCGCATGAGCAGCAATGGCCCCCACGACGACGACCCCCTGCAGGATCGGACCGTAGTGCGCCCGCGTGGCGCACCGGCGCCCGCCGCCCCGGCACCTGTACCCGCACCCGCGCCGCCCCAGGCGGCCAGGCCGTCGGCGCCGGCGCGGCCCGCGGGCCGGGAGCAGGCGCCCGCGGCGGTGATTGGCGACTTCCTGGGCGCCGGCCTCAACACCCTGGTGCAGGCAGCCAGCCCCTTGCTGCTGCTGTCGGTGCAGTTGCGCAACAGCGCCTCGCAGCCCGACGCGGCGCGCCTGCGCGAGCAGGTCATCGCCCAGGTACGCCAGTTCGAGGGCAATGCCCAGGCCGCCGGCATCGCGGCGCAAACCATCACCGCCGCGCGCTACGTGTTGTGCACCACGCTGGACGAGGCGGTGATGAACACGCCCTGGGGCGGGCAGAGCGGCTGGGCGGCCAAGACCTTGCTGGTGGCGTTCCATGGCGAGTCGTATGGCGGCGAGAAGTTCTTCCTGATCCTGGACCGTCTGTGCGCGGACTTCTCGCGCCACATCGACCTGATCGAGCTGATGTACATCTGCCTGGCGCTCGGTTTCGGCGGGCGCTACCAGATCGAGGCCGATGGCCGCGCCAAGCTGGCCGACATCCAGGAGGAGCTCTACCGCCGCATCAAGGCCCAGCGCCCGCCGGCGGCGGATGAGCTGGCCCCGCACTGGAAGGGCATCGAGGACCGGCGCAATCCGCTGGTGCGCTACGTGCCGCTGTGGGTGATCGTGGCCGCGGGTGCCTGCGTGTTGCTGGGCGCGTTCCTGTACTTCTACACGCGGCTGAACGAGGTCTCCTCGCCGGTCAGCGCCCAGGTGGCACAGATCGGCCTGCGCAGTGCGGTTCCGCCGGACGAGTCGAGGCTGCGCGAGACCCAGCCCAAGGTGGTGCGCAAGAGCCTCAAGCAGCTGCTGGCGCCGGAGGAACAGGCCGGGGCGCTGACCGTGGACGAGAAGCCCGACGGCTCGGCGCTGGTGCGGCTGGACGCGCCGGCGATGTTCGCCTCCGGCGGCACCGAGGTGGCGGCGCGGCAGATCCCCATGCTGCACGCAATCACCGCGGCGCTGAACCAGGTGCCGGGCCGGGTGGTGGTGGTCGGCCACACCGACGACCAGCCGGTCCACTCGCTGCGCTTCAAGGACAACTACGCGCTGTCGGCGGAGCGCGCGCGCGCGGTGGTGCAGATCCTCAGCCAGGGCATCGACAACCCGGGGCGGCTTGAATCCAGCGGCGCCGGTTCGTCGCAACCGATCGCGCTGCCGCCGGACCTGCCGGCCAACCGGGCGCGCAACCGTCGCGTCGAAATTCTCTACAGCCCGGAGGACTGAACATCGTGGGCAAGCTTCTTGCGCTGTTCAAATCCCGACTGTTCATGACCCTCGTCGGCCTGCTGCTGCTGGGCCTGCTGATCTGGTTCGGCGGCCCCTACCTCGGCTTCGGGGAAGCGCATCCGCTGGAAAGCCGGGTGGTGCGGCTGCTGGTAATCCTGGTGATCGTGGTGATCTGGGCGGTATGGCTGCAGATCCGGCAGCTGCGCGTGCGCGGCAAGGCCAGACAGATGGCCAGCGATCTCAGCGAGCAGGGCGCGCCCGCCGGCGCGGCCGTGGACGATCGCGCCGCGAACGAACGGGCGCAACTGCAGGGGCGCTTCCAGGAGGCCGTGGACACCCTGCGCAAGAACCGCAGCGGCGGCACCAACCTGTACGCGCTGCCGTGGTACGTGGTGATCGGTCCGCCGGGTTCGGGCAAGAGCACCCTGCTGCAGAATTCCGGCCTCAACTTTCCGCTGTCGAACAAGTTCGGCAAGGAAGCGATCCGTGGCGTCGGCGGCACGCGCAACTGCGACTGGTGGTTCACCGACGAGGCGGTGTTCCTCGACACCGCCGGGCGCTACACCACGCAGGATTCCGACCGCGGCGCGGATGCGTCGGCATGGACGGAGTTCCTCAACCTGCTGCGCAAGTACCGCAAGCGGCGGCCGATCAACGGCGTGATCGTGGCGATGAGCCTGTCGGACCTGCTCACCCTGGACGAAGCCGGGCGCCAGCAGCACATCATGGCGGTGCGGCAGCGGCTGGACGAGCTGGCCAAGCATCTGCGCATCGGCGTGCCGGCCTACCTGGTGTTCACCAAGTGCGACCTGGTCGCCGGCTTCACCGAATTCTTCGACGACCTCACGCCGGAGCTGCGCAGCCAGGTCTGGGGCATGTCGTTCCCGGTCGACCAGACCATGGCCGGCACCGCGGCCAAGCAGTTCCTGGCGGAGTTCAACCTGCTGCTGGACCGGCTCAACACGCGCATCCTCGATCGGCTGCACCGCGAACGCGACCGGCTGCGACGCGCGGCCATCCTGTCGTTCCCGCAGCAACTCGGCGCCTTGCGCGAGATCACCCGGCAATTCGTCGAAGGCGTGTTCACCGGTCACCAGTACGACGCGCCGCTGCTGCTGCGCGGCGCGTACTTCACCTCCGGCACCCAGGAAGGCACGCCGATCGACCGCATGATGGGCGCGGTGGCGCGGACGTTCGGGCTGGATGCCTCGCGCCTGCACGTGCCGGGCGCGCAGAGCCGCACCTTCTTCGTCGAACGCCTGCTCAAGGACGTGCTGTTCCGCGAGTCGGGCTTCGCCGGTACCGATCCCAAGCTCGAACGCCAGAAGGTGCTGCTGCAGGCGGCCTGCTACGTCGGCGTGCTGCTGGCCTGCGGCCTGCTGGTGTTCGGCCTGGCCACCAGCTATCGCCGCAACGGCAACTACCTGGCCGACGTGCATGCCGCGCTGGCCAAGTATCCCGGGCAGAGCGACCTTTCACTGGCGCCGAACCAGCAGGCCTATTTCGCGCTGGTGCTGGAGCGGCTGGAGGCGCTGTCGGCGGCCGTCGACGTGGCCGACCGGCACCGGGGCGACGTGCCGCTGTCGATGCGCTTTGGCCTGTACCAGGGCAATGCGGTGGGCGGCGAAGTGCGCGATGCGTACTATCGCGAGCTCAACGCGATCCTGCTGCCCGGCGTGGCGTCGCAGTTCCGTGCCGGGCTGGCCGCCAACGCCGGCGACCCGCAGATGCTTTATTACTACCTGAAGGGTTACCTGATGCTGGGCGAGCCCGAGCATCTGGACCACGACCAGATTGTGGCGCTGGCCGGCGTCGAATGGCGCCGCCTGTTTCCCGACGATCCGGTGCTGCAGAAGGCGCTGAACAAGCACTTCGACGCCCTGGTCGCGCACGAGGGGCGCCTGCGCCCGCTGAGCCTGGACGACAACCTGGTCGAGCAGGCGCGCAGCACGCTGCGTACCGCCGACCTGGCCACCCTCATCTACGGCAACCTCAAGCTCACCGCCGGCAGCGGCAACCATGCGCCGTTGCGGCTGGACCAGGAGCTGGGCCTGCTCGGCAACGTGTACCAGCGCCGCAGCGGCAAGCCGCTGTCCGATCCCATCCCCGCGCTGTTCACCCAGCCGGTGTTCAAGCAGGAGGTGGACAAGGGCATCGAACAGTCGGTGGCGCAGTTTGCCGCCGACGACTGGGTGTTCGGCGCCAGCAAGATCGACGCGGTGCAGAAGGCACGGCTCGCCCAGCAGGTGCTGGGGCTTTACGAGCAGGACTACATCAAGACCTGGGACGACCTCCTCGCCGACCTCCAACTGCAACCCATCAACAACATCCAGGATGCCAGTGCCATCGCCGCCAAGCTGGCCGGCCCCAACTCGCCGCTCAAGCTGCTGCTCAAGGTGGTGCGCGACAACACCAGCGACCTGATGCGCGCGCCACCCGGCGACGCCGCCGACAAGGCCGAGGAAGCCGCCAGGAAGCTGGCGCAGCAGCGCGCCACGCAGACCGCGCTGGCACGGGCACTGGCCCAGGCCGGCGGCACCGGCGCGGCCGGTGGCGATGCGGCCAGCGAAAAGCCGGGCAAGGTCATCAGCGACCATTTCGCCGAGATCGACAAGCTCACCGAGGGCGCCCCCGGGGCGCAGCCGATCGACCAGACCCTGAAGACGCTGGACGACCTCAGCAAGACCTTGCTGACCATGGGCGACTTCAGCAACGCCGCCGGCCAGCCCAACCCGCAGTTGCTGCTGGCCCAGCAGGCGGCCGCGCAACTGCCGCCGCCGGCCTCCAACTGGTTTGCCGCGCTCACCGGCAAGAGCCAGGCATTGGTCGCCAGCGGCACCAAGAGTGCGCTGGACGACCAGTACCAGCAGGCGGTGGGCAAGGATTGTGCCGATTTCACCCGCGGTCGCTACCCCTTTTCGCCGTCGAGCAACAACGACATCCCGTTGCAGAACTTCGGCGAGCTGTTCGGCTATGGCGGGCGCTTCGACAGCTTCTACAACCAGACCGCAGGCAAGCTGATCGACGCCAGCGGCCGCTACTGGCACTGGAAGACCGGACCGGGCGCGGTCAGCGGCTCGGCCGGCATGCTGGCGCAGTTGCAGGGCGCCGACCGGATCAAGCAAACGTTCTTCCGCAGCGGCAACCTGCCGGAGGTCGATTTCACCTTGCTGACCCCGGTGCTCGATCCGGGCATCGGCAAGCTGGTCATCGACGTGGACGGGCAGAAATACGAATACCAGCCCGGCGGCGCGACCAACGTCAGCATGAAATGGCCCGGCCCCCAGCCCGGCCGCGTCTCGGTATCCGCTTACGACACCGCGGGCAACCTGATCACCACGTTCGACTATCGCGGCGACTGGGCGTTCTTCCGCGCGCTGCAAGCGGCCAACCTGCAGAAGCAGTCCGACCTCCGCTTCGTGGCCAGCTTCAATTTCGGCGGCCACGTGGCGAAGGTCACCCTGCAGGCGAACAACCTGAAGAACCCGTTCCTCAGCAACGCCCTGTCCAGCTTCCGGTGCGGAGGCTGAGCGCGTGCCGCCCGCGGCCGCAGGCTTCTTCGGCAAGCTGCCCTGCGCGGGGGACTTCGTGCAGAGGCGGTTGCCCGCCGGCTTCGTCGATGCATGGGACCGGCATTTCGAAACCGCCGTGGCACACAGCCGCGATGCGCTGGGTGAGGCCTGGCACGATGCGTTCCACGCCAGCCCGGTGTGGCGTTTCGCGCTCGCCCCGGGCGTGTGCGGCGAGGCTGCATGGGCCGGCGTCATGGGGCCGGGGGCCGACCGTGTCGGGCGCTGCTTTCCGATGGTGATCGCCGCGCCGCTCGCCGAGGGCGCCGCGGCGATCCGCGACGGCGCGGCGTGGTTCGAGCGCGCCGAACAATTGCACCGCGCGGCGCAGGCCGATGCAGGGATCGGGGTGGACGCGTTCGACGCACAGGTCGCGGCGTTGGGCGGCCCGCTGGACGCCGGCCTGCTGCCGAGCGAGCCGTGGCACGACGTGGACTGGACGGGCGCCGACCACTGGCGCCTGCCGTTGCCGCGCAGCGGCGCGGCAGCCCTGGCCGAGCTCTGGGCGCGCCTTGCCCGCGTGTCCGGCCGCCGGTGCCTGTGGTGGACCGAGGGTTCGGGCCGCGTTCCGGCCAGCGTGCTGGTCACCGAGGGCTTGCCACGGGCCGAGGCCTATGCCGGCCTGCTCGATGCCGGACAGGGTGCGGCGGCGTGGCACACGCTGGGCAGCTTCGACCACGACTTGCCGCGCGCGGCCCCGCCGGCGGCAAGGGAAGCCGCGCCGGCCCCCGTGTCCGCCGACGCGTGGTTGCCCGACGATCTCGACTTGCTTGCCGATCTCGACGGCAGCGTGCGCGCCGCATCGGCGGCCACGCCAACGGGTGAGGCGACCCGTGCCGCGGATGTCGCCGTCGATCCGGTCGCGCCGGCCGGCGGCCTTGCCGTGGTGCAGCGGCCGGATGTCGGCCTGAGCCTGGTGGCCGCCGAGGTCGGCATGGCCGATCCGCGCCAGCAGGCGGTGGCTGCCGTGGCGGCGATCGCCGGCGACATGCTCGGTGCCGAACTGATCGGCGGCATGCAGGTATTGCGCACGCGCATCATGGCGCTGAACCCGCAGTTGCGGCAGTTCGGCGAGGATCTGGTCGACCCGGTGCCGGAGGATTGTGCCGTGATCGCCGCGCACGTGGCCGACGGCCAGGCCGCCCTGCTGCGCATCGGCGCCGCCGCGGGTTGGCACTGGCGCCATGGCAGGCTGCAGCCGTTCTTCGCGCGCAGCGATGCACCGCCGGCCTCGGTCAGCGGCAGCGGTGACGATCTGGACGACCTGTTGTTCAACCCCGTGTCGCTGGCCGCGCCCGGCCTGGGTGCGACGGCGCAACCGACCTGCGGCGAAGTCAGCTGCGCCCTCCAGGCCGGCGACCGGCTGCTGTTGATGGCTTCGCATCCCCTGCTGCAACTGCCTCCCGAGCTGCTGGCGCGCAGTCTCGCCGCGGGCACCTGCAGCGAGGCACGCGCGCGCATCGCCGCGGCGGCCGGGCTGGGCACGGATCCCGACCGCTGGCCGCTGGCGATCATCGAGGTGCATGCATGACCACCCGATACGTTTCCGCCGGCCGCACGGTGACCGGCAAGGTGCGCAAGCACAACGAGGATGCCATCCTGGTGCGTGACGAAGTCGGCCTGTGGGTGGTGGCCGATGGCCTGGGCGGCCACGCCGCCGGCGACTACGCCAGCACGATGATCGTCGAGCGCCTCGGCGCGCTGCCGCGGGCCGGCAGCGTCTTCGATTTCATCGAGTCGATCGAGGACACCCTGGTCGAGATCAACGCCGAGCTCCTGCAGACCGCCGCCACGCGCGGGGTGGATCTGATCGGCTCGACCGTGGTGGTGCTGGTGCGCGATACGGATTTCACCCTGTGCGGCTGGGTCGGCGACAGCCGGGCGTATTGCTACGAGGATGACCGCCTGCTGCAGATCACCCGCGACCATGTCCATGGCGGTGATGTCGACGTCACCCATTTCGGCGCCGCGCCGCCGCCGGCGGCCGGCTCGGGCGTGTTGACCCGTGCCGTGGGTGCCGAGGAGCAACTGTTCGTCGACTGGGTGGTGGCCGGTGCCCGCCCGGGCACCTCGTTCGTGCTGTGCTCGGACGGCATCAACAAGGAGATGTCCGACAGCGAGCTCCACGAACAGTGCCGTGCCCATCCGCAACCGCAGGACCTGGTAGAGAGCCTGTTCGAGCTGGCCCTTGGCCGCGCCGGGCGCGACAACATTTCGGCCGTCGTCGTCGGCCTGCAAGCATGAAGACACCCACCCATCCATGAATCCGATTGCCGAACTGGTCAGTGCCTTCCAGGCCGAAAAGATCAAGCTCCCCGCGCTGTTCGAGGCGCTGGGCGCGCTGCCTCCGTTGTCCGCCGCCGACCATCGCGCCGGCGTCGAATGGATCGACCAGGAGCGCGCCGAGGGGCGGCTCGATCCACTGATCGCCAAGGCGCTGCTGGCCAAGCTGGCGACACTGCAGGCCGACGCGACGGAGCACGACGACGTCACCCAGGTCAAGCCGACCACGCAGCGCCCGCCCGCGCCGCCTCCCGTGGACGACGAGATCACCCGCGTGGCGCCGCCGACGCGGCCGCCGCAACCGCCGCCGGACGAGGCGACCGTGGTCAAGCCCGCGTCGCGCCCGCCGCAGCCGCCGGCCGACGAAGCCACCATTGTCAAGCCGGTGTCCAGCGCGCCGGTGCCGCACGGCGGGGGGCAGACCACCAGCCACACCGGGACCCAGGGCACGCGGCAGGGTACGACCGGCACCGCCTCGAGCATGAGCAGCCAGTCCAGCTGGCAACATATCGGCGACGCGGAGGCGGCCGATTTCGTCGCGGTCGGCTCGCTGCTCAAGGGCCGCTTCTACCTGGAGCGCGAGATCGGCCGGGGCGGCATGGGCGTGGTCTACAAGGCACGCGACGAGCGCAAGGTGGAAGCGCGCGACCGCGATCCGTACGTCGCGGTCAAGGTGCTGAACGACGAGTTCCGGCGCCATCCCGATTCGCTGATCTCGCTGCAGCGCGAATCGCGCCGCTCGCAGCAGCTGGCGCACGACAACATCGTGCGCGTCTACGATTTCGACAAGGATCGCACCATCGTCTTCATGACGATGGAGTACGTCGACGGCTCCGACCTCAAGCAGCTGATCCGCGAGCGTGCCTACAACGGCATGCCGCTGGAGCAGGCGCGTCCGCTGATCGAGGGCATGGCGCACGCGCTCAGTCGCGCCCACGCGGCCGGCGTGGTGCACTCGGACTTCAAGCCCGCCAACGTGATGGTCACCCGCGAAGGCGTGCCCAAGGTGTTCGACTTCGGCATTGCCCGCGCCGGCAAGCACATGGGCGACGCGGTGGGCGAGCAGACCGTGTTCGACGCCGGCACGCTGGGCGCGCTGACCCCGGCGTACGCCAGCCTCGAGATGATCCAGGGCAAGGACCCGGTGCCCAGCGACGACGTCTACGCGCTCGGCTGCGTGGCGTTCGAGCTGCTCACCGGCACCCACCCCTACGGCAAGGTCAGCGCCGAGGTGGCGATGCGCGAAGGGCGCAAGCCGCCGCCGGTGAAGGGCCTGACCAAGCAACAGTACAAGACGCTGTGCGCCAGCG
The DNA here is from genome assembly GCA_040255835.1 of Lysobacteraceae bacterium. GTDB lineage: Bacteria > Pseudomonadota > Gammaproteobacteria > Xanthomonadales > Rhodanobacteraceae > Rhodanobacter. Next base: position 36,674 of record JBDZVT010000025.1, read on the forward strand.
TCGCGTTCCGCGCCGAAGACCGCCTCAAGAGCGCCAACGAACTGGTGGACGGCCTGCGCGACGTGACCCTGCGCGAACGGGCGTTGCCGTTCCTGATCTACGGCGTGCCGGCGGTGCTGATCGCCGCGGGCGGTGCATGGGGCTGGATCACCTGGCGCCACGATCATCACGTGAACGAGGTGATCCAGCGCTTCGCGCCGACGCGCCCGGACCACTACGCGAGCGAGGCGCAGGCGTTGCAGGCGCTCGACACGCTCAGCGACGACGATCGCAAGCGCATCGTGGTCGACCAGGGCGACTTGATCCAGAAATTCCTGCTCAGCCGGCTCGATGCCTACTGGAATCCCGGCGAAGGGCGCTACGACTACGCCGGCACGCAGAAAGTGTTCAAGCTGCGCGACGACCTGAAGCTGTATTCGCCTGCGCTCGACATCAAGCGCAGCGAGATCGACAAGCAGCGCAACGAGCTGCTCAACTCGCTCGATACACGGCTCAGCCAGCAGATCGGCGCCGGGGCGATCTTCGAGAACCAGCCGGACAACGTGGTCGCGACGCTGGACAGGATCCGCGCCATCGACCCGACCAGCGCCCTGCTGAACAACACCGAGCTGGAGCTCAAGTACGACGCGGCGATCGGGCAGTCGCTGGAGGCCGGGCAGGTCGACCAGGCCACGACCGAGTTCAAGCTGGCCAGCCGCCTGTTCCCCGATTCGACCCGGATCAGGCAGCGCGGCGTGCAACTGGATGAACTGGGCAAGGCGATGGCCGCGCAGCGGCTGGCGCAACAGCAGGCCGAGCAACTGCAGCAGCAGCGCGAACAGAGCCTGCAGGCGCTCGGCGGCCTGCTCGACCATCCGGACAACAGCGACGACTGGCGCAACCGTGCCGCCGCCGCCTACCAGGATGCCACCAGGCTGCTGGCCGACGACCCCAGGTTGCCGGCGCAGGCCGAGCGCCTCCGGCAGACGCTGGCGGCGCAGGCGGCCGAGCGCCAGGGCGCGGGCGACCTCGACGGCGCCATCGCCATTGCCGGTTTCGGCATCAACCTGTTTCCCGGCGACGCCAGCCTGTCCTCGACCCGCCAGAAGCTGCTGGAGCAGCAGAACCAGTTGGCGCAGAAGGCCGCCAGCGAGGCCCAGCGCAACGCCCTGGCCAAGCGCCGCGTCGACGACCTGCTGGCCAATCCGCTGGGCACGGCGGTGTGGCTGCAGGACGTCAGCAGCGCGCTGGGCACCGCCCGCGAGCAGATGGGTGCCAGTGCGCCCGCCTACGCGGAGGTGCGCGGCAACGTCGATGCCGGCCTGATCAAGCTTGCCCGCGTGCGCATCGCGGCGGGTGACCTGGACGACGCCCAGCGCATCGTCCAGGCCGGGCAGCGGATGGATCCGGCCGAAGCGGGCTATGCCACCGTGCTGGCCGAGGTCGCCGCGGCCCGCACGGCCGCCCAGGCACGCCAGCAGCAGGAGCATGCGCAGGCCCTCGCCGCCGCGCGCGCCACGCTGACGGGGCTCGGCGCCAAGCCGTTGCTGACGCCCGACTGGCAGCAGGCGGTGGCCGGCGCCATGGCGGCGCTCAAGGGCGACACCTCCGCCGAGACCGTCCGGGCGGTCGATGCGCTGGCCGCTGCGATCGCCGACGTGGCCGCCTCGCAAGCCGATCCCCGACATCTGCCGCAGGCACGCCTGGCGGTGGATTTCGGCCTGAAGTACGTTCCCCAGTCGCCACGCCTGCTGGCCGAGAGCGCGAAGCTCGATGCACTGCAGGCCGACATGCAGGCAAAGGCCGCGCGCGAAAGCGCGGATGCGGAGGTGAAATCGCGCATCGAGTCCCTGCGCAGCGCCGCGGCGGCGGGCGACGTCGGCAAGGCGAGCCAGTCGCTGGCGCGGATCAAGGCGTTGCAGCCGGACAACCCGTTCCTGCAGAACGAGGGCCCCCGGCTGCTGGCCGACGCCTATCTGGGCCTGGGCCAGGAAACGTTCCAGAAAGGCCGCTACGAAAAGGCCGCCGAAGTGCTCGGCCAGGGTTTGCAGGTACTCGGTGGCAACACCCAGTTGCGGGCGGCGAAGGCGCGCTACGACGTGGTGGCGGCGATCATGGCCGCGTCGCGACAGCCCACCAGCACGGCCGATTACGCGCGGTTGAAGCAGCAACTGGCGGCCGTGCGGCGCACCGATGCGAAGGCGCTCGGCGCGCTGGAAGCGGACATGCGCATTCGTGGCCAGCTGGCCGGCAAGACGCTGGAAGAACAGCTCGACCGGGTCAAGCCCAGCGCCACCGCCGCACCGGCGCCCGCACCCGTCACGCCCGCCGCGCCGCCGCCCGCGGCGGAGCAGGGCGCCTTGCCCGGGCGGCCCGCGCCGATTCCCCGGCCCGGTGCGCCGACGCCGGCGCAGCCGGGCAACGTCGCGAATGCTCCGGCCCCCAGCGGCCCCGATCCCTGCGCCAAGCCCGGGATGGCCGGCACCGGCAAGTTCTGCCGCGACAACATCGGCACCTCGCACGGCCCGTTCCTGGTGGTGGTGCCGGGGGTGGGCGGCGGGCGCCCCTATGCGATTGCGCGCGCGGAGATATCGATCAACGAGTTCAACGCGTTCTGTCGCGCAACGGGCAAGTGCGCGGCCAAGTCGGTCACCGATCCGGACCTGGGCAACGCGCCGATCAGCAATATTCCGCTCGGCCAGGCCCAGGCCTATGCGCGGTGGCTCAGCGACCTCAGCGGCTTCAGCTACCGCCTGCCCACCGATGCCGAATGGCTCAACGCTGCCGGTGCGGGCGGCCGCTTCAAGCAGGCCGAGGACAGCAATTGCGTGCCGCCCTCGGCCGGCGGCGGCGACGGCAGCGGCGCGCTGGTCTCCGCGCGCGGTCGCTCGCGCAATCCGTGGGGCCTGGTCAACGTCACCGGCAACGCCTGGGAGTGGGTGGTCAGCGGCGGCAGCGTGGCCGTGCGTGGCGGCAGCTATACCAGCTACTGGTCCGACTGCAGCGTCGGCAGCAAGCGCAGCGACAGCGGTTCGCCGCAGCGGGACGTCGGCTTCCGGGTTCTCAGGGAGGTGAAATGATCGATCTCGCCGAACGTCGGCACGCCGTGAACCGGGACCTGCGCGTGCTGGACGAAGCCCATCGGCTCGGCCGGATCACCCGCGCCGAGTATCGCGCGCGCCGCCGGCGCCTGCTGGAAACCCTGTACGACCCCAGCGCGGTGGTCACCGCCCGCAACACGCTGGTGCCGCCGGCGGCCACGACCACGCCGCGCGTGCGCAAGTCGCCGGCGGCCCATCGCGGTGATTCGGCCGATGCGGCCAGCCATGCGCTGACCAGCCTCCTGGCGATGCGTCCGGCAGCGCCCTGGAAGCCGGTGGGAATCGGCGTGCTGCTGCTCGTGGTGCTGGCCGCGCTGGCTTACTGGCTGCTGCGTGGCTAGCCCGGATCCCATCGAAGCCCCGCAAGGCGGGTGCTGCGACGCGTCACGAGCGCGTCGCGTGGCCGGAAAATCCGCTCGCCCGGTTGCGCGCGCAGGCGCTTGGCGACTGGTTCCGCGTTGCGGCAAGGGTGTATCCTGATCTGACGATCCAGGCCCGCGGGCAGCAATTGTCCGATTCGAGGGGGGCTTCGATTTCGCAGCTGGCATGGCCTCGATGTCCAGGCATGCCGTCAATGGAAAGATGATGCATCCGGGGAGTGTATCGTGCGAATTGTCCGTCTCGCCGCAGCGTTGACATCGGCCTTGGCATTCACCGGCGGCGTGGTGCACGCCCAGGAAGCGGCGACGGCTGCGCCGGGCAAGGCATCACCCGCATCGGCGGCAAGCCCCAGCCAGGTGGCGCCGGGCAGCGTGGTTCCGCCGGTGCGCGATCGCGACACGGCGCCAGTGCAGACCATCGCGGTGCGCGGTTTCCGCGTCAGCGGCGTCGGCGACCATGCGCAGCTCGGCATCACGCCTGCCAGCATCCAGGCACTGGCCGATGCGCAATTCCGCGAACTGGCCGCGGGCACCGACACGGCCGAGCTGAGCTTCGCGCAGATGCAGGGCGTCGCGGACAAGATCACCGAGCGCTACCGCACCGCGGGTTTCATCGTCTCCAACGCATTCCTGCCGGCGCAGACGATCGGTACCGACAAAATCGTCGGCATCCAGGTACTCGAAGGCCAGATCGGCAAGATCATCGTCAAGGGCACCAGGCGCTACCGGCCCGGCATCATCTCCGAAGCGGCGCAGCGGCTGCGCGGCAAGCCGCTGCTGAAGAGCGACGTGGATTCCGCGTTGCTCTACGCCCGTGACCTGCCCGGCGTCACCGTCGCCTCGACCTTCCAGCCCGGCGAGCAGACCGGCGATACCGACCTGATCATGATCGCCCACGAGAAGCGGCCGGTTCAGTTCACCCTCGGCGCCAACAACTACGGCACCGACCTGACCGGCAAGTACCGCGTGCAGGCCGGCATGGAGTGGGCCAACCCGCTGCACCTGGGCGACACCTTCACGGCCAACGTCGATTACGCGCTCGACCCCAACGACAATGTGTACGGCGCGCTGACCTACCGGGTTCCCTTGGGTACGCCGGGGCTGTCCATGGTGGTGGGCGCCTCGCGCAACGAGCTGCAGATCAACACGGGCACCTTCGCCGCGCTCGACGTGAAGGGACCCAGTTCGCTGTATTACGGCGGCCTCGACTGGAAGTACATCAATCGCGACGACCTGCAGCACGTGGCCACGCTGCACGTGCTGAAAGAACGGTCCCAGCTCGACAGCCTGGGCTTCCACCTGTCCGACGAGAAGTTCACGGTGGCGGAGACCACCTGGAGCATGCTGCACACCGACCGCCGCTTCCACGGCGTGGACATCATGCAGTTGGGCCTGCGCAAGTCGATCAAGGACGATTCGCGCGAGCCGGACCTGATCAGCCCGCAACATGACAGCAACTTCCTCGTCGCGAAGTTCTCCTATACCCGGTTGCAGTTCCTGACCAAGTCGCAGCGCCTGAACTTCAAGTTCATCGGCCAGTACACCCGCGACGCGCTGATCCCGCTGGAGCAGTTCGCGATGGGCGGCCCGGACAGCGTGCGCTCCTATCCGATCGCCGATGCGCTGCGCGACCGCGGTTTCTACACCTCGCTGGAATACCACGTCGATGCCCCGGGCTTCGGCGACAAGGTGTCGCCGTTCTATGGCCGGCCCTGGCGCGAGCTGCTGGAGTTCGAGGTGTTCTACGACTACGCCAAGGGCTACTCGGCCGGCGCCAATCGCGCACTCACGCCGGAAAACGCCGAACTGAGCGGCGCCGGCGCGGGCTTCATCTTTCGCCTGCCGCGGTTCAAGCAGTTCGAGCTGCACTTCGACGCGGCCAAGTCCACCAGTTCGCAGAACGCGTCCGACGGCAAGGGTTTCCACATCTACACCCGCTTCAGTTTCACGTTCTGAGGGGATGACGACGACATGAGCAAGCACACGAGCACCCGGCGTGAATCGCGCAACGGCGTTTCCATGGCGCGGGTCGCGCGCTTGCCTTCCGGCAGCCTGCCGCTGCGCAGGACCTGGCCGATCAGCCTGTGCATCGGGCTGGCCATCGGTTCGATTGCCGTCAGCGCGGACGCCCTGGCCGGCGGACCGACCGGCGGCACGGTGGTGGGTGGCGCCGGCAGCATCACCCAGAGCGGCAACGAGACGGTGATCAACCAGCTCTCGCAGAAGCTGGCGCTGAACTGGGAAACGTTCAACCTGAAGGCCAACGAGTCGGTGCTGTTCAACCAGCCGGGTCGTTCGGCGGTGGCGCTCAACCGCATCCTCGACCAGAACCCCAGCCAGATCTTCGGCAAGATCAATTCGAACGGCCAGGTGTTCCTGATCAACACCCACGGCATCATCTTCGGTGCCACGGCGCAGATGAACGTCGGCGGCCTGATGGCCAGCACGCTGGACCTGACGCCGAAGGACTTCCTTGCCGGCAACTACAGCCTCAACGCGGTCGGCGCGGGGGCGGGCATCGTCAATCACGGCCTGATCCAGGCCGCCAGCGGCGGCTCCGTCGCGCTGGTCGGCGGCAGCGTGGCCAACGACGGCGTGATCCTGGCCAATTACGGCAGCATCAACCTCGACGGCGCCGAACACGCCGTCCTCGATTTCGACGGCAACGGCCTGATCAACATCCAGATCACCGGCGAACTGAAGCAGCGCCTGGACGACAAGGAAGCGGCAGTCAGCAACACCGGTACCCTCAAGGCCGAAGGCGGCACCGTGGTGCTGCAGGCCTCGGCGGCCAAGGACCTGTTCACCAACCTGGTCAACAACTCCGGCGTGATCGATGCCAGCGGCATCAGCACCGACGGCGGCGTGGTGCGGCTGGTGGGTAGCGGCGGCAACGTTGTCAACAGCGGCAACGTCGCGGCCACCGGCGATCACGGCGGCCGCATCGAGGTCCTGTCGGACAAGGACGTGATGGTTACCGGCGGCACCCTGGACGCGTCCGGCCAGCGGGTTGGCGGCGCAATTCGCGTCGGTGGTGGCGTTCGGGGGGGCGAGGGCCTCCCGGTGGCCGCGCGCAGCTACGTCGCGTCGGGTGCATCGCTCAACGCCGACGCCACGGGCAAGGGCGACGGCGGCAGCATCGCGGTGTTCTCGCGTGACAACTCCGTCGTCGCCGGCAGCGTGTCCGCGCGTGGTGGCATCGACGGCGGCAATGGCGGTTTCGTCGAAACATCGAGTCATGGCGCGCTCACGGTCACCGGCACGCCGCGGGTCACGGCGCGCCACGGCGGCGGGATGGGCGGCAACTGGCTGGTCGATCCCAACAACATCGACATCGTCGCCGGCAACGGCAACACGAAGATCAACGCCGCCGATCCTTTCGTTTCGACGGGCGACGGGGCGTCGCTTGGCGTCGACCTGATCACCGACGCGCTGGCCGGTGGCGCCAGCGTCACGATCACCACGGGGACCGGCGGCGCCAACACCGAACTGGGCGACATCACGCTGGACGCCGACCTCGATTACGACGGTACCGGAGCCGGTACCCTCACGTTGGATGCGGCCAACGACATCGTCATCAACAACTCGATCTCCGATTCGGATATCGCGACCGTCGACTCGCTGAACCTGTCGCTGCTAGCCGGCAACAACATCGTCCTCAACAACGACATCACCCTGGGCACCGGTTCGGCCACGCTGACCGCGACCGCCGGCAGCATCTCGCGCACCGCGGGCACGATCAGCGGCGATGCGTTGACTCTCACCGCGGGCGGCACCAACGGGTCGATCGGGGCGTCGGATGCCATCCGCACCAATGTCAGCAGCATAGTGTTCAGTGCGAACGGCAACGGCGCAGTCAACATCATCGAAGGCAGCGGTGCGAACGTCAGCGGTACCGCCGGCAGCGGCAATGTCGCCATCACCAGCACCACGAGCGATCTCGCCGTGGTGGGTACGGGCATCGGCACCGCCGGCGGTGCGGTGACGCTCGAGGCATCCGGGGATGGCGCGCGCATCAACATCGGCGGGGGCGTCGCGGTCGATACCACCAATGGTGTCGCCGCCGGTGCAAACGTGACGCTGGTTGCGGACAATGCCGACATATTCGGAACCATCAATGCCGGGACCGCCGGCATCGCGACGATCCGGCAGGCTACCGCGGGAAGACCGATTTCGCTGGGCCCCGACGCCCCGTTTCCCGCAGATCCCCAGCTTGGAGTGACTGCTGCCGAATTGGACCTGATCACCGCCAATACGATCGTGATCGGTGATGCCAACAGCGGGGACCTGAGCGTCAATGAGGCCATCGCGCCGGCCCACGCCACCACGCTTTCGCTCAATACCGGAGGGTCCATCGCGCAGGTGACAGGGGCCACCATCACGGTGGACACCCTGACCGGCAGTTCGGTGGGTACCACCGCGCTGGGCGAGGCCAACCACATTGGCAATCTCGGGGGGTTCACCGCCTCGAGCTTCAGCCTGACCAATGCCGATCCCCTCACGCTCGTCGGTGATGTCACCACCGGCGGAGCGCAAACCTACGACGCGGCGATATTGCTGGGCGGCAATACCGTCCTGACCGCGACCAATGGCGCGGTGAACTTCACCGGCACGGTGGACAACGCCGACCCGACCGCGCGCAATCTGACGGTGAACGCGGGTAACGGGGCGGTGACATTTGCCGGCGCTGTAGGCAGCGATGCCACCAACGGCGCGCTTGGCGCGCTGATCGTGAACAGCACGGGGCTGACGACCTTCGCCAACGTGGCGGCTGCCAGCCTGGTGACGAATGCCGGTGGTGGCACGTTGCTGGGCGGCAACATCACCACCAGCGGCACGCAGACCTACAACGACGCGGTGACCCTGGGCGGCAATGTCGTCCTGACTACCACCAACAGCGCGGTGAAGTTCGCCGGCACGGTGGACAACGCGACAAGCACGGCCCGGGCCCTGACGGTAAACGCCGGCACCGGCGCCCTGACCTTTGGCGGCATCGTGGGTGGTAACGCCACCAACGGCGCGCTGGACGGTTTGACCACCCATAGCGGCAGCTGGAGCGCCGGCGAGCTGAACATCGGCAGCGGCGGTCTGTCGGTGACCACCACGGACGGCGGCATCACGCAGGGCGGCAAATTCGTAGTGACCGGCCTGTCCGTATTCAACTCGGGCAGTGATGCGATCACGCTGGAAAATGCAGGCAACGATTTTCAGGGTGCCGTCTCGGCGACCGGCGGCGGCGTGTCGATCACCGACGTCAACGATCTCGCGGTGGCGACGCTGAGCAACGGGCTGAACGGTGAGGTCAAACTGATTGCCGGGGGCGTATTGAGCTTGCCGGTAGGTGCCATCGCTACCGGCAACGCCGATCTGACGCTCGCTTCCAATGGTGGTCCACTCATCACGCAGGGCGATCTCAGCGGCGCCAACGTATCGCTGGCCGGACTCGGGTTGACGTTGAACAACGTGACCACCACCGGGATGCTCAGCCTTGCCAGCGACGCCACCATCGGTCAGGGGCCAGGCAGCATCATCACCGCCGGCACGCTGACCGGCAGCTCGGTCGGCAGCACCACGCTCACCGGCGCCAACCAGATC
>JBDZVT010000078.1:0-1826 GCA_040255835.1 Lysobacteraceae bacterium
ACAGCCTGGTGCTGATGGACGAGGTCGGCCGCGGCACCAGCACCTACGACGGCCTGTCGCTGGCGCGCGCCGCGGCCGTGCATCTGGCGCGCAACAGCCGCGCCTACACCCTGTTCGCCACGCACTATTTCGAGCTGACCGAACTGGCCGGCGAGTTCCCGGCGATCGCCAACGTGCACCTGGATGCCGTGGAGTACGGCGAGCAACTGGTGTTCATGCACGCGGTGAAGGAAGGCCCCGCCAACCGCAGCTTCGGCCTGCAGGTGGCGGCGCTGGCCGGCCTGCCCAAATCGGTGATCGCCGATGCCAGGCGCACGCTCGCCGAACTCGAACGCGGCATGCACGAACACGCCAGCACCCCGGCGCCGGCCGCCGATGCCTCGCCGCAACTGGGCCTGTTCGCGCCGGCGCAAGCCTCGGCCGTGCAGCGTGAACTGGAGCGCATCGACCCCGATGCGCTGACGCCGCGCGAAGCGCTGGAAGTGCTCTACCGGCTCAAGTCGCTGGCCTGAGCGGCGCGGCGGCGTGCCGTCAGGCCACGCGATGCAGCGGCACGGGCGGTTCGATGGTGCCCGGCGTGCCCGCATCGGGCATGGCGATGTCGGGGATGCCGTCGAGCGCCTCCGCCGACAGGGCCGACAGCAACGTGTTCACCGCCGCCGAGGTCTCGCGCCGGGGCAGCCGCCCGGCGGCCACCAGGTTGCCGATGCGCTCGTACACGTCATCCCGGTCGAACGGCTTTTTCATGAAGTCGTCCGCGCCGTAGCGCTGCAGGTAGAACTGCTCGGTGGCCTGCTGGTTGCCGCTGATCATGATGATCGGGATGTCGCGCGTGGCCGGATCGTGGCGCAAGGCGCGCAGCACGCTGAAACCGTTCATGCCGGGCATCACCACGTCGAGGAAGATCAGCGCCGGCAGCTCGCTGCGTGCCAGTTCGATCGCCGTGGCACCGTCGGAGGCCTTCAGCGGATGGTAGCCATCCTGGCCAAGCATCTTGCCGAGCACGGCGCAGATGGTGGGCGAGTCGTCCACCACCAGCATGCGCGCGCCCTGCGTGGTCTGCACGTGCTGCGGCTCGACCGGATGTCCGCCCAGCAGGCGCTTGATGAAGCCGATGCCACTGATGCGCGCCAATCCGTCCATACCTCGTCCCCGGGTCGTGAGAGGCACGCATGGCGCGCCTCGTGGATACGTAGCGCATGCTCGCGCAGACCCGGGCGGCAATGTGCGACGCAGTCCTCAGCCTGAACTTTTCAGCGCAAGTCCTTGATCTTTCGCAACAGCCTTCTGGCCTGCCTGTCGGGTCGACGCGCCGGATGATCGAGCGCCGCGCCGCTCAGCCGACGCTGTTCGCGCAAGGCCTCGGCCGCCTCGCGACTGGCCTCGGTTTCGCGGTACAGCAATTGCGCCTCGCTGGCCGGTCCGCGCCGCAACGCCAGGGCGAGCACCTCCAGTTCCATGCGCTCGTGCCCCCGGCTGATCCGCAGTCGATCGCCGACGTGCACGGCCCTGGCCGGCTTGCAGCGCGCCCCGTCGAACTCCACCCGGCCCGCCTCGATCGCCGCGCGGGCGAGGCCGCGGGTCTTGTAGAAGCGTGCGGCCCACAGCCAGACGTCGAGCCGCAGCTCCTGGCGTTCTTCCGGCATGAAGCTCAGCTCGTCTCGCCTGCAGGCGGCACCAGGTCCTGCGGGTCGGGCATCGCGATGTCCGGGATGTCCCCCTGTTCGTCCTCGCCGAGCGCGGGCTCGACCGCCGCCACCGGCGCACTGGTGCGCGGTCGCACCACCAGGCGGCCGGACTGGGTCAGGTGCTGCAGGCGGGCAAAC
>JBDZVT010000049.1:0-9316 GCA_040255835.1 Lysobacteraceae bacterium
GGTTCGCGCCATGCCTTATTCCTCCATCAGCAACCTGCCCGATTCCGTGCGCGACAACCTGCCCAGGCACGCGCAGGAGATCTACAAGGAGGCGTTCAACAGCGCCTGGGACGAATACGCCGACAAGGACGAGCGGCGCGGTGACGAGTCGCGCGAGGAAGTGGCGCACAAGGTCGCCTGGTCCGCGGTCAAGCAGAAGTACGAGAAGGGCCGCAACGGCGACTGGCATGCGAAATAGCCCCGGGAGCCGGGGTCGCTCAGGTGTGCGGAAGGCCTCGCGCCTTGAGGAAGTCGCGCGCATTCCCGGCGTCGTGTTCGAACCACGCGCGGGTCGAGCCGAGCCGGAACGAATAGCCCCACGCATCCATGTCGCGCATCAGGCGCTCGCGGCCCACGCCCGGCAGCTCGTCGGCCAGCACGATCTGCAGGCAGCAGGTGGCGTCCTCCTCCTCGATCGAATCGGTGGCGTCGGTATGGACGTCCGGACGTCTGTCCGCCGGCAGTACGATCAGGTGGCCGGCCTCGTGCAGCAGCGAGTGCACCGGGGTGTCGTCGCGGGCATACACGGTACTGCCGATGATGCCTGCCTCCTCGTCGCCCCAGAAGCTGCCGGGGATCGCCTCGCCGGTTGCCACGCGCTCCAGGCGCAGGCCGAAACGGCCGAGCAGCACTGCGGCGGCATCGAAACCGACCTGGGCCATGCGCATCACCGTGCGGGCCGGGTCACCGGAGGTGGGCGGGATGTCGGGATGCATGATCGTGCGCCGCGCGGGCGGCCTCGGCGGAAAGGTCCACGCAGAGTGGGGGCAGGGAATGGCGAAAGGACCGGCCGCAGCTCAGCCGGTCCTGGCTTCGTCCTTGTTTTCGCCCTTGGCCGCCTGCTTGCCTTCCGGCAGGGTGACCGAGAGCTCGAGAATTTCGTGGCCGCTGTCGCGCTCGAAATTGATGTTGATCGCATCGAGGTCGACGTGGACGTATTTCTTGATCACTTCGAGCAGCTCGTTGCGCATCATCGGCAGGTAGTCCGGCGCACCGCGGGTGGAGCGCTCCTGCGCCACGATGATGCGCAGGCGTTCGCGCGCCACGCTGGCGGTGGCTTCGGGTTTGCGCTTCAGGAAATCGAGTATGCCCATCGTGATCAGCCTCCGAACACGCGCTGGAGAAAGCCCTTCTTGGGCACGTCGACGAAGCGCAGCGGGCGCTCCTCGCCGAGAATGCGGGCAACCGTGTCGCTGTAGGCCTGGCCAGCCTGCGAGTTGGTGTCGACGATCACCGGGATGCCGTTGTTGGAGGCGGTCAGCACGTTCTCCGATTCCGGAATCACGCCGACCACCTCGATGCCGAGGATTTCCTCCACGTCCTTGACGCTGAGCATTTCGCCGATCGCCACGCGCGCCGGGTTGTAGCGGGTCAGCAGCAGGTGCTGGACCACCGGCGATTCGCCCTTCTCGGCGCGCCGGGTCTTGCTGGCGAGCAGGCCCAGGATGCGGTCCGAATCGCGCACCGACGACACCTCCGGGTTGACCACCACCACCGCGTGGTCGGCGAAGTACATCGCCAGGTGGGCGCCTTTCTCGATGCCGGCGGGGGAGTCGCACACCACGTACTCGAAACCCTCCTCGGACAGGCCGTCGAGCACCTTCTCGACACCCTCCATGGTCAGCGCGTCCTTGTCGCGGGTCTGGCTGGCGGCCAGCACGTAGAGGTTGTCGTAGCGCTTGTCCTTGATCAGCGACTGCTTCAGCGTGGCCTCGCCATGCACGACATTGACGAAGTCGTACACCACGCGCCGTTCGCAGCCCATGATCAGGTCGAGGTTGCGCAGGCCGACGTCGAAGTCGATCACCGCGGTTTTCTTGCCGGCCATGGCCAGGCCGGTGGCGAGCGAGGCGCTGGTCGTCGTCTTGCCGACGCCGCCTTTGCCGGAAGTCACAACGATTATCTCAGCAGTCAAGGGCCCATCTCCGCGTGGTTGTTCTTGTTGTACAGGACGTGTGGTGAACGATCACAGCCTGGCGATCAGCAGCTTTTCGCCTTCCAGCCAGCATTGCACGGATTGGCCCTCGAGTTCGGGCGGGATCTGCTCGAACACGCGGTACTGCCCGGCGATCGCCACCAGCTCGGCGCGGAAGCCGGAGACGAAGATGCGCGCCTTCTCGTCGCCCTGGGCGCCAGCCATCGCGCGCCCGCGCAGACCGCCGTAGATGTGGATGTTGCCGTCGGCGATGACCTCCGCGCCGTTGGCGACGGTGCCGGTGACGATCAGGTCGCAGTCGCGCGCGTAGACCTGCTGGCCGGAACGCACCGCGCCAACGTGGTGCTCGGTGGTTTGCCGGTTGCCGGCGGCGGGGGCGGACAGGATCGGTTCGGGTGGCGGTGCAGGCTCGGTCCGCGCCGGCTGGGCCGGCGCGGCCGCGGCCGGCTCGTATGCCGCGCGGAACTTGGCGATCAACGGCAGGCCCATGCGCTTGGCCAGCGCCTCGGTCTCGCTGGTGCCGTAGGCCAGGCCCACCGGCAGCATGCCGGCGCTGCGCACGGCTTCCAGCAGGGCGTCGACCGCGCCGTCGTCGGGCAGGCCGGGCAGGTGGCTCAGGTCCAGCACCACGGCGGCGCGGGCGAACATCTGCGGTGCGGCTCGCACGCGGCGTTCGAGTTCATCGCACAACGCGGCGGCGTCGACCCGGCGCACGCGCACGCAGGCAATGCCGACCTGGCCGAAGCGCAGATCGCAGGCGTCAGTGGTTTCGGCGCGGGCGTTCACGAGCGGCGCTCCCCGGCGGCGCGGCGCTGGCCGCTGTCGCGCGGCAGTTCGCGCTCGGCCAGCCAGGGCGCGTCGGGCAGGCCGCCGTGCTCCAGCCAGGTGTCGCGGACATAGGCGTAGCTGGGCAGGTCCTTCGCCAGCAGGCTGACCTGCGGGCCGTCGGCGCCCATCTTCTGCTGGTCGACCTCCTGGAAGCCGTAGGTGCCGTGGAACAGCACCACCACGTCGTCGCGCGGCTCCAGGAACACCTCGCAGGTCAGCAGCGGCACGCGCACCTCGGCGTAACTGTGCACGTCGCTGTAGAAGATGCGGCCCAGGCCGTGGCGCCGGTAGGCGTTGGCGATCACGATGCGGTCGATGTAGACGAACTGCGGGTAGTGCGCCGAAAACCAGCGGTAGTTGGGGCTGTCGTAATCGAGCCCTTCGCGCAGGGCGATCAGGAAACCGGCCATGTGGCCGTCGATCTCGGCGACGCGGAAATAGTTCGCGTGCTCGAAGAAGTAGCGCAACTGGCCGGCATCGAGGGTGAGGATGGAGCGACCGGCAGCGTTGTTGAGCGCCAGCACGGCATCCAGGTCGTGCTCGCGCACGTCGCGGATGGCAAGGGCCATTCGTTGCTCCGCAATGGTGGAATCGGGGCGGGGACCGATGGCTCGGCCCCGGGACGGCGCATTATGCCATGCGGTCGTCGCGCTGGCATCAGGGCCGGCACATGTAAAACCGGTGTAAAGCGATGCCGGGCCGGGCCCGGGAAGGGGTGACTTCCCGCGCATTGCGCGGGCTGTACGCTCCCCTATGATGCCGGTCATGCAACTGTCCAATTTCAACCACGTGCGGCTGCTGCGCTACGCCGGCCTGTTCACCTACCTGTGCGTGGGTACGCCGCTGATCACCAGCTGGGCGGCCGAGCGGGTGAGCCTGTTGCACCGGCCGAACCTGGCGCTGCTGATGTGGACGTTGTGCTACCTGCTGTTCGGGCTGCTGTATTGGGCGGTCACCAGCAACCTGGGCCTGCGCCGTTACCAGGGCCTGCGCCTGGCCGGGCTGGTGGGGATGAGCATCTTCGCGATGGCGGTGGGCTGGTACAGCCACAGCGGCCTGTCGGCGATGCTGATGGCGATCAGCGCGGTGGCGCTGCCGTGGCTGCTGCCGGTGTGGCTGGGCGTGCTGTGCATCGTGCTGCAGAACCTCAGCCTGGTCGCGGTGTTCGTCAACTTCCCCGAATACGACCACAGCGTGGGGCTGGCCTTCCTGCAGACCAGCATCTACCTCGGCATCTCGGCGCTGACCTACATCGCCTCGCTGGCGACCAGCCAGCAGGCCGAGCAGAGCGACGTGCAGCGGCGGTTGAACTCCGAGCTGCGCACCACCCGGGCGCTGCTGGCCGAATCGAGCCGGATCGCCGAGCGCATGCGCATCGCGCGCGACCTGCACGACCTGATCGGCCACCACCTCACCGCGCTCAGCCTGAACCTGGAAGTGGCCTGCCACCTCACCAACGAGGCGGCCGCGGCCCACGTGCGCAAGGCGCAGAGCACGGCCAAGCTGCTGCTGGCGGACGTGCGCGAGGTGGTCAGCGAGTTGCGCCAGGACGACTCGATCGACCTGACCCAGGCGCTGCGCGGCCTGACCGAGGGCGTGCCCGGCCTGAACGTGCACGTGGCGATGCCGCCGCGTTTCAGCGTGGAGGATCCGCAGCGCGCCCAGGTGCTGCTGCGCTGCGCGCAGGAGATCGTCACCAATACCGCGCGCCACGCGGGCGCGCGCAACCTGTGGCTCAATTTCGCCTACGCCGAGGCCGGCCAGCTGGGGCTGCACGCGCGCGACGACGGTCGCGGCGCCGACCAGGTGGCCGAGGGCAACGGTCTGTCCGGCATGCGCGAGCGGCTGGCCGAGTTCGGCGGCAGCGTGTCGCTGGATTCCGGCCTGAGCCGCGGCTTCGCGTTGACCGTGCGCTTGCCGCTGGGCGAGCAGGACGCGCTGGCCCACACGCCCTCGCGGTTCGAGCCGCCGGCGCTGGATGTTTCCTAGGCGGCTCCCGGCGGCCGACCCCGGCGTGCGGCCCGGCCGCCGGCAGCCGGAGCCGTGCAACAATACGCGTCTTCCCGAGGGGCACCACCCAGCCAGCCGCCAGTCACCCATGACCGAGGATCCCCGATGATTTCCATCTGTCTCGTCGACGATCAGAACCTGGTACGGCAGGGCGTGCGCTCGCTGCTGGACCTGGCCGAGGACATCCGCGTGGTAGCCGAGTGCGCCGACGGCGCCCAGGCCCTGCTGGAGGTCCCGCGGATCAAGCCCGACGTGATGCTGCTGGACCTGCGCATGCCGAACATGAGCGGGCTGGAAGTGCTGCAGGCACTGTCGGCGCGCAACGAGCTGCCGCCCACCATCATCCTGACCACCTTCGACGACGACCAGCTGGTGCTGCAGGGCCTCAAGGCCGGTGCGCGCGGCTATCTGCTGAAGGACGTCTCGCTGGAGCAGCTGGTCGAGGCGGTGCGCACGGTGGCCGCCGGCGGCTCGCTGGTGGCGCCGATGGTCACCCAGCGCCTGATGGCCGGCGTGGCACGGATGCAGAACCAGTTCACCAGCCTCGAACAGCCCGATCCGCTGACCGAGCGCGAGACCGAGATCCTGCGCCTGCTGTCCGGCGGCTACAGCAACAAGGAGATCGCCAACTCGCTGAAGGTGGCCGAGGGCACGGTCAAGAACCACGTCTCCAACATCCTCTCCAAGCTCGGCGTGCGCGATCGCACCCGGGCGGTGCTGAAGGCGCTCGAACTGGGGATCGTGTGAGTCGTGCAGGTCCTGCGCGGGGCCACCTCCGCGGGCGTGACGCGAGCTGTGGCGGGCGGATAGCGTTCGAGCTCGCGAGCAAGTAACATCGGCGGCTTCGGCGTTTGCCGACCCCCGCTGCTGCCTCCGGGCCCGCGCGGCTGTTGGGGCACACTCAAGGTATGGCGTACAGACGCTTCGGAGAACTCTGGAATGATGCGTGTCTTTGAATTTCTGGTTGCCCTGGTCATCGTCGCGGTGATTGGCGTGGTGGCGGCGGTGGTCATGCCCTCCAGCGGGCACGTCGAACGCTCACAGGTCGTCGGCAAGGACATGCGCCAGGTGTATGACCTGCTGAACAACTTCCGGCGCTTCCCGGATTACTCCGTGCTGCGTTCGCAGGACAGCGGCGTGCAGTTCAAGTTTTCGGGCAAGTCGTACGGCCCCGGTGCCGAGATCAGCTGGACCAGCACCGATCCCAAGCTGGGCGATGGCGGCCTGACCATCGCCAGCGCCACGCCGCAGTTCGACCAGATCGACAGCAACACCCAGGACGCCACGATCATCTGGAACCTGGACAACAACTGGCGCGGGCTGGACAAGCATTTCACGCTCGACCTCGAGCGCCAGGGCCACGGCCGCCTGACCCAGATCACCTGGTCGTACGACGTGCAGTACGGCTGGAACCTGATCAACCGCTTCGCCAACCTGTACATCCACGGCGACCCGGACTCGTTCATCCAGTTCAGCCTGAACAACCTGCAGAACGTGCTGGCCGGCGTGGCCAACGTCGACTACAGCGACCTGATGCCGCGCATCGCGCAGTCGCAGCCGACCCCGGTGCTGTTCGTCACGCGCCACATCGACCGCAGCAAGGGCGGTTCGGAGGTGCTTGACGACATCCTGGCCCAGTCGGATACCGAGCTGAAGGCGCAGGCCAAGAAGCTGGGCGTGAACGTCACCGGCCCGTCGATCCTGTTCATCACCAACTACGGCGACCCGGATTTCGATTTCAACGTGGCGTTGCCGATCGATTCCAGCACGCTGACCATCAACGGCCAGAGCGAGCAGCTGACCGCCCCGGTCGCGCCTTCGCTGGATGCCGCCGCTGCCGCGGAGCCGGCACCGTCCGCTTCAGCCGCCGCTGCGGCCGCCGCCGCGGCCACGGCCGGTACCCGCGACCGCTTCGGCAACCTGGTGGTGGAAGGCGACGTGCGCGCGATGATGGCCTTCGGCGGCGCCACGCTGCAGGGCATCTGGGAAGGCACCTTCAACGGCGTGCCGCAGACCGTGAAGATGCTCACTGCCTACGCGCAGACCCACGGCTACCAGTTCGACAGCACGGTGAACCCGCCGTACGACATCGTGGTCACGCCGGAGGTGAAGGATGCCGGCGGCTCGATCACCAGCTATGCGCGCCACCAGGTATCGCTGCCGCTGGCCAACGCGCCGGCGCAGACACCGGAGCAGGAAGCCGGCCTGTTGCCGCCCGAGAACGGCGCACCGGCAGCCGGGGCCTCGGCCCCGGCACCGGCCGGCTCCAGCGCGCCTGCCGAGCCCGCCTCCGCCGGCGAATAAGCCGCCGCGCGTGGCTCGATGAAAGGCCCTTTCGTGACGAGAGGGCCTTTTTCTTGCACGCCGTCGGAGCCGGGCCGCTGGCCGGCGCCCGGCCGCGGCGCTCTTGCGGTACATTGCCCGGACACTCCGGCGCCCCGACTGGCCGGCGGCCCGTGTGTCGCCAGCCCGGCCCCAGCCCGCTCGCGGACATGATCGAAACCGACAAGCTCACCCGATGCTACGGCAACCTCACGGCGGTGGATGCGTTGAGCATCCGCGTCGAGCCGGGCCAGGTGCTGGGCCTGCTGGGCCCCAACGGCGCGGGCAAGTCCACCGCGATGCGCATGATTGCCGGCTTCCTGGTGCCGACCTCCGGCAGCGCACGCGTGTGCGGCCACGACGCGATGCGCGAGCCGCTCAAGGCTCGCCGCGCGCTGGGCTACCTGCCCGAGGGCGCTCCCAGCTACGGCGAGATGACCGTGCGCGAGTTCCTGCAGTTCATCGTGCGCATCCGCGGGCTGCGTGGCGACGCGGGCTACCGGCGGCTGGACGCGGTGGTGCAGCAGCTGCAACTGGACGAGGTGCTCGGGCTGGGCATCGACACGCTGTCGAAGGGGTTGCGTCGGCGCGTGGGCCTGGCCCAGGCGATCCTGCACGATCCGCCGGTGCTGATGCTGGACGAGCCCACCGACGGCCTCGACCCGAACCAGAAACACGCCGTGCGCCAGCTGATCGACATGATGGCGCGCGACCGCACGATCCTGATCTCCACCCATCTGCTGGAAGAAGTGCACGCGCTGTGCAACCGGGTGGTGATCATCGCCCGCGGCAAGCTGCTGGCGGACGCCACGCCGGCGGAGCTGGAGGCGCGCTCGCGCTACCACGGCGCGGTGTCGTTCAGCGCGCCGGGCAGCGGCATGTCGCAGGAGATGCTCGGCCGGCTGCCGCAGGTGGCCGGGGTCGAGATCGACCCGCTGGACGGGCGCATCACGGTGTTCCCCAAGCCGGGAGCGCGCATCCTCGAGCCGGTCGAAAGACTGCTGCGCGAGCAGGGGCTGGAGGTGTCGGAGATCCAGCTCGAGCGCGGCCGCCTCGACGAGGTGTTCCGCCAGATCACCAGCGGCGACGACGCCGGCCGCGGGGTGGCCGCATGAGCGTCGTCAGCGCGGTACTCCGGCGCGAGCTGGGCAGTTACTTCGTGACGCCGGTGGCGTACGTCTTCCTGGTGATCTTCCTGGTGCTCTCGGGCATCCTCACGTTCTACGTGGGCGATTTCTACGAGCGCGGGCAGGCCGACCTGCAGCCGTTCTTCGTGATGCATCCGTGGTTGTACCTGATCCTGGTGCCGGCGATCACCATGCGCATGTGGGCCGAGGAGGCCAAGGGCGGCACGCTGGAATTGCTGCTGACCCTGCCGCTGACGCTGTGGCAGGCGATGCTGGGCAAGTTCCTCGCCGCCTGGCTGTTCATCGGGCTGGCGCTGGCGCTGACCTTCCCGATCTGGATCACCGTCAACTACCTCGGCGCGCCGGACAACGGCGTGATCCTGGCCGGCTACCTGGGCAGCTGGCTGATGGCCGGCAACTTCATCGCCATCGGTGCGTGCCTGTCGGCGCTCACGCGCAGCCAGGTGGTGGCCTTCATCCTCACCGCGCTGGTCTGCGTGCTGCTGATCCTGGCCGGGCAGCCGCAGGTGCTGGACTTCTTCCAGGGCGCGCTGCCGCGGCGCCTGATCAACGCCGTGGCCCATCTTTCGATGCTGCGCCACTTCGAGGCGATCTCGCGCGGCGTGCTCGACCTGCGCGACCTGCTGTACTTCGTGCTCAGCACGTTGGGTTGGCTGATCGCGGGCGTGTTGCTGCTCGACCTCAAGCGGACGCGCTGACCGATGCCCCGCCTGCGCCTGCCCCGTCTGCTCACCACGCCGCTGCGGCTGACCCGCAGCAGCCGGCTGTACGTCGGCCTGATCGCGCTGGTGCTGGTGATGGTGCCGCTGGTGGTGGCCAGCAGCCGCTGGCTGCATGCCGCGCGGGTCGACCTGACCGCCGACCAGCTGTACACGCTGACGCCGGGCACGCGGCACATCGTGGACAGCCTGCAGCGACCGTTGCAGCTGACCTTGTACTTCTCCGAACACGCCACCCGCGACCTGCCCAAGCTGCGCAGCTACGAGCGGCGCGTCAACGAGATGCTGCAGGAGATGGTGGCGCGCTCGCACGG
>JBDZVT010000026.1:0-44775 GCA_040255835.1 Lysobacteraceae bacterium
ACGCTGGGGCCGCTGGCGCCGCGGGTGGAGCTGCTGGAGGGCTACATCGATGCGGCTCCGGCCATCGAGTTCGACGGCGCGGTTTGCCTGCTGACCATGCACTTCCTGTCCATCGGGGAACGCCTGCACACGCTGCGCGAGCTGAGGCGCCGGTTGAAACCCGGCGCCCCGCTGGTGATGGCCCATCACAGCGTTCCCGATGCACCGGACGAAAAGCTGTGCTGGCTACGGCGGCATGTGGCCTTCATGACGTCAAACGGCATGCCGGTTGCGAACATGGCCGCGACGATCGAAGCGATGGCCAGCCGCCTCCCGCTGCTTTCCCCCGAAGCTGAAGTCGACCTGCTGGAGCAGGCGGGCTTCGAACGGCATGAACTGTTCTATGCGGCTTTCACGTTCAAGGGATGGGTGGCGTATGCGGGTCTGTAGCTCGGCGCGGCCACCGGGCAATCGACAAGGCGCTCCAACCCATCGGAAGGAGCACCCGGCCATACGCAACGCGTCAGATCTGCGCCAGCCCGCCGTCGACCGCCAGCTCGCTGGCGGTCATGAAGCTGCTGTCCGACGACGCCAGGAAGGCCGCCGCCGCCCCGATCTCCGCCGGTTCGGCCATGCGCTGCAGCGGGTTCATCGAGGCGAACGCCTTCAGGCCTTCCTCGCCCACCGCGGCCTTCGCCAGTTCGGTCGCGGTCGGTCCGGGCGACAGCACGTTGACCCGGATGCCGGTGCCCTTCAGGTCCTCCGCGAAGGTCTTGGCGAGGTTACGCACGGCGGCCTTGCTCGCGCTGTAGACGCCGAAGGCCGGGGCGCCGGTGGTGCCGGCGCTCGATCCGGTGAGGATGATCGAGCCGCCCTGGCCCATCAGCGGCAGCGCCTGCTGCACCGTGAAGATCGTGCCCTTCACGTTGGTGTCGAAGGTTTCGTCGATGTGCTCGGCGGTGATCTGCCCCAGCGGAAGCAGGCCGCCCGTTCCGGCGTTGGCGAACACGATGTCGAGGGTGCCGCGCTCCGCCTTCACCGCCGCGTAGAGCCGGTCGAGATCGGCCAGGTCGGAGACCGAGCCCTGCACCGCGCGGGCGTTGGGGCCGAGCTTCGCCACCGCGGCGTCGAGCGCTTCCTGCCGACGGCCGTAGATGAAGACGAAGGCGCCTTCCTCGATGAAGCGCTCTGCCGCTGCGAGGCCGATGCCGGTGGCGCCGCCGGTGATCACGGCGGTCTTTCCATTCAACTTGCTCATGTCATGAATCCTTGGTGGGATGGGTTGCAACTGCCGAAGCAGTGATGGGGACGGCGCGCCGGCCGCGATCCTTGTCGCGATGGCCGTACGCGCTCAGGGCTGCTGCTTGAACAGGTCCTGGAAAATCAGCGGGCCCCAGACGCGGCCGCGTGCCTGCACCAGGGTGCCGCCTTCGTCGAACCTGCCGAGATTGACGGGGGCGAAGCCGAGTCGCTTGGCAAGGTCCGCCACTTGCGCGGTGGCCGCTTCGTCGTCGCTCGACAGGAACACCACCCGGTGGCCGCCCTGGACGTTCGGGTCGGTGGCCAGCGTGCGCGACAGCAGGTGATTGAAGCCCTTGACGAACCTGGCGCCGGGGAACGACCTGGCGGCGAAGGCGGAAGAGGGGAGGTTGTCGAGCGTTTCGACCGGGTCATTCGTGTTCATCGCGTCGATGATCGTCTTGCCCGTCCAGTCCGGAAGCGCCTTGCCGACTTCCTGGTGTCCCTCGAACAGCACCGCCAGGATGATCACGTCCGCCTTGACCGCTTCCTGCAATGTCCCGGGGATGACCTTGGGCCCGATCGCCTGCGCCTGCGGCAACAGCGCTTCGGGCGGCCGCCGACTGGCAACCGTGACTTCGATGTCGTTGCGGGCGAAAGCGCGGGCGAGGGCCTGGCCGATGGAACCGAAACCAATGATGGCGTAGCTCATGACATTGTCCTTTTCAGTATGGAGATGGAGTGGTCTGGCCCGAATGGCGCTTGGCTTGTCGCCGTCATCCCCGCGAAGGCGGGGATCCAGTGACTTGGGTGTGCCGAGTGGTTCGAGCCGGTTGCCCACCCAATCTGGGTCGCTTGACGCATCAATCCAATTGACGAAACATCGCTAAATACAATCTATTTTCTGGATAACTGATGCTCGACAACGTCACCATCAACCAGCTGCGCGCGTTCGTGGCGGTGTGCGACCAGGGCAGCTTCTCGGGCGCAGCGCGCAAGCTCGCACGGGCGCAGTCGGCCATCAGCCATGCGATCAAGGCGCTGGAAAGCGCGTTCGACGTCGAGCTGTTCGAGCGCAACACGCGCAAGGCGCAGCTCACCGCGGCGGGGCGCAGCCTGCTGCCGGATGCACGGGCGGTGATCTCGCGCACCGAGGAAATGAAGAACCGCGCCGGCTCCATCGCCAAGGCCGGCGTGCCGCAGGTGTCGGTGGCGGTCGATGCCTACTTTTCGCGCGCGCATCTGATCGGCTGCCTGCGCACGCTCCAGGAAGAATGCCCCACCGCCGCGATCAACCTGCGCATCACCACCATGCAGGGCGGCGAAAAGCTGGTGCTCGAAAAAGTGTGTGCCCTGGCCGTCACCATCAACGACGTGCCGGAAGTGAACCCGCAAGCCATCGAACGCCACTGGCTGCGCGAGGAAGAGATGGTGACGGTCTGCGCGCCGACCTATCCGCTTGCCTCAACCCCCAAGCCCGTCCCCGTGGACGAATTCGGCCGCTACACCCAGATCATCGTCACCGACAACCAGCCCGGCGCGGACAAGACCCAGGAGGGCGTTGCCGGCAAGCGCCAGTGGCTGGTCAATGATCTCGGCGCCAAGCGTGATTTGTTGATAGCCGGGCTGGGGTGGGGGCACTTGCCGCGGCATCTCGTTGCCGAGGATCTGGTCGGTGGGCAGCTTGTCGAGCTTGAGCGGCGTGCATGGCATATCCGCTCGCTGACGTTCGTGGTTTCACAGCGGCGGGGGCATGATTTGTCGGCGTGTGAGGCGCGGTTGGTGGAGTTGCTTGGGGAGGCTTAGGTTCGTGCGAAGCGCGGCTGTCTACGTGGGTTGTCGGTCATGGACGGACGTCCGCAGGGGAACGCTTACATGCGCTCCGTGGGCTGAGTACCGAGGGTCAGTGCATATTGGTCACGTCCCCTTTAGTTCAGTTCAGCATTTCGCCTAAGCGGCGGAGCCAGCCGCGAACCTCGCCGTCCGGATCGCGCTCAGCCAGCATTGCCGCTGTCATGCAAGGGAAGGCTCGCTGAGCAAGCTTCCTTTTCGCATTGGAGTCTTTGAGAGGCTTGCCATGGCCGGTGTGGGCTACGAACGCTTCACCAAAGATCTTGGGTGTTGCTTTGCCCTCCACTGGGTGGTCGGTGACCTCAATATCGAAGCCAAATGCCATCGAGATCGCGTCCTTGTGCAGGTAGCTCTCAATCTCATGTTTGGCGGTGATAACCGCCCAAGAGCCATCTTGCCGCTCATTGACCCGCCTTGCAGACTCCGCATAGCCAGGTACGTCACGGTCATAAATGTGCACCTCACGTTTGTTGAGGCCGCGCAAGTAGTGTTGATTGACCCAATGCTCTAGCGTTCCACCGCCGAGGACAATGAAAGCCACGCGCTCGTCAGCTGCGATGTTCGGCAGCGTTGCGTCAGCTTGGCGCAGTGCACTGGCCAGGGCCTTCAACGCCAAGACGTCGGTAGGTCCCTCGACGCAGACCAAGACTTGAACGCGGCTGTCCGGAGTCACACCGAGCGCCTCTGCAACTTGGCCAAACACATCGACCCCAGATTGGATGTGGGGTTTTTTGGTTTCGGCATGGCGCGAAACGTAGCGGATGCTGTCCTGGGGAAGCGAGGAGGCGAAGCCAGGGCTATGGGTGGTCAGGATCACTTGGCATCCTGGGTCATCTGACAGCGCCTTGAATGAGTCGATGAGGACACGTTGGTTGTTCGGATGCTGCGCAGTTTCCGGCTCCTCGATGGCATAGATGATGCTGCGCTTGGCGCTGGTCTTGAGGCGACGCTCCGCCTCGGCTTTGAAGAAACTCACCAAGACCAGTCGCCGCACGCCACTGCCCCGCTTATTCAGGGGAATACCGTCGTCGGTGTTCAATCCAAGGGAGAACAGGCCCTGCCATTTGGCCGCGGTGGGCGGGCTGAACTCGGGCGTCAGTTCACTGGCAAGGTTCGGGTCGATCGTAGTCAGCGCGGCGTGTGTATTCTGCGCAATCTCCTCCGCCTTCTCACGCACCTTGGCTTGGATGCGTGCAATGTCCTCCTGAACTTCCGCGATCGCCGCAGCCACGGCGGCCTTCATGGGGCTCTGCACCTCGTCATCGGAATCCCGGCTACTCCGATCACTTTGGAACAGCGCGAACATGGGTAGGTGCGGCTCGATCTGCTCCCATATCCGCTTCACATCTTCCTTGGGCTTGCCCACGGGAATAGCGACCTCTCGGAGTCGCAGGTCGCCGGCGCCCGCCCAGATCGCCCGTCGCATCCCCGGGTTGCCCTTCAGGGCGACGTCCAGCCCGAGATCTTTCACGCGCTTCTGGAGGTCTTTCTCCTTGAGCTCCAACAGGTTGGCGCAGTCGTCCGCAGTGGGATGATTGGCGATGACCAAGACTTCTGCGGACGGCTTCTTGCTCGTGCAATCGAAGGTCTTCCGGATTTTTAGCCGTCCGTCCTGGGCCAACAAATATTCGTCGGCTAGCGTAGTTTCGGCTCCCGCATCCAGTGTCAGCTTGGACGGGAGCTCTGAGAATTCGCAGGTGATTGAGACGGTTTTGTCGGCGTTGTGGACGTTGGCGTCTCCTTGCTCCATAGAGACCAAGTCCCCGTTGAAGAAGATTTCCAAGGTTTCTAGGATGGCCGATTTGCCGATGTCGTTGCGACCGACAAAGGTGGTCAGGTCGCCCAGTTCGACCCGAACTTCTTCACCGTAGCATCGGAAGTTAGTGATGCTAACTGCTTCCAAGCGCATGTGGTCGCTCCCCCTGAGCGTCTGTCCCAGCCAAGCCGACTGCTGTTCGATGATGCCTTGGAGCAACTGGCGTAGCAACGGGAATACTTCATTCGACGAATATGGTCCAAGCTCATGCATTCCGGTTAGCGGGTCAGGCTGAGCTGGCCCTCAAACAAAGGGGTCAGGTTCATTTACCGATGCAGAAAGATGAACCTGACTCTTTTCGCGATTTCACAGCGCGGGGCATGATCTGTCGCCGTGTGAGGCGCGGTTGGTGGAGCTTCTCGGGGAAGCCTGGCCTCTGGCGAATGGCACTTCCTGCATCCAGGGAAGACGCATCGTTTCTCCGTCAACCGCAGTTGATGACGTTGCTTCAGGCCGCGACGTCAGGTCGACGCTTGCGTTGGTCCGAAGGCTTCTTCGTACAGCTGGCCGACCCAATCGAGAAAGATGCGCACGCGCGGTGACAGCTGGCGGCGGTGCGGGTAGAGCGCGAAGAAACCGAAGAAACCGGGACGGAGGAAGTTAAATTGAGGTGGTAACGGCCGGCGCGCCGCTCCGACTCTGTTCGGGCTCGGCCTCCAAGCGCCCCAGCAAGAACCTGCATCGCATGCTGTCCGTTACGCGGACATAGCAAAAGGGTCAGGTTGAGCTGGCCCTTTTCGCGATTTCACAGCGGTGGGCATGATCTCTCGTCGTGCGAAGCGCGGTTGGTGGAGCTTCTCAGGGAAGCCTGGCCTCTGGCGAATGGCATTTCCTGCATCCAGGGAAGACGCATCGTTCCTGCGTCAACCGCAGTTGACGACGTTGCTTCAGGCCGCGACATCAGGTCGACGTTAGCGTTGGTCCGAAGGCTTCTTCGTACAGCTGGCCGATCCAATCAAGAAAGATGCGCACGCGCGGTGACAGCTGGCGGCGGTGCGGGTAGAGCGCGGTGATTGGAAAGCCCGGTCCGCTGAAATCGCCAAGCACCTGGACCAGGCGGCCGCTGCAGAGGTCGTCTTCGACGTGGTATCGCGGGAGCTGGATCAGGCCGCAGCCGTTTCGCGCGGCGACCACGTAGCTTTCGGCGTAATTGACGGTGAGCCAGCCCTTGAGCTCGACTTCGCGAATTTTGCCGTCGATGGTGAATTCGAACGGGTAGGCGCGGCCGCCGCTGGAGTTGAAGAACTGCACGGCCTGATGCGCGGCAAGTTCGGACGGGTGTTGCGGCGTGCCGAAGCGTGCGAGGTAGTCGGGGCTGGCGCAGGTGACTTCGGGGATGACGGCCAAGCGCCGCGCGACGAGACTCGAGTCGCGGACGGCGCCGCCGCGGATGGCGCAGTCGATGCCTTCGCGCACCAGATCGACCAGGCGGTCTTCGCTGCTGATCACGATGTCGATGTTGGGGTAGCGCTCGCGAAACTCGCGGATACGCGGCAAGACGATCCCGGTGGCGTGGGTGCCATGCATGTCGACGCGCAGGACGCCGCGCGGATTGGATGCAGCGTGGCGCAGCGAGGCCTCGGCGTCGTCCAGTTCGCTTAATACATGCACGCAACGCTCGTAGAAGGCCTCGCCATCCGGCGTCGGGCGGACGTGGCGCGTGCTGCGTTCGAGCAAGCGGGTGCCGAGCCGCGCTTCCAGTTGTTTTATCGCGTGGGTGGCGGTGGCGCGAGGGACGTCCAGCTGATCGGCAGCGCGGCCGAAGCTGCGTTGCTCGACGATCCGCGTGAACAGGTGGAGCGCGTCGAGGTGGTCCATGGGATGGATGATTATTGATGGATATGGAATTTGTAAACCAATCCCAGACTATTTATCTCGATGATTTGAATGATGAGAATGTGTCCATCCATCCCCATGCTCGAGTGCAGGAGTCTCCCCATGAACAACATTTCCCGAAAGGTCGCCATCGTTACCGGAGCCTCGCGCGGCATCGGCGCAGCAGTCGCCCAGCGCCTGGCGAAGGACGGCTTCGCGGTGGTCGTGAACTACGCGGGTCGCGCCGGGGAGGCCGAGCAGATCATCGGCATGATCGAAGCTGCCGGCGGCAAGGCCCTCGCCGTGCAGGCTGATGTGAGTGATGCAACGGCGGTGGCGCGGCTGTTCGACGAAACGGAAGCCGCATTCGGCGGGATCGATGTCCTGGTCAACAACGCCGGCATCATGCGGCTGGCGCCGATGGCCGATGTCGATGACGCCCTCATCGACTCTCAGATCGCCGTCAACCTCAAGGGTACTGTCAACACGCTGCGTCAGGCCGCAAGGCGTTTGCGCGACGGTGGCCGGATCGTCAACTTCTCCACCAGCGTCGTCGGGCTCAAGCTCGAAACCTACGGTGTCTATGCCGCCACGAAGGCCGCCGTCGAGACACTGACCGGCATCCTCGCCAAGGAACTGCGGGGCCGCAACATCACCGTCAATGCCGTCGCGCCCGGGCCCACCGCGACCGCACTTTTCCTGGACGGCAAGTCGCCGGAACTGGTCGAGCGCATGTCGAAGATGAATCCGCTCGAACGTCTCGGCACGCCCGAGGATATTGCAGCGGCCGTCGCCTTCCTCACCGGTCCCGATGGTGCGTGGATCAACGGCCAGGTGCTGCGCGCCAACGGCGGCATGGTCTGAGCCTTCCACGCATCACACGCTAGGGGGCGCCATCAGCTGAAAGGAGCCAGGTCATGCCCAGGTTCATCGCCGTATTCACCACTTGATCCGTCATTTCGCACGCTTCGTCGCATCCCGATTGACCAACCTCTCCCCGGTGCCCAGCCTCGTGCAGCGAGGTTGAGTCCAGGCATGCTGCCCGTCGCGGGTCGACGCAGGCAGGGCCGTGATCTCGATCACTTCCCTTGTCTCCCGTTCGAGGTGCCGCGATGCGTAAATGCTTTCTGTTGCTTGCCTGCCTGCTCGCGTCGTCGCTGTCACACGCGGAGGTCACCTCGGTCGAGGTCACCAGCCGGCAGCCCTGGGTGGGCGGCCAGTCCTTCGGCCAGGTGGGCGCGTATGAGGTGTTGCGCGGCACCGTGCACTACGCGATCGATCCGCACAGCGCTGCGGCGCGCGATGTTGTCGACATTCGTTTTGCGCCGGTCGACGCGCGCGGCCTGGTCGAGTATTCCGGCCCGTTCGTGATCATTCGGCCTGTCGATGCCGCTCGTGGAAACCACACGACGTTGATCGAGGTGGCGAACCGCGGACGGACCGAGATGGACGGCGTGTTCTTCGAGACTGAAGACGGGCTGGACCTGATGTCGCCCGGCAAGGTGCAGAAGCTGACGGATCCGACCTTCTTCAAGCTTGGCTATTCGCTGGCGTGGGTGGGTTGGCAGGCCCGGATGGAGTCCGGCAAATTCGGCCTCAAGGTTCCCGTGGCCCACGCGCACAGCGCCGCGCGCGCCACCTTCGCCGCCGACGAAATGATGCCGGATCGCAGGACCTTCGATCTGCCGTACAACGGCTTTTACTGCGCGCACGACGCCAGGCAACCAAACGCGGTGCTTCGTTCGCTGACCGCCTTCGACGATCCGGGCACCGTGGTGCCGCGCAAGTCCTGGCATTTTGCGGCGGCGTCGGTGGAGCAGAAAAACGATGCGCGCTGCGCCATCGTGCTGGACAAACCTGCGGCAGCGGATGCGTACTTCAGCCTCGTCTACGAGGGTGAGGATGCGGCGGTGATGGGCCTGGGCGAGGCGGCCTTTCGTGATTTCGCAGTGCACCTGAAGACCAGGAACATTCCCTCCGCCATCAACGATCGTCCCGGCGACGCCGTCGCGGTCTTCGCGTTCGGCTACTCGCAGGGCGGACGCTTCCTGCGCGACTTCGTCTACCACGGCTTCAACACCGGACCGGACGGCCAGCGCGTGTTCGACGGCATGCTCATCACCACCGCCGGCTCGGGCCGCGGCTCCTTCGATCACCGTTACGCGCTGCCTGGCGAGGCGGGCAACTCGGTGATGAGCAACTTGCGCGCCGTGGACCTGTATCCGTTCGCCGATGTCCCGACGCCGGATATCGACGGCAAGGGCCACGCCGGCCTGCTGGATCGTGCGGTGCGGGACCACACCGTGCCGAGGATCATGTACATCCTCAGCAGCTCCGGATACTGGGCGCGCAACGCGTCCCTGCTGCAGACCACCACCGACGGCAGGCAGCCGGTCGCGCTGGGCGCGGACAGCCGGCTTTACTACTTTGCC
Organism: Lysobacteraceae bacterium; assembly: GCA_040255835.1. Taxonomy (GTDB): domain Bacteria; phylum Pseudomonadota; class Gammaproteobacteria; order Xanthomonadales; family Rhodanobacteraceae; genus Rhodanobacter. The sequence goes on from JBDZVT010000026.1 coordinate 9,133, forward strand.
GGCGTGGCGCATGCGCTGAGGTTTCCGGGCCAGTTCACCGAGAAGGGCAGGGAAGCGGCCTATCCCTACAATGCCAACGTCGACCTGGCCGACGGCATGAATGCCCAGCTCGAAAACCTTCGCAAGTGGGTGGTCGACGGTATCGCGCCGCCGCCGACGATGGCCCCGGTGCCGGGCGTCACGCTCGTCCCCGCGGACGAGCTGAAGTTCCCGGCGATTCCGGGCATCCGCGTGCCGGACCGTCCGCCGCCGCTGTGGCAGATCCGCATGGGGTCCGACTTTGCGCGTGAGGGCATCATCACCGAGCCGGTGCACGTGGGCGCGAGATATCCGCTGCTGGTGCCGGCCGTCGATGCCGACGGCAATGAGCTGGGCGGCTGGCGCGGCGCGATGTCTTCGGTGCCGCTCGGCACCTACACCGCGTGGAACTGGACATCGCCGGAACTCGCGCGTTTCGGCTTCATTTCCAGCCTCTACGGTTCCTTCATTCCGTTCGCCCGCACGCGTGCCGAGCGCCTGGCCGCACACGATCCCAGGCTGTCGATCGAGGAACGCTACGGCAATCGCGACGGTTTCATGAAGGCCGCCGCCGCGTCGATCGACAACGCGATCGCCCGGCGGTTCCTGTTGCCGATCCAGCGCGAGGCCATCCTCGCGAAGATGGGAAGGTATTGGGACGACACGATGAAGTTCGACTGGTATCCGGGCAAGCGTGGCGCGAGGACCAGATGACCGGCATCGGTCGTTTGGAAAGCTTGTTCTTCGGCTGATGGCGAGTATCGGCAGACAGCTTGCGCCATTCCTTCAGCGCGGGCCCGCCGAACTCCAGGCTACGGGTCATCGAGCCTGACCTTGATCCGCTGCCGGACTCGTGTTGTCGCTTGGCGAATGGCCGCAGGGAACCGGTAAACTCGTAGCCCGCATGCCGCCGCCGCGTGCGCTCGCCAATTCGGGGAACCTGCCATTGGATACCAGCATCGTGGTTATCGCGCTGATGTTGATCGCCGTCGTCTGGCTGTTCAACGCTCTGGTGCGGATGCGCAATCAAGTGCGCGTGGCCTGGAGCGATGTCGATGTGCAACTTGCACGCCGTCACGATCTGGTGCCGATGCTGGTGGAAGCCGTGAAGAGCTACGCCAGCCACGAGAGTGCCTTGTTCGAGCGCGTCGGAGCGGAACGCCGCGCCGGTCAGCTTCGCGCCTCGCCCGCCAGGCGCAGCGAACCCGAAATGGCTCTTGGCAAGGACTTGGGCCAGCTGGTCGCGGTCGGCGAAGCCTATCCCGACCTCAAGGCCAGCGAGAATTTTCGCCAGCTCTCGAACCAGCTGGTCGAAACCGAGAACATGTTGCAGTACGCGCGGCGCTTCTACAACGGCTCCGTGCGGCAGTACAACACGGCGTTGGAGCGCTTCCCCGCGCTGCTTGTTGCCGGCCGGCTCGGTTTCGATCCGGCCGAATTCTTCGCGGCCGAAGAAGATGCCCGCGCCAATCCGCAAGTTCGACTCGACCGGGCGGCAAGCTGACATGAACCGAATCGCCATCTGCGTGATCCTGCTGCTTGCAGCGCTGGCATTGGCTGGCGGGTCGGCACGGGCCGACGGCTATGACTACGGTGAACAGTTGCTCGACTACCACACCGACATCCGCATCGCCGCCAATTCCGATCTCGACGTTACCGAAACGGTGACGATGCGGGTGGACAAAGACCTGATCCACTACGGCACGCATCGCGACCTCCCGGCCAGTTACCGCGACTTGAACGGAGGCGCATCCCGCGCACAGAGGGAAATTCTCGACGTGCAGATCGACGGCAACCCGGTGCCCTGGCATACCCAGGCAATCAAGGGAGGCACGCGCTTGTTTCTGGGCGATGAGCAGGCACCGGTGGCGCCCGGCGAGCACACGTATTCCCTGCATTATCGCGTACACGATCGACTCGCATTCATGGCCGATCACGACGCGCTGGGCTGGACGGTCGACAAAAGCGCCTGGGATATCGCCGGCACGCCCTACGCGTATGACTTCGCCACCGCGAGCATGGACATTTCCTTGCCTGCCAGTCCGGGCAAATCCGGCCTTGTGGCAGCGGCCCAGACCAGCCGGTTCGACGGCATCGAAAAACAGGCGATGACGACAAGCGTGCGTGAGGACGGCGCCACCTACGCGATCGAGGGGCCGTTCAAGCCGTATGCGGTTATGTCCGCGACGCTGGAATTTCCCAAGGGCATCGTCGCCCCGCCGGGCGTGGCCCAGCGCATCGGCTGGATCGAGGTGGGCGGTGGCCTGCGCAATGGGCTGTTGGTCGCGGGACTTGCGTTGCTGTATTACCTCGTTGCCTGGTATGGCTTCGGGCGCGACCCGCGCAAGGGTCCGCCGGTTGCCGAATACAAGCCGCCAGGCAATTGTTCGGCCGCGATGGCGCGCTATGTGTACATCAGCGGTTACGACCGTACCTGTTTCAGTGCCGGTTTGCTCGGCATCGCGGCGAAAGGTGGCCTGCGCATGGACCAGGTCGATGGCGTGCATGTGGTGAGCAAGACCGGCGACGACAAAACGAGCACTGCCTTGACGTCAGACGAACGTCGCCTTCGCGCCGCCTTGTTCCAGTACGGCGACACGCTGCAACTGCATCCCAGCCAACAGTGGCGTGCGCACGCCGCCGCCAATGTGCTGCAATCCTCGCTGGCGGCGATCTGCGGCAGCATGATCCAGCTCAATCGCAGGATCATGCTGCCGGGCATTGCGCTCAGTTTGTTGGCGGTGTGGCTGCTCGCCGGCGGCAGCATTGCCATGCGTATCCCGCTTTTCGCCCTGCTCGTCGTGGGCGTCGGGCTCGGCCTGGTCGGCATGAAAATCGTCAAGGCCTGGCGCAACCGCGAGATGCGCGCCATCGGTGGAATGGCAATCAGCACTGGCACCTTGGGGGGCTTGGCCTTCCTCCTCTGCGGCGGCCTCGTGCCGCTGCATGGTTATCCGGTGCTCGCCGTGATGCTCGCCGTCGTGGCCATGAACTTCGCGTTCTGGCACTGGATCGAAGTACCGACTCCGCGCACAGCCCGCCTGCTGCGGCATTTGCGCAACTTTCGCTGGTATCTGAGCGTGACCGAGAACAGCGCGCTCCACGCGGGCGAGCGCACCAGGAACCAGCCGGAGCTGCTGGGAACCTATCGGGCCTACGCCGTCGCACTGGGCGTTGGCGGCGAGTGGGCCAAGCGCTTCAACCGGGACCTCGACGTGGTCAAGATCGAAGAAGACTCGCCCAGCTTCAACCGCAAAGTGTTGATCGACGCACCGCTGGACATGTCCACCAGGACCATCGATGCGCACGGTGCGATGACGCCCGAGTTGCGCGCCATCATCGACAAGGAATTGGCCGTGCAAGGCGCCGGATCGAACGCCAAGGTCCTGACGGATCCTTCACCGGAATTTGTCGCCGCGCTCGACCAATACATCAAGACCTTGCCCGAATCGCAGGTGAAAGCGAAGAACTGGAGCGCGGGGCCAGGTTGACTTGCTCCGGTTGGAGGTGAACCTGGCTCCGGTTGCCACACTTCCGAGTGACTTTCGAGTCGAGTGCCGTCCGCCTCAATCGTGATCCGGCACCAAAGCCAGCCGATACCCTAGCGCCTTGGCTACTTTCATCGTATTGGCCAGACTTGGGTTGCCCTCGCCTGACAATGCCTTGTAGAGACCTGCGCGGGTCATGCCGGTGGCTTCGGCCAGCTGGCTCATGTTCCGTGCACGTGCCACCGTGCCCAATGCCTTGAGCATGAAGGCTGCATCGTTGGGTGCTTCCTCTGCGCAGGCTTCAAGATAGGCCGCGATGTCGGCCTCGGTCTTCAGGTAATCGGCAGTGTCGTAGCGGGAAAAATTCTCTCGCACACCTTTCATGATTCGCGCTCCCAATCGGATGCAATGCGTCGAGCTGTCTGGATGTCCGCGTGCTGGGTGCGCTTGTCGCCACCTGCCAGCACCACGACAAGTACCGAGCCGCGCTGGATGAAGTACACCCGATAGCCGGGTCCGTAGTCGATCCGCAATTCGCTGATGCCATGGCCAACCGGTTTGACATCACCGAAGTTCCCATCGGCCACGCGATCCAGTCGCGCCGCGATGCGAGCCCTGGCCCGAGCGTCGCGCAGGCCTCGAAACCAGGTGTCGAAGGTGGCGGACTTGACCAGTTCGAACATGGGTCAAGTGTAAACTGTGGTTTTCACTTGGTCAATGATGAGGATGCGGCTCTCGGCGGCCGGGGGAGTCCGGAAGCCTGAGCCATAGTGCGGAATCGGGCCCTGAGGATGCGCTGATCAAGTTTGTGCTCGTCATTCCAGCGAACGCTGGAATCCAGTGTCTTCAGATAGTTGCCGAGGCGCTGGATCCCAGCGTTCGCTGGGATGACGGCTTTTAAGGCTTTCCTAGCCCCCCACGCTCCGCCGAAACGTCAAACTCACAAACCCCGGCGACCGCCGCCGCCGTTGCTCGATCTCTTCCAGCGGCTCTACCGACCGCGGCCCGTCGTACTTCTCCCGCGTCTCCCTGAACCCCCGCCCGAACAGATCGGTCGCCTCCGCACGCACGCGCCAGTGCGTACCCAGTTCGCGTTCGACGAACACGGTCCAGCCCATGCCTTCGGATTCGCGCTTGATCTCGTCATAGCGGTATTCGGTTTTGCGTTCGGCGATGTGTTCGAGTTCGATGCCCCAGTGGGTGCGCAGGGCGGGGAGGTCCTGGGTGAGTTCGATGCTGCCTTCGACGGGCTTTTCCTCGGAGATGGGGCGGAGGCGGCCGGTGGTGGGATCGGTGACGCGGCTGCGGCGCCATTGCATGGAGGAGGTGAGGCGCCCGCCCTGGAAGCCGATGCCGTCGAGCGGCAGCGAGACGTCCAGCGCCAGGGTGTCGCGGCGGCCGTCGCCGATGTTGCCGGGGGCATCGAAGACGTCGTCGTCGGTGATCACCAGGACGCGGTCGACCACGTCGCTGATGCGCTCGTGCGTCCAGCTCAGGGTAAAGGCAGCGTCGCGCCCGAGCTGGTGTTCCCAGGTGAGGGCGCTGCGCCAGGTGCGGTCGGGTTTGAGTTCGGCGTTGCCGGCGCTGATGCGGTCGGTTTCCAGCGAGGCGGAGGCGACGAAGTCCTCGAAGTCGAGCTGGCCGACCTCGCGCGAGAGCGCCAGCCGCCACTGGTCGTTGGCATCGGCGTCCCATTGCACGGACACGCGCGGCTTGGGGTAGCTGAAGTGGCGCTGGCGCGGCGAGTCGCCGGTCTGCGCGATGGTGGATTGCTCCAGCCGCAGGCCGGCATCGAGCATCCAGCCGGGCGCGGGTTTCCAGGTGGCGCCGGCGGCAGCTTCGCTGCGACGTTCCTCGATCTGCACGTCGGAGCCGGGCAGGGCGATGTCGACGCCGTCCTGCTGCAGGTGGGTGGTGCTGCGCAAGGTGTTGCGCGCGCCTTCGAACGAGCCGTTGAAGCTGAGCGCATCGGACCAGGCGTGGGTGAGGTCGACGCGGCCGATGCTTTCGCCGGTGCGGGTGTGCTCGTCGAAGGTTTCGTCATCAAAGTCTTCGTGCGAGCGCTCACGATCATCCAGCCAGGCCTGGTGGCGGGTGGCCATCAGTTCCAGTCGCGTGCGTTCGCCGAACTCGCGCACGTAGCGGGCGCCGGCTTCGGCTTCGTTGGTGTCCTCGTCTTCGTGCACGCGCTCGCTGCCTTCGGCGGGGGCCGGCGCGTCGATGCGGGTGTCGGTGCGCGCGCGTTCGCCGCGGGCGGCACCGGTGAGGGTCAGCTGGCCGCCCGCCAGCGGCTGGCGCCAGCTGGCGCTGGCTTCGCCTTTCTTCTTGATGGTGCGCGTGTCCCACCGCTCACGTTGCTGCAGCGTGCGTTCGGGCGAGAGGGTGTCGATATGGCCGCGGCCGGTGTCGTCGTCCAGTTCCGGATCGAGCTTCACGGCCAGGTCCAGCGTATGGCCGTCGCGGCGACGGCCGTATTCCCACTTGCCCTGCGGCGCGATCCAGCCGTCGGCGGCGGCGAGCAGCCCGGCCTCGATCGCCGACTGGCTGGTGGCCTCGTGCCGGCGCACCACGTTGGCAAGCAGGGCATAGCCGGCCATGTCGATGCCGGGCACGCCGCCGCGGATCAGTTCGATGCGTTCCACCGCGCTGGCCGGGATGCGCTTGAGCAGGTCCTTGGCATCCTCGTGCTTGCTGGTCGGGCGCGCGCCGTCGATCAGCACGTTGCCGCGGGCGCCGGCGTAGCCTCGCACGTCCTCGTCGGCATCCACGGTGACGAAGCCGGGCAGGCGCGAGAGCATGTCCCACGCGTTGGCCGGCGCGTTGCCGGCGAAGTCGGCGGGCAGGTAGACGCTGACGTCGCCGCCCGCGGCGGGCGACTGCCGCGCCTGCGCGTGGCAAGCGATCGACAGCCCGGCGAAGGCGGCCAGGACGAACCAGCTTGCACGCGAAGCGATGGACATGGAGACTTCAATCCGCAGGAGTTTCCCGCAGTCTGTGCCGGCGTCGCTGACATCCGCGCCACGCCCGATGTCAGCTTGTTGTCAGCGCGGTTGTCGCAGGATCGGCCCCATGAATACGCATCGTCTGATCCGCCGCATCGTCATTCCCTGCTCGCTCGCCGTGGCGTTGGGCGCGGCCGCGCTGGGCCTGTCCCCACGCGCGCTGGCCGGCGACCACGACGACCACGTCGAGGCCCGCGTGCTGCTGCAGCGGGGCGAGATCCTGCCGCTCAGCCGCATCCTCGTCCTCGTGCAGCAACGCGTGCCCGGCGACGTGGTGGAGGTGGAGCTGGAACACGGCAAGCACCACGGCTGGGAGTACGAAGTGAAAGTGCTCACCGCGCAAGGCCGCGTGCGCGAGGTGAAACTCAACGCGCGCAGCGGCGAGGTGCGCAAGGTCGAGGACGACTGATGCGCTGCCTCGTCGTCGAGGACGATCCCGACATCCAGGCCGACCTGGCCCGCGCGCTGGAGGCGGCTGGGTTCACCGTGGACGTCAGTGGTGACGGCGCCAACGCCTGGTATCGCGGCGACGTGGAAGACTACGACGCGGCCGTGCTCGATCTCGGCCTGCCGCAACTCGACGGCCTCTCCGTGCTGCGCCGCTGGCGCGCGGCGGGGCGCGCATTCCCGGTGATCGTGGTGTCCGCGCGCGGCGACTGGACCGAGAAGGTGGAGGGCATCGAGGCCGGTGCCGACGACTACATGGCCAAGCCGTTCGAGATGGGCGAGCTGATTGCGCGCGTGCGGGCGCTGATCCGGCGCGGCTCCGGGCGGCTGTCCAACGTGGTCGCCATCGGCCGCCTGCGGCTGGACACCGCGCGCATGAGCGCCTCGTTCGATGGCGCGCCGGCGCGGTTGTCGCCGCTGGAATTCCGGCTGCTGGATTACCTCGCGCACCAGGATGGCCGCGCCGTCTCCGCCGGCGAGCTGGCCGACCACCTCTACGGCGCCGCCGAGGACGGCGATACCAACGCGATCGAGGCGATCGTGGCGCGGCTGCGGCGCAAGTTCGGCGCCGGCATCATCGCCACCCGCCGCGGCTTCGGCTACCTGCTGGAAACCACCGCGTGATCACCCGTTCGCTGCACTGGCGCCTGCTGGCCGGTGCGATGGCGGCGATCCTGCTGGCGCTGGGCGTGGCCTGGGTGTTCATGACGCTGCTGTTCGAGCACCACTTGGAACGCCGGCTGCAGGCGGAGATGACACGCGACGGCCTGCGCCTGGTGGCCGGCCTGGTGATCGGGCCGGACGGCGCGCCGCGGATCGAGCGGCCGCCGGTGGATTCGCGCCTGGAAACGCCGGCCGGCGGCTACTACTGGGAGGTCACCGCCGCTGGCGGCACGCTGCGTTCGCGCTCGTTGTGGGACGCCGACCTGCGGCGGCCCGCCGCGGCACCGGCCGGCGGCTGGCGGCTGCAGCACGCGCCGGGGCCGTATGGCCAACCGGTGTCGATCCTCGAACGACAGGTGGAGCTGGCCGACTCGCACGTGCCGGTGCTGATCCAGCTGGCGCTGGACCAGGCGCCGCTGGCCACGGCCCGCGCCGAGTTCGGTCGCGAGCTGGCCGCGTTCCTGGCGGCGCTGTGGCTGGTGCTGTCCGCCGCCGCGTGGCTGCAGGTGCGGCTGGGACTGCGCCCGTTGGGCCGCGTGCGCAGCGAACTGGCGGCATTGCGCGAAAGCGCCAGCGCGCGCTTGCCGGAGTCGCCGCTGCGCGAGGTGCAGCCGCTGGTGGATTCGATCAACGCGCTGGCCGACGCGCGCGAACGCGACCTGGCCGTGGCCCGCCAGCGCGCGGCCGACCTGGCGCACAGCCTGAAGACGCCGCTGGCGGCGATGGCCGCGCAGAGCCGGCGCGCGCGCGAGGCCGGCGCGGAGCAGGCGGCCGAGGGGCTGGACCGCGCCATCGCCGCGATCCGCCGCGCGATCGAGGCGGAGTTGGCCCGCGCACGGATCGCGGTGATCCGTCGCCAGCCCGGCGGAAGCGCCGCGGTGCGCGATACGGTGGAGCGCCTGCTCACCGTGCTGGAACAGACCGACCGCGGCGGCGAACTGGCGTTCACTCTGGACATCCCCGCCGGCCTGCAGCTGTCGGTGCAACCGGACGACCTCTCCGAGATTCTCGGTGCGGTGCTGGAAAACGCGGTGCGCTACGCGCATCGGCAGGTGCGCGTCAATGCGGCTGCGGGGCCGCAGTGGGCGCGGGTGAGCATCGAGGACGACGGCCCCGGCATCGCCGCCGAACAGGCGCGTGACGCCCTGGCGCGCGGCGGTCGACTGGACGAGGCCAACCCGGGCAGCGGGCTGGGGCTGGCAATCGCCCGCGAACTGACCGAGGCGACCGGCGGCACCATCACGATGTCGCGCGCCGCGCTGGGCGGGCTGAAGGTGGAGTTCTGCTGGGGGCCGCGGGTGGATTGAGGTTGCCGCGCGGGGCTTCGACTTCGCCGCTGCGCGGCTACGCTCAGCCTGAACGGTGGGGGTGGGCGGCAGCCGATTCCCGATTCCCATCAAGAAAAATCAATACAACGCGGTAGTATGGAATGACGTGAGTGTGTAGGAGCGCACCCTGTGCGCGATGCCTTTCGTCACGTGACGGAGAGCATCGCGCACAGGGTGCGCTCCTACAAATGATGCGTTGTGGCGTGAGGTTGGTCGAAATGACTCAGGTGAACGACGCCCCACACCGGTCACGCTGAGCGTAGTTCGCACCCGCGAACGAAGTCGAAGCGCCTCGCCGGATTCAATGCCCGCGACCGTGGAATCTACCGGTACCGGCGCCGATCGAGATGCTCATGCCGCCGCCCGGATCGTCGCAACTGCCGAACGCCTTGGTGACGTTGATCGTGCCGGCCTGGTAGTTGCCGCTGAAGTGGCTGCCGCCGACCACGCCCATGCCCACGCTGCCATGCACCTGCGGCTGGTTGTAGGTGGAGTCGTCGCACTCGGGCCGCTCGTCGCGCGCGATCTCGGTGTTGCCCATGCGCCCGCTGGTGTCGCCGTAATAGACGCCCGGCGGGTCGCGCCGCGGGTTGATGGTCGCGCTGCCTGCCGTCGCCGCGCTGGCGGCGGGCGCGACGCCGGTAGCGATTGCCGCCGCGTCGTGCGCGGGTACGGCCGCCGTGCTGCTGACGGCCGGCAGGTCGCCGGGCGGGAGTTTCAGGTTCAGCGGCTGGGCCGTGCTCTGCGCCCATGCCGGCGCGGCCAGCAGGGTGGCCAGCAGCGCGGGAAGAAAGCGGGGGACGTTCATGCGGACTCCGGGGTAATCACGTATCCAACGCGCGAGGCCGCGTCGGCGTGTACATCCCTGTTGGAAAGGCGGCGCGTCGACAAGTTCCAGTAGCCGCCACCGCCCGTCGTAGGAGCCCGCTTGCGGGCGATGCTTTTGACGAGGTTGCCAAGAGCATCGCCCGCAAGCGGGCTCCTACGGGTGGTTTGCTGCTCAGCCGGTGGTCTCGATGCGTTCGACGCGGCGCAAACCGCGCGGCAGCAGGCCGCCGCGGGTGGCGCGGTTGCCGCCGTACTCGACCAGGTCGGCCCACTTCAGGGTGAGCTTGCGCGCGCCGGCGTACAGGGTGACCTCGCCCTTGCCTTCGGCGACGACGGCCACGCCGGCCACGCGTTCGCCTTCGGCGAGCTGCTTCTTGGGAATCTCGATCAGCTTGTTGCCCTTGCCCTTGTCCAGTTCCGGCAGCTCGGCCACCGAGAACATCAGCAGGTGGCCTTCGCTGGTGACCACCACGACGCGGTCGCGCGCCGGGTCGGCGCTGGCCTGCGGCGCCAGCACTTTCGCGCCGTCGCTGAGCGAGATGATCTGCTTGCCGGCCTTGTTGCGGCCGGTGAGCGATTCGAAACGGTTGACGAAGCCGTAGCCGAAGTCGGTGGCCAGGATCAGCCGGGTGTCGTTGTCGCCGGCGATCACCGCGTCGAAGCTGGCACCGGCGGCCGGGCTGAAGCGGCTGGTCAGCGGCTCGCCGTTGCCGCGCGCCGAGGGCAGGGTGTGGGCGGGCGTGGAGTAAGCGCGGCCGGTGGAGTCGATGAAGGCGACCTGCTGCGTGGTGCGTGCCTTCACCGCGGCGAGCAGGCCGTCGCCTTCGCGGTAGTTCAGGCCTTCGGCGTCCACGTCGTGGCCTTTCGCCGCGCGCGCCCAGCCTTTCTGCGACAGCACCACGGTGACCGGCTCGCTGGCGACCAGCGCGCTTTCGTCCAGCGCCTGGGCCGCATCGCGCTCGACCAGCGGCGAACGCCGCGCGTCGCCGAATTTCTCGGCGTCGGCGCGCAGCTCGTCCTTGATCAGGCCCTTCAACTTGGCCGGCGACTTCAGCAGCACGTTGATGCGGGCGCGCTCCTCTTCGAGCTGGTCGCGCTCGGCGTTGATCTTCATTTCCTCCAGCCGCGCCAGCTGGCGCAGGCGGGTTTCCAGGATGTAGTCGGTCTGCTCCTCGCTGAGGGCGAAGCGCTTCATCAGCACGGCCTTCGGTTCCTCCTCGGTGCGGATGATGCGGATCACCTCGTCGAGGTTGAGGTAGGCGGTGTGCAGGCCTTCGAGCAGGTGCAGGCGGCGGTCGACCTTGGCCAGCCGGTGTTCCAGCCGGCGGGTGACCGTGCTGGTACGGAAGCTCAGCCATTCGGTGAGGATGCGCTTGAGATCCTTCACCTGCGGCCGGCCATCCAGGCCGATCATGTTGAGGTTGATGCGGAAGCTCTTCTCCATGTCCGTGGTGGCGAACAGGTGCTGCATCGTCTCGTCGGCGTCGACGCGGTTGGAGCGCGGCACGATCACCAGCCGGATCGGGTTTTCGTGGTCGGACTCGTCGCGCAGGTCCTCGATCATCGGCAGCTTCTTGGCGCGCATCTGCGCGGCGATCTGTTCGAGGATCTTCGACGGGCTGACCTGGTGCGGCAGCGCGGTGATCACGATGTTGCCGTCCTCGCGCCGGTACACCGCGCGCGCGCGCACCGAGCCGCCGCCGGTCTGGTAGATCGACAGCAGATCGGCGCGCGGGGTGATGATCTCCGCTTCGGTGGGGTAATCGGGGCCGAGCACGTGCTCGCACAATTCGGCCACGGTGGCGTTCGGCTCGTCCAGCAGGCGGATGCAGGCGGTCGCCAGCTCGCGCAGGTTGTGCGGCGGGATGTCGGTGGCCATGCCCACGGCGATGCCCATCGAGCCGTTCAGCAGCACGTGCGGCACGCGCGCCGGCAGCCAGCTCGGTTCTTCCAGCGTGCCGTCGAAGTTGGGCACCCAGTCCACCGTGCCCTGGCCCAGCTCGCCCAGCAGCGCTTCGGCGATCAGGCTGAGCTTGCTCTCGGTGTAGCGCATCGCGGCGAAGCTCTTCGGGTCGTCCGGCGAACCGAAGTTGCCCTGGCCGTCGACCAGCGGATAGCGGTACGAGAACGGCTGCGCCATCAGCACCATCGCCTCGTAGCACGACGAATCGCCGTGCGGATGGAACTTGCCGATCACGTCGCCGATGGTGCGCGCCGACTTCTTCGGCTTCGCCGTGGCGGCCAGGCCCAGCTCGCTCATCGCGTAGATGATGCGCCGCTGCACGGGCTTGAGGCCGTCGCCCACGAACGGCAGCGCGCGGTCCAGCACCACGTACATCGAGTAGTCGAGATAGGCCCGCTCGGCGTATTCCTTCAGCGGGATCTGTTCGTAATTGGCTTGCAGGTTCATGGGTTGGATCTTGGAAAGTGGCGCGCGCGGCGCGGATAACCGGTCGATGGTGCCAGAAAGCGGCAGGCTCTTGTAGCGCGTCTACGGGTTGCTGCCGCCGTTGCCCGGCAGCGGCGGCGTTCGCAGCGGCACCGGGGTGGACTGCACGATCGAGGTGGTGGTCTGGCCGTAGCGCAGGAAGCGGTCGAGGATCAGGTCGAGGTTTTCCAGCGCGTCCAGGTACACCTTGATGATGAAGCAGTCCTCGCCGGTGACGCGATGGCATTCGACCACCTGCGGCATCTTCTGCGCGAGTTCGACGATCTTCGACAGCTGTCCGGGCACCGGGCGCACGCGAACGTAGGCGGTGATCGGCCAGCCCAGTGCCTTCGCGTCGAGATCGATCCGGTAGCCGCGGATCACGCCGGTTTCCTCCAGCCGGGTAAGCCGCTCCTTCACGGCCGGTGCGGACATGCCGATGCGGTTGGCGAGCTTGCTGACCGGCTGGCGCGGGTCTTCCTGCAGCGCTTTCAGCAGCTCGATATTGCGTGGATCGGAGACGAGACTGGAAATCTGAGGCATATCGCTCACCTGGCCTGCAAAAGCGTAAATATCAGTCGTTTATACCTTGTATTATGGGTGGATCATGCGCCAGTTCCCTGGAAAATGGGAGGCCATGAACGAGCAGCCTGCCACCTCGCTGATGCCGCGATTCGCGCCGCCACCGCAGCTGTATTTCGTGGCCAGCGCGATCTTCCACTACCTCGGCCCGGCCTTCGCCGTGCTGCTGTTCGCACGGATCGAGCCGCTCGGCGTCGCCTGGCTGCGGATCGCCAGCGCGGCGTTGATCTTTGCTGCGTGGCGACGGCCGTGGCGCCGGGTCCGGCGGATGGATGCCGCGGCGCGATGGAACATCGTGGGGCTGGGCGTGGTGCTCGGCGGCATGAATGCCTGCTTCTACCTGGCGATCGATCGACTGCCGCTGGCGACGGTCGGCGCGATCGAGTTCCTCGGTCCGATTGCGCTGGCGCTGGTCGGCCTGCGCACGCGGCGCAATACCGTGGCGCTGGCGCTGGTGATTGCCGGCGTGTGGTTCCTGACCCACCTGCGCCTCGCCGGCGCGCCGCTCGGCTTCGCGTTCGCGTTCGCCAACTGCGCGCTGTTCACGCTGTACATCGTGCTCGGCCATCGGGTGGCGAACGATGCCGGCGGCAACACCATCGATGGCCTGGCGGCCGCGATGCTGGTGGCGCTGGTGGTGGTGAGCCTGATCGGCATTCGCCCGGCCACGCCGGCACTGCTCAGCCTGCCCCTGCTCGCCGCCGGCATCGGCGTGGGCGTGACATCATCGGTCATCCCCTACGTGTGCGACCAGCTGGCGATGGCGCGGTTGCCGCGGGCCACGTTCGCCCTGCTGCTGGCCTTGCTGCCCGCCACGGCCTGCCTGGTCGGCGCCGTGGTGCTGCACCAGCTGCCTGGCCGGGCGGAGACGATCGGCATCGCCCTGGTCGCCGCCGGCATCGCCATCCACCGTGAGGCGCGGCGATGGGGCCGGGCCGATTCCACGCAACGATTAGAGAGGTGATCTCCATGGATTATGCACGACTCGGCAAGACCGGCCTCAAGGTCTCGCGCATCTGCCTGGGCTGCATGAGCTATTCGGAAGCGCCCACCAGGGCGAGGCCATGGACGCTGGACGAGGAGCAAAGCCGACCGTTCATCCGCCGCGCGCTCGAACTGGGCATCAACTATTTCGACACCGCGAACATGTACTCCGCCGGCGGCAGCGAGCTGGTGCTGGGGCGTGCCTTGCGCGATTTCGCCCGGCGCGAGGAGGTCGTGATCGCGACCAAGGTGTTCTACCCGATGCGCGAGGACGCCAACGGCGGCGGCCTGTCGCGCAAGGCCATCATGACCGAGATCGACGCCAGCCTGCGCCGGCTCGGCACCGATTATGTCGACCTTTACCAGATCCACCGCTGGGACCACGCCACGCCGATCGAGGAAACGCTGGAGGCGCTGCACGACGTCGTGAAATCCGGCAAGGCGCGATACATCGGCGCCTCGTCGATGATGGCCTGGCAGTTCGCCAAGGCGTTGTACACCGCCGACCTGCACGGCTGGACGCGCTTCGTCTCGATGCAGCCGCACTACAACCTGCTGTACCGCGAGGAGGAGCGCGAGATGCTGGCGTTGTGCGCGGACCAGGGCATCGGCGTGGTGCCGTGGAGCCCGCTGGCGCGCGGTCGCCTGGCGCGGCCGTGGGAGGAGAAGCCGAGCACGGTGCGCGGCGGCTCCGATCCCTGGGGCGATGGCGTGTACGCCGCGAGCAAGGCGGCGGACAAGGCGGTGGTGGATCGCGTTGGCGAAGTGGCCGAGCGCCTCGGTGTGCCGAGGCCGCAGGTGGCGCTGGCGTGGCTGCTGCAGCAGCCGGTGGTCACCGCGCCGATCGTCGGCGCGACCAAGCCGCATCACCTGGAGGAGGCGGTGGCGGCGCTGGCGGTCAAGTTGCCCACGAGCGAAATCGATGCCCTGGAGGCGCCGTACGTGCCGCATGCCGTTGCCGGCATCGATTGATCAAGGCAGCCGTTCGACCGATGTGCCGCGTGTTTCCAGTTGTTCCTGCACGCTGTCCGGGCCGGCGAGGTGGGCGGCGCCCACCGCGATGAAGAAGGTGCCGGGCTTCCGCAGCATCGCGGTGATCTTCGTCGCCCAGGCCTGATTGCGTTGCACCAGCAGGCGTTGGTACAGCTCAGGGGCGTGCTGGGCCAGGTCTTCGTCTTCGATCCGGGCGATGGTGGCGACGTCGCCGTTCTTCCACGCATCGATCAGCGTGGTGAGTTCGGCGTTGCCCTTGTCCACGTCGCGCAGGGTGGAGCGCAGGAAATCCAGTTCGACGTCGGCGGGCAGGTCGGCGAGAAAGCGGATCTGCTGCTCGGCGGTCTCCAGTCCGTCAACCGACTTGCCGGCGGCCAGCATCTGCGCCTTGAGCAGCTTGTCGACGCCGTGGGCGGGGTCCATGCCGGCATTCAGCAGCGGCGCCACCGCCAGCGTCAGCCCGGCCAGCCACGGCCGCATCATCTGCAAGGTGTTCACGCCGCCGGGCACGCCGACGGTTTGCGCGGCCTTGGCCAGGGTGGCGTTTTCGGCGGCGCTGAGTTTTTCCGACAACGGGTGGGCGGGATCCAGCCCGTACTGCAGCACCAGCGCCTGCATGCGCAGCGGATCGTCGTCGGTGAGCTCGATGGTCAGCGAGTCGCTGGCGGCCAGCGCCTGGTCCAGTGCGGGGTAGCGCCAGTCGGCGTCGTTCGGCAGCAGGTGCACGGTGCCGAACAGGTAGATCGTGGTGTCGGCATCCTTCACCACCCACAGCGCGGGTTTCGCCCATGCTGCGGCGCTGGCGAACAGCAGGAAACAGGCAACGAAGGTGCGGACAAGTCGGCTGAGTGTCATGCCGGCAGTGTCACGGCAAGCGGCGGCGGATTCAATCCTGTGGTGTGGCCGCTGCCGTGCAGTCGCCGGCGCAGCGGAACCACGCGGTGGCGTGCGGGTAGTCGATCGTCATGCGGAAGCGGCCGAGCACGTTGGCGCCGATCGCGCCTTCGGGCGCGGCGTCCATGATGCTGGCCATCATGCCGTGGAAGGCGCGGTCCGGCCGCTCGGTGAACCACACCGGCCCCACCGACCACCCGGCGATCTCCACCGCCGGCACCTCGATCAGCCGGGCCTTGAAACGCGGGGCCATCAGGTCGTCGCCGTTTTCGATCACGGTCCATCGGGGATGGGCCTTGTGCCAGCTTTCCAGCATGCTGGTGGTGATGTAGCTGGTGACGCCGAAGCCGTTCACGGTCTCGGTGCCCGCCGCCGCCTTGCCGGCGGGCGTGGGATGCGCGGTGGCGCCGGTGTCCAGCAGCATGTCCAGCGGCTTGCCGTCGATGCGCACCACGATGCGCGGGAAGTGCTGCACCACCTTGCCGTGCGCGTCGGTCTGGAAACCCAGCGGCGCGCGGTGGGTGGCCGGGTCGGCGCGCCAGTCGCCGCCTTCCACCCGCAGTTGCCGTGCGGGATAGTCGAAGGTCCAGACCCGGTTGCCGAGGTAGGCCGCGCCGAGCTGGCCGTCGTCCGGATACGGGCCGGGGTTGACCAGCAACTTGCCCGCGCACGGCCCGATCGGCGGCGGCAACTGCTGGCCGGGGCGGTAGGAAGGTGGCGTGGCCACCGTGAGGGCGTCGCCGTCGACCGTACAGGTGGTGGTCTTCAGGCCGAGCCGCTGCGTGGCCCCGGCCGAGAGCCAGTACATCCCGGCCGCGCCGCCGCCGCCGGTGTCCACCAGCAGGCGCAACGAGGCGCCATCGGCGGTCTGCGGCGTGGCGTAGAAGTGTCCCGCCCCATAATGCGTGGGAAGCACCTGTGCCGTGGCGGTACCGGCCAGCGCCAGGGCGGCGATCCATATCGTGCTCATCGCGATCCTCCAGGGGGCCGCGCCAGCCTACGTCGGGTCGCGGCGCATGCCATGTGTCGGTTGGCATGGAATGGCCGCTTCGGCCTCGGGGGCGGGATGTCACAGGCGTGGTGCACGGCGGGTGCGTGCGCACAGTCGCCTGAGCAGGACCAGGCTCGCAGCCTCGGCAATGGCGAAGCCGAGCCCTGCCAGTGCCGCGATGACCCGGATCTTTTCCTGCTGCTCGGGCGTGGGAAAAAGTTCGAGCGAGCCGTTGATGGCGCAGACGAGATCGAGCAGGAGGGCGCTGGCGAAGAACAGCGCCGCCAGCGACAGCGCCCCGATCCGCAGCTTCCGGGCGCGAGCGCGTGCGCGAGGTTCAGACATTGCCCGCGCTCCGCTCCCATGGCGCCACGGGGCCCGGCTGGCGGAGGAACAGCGGATGGCATGCCGGAGTCGCCACCTCGTTCCAGCGAGCCAGTGCGGCCGGATTGCGCAGCGACAGCTTGCCTTGCAGGTGCCGCCATTCGCACGCGAGCTGCCCCGTGGTCACGGGGATGGATTGCACCTCGCGGACGGGGCCGATCTTCGACCGGTCGAACGCGTAGCCGCGATGGGTGGCCTCGGCATGGACGGCGGCGAGATAGGCGCTGATGGCCGAACGCGGGTTGGCGTGCGCGCGAAACCGTTCCAGTTGCGGGTGGTGCTTGTAGCCGCGCGTCGATCCGCGCAGCACGGCCCGGGCCAGCAGCGCCTCGCGCCACAAGGCAACCAGGCCCGGTGCATCCAGGTACTTCGGGTGGAGTGACCACAGGCGCATGCGAAGCTGCCGGGAGCGGAATCGGGCGGCGCAACCGGCGTGACCGGAAGCGGCGTTGCTTCCGATCATATCCGCCTTGCGACGCGCCGAGCGGGCTTCGACGGCGCTTTCGCCCGGCCCGCGTCGGCGGGCTACAACCCCGGCGCCAGGATCGCCAGGCTGGCCAGCGGCGCCTTCTCCTTGAAGTGGCAGATCACCACCGCGGTGGGCTTGCCGTGCGCCATCACCAGCGGTACGCGCAGGGTGACGGATTCGTTGTCGCTGGCGGCCACGGTCGGTGCATCGTGCGATTGCCAGGCGCCGTATTCCCCGGCCAGTTGTTCGCGCGTCTGCTGCAGGCTGTCGGGCGAGTTCATCATGCGCATGAACGCGGACATGTCGCGCGTGGCAGCGGCATCGTCGCCGCGCTGCAGCGCTTCGAGCATGGCGACGGTCTTGCTTTTGCAGCTGTCCGCCGCGGAGGCCTGGGCGTGCGCGGTGGCGATGCCGACGGTGGCGAGGAGGAGGCTGGCGGTCAGTTTGTGCATGGGTCTGGCTCGTTGGGTGGGAAAGGGCGGCGGCGGTCGAGGCACTGGATTCCGGCGTTCGCCGGAATGACGAGCAGGGCACGCTAGTGCGGCGGCGGCGTCGAGGGCTTGGCCTGGGCGAAGTACCAGGCGGCGCCGGCCTTGAAGCCCGTGGAGAAATTGAGCAGGTCGGCGCCCGCGGCCGGCTTGTAGCCGATCCTGGCCTCCTCCATCAGGTGCCGGTAGCCGTCGTACATCTCGGGCTTGATGGAGAGTTTGAGCGGGCCGATGCTGTACTCCAGCTTCACCAGGTCGCGCTGGGTCATGATGCCGTCCAGCACTTGGGCGATGGCGTAGGTGTAGGCCTTGGCGGCCCGGTAGACCTTGTCGTAGTCGCTCGTCTCCAGCGAGAAGGAACTGATGCTCCACACGCTGGTGTCCACGCCGACAAAGGCGCCGGCCATGAACTCCAGGTAGTCCCCGCTGGCGGGCGCGATGGGCTCCATCGCCATCACGTAGTCGGCGAAGCTGCCGTGCTCGCCGGTGTCGGTGAGGGCGATGGTCTCGAAGGTGTGCGGGTCGATCTCCAGCCAGGTCCAGCGGTCCTCGCCGTAGATGCGGGTGGGCTTGCTGGGCAGCAGCAGGGCCTGCTTCGAGTTCTTCGCCCGCGCGATCAGCGTGGCCGGCATGCCGTGCGATTGCATGTAGGCGAGGTCGGCGGAACGGTGCGCCGGCAGGCTCAGGAACAGCATCGTGTCGTCGGGGCTGCGCCTCCACACCTCGCTGAAGTCCGCGCCGTCGCGCGGCAGCGCCGCGCCTTCCAGGTGCGAGGCGAACATGCCGCTCATCAGGTTGAAGGCGCGGCGCTTGTCCGGCTCGCCGCCGTGCAGGTCGTTGGCCGACTGCATCAGGTCGACGCTGGTGCGCATTCGCGCGGGATCGCCGCGGCGCTGCACGGTGACCAGCAAGGCGCGGGGACGCTCCGTGCGGCCGGCGGTGACGCCGAGCTGGCGCGCGAGATCCGCCTCGTAGCGGCTCTGGCCGGCAAGGAAGCGGAACAGGATGCTGCGCGTGTACCAGGCCAGTGCCGAATGCACCGTGGGCCTGGCGACGGCGTGGCGCGCGTTGTCGGCGGCCTGCTGCAGTTCGGCGGCGGCGTCGGGCAGCAGGTCGGGCAGGTTGAGGCCGAGGGTGAAGAACACGCCGGTGATGTCCTCGCCTTTCTGCAGGGTCATCGCATGGACCAGGGTGCGGCCGGGCAGGTCCACCTCGATGCGCGCGCCGGTCACGGTGTACAGGTTCGGATCCACGTAGTCGTCGCCCGGCACCTGCAGGCTCCGATTTTCCAGCACGGCGGTGTAGAGCCCCTTCTGTGCGCCGACGCGGATGTCGACGGGAGCGCGGCCGAGCGTGTCCAGCGGCAGGCTGGTGCGCAGCACGCGGACGTCCTTGTCCTTCGGCGGGCCGGCGGTGGTGCCGGTCAGCGCGTCGGCCATGCTGCCGGTCATCGCGTCGAGGCCGCGGGTGCCGCGCGGGCGCACCTGGAAGAACACGCGGATCTTTGCTTCCCGCGCGGTCATGGTGCGGTTCTCCTGGCCGGCCGGCAGGAAGGCCAGGCTGGCCAGTTCGGACAGGTCCTTCATGAAGGGCACCACCAGCAGCTTGGGTTCGCCCTGCGCACCCGTGTAGGCCCAGGCCGGGAGGTAGCGCTCTTTCGCCTCGTCCACGTGGCCCAGCGCGGCCAGCGCCTTGCGGCCGGCGTCGGTCAGCGTCACCGCGCGCAGCGCCGGGCTGCAGCCGAGCCGGGCCAGCAGGCCGCCAGCCAGGTGGGCCAGGTCGCCCTCGTCGCCCCAGCCCTGGGTGAGCACTGCTTCCGGCGCGTGGCGGTAATACCAGTAGTCGTCCGGCGAGGGCAGCCAGCGCAATCCCCGCAGCAGTGACTGCATGTCGGCCGCGCTCTTCACGGACGCCAGCCGCGCCGCGCCGGCGACATCCAGCGGCGGCACCGGCACGTCCTGTGCGGGAGCGCCGGGATCGGCGGGCGCGGCCGGCCGGTGCAGCGCGAGTCGGGCGCGGTACTGGGCGATGGCCTCTTTCAGCGCCAGCGCCAGCCGGGTCTGGAAGCGCCGGTCGATCGGCGGATCGACCCGGTCCACCAGCAGCTGCGGATGCGCGTAGGCGGTTTTCGCCGGCGCCAGCTTGAGGTCGGGGAAGAACGGCGAGCGCAGGGTGAACGTGCGCTTGGCCCAGGTGCGGGGAATGGCGAACACCAGCAGGCCGCGCCGGCGCGTGCCGTCGAACACCTGCCAGTTCCTGTCGATGCCCAGCAGCAGGCGGTCGGTGATCGCATCGGGCGAGAGGGTCTTCGGCCCGTCTGCCGGCGCCGTATCGGGCACCAGCCGGAACGCCTCGCGCAACGACGACACGCCGCTGCCGGCTTTCGTGTTGTCGATGGTGACGTCGGCGACCACGAAATTGCCGTGTGGCCAGTGCGGCGGCGCGGCGCCGGCCAGCGCGTTGACGGTCAGGCGCATGCCCTCGCCCGGGTAGCCGGGCGCCGCCACCGGCGCGACGGTGCCGCCCGTCACCGGCAGCACCGTGGCGCCGCCGGCGAGGTCGCAGTACAGGCTCGCGGGCGCGTCCTTCAGCATGGCCGGCAACTGGAAGGCAAAGCGCAGCTTGTTGGACGAACCCGGCGCCAGCGTGACCGGCCACAGGAAGCCCAGCGGCAGCCGCGCGGTGGCGTTGCTGACCGGCAGCATGAACGGACCGGCGGCGGTGTCGGCGGCCAGGTAGAAGCGTCGCGCGGGCGCCAGCTTCAGGTCGGCCTGCACCTTCGAGTCGAAGCGTGCCTCGAGCAGCTTGAACACGCTGCCCTCGGCGGCGTCCACGTCCTCGATGCGGTCCACGTCCCGGCTGGCCGACAGCGCCATGGCGAAGGTGCCCGACAGCTTGCCGGCGAGGCCCTTGGGCATCGCGTCGAGGGCGAGGTTGCGCGGTGCCGGCGGGCCGATCAGCGGCAGCGTGACGTGGCCGTTGCTGGTGTCGTAGAAATCGGCCGAGGCCTGCGTGATCGCCCGGTCGGGCACCTGGAACACCAGCACGCCGCGCGCGGTCTGGTCCGGCTCGATGCGGATGCTGTTTTCGCCGGGCGCGGCCAGCGGCGTCTGCGCCAGCCAGGTCGCCGGCGAGGCCGGCCAGGCACCCTCCTTGTTGAGGGTGACGAAGAAGTGCGAGGCGAAGTCCGGGATCAGGTAGGGCGCGCCTTCGGGCTGGATGTTCTTCAGGCTCATGTCCAGCGCCATGAACACCTGGCCGCCGGGCGCGTCGATGCCGTGGAAGCGCTTCATCAGGTACATCTCGTGCGCGCGCCATTCCATCGCCGTGTTCTTGCCGCCGACGTCGAGCGGCAGGCGCTTGGTGAGGATCACGTCCTGGCGGGGGATGTCGCGGCCGTAGACCAGCGCCGCGGCCGCGTCGCCGTATTGCGGCGCCTTCAGGCCGGTGCGGTAGCTGATGGTGTCGAAGCGGGTCCGTTCGGTGGAGCTGCGCAGCACGGGGAAGTCGAGCAGGCGGCTGTCCGCGTCGCGCCGGGTGGCGCCGTTGGCGGCGGGGCCGCTGACGGTGACGGTCAGCGCCGCCTTGCCGGCAGGCCTGGCCTGCGCGTGGGCGAGCACGTCCTGCAGCGCCTGCGCCAGCACCGCCGGGTCTTCCGAGATCACGTACTGGCCGCCGGAAAGCTCCGCCGCCCGCTTGAACGCGCCGGTGGCATCGCCGGTGCCCATGCCGACCCACAGCGACTGGATGCCGTCGGCCTTGATCTGCTGCAACCGTTTCTCGAAACCCGGCCGGTCGGCCTTGTCCACGTCCAGCGCGGCATCGGTCAGGTAGACGATCACCCGCCGCTCGGCCGGCACGTTGTGCAGGCTCAGGTAGGCCTTGTCGACCGAATCGAGGATGTCGGTGCCCGGCGCGGTGTCCAGGCTGCCCAGCGCCTGCAGCAGGTCGGATTTGCGCTGGGTGAACACCTGCCTGACGTTGACGTCGCCGGAGAAGCTGATCAGCTGCGTGAGGCTGTTGGCCGGCATCCGCCTGATGAACTCGTGGTAGAGGTTCTTCATCTTGTCGAAGCGGTAATTGCAGTACGCGCAGCTATTGCTGCCGGTCGGCGGCATGTCCATCGACAGGCTCACGTCGGTGGCCAGGGTGATCACCGGCAGGTCCGACGGCGCGGCCTCGCGCGGGCGCTGGTAGGTGGCGGCGTAGCGGTTGCCGAGGCGGTCGTTGATCGAGGCGAACACCTGCTGCAGGGCGGTGGCATCGTCGGCGGCGTAGTAGGTGCCCTCGGACATGCCGGCCAGCTCCTTCAGCGTGCGGCCGTCGTGGCCGGGGCCGAAGCCGATGGTGAACAGCGGCAAATTGGCGTCGGCGACCGCCTGCGCGACCTGCGTTTTCGTCGCGCTGCTGCCCTTGCCGGAGTGATCCTCGCGGCTGTCGACGCCGTCGGTGAACACCACCAGGGTGGGGCGCTGCTCGTCCTTGAGCATCTTCAGGCCGGCGAGCACGGCGTCGTACAGCGCGGTCGAACCGCCCGCGCCGACCTTGCCCAGGTTGCGCAGCGCCTCGGCCTTGCTGGTGCCCTTGAACGGGCGCACCTGTGCATCGAAGTCCACCAGCTGCACGCGCGCGTCGTCGGGCAGGCCCTGGATGAAGGCGCGCGCGGAAGCGAGCACCTGGCGCATCGACTTGCGCATCGAGCCGGAAGAGTCCAGCACCAGCACCAGGCTCGGCGGGGTCTTGAGATGCTCGATCGACAGCACCTTCGCCGGCTGGCCGCCCTCAACGATCTGCGTGTTGGCCGGCGTGGGCTCGAGCTTGGGGCCGCTGCCATCCTGCAGCATGAAATCCACCGTCGCCTGTTCGCCGTGCGCGGCGGCGCCCAGGATGCGCAGCTCGCTGCCGGTGCCGCCGGCCTTGTCCACCGCCGGGTCGCGGTAGGCGCGTTCGAGCAGCGGGCCGACATCGAGCACGGTCATCTGCCCGGCGCTCACCGGCACCAGCCGGGTGGCCAGCGTGTCGGAGTTGGCGCGTTTCGTGTCGGGCACCAGCTTGATGTTCCAGTAGCCCGACGGCAGCCAGAACAGCGTGTCGCCCTCGGGCGTGCGCGTGCCGGTGCGGTCGAGTTCGGGGTGCTGCACGGTGATGCCCGCGGGCACGCTGACCCACACCTCGCCCAGCGAGGCGCCGCGCACCTTGAGCGCACCGAGGCGCTCGCCGTCGTGGATCGGCTGGATCTCTTCGCCTTCGTCCAGCGTGACGGTCAGCTCCCGCGGCGCGGTCTTCGCATTCCACGCCAGCTTCCACTGGATCGGCAGGCTGCTGTCCTGCGGCAGGTCATCCAGGGTGTATTCGTGTGTCTTGTAGGCGTAGAGCGTGCGCTGGTAGGTGAGATTGCGCCGGTAGTGGCCCTGCAGGTAGGTGTTGCGGCCGTACAGCGTGGCCTGGCCCGCGTCGAGCCCGAGCTTGAGGCTCTGGAACACGTGGGCGGGGTTGGTGGTGGTGAAATGGACCACGCCATCCTTGAAGTCGGCGGTGCGCAGGTGCAGCGGCTTGCCGGCGCGCAGTCGCAGTTCCTTGCAGACCGTCAACCGGTAGCCGCCGCCGTGCGGCGCAGCCAGGCCCCACCAGTCGTTGCCGTCGCCGTCGCGCGCATGCACCACCAGGCTGTCGCGGTCGGCCGGCCAGGACTCGCCGCCAAGGTCGGCCACGTAGTGCGCGAGATCGTCGTAGGCGCTGGTGCCGGCATCTTTTTTCCACTCGACCTGCAGCTCCCACAACTCGCCGCTGCTGGAGCGTACGGTCTCCATGTTGGCCTTGTCGATGTAGCGAAGATCGAGCTGGCCGTTCGCCGTGTGTTCGACGGCGCCGTAGGCCTTCTGCGCGCCGAACGGATTGAGGTAGGGCACGGCCATCGTCCACTTGCCGACCGGGTAGGTCTTGCGCGGCGGGATCGGTGTCGTGCTCGTCGATGCCGGTGCGAGGCTTGCCACGGGCAACGGTGTCGCGGTCACGGACGCCGCGCTTGCCGGCGCGGCCGGCACGGCGGCGCCCGGCTGGCCGTGGTGGCGCAGCCACAGTGCGCCCGCCCCGAGCGCAGTGGCGCCCGCGGCGAACACGATGAGCAGCCGGGCGAGCGCTCCGCTTTTCATGGGTCGGCCTTCCTCGACGGGCAACGGATCACAGCAGCACGAGCTCGTCGATCGCGCCGCCGCGCGCGGGATTGCAGGTGATCGTGGCGGTGGTGCTGCCGTGTTCGAACTGCAGTGGCAGCCGGATCGTGGTGGCGGTGCCGTCGTCGACGATCGTGCTGGCGTCGCCGTGCGACTGGTATGGGCCCCAGTTGTCGCGAACCAGCGCCTCCCACATCGAGATCAGCATCTGCTGCTGCCTTGGCTGCTGCAGCTGCGAACCCACCAGCCGGCTGGCTGCGGCGTAGTCCTTGTGGCCCAGCGCGTCGAGCATGGTGGCGGCTTTCCCCGCGCAGTCGGCAGGCGAGGCCAGGGCCGGCGCGAACGGCGCCACGGCAAGCGGGATGAGCACGAGCAGGGCGGGGTGATGGATGCGCATGTCAGGGTCGGTCCTGTCGGGAAAGGTCGGGAAGGGTGGCGAGTGCCGCCACGTGGGTGGCGGGCGCGTCGTCGCGCGGCACCGTGGCAAGACCGCGATAGCGCCAGTGCCAGGGCTCGAACTCGATGCCGTGCGGGTTGCCCGCCGGGTAGGAAAGGGCGAAGCCGTAACGGTCGGCATGCGCGATGAGCCAGGCGTAGGCGCGGGTGTCGCCGAATGCCGCATCGGCTGCCGGCACGCCGGGCGTGGTCAGGTCCAGCGCGCAACCGCTGTGGTGCTCGCTGAAGCCGGGCAGCGCGTTGACCGCGAGCACCGCGGCCAGCGGGCGGCCGTGGTCGAGCTTGCGGCGCAGCAGCCGGCGCTGGGTGTCGAAGCTGCGATAGCCCGAGACCACCTGCAGCGACACGCCGTCGCGCGCCGCGGCCGCGACCATCGCCTTCAGCGCACTCGCGGCCGCCGGTGCCAGGCGCAGCGGTCGGTCGTAGATGTCGTGCCCGGCCGACGCCAGCGCGGATGCTTCCGGCTGCAGTGTCCAGTGGCGGGTGCGCGGATAGTCCGCCGGCGCGCCCAGCCTGGCTGCCACCTGCAGCGCCTGCTGCCGGTAGGTCGGCGTGGCGGCGCGCGGATGCGTGCACGAGGCGCGGGCGGGCGACATGCCCGACAGCAGCGCGAGCGTCGTCAGCGCCGTCGCGGCCGCGGCGAGTGCGCCACGCGGGCGGTGGGCTGGCGCGGGCACGCTCAGGACCGGTTCGGCGTGAACGTCCAGCGGATCGTCATCGTCGCCGGCACGCCGGCGGCGGTGACGTGGCGAACCTGCTGGCCGCTCTGCGGACCCGTGCCGGACCAGTGCAACTGTTCGAGCTCCACGTCGGGTATCTCGATCTTTTCCGTGCCGCGCTTGCCGTCGCCACGCTTCCACTGCTCGACCAGGGCCAGGCCCGGCAGCTCGAGGTCCAGCAGCCCGGTGTCGCCGTTCCAGTGGGCGCGACCGCGCGGGATCGGGTCGTGCCGGCAGTCGGAGTGGCCTTGCCCCTGGCGTTCCTCCGAGCCGGTGACGTAGCCGGAGATGCCTTCGCCGCCGGCCGCCGCGCGGTAGCTGGAGCTCGCCCGCGAGGTGGCCTGGATGGAACACGCGGTCTTGCCGTCCACCGCCCAGTCGGCCCGCCGGTGCTGGCTGAACGTCGCGGCCGGTCCCTTGGTGGCGCTGACTACCGCCGCGCGCTTGTCCGCCGACATGCCGCCCATCAGCTTCATCATGCGCGCGCTCAGGCAGGCGTCGTCGTCGCCGCATTCGTCGGCGATCCGCTGGATCGTCGGCATGTCGGCGGCGAGCGCCTGACGGGCCGGCGCCGTGCGGGCGATCTGTTCCTGCGCGTTCTCCAGCCGCGCCATCTGCGTCTGCTGGCCGGCCAGATGCAGCGTGCCTTGCAGGTGCCGGCTCAGCTGGTTCTTCGACCAGACGCTGCCGCGGTCGCTGCTGCTGTGGGCCTGGCCGCTGATCTCGATGCTGTAGGCCAGGGTGGCACCGACCGGCTGGTAGTCGAACGGACTGTCGCTGGCGCCGGCCGAACCGGCGGCCAGGATGCCGGCCGCGACGAGCGCGGCGGCGAGCGGGCGATGGAGGCGGGGGCGGAAGGAGGGCAGGCGCTGCGTCATGTCCGTAACCTGGTGTTCGGGAGGAGGCGCCGCGGGCTTGGCGCGCGGCGGGCCCATTCCAGGCTGGCGGCCCCGGTGCGCGCTTGAGGCACGCCTTAGGGGCTCGTTACGGATCGTTATGCTTCTTCCCGATCAAGGGCTTGCAGCCGATCGGCCGGCTGCCCGGGGGTGGCCGCCGGCCCCGGCTCAGTGGTCCGGCCCGCTCTCCCGGGTACCGCGCACCGGGTCGAAGTGGGCCTTGGCCAACACCTCGAGCGGCGCCTGCCGCAGCGCCTGGAGCCGGGCCAGCGCGCGCTGCTGGTTCTGCGTGTCGCCGCGGCGTGCCGACCAGGCGCCGTACAGGCGCAAGGTGTCGGCGGTGAGATCCGCGTCGGCCAGCGTGAAGCCCTGCAATTGCTCCTGCGCGATCGCGTCGTCGTGCATGACCAGCGCGATCTGCAGCGCGAACTGGCGTACCAGGTCGCGCGATGCCTGCGGCGCTTGCGCGGCGGCCTCGAGCGCGGCCCTGGCGCGGTCGCGATCGCGCGCGACCGCCGCCGCCAGTGCATGCACCAGGTATTGGGTGGAGCGGCTGCCGGCCGGGTCGGCGAGTTGCCCGACGAGTTGGTCCACACGGCGGCTCAGCCCGGCCACCGACGCGGGGTCGGCGGCGACCGCCACGAACGCCTCGATCAGCAGCCGGTCCACGGCCGCGGCCGGGTCCTGCGCCGGATCGATCAGCGCGCTCGCCTTGCGGCAATCCGCCAGGGCGGCGGCCCGGTCGCCGCTGAAGTACTCGCCGCCGGCGCGCAAGCCGAGCAGGCGCGACTGCATGAAGTCGTTGCCCTGCGCGGCCGCCCGTTGCACGGTGGCGTCGATGACCGGCAGCACTTCCTCGTACACGCCCATGTCGTACAGCAGCGCCGTCATCAGGTTGCCGGTGGCGACCTGCAGGGCGTCATCGTGATGCTGGCCGCTCCAGTTCCAGGTGCGCACCAGCAGCGGCAGCGCTTCCAGTGGCCGCTGGTCGCTGTACAGCGCCCAGGCCAGGTTGAAGCCGGCGATGTTGCTGCTGCGCTCGTTGCCGAGCGCCTCGTCGGCATCCAGCTCGGCGCGGGCGGCGGCGATGGCGCCGGCGGCGTCGTTCCGCGCGGTGGCGATGAACGCCATCGTGTTGTGCAACTTCGGTTGCAGCGAGCGCAGCGGTGTCTGCTCGACCAGCGCGCGCGCCTGTTCGTACTGCTTGAGCGCGGCATCGGTCTGCTGCAGGCGGGCATGGCTGCGGGCGGCGCTCATCAGCACGTCGGCGATGAGTTGCGGGTCGCCGGCCGCGCGGGCGGCGGCCAGCGCCTGCTCGACCAGGTCCAGGGCGTGGGCGTTCTCGTGGCGGTGGCTGGCCTGGTCCACCTGGTCGGCGAGCACGCGCGCCACCATGTCGGTGCGGCCCAGGCGCCGGGCGTCGGCCAGCACGGCGGCGTAGCCGGCATCGGCTTGCTTGAGCTGGTCGGTGTTCGCCTGGGCGCGGGCGAGCAGGAAGCGCGCCGGCAGCAGGTCCGGCTGGCCCTTGGCCACCAGCACGAAGTAGGGCCGGGCACCCTGCCAGTCGCCGTGCATGGCCAGGTCGGTGCCGCGGGCAAAGGTTTCGGCGAGATAGGCGTCCTGCGGCGTGGCCTTGAACGGCGAGGTCGCCGGCGGATCGAGCTTCAACGCGCGGCGCAGGCGCCCCACCGCATCGACGCCGAGCGCACCGGGAGTGCTGGCGCTGATGACGACGTCGGAGCCGCCGCGCTGGCCCGCGTCGACATGCAGGGTCAACTGGTAGACCTTGCCCGGCAGCCGGGTGAGCTTGCCGCTGACCAGGATGTCGGCGCCGGTGACGTAGCGCGTGTGTTCGGCGCGGCTGCTGCCTTTGGGCGGCGTGAAGCTCCAAGCCCGGGCCACCTGCAGCGGGTCGATCACGTCGAGGTCGGGGCAGTCGCCGAGCAGGCTGGCGACCAGGCCGGGCAGGCCGCGCGCGGTCCAGTCCAGCGCGGCATCGCCGGTGGCGTTGTCGATCGGCAGCAGCGCCATCCGCGGCGTCGGCGCGGTGGCGTGGGCCGCGTCGCGCCGGATGATCCAGGCGGACAGCACGCCAAGCAGCGCCAGGCCTGCCAGCGCGGCGATCCATCCCCTGCGCCGGCGTGCACGGGGCATGGGCCCGGCGTGCGCCGTGGCGTCCGGCGCCGGCTCGACCGCGGCCACCCACTGCAGTCCGCGGCCATATACGGTGCGGATCACGGCTTGCCGTTCGCCGTCGTCGTCCAGTGCGCGGCGCGCCTTGTGCAGCAGCTGGCTGAGCGCCGCGTCGGTGACCGGCCGGTGGCCCCACAGCGCGGTGATCACCTCCTGCCTGGACAGCGCGCGCTCGCGGTTTTCCAGCAGCAACAGGATCAGGTCGAAAACCTTCGCCTCGATGTCGACCTTGCGGCCATCGCGGGTCAGCCGCCGCGTGGCCTGCGAAATGGTGTGCGTCCCGCACCGGTAATCGCCGGCGTGACCGTTTTCCCGCATGCCCCCTCCGCTCGCTCCCCCTGATGCGCACGAGGCAGATCAGGCCTTCCCGTTCGAGTCCGGATATGTAGCACAAACACCGCGGGACGGCCCGGGGCGTTTCGCACGCACGCGGCTCAGCGCGGCGCGCGGTAGCCACCGGGCACGCCGTGCGGACTCAGCACCAGTTGCCACAACTGGTCGCGGCGGCTGCGGAACACCGCGGCGGAGACGGCGAGGTAATAGCGCCACATGCGGCGGAAGCGTTCGTCGTAGCTTTCCGGCAGGCCGGGCCAGGCCGCTTCGACGTTGGCGCGCCACGCGGTGAGGGTGCGGTCGTAGTCGGAGCCGAAGTTGTGCCAGTCCTCGACCACGAACAGGTCCTCCAGCGCGGCGGTGACCTGGCTGGCGGCGGGGATCATCGAGTTGGGAAAGATGTATTTCTCGATCCACGGATCGGTCTGCGCCGGCGCGCCGTTGCTGCCGATGCAGTGCAGCAGGGACAGGCCGTCCTCCTTCAGGCAGCGGCGCACGGTTTCGAAATAGCTGCGGTAGTTCTTGCCGCCCACGTGCTCGAACATGCCGATCGACCAGATCGCGTCGAACTCTTCGTTGAGTTCGCGATAGTCCTGCAGGCGGATCTCGACCGGCAGGCCGGCGCAGAGTTCACGCGCATAGTCGGCCTGTTCCTGCGACACGGTGATGCCCACGCCTTCGACGCCGTAGCGTTCCGCGGCGAACTTCAGCGCCTCGCCCCAGCCGCAGCCGATGTCGAGCACGCGCTGGCCCGTCTGCAGCTGCAGCTTGCGGCAGACCAGGTCGAGCTTGGCTTCCTGGGCATCGTCGAGGTCGCCGGCCTTGGCCCAGTAGCCGCAGGAATACACCAGGCGCTTGCCCAGCATGGCGTGGAACAGGTCGTTGCCCAGGTCGTAGTGCGCCTTGCCGACCTCGAACGCGCGCTCGCCGCGCTGCAGGTTGATGAAGCGCGCCTTGAGGTGGGCGAGCAGGGTGTCGAGGGTTTTCAGGCTCTGGTCAAGGCCGGCAGCGAGCAGCCGCGTGCACATGGCGGGCAGGTCGCCGGCATCCCACCAGCCGTCCATGTAGGCCTCGCCCAGGCCCAGCGAACCGTGTGCGAAGACGCGTGCGTAGAGGCGTTCGTCATGTACCTGCAGGTCGGTGGCATCGGGGCCGTTGATGTTGATGCCGGCCTGGGCAAGCAGTTCGCTGGCGCGGTTCTTCAGGTCGTCCTGGCTCATGCGCTTTCCTCATGCAGTGGTGCGGCCGTGGGCTCAGCGCGTGCCGAGCACCGCGAAGCTTGCCGGAATGCGTGCATAGGTGATGTCGACATTGGCTTCGTGCACGCGTTGCAGCAAGGCTTGCGCCTGCTCGTCGCGCAGCAGGAACTCGATGCGCAGCGGCAGGTCGTCCGCCAGCTCGAAGAACTGCTCCTCATGCAGCACGCCGTGGCGGCCGTAGCCGGCGATCGCGCGGAATACCGAGCCGCCGCCGATGCCCAGCCGCCGCGCCTGCGCCAGCATCCACTCGGACAGCAGCACGCCGTCGTGGCGCGCACGCGAGTGGCAGTAGAAGTTCAGCAGCACGCCGGGTTGCAGGTTTTCGTTGTCCATGCGGCCTCCCCTTCAATGGCGCAGCATGCTGCGGGCGATGGTGAGGCCGATCACGGTCATGCCGAGCGAGCCGACCAGGTGGGCCAGCACGTGGCCGCTGAACCACAGGTACTGCTGGCGCAGCAGCAGGGTCACCGCTTCGCCGGAGAACGTGGAGAAGGTGGTGAGGCCGCCGAGGAAGCCGGTCATCACGAACAGCTGCAGCTCCGGCGACGCCGCCTGGAAGTTGCGGAACAGGCCGATCGCCACGCCCATCAGCAGGCCGCCGGTGAGATTCGCCGCCAGGGTGCCCAGCTGCAGGGTGGGGAAGACGGGGTTGAGCAGCATGCCGAGCCCCCAGCGCAACCAGCAGCCCAGCGCACCGCCGATGCCGATGGCCACGAAACCGTTCAAACCCATGCGCGCCTCCTGACAAGTGGACGTGTCCGGCTGCCGCGGGGGGCAGGCACGCCTGCGCCGCCGGAAGCCGGTGGTGCAGGCATCATCGACTTCAACGCGGGGTCGCCTGAAGTGGTTTGTCCCGGAGCGCGTCGCGCTGCCGGAACGGGAGGCATGCCATCTCCCGGGCCGTCATCGTAGTGGATGGTGACGCCCCGCCGTCAAGCGCGGTCCTATACTGCCCGGCCCCTCGATGCCTGCGGTTGCCATGAACCCCACCCCGCGCACCGTGCCGCGCAGCCTGCCGTGGCTGCTCGCCGCACTGTCGATGATCGGCCCGTTCTCGATCGACGCGGTGTTCCCCGCGTTCCCCGCGATCGGCGCGCGCTTTGCGGTGGACGAGGCGGCGTTGCAGCAGCTGATCAGCGTGTACCTGGCCACCTACGCGGTGATGAGCCTGTTCCATGGCGCGGTGTCCGATGCGCTGGGGCGCAAGCCGGTGATGATCGCCGGCCTGCTGCTGTATGCACTGGCCTCGGTGGGCGCGGCGCTGGCCACCTCGTTCGCCATGCTGCTCGCCTGCCGCGGCCTGCAGGGCGCGTGCGCCGGCGCCGGGCTGGTGGTGGGCCGCGCGCTGATCCGCGACAGCCTGGAGGGCGCCGCCGCGCAACGGCTGATGTCGCAGGTGATGATGATCTTCGGCGTGGCGCCGGTGGTCGCGCCGATGGTCGGCGCGCTGCTGCTGCCGCTGGGCGGCTGGCACGGCATCTTCTGGCTGCTCGGCGGGTTTGGCACCGTGCTGGCGCTGGCCCTGGGATGGTTGCTGGAAGAGACGCACCCGCCGGCGCGGCGCACTGCGTTCGCGCTGCGTCCGCTGCTGGCCGGCTATGCCTCGTTCGGGCGCGACGCGCCGTTCTGGCCGCTGCTGCTGGCCAGCTCGGTGAACTTCGCCGGGCTGTTCCTGTACATCGCCTCGGCGCCGCGCATCGTGCGCGAGCTGCTGCACCTGTCGGCGCAGGGCTTTCCCTGGCTGTTCGTGCCGGTGGTGGCCGGCATGGTCACCGGCGCGTGGTGTTCGGGGCGGCTGGCCGAGCGCGCCAGCGTGCGCGTCACGGTGAACCTGGGCTACGTTTCGATGGGCTTGGCTTGCGCCTTGCACCTGGCGCTGGCGATCGCGCTGCCGCAGCCGCGGTTGCCGTGGTCGATGCTGCCGCTGATCCTGCACGGCATCGGCGTGCAGCTGGCGTTTCCCACGCTGACCTTGCTGTTGCTCGACCGCTTCCCGCAGCGGCGCGGCGGCATTTCCTCGGTGCAGGCGTTCGCCAGCCTGTTGCTGTGCAGCGTGGTGGCCGGCCTGTTCTCGCCGCTGCTGTCGGCCAGCATGCTCGGCCTGGCGCTGGGCGCCTCGGCGCTGACCGCCGCGGGCGCGCTGGCCTGGTGGCGCTACGGCATGCTGGTCCGGCGCGCGTCGGGCCAGCGCGCGCCGCCGGCCGATGCCGGCGCGACGATCCAGGCGGAAATCGCCGAGCCGCGCTGACCCGGCGAAGGCTTACGCCGGCCGCCCCGCGCCCTCATCCACCGACATCAGCACCGTCGCGGTGGCCAGGGCGCGGACCAGGGTGGGCGAGCGGTAGCCGGGATCGGCCAGCCAGCGGCGCCACACCGATTCGTCCACCTTCTCGTTGACGCCGCTGCCAATGGTGCGGTCGAACGGCGGCTTGAACTCCTTGTAGAGGCCGTCCATGAACTCCTTGTAGGAGTCGCGCGGCACGCCCATGGCCGCATCGCCGGCCGGGACCAGCAGCTCGCTGCAGGCGAGGCCGGCCTTGATCGCCCTGGCCTGCAGCCAGGCCAGGCTGAGGTCGGGCAGCGGGTCGGGCTTGCGGCCGGCGCCGTCGCTGTCGTTGCCGCCGCCCACGTCCGAGTGCGCGCCGATGAACCAGCGCTGCTCGACGTCGACCTGTTCGCGCTTCTTGGAAGTCAGCGATTCGCCGGGCTTGACCGTGTACGGGTTGCGCGTCCACACCGCGGGCTGGAAATCGCCGCGATGCTCGTCCAGCGCCAGCGCCTGGTAGGCGTGCTTGACGATCTTGCTCAGCTCGGTGTCGTGGAAGCGGTAGCGCGAGCGGGCGAACGGAAACCACGATGCGGTGTCGGGAATGCCCAGCGAGCCCACCGTGTCCCACACGCCGATGAAATGGATGTCCACCTCGATCGAGTGCTGCTTGCGGAACGCCCGCGCCGCCGGGTCGTCCGGCTTGGTTTCCACGTCGCGGTAGAAATCGTAGGCGTGGTTCGCGTCGGCGCGGGACAGCTTGCCGCCACCCTCGCGCCGGAGCAGGCCGCATTTGCGGATCAGGCCGCCCAGGCTGCGCGCGGTGTAGGCGCCGCGGCTGAAGCCGAACAGGTAGATCTCGTCGCCCGGTTGCCACGTGTCGCACAGCCAGCGGTAGCCGTCCAGCACGTTGCCCGAGAGGCCGTAGCCGAACGCGCCGCCGAGCAGGTGGGTGATCCCGCGTTTCACCCCCACGCCGGGGATGTAGTTGACCTGTTGCACGTTGCCCAGAGCATCGCGCGGCGCGATCAGCCGGCGCAGGCGCTCCACGTTGGTATTCGATTCCGGCTTGTTCCAGGTGCCGTCGAACAGCAACACCAGTCGGCGAATCGCCATGGCTTCCTCCATCGCGGTGGGCGTGGCGCGACAGCTTGGGTCGATCGCCGCGACTGTAGCAGGCGCCATGCGCCGGTGGTGGCGCGGGCGTATCCTGCAGGGTCCTGGCCACACGAGGCGATGCGCAAGATGGAGCGAGAAGCACAGATCGAGCGGGCGCGGGCATTCGGGCGCATGCACGACCGCAGCCGGGTGTTGCTGCTGCCCAACTGCTGGGATGCGCTCAGCGCGCGTCTGTTCGCGCGCCGCGGTTTCGCGGCGGTGGCCACCACCAGCGCCGGCGTGGCGTGGTCGCTCGGGTATGCCGACGGCGAGCAGGCGCCACTGGACGAGGTGCTGGCGGCCCTGGCCCGCATCGTGCGTGCGGCGGCGGTGCCGGTGACGGCGGACATCGAGACCGGTTATGGCGAGACGCCGGAAGAGGTGGCTGCCACGGTGCGTGCCGTGATCGCCATCGGCGTGGTGGGCATCAACATCGAAGACGGCATGCCCGGCCACGGCCCGCTGCGCGAGGCGTCCGACGCGGCGGCGCGCGTGCGTGCGGCGCGGGAGGCGGCCGACGCGGCCGGGGTGCCGATCGTGATCAATGCGCGGGTCGACCACTGGATGCAGCATGACGGCGCCGAACCCGCCGCGCGGCTGGCCGACGCGATCGGGCGCGGCCGCGCCTACCTGGCCGCGGGCGCCGATTGCATCTATCCGATCGGGCTGGCCGACCCGGCGACGCTGGCCGCGCTGGTGCGCGCACTGGATGCCCCGGTCAACGTGGCGGCCGGCGCCGGCATGCCCGGCCTGGCCGAGCTGGCGCGGCTCGGCGTGGCCCGGGTCAGTACCGCCACGCGGCTGACCACGCTGGCGCTGGGGGCGGTCGAGCGGGCGCTGGCCGGCGTGCAGGCCAGCGGGCAATTCGATGGGCTGGTGGCCGACTTCGGCTACGCCGACGCGCAGCAGCTGTTCGAGCACGGTTCGACATGACGAGAGGTAGCGCAATGAGTGGACGTATCGAGTACGGCAAGGCGGCGCCAGCGGGCCTGAAGGCCATGCTGGGCCTGGAGAAATATGTGCATGGCTCCGGCCTGGAGCATTCGCTGATCGAGCTGGTGAAGATGCGCGTGTCGCAGATCAACGGCTGCGCCTACTGCCTGGACATGCACAGCAAGGACGCACGTGCCGCCGGCGAGACCGAGCAGCGGCTGCACGTGCTGGCGGCGTGGCGCGAGGCGCCGTTCTATTCGGCGCGCGAGCGTGCCGCGCTGGCCTGGGCCGAGGCGGTCACCCTGGTGTCGACCAACGACCTGCCCGATGCCCTGTACGACGAGGTGCGCGCGCAGTTCGACGACAAGTCGATGGTGGACCTGACCTTGGCGATCATCGCGATCAACGGCTGGAACCGCCTGGCGATCGGCTTCCGCGCGGATGTCGGCAGCTACCAGCCGCAGCCGGCGCGCTGAGCCGGGCATGGCGCAGGGAGCATCGCGGCGCTGGCGGATAACGGCCGCGGCGGGCCGGCCGCGTGGCTGAGCGCGTCGTGACCCTGGATCGCGCGTTCTACCGGCGCGATCCGCGCGTGGTCGCGCCGGAGCTGCTGAACAAGGTCCTGCAGCATGCCGACGGTCGCCGCGGCCGCATCGTGGAAACCGAGGCCTATTGCGGCGAAGCCGATGCGGCCGCGCACTCCTGGCGCGGCCGCACCGCGCGCAACGCGACCATGTTCGGCAGGCCCGGGCTGCTCTATGTCTACTTCACCTATGGCATGCACTGGTGCTGCAACCCGGTTTGCGGCGAGGAAGGCGAGGGCGTGGCGGTGTTGCTGCGCGCCCTGGCGCCGCTGGGCGGGCTGGCCGCGATGCGCGCGGCGCGCCCGGGTTGCCGCCGCGATCGCGACCTGTGCCGGGGTCCGGCGCGGCTGTGCCAGGCGATGGGCATCGACCGCGCGCAGGACGGCGTCGACCTGGTCGACGGCGCCGGCGGCCTGCGCATCGTCGACGATGGCGTGCCGCCGCCCGCATCGCCCGTGGTCACTCCCCGCGTGGGCATCACCCGTGCCGTCGACGAGCCCTGGCGCTGGTACGTGCCTGGCGATCCGCACGTGTCGCGCCGCTGAGCGCATGACGGCGGCCACCACGTGGAATTGACGGGCGATTGATCGCGCGCGGTACACGGTAACCGGCCTCACCCATTCCCTGCTGAGGTTCGCGCCATGCCTTATTCCTCCATCAGCAACCTGCCCGATTCCGTGCGCGAC
>JBDZVT010000050.1:0-9215 GCA_040255835.1 Lysobacteraceae bacterium
ACTCGAACCACCTGCCGCTCGACTGAGCGACGGAAATCTACAAGACCGCCACGCCCCGCGGGATTAGTCTGGCCCGCGTCCCCGCACGGGACCGCGCCGTCGTCCGCCAGGCGGGCACGGCCGCGACCAGCCATGCGAGATTCCCACCACGGAGGTACCCCCATGGAACAGTCCGGCGGCAGCACCATCATCCCCTGTCTGCGCTACCGCGATCCCCACGCGGCCATCGACTGGCTCTGCCAGGCATTCGGTTTCGAACGGCACGCGGTCTACGAGAACGACGCCGGCGAGGTCGAGCACGCGCAACTGGCGTACGGCCGCGGCATGGTCATGCTCGGCGGCGTGCGGGACAACGACTTCGGCCGGCACATTGCACAACCTGACCAGATCGGCGGGCGCGAAACGCAGTGCGCCTGCGTGACCGTGACCGACTGCAAGGCCCACTATGAGCGGGCCAAGGCAGCCGGTGCGGTGATCATCGACGACTATGCCGAAAAGGACTACGGCGGCGCCGGCTACAGCTGCCACGACCCGGAAGGCCACCTCTGGTACATCGGCAGCTATGACCCGTGGCAGGCTTAGGGCGGGCACTGCCCGCCGCTTTGCCTCGGTGCGAAGAGCCGGCGGGCACTGCCCGCCCTATGCGCTGCTTCGTTCTTGGAGCGCACCCTGTGCGCGATGCCTTTCGTCACATGGTGAAGAACATCGCGCACAGGGTGCGCTCCTGCAGCGTTCACGTCGACCTTCGTCTGTCGCGACGGTGGATCAGGGCGCGGCGACGGGCTTCAGCTTCGAATGCGGCCGCGCGATGGCGTACATCGCCCAGCTGATCTGCTTGAGCAGGCCGTGATGGTCCTCGCCGATCCAGTACACGTTGCCGTGGGTGCGATCGGGCAGGAAGCGGAAATCCGACGTCGCGCCCAGGCCATCGAGTGCGGCCTTGAGCCGGTGCGCGGCCCCATCGAGGTAGAAGGTGTCGGCCGTGCCCACGTAGAGGTGGATCTTGCCGTCCAGGTCGGCCTTCAGCTGCGGCCAGTGCTGCTGCAGCCGGTGCGCGATGTCGTAGTGGTCACGCCAGTAGGCCACCACGGCGGGATCGACGTTGCCGGTGTCGCGGTCGAACATCGGTTCGGGCCGGCCATCCTCGCCGCGCGGCGAGAACACCCACTCGAACGAGGCCATCTGCCCACCGTAGCTGCCCAGCACGCGCTCGAGTTTCGCGAACTGCTCGAACGTGCCCAGCACCTTGGCGTGGTCGCGCACCAGCGGGTAGGCCGAGCCATCCGGCCGGCGATAGACGTTGGCGTGCGGGGCGTACAGGTCCACGCCGGTGAAGTCGTGGAAGTCGCCGGGGTCCGGCGAGGTCGACCAGGTGCCGCCGAAGATCCTCGGATACCGCGTCTGCAGCCACAACGTGGCCCATCCGCCGGAAGAGTGGCCGTTGAGGAAGCGGCCGTCCACGTCCGCATCCATGCGGTAGTGCGCCTCCAGATGCGGGATCAGCTCCGTGGTCAGCGCCTGCCCCCAGGGACCGTTGTTGACCGAGTCGGCGAACTCGTGGGTGCCGCTGGGGCTGGACTCGTCCAGGAACACCCAGATCATCGGCGGCATCTGCTGCTCCGCCATCGCGGTATAGACGGTGACGATCGGGCCGATCACCCGGTCGTTGTTGCCGCCAAAACCCTGGGTGTAATAGACGGTCGGGTAACGCGCCGCAGCCTTGGCGTCGTACCCGGGCGGGGTCAGCACCCAGCCGCGCATGTGGATCGACCGGCCCCAGAACGCGGTCAGCGAGGGGCTGACGAAATCGACCAGGTGCGCGTGTGGCCGGGCCGCGGCCACGTTCTCGCGCCGGGTCGGCGGTGCAGAATCCGGCACGGCCCAAGGGTCGCCCTCGGCCGGCAGCGCCTTTGCCAGCGCCAGC
Organism: Lysobacteraceae bacterium; assembly: GCA_040255835.1. GTDB lineage: Bacteria > Pseudomonadota > Gammaproteobacteria > Xanthomonadales > Rhodanobacteraceae > Rhodanobacter. The sequence goes on from JBDZVT010000050.1 coordinate 1,925, forward strand.
GTCGGCACGTCGGTGGCCGGCCAGTGCAGCTTGACCACGTCGCTGACCAGGTCGCCGGCACCGCGCCCGGTGTAGTTGTAGTCGTGGTTCACGTCGAGCACGGCCTGCACCAGGTAATCGCCCGGCGGCAGCCGCGACCACGGCTCCGGGTACGCCACGTCGCTGGTATCGACGTCGATGGCCTGCCCGGGCACCCAGTGGCTCACCTCGCGTGCCGCCACGCTGGTCACCGTACCGCTGAACGGATCGGCATCAACCGACTCGACCACGCTGCTCTTGCCCTGGGAATCCGCCAGGGCCGCCGCCTGCGCCGCCTTGGCGTCGACCGCGAACAGCAGCAACCGGCCCGAGGTCGCCTGTGTGCCGGCCGCACCCAGCTCGACACGGATGTAGCGATGTTCCAGCGCGTTGTCGCTGCGCGCCTGCGCGACGCCGACCAGCAACCCGAGCGAGAGCAGGAACGCCCCCGCATGACGAAAATTCATGTCCCTTCCCCTTCGGCGTGCGCGCCGCGAACGGCGCCGTGATGGATCACTTGCCCGCTGACGCCCCGGTGTCGGCTTGCACCGGCACCAGCCGCAGATCCTGGAAATCGAAACTGAAATCGGTCAGCGGCGAGATCGGCTGCATGCGCACCTCGCGGATCCTGCCGTCCATGTCCAGCGCGAAGTCGACGAACGCGTCGGCATCCAGCGAACGGTCGTCCCAGCGCACGGTGAAGCTGTCGTGCTGCCACGGCGTCATCGTGCCGACCAGTTGCGCCGTCTTGCCGAAGCGCAGGCGCAGCTTGCCGTGTTCCTGGCTGATGATGACGTCGCCGTACCACGGGTCGCGATAGGTGCCGGCGTAGTCGGCCAGCGGCAACGAAGGTTTGCTGCGCTTGTCGCGGGCCTGCTCGTGCTTCGCCACGCTGTCATCGGCCTTGGCCTGGGCGTGCTGCACGGCCTTCTCGTACACCGCCACCCAGTCGGTCTTGTGCGACGGGTTGAGGTACGCATCCAGCACGCGGTAGGTCACCGCGTTGAACGCGGCGCCGGACTGCTGGTTGGTCAGCACCACCACGCCGAGTTTCAGCGACGGCACCATCGTCACCCGCGAGACGAAGCCGGGCCAGCCGCCGGTGTGCCAGACCAGCTTGCGGCCCTGGTACTGGCCGAGGAACCAGCCTTCGCCGTAGCCGTAATAGTCCGGCGTGAGTGGTTCCAGCTCGGGGATGGGCGCCTTCCGGATCGGGATCGGGGTCAGCATCGACCACATCTCGTGATGGCTCTTCTCGGAGAACACCCGCTGCGGCTTGCCGTCGGCGCCCATGGTCGGCAACGCCCCGCCGGCCAGCTGCACGTTCATCCACTTGGCCAGGTCGTGCACGCTGGCGTAGATGCCGCCGGCACCGGGGTCATTGAGCCAGGCCATCGGCGGCACCGGCTTGATGTCCTTGAACTCGTACGGCGCATGGCCGGTGGCCACGTCCATGCCGGGCTTGAGATACGTCATGTCGATCAGCGATTCGTCCATGCCGACCGGCTTGAACAGGTGCTCGCGCACGTAGTCCGCGTAGCTCTGCCCGGAGGCCTGCTCGATCACCAGGGTGGCCACCGCGAACAGGATGTTGTCGTAGGCGTAGTGGCTGCGGAAGCCGTTCGTCAGCGGCACCCTGGCCAGGCGTTCGACCACGTCCCGGGTGGTGTACGAGGTCGGCGGCCAGTACAGCAGGTCGCCCGCGCCCAGGCTCAGCCCGCTGCGGTGCGCCAGCAGGTCGCGGATGCGCATCTCGTGCGTCACGTAGGGATCGGACATGCGGAACCACGGCAGGTGGTCGATCACGCGGTCGTCCATGTCCAGCTTGCCGGCGTCGGCCAGCTGTTGCAACGCCGCGGCGGTGAACGCCTTGGTGTTGGAGGCGATCGCGAACAAGGTGTGCGCATCGACCTGGTCCGGCTTGCCCAGCTCCTTCACGCCGAAGCCGCGTTCCATCACCACCTTGCCGTTCTTGACGATGGCCACCGCGATGCCGGGCACCTCGAAGGTCTTCAGCGTGTGGGCCATGTACGCGTCGAAATCCTGCAACTGCGCCGGCAGCAACGGCTGCACGATATCGCCGGTCGATACCGGCGGCGGCAGCTGCGGCGTGGCCGGAGCCTGCGCCAGCGCCGACGTGCCGAGCACCAGCAAGGCATGACCGGCCAGCAGCCGGAACGACAGTGCACGCACGGACCCGAATCGCTGGACCATCGAAGTTCTCCCCTCAAGCGACGATCCGCGCACTATCGCGAGAAATCGCCCGCAAGGCCAGCGGCGAATGCGGCGGCCCAACTCGACGCCGGAGGCGCCAGCCGCGATCATGCGCGGATCAGCCCGCGAAACGAGGATCGCCATGAACACGCCGGCGGAATGGATTGCGCTGCACGCCCTGACGGTATGGGTGCTGCTGTTGTTGCTGGCTTTGCTGGCCGGCGACCTGGCCTGGCAGCGCAATGCGCGCTGGCAACGTCGCGCCGCGCAGACGGGCCAGGTGCCGACGCTGCTGCGCTGGCAAGTCGGCGTGCTGCTGTGCCTGGCGCTGGTGTTGTTCTTCGGCGGCCTCGCGCTGGCGATCTCCGGCCAGCCCACGACCGGCCTGGGCAGCTTCGACGCCAGCCTCGCAGAGAGCCTGCGCGCCCACCTGCCCGTGGCGGTGTTGCGCATGATCGCCGCGATCACCCATCTGGGCGACACCGTGTGGGTCGCCAGCGCGGCGGCCGTGGTGCTGCTGGCCCTGCTGCTGCGGCGCCAGTGGTCGCTGGCGGCGAGCTGGAGCGTGGCCCTGCTCGGCATCCTGCCGATCAACGGTGGGCTGAAGGCGCTGTTCCGGCGCGTGCGGCCGCTGCACGACCACGGCTTCATCGTCGAGCCGGGCTGGAGCTTCCCCAGCGGGCACGCGTTCGGCGCGATGGTGTTCTACGGCATGCTGGCCTATGTGCTGCTGCGGCTGACGCCGCGCTTCCACCGCGCGATCATCGCCGGCGCCGTGCTGATGATCGGGGTGATCGGCACCAGCCGCATCCTGCTGCAGGTGCATTATTTCAGCGACGTGCTGGCCGGTTACGCGACGGGAGGGGCGTGGCTGGTGACATGCATCGCTGCGACCGAACTGCTGCGCCACCAAACCACGGGAGAACGGCCATGAACAAGCGCAAGGCTGCCGGGACGATCCGCGTCGGCATCGGCGGCTGGACCTACGCGCCGTGGCGCAACAACTTCTATCCACCCAAACTCGTGCAGCGACGCGAGCTGGAATACGCCAGCCGCCAGCTGCGGGCGATCGAGATCAACGGCACCTTCTACGGCGCGCAGAAACCGGCCACCTACGCGAAATGGGCGGCGGAAACCCCGGAAGGTTTCGTCTTCTCGCTGAAGGCACCGCGCTACGTCGTCGAGAGCAAGCGACTGGCCGACGCCGGCAAGGGCGCCAGCAGTTTCATCCATGGTGGCCTGGCCGAGATGGGCAATCGCCTGGGACCGATCCTGTGGCAGATGCCGCCGTGGCGGCCATTCGACGCGGACGATCTCGGCGCCTTCCTCGACCACCTGCCCCGCGAACTCGACGGCCAGCCGCTGCGTCACGTGCTGGAAGTGCGCCACGCCAGTTTTCTGGACGAAGCGTATGTGGACCTGGCACGCCGCCACCACATCCCCACCGTGTTCACCGATTCGCCGAAATACCCATCACTGGCCGACCTCACCGGCGATTTCATTTACGCCCGGTTGATGCGCAGCGCCGATGACATCGCCACCGGTTACAAGCCGGTCGAACTGGACCGCTGGGCCGCCCATGCACACGACTGGGCTGTCGGCAGGGACATCGCAGCGCTGCCCCACGTCGCCGCGCCGCAACCGCAGGCCGCCGCGCGCGAGGTGTTCGTGTTCTTCATCAGCGCCGCCAAGCACCGCAACCCCGCCGCCGCGATGGCGCTGCAGTCACGCGTGGATTCGACGTCGTAGGACGGGCACTGCCCGGCTCCAATCGCTCCGATGCCGCGACGTGGCCTGTAGGAGCGCACCCTGTGCGCGATGCCTTTCGTCACGTGACGGAAAGCATCGCGCACAGGGTGCGCTCCTACATCAGGCCGGGCGGTAATGGTCGACTTCGCGATAACGCCTGGCATACAGCCCGAACGCCAGCGCAGCGAGCAAGGCGAACGCGGCGAAAAAGAACATCTGGAACGCGGTGACGCTGAGCCCGCTGTGGGCGATCGAACCGATCACGCTTTCGTTGCGCACCGCCGCGTTGGCCAGCAGCACCCACAGGTTGCCGACCGTGGTGGTGAGGTTCCAGAAACTCATCACCACGCCCTTCATCGAGGCCGGCGCCTGGCTGTAGGCGAACTCAAGCCCGGTGGCCGAGACCAGCACCTCGCCGAAGGTGAGCAGCGCGTAGGGCAACACCTGCCACACGATCGACAGCGGATCGCCACCGTCGATCACCACCTGCAGGCCGCCGACCACGATCCACGCCAGTCCGCTGAACGCGATGCCGGCGGTCATCCGGCGCAACGCGGTGGGTTCGTAGCCGATCCGGCGCAGCAGCGGATACAGCACCAGGTTGTTGAACGGGATCAGCAGCATCACCAGCAGCGGGTTGAGCGCCTGCATCTGCGCGGAATGGAACCACGAGGGCATGGTCATCTCGTTGCCCTGCAGCACCCAGGTCGAGGCCTTCTGGTCGAACAGCGAGAAGAACGGCGTGGTCAGCGCGAAGATCACCAGCACGCGCAGCACGTTGCGCGCGCCGTCGACGGCGGCATCCGGATGCACGCCACGCGCACGATCCATCTGCAGCCAGGCGCCGCCGCCGACGCCACCGATCAGCACCACCAGCGCGATGCACGCGGCGATCACGAAGCCCAGCGCAGGCACCAGCGCAAACGAGGCCAGCGCCACTGCCACCGATGCGACCGCCAGCCACAGGCCCGGTCGCGCCTGACCCGGCCGCTGCGTCAGCAGCGCCGTGCGCAGCACCCGCGAAAAGGCGTCGCGATCCGGCGGCCCGGGCGGCACCATCACGTACTGCTTGCGGCCCAGCCAGAACACCACCGTGGCGATGAACATCAGGCCGCCGGGAATGCCGAACGCCACCGCCGCGCCGAAGTGATGCAGGAACAGCGGCATCAGCAGCGAGGCGAAGAACGAGCCGAAGTTGATGATCCAGTAGAACGCGTCGAACACCATCTTCGCCAGGTGCTTGTTCGACTGGTCGAACTGGTCGCCCACGAACGATGCCACCAGCGGCTTGATGCCGCCCGCGCCCAGCGCGATCAGGCCCAGTCCCGCGAAGAAGCCCAGCCGATTGTGCTCGAAGAGCGCCAGGCAGGCGTGGCCCGCGCAATACACCAGGCTCATCCACAGCACGGTGTTGTACTTGCCGAAGAAGCGGTCGCTGATCCAGCCGCCGAGCAGCGGGAAGAAGTACACGCCGATCACGAAGGTGTGGAACACGTCCTTCGCCGCCAGCATGCGCTGGCCCTCGGGCAGGTACAGCAGCAGCGTGGTGATCAGGAACGGGGTAAGGATGTTGCGCATCCCGTAGAACGAGAAACGCTCGCAACCCTCGTTGCCGATGATGTAGGCGATCTGGCGCGGCAGGCGGCCGCGACCCTGGTCGGGAGTGGTGCTCATCCGGGCTCCGGAAGTCGGGTGGGCAACGCGTGCTGCCTTGTCGAGGGAAAGCCGGAGTGTGCGTAATTTCTTTCGATGAAGGAAGCCTGGCGCCCTGTCCGGCCCTGCTAAGCTCGCCTCGCCACCGCCTCCGCGCGAGAACCATGCGCCGCCTTCGACCGCTGCTGTTGCTGCTGATCGCCATCGTCACCGTGACGCTGTGGCAGCGTCATGGCGAGCTGCCGGGCGTGCCGTCCGGCACCAACGGCAGCACCGTCGCCACGCGCGTGGCACCCGCTGACGACTCGATGGCTTCGCTGCCGCCGCAGGCGCGCGCGATGGTGCAGCGGATCACGGCCGGCGGGCCGTTCGCGCACAGCCAGGATGGCGCCGTGTTCGGCAACTACGAAGGCCTGCTGCCGCAGCAGCCGCGCGGCTACTACCACGAGTACACGGTGGAGACGCCCGGTGCGCGCAACCGCGGCGCGCGGCGCGTCGTCACCGGCGGCACGCCGCCGACGGTGTGGTACTACACCGACGATCACTACCGCAGCTTCCGCCGCTTCGAGGTGGCGCGATGAGCGCGGACCGTTTCGACCTGGACCTGACCCGACCCGCCCAGAGCGGCGTGTATTTCGTCGGCGTCGACGATCTCGACCGGCTGGCCCGCACGGCTGCAAAGGCCGACCTGTGCGTGTGCCGCACCGACCTGGCCGGCTGTCACGACAAGAGCGAACTGCTGCGCCGGCTGGCCGCGTCGCTGCAACTGCCACCCAGCTTCGGCCACAACTGGGACGCACTGGCGGACTGCCTGCGCGACCTCGGCTGGCTGCCGGCATGGGGACACGTGCTGCTGTTCGCCCACGCCGACGACTTGCGCGCGGCGGCCGCCGACGATTACGAGATCCTGCTCGGCGTGCTGGATGACGCCGCCACCTTCGGCGAAGAGCACGACCGTCCCTGGTTTGCGTTCCTGGCGCTGCCCGACAGCGCGTTCGAGCACCTCCACCCTTCCGCCTGAGCGCGGACCATCCATCGTCACGGCAAAACCATGCAGACCATCGAATTCGAACTGGAAGGCGGCTACGTCGAGCTCAACATGCTGTTGAAGCTGGTCGGCCTGTGCGACAGCGGCGGTGCCGGCAAGGCGATCGTGGCCAGCGGCGCGGTGAAGGTCGACGGTGCCGTCGAACTGCGCAAGACCTGCAAGATCCGCGCGGGCCAGTTCGTCACCCTCGACGACGTGGAGATCCACGTGCTGGCCGACCCGCTGGGCGACGAGGACGGCCGGCCGTTCGCCGGCAGACGCGGCTGATTCAGTCGCGCGGCAAACCCTCCAGCCGCTGCTGGAACGCCGCGCCATCGGGCAGTTGCAGCAGGAATTCGCGCTCCAGCACGTCGCGCAGTTCGGCAACGTCGCGCAGGCGCCGGCGCTCCGGCTCGCGGCCGACGCGACGCACGGCGAAATCGTAGTTGAGCAGGCCCAACCGTCGATCGGGCGTGGTGCGGCCGAGCAGCAGGTTGCCCACGAAACGCGAGGCGGGGTGCGTCGACACGTAATGGTTGGCCACCACGTAATCGATCATCGGCACCGGGTGCAGGTCGAAGCGATACAGGGTCCGCCATTCGCCATGCGCCAGCGACTGCATGCGCCACT
>JBDZVT010000051.1:0-8691 GCA_040255835.1 Lysobacteraceae bacterium
GGATACGGTAGCCGACGGTCTGCCCGACCGGCTCGCCCAGCTGCGCCGCCATGAATTGCGCGGCGGCACGCGCGGCGAGGCGGCGCGGTTCCAGCATCACGATGCGACGCCCGGAGAGCCAGGGTGCATCGAGCAGGGCCAGCGGCACCTGGGTGGTCTTTCCGGCGCCGGGCGGCGCCTCCAGTACCAGGCGCGGATGCGCCGCGAGCGCGGCGCGGATCTCGGGCAGCAGCGGGGTGATCGGAAACAAAGGCGGCACGCTCATCACGCCGATGATAGCGGGCGGCACTGGCGCAGCCGCCCCGTCATGACGCCGGGGCGGCGGTCGATCAGGGTTTGCCTTCGGCCGGGGTCGGCGCACGCAACGGCGCCAGCGACTCGAACTTCTCCTGGTACTCGTCGGTGACCTGCCTGGCCTCGTCGCTGTTGCGGATGATGCGCGGGGTGATCAGCACGATCAGTTCGGTGCGGTCGCGGTTGCGGTTGGTGCTGCCGAACAGGCGACCGATCAGCGGGATCCGGTTCAACCCCGGGATGCCGGTGTTGGTGACGCCTTCGTCCTGCTGGATCAGGCCACCGAGCAGCACGGTCTGGCCGCTCTGCACCGCCACCTGGGTGGACAGCGCGCGCTGCGAGATCGACGGGTTGCCGTTGACCAGCGGCTGCGCGGCGTCGCGCTGGCTGACCTGCTGGCTGACGTCCATGTAGACCAGGCCGCCGGGATTGATCCGCGGACGCACGCTGAGGATCACGCCGGTGTTGAGGTATTGCACCGAGCTGTAGCTGGTATCCGTGCCGATGTTGGTATTGACCGTGGTCTGGTTGATCGGAATGCTGTCGCCTACCTGGATCTTGCCGACCTGGTTGTTCATCACCACCATCGAGGGCGCCGACAGCGTCTTGGTGTTGCCGCTGGTCTCCATCGCGCGCACGGCGACCTGCAGGTTGTGGTTGAGGAAGGAGTAGAAGAACGGCTCGCCGCCGTATGCCGGGCCGCCCTGGCCCAGGGCGCCGTACTGGCTGGCGGTGGTGGAGCCGGGGATGAACTTGCCGTTGCTGTCGACGGTGCTGCCGATGAAGCCCTTCAGGTACCACTGCACGCCGAACTGGAACTGGCCGGTGAGCTTGACCTCCAGGATGCGCGTCTCGATCTGCACCTGCAGCGGCACGTTGTCGAGCTTGTCGATCGCGCGCTTGATCTCTTCCCACTGCGAGGGGCGGGCGCGGATCAGCAGCTGGTTGTTGCTGTCCACCGAGCTGATCCGCACGCTGCCGTCGCTGGAGGCGTATTGCTGGCTGGTCTCGGTATTGCCGCCGGTGTTGCCGAAGCCCGTGGCCATGGCGCCGGACATCGCGCCGGGCTGAGCGCTGCCGTCGCGGCTCTCGCCGCCGCTGTTGAAGCCGCCGGCGGCGCCGTTCATGTTGCCCCCCATCGCGCCAGTGCCGGTGTTGCCGAAGCTGCCGGCGGTGCTGCCCAGCGGGTTGGCGCTGGCGTTGTCGGCGCTGCCCAGGGTTCCGCTGCTCAGGCCCGGCCCGACCTGGCCGCCGTTGTCGCCGCCGCTGCCGGCGCCGTTGGTGTAGATCTGCGCCAGGTAGCGGGCCAGATCCGAGGCCTTGAGGTTGCGCACGTCGTAGACGAACAGCTGCGGCTGGTTGCCGCCGCCGGCGTCGATCTTGTCGATCCACTCGCCTACTTCGCGCAGGTAGTCGGCCTGGGTGCTGATCACCACCAGCGCATTGGTGCGCTCGATCGGGATGAAGCGCAACATGCCGGCCAGCGGCGTGCTGCCGTGTTCGCCGAACAGGCTGTCGAGCTTGGGCATCAGCTCGGCGACGCGGGCGTACTGCAGGTTGAACACGCCCACCGAGGTGCCGCGCAGCCAGTCCACGTCGAAGGTGCGGATCATGCGTTCGTCGTCGGCCAGCTCCTGCGGCGTGCCGGCCAGCACCAGCAGGTTGCGCGCCGGATCGACCAGCAGCACCGCATCCTTGCGCACGAACGGCTTGACCAGCTTCTGCATCTCGGTGGCGGAGATGTAGCGCAGCGGGAACAGCCGCGCCTGCAGCCCGCCGCCGGGCGCAGCCGCGCCGAGGCTGGGCACCAGGTTGCCGGCCACCGCATCCTTCGCCGGCAGCACCACGTAGCCGCCCGCGCGCTTGACCAGGGCGTTGTGGGTCCAGCCCAGCAGGGTCTCCAGGATCGGCAGTGCCTGCTCCTGGTCGACCGGCTCGGCGGTGGAGAAGGAGATGTTGCCCTCCACGCCCGGCACGATGGTGTAGTTCTGCTTGAGCAGGTCGCCGAGGATGGCCTTGACCACCGCCTGCACCGGCTGGTTCTCGAAGTTGAAGGTGACCGCGTCCTTGCCGGCGGCGGTCTTGCGCGGCGTGACCAGCGCGGTGGGCCGCACGAACTGCCCGCTGCCGGCGCTGATGGTGGCCGGCGGCGGCGCGGTGGTAGCCGAGGCCAGGTCGCGGTTGAGCGGCAGCGGCGCGGGCACCGGGTCGTGCGTGCCGGCCATGGCCTCGCGTTGCAATGCGCCGTCGTCGCGCGGCTGCGGCAGGCTGGCGCAGCCGGCGAGCGCGACCAGGGCGGCCAGGGTGGCGGTGCGCAGGGCGCGCGTGGGGAATCGGCGAGGCATGGCTCAGTGCTCTCCTTCGTGGGACGCGGCGGCGCGTTCCGCACGACGTTTTTCGATGGTGCGACGCAGTCTTTCCAGCGTGGCCCCGGTGGGGCCGTCCGACGACGCCGGGGCCAGCGAGGTGCGGGCGGGGCCGGGGCCGGACTCGAAATGCGGCCGCGCCGCGGCAGCGGGCTGCGGATGCAGCATCGAGGCGCCCGCCGGCGGCCGATCGCGATCTTCGTCGGCGCGGCCGCGGGCCTGGTCGATCGGCGCACCGGCCGGCAGCTTCAGCTCGGTGCGGCCGGCGGCCGAGTCGAACACCGCCGAACGCTGCTGCACCTCGACCAGGGTCACGCTGCCGTCGGGCAGGCTGTCACCCTGGTGCAGGCGGATCTCGCGATTGGCGTTCTTGTCGTGCAGCAGCGCCATGCGCAGGCTCGGGGTGATGATGATGCCGGTCAGCTGCAGGTCGCCCAGGTTGCTGCCGCCTTCGCTGGCGTGCGCCACCGGCTTGCGGTCGGGGTTGAACAGCGGTTTGTTCCAGACCACGCTGAACTGCTGCAGCGGGGCGGCCTGCGGCAGGTCGGTGCTGTCCGCCGACGGCAGCGCCGGCAGCGTGCGCGGCGGCGCCCAGTGCGTGCCGCGCCCGACGCCGCCCAGCAGCACCAGCAGCGCGATGCCCAGCAGCACCGCCACGCCGGCGAGTACGGGGGTGAGCCGGCGTTGCTGGGCGGCGTTCATGGCGTGGCTCCGGCATCGGCGTCCGCCGGCGCCGGCGCACCGGCCGAGGGGCGCACGTAACCGGTGAGCGTGAACTGCACCTCCAGCGGCGCGCCCTGCTCGCGCTGCGCGGCGACCGGGTTGCGGTAGATGCTGAGGTCGTCGACGAACAGATACGGCCGGCCCTGCTCCAGCGCCTGCAGCACCGCCGCCAGCGGCTCGACGTCGCAGCTCAGGCTGATGCTGACGGCGGCCTTGCGGTAGGGCTCGCCGGCCGACGCCGGTGGCGGCGGCAGCGGCATCTTCTGGCTCACCACGCAGCGCCCGCGGCGGGTGTTGCGGCCGACCACGTCGACCACCTGCTGCATCAGGTCGGCGGCGGCGTTGTTCGGATCGCTGGCGGCGAGGAACGCCTCGCTGGCGGCCTGCCCGGCGCCCATTTCCGCCAGGCGCTGCTGTAGTGCCGGCTTCTCCGCGATGGCGGCGGCGTAGCGGCTGTGCGTGTCGCGCAGGTGCGCCATCTCCTCGTGGATCTGCTGCAGCGGCGCCACCAACCACCAGCGCAGCAGGACCAGGTAGGCCAGCAGCACGAGCAGCAGCAGCAAGGCCACCGCGACGATGCGGCTCTCGCGCGGCGCGAGGGCGCGGCGCGTCATGGCGTGTCCCCGCTGCTGGCCGCCGGCGCGGGCCTCGCCGCGGCCTGCCTGACCCGCGCGGTGAGGTAGAAGCGCTCCTTGCCGGTGGCGGCATCGGGCTGGATGCTGCCCTGGAAGCCGGCATCGGTGATCACGCTGGAATCCTTCAGCGCATCGAGCAGCTTGGCTGCCTGCTGGCTCTGTCCCTGCATGCCGATCTGGCCGGTGTTGTCGACGCTGAAGCGCTCCAGCCAGGTGCCCGCGGGCAGGCGCGCGGTGGCGTCGCGCAGCAGCTCCAGCATGCCGACGGTGTCCTTCTTGCGTTGCGCGAGGAAGCCGGCGGCGCCGGCGTTGTCCTGCAGTTGCTGGCGCAGCGAGGCTACCTGCGCGGCATCGCCGCGCATGGCGGCCACCTCGGCCTGCATGGCGGCCAGCGCGGCTTCGCGGTTGTGTCGCCATTCGAGGCCGACCAGCAGCAACAGCAACACCACCCCGGCGGCGAGGATCAGGTTGAGGCGTCGCCGCGGATGCACGCGGTGCGGGCGCTGCTCCGGCGGCAGCAGGTTCACGCCGAGGCGGCCGCCGGCCGCCGCCACGTCCACCGCGTCCACCGCGATGCCCTGCGCGCGCAGCCGTGCAAGCAGCGGGTCGACGCCGGCGCGGACCGCCGCGACCAGCTCCACCTGGCAGCGCCCGGCCGACGCGGGCGCCGGCAGCTCGCGTACCGCGTAGTACACCTGCGCCACGCCGAACGGCGTTTGCCGATCCATCTCGAAGCCGACCACCTGGTGCAGGTTGTCGCGCGCGGCCAGCGGCAGCGACAGCGTGCGACGCAGCACCTGCGGCGCCGGCAGCAGCAGGGCGACACGCAGGTCTTCGCGGTCGACCTGCCGCAACGCCGCGCCGAACGCGTGCGCGGGCACGTCCTCGGCCGCCTCGCGCCACTGCGCCAGCGGCTCGGCCTGGCCGCGCCGGCGCAGCGCCCAGGTGTCGCCGTCGACCTGCAGCAGATACCAGTCGGCGCCGTCGTCAAACCAGCTGCGCCAGCGCGCCGGCAGCAGCGCGCGCAATTCGCCGCCCCACCAGGCGAGGAAAGCCGGCAGCGGCGAGGCGCGCCACTGACGGCGAACCCGCTCCCAGCCCGGCCGCAGCGACGGCATCGCCGTACTCATTCGGACTTCCCCTCCTGCCAGCGCAACACGGCGTAAGGTCTCACGCCAGCCAGCCCCGGCTGCATGCGGATCGTCGCGCGCAACACCGCGCTCGTCCCGTCGGCCAGGGTGGCGACGGATTCAATACTATGCGTGGTTCCGTTGTTCAGGGCCAGACTCGGATCATCGGCGTTCCTCGCGCGGGTGGCCCGGATCGTGGCCAGCTGTTGCGGGGTGATCCCGGGGATCGCCTGCAGGGCCAGCGGCGGCGCGGTGTTCGGGTTCGGGCTGGGGCTGCCGGACCAGATCGTCAGCACCGGCGCCAGCTGCCGGTACAGCGCCGGAGTCATGCCCAGCACCAGTTGCACCTCCTCGACGGTGACGAACGGGCCATGGCGCGGGCCGTAGGCGCGGCCGGCGGCGGCATAGGCGGCGCGCTGGCTGTCCGCCTCGCCGGCGAGCTCCGGCGGGCTGCGCCAGTCGACGATGCGCTGGGCCAGCTCGCCGGCCTGCTCCGGCCGCAGCCCGGCGGCGCGCAACAGGCCCTGCAGGACCTCGGGCGTGGCGCTGTTGAGGTCGACCTTGCCGTCCTCGTCGATCGAGCGCACCACCACGCTGGCATGGTCGTAGACGAACTCGTAGGGCCGCCCGTCGCCGATCCAGCGCTGCCGGATGCGCGGATCCTGCAGGCCGTAGATCGCCCGCACCAGGCCGGCCTCGGCGGCGTAATGCGCCTGCGTGCTGGCGAACTGGTAACGCGCCTGCAGGCCTTCGGTGCGCGCCAGTGCGGCGTAGCCGCCGAGCAGGATCGCCAGCAAGGTGCACGCCCACAGCACCAGCAGCAGGGCCACCCCGCGCTGGCGCGACGCCTGCGGCAGGCGCGCGCTCATGGCGGGTTGCGCCGCAGCAGGCCGTTGCGCGGCAGGCCGTCGGGGCGGACCGGCTCGATGCGCAACGGGACATCCAGCCGGGGCCAGCTGGCGCGATCCTGCGGCTGCAGCTCGATGCGCACCAGCTGCGGCAGCGAACGGTCGCTGGTCCACTCGCCCGCCCATGGCAGGGCCGCGCCATCCGGATCGGCGCCGCGGTACTGGAAGCCGCCTTCGCGGATGTGGTCGAACAACACCTGCGGCTCGCCCAGCGCCTGCGGCGGGCTGCCGTCGGGCGGCAGCAGGGCCAGGCGCAGTTCCAGGCGCAGGCCGCCGGCGCCGTCGTCGACCAGTTGCAACTGCTGCAGCTGCGGCCCGAGCTTGCCCAGGTAACCCGGCAGCGGCGCGACGTAGCGCATCTCGTGCGCGCTGCCCTGGAAATAGATCGGCTCGCCGCGATCGGTGTGGCCGATCGGCGCGGCGAGGCTCTGCGCCAGTTCGCGGCGCAGGAAGGTCTGCGCCGCGCGCAACTGGTCCATCCGCTCGATCATCGCCGTGCCCGAGCGCACGCTGCGGCTGGCGCTGGCGATGCCCGAGTACACGCCCAGCAGCAGCAGCGCCAGCAGCACCAGCGCGGCCAGGATCTCCAGCAGGGTGAAACCGGCGGCGCGTTTCATGGCAGGGCCTGCGCCGGTTCGGCGGCGGCCAGCCGCAAGGTGCGGAAATGGGCCGTCTGCGGATGGCCGGGCGCCCCCCAGCTGACTTCGAGGTCGAGCTGGTAGAGCTGCAGCGGCGCCTGCGCCGGGGTCGAGCCCGGACGCCAGGGCGTGACGTCGAGCCGCCAGCGGAAGCGCTGGTCGAAACGCCCCGACGCGCTGCCCGGTTGCAACGGCTCGCTGGTGAAGGCCGTGTCGAGCAGGCTGCGCGCCCACAGGGCCGCCTCGCTGTGGTCGGCGGCGTTCGTGCCCAGGCGGGTCGAGCCGCCCGCCACGCGCATCAGCACAGTGAAGGCGATCGCCAGCAGGGCGATCGCGGCGATCACCTCGAGCAGGGTGAAGCCGGCATGGCGGCGGATGCCGCCCCGGTGCTCGCGCCGCGCCGCGCTCATGGCGTCGCCGCCGCATCGACGACCCGCACCTCGCCGGTCAGCCAGGACACGTTGACGTGCCATTCGCGCTGGCCGGCCTTGAGCGTGATGCGGCCGCCGGTGGAGCTGCCGTCCGGAAAGAAGCGGATGCGCCCGACGTGGTCGCTGGGCTGGTCCTCCTTCGCGCTGGTGATGCTGACCTTGAGCCCCCTGGGCAGGGCCACGTCACGGTGGTTGGCGCCCTGGTAGCTGTTGGCGCGGGTGTCCACGTCGAAGGTCTGCTCCCGGGCGTGCACGATCGCCTGCGCCCGGGTCGCGCGCAGCGCGCCGGCCAGTTCGCTGCTGGCCGCGCGCACCCGCGCCCCGGCCAACCCCCGCGTCACCGATACCGACACCGCCACCGCCGCCAGCCCGACCAGCACGATCACCACCAGCATCTCGAGCAGGGTGAAACCCCGCTTGCGCGGGAAACGGAAACCGCCGGCGCGCGTGCGGCGCGCGTGCAGCCACGCGCTGCCGCCTTCCGCCTGCCGGTTCCCGCGCGCCGGTTTCATTGCCAGTTGCCGGCATCCGCGTTGAGCCCCTCGCCGCCGGGCTTGCCGTCCTCGCCGTAGAAGACCAGGTCGTACTTGCCGTGCTGGCCGGGGTACTGGTAGCCGTAGTCGTGGCCGTAGGGATCCTTCAGCTGCGACTCCTTGGCGTAGGGGCCCTGCCAGTTCGGCGCGTTGCCGGGCTTCTTCACCAGGTCGACCAGCTGCTGCGGCGGCGTGCCGTTGTCGAGCATGTAGTTGTCGATGTCCTGCGCCAGCGTGCTCAGCTGGATCTTGGCGGTCTTGTACTTGCCCTTGTCGAAGCTGGGGATGACCTTGGTGATCACCGCGACCGCGACGATGCCGATCAGCGCGATCACCGCCAGCATCTCCAGCAAGGTGAAGCCGCGCATCGCGCGCAGGCGCGGGCCGCCTGCCCTGGCCCGCGCCCGCCCGGGGCGCGCGTGCCGGATTCCGAATCCCGTTGCCATAGTCATCGCCACTCTCTCCGTCAGGTCATTGAATGCTGCTGGTCATGCTCAACAGGGGCAGCAGGATCGCGGCCATGATGATGCCCACCAGCACGGTCATCACGATGGTCAGCGCGGGCACCAGCGCGGCCAGCAGGCGGTCGATCGAGCGGCGCGACTCCAGCTCGAAGGTGTCGGCCACCTTCAGCAGCATGCCGTCGAGCTGGCCGGCCTCCTCGCCCACCTGCACCATCTGCAGCGCAAGGCGCGGGAACAGCTTCGACTGCCCCAGCGCCAGGCTCAGCCCCGCGCCGCCCTTGACCTGCTCGTGCGCCGCGCCGAGCGCCGCATCCAGCGCCAGGTTGCCGGTCACCTGGCGCGCGATGGTCAGCGCGCCGAGCAGGGGCACGCCGTTGCGCAGCAAGGTACCCAGGGTGCGGGCGATGCGCGCGGTCTCGATCTTCAGCAGCAGCGGCCCGAGCACGCGCAGCCCCAGCACCCGCGTGTGCCAGGCCAGGCGCGCCGCCGGATCGCGCAGCCGCGCGCGCCACAGCAGCGCGCCGCCGATCAGCAGCACGCCGATCAGCCACCACCAGTCCGCCAGCAGG
>JBDZVT010000027.1:0-42043 GCA_040255835.1 Lysobacteraceae bacterium
ACGTCTACCGCCAGGCGATCACCTCGGCCGGCTTCGGCTGCATGGCCGCGCTGGATGCCGAACGCTGGCTCGACCAGCAAACGCCGGCGGGCTGAACTGCCCGTAGGAGCCCGCTCGCGGGCGATGCTTCTGTGTTTTTGCGAATCCCGACCAGAAGCATCGCCCGCGAGCGGGCTCCTACGGCAAGTGCCAAGCCATGCACATCCGCTTCCACGACGCGATCGCCGAGCTGCCTGCCGCGGCGTGGGACGCGTTGCGCGGTGAGGCCAATCCGTTCGTGTCGCATGCATTTTTGCACGCGCTGGAAGACACCGGCTGCATCCGTCCCGACTGGGGCTGGCAGGCACACCACCTGGGCCTGTACGACCACGATCGCCTGGTGGCCGCCGCGCCGCTGTACCTGAAAGGCAACTCGCACGGCGAGTTCGTGTTCGACTGGAGCTGGGCCAGCGCGTGGGAGCGCGCCGGCGGCGAGTACTACCCGAAGCTGCTCTGCGGCGTGCCCTACTCGCCGGTGCCCGGCCCGCGCCTGCTGGCTGACACGCCCGCGCTGCGGCAGGCGCTGGTCGAGGCGATGCGCGGCGAGGCGAAGCGGCTGGGGCTGTCCTCGGTGCACGCGAACTTCCTGCTGGCCACGGAGGCGCCGGCCTTCGGCGACGACTGGCTGGCCCGCTCGGACGTGCAGTTCCACTGGCACAACCGCGGCTACCGCCACTTCCCGGATTTCCTCGCCGCGCTGACGCACAAGAAGCGCAAGAACATCCTGCGCGAACGCACCCAGGTCGCCGCCAGCGGGTTGGCGGTCGAATGGCGCAGCGGCGACACGCTCGACGAGCACGAGTGGAATCGCGTGCACGCGCTGTACGAAGCCACCTTCGACGACAAGGGCAACCACGCGGTGCTGACCGTCGCCTTCTTCCGGCAGCTCGGCGAACTCGGTCCGCTGGCACAGCTCGCGCTGGCCCGCGCGGGCGGCGAGATCGTGGCGATGGCGTTGTTCGTGCAGGGCGACGGCGTGCTCTACGGTCGTTACTGGGGCAGCATGGTCGACGTGCCCGGGCTGCATTTCGAACTCTGCTATTACCGCGGCATCGAGTACGCCATTGCGCAGCGACTGCACCGCTTCGAGCCCGGCGCGCAGGGCGAGCACAAGCTGGCACGCGGCTTCCTGCCCGCGCGCACGCAGTCGCGCCACTGGCTCGCCCACCCGGGCTTCCGCGCGGCGGTGGCCAGCGCGCTGGCGCGCGAGGCACCGGCGGTGGATGCCTACGCGGAAGAATTGCGGCAACACAGCCCGTACGCGCAGCACGACGAGGCTGCGCCATGAGCCGCCTGCCCCTGCTCGATGCCGACGCGCCGGAGCGCTTTCCCGATCCCTCCCGCGCACTGGCCGAACCGAACGGCCTGCTTGCCTTCGGCGGCGACCTGTCGCCGGGCCGGCTGCTGGCCGCCTACCGGCAAGGCATCTTCCCCTGGTTCGGCGAGGGCGAACCGATCCTGTGGTGGTCGCCCGACCCGCGCTGCGTGTTCCACACCGACGCGCTGCGGCCAAACCGCAGCCTGCGCCGCCAGCTCGCCGGCAAACACTGGCGGGTGACCATCGACCAGGCCTTCGAGGCGGTGATCCGCGGCTGCGCCGCACCGCGCGGCGACCACTCCGGCAGCTGGATCGTGCCGGCCATGATCGACGCCTACGTCCACCTGCACCGGCTGGGCCACGCACACAGCGTGGAGACCTGGGACGGCGACCGCCTGGTCGGCGGCGTCTACGGGATCTCCGTCGGCAAGCTGTTCTGCGGCGAGTCGATGTTCAGTGCCGAGAGCGGCGGTTCGCGGGTCGCGCTGATCGCGCTGGCGCGCCTGCTGCACGAGGAAGGCTGCCCGCTGCTCGATGCGCAGGTGGCCAATGCGCACACGCTGGGGCTGGGCGCGTTCGAGATGGCGCGCGCGGATTACCTGGCGCAGGCCGGCGCGCTGGCCGCGCAAGCCGGGCGGACAGGCAGCTGGGCCGATCTCGGCCCGCGGCTGTGGCAGCCCGACACGCCTTTCAGCTGACGCGCGCGGCGTACTTGCGCGCCACGTAGTCGTCCAGGATGCCGACGAATTCCTCGGCGATGTTGTCGCCGCGCAGGGTCACGGCCTTTTCGCCGTCGATGAACACCGGCGCCGCCGGCGCCTCGCCGTTGCCCGGCAGCGAGATGCCGATGTTGGCGTGCTTGGATTCGCCCGGGCCGTTGACGATGCAGCCCATCACGGCCAGGGTGAGGTTCTCCACCCCGTCGTATTTCACCCGCCACAGCGGCATCTGCTCGCGCACGTGCTCCTGCACGGTCTTGGCCAGCTCCTGGAAGAACTCGCTGGTGGTGCGCCCGCAACCCGGGCAGGCGGTGACCAGCGGCGTGAACGAGCGCAGCCCCATGGTCTGCAGCAGCTCCTGCGCCACGATCACCTCGCCGGTGCGCGAGGCGCCGGGTTCCGGCGTGAGCGAAATGCGGATGGTGTCGCCGATGCCTTCCTGCAGCAGCACCGCCAGCGCGGCCGCCGACGCGGTGATGCCCTTGGAACCCATCCCGGCCTCGGTCAGGCCCAGGTGCAGCGCGTAGTCGCAGCGCGCGGCGATGTCGCGGTACACCGCGATCAGCTCCTGCACGCCGGACACCTTGCACGACAGGATGATGCGCTCGCGCGGCAGGCCGAGTTCCTCGGCGCGCGCGGCGGAATCCAGCGCGGACCGGATCAACGCCTCGCGTGCCACGTGCGAGGCATCCCACGGCTCGGCACGCTGCGCGTTCTCGTCCATCAGCGCGGCGACCATCGCCTGGTCCAGCGAGCCCCAGTTGGCGCCGATGCGCACCGGCTTGCCGTAGCGCAGCGCCTTCTCGATGATCGAGGCGAACTGGCTCTCGTGCTTCTTGCCGAAACCGACGTTGCCGGGATTGATGCGGTACTTGGCCAGGGCCTCGGCACAGGCCGGTTCGCGCTCCAGCAACTGGTGGCCGTTGTAGTGGAAGTCGCCGATGACCGGCACCTCCACACCCATCATTGCCAGGCGCTCGACGATGCGCGGCACCGCGGCCGCGGCGGCCGGCGTGTTGACCGTGATGCGCACCAGCTCGGAACCGGCGCGGGCCAGCTCGGCGATCTGCTTCGCGGTGCCGGCCGGATCCTCGGTGTCGGTGTTGGTCATCGACTGCACCACGATCGGGGCGCCGCCGCCTACCTTCACCTTGCCCACCTGCACGCCCACGCTGGCGCGGCGCGCCGCCGGCGCCGCCGCAGGGGGTTGTTGCGAAACGATCTGACTCATGGATTCAACCGGAAAGTCCGTCGCGCCGGACCGCGACAGGAAACGACAAGGATACTCGCTCGGCAGACCCCTCCGACGCCGCCGGGCAGCCCCTTGGACGGATTGCCGCAGTTGCTTGATCGAGGTCAGTACTTCGCCGCATGCTTGCCGCCAAAATACTCCGCTGTCCAGCCGGAAACGCCGATGCCGAACACCGAATACTACAACGACAAAGTCGTCCGCCAGTTCCTTCTGGCCGCCGCCGTGTGGGGCATCATCGGCATGTCCGTCGGGGTCTACGCCGCGGCCGAACTGATGTGGCCGGCCCTCAATTTCGAGATTCCGTGGCTGACCTTCAGCCGCATACGGCCGGACCATACCTTCGGCGTGATCTTCGCCTTCGGCGGCTCGGCGCTGATGGGCACCTGCTACTACGTGGTGCAGCGTACCGGCCACGCCCGGCTGGCGTTCAAGAAGCTGGCCGCGTTCACCTTCTGGGGCTGGCAGCTGGTCTGCGTGCTGGCGATGACCACGATGCCGCTGGGCATCACCCAGAGCAAGGAATACGCCGAGCCGGAATGGTTCATCGACATCCTGATCGCCGTGGTCTGGGTGAGCTTCGGCGTGGTGTTCTTCGGCTCGCTGGCGCGCCGGCGCATCAAGCACATCTACGTGGCGAACTGGTACTACGGCGCCTTCATCATCGCGGTGGGCCTGCTGCACATCATCAACAACCTGGCCCTGCCGGTGTCGCTGTTCAAGTCGTATCCGATCTACTCCGGCGTGGTCGATGCGATGGTGCAGTGGTGGTACGGCCACAACGCGGTGGCGTTCTTCCTCACCGCCGGCTTCCTCGGCATGATGTACTACTTCGTGCCGCGGCAGGCCAAACAGCCGCTGTGGAGCTACCGCTTCTCGATCGTCAATTTCTGGGCGCTGATCTCGGTCTACATGTGGGCCGGCGCGCACCACCTGATGTACACCGCCCTGCCCGACTGGGTGCAGTCGGTGGGCATGGCGTTCTCGCTGGTGCTGCTGATGCCGAGCCTGGGTTCGGCCGCAAACGGCCTGCTCACCTTCAACGGCGTCTGGCACCGCCTGCGCACCGACCCGGCCGCCAAGTTCATGGTGCTGTCGCTGGTGTTCTACGGCGCCTCCACCTTCGAAGGCTCGATGATGGCGATCAAGACGGTGAACTCGCTGTCGCACTACACCGACTGGACCATCGCCCACGTGCATTCCGGCTCGCTGGGCTGGGTGGCGATGATCACCATCGGCTCGCTCTACGCCATGGCGCCGCGCGCGCTGGGCCGCCCGGAGATGCATTCGCGCAAGGGCATGGAGCTGCATTTCTGGCTGCACATCATCGGCACCCTGCTGTACGTGGGCTCGATGTGGACGGCCGGTGTCACCGAAGGCCTGATGTGGCGTGCCACCAACCCCGACGGCGCGCTGACCTACGGCTTCCTCGACAGCCTGCTCGCGATCAAGCCGATGTACCTGATCCGCTGGGCTGGCGGCGTGTTCATCCTGTCCGGCATGTGGGTGATGGCGTGGAACCTGTGGCACACCGCCGCCGACGCCCGCGCGCGCCTGATCAAGCCGATCCCGGTGCCCATCCCCGAGCCGGCGCCGCACCAGGTGCCCGCGCCCCTGCCTGCCGTGGGTTGAGGAAGATTCCAGATGGCCTACAAACATTTCGAAGCGATCGAGAAGCACGCCGGCCTGCTCGGCATCGGCATCGCGATCATGGTCTCGCTGGGCGGGCTGGCGGAGATCACCCCGCTGTTCATGGAGGCGCACTCGGTCAAGGCACCGCCGGGCGTGCATCCGTACGAGCCGCTGCGCCTGATCGGCAAGGACGTCTATGTGCGCGAGGGCTGCTACCTGTGCCACTCGCAGATGATCCGCGCGCTGCGTTTCGAGACCGAGCGCTATGGCCACTTCTCCACCGCCGAGGAGTCGGTCTACGACCGCCCGTTCCAGTGGGGCTCCAAGCGCACCGGGCCGGACCTGGCGCGCGTGGGCGGCAAGTATTCCGACGAATGGCAGCGCCTGCACCTGATGGACCCGCGCCAGGTGGTGCCGCAGTCGAACATGCCCGCCTACCCGTGGCTGGCGCACAACACGATCAACGCCGATGACGTGCAGGCGCGCATGCGCACGCTGCGCAAGCTGGGCGACCCGTACACCGACGCGCAGATCGCCGCGGCGCCCGAGGCGGTCAAGGGCAAGACCGAGATGGATGCGCTGATCGCCTATCTGCAGGGCCTGGGCATCGACAACGAGCCGGCGCCGCCGGCCGCCAGCGCGGCCGATGCCGGTACCGTCGCGGGAGCCACGCCATGACGCCGATGAACCCCGTCTGGGGCCACATCGCCGGAGTCTTCATCGTCCTGATGCTGGTGAGCTTCATCGGCATCTGGGTCTGGGCCTGGCGCAAGCGCCACAAGGCCACGTTCGACCGCATGGCGCGCCTGCCGCTCGAACAAGACGAACAACCCGACACCGATGTCGACGCCAAGGAGGATCGCCCATGAGCACCGGCTGGTCGTTGTGGGTCATGTTCCTGGTGGTGCTCAACCTGGGCATCACCTTCGCGCTGTACCTGTGGGCGCCGCGGGCGAAGATCCCGACCCGGCCCGACGGCACCACCGGCCACGTGTGGGCGCACGGCACCATCCTGGAAGGGCTCAAGAACCTGCCCCGGTGGTGGATCGTGTTCTCCGGCGCGATGTTCGCGGCGGCGTTCATCTACCTGTTCCTGTTCCCCGGCTTCGGCAACCACAAGGGCGCGCTGGGCTGGACCTCGCACGGTGAACTGGCGCGCGACCTGGCCGCCAACGGGGCCAGGCTGGACCCGCTGCTGGACCGCTTCCGCCTCTACACGGTCGAGCAGCTGGCCGGCGATCCGCAGGCGCAGCAGATGGGCAAGGTGCTGTTCGAGGACAACTGCGCCGCCTGCCACCAGCGCAGCGGCAAGGGCAACATCCTGCTGGGCGCCCCCAACCTCACCGACCACGACTGGCTCTACGGCGGCAGCGGCAAGGACATCACCACCTCGATCCACGACGGTCGCGGCGGCGTGATGCCGCCCTGGGCAAGCCTGGGCGCAGACAACGTGAAGAACCTGGTGCAGTACGTGCTGAGCCTGTCCGGCGCCCCGCACGACGCGGCCAAGGCGGCGGCCGCCAAGCCGCTGTTTTCCACCTGCGCGGCCTGCCACGGCGCCGAGGGCAAGGGCAACCCGGCACTGGGCGCACCGAACCTCACCGACTCCATCTGGCTGTACGGAGGCACCCCGGAAGAGATCGAGCAGACCATCAGCAACGGTCGCCAGGGCCACATGCCGGCCTGGGGCACGCGCCTGACCGAAGACCAGATCCACGTGATCGCCGCCTACGTCTACCACTTCTCGCACCAGGCCGATGAAGGCCCGCAATGACATCGGCAACCACGCGGCATCGGCCTGGTATCGCCAGCCGGTGCTGTGGCTGGGGGCGTTCATCTTCGTGGCGTCGCTGGCCGGTTGCGTGTGGCTCATCGTGGTCAGCGTGCGCTACGCCGACACGCCGCTGACCACCGGTTCGCATGCGGTGTTCGGCGTGCCGGTGGCGGCGCACAGCACGCCGCCGCCCTCCACCGATCCCCCCGCGCCGCGGCCATGACCGGCGCGGCGACATGGGCCGACCCCCGGCTCGCCGCCCAGGTGCTGCGCGGGCGACGCGACGGCTGCAGCGAGGTCGCCCTGCATGTCGGGTCACTGGACGACCCCCGCCAGTTGCTCTGGCTGGAGCAACGCATCCAGGCGCTGGCCGGCGTGCGCCGGGTCAGCGTCGACCGTGCCGCACGGCGCGTGCGGGTGGTGTGGGACACCCGGCGCACCACGCTGCCCACCCTGCTGGAGAACTTCGCCGCCGCCGGCTGCCCGGCGCGCCCGCTGCGCCTGGACGAGGTGGAGGATGCCCGCGCCGCCGAGATGCATGACGCGCTCAAGCGCATCCTGGTGGCGGGCATGTGCGCGATGCAGGTGATGAGCTACGCCTTCGTGATCTACATCGGCGTGGTCGACTTCGTCGATTTCAGTACGCGCAACCTGTTCCGCTGGCTGGGCCTGCTCACCACCATCCCGCTGGTGTTCTATTCGGCGCAGACATTCTTCCACGGCGCAGCCGAGGAACTGCGCGGCCGGCGCCTGGGCATCAACCTGCCGGTGGCGCTGGCGGTCACGCTGGTGTTCACGGCCAGCATGATCAACACGCTGCGCGGCAGCGGCGAGGTGTATTTCGACTCGGTCAGCATGTTCGTGTTCCTGCTGCTGGTGGGGCGCTACATCGAACTGCGCTCGCGCCATCGCGGCGACGCGCGCGGCGACGCCCTGCTCGACGCCACGCCGCTGCTGGCACAGCGCCGCCGTGCCGATGGTGAGCTGGAAACCGTGCCGGCGATGGCGCTCGCCAGCGGCGACTGCGTGCACATCGACGACGGCGGCACCGTACCCGCCGACGGCGTGCTGGAAAGCGCCTCGGTCGAGGTGGACGAAGCGCTGCTGTCCGGCGAGTCGCGCCCGCAACGACGCCAGCGCGGCGAGCGCCTGGTGGCCGGCAGCGTGCTGCTGACCGGTCCGGCGCAACTGCGCGTGGAGCATGGCGGCGCGGACACCAGCGTGGCCCGGCTCGGCGCACTGGCCGCGCGTGCGCGCCAGGCCCGCACGCGGTTCGCCGGCAGCGACCGGGAGGTCACCCGCTTCGTGCGCCGGGTGCTGGTGCTCACCGTGTTGACCGCGCTGGGCTGGCTGCTGATCGATCCCTCGCGCGCGTTCGATGCGGCCATCGCGGTGCTGGTGGTGGCCTGCCCCTGCGCCTTCGCGCTGACCGTGCCGGTGACGCTGACCCGGGCCCTGGGCCGGCTCGCCCGCCGCCACGTGCTGGTGACCGACGGCAGCGCCCTGCTCGCCCTGGCCGGCGTCGACCGTGCCCTGTTCGACAAGACCGGCACCCTCTCCACCCCGCGCCTGGACGACGAGGCGGTCGAACCGCTGCGCGGCGACAGCCGCGACCAGGTGCTGGCCTGGGCGCTGGCGCTGGCCAGCACCAGCTCGCACCCGCTGGCGCGCGCGCTGAGCGCGGCCGGACGCGACCGCGTCGCCACGCCGGCGGCGCAGGACGTGCGCGTGCAGATGGCGGCGGGCATCGAGGGCCGCATCGGCGACCGCGTGCTGCGGCTGGGCCGCGCCCGCTACGCACTGGGCGAAACCCATTACGACCCGCGGCTGGGCAGCGCGGCGCTGGTGCTGGCCGACCAGCACGGCGCGCTGGCCCGGTTCGGTTTCCACGAGCGTCCGCGCGAGGATGCCGCCACCACTCTGGTGCACCTGGGCAAAAACGGCATCGGCGTGTGCATGGCCAGCGGCGACAGCGCCGACCGCGTCGCCGCACTGGCCGCGCGTCTGGGCATCGACGACTGGCACGCGCGCCAGTTGCCGGCTGACAAGCTGGCCCTGCTGCAATCCCTGCAGGCCCACGGCCACCATGTGCTGGCCGTGGGCGACGGCAGCAACGACGCACCGCTGCTGGCCGCCGCCGACGTCTCCGCCGCGTTGGCCAGCGGCACCGACCTGGCCCAGGCCCAGGCCGACCTGCTGCTGCTCGACGGCCGGCTCGAAGGCCTGCTGCACGCGCGCACGATCGCCTTGCAGATGCAGCAGGTGATCGCGCAAAGCCGCCGCTGGGCACTGGGCTACAACCTGTGCGCCGTTCCGTTCGCGGCGTTCGGCCTGGTGTCGCCGTGGCTGGCCGCCATCGGCATGTCGCTGAGCTCGCTGATGGTGGTGCTCAACGCGATGCGCGTCGGCCGCGAACCCGCGCGCGACGGCGACACCGGACACGCCGGCCGCGCCGCCGAGGCGGCGGCATGAACATCCTGCTGGTGCTGATCCCGGTCACCCTGGTGGTGGTCGGCGTGGCCGTGGCGCTGTTCTTCTGGGCGGTGAACCACCAGCAGTTCGACGACCTCGACAGCCCCGGCGTGCTGCCGCTGATGGACGACGACCCGCCCGAGCCGGGCGAAGACCCCGAGAACCCGCCCACGCCCCCGTAGGAGCCCGCTCGCGGGCGATGCCTTGGTGTCGGGATTCGGGATCTGCAAAAGCTGGAAGCATCGCCCGCGAGCGGGCTCCTACGGTTGGTCGTGCGTCCGGCGCAGCGCGGCTTGCAGCAGGCGTCGCTGCACGCGTCCCGACAATCCCTTGGGCACATCCAGCCCCATCCGGGCCAGGGCCGCGCTTTCGTCCCCGGCCGCTTCGCCGGGACGCACCATCGCGCGCAGCACCTGCCAGCGGCCGCGCCAGTGGCTGCCGCAGGATCGCAGCCATTCCAGCGCCGGCAGCAGGCGCCGTTCGATCTCGTCGAAATCGCTGCCGAACGGGAACACCGGCAGCTGGCCCTTGCGCCGGAACGGCGCCAGCGATTCGCGCAGGGCATCGGGCTGGTGGCGGCGCCACGCATCCGGTATCGCGAAATCCGGCGCCAGCTTGCCGAGCGACTTGGCCTGCGCGCACAGCGCATCGAGGAAACGTGCGTCGCAGATACCCAGCATCGCCTCGATGCACTCGGCGTCGCTCTTGCCGCGCAAGTCGGCGACCCCGTACTCGGTCACCACGATGTCGCGCAGGTGGCGGGGGATCGTGAGCTGGCCGTGGTTCCAGCGGATCGTGCTCTCGATCCCGCCGCGGTGGCGACGGGTGGCGCGCAGCAGCAGCACCGAGCGTGCGCCGGGCAGCTCGTGCGCCATCGCCACGAAGTTGTACTGGCCACCGACGCCGCTGACCACGGCACCGTCCTCCAGCGTGTCGGACACCGCCGCACCGAGCAGGGTCGCCATCATGCAGGTGTTGAAGAAACGGGCGTCGCGCCGCTGCTGCGCGGCCAGTGCCTGGTGGTCGCCGTACAGCTGGTTGACCTTGGACACCGCGCACATGTCGATCGCATCCGGATCGCTCGCCTCGGTGGCGGCCAGCCATTCGTACAGATCGCGCGAACCGAGGAAGAACGCGCCGCGCAGGTAGTGGCCGCCGGGCGTGGCCGGGTTCAGCCGGCCGGCCAGCGAGGCGCGTTCCAGCGCCAGGTTGTCCCAGCTGCGCCGCTTCAGGATGCCGCCGCGCTGCAGGTGCATGAAGCCGTCCATCACCATTTCGCTGGAGCCGTACAAGCCGGTCTTGAACGGCGCCAGGCCACCGAGCGCGCCGGCGTGCGCGTGGGTGCTGCCGGCCGGGTCCAGCGCCACCAGCATGCAGCGCCAGGCCGTGTTCTGCTGCTGGCGCAGCAGCAAGGCCTTGACCAGCGCGTCGGACAGCGCGCCGATGCCGATCTGCAGGCAACCGCCATCGCGCACCAGGGTGCTGGCATGCAGGCCGATGGCGTACTCGGCCAGGTCGATCGGCAATCGCGGCAGCGCGAACAGGCGCGGCGAAGTTTCCGGCTGCAGCTCCACGTCGAAGTAGTCCGCCGGCACCTCGGCGTCGCCGCCCATCCACGGCAGGTCCGGATGCACCACCGCCACGCACAGCGGCCGCCGCGCGCCGGAAAGCTGCACCTGACGCAGGAAATCCAGGGTCAGGTCGGGGTTGCATGAAAGGCTGTAGCGCACCCCGTCTGCACCCTCGCGCCGCGCCACCAGCTGCACCAGCAGGTTGATGTCCTGCAACGCGAGGTCGCGCGCGACGTGGGTGTAGTTCTGGCTGATGTAGTTGCGCTGCGCGCTGGCCGAGCGCAGCAGCGCGCCGGTCTGCAGGTAGAACTCGTGCACCACGACGTTCGGCGGCAGCGCGTCGCGCGCCTCGTCCAGCGCGTACTGCGGGTCGACCGCATCCGCCCCGAAATGACGTTCCAGGAACGGCTGCAGGAAACGCTGCTGCAACCCCGCCTTCGGTCGTGGCCGCGTGAGCGACAGCGCCGTGTACAGCCGCATCGAACGGGTCGGGTCGGCCCCGGTGAGCCGGTACAGCGCGTTGAGCAGGCCATGCGGCTTGCCCAACCCCAGCGGCGCGGCGATGCGCAGGTCCGGGCCCAGCGCATCGGCGAGGTCGCTGGCACAAGCGTCGGTGTCGCTGTAGCGCGGCTTGGCGGGCATGCGCCCGATCATGCCAGAAGCCGCCGCAACGGCGTATCCACATCGCCATCACCTACACTCCGTCCATGCCCGCCCCGCTGCTGCCATCGTCCTCCTCATCGAGCCGCCTGCTGGCGCAGCAGGCGCTCAGCCGCGCCGCCGGGGCACCGCTGCTCAGCGGCAATGCGGTGGAGCTGCTGATCGACGCCGCCGCCAATTACGCCGCCTGGCTGGAGGCGATCCGCGGCGCCCGCCAGCGGGTGCTGCTGGAGAACTACATCGTGCGCGACGACGCGGTGGGCCGCGAATTCCGCGACGCACTGGTCGAGCGCGCGCAGGCCGGCGTGTTCGTGGCCGTGGTGGTCGACTGGGTTGGCTGCCTCGGCCAGTCCGGCAGCGGCTTCTGGGCGCCGCTGCGCGCGGCCGGCGGCGAGGTGCGCGTCTACAATCCGCCGCAACTGGGCCAGCCGCTCGGCTGGCTCAGCCGCGACCATCGCAAGTCGCTGGTGGTGGACGGCCACGTCGGCTTCCTTTCCGGCGTGTGCATCAGCGCCAGATGGCTGGGCGACCCCGCGCGCGACGTGCCGCCCTGGCGCGATACCGGCGTGGCCCTGCGCGGCCCGGTGGTAGCCGAGCTGGAAGCGGCATTCGCGCAAAGCTGGAGCACGACCGGCGCGGCGCTGCGCGAGTTCGCGCCCGCGGTCGAGCCGGCCACGCCCGTCGGCGACGTCGCGCTGCGGCTGATCGCCACCCAGCCCTCCACCGCCGGCATGTACCGGCTCGACCAACTGATCGCCGCGCTGGCCACGCGGACGCTGTGGCTCACCGACGCCTATTTCGTCGGCATCGCGCCGTACGTGCAGGCACTGGTGGCCGCCGCGCGGGACGGCGTCGACGTGCGCCTGCTGGTGCCCGGCAGCAGCGACATCCCGGCCGTCGCCGGGCTTTCGCGCTCGGGCTACCGGCCATTGCTGAAGGCCGGCATCCGCGTGTTCGAATGGAACGGCTCGATGCTGCACGCCAAGACCGCGGTGGCCGACGGGCAATGGGCGCGGGTGGGTTCGTCCAACCTCAACATCGCCAGCTGGCTGGGCAACCAGGAGCTGGACGTGGCGATCGAGGACGCCGCCTTCGCCCGCCAGCTGGCCGCCCAATACGAGCGCGACCTGGCCAACGCGACCGAGATCGTGCTGGCCCCGCACCGCCGCCGTGGCCGTGCCGAAACGGTGCGCACCAGCCAGGCGAGGCCGCGCGTACGGCATGGCGGCGGCAGTTCCGGGCGCGCCGCCGCCGGCGCGCTGCGCCTGGCCAACAGCGTAGGCGCCGCGCTGGGCCATCGCCGGGTACTCGGTTCCACCTCGGCCAAGCCGCTGTTCCTGGCCACCGTGGTGCTGGTCGCGCTGGCCGTGGTGGCCGTGCTGTGGCCGGCCTGGGTCGGCTGGCCGTTCGCCGCGCTGTGCGCCTGGTTTGCGCTGAACCTGGGCATCCGCGGCTGGCGCCTGCAGCGCCGCCACCGGCGCGAAGTGCGCGAGGCCAAGCCCGGTTGACCCTCGCGGCAGATGAGACACTTCTTCGGGTTCAACTCCCAAGCGGATGTTTTTTCACGACTTCATCCTGCCGGCATGCTAGGCTCATCGCCCCATGTCCGATCCCTTCGACAGCGCGCCCCGCCATGTCCTGACCCCCAGCTCGCTCAACCGGCTGGTGCGCGACCTGCTGGGTGACGCCCTGCCCCTGGTATGGATCGAGGGTGAGCTGTCCAACGTGGCCCGGCCCGGCTCGGGGCACCTGTATTTCACCCTGAAGGACAGCGCCGCCCAGGTGCGCTGCGCGATGTTCAAGATGAAGGCCTCGCTGCTGCGCTTCCGGCCCGTGGACGGCATGCAGGTGTTGCTGCGCGCGCGGGTGGGCCTGTACGAGGCGCGCGGCGAGTTCCAGCTGGTGGCCGAGCACATGGAGCCGGCCGGCGAGGGCGCGTTGCAGCGCGAGTTCGAGCAGCTCAAGGCCCGGCTCGACGCCGAGGGCCTGTTCGCCCAGGGCCGCAAGCGCGCCCTGCCTCCGTTCGCCCGCCGCATCGGCGTGATCACCTCGCGCAGCGGCGCGGCGGTGCGCGACGTGATCAGCGTGCTGGCGCGGCGCTGGCCGCTGGCCGACGTCGAGGTGTTGCCGGTACCGGTGCAGGGCCGCGAGGCGCCGCCGGCGATCGTCGCCATGCTGAAGAAAGCCTCGGCCTGCGCGCGCTACGACGTGCTGCTGCTGACCCGCGGCGGCGGCTCGCTGGAGGACCTGTGGGCGTTCAACGACGAGGCGGTGGCGCGCGCGGTCCACGCCAGTGCGGTGCCGGTGGTGAGCGCCGTGGGCCACGAGATCGACTTCAGCATCGCCGACTTCGTCGCCGACCTGCGCGCCCCCACGCCCTCGGCCGCCGCCGAATTGCTGGTCCCCGACGCCGTGGCCATCGGCCGCCACCTGCAGCAGTTGCAACAACGCCTGCTCACCCTGCAGCAACGCCAGCTCCAGGCGCGGGCGCAGCGACTGGACCACGCGCTGGTTCGGCTGCAGGCCCAGCGCCCGCAGGCGCGGCTGCAGCGCGACGGCCAGCGGCTGCAACACCTGCGCCTGCGCCTGGCCAACGTGGTGCGCGAACACCGGCAACAACGCCAGTCCCGCCTGGACCGCCTGCACACCCGCCTGCTCGCCCAGCACCCGCGCGCGCACCTGTCGCAGCTCACCCGCCGACTGGAAGACCAGCACCTGCGCCTGCAACGCGCGATCGCCCAGACCCTGGAACGCCGACGCACCACCCTGCGCCACGCCGGCCACGCCCTGCACGCGATCAGCCCGCTGGCCACCCTGGAACGCGGCTACGCGATCCTGTTCGACACCGATGGCCAGGTGTTGCGTTCGGTGCACTCCGCCCTACCCGGCACCAGCCTGCGTGCACGGCTGGTGGACGGCGAGCTGGGATTGAGGGTGGAAGTGTGCCGGCCCGGGGGGGCCGACGAGCAGGCGGGCACGGTGTAGCGTAGCAACTCATTCGAGCAGTCGGCTCCGCCACCGCTTTAACTAGAACGTGAATCCTAGCCATGCGAGTACCCGCCCACTGTCGCAGATCCCGGCGTAGTTTGGGCGGCACTTCTCTGGTTCTGACGTTATTGGGTGTAATGTTGTCAATCGAATCAATGCGAGCGTCCGAGGACGCTATAAAAGGAAATACTCAGGGAAAATTCCGCAGCAAGACCAGTCAAGGAAATCATCGCGGATGGCTTGACGGAGCTGATGGATGTCACAGTCAATATCCGTCTTGCCCATCAACCTGACTTTTCCAGATCTTGGATAACTGGCGAAATCATGATAACCGCAACGATTGTTAGCCAATGTAAGTTTTAGCATAGGCAATCCGAATGAAAATTTTTGATTGGCGGAGGACGGTCATTACAGCCGGGATAGTCACTGCTATTGCGGTTATATTAATTGGCGTATCAGCCATTCCATCCATGCAGAGAGAGCTTGCCGATCACAGAAACCAAGGCATCAAGGCAATTTACTCAACTGGATTGATTTCCTGTCAATCTGATTCGGAAGACATCGATACCTTGTTGCAAAAATATGCACCTGGTGTTTCGGCTGTATCAATCAACATACGTCCGGCGTTCTTTTCTCCGACTTCCATTCGCCTTGTTGGTAACGATCTTTATTATTTCGTATTGGATTTTCCGTTGTACGAGGAAGTGGGTGATCCGCCTTATAAACTCAATACCAAGGGAACTCCCATTATCCATCATATTCGTGTTTCGGACGAGTTGGCACGTGAGCTGCCCTTAGTCGTAGCCAACGATATCAGGAACGCCAGACTTGCTGAGCCGGCGACGGGCTTTGACGGAACCTGGTATACCTTTCAGGCATCCGCGACTGATTGCGCCTGCACTTGGTCACCCAATGTCCATACGCGCGCAGGCCACATCGTGAACTTAGCCGATCAGCTCGCCAAGCTGGCCGAATCCGGCGGAGGGTCTGATAAAGCAACCAGCGAACAGAGAGTCCTTGCAATCATCAAATCGCTGCAATCCCGCTAAGCTGTCGACACGGTCGGTTTGTGTCAAAGCTAGTAGGCAAGGGGAGGATCCATGAAGAAAATAGCAATCATCTTATGCACATTGGCACTTTCTGCTTGCGCAACCGCCAAAAAAACGTACACACCCGATGGGCGAGAGGGTTTCGCGATCAATTGCTCGGGACAAGCATTGTCTTGGGGAAAATGTTATCAAAAAGCCGGCGAAATCTGCGGCACCAAGGGCTACGACATAATTTCCCGATCCGGCGATCAAGGTAGTACAGTCGCGGCGAACCAGTTCGGCCTATATGGTGGGTCAGTCATTACTCGCGACCTTGTCATTGCGTGCAAACGCTAGAGCCAAGCAAGCCCTACGGCTTTTACGGCATAGGTCGGTTGCGGCGAGGCGGTCTTGAGCATACCCCACAAACGGCGCGCTTCCGGCCGGGACATTTCATGGCCTGTGACCTGATCATCTTCGGCCTGGACGCACGCTGACCGATCTTTTGCGTTCTTCGTCAGCGTGCGATGCCGAGGAGCTGACTGCCCTGCGGCGTAGCGGCGCCCTGCGTTCGCACAACAGGCTCACGCCCCGGCGTCACCGCCCTCGCCTACCTCATGCACTTGCCGCCACGCGTCGCCCCTTGCGCCGCCACGCCGCCGGCGGCATGCCGAACTCGCGCTTGAAGGCGCGGTTGAAGGCGGCCTCGGATTCGTAGCCGCAGTCGCCGGCCAGTGCGGCGATCGGGCGACGGCTGTCCTGCAGCGCGGCGGCCGCGCGGCGCAGGCGCCAGCGGGTGAGGTAGTGCATGGGCGGCATGCCGATCAATTCGTTGAACCGCTGCGCGAGCGCGGAGCGCGACAGGCCGGCGTGCGCGCCCAGTTCCTCCACGCTCCAGGCGTGCATCGGGCGCTCGTGCAAGGCATTGAGGGCACGGCCGACGTAGGGGTCGCGCAAGCCGGCCAGCCAGCCGGTCTCATGCGCCGGCAAGGCATCGATGTGGCGGCGGATGGCCTCCAGGAACAGCAGCTCGGCAAGCTTCGCCTTGACGCTCGCCGCGCCCGGCCCGGGCGCGCTGTCCGCGTGCGCCGCGTGGTACAGCAGGTCCAGCAGCCAGTCGCCGCCCGCGCCGCCGGCGAGCGGCACGCGCAGGATGCGCGGCAAGGCATCGAGCAGCGGCTGGCACAGGCGGGGCTCGCAGGCCAGGAAGCCGCAGATGAAGCGCGTCTCGTCGCCGCCGCCGCCGTGGTCGATGCGCATCAGGCCGCCGGGCGGGGCCGGCCGCACCAGCGTGTCGGAGGTCACGGCGGCAAGCTGCAGGTCGCTGCCCAGGTAGTGGGCGTCATCGTGCGGCAACAGCAACAGGTCGCCGGCCTGCACCCGCAAGGTGTCGCCGCCGTTGCGCAGCTGTACGCAGCACTGGCCGCGGGTGATCGCGTGGAAGAACACGATGTGGCCGAGGCCGGCGAAGATGCCGCCGGATTCGCGCGCCGGGCGCGACTCCACGCACCAGGGCGCGGTGAAGCGCGAATCCAGGAACAGCGCCCCGTTCAATTTGACGACCTGCAGCAAGTCGGAAAGAGCGTCCATCAAGAAAGCCGGCGGATCGGCAAAGCGCGACGGCGCGGGTGCGGCAAATACTACTCCCGTGTTTTCCGCCAACAGGAGCATCGCCATGTCCGCCGTCCCCTCTTCCGTGTCCACGCCCGACCTTGCCGCCATCAAGACCCGCCAGCAGGCGGTGTGGTCGAGCGGCGACTACGCCGCCATTGGCACCACGCTGCAGATCGTGGGAGAAAACCTCTGCGAGGCGATGGACCTGCGCGCGGGCAGCCGCGTGCTCGACGTTGCCGCGGGCAACGGCAACGCCACCCTGGCCGCGGCGCGCCGCTTCTGCGACGTGGTGTCGACGGATTACGTCGCCACGTGGCTGGCCGCGGGGCGCGCCCGCGCCCAGGCCGAAGGCCTGTCCGTCCGTTTCCAGGAGGCCGACGCGGAGGATCTGCCGTTCGCCGACGCCTCGTTCGATGCCGTGCTGTCCACCTTCGGCGTGATGTTCACGCCCGCCCAGGAGCAGGCGGCCGCGGAGCTGGCGCGGGTGTGCCGGCCGGGCGGCCGGATCGGCCTTGCGAACTGGACGCCCGAGGGCTTCATCGGCCAGTTGTTCAAGATCATCGGCCGCTACGCGCCACCTGTCGCGGGCCTGCAGTCGCCGCTGCTGTGGGGCACGCGCGCGCGGCTGGATGCGCTGTTCGGCCGCGCCGCGAAGGCGATCCGCGCCGAACCGCGGAACTTCACCTTCCGCTACCGCTCGCCCGAACACTGGGTCGAGGTGTTCCGCGCCTGGTATGGCCCCGTGAACAAGCTCTACGCCGCGCTCGATGCGGCGAAGCAGGACGAGCTCACGCGCGACATCCTCGCCCTCATCGCCCGTGGCAACCGCGCGGACGACGGCAGCATGGTGCTGGCGGCCGAATACCTGGAGGTCGTGATCGAGCGCCGATAGCGCTCGCCGCCATCTCACGATCACTGAACACCGCCGCGTCCTATGCTTGCCGGATCGCAACCGCCGGCAAGCGCCCATGTTGAACAAGAGCTACCCCTACTACCTCGCCAACCGTCCGCAAACGTCGCGGACGCTGCTGGAGGTACGCAACAAGTACAGCGGCCGCATCGCCACCCGGGTGGCGGTGCCCGATGCGAAGACCGTGGAGAAGGCGATCGCCGCGGCGGTGAAAGCCACCCGCCCGATGCGCGAGTACAAACCGTGGGCGCGCCAGGCGGTGCTGCAACACTGCGCCGCGCGTTTCGTCGAGCGCCGCGACGAGCTGGCCGAGGCGCTGTGCATCGAGGCCGGCAAGCCGATCAAGGATGCCGCCGGCGAAGTGACGCGGCTGATCGAGACCTTCCGCATCGCGGCCGAGGAAGCCGTGCGCATCAACGGGGAAACGATCAACCTGGAACTGGCCAGCCGCCTGGACGGCTATCACGGCTACACGCAGCGCGTGCCGCTGGGGCCGGTGTCGTTCATCACGCCGTTCAACTTCCCGCTGAACCTGGTCGCGCACAAGGTGGCGCCGGCGATCGCGGCGGGCTGCCCGTTCGTGCTCAAGCCGTCGGAGAAGACCCCGATCGGCGCGCTGATCATCGGCGAGGTGCTGGCCGAGACCGACCTGCCGAAGGGCGCGTTCTCCATCCTGCCGCTGGACGGCGACCACGCCGCGCCGCTGGTCGAGGACGAGCGCTTCAAGCTGCTCTCGTTCACCGGCGGCCAGGTCGGCTGGGATCTGAAGGCCCGCGCCGGCCACAAGAAGGTGATCCTGGAGCTGGGTGGCAACGCCGCCTGCATCGTCGACGCGGACCAGGGTCCGAAGCTGGACAAGGTGGTCGAGCGGCTGGTGTTCGGCGCGTTCTACCAGTCCGGCCAGAGCTGCATCGGCGTGCAGCGCATCTACGCCCACGCGGACGTGTACGACGCGCTGAAACGCAAGCTGGTCGCCGCCACGAAGAGGCTCAAGGCCGGCGACCCGAAGGACAGCAGCGTGTTCCTCGGCCCGATGATCGACGAGGCCGCCGCCGAGCGCCTGCATGGCTGGATCCTGGAGGCGAAGCAGGCCGGCGGCCGGATCCTCTGCGGTGGCAAGCGCGAGGGCAACATGCTCGAAGCCACGCTGATGGAGCACGTGCCCGCCGATGCGAAGGCGAACCGCATGGAAGCGTTCGGTCCGTTCGCCCTGCTCGCTCCGTTCGACAAGCTCGACCAGGCGATCGCGATGGTCAACGATTCGGACTACGGCCTGCAGGCCGGCATCTTCACCAACCGGCTCGACCACGCCATGCGCGCGTGGGACGAACTGGAACAGGGGGGCGTGATCGTCAACGACATCCCCAGCTTCCGCGTCGACAACATGCCCTACGGCGGCATCAAGCGATCCGGCCTGGGCCGCGAAGGCCTGCGCTACGCGATCGAGGACATGACCGAGATCCGCCTGATGGTGATGCGCGAAGGCTGATCCGAGCCGGGCCCTGCGCCACATAAAGGTCACAGGAGCGACGCATCGTTTTTGTAGGAGCGCACCCTGTGCGCGATGCCCTCTGTCACGTAACGAAGATCATCGCGCACAGGGTGCGCTCCTGCATGGGCTCGCCTCTGCATGCGCTTCTCGCGCGGGCATTGCCCGCCCTACCGCAAGGGTTTCATGGCCGGCGCGTTCCAGCCCATCGCGTTGTAGACGTGGTAACGCAGTACACCCAGGTACTCGTGCAGGGCCACGTCGGTCAGCACGATGTTCTGCGCCGACGGCAACGGATCCAGTTCGGCATGGAGATAATCGGCCCGCACCGGGGTGGCCGCGATGCCGAAGTGGTCGAAGTACAGCACGCTGCGGCGCAAGTGCCAGGCGGAGCTGACCAGCCACACCTTCGGCGCATCGAGGCGGGACAGCAGCGGGCGCGAGAACTGCGCGTTCTGCCAGGTATTGTTGCTGCGTGGCTCCAGGACCAGATCCTCGTCCGGCACGCCGAGTCCGCGCAGCACGCGGGCGTACGAGACGGCCAGCGTGGTACCGCGGTGCTGCGGATCGCCGCCGCTGACCAGCAGCTTGCAGCCGACCGCGGCCTGGTGGCAGGCGTGGTACAGCACGGCCGCCTCGGCGATCCGCCCGTAGGCACTGATGCCCGGTTCGACATCGTCGTGCGGCACGTGGATCGAACCGCCGGTCAGCAACACGATCGCATTGTGCGGCGCCCACGCCAGCGCCGGGCGTTGCGCATACGGCGCCTGCAACTGCTGCAGCAGCAACCGGGGCAGCACGCCACTCCCCGCCAGCACGAGCAGCAGCGCCGCAAGCAGCGCGAACGTGCCGGCCAGCCGGCGCCAGCGGCGCCAGAACGCCAGGCATGCAAGCAGGGTGAGTGCGACGATGAGCGAAAGCAGCATGATCCGGCCAGTGGCGTGGAGGCTCGCAGGTTATCCGATGCGACGCCGCACGCAAGTCGCGCTTTCGTGGCCGGACCAACTGCGCGAGGATGATCGGGCGCGCGACTGGCGCGCGCCGTCCGCGAGCGCCACATGACCACCCTCGTCTTCGTCCACGGCTGGAGCGTCACCAGCACCGCCACCTACGGACAGATGCCGCAGCGCCTGCAGCAGCGCGCCGCCGCCGGCGGCTTGGCGCTGACCCTGGCCGACATCCGGCTGTCCGAATACGTGAGCTTCGACGACGCGGTGACGATGGCCGACCTGGTACGCGCCTTCGACCACGCCCTGCGCGACCTGCACCTGCAGGACGCCAGCTTCGCCTGCGTGACGCACTCTTTCGGCGGCCCGGTGGTGCGCGAATGGTTGCGCGCGCAGCGCATGCATCCCGAGCGCTGCAGCACCATCCGCCTGACCCATCTGGTGATGTTGGCGCCGGCGAATTTCGGCTCCGCGCTGGCGCAACTGGGCAAGAGCGTACTGGGCAAGCTGAAGGCCTGGTGGCAGGGCGTGGAGCCGGGCCAGCGCCTGCTCGACTGGATGAGCCTGGGCAGCCCGGCCTCGCTCGCGCTCAACCTGGACACGATCCACGGTGCGGACCCGACCGCCTCCGGCCAGTACCAGTTCGTGCTGACCGGCGACCGTCCCGATCGTGCCTTGTACGACTACCTGGTGCCGTACACCGGCGAGGACGGCTCCGACGGCGTGGTGCGCATCGCCGCGGCCAACCTCAACGCCCGCCATGCCGTGCTGTCCTGGGATGGCCGGAGCGACGCCGGCGGCATCGACGAACTGGCGCTGCAGGTGGCCCGCGGCCCTCGCTTCGCCTTCAAGATCGTAGCCGGCGCAGCCCATTCGGGCAGCAGCCAGGGCATCCTGCGCGCGGCGGCACCGGCCACGGTGGCCGACATCCTGCGCTGCCTGCAGGTACGCAGCAGCGATGACTACACGGCGCTGGCGGACGCCTTCGACGCGGAGAACGCCCGGCGCGACGCGCATCGGGTGGAGCTGGAGCCGGCTGACCCGTTCCCCGCGCGCGTGCACATCCACGATCCGCGCAGCCAGCTGATCGTGCGCATCAGCGACGACAGCGGCGAGGCGCTAGCAGGCGCAGGCTTCCTGCTGACCGCTGGGCCGCAAGCCAGTCCCGACCGGATGCCGCCGAGTTTCATGCTCGATCGCCAGGTCAACGCCAGCCACGGTGCCACCGCCACGCTGTATCTCGACCATTCACTGCTGGCCGGTGCGGACCGCGTGAGCCACCCGGACAACCCGCGCAAGACGCTGCGCCCGGCCACGGTCAGCCATCGCCCCTACGGCGCCAGCGTGACCCCGCTGGATCTCGCCGGGCTGGTGCACCACGCGCTGGCACGCAGCGCGACCGGCGACGACCTGTTCACGATTCTCGGCCCGCACCAGACCACCGTGCTGGACGTGGTCCTCTCGCGCAAGATCCACGCCGGCGTGTTCCGGCTCACCCGCAACCTGGCAGCCGAGGATTTCCGCAAACCGGTGCCCGGCCCGGTGATCGGCTGACGCTGCTGGCCCGATCGCGCGCAGGAAGTTACGATGCGCGGCGGGGGAGGCGACGCGGTTTCGCGCGCCAGGGGGATCAAGGGGTACGTCACCAGACTTCCGCCAGTCCAACCCGACGTCATTCCCGCTTTTGCGGGAATGACGAGCAAAAAAACAGTTGCCGCCGAAGCGCTCCAGCCAAATCCATCAAGTCAGGGAGGACGTCGCATGAAGAAAATCGTGCTCGCAGTCATCGTGGTCGCCGTGGCGATCTGGTACTTCGACATCAGCCGCAGGATGACCGAGACCACGATCCGCGCCAGCTACCAGGCCCAGATCGAAGCCCTGCAGCGGTTCGATGCCAAGCCGCTGTGCGACGCGCTGGACGACAGTTACCACGCCACCGTGACCGCCCGCGGCTCGGCCCGCGCGCCGGCCGCGAAGGACAAGGCCGGCGCCTGCGCGGAGCTCACCCGCACCCTGCGCCGCATGAAGACCCTGAGCGAACGCACCGGCGGCCTGCTGGAGCCGGATTACGACTTCGAGATCAAGTCGATCGAACTCGCCGACGACCGCAAGACCGCCACCGTGGAAATCGCCAGCGTCATGCGCATCGGCGACATGACCCTCGCCCGCTCCCGCTCGGTGGAACACCTGATCCGCCGCCTGGGCCGCATCCGCAGCGTCAGCAGCGAAGAAACCGTGTGGGCGTATCAGCCGGAATAGGCCGGCTCAGCGCCCGTCGCGCATCCGCATCGTCAGCCCCTTGAGGAAGTTGCGCAGCAGCTGGTCGCCGCACAGCTTGAAGTTCTTGTGGTCGCTCTGGCGAAACAGCGCGCTGAGTTCCGGCTTGGAGACGGGGAAGCCGGCGGACTCGAGGATCTGGTGCATGTCCACGTCCTTGAGCTCGAACGCCACGCGCAGCTTCTTCAGCACCACGTTGTTGGTGACGCGCTTCTCCGGCGGGCGCGGCGGGCGGCTTTCGTCCTTGCCGCGGCGGTGGAACACCAGGCCGTCGAGGAACAGCGCCAGCAGCTTGTTGCTGCATTCGACGTAGCCGGGCTCGTCGTCCTTCTTCAGCATCGCCTGCACGTCTTCCCTGGTCACCGGCGCGTCGGCGTCCGCCAGGTGGATCAGCTCGACCACCTTGCCGTCGCTCAAGTCGAGCATGTAGCGGATGGCGCGCAGTACGTCGTTGTTGATCATCTCGTTCCGAAGGGGCATCGCACGGGGGCGCCATGCTACCGCGAACGTGGGCAACCCCGTTTGGCCGCCAGCGGCGTTTCACCTTTCACCCACCGAAGGAGAACGCCCATGAAGCTCTTGGCCCTGTTGCGCAGCCTGCTGCTGGCCCTGCTGGTGCTGCTCACCGGCTGCAGCGTGTCACGACCCGAGCCCGGCTCCGCATCGAGCGGGAACAAGCAAGCCACGCCGACCGGCAACGGCAAGCCGGCCGCCACCGCGAACCCGGCCCCCGTCGCGCCGCCGCCCCCGCCCGTTGCAACGCAAGCCGGCCGGGCAGCCAGCGATGCCGTCGCCATGCCGCCACCCGCGCCCGTCCGGCCGCGGCTGCAGGAAATGGCCGCGCCCGCGTACGCGGCCAAACAGGTCGCACGCATGGCGATGATGCCGCCGATGCCGCTGCCCATCCGTCCGATGCCCGGCGACATCGACACCGAGAACTACACCCACCGCGACACCAACCCGGTGCAACGGGTGAGCGAACACCCGGTGTCCACCTTCAGCATCGACGTCGACACCGGCGCATACACCAACGTGCGGCGCATGTTGAATGCCGGCCGCCTGCCGCCGGCCGACGCGGTGCGCGCGGAGGAGTTCATCAACTACTTCGATTACGGTTACACGCCGCCGGCCGATCGTGCACAGCCGTTCAGCGTCACCACCGAGCTCGCGCCGGCACCGTGGAATGCGCAACGCCAATTGCTGCTGGTCGGCATCCAGGGCTATCGCGTGCCGGCTGCGCAGATCCCCGCATCCAATCTGGTGTTCCTGATCGACACCTCCGGCTCGATGAACGAGCCAGACAAGCTGCCCTTGCTCAAGGCCTCGCTGAAACAGCTGGTGCGCCAGTTGCGCGCCCGCGATCGCGTGGCCATCGTCACTTACGCCGGCCGCGCCGGCGTGGCCCTGCCCTCCACGGCCGGCGACCGCCATGCCACCATCGACGCGGCCATCGACAGCCTCGACGCCAGCGGTTCGACCAATGGCGGCGCGGGGATCGAACTGGCCTACGCGCAGGCCGCGCAGGGCTTCATCGACGGCGGCGTGAACCGGGTGATCCTGGCCACCGACGGCGATTTCAACGTGGGTACGGTCGACCCGCAGGCGCTGAAATCCATCGTCGAGGACCATCGCAAGGGCGGCGTGGCACTGACCACGCTGGGCTTCGGCGCAGGCAACTACAACGACGCGATGGCCGTGATGCTGGCCGACGCCGGCAACGGCAGCCACCACTACATCGACAACCTCGCCGAAGGCCGCCGCGTGCTGGTGGACGAGATGTCCGCGACGCTGCTGACCATCGCCAGGGACGTGAAGATCCAGCTGGAGTTCAACCCCGCCCAGGTGCAGGAGTACCGCCTGATCGGCTACGAGAAGCGCATGCTCAAGCGCGAGGATTTCAACAACGACCAGGTCGACGCCGGCGAGATCGGCGCCGGTGCCAACGTCACCGCGATCTACGAGATCACCCCAGCCGGCTCCGCCGGCGCGCGGCTCGACCCGCTGCGCTACGGAAACCGCGCCGAGCCGCAAGGCCACGGCAACGAACTCGGTTTCCTGCGCCTGCGCTACAAGCTGCCGGGACAGTCGGCCAGCCGCCTGATCGAACAGCCGATCGCCGCGCAGGCCGAGGCCGAAGCCAGCGAGCGGCTGCGCTGGGCCGCCGCGGTGGCTGCGTTCGCCGATGCCCTGCGCGGCGGCAAGTACCTGGACGGCTATGGCTATCGCCAGATCGCACAGCTCGCCGACAATGCTCGCGGCCGGGATGCCGACGGCTACCGTGCCGCTTTCGTGCAGTTGGTGAAGCTGGCCGAAGGCCTGTCCACGCCCACGCGCACCGCCCCTGAAACCGCCGCGCGCTGAGCCTTTCGGCCCCGCCGTGTCGATCGCCGTGACGACCGCAGCCAGCCTCCCCGCTGCCGTCTTCCCCCGCGGCGACCGCGCGACGGGGCCGATACCTTTCGCGCCCTCGCCTGCGCGCGAGCCGCCCGCACACGGTCGATTTGCCTTAACCTCGCACTCCATGGATGCCGCGGTCGACCCCGATGCGATGCTGATGCTGGCCTACGCGCGCGGCGACCTTGCCGCGTTCGATGTGCTGTACGCGAAGCATCGCGGCATGCTGTACCGGTTCCTGCTGCGCAGCCTGCGCGATCCGCAGCGCACCGACGAGCTGTTCCAGGAAACCTGGAGCCGGGTCATCGGCGCCCGCGCGCGCTACCAGCCGCAGGCGAAGTTCAGCACCTGGCTGCTGCAGATCGCGCACAACCTGCTGGTCGATGCGCTGCGCCGCCAGCGCCCCACGGCCGATGGCGAAGAAGCCGAGCTGGCGCTGGCCCGCGTCGCCATCCCCGAACACGAGCAACCCGAGCACGCCTGGTCCGATTTCGAGCGTCGCCGCCACCTGCAGCGCGCGATCGAGCAGTTGCCCGACGAACAACGCACCGCCATCCTGTTGCGGCTGGAGCAGGAACTTAGCCTGGAGGAGATCGCCGAAGTGACCGGCAGCGGCCGCGAAACCGTGAAATCGCGCCTGCGCTATGCCATGACCCGACTACGCGAAGCATTGTCCGAATGAGCACGCCCACGCCACCGAACGATCCATCCGCCGAGGACAAGCTCCCCGGCGAGGCGGAGCTGGCCGCGCTGTACCGGCGCCTGCCCCGGCGCGAACCGGGGCCCGCGCTGGACGCGGCCGTGCGGCAGGCCGCCGCGCAGGCAATCGGCGTCGACCCGGTACCGCTGCGCGTCGAGCGCCGCCGCATGAGCGCACGCGAGTCCGGCGACTGGGTGCACCCCGAGCCGTTGTCGGCGATCAAGGCCCGCGCGATCCCTTCGGTCGAGGCGGCGGCGCGTTCGCGGCCTCGCCACGTGCCGCACTGGCTGGTGGCGGTGGGCAGCGCGGCCAGCCTGGTGCTGGTCGCCGGGCTGGCCTGGCATATGCGCTCGACCCCGACGGCCGCGCCGCTGCAAGGCGACGCGGCCGCGCCGGAACCGACCGTCGCGGCGCCCGCCGCCGTCGCGGCGCCTGCGTCGCTCGCAGCGGAGCCGGAGATGGCAGCCAGACGCGAGGCGATGGCCGCCAGCAAGCCATCCCCCGCCGCAGAATTTGCCGCCCCGCCGCCGGCCCCGCCGCAACCGCGCACGGCCGCTGCGGCGGCCAAAGTGCAGATGCGGCTGCAGGCGGCGTCGGCGATGCGGCGCGAAGCCTCCACGCCGACGGCGGACGCCCTCGTGCAGGCGGCGCCCGCCACGGCGGCCAGCGCCACCACGCCGGCGGCAGAACTGGCGCGCATCGAGCAGCTGTTCGCGCAGGGCGACGCGCGCGAGGCGCAGCAGCGCCTGCTCGATTTCCACCGCGCCCATCCGCAATGGCCGCTGCCGCCGGAACTGCAGGCGAAACTGCCCAGGCCGTGAGCGAACCGCTGTCCACCCTCGCCGCGCGTTGCCGCCACCAGCAGGACATCCGCAAGAGCCGCTTCCTGGCCATCGCCGAGCCGGTGACCGCCGCTGCGCAGGCGCTGGCTTTCCTGCGCGAGGTCGCCGACCCGGCCGCCACGCACAACTGCTGGGCCTGGCGCATCGGCCAGGACTACCGCTTCAACGACGATGGCGAACCCGGCGGCACCGCGGGCCGACCGATCCTGCAGGCGATTGAAGGCCAGCAGATGGACGGCGTGATGGTGGTGGTCACGCGCTGGTACGGCGGCATCAAGCTCGGCGCCGGCGGCCTCGCGCGTGCCTACGGCGGCACCGCCGCCGAATGCCTGCGCCTGGCCGAACGGGTGCCGATCGTGGCGATGGCGCGGTTCGGTTTGTGCGTGGAGTTCGCCGCGCTCGCGGTGCTCAAGGCCCGCCTCAGGGATCTGCAGGCCGAGGTCGAATCGGAACAGTTCGGCGCCGACGGCGTCACCCTGCAGCTGCAATTGCCGGCGAGCCGCGCGGACGAATTGACGCTGCTGGTGCGCGACCTCACCCGCGGCCGCAGCGAGGCGCACCGCCTCGACTGATCGCGGCCCGTCTGTAGGAGCCCGCTCGCGGGCGATGCTCTTGCTC
Organism: Lysobacteraceae bacterium; assembly: GCA_040255835.1. GTDB lineage: Bacteria > Pseudomonadota > Gammaproteobacteria > Xanthomonadales > Rhodanobacteraceae > Rhodanobacter. Next base: position 27,242 of record JBDZVT010000027.1, read on the forward strand.
CAGCTAATACCGAATCCCGGCCTCAAAGGCATCGCCCGCAAGCGCGGCTCCTACCAATCAGGTCGGCACCGATTGAATCGGCGGGCTTGCGCCCCACTTCAAAGGCTGCGTGCCGCCGTGCGCATCCCTCCGGACATCCTGCGAGTATCCATGAGCGACGCTGCCACCGACACGCCCCGCCCGTCCCGCCGCCTTGGCGCCCTGCGCGGGCTATGGCCGTTCCTGAAGCCGCACCGCGCGCTCGCCATCGGCTGGCTGGTGTTCCTGGGGTTGTCCTCGGGCGCCTCGCTGACCCTGCCGCTGGCGTTCCGCCACATCATCGACAAGGGCTTCGGCCACGCCAGCCAGACGGCGATCAACGAGACCTTCATCGCCTTGTTCGGCGTGGCGCTGGTGCTCGCCGTGGCCACTGCGGCGCGCTATTTCTGCATCACCCTGCTGGGCGAACGCGCGCTGGCCTCGTTGCGGCAGACGCTGTACGCGCAGGTGATCCGCCTGGACGTGGCGTTCTTCGAACGCAGCCGCGTCGGCGAACTGCTGTCGCGTCTCAGCGCCGACACCGAGGTGGTGCAGGCGCTGATCGGCTCGGGCGTGTCGGTGGCGCTGCGCAGCGTGGTGATGCTGACCGGCGCCAGCGCGATGATGGTGTGGACCGCACCGTCACTGGCGGGGCTCACCGCGCTGGTGATTCCGGCGGTGATGTTGCCGATCCTGGTGTTCGGCCGCCGCGTGCAGAAGCTCTCGCGCGCCAGCCAGGATCGCCTCGCCGATGCCGCGGCGATCGCCAACGAGACGCTCAACGCCGCCACCGCGGTGAAGGCGTACGCGCGCGAGAACATCGAAAGCACCCGCTACAGCCACGCGATCCGGCGCGCGCTGGCCACCGCTCGCCGACGCATCGGCATGCGCGCGCTGCTGACCATGGCGGTGATCGTGCTGGTGTTCGGCGCGATCACCCTGGTGCTGTGGGCCGGGGCGCGGCATGTGCTGACCGGCACGCTGGACCCCGGCGTGCTGGGCCAGTTCGTGCTGTACGCGGTGTTCGCCGCCGGCTCGGTCGCCGGACTCTCCGAGGTGTGGGGCGACGTGCTGCGTGCGGCCGGCGCGATGGAACGCCTGGGGGAATTGCTCGACGAACGCCCCGAAATCGTCGCGCCGGCGCAGCCGCTGGCCCTGCCCCGGCCGATCACCGGCGCGCTGCGTTTCGACGGCGTGAGCTTCCACTACCCGAGCCGCCCCGACGCCCCCGCCCTGCACGACTTCACGCTGGACGTACGCCCCGGCGAAACCGTCGCCCTCGTTGGTCCCTCCGGCGCCGGCAAGAGTACCGTGTTCTCGCTGCTGCTGCGCTTCTACGATCCGCAAAGCGGCTGCATTTCCATCGACGGCATCGACCTGCGCGCGGTGACACTGGACGACCTGCGCGGCGCGATCGCGCTGGTGCCGCAGGAAACCGTGATCTTCAGCGGCAGCGCCGCCGACAACATTCGCTTCGGCCGCGACGGCGCCAGCGACGAGGAAGTGCATGACGCGGCCCGCGCCGCCGAGGCACACGACTTCATCAGCGCCCTGCACGACGGCTACCAGGCCGAGATGGGCGAACGCGGCGTGCGCCTCTCCGGCGGCCAGCGCCAGCGCATCGCGATCGCCCGCGCGATCCTGCGCGACGCCCCGCTGCTGCTGCTCGACGAAGCCACCTCGGCGCTCGATGCGCAATCCGAAGCAGCGATCCAGCAAGCACTGGAACGCCTCGAAAAAGGCCGCACCACCCTCGTCATCGCCCACCGCCTCGCCACCGTGCAACGTGCCGACCGCATCGTGGTGCTCGACGGCGGCCGCATCGTGGCGCAAGGCACGCACGAAAGCCTGCTCGCCGAGGGCGGCTTGTATGCGGAGCTGGCGCGGCTGCAGTTCGTGGCCTGACCTCGCCGCTTTTCCCGTGGGAACCCGTTCGCGGGCGATGCTCCTACAATCCGGATTGGAGGATGGGGCATTCCAAGCCCGGGATGCCCAGACAAGCCGTCATCCCGGCGAAAGCCGGGATCCAGCGCCTTGGCGGCCGGTGGGAGGCACTGGATTCCAGCGTTCGCTGGAATGACGGGCAAAGGCTCGTTCGGAATTTTCTCCGGGAGCATCGCGCAAGCGGGCTCAACGGTTGGTGGAGCAGCTGAAGCTTGACGCGACAGGTTCGTGTGTCGATCCTCGTGCACCATGTCCATCGTCCTCACTCCCTTCGCCCGCACCCGCCTGTTCCCCCGCGACCGCCGACCCAGCGCCATCCAGGATTGCAGCGCCGACGATTTCGAGCAGCGCCTCAACACCGAGGCACCGTTGAAGGTGCTGGATGGCTATGCGCCATTCTGCAAGCTGCACGTGCACCGCAACTGGACCTCCACGCGCTGTACCGCCACGCCGATCACCGAGGCCAACCGCCACCTGTTGCGCTCGGCCTACGAGGCGCGCAGCAGCGAGGAATTGCCGGTGCTGGTGCGCTGGTTCGAAGGCATCGACCCGCCGGTGGCCAACTACCTGCTGCCGATCCTCTACAGCTGCGAGCAGCTGGCGAAGGAAGGCTCGCCCATCGACGCCGACTGGGGCGTCGTCGGCTGTCTCTATACGGCGGAGCCCGAAGAGATCCCGATGGTGCCGATCACCATGCTGCGCAACGCGCTGGGTGTGGAGGAAGGCGGCTCGGGCGTACCGCTGGACCGCACGGCGTATCGGCGTGCCGTGGCGTTCTGGGAGCAGCACGCGAACTGGCGCTGACCGCCCGCGCGCCGGAGTGGTCGATCAGCTGGCCAGCGAGCGGTTGTCGATCACGAAGCGGTACTTCACGTCGCCCTTGATCATGCGGTCGTAAGCCTCGTCGACCTGCTGCACGCGGATCATCTCGATGTCCGAGACGATGCCCTTGTCGGCGCAGAAATCCAGCATCTCCTGCGTCTCGGCAATGCCGCCGATCAGCGAGCCGGCGATCGCGCGGCGCTTGAAGATCAGGTTGCCGATGTTGGGCGACGGATGGGGGTCCGACGGCACGCCGACCAGCACCATGGTGCCATCGCGCTTGAGCAGGCTGGTGTACGCATCCAGCGAATGGCTGGCGGCGACGGTGTTGAGGATGAAGTCGAAGCTGCCGGCGTGCGCCTTCATCTCGCCGGCGTTGCGCGACACCACCACCTCGTTCGCGCCCAGCTCCAGCGCGGCCTGGCGCTTGCCGTCGGAGGTGGTGAATGCGACCACGTGCGCGCCCATCGCGTGGGCGAGCTTCACCCCCATGTGACCCAGCCCACCGATGCCGACCACGCCGACCTTGCTGCCGGGGCCGACCTTCCAGTGCCGCAGCGGCGAGTACGTGGTGATGCCGGCGCACAGCAGCGGCGCGACGGCCGCCAGCTGGTCCTCCGGGTGGCGGATCCTCAGCACGAACTTCTCGTCCACCACGATGCGCTGCGAATAGCCGCCGAGCGTATGCCCCGGCGCGTCCTTCGTCCGGCCGTTGTAGGTGCCGACGAAGCCGCTCTCGCAGTACTGCTCCAGCCCCTCGTCGCAAGCCGCGCAATGCTGGCAGCTGCCCACCATGCAACCCACGCCCACGGTGTCGCCGACCTTGAAGCCGCCGACCTCGTTGCCCACGGCACTGACATGGCCGACGATCTCGTGGCCCGGCACGCACGGATAAAGCGTGCCGCCCCACTCCGAGCGCACGGTGTGCAGGTCGGAATGGCATACGCCGCAATAGGCGATCTCGATCTGCACGTCATGCGGGCCGGGTGCGCGACGCTCGATGTCGAGGGCTTGCAGCGGCTTGTCGGCGGCTTGGGCGCCGTAGGCTTTGGTGGTCATGGCATTTCCTGGAGCTGGGGAACGATGGGGAATCTGGTGTTCAGCCATACACGATATTCCTCATCGCCCATCTTCTCCATCCACCGACCAGCGGCCGTGAAGGGCGACGCCAGGCGCCCCAGGACCGGGATGGCACCGCCTATCGTCCTGATTGGAAAAATCGAATGGCTTGTTCACATGCCTGGGGGCAGACTCGACCAGGTTACCCCCGGCCGGCCATCATCGAAGGAAGCAATGCCCATGTCCCATGACCAGAACAATCCCGGCAGCGGCTCCACCACCGGTTTCGGCGCGCCGGCCGTCAGCGATCGCAATTCATTGAGCATCGGCCCAGACGGACCGATCCTGCTGCACGACGTGCATTTCCTGGAGCAGATGGCGCACTTCAACCGCGAAAAGGTGCCCGAGCGCCAACCGCACGCCAAGGGCGCCGGCGCGTTCGGCGTGTTGGAGGTCAGCGAGGATGTCTCGCGCTACACGCGGGCGGCGCTGTTCCAGAAAGGTGCGAAGACCGACATGCTGGCGCGTTTCTCCACCGTCGCCGGTGAATCGGGCAGCCCGGACACCTGGCGCGACGTGCGCGGCTTCTCGCTGAAGTTCTACACCGACGAGGGTAACTACGACCTGGTCGGCAACAACACGCCGATCTTCTTCCTGCGCGACCCGATGAAGTTCCCGCACTTCATCCGCAGCCAGAAGCGCCTGCCGGACTCGGGCCTGCGCGACAACCACATGCAATGGGACTTCTGGACGTCCAATCCGGAAACCGCCCACCAGGTCACCTACGTGATGGGCGAGCGCGGCCTGCCGCGCACCTGGCGCCACATGAACGGCTACGGCTCGCACACCTACATGTGGATCAACGCCGCCGGCGAGAAGTTCTGGGTGAAGTACCACTTCCACACCCGCCAGGGCATGGCCTTCTTCAACAACGCCGAAGCGGCCGCGATGGCCGGCGAGAATGCCGACTTCCATCGCGCCGACCTGTTCAACGCGATCAAACGCGGCGAGTTCCCGGTGTGGGATCTGTCGGTGCAGGTGATGCCGTATGCCGAGGCGAAGAACTACCGCTTCAATCCGTTCGACCTGACCAAGGTCTGGCCGCACAAGGATTACCCGCTGATCAAGGTCGGCACGATGACCTTGAACCGCAACCCGGAAAACTTCTTCGCGCAGATCGAGCAGGCCGCGTTCTCGCCGGGCAACACCGTGCCGGGCATCGGCCTGTCGCCGGACAAGATGCTGCTGGGCCGCGCGTTCGCCTATGCCGACGCCCAACGCAACCGCATCGGCACCAACTTCCACCAGCTGCCGGTGAACCAGCCCAAGGTGCCGGTGAACACGTACATGTTCGACGGCCAGATGGCCTACCACCACAGCGGCAATGCGCCGGTGCATGCGCCCAACAGCGGCGGCCGCCCATGGTCGGACGATACCGGCCCGGTCGAGAACGGCTGGGAAGCCGATGGCGGGATGGTGCGCAGCGCATACACCCTGCATGCCGAGGATGACGACTTCGGCCAGGCCGGCACCCTGGTGCGCGAAGTCTGGAACGACGCCCAGCGCGCGCAGTTCGTTGACCAGGTCGCCGGCAGCCTGCTCGGCGGCGTGCGCAGCCCGGTGCTGGAACGCGCCTTTGCGTACTGGAAGAACGTGGACGCGAAGGTCGGTCAGCAGATCGAGGACAAGGTCCGCGCCGGCAGCGCACCGGAACCGGCCGAGGGCATGGGCGAAGGCTGATCGCGCACCGCGCAAGCCTGGTGGGGTTGAAATACCCCACCGGCGGCCCGGCCACGTCGACTCGAATCACACCCCGCCGCCGCGAACAACGTAACCCCGTAGGAGCCCGCTCGCGGGCGATGCTTTTGAAGCGGGGATGACCAGACATTCGTCTGTTGAAAGCCGGGATTCGGGAGTCGCAGGAGCAAGAGCATCGCCCGCGAGCGGGCTCCTACGTGGGGGAGGCGGAAGGTCGGGTCGAACTGCGTGCTGAATCCCCATTCACCGCGTTCACGCAACCATTTCGCACGCAATGCTCCCATCGAACTCCCCACGAGTCGGCGCCCGGCCCGTCGCGGCCGGTCGGCGACGCCACCGCAGAAGGAGTCCCCGATGATCAAGCGCACGCTTCCGTTGTCGATCGGCCTGTCGCTGTGCGCCGCCGTGATGGCGCAGCAGACACCCGCTCCCGCACCGTCCGGCAGCACCACCCAGATCGTCACCACGACCACGCGCTGGGGCACCCGGCCGCCATCAGGTGCGCTGACCGAGGACGCGATCAAGACCGCGATCGCCAACGCCGGCTACAAGGAAGTCAAGGGACTCAAGTTCAAGGACGGCGTGTGGCGCAGCGAGGCGCGCGGCGGCAACGACCAGTGGGCCAAGATCGCGGTGGGACCGACCACCGGCAAGGTCTATGTCACCGACGCACCATCCAGACTGAACAAGGACGAGATCAAGGCCAAACTCACCGCCGCCGGCTACGAGAAGATCCACGACGTGGAATACGAACACGGCCTGTGGAGCGCTGACGCCGAGACCTCCCACGGCACGGATGTCGACCTGCTGGCCGACCCGGATGACGGCAGCGTGGTGGCCAAGTCGCGCGATTGACGCGGGCGAGTCGCAGCGGCCGACAGACCCGGCGCGCAGGAAGGCGCCGGGCCTTCACGCGGGGAGCCGCCTCAACCACGCCGCGCGGGCAGGAACCGGCTGTTGCGCAGCAGCCCCGCCGAGACCAGCGACACCAGCACGCCGACCGGGAAGATCTCCACGAAAGTCATCGGCAGGCGGAACAGCGGGTTCGCGTACTGCAGCTTGAACGCCTCCATGTCGGCAGCCAATTTGGCCAGCGCTTCGGCGCTCGCGCCCTTTGCCTTCTCGCCGGCAATGATGGCATTGACATAGGAGTTGGCGAAATCCATGTGGGTCATGGCCTGCAGCGCTTCCCATGCAGCCACGTAGAAGACGCTGGCGACAAAGCTGATACCCATCCCGATCCCGAACGCGGGCCAGAACCTGATCACCCCACCCCGCTCCACGTCCCGGTGCCGCTTGATCCCCACGAACACCGCGCTCAGCGCGATCAACATGGTTGCGTAGCCGATCAGCATGCCGTACTTCAGCGGCGGCACGCCGGAGAAGCCGAGGAAGGTGGCAAACATCAACCCGCCGACGACCACGCCCGCGACGACGCCGTATTTCAGAATCGTGATCAACATGAGCCTTTCCCTCTGGTGGTTGGTGTCGCCATTGACCGCCACCCCGCCCCGCCCGGCAATCACCCGAACGGGTGAATCCGGGCGGTTCCGCCAAAAGCATTCCCTCAGGGCACGATCCCCAGCTCGCGCGCCCGGCGGATCGCCTCGGTGCGCCGCTTCGCGTCCAGCTTTTCGAACAGCCGCGCCACGTGTGTCTTGACCGTGTTCGGCGACACATGGAGGTGCGCGGCAATTTCCTTGTTGGAGTGCCCGGCGGCCAGTTCGTGCAGCACCTCCAGCTCCCGTGCGCTCAGGCCCAGTGCCGTCCGCGCCTGCGGGTTGCCGTCGAAGGCGCTGGGCGACGGCGCGGCGAACACCCGCACGCCCAGCACGATGCCCAGCACCAGGAAAGCCGTCGCGACCAGGAGCAGGTAGACGTCGCCCGCATGCATCCGCACCACGCGCTGGTAGTCCATCCACTGCAGGGCAAGCGTTCCCGCCGCCAGCAGCGCCCCGTACCCGACCACCCGCTTCCACATCGCCGTCTCCGCCGTCCCGCCCGCGGTCATCTTAGCCCGCCCGGCGGAGCGCACGCGTACGGCCATGCGCCGGTGGTGATAAAGGCTACCGGTGAGCCTATGATCGTCCCTACCGCCTGCCGGAGCCTCAGCGATGAAGACCATCACTGCCCTGCTTCTGGCCAGCACGCTCGCCTGCGCGTCGGCCGCTTCCTCCCAGGAAATGCATTCGCATCCGGCACCGGAAACATTGGGCAGGGTCAGTTTCCCCACCTCCTGCGAACCTGCGGTATCGCACGACTTCGAACGCGCCGTCGCCCTGCTCCACTCCTTTGCTTATACCGCCGCGGAGCAAGCCTTCCGCGGCGTCGCCGACGCCGACCCTTCCTGTGCCATGGCGCACTGGGGCATCGCGATGTCCCATTTCCACCCGCTGTGGAGCCCGCCCGCCCCGGACGAGCTGGCCAAGGGCGAAGCGGAAGCCCTCCGGGCGACCCGCCTGGACGCAAAGACCGCGCGCGAACGCGCGTTGACCGCGGCGATCGCGGCCTATTACCACGATGCCGGGCACGTCCCGCCGCCCGCCCGGGCCAAGGCCTACGAGGCGGCCATGGCGGTCGCGGCCAGCCGCTACCCGGCCGACACCGAAGTCCAGGTGCTCTACGCCTTGTCGCTGCTGGCCACGGCCTCCCCGCAGGACAAATCCCACGCCCACCAGAAACAGGCAAGCGCCATCCTGGAGCCGATCTACCGGAAACACCCCGACCACCCCGGCGTGGCCCACTACCTCATCCACGCTTACGACAGCGCCGAACTGGCGCCCCGCGGCGTCGCCCCGGCGCGCGCCTACGCGAAGATCGCGCCGTCGGCGCCGCACGCCCTGCACATGCCCTCGCACATCTTCACGCGGCTGGGCCTGTGGGACGACTCCATCGCATCGAACCTGGCGGCGCGCGCCGCGGCGCACAGCCAGGGTGACCTTGGCGAGGAACTCCACGCGATGGACTACCTCACCTACGCGTATCTCCAGCGCGGTCGGCGCGCCGATGCGGAACAGGTTGTGCATTCACTGGACGGCATGGACGTCCACGCCGGTGCCGAATTCAAAGTCGGCTACGCCGCCACGGCCATGCCGATCCGCCTCGCCATGGAAGGCCGCCAGTGGACCGCGGCCTCGCGCCTGCAGGCGGGCGACGGCGCGGCGCCGGAGGTGGCGGCCATCGTCTATTGGGCCCGCGCGGTGGCCAACGCGCGCTCCGGGCATGCCAGGGCCGCCGACGCCGACATCGCGCGACTGGACGCCTGTCGGCAGCAGTTGCTGGCCAGCAAGAAGGATTACTGGGCGACCCAGGTCGACATCCTCGGGAAGGAGGCCCGGGCCTGGCAGTCAGCGGCCGGGGCGCGTCCCGACGAGGGCATTGCGACGCTCCGGCTGGCAGCCGATCAGGAAGACGCCATCGAGAAATTGCCGGTGACGCCAGGCCCGATCATTCCCGCACGCGAGCAGCTTGGCGACCTCTACCTGCAACTGCACCAGCCGCAGGAAGCGCTTGATGCCTACAAGTCCGCCCTGACAGCGGCACCGGGCCGCCGGGGCGCGCTCCACGGCGCAGCCTTGGCCGCCGACGCAGTTGGCGATACCCGCACGGCCCGCCAGATGCGGGAGCTTCTGTCGCGCTAGTGTGCGGGCAACGTGGACCAGACCACCGGTGGCCCACCCCTCAATCGAAATGCTCCATATCGTCCGGCAAGCCCAGCCAGGAATGCTGACGTCCTTCATAGACCGATACCCGCGGCGGCGGAAAACCCGGATCCGCAAACGCGCCGACCGCCACGGTGACGAACCCCGGCAACGCATCGGCCTGCCAGTACACGGTGGCGCCGCAGTCGCCACAAAACCGGAAGTGCGCGATGCTCCCGCTGTCGCCGGCCTGGGCGTATTCCCTGCTCTGCCCCTCGATCGTCACCGCAGCCGACGGGAACCGCGCCTGCATGCCGAACACGCTGCCCGTGCGCTTCTGACAGGCGAGACAATGGCAGATGGAAATGCGTACCGGCTCGCCGCGCGTGCGAACGACGAGCTTTCCACAGCGGCATGTTGCTTGACGATCGGTCATGGAAGCTCCAATGGCATCGGGCAGCAGCGGGTTTTCCCGCTCCCGGGATCCATCGACCCGGGCGACACGTTACTGCCGACGCAGCTGGCCGTCACCAATGCCCTGGCAAAGCCGGCGCAGCCAGCCGGGCGAGGACTTTGCCGGCGCGGTGGTGGTCGGCGGCGGTGCGGGTCGCTTCGCTGCATCCAGTCGGCGCGCCAGGCGCGCATCGGCGATATGGCCGTGCAGGAACAGCAGGTCAGTCCAGAGGGAGCTCATGGGGCGGTGCGTCCAGTCGGTGCGAAGGAAGGCGTTCAGTCACGGGTGTCGCCGCTGAGCGTGGTGGCCAGCATCGAGGGGCGCTGGCTGAAGCGCGCGTACCAGGCGGACAGGCGTGGGCGGCCGTCGGCGAAGGGATAGACGTGGCGGAAGGCGATCCAGCTGAGCGTGGTGGCCAGGGCGATGTCGCCGATGTCGGGCACGGCTTCCGCCGGCGGCGCCTCGCCGAGCTCCTGTTCGAGCAGATCGCAGGTGGAGGCAATCTTCTCCAGCTGGCCCTGCAGCATGGGCGGCCAGCGCGAGGCCTCGGGGCGGCGCTCGGCTTCCCAGCGCACGGCGATGCCGGCGTCGGCCATGCCCTGCGCCAGCGCCTGCCGGCGCAGGGCGCGGAAGCGTGCGGCGTGTTCGGCCGGAATGATCTTGGCGCCGCTGTGCAGGCCGTCGAGGTACTCGCAGATCACGCTGGAGTCGAACAGTGCCGGGCCGTCGTCGACGATCAGCACCGGCACCTTGCCGAGCGGGTTGAGCGCGAACACTTCGTCGTTGCGACGGGTGGGACTGGTGTCGTGGTGGATCACCTCGATGCGGTGTTGCAGGCCGAGTTCGTGCGCGGCGACGAGCACCTTGCGCGCGTATGGCGAATGCGTCTGGTAGAGAAGTTTCATGGGTTTGCGTGTCCTCGGGGAAAGGCGTGGTTCACGCCGCCAGCAGGCGTTCGCGCATGGCGGGCGACAGGTTGCGGCCGCACAGGATCGTCGCCACGCGGCGTCCGGCGAAGCGCTCCGGCAAGTCGAGGATGGCCGCCACGCCGACCGCGCCGGACGGCTCCACGGCGATGCCCAGGTGGCGATGGATGAGGCGCATGGCCTCGAAGATCCGCGCCTCGGACACGGCGACCACGTCGTCGCAGCACGTGCGCAGGTGCGCCAGCGTGGCGGCGATCGGCACGCGCACCGCGATGCCGTCGGCGATGGTCTCGGCGCGGGCGGTTTCGATGACCCGGCCGGCGTCGATCGACAGCTTCATCGCCGGCGCGCCGGCGGCCACCACCGCGACGATTTCCGCGTGCGGCGCCACGTGACGGATCGCGCTGCCGACGCCGGCCAGCAGCGCACCGTTGCCGACCTGCACCACGATGGCGTCGAACGGCGCTGATGCGGCCAGTTCGAGCGCGAGCGTGCCGGCGCCTTCGGCCAGCTCGGCTTCGATGCCGTCCTCGACGAAGCGCTGGCCACCGGCGGCGGCATGCTGCCGTGCGGCGTCCTTGGCGGCATCGAAGTCGGGGCCGGACAGCCGCACCTCGGCACCCAGCCGGCGCATCGCATCCAGCTTCACCGGGTTGGCGGTCTGGGCGGCGAACACGGTGCAGGCATGGCCGCGCCGGATCGCCGCACGCGCCAGGCCCTGGCCGAAATTGCCGGCCGACGCACAGACCACCGGCTCGCCCGGCTGCAGCGCCAAGGCGGCGAACAGCTCGGTGCCGCGGCCCTTGAACGAGCCGATCGGGTTGGCGGTTTCGTCCTTGGCGAGCAGTTGGCAGCGCAGGGCTGCGTCGAGCGCGGCGCTGGTGTGCGTGGGCGAATCCAGGAACACCGGATCGATGTGACGCGCGGCGTCGAGGATCCGTTCAAGGCGGGCTTGCGTGGGCATGGCCGGGTCTCGCGGCGATGTGGGAGGCGACGACCTATGCTAGGTTTCCGCGGCGCGGCGAAATGGCGTTGTCGGCCCGCGAAACAGGTTTTCTCCCCGCCCCACGAGGTGTTTGCGCCCGATGCCCGCCGAACTCGACAAATTCGATCGCCGGATCCTCGCCATCGTGCAGCGCGATGCGCGGCGCTCCGCGGAAATGATCGGCACCGACATCGGCCTGTCCGCGTCGGCGGTGCAACGGCGCATGGCGCGGCTGCGCGAGGACGGGGTGATCGTGGCCGAGGTGGCGCTGATCGATCCGCGCAGCGTCGACCAGCGGCTCGCCGTGATCGTCGATCTCGAGGTCGAGCGCGAACGGCCCGAGCTGCTGGCGAGCCTGCGCCAGTGGATCGCGGCGGAGCCGGCGATCCAGCAGGCCTGGTACGTGACCGGCGACGGCGATTACGTGCTGGTAGTGAGCGCGCGCGACGTCGACGATTACGACGCACTGATGCAGCGGCTGATCGCCGCCAACGCCAACGTGAAACGCTTCCGCACCCGCGTGGCGCTGGACACGCTCAAGCGCGGGCTGGCCGTTCCGGTGGACGCGCTGCCCGCCTGAAACACCGCGGCGGGCACCACCGGCTTCAAACCGGACGCTCCATGTCGTCCGGCAGATGCAGCCAGGCATGTCCACGATCCTCGTAGCAACCGCCGGCCGCATTGCGCATGATGCACCTCCCGCGGTGGCGAATCACCCTCCCGGCGCACGGCCCAGGATCGCCGGGCCGCCACCCTCGAACGTGACCGGCGCCAGCCGCACGAACCTGTCCCCGGCAATGCGGAACAGATGGAGTCGGTGGTCCTGCATGCTTTCCCCCGCCACCATGTCCTGGCCGACAAAGGCCGCGCCCTGCGCCCAGGCGCCGATCGACGCGCGGTCGGTCACCACCAGCGTGCCGTGGCGAACGGTGAGCAGCACCATTTCGCCCTGCGGGGCAAAACGCGGGTCGTCGGCGGCCACCGTGCTCATGTTCTGGTTGGCGGTCACCACGTGGCGGCCATCCGCGCTGCAATCCACGCCTTCCGGCGACGGTCCCACGCTGACCGTGTCGACCACCCGCACCGGCGTGGCACGGAGGTCGATCAGGCTGACGGTATCGACATCGCCGGACACGCTGCCGTAATTGCCGACGACCGCAAGACCGCTGCGGCCGCAGACCGCGAACGAGGCCGGATAGACCCCGGCGCTGATTTCCCGGTAGGCACGCGGCGCGATCGTGGTGCCGTGCCAGGCGAACAGGCCGATCCGGTTGCTGCCGGCAAAGGTGATCGCGAGCGAATGGCCGTCCGGCAGGAACACCGCGGCCAGCGGACGAGCGCCCTGGTCGAAATCCAGCCGGCCGACCACCTCGGCACGCCCGTCGGAGACGCGCAGGATCGTGGCGCGGTCGTCGTCGGCGTGGGTGACCACCAGCATGCCGCCATCCGGGCTCAGCGCCGCCGAGGTGGCCGCCAGGCCCAGGTGCAGCGTCTGGATGAGCCGTGGTGTCGGGCCGTCCAGGTCGATGACCGAAAGCACGTCCAGCGACGCCAGCGTTCGTGCCTTGCCGGCGCTGCGCCCGTTGGCGGCGGGGACGAAGGCGCGGCGACGGTCGGGCGTGATGGCGATGGAGGTCGGCGGACCCTGGAAGCTCACCGGCACGTCGACCACGCCCCGGCGCCGCGGCTCGCCCGACGCGAAGTCGAAAAAGACGACCCGGTCCGGCGCAGCCCGCGCAGGCACGACGAGCTCGCCGTCGACCAGCTTCGCGTCGGCCTCGACGCCGACGGCCACGAGCGAGGCCGGAGGGTGGCTGGCAAGAGCGCCTAGCAGCGATGCAGCAAGTACGAACGGAGCAAGCATGCGCAGACTATGGCAGCCGATGCCCACGGCCGGTAGGCGCTGGCGGGCGCGCGGGCTGCTCACTAAGATCGAGCAATGAAGCGCGATAACCTCTCCCAGTTGAGCATTTTCGTCGAGGTCGCCCGCGCCGGCAGCTTCCGCGAAGCGTCGCGTCGGCTCCATCTTGCCTCGTCCGGTGTCAGCCAGGCGGTCGCGCGGCTGGAGCGGTCACTCGCCACGCGCCTGTTCGAACGCACCACCCGCAGCGTGAAACTGACGCCGGAAGGCGAACGCTTTTTCGCCGAGATCGCCCCGGCGCTGCGGACCATCGGCCAGGCCATGGCCAGCGGGCGCCGGAAACCCGGCAGCGTGAGCGGCAGCCTGCGCATCTCGGTGCCGCGGATCGGCGCAACCCGGCTGCTGGCGCACCGGCTGACCGCCTTCACCCGCGCCTTTCCGGAGGTACAACTGGAGATCGACGTCGACGACGGCATGGTCGACATCGTCACCCGGGGCTTCGACGCCGGCATCCGCCTGCACGAGAAACTCGAGCGCGACATGGCCGCCGTGCCGATCGGCGGCCCGCAACGCATGATCGCCGTCGCCGCCCCCGGCTTCCTGAAGACGCACCCGAAGCCAACCCACCCGCGCGACCTGCTCGACCTGCCGTGCATCGCCCTGCGCCTGCAGAGCGGCCGCCTGTACGCGTGGGAATTCGAAAAAGATGGCGCCGCGCTGGACGTGGCCGTGCACGGCCCGCTGACGCTGAACGACGACGAGCTCGTCCTGGCCGCATGCCGCGATGGCGCCGGCGTCGCCTTCCTGCTCGAAGCGATGGTGCAGGAAGACCTGGCCCGCGGCCGTCTCGTCGCCTTGCTGGAAGACTGGAGCCCGGCCTTCCCCGGCTTCCACCTCTACCACACCGGCCACCGCCACATGCGCCCCGCCCTGCGCGCCTTCATCGACTGGATGCGGCAACCGGCGCTGCCAAGGACACCAGGGCGCAAACGGTCACCGAAGCCAACTTAGCTGTCGCGAACCATGGTCGGCACCTCCCACACCGGCAATGTGGATTCACCGGTCAATGCGCAGCGACGCCCTTACGCATCCAGCACAAGCGTGCGGGATGCTCCCTGCCCCAAGCCTTGCCCTCTGGAGAAATTCAGCACCGTAGCGCGGCGCTCCCTCCGCCACGCCCCGGATGGAAATGAGCAAGCCGACGCTTCAAAGCTCCACGCAATCAAACCGCCGATCCGCCTCCACCTCGGCGTCGTAATCCACGTCGTCGCGGTCGAAGCCGAACAGCTTCAGGAACTCGTGCTTGTAGCCCGCGTAGTCGGTGACTTCGCGCA
>JBDZVT010000052.1:0-8416 GCA_040255835.1 Lysobacteraceae bacterium
TCGGCGTGCTGATCGACGACCTCACCAGCAACGGCACCATCGAGCCGTACCGCATGTTCACCTCGCGTGCCGAGTACCGGCTGCACCTGCGCGAGGACAACGCCGACCTGCGCCTGACCGAAAAGGGTTTCGAGCTCGGCGTGGTGCCGCAGGCGCGGGTCGAGGCGCTGCGCGCGAAGCGCGCGGCGGTCGAGGCCGAGCTGCAGCGTCTGGGCGGCCTGTGGGCCGGCCCGGCCAATGCACGCGGGGCCGCCCTCGAACGCGAGCTGGGTATCGCGCTCAGCCGCGAAACCCCTGCCGTGGACCTGCTGCGCCGCCCGGAACTCGATTACGCCAGGCTCGTCGCCGTGCCCGGATTCGGACCGCCGGTGGCGCGCCAGGATGTGGCCGCCCAGGTCGAGGTGCAGGTGAAGTACGCCGGCTATCTCGAGCGCCAGCGCGAGGAAATCGAACGGGCGCGCCGGCACGAACATACCGCGATCCCCGCCGACTTCGACTACGACAAGGTGCGCGGGCTGTCGGCGGAGGTATTGCTCAAGCTCAAGCGCTCGCTGCCGGCAACGCTGGGCCAGGCCGCGCGCGTCAGCGGCGTCACCCCCGCGGCGATCTCGCTGCTGCTGGTCCACCTGAAACGTCGCGACGCGGCCTGAGCCGCGCGCCGCCCGTCGCTCCCGGCACAGCGCCCGCGCGCGCACTCGTGGCATCATGCGCACTCCACACAGCCAGGGGAGTGCGCAATGGAAATCTGGATCGGCCGCGACGGCGAACGGCATGGCCCGTACCAGGAGAAGGACGTGCGCGAGTGGCTGCGCAGCGGCAAGGTCAGCCCCGACGACCTGGCCTGGTATGAAGGCCTGGCCGACTGGCAGCCGCTGTCGGTCCTGTTCCGCGACGCGGTACCCGCCGCGCCCCCGGCCGCCGGCCAGCCCGGCACGGCATCGGCAGCGCCGTTGCAGGCGCTGCCGCAGACCACCGCCGCCGTGCTGGAGGATTACGCCGGCTTCTGGAAGCGGGTGGCGGCGTACATCCTGGATGCGATCGTGCTGTACATCCCCAACAACCTGCTGATCATGCGGTCGATGGGCGACGGTGCCGCGCAAGAGGCGATGAAGCAGATGATGATTTCGGCGCCCGGCGATCCGCACGTGATGATGGCGGCCTACAGCCAGTACTACGCGACCATGAGCACGCCGCTGATCATCACCGCCGTGATCACCTGGCTGTATTTCGCCCTGTGCGAAAGCTCGCCCTGGCAGGCCACGCTGGGCAAGCTGGCGCTGGGCATCCGCGTCACCGACCTCGAAGGCCGCCGGATCAGCATCTGGCGGGCGCTGGGGCGTTACCTGGCCAAGTTCCTCAGCGCCTTCATCCTCTGCATCGGCTTCCTGATGGTCGGCTGGACGCGGCGCAAGCAGGGCCTGCACGACATGCTCTGCAGCACCCTGGTGCTGAACGGCCGCGCCAGCGAGTTCAAGCCGGACGCGAGCTCGGCAGGCAAGAGCAACTCCTTCAGCGCCTGATCGGCACGCTCCCACGCGGCGCCGCGGTCCGTCCGCGGCGCCGCTTTCATTTTGGGGCGCCGGTGCCTTGTGGGCGCTTGCTATCATCGACGGCTTCACTTTTTTCATCCGGTGGCATCACGCCGCCGCCAGGAACCAGCCCCACCCATGCCCAGCATCGAACAACGCATTGCCCAGGACATCGCCGCCAGGACCGAACAGGTGCGCGCGGCGGTGGATCTTCTCGACGGTGGCGCCACCGTGCCGTTCATCGCGCGCTACCGCAAGGAAGTCACCGGCGGTCTCGACGACACCCAGCTGCGCCTGCTGGAGGAGCGCCTGCGCTACCTGCGCGAGCTGGAAGAGCGCCGCGCGGCGATCCTCGCCAGCGTCGAGGAACAGGGCAAGCTCGACGACGCGCTGAAGGCCGACCTGCTCGCCGCCGACACCAAGGCGCGGCTGGAAGACCTCTACCTGCCGTTCAAGCCCAAGCGCCGCACCAAGGCGCAGATCGCCCGCGAGGCCGGGCTGGAACCGCTGGCGACCGGGCTGCGCGAGGATCCCACGCTCGTGCCGGAGGCGTTCGCCGCGCCGTTCGTCGACGCCGACAAGGGCGTGGCCGACGTGCGCGCCGCACTGGACGGCGCGCGCGCGATCCTGATGGAGTCGATCGCCGAGGATGCGCACCTGGTCGGCGAGTTGCGCGACTGGCTGTGGTCGCAGGGCCAGATCCGCGCGAAAGTGGTCGAGGGCAAGGAGCACGAGGGCGCGAAGTTCCGCGACTACTTCGACCACGCCGAGCCGATCGCGAAAATCCCCTCGCATCGCCTGCTGGCGCTGATGCGGGCACGCAACGAAGGCGTGCTCGACCTGGAACTCGCGCCCGCCGCCGACAGCGAACAGGGCCACGCCGAAGGCGAGGGCCGCGTCGCGGCGCACGCCGGCATCCACGATCGCGGCCGCCCCGCCGATGCCTGGTTGCGCGAGACCGTGCGCCTGACCTGGCGCGTGAAGCTGCACCTGCACCTCACCCTCGACCTGTTCGGCCGCGTGCGCGAAGGCGCCGAGGACGAGGCCATCCGCGTGTTCGGCGACAACCTCAAGGACCTGATGCTGGCCGCCCCGGCCGGCGCGAAGACGGTGATGGGGCTGGACCCCGGCATCCGCACCGGCTGCAAGGTGGCGGTGGTCGACCCCACCGGCAAGCTGCTGGCCACCGACACCATCTATCCGCTGGAACCCCGGCGCCAGTGGAACGAGTCGCTGGCCGCGCTGGCCAGGCTGTGCAAGCAGCATGGCGTGGACCTGATCGCGATTGGCAACGGCACCGGATCGCGCGAGACCGACAAGCTGGCCGGCGAGCTGATCAAGGGCCTGGCCAAGGCCGCGCCGGAACACAAGCTGTCGAAGATCGTGGTGAGCGAGGCCGGCGCCTCCGTCTATTCGGCCTCGGAAACCGCCGCCAGGGAGTTCCCCGAGCTGGACGTGAGCCTGCGCGGCGCGGTCTCCATCGCGCGCCGCCTGCAGGACCCGCTGGCCGAGCTGGTGAAGATCGAACCGAAGGCCATCGGCGTGGGCCAGTACCAGCACGACGTCAACCAGATCAAGCTCGCCCGCGCGCTGGACGCCCGGGTGGAGGACTGCGTCAACGCAGTCGGCGTGGACGTGAACACCGCTTCCGCCGCGTTGCTCGCGCGCGTCGCCGGCCTGTCGTCCTCGGTGGCCGAGAACGTGGTCAAGCACCGCGACGCCCACGGCCCGTTCGCCAACCGCAAGGCGCTGCTGAAGGTACCGCGACTGGGCGACAAGGCGTTCGAGCAATGCGCCGGCTTCCTGCGCGTGCCGAACGGCGACAACCCGCTGGACGCCAGCGCGGTGCACCCGGAGGCCTACCCGGTGGTCGAGCGGATCATCGCGCAGTGCGGCCGCGAGGTGCGCAACCTCATCGGCGACACCGGCTTCCTGCGCAGTCTCAAGCCCGAGCAGTTCACCGACGACAGGTTCGGCGTGCCGACCGTGCGCGACATCCTGAAGGAACTGGAAAAGCCCGGCCGCGACCCGCGCCCGGAGTTCGTCGCGCCGAGTTTCGCCGAGGGCGTGGAGGACGTGAAGGACCTCAAGCCCGGCATGATCCTCGAAGGCCGCGTCACCAACGTCGCCGCCTTCGGCGCGTTCGTCGACATCGGCGTGCACCAGGACGGCCTGGTGCACGTCTCGGCGCTGTCGCACAGCTTCGTGAAGGATCCGCGCGACGCGGTGAAGGCCGGCGACATCGTCAAGGTCAAGGTGATGGAGGTCGACCTGCCGCGCCAGCGCATCGGCCTGAGCATGCGGCTGGACGACGAACCGGGCCAGACGCGCGGCAGCCGTCCGGGCGCCGGCAATGATGTCCGCGGCGGCCAGCGCGATGGCCGCGGCCCGCGTCCGGGCGGTGCGCCCAAGCCGGCCCCGGCGCCGGCCAACAACGCGTTCGCCGACGCGTTCGCGCGCGCCGGCAAGCGCTGAGCAGCCGGCGATCCCCCCGCATGCGGCGGCGATGCGCTGCAGCATGCGGTTCCGTATGGAATACCGTACCGTAACGCCCAGCTAACAAGGCCATCCCGGCCGAGGAGTGTTTCCATGCTTCGTACCCGCCATCTGGCCGGCGCCATCGCCACCGCCCTGCTGTTCAGCACGGCCGCCGCGGCCACCGATTTCAGCAACGTCATCGTCTTCGGCGACAGCCTGAGCGACAACGGCAACATTTCGCTGGCCAGCGCGCCGTCGATCCAGCCGCCGTTGCGCTTCACCACCAACCCGGGCACCACCGCGGCGGAGAACGTGGCAACCGGCCTCGGCTTCACGCTCGCGCCGTCGGCCGCCGGCGGCACCGATTACGCCTGGGGCGGCGCCGGCTTCGTCAACAACGTCGCGGCGGTGCCGACCATCACCCAGCAGCTGCAGATGTATCTCGGCGCCAACGGCGGCAAGGCCGACTCCCGCGCCCTGTACCAGGTCTGGGGCGGCGCCAACGACATCTTCTACCTGAGCGGCACGCAGACCGACCCGAACGTCATCGCGGCCGGCGCGGTCAACGCCGCGCAGACCGAGCTCGGCGTGCTTGCCGGCCTGCAGGCCGCCGGCGCGAAGTACGTGGTGGTCTACAACCTGCCCGACCTCGGCAAGACCCCGCAGGCCGCCGCCGGCGGCGCGGCCGCGCAGGCCGGCGCCAGCCAGCTCGCCGTGCTCTACAACGGCGTGCTCGACAGCGGCCTGAAGCAGCTCAGCAGCAACGGCCTGAACGTGATCCCGGCGAACACCTACGCCCTGCTCAACGAGGTGATCGCCAACCCGGGCGCGTTCGGCTTCAGCAACGTGACCGACCCCGCCTGCGGCGTCGGCTCCAGCTCGGTGCAGTGCGGCCCGGAGGGGTCGGGTCTGCCGTACACCTACGCATCGGGCACCGACCAGAGCTATCTGTTCGCCGACGGCGTGCACCCGACCGCCGCCGCCCACGCGATGCTCGGCCAGTACGTGCTGTCGGTGATCCACGCGCCGGAGCAGATCTCGCTGCTGGGCGAGGCGCCGCTGGCGGCCAGTGCGGTGCAGAACCGCGTGATGCGCGACCAGATGCTGACCACCGGCAAGGACGGCGACGTACGCGCCTTCGTCAACATCGACTACGCCCGGCAGCGCTTCGACGCCAGCGACAGCTCGCCGCGCACCAACAGCGACAATTTCAACTTCACCCTGGGCGCGAACTACTTCGCCGGTGAACACGTCACCGCCGGCGTGGCGCTCGGCATCGGCCAGCACAATGCCGACTTCTCCGGCGGCGGTGGCTACAAGCTGCAGGACGTCAGCGGCCTGGGCTACGTCGGTTACCACGGCGGTGGCGGCTACGTCGGCGGCTACGTCAACTTCGGCCAGTCCAACTTCAAGGACATCGAGCGGCGCATGACCATCGGCGCCATGCAGCGCACCGAAACCGGCAAGACCGACGGCTCGCACCTGGGCGGCGGCGTCACCGGCGGTTGGTGGTTCGATCTCGGCAGCGAGCTGCAGACCGGCCCGTTCGCCACCGTCGACTGGCAGACCGTGAAGGTCAGCGGTTACAGCGAGAACGGCAGCGACAGCAGCGCGATGTGGTTCGGCCGCCAGCAGCGCGATTCGCTGCTGTCCACGCTGGGCTGGCGCCTGCGCGGCCAGTGGCAGGTCAACAACCTGGTGATGTCGCCGTATGCCGAGCTGGGCTGGAACCACGACAGCAAGGCCGACGCGCGCCTGGTCACCGCCGGGCTCAACTCCATGAACGGCAGCTTCGCGTTGACCGGTTTCAGCC
Organism: Lysobacteraceae bacterium; assembly: GCA_040255835.1. Lineage (GTDB taxonomy): Bacteria > Pseudomonadota > Gammaproteobacteria > Xanthomonadales > Rhodanobacteraceae > Rhodanobacter. Next base: position 5,821 of record JBDZVT010000052.1, read on the forward strand.
CGGACCAGAGCTGGGGCACCGCCACGCTGGGCCTGTCCGCCCGGCTCACGCCCAGCGTGCAGAGCTGGATCGGCTACAGCGGCCGGTTCGGGGACAACAGCCAGAAGTACAACAGCGTCAACATGGGCGTGCGGATCGACCTCTGACCCGGCGGATCGGGCCCGCCACGCCGGGTCCGCTCCACGGAATCGCGCCACGAAAAGGGCCGCCCATCCGGGCGGCCTTCTTTTTTCGCGCCTCCCCGCCCGAAGGCGGGAGCCGGCAACGGCTTACTTGTTCTTGCCGTTGGTGGCAAGGCCCAGGATCGTCATCGCTTCCTGCTTCAGCTTGTCCGCTGCCGCCGCGTCCAGTACCTGCACGTCGCTGCCGACCTGGTGCTGCTTCAGCACCAGGGTGCCGTCATCGCTCCAGCCGGCACGGTCAATCGAGGTGGGCTTGCCGTCGCGGCTGGCCATGTGCTGCTGCACGATCGCCCACGGCTTGCCGTCCTTGTAGGCATAGTCGGTGCTGGTGAAGCCGTCCTTGGTGTACTCGACCAGCTCGCGGATGAACTGGACCTGGCCGTCCTGGCGGAACAGCTGCCAGCCGCGCGAGGCGTCCTTCTCCAGCTTGGTGCCGTGGCTGACCTTCATCGCGCCGAGCTGCTGCTGCTGGTCGGTGAACTCGGCCAGCAGCTTCTCGCCGGGGGTCTGTTCGGCCACCAGCTGGATCGACACGGCGTCGTTCTTGCTGCCCTTGGCCAGCACCGGCGCCTGGATCGGCATCACGTAGTGGCGATCGCCGTCGGTGAGGACGGCCTGCACCACGTACAGGTCATTGGGCTTGACGTCCGCCGGGTTGAAGGTGAGCTTGAACGGCTGCGGGAAGGTACCGGCCGGCGAGGTCTTGGTGGCCAGCGGCGCGGAGCCAATGGCGCTGGAGGAGACGTCGGCCAGGTTCAGCACCAGGGTCGCCTTGTCCGAAGGCTGCGGCGAACCTTCGCGCAGCGAAATCGTGCCGCTCACCTCGCTGGGGATCGAGACCGCGGCCGTGCTTTCGGGGGAGGCGGGACCGGTGTTTCCGGCCTGCTCCGACGACGAACCCTGGCAGCCGGCCAAAGCCAGCGCAGCCATCGATACCAGCGACAAAACCGTCTTGCGCATGCCAGAAACCTCTTCTACGTGAAATCGGCACGTGGTCGCTCGGGCCTTCTGGCGCCACGACTCTACGCGGGGGAGCCTGCAAGCATATCGCAAAAAAGCAGGCCCGGAAAAGTCAATCCCCCGTTCGCTTACCATGCGCCGGCGCACGCTCGCCGGGCGCTCAGCGCCGGTGCAGGGCGCGATGGGCGATGTCCCGCCGATGGAAGGCGCCCTCCCAGCGCAGCCGGCCCACCGCCGCGTACGCCCGCTCGCGGGCCGCGGCGAGGTCGCCGCCCAGCGCACAGACGGTGAGCACGCGTCCGCCGGCGGTCACCACCCGACCCTGGTCGTCGCGGGCGGTGCCGCCGTGGAACACTTTCACGTCGTCACCGGCGATGTCGTCCAGGCCCTCGATCGGGTCGCCCGTGCGCGCGCGCCCCGGATAACCGGCGGCGGCCACCACCACGCCCAGGGAGGGACGGCTGTCCCAGCGCGCGCGGGTGTGCTCGAGGCGGCCGTCCAGCGCCGCGTCGATCAGGTCCACCAGATCCGATTTCAGCCGCAGCATGATCGGCTGGGTTTCCGGATCGCCGAAGCGCACGTTGAACTCGATCACCTTCGGCGCGCCCGACTTGTCGATCATCAGGCCGGCGTAGAGGAAGCCGATGAACGGCGCGCCCTCGGCCGCCATGCCGTGCAGGGTCGGCTCGATCACTTCCTTCAGGATGCGCTGCTCGACTTGCGGCGTGACCACCGGCGCCGGCGAGTACGCACCCATGCCGCCGGTGTTGGGGCCGAGGTCGCCCTCGTCGCGGCGCTTGTGGTCCTGGCTGGAGGCCATGGGCAGCGCATGGCTGCCGTCGCTCATCACGATGTAGCTGGCTTCCTCGCCGTCGAGGAATTCCTCGATCACCACCCGCGCCGAGGCGTCGCCGAAGCTGTGCGCACCGAGCATGTCGTGCAGCGCCAGCTCGGCGTCGGCGAGGGTCAGCGCCACCACCACGCCCTTGCCGGCGGCCAGGCCGTCGGCCTTGATCACGATCGGCGCGCCCTGCCTGCGCACGTAGGCCAGCGCGGGATTCAGTTCGGTGAACACCGCGTAGTGCGCGGTGGGGATGTTGTGCCGCTGCAGGAAGTCCTTGGCGAACGCCTTGGAGCCTTCCAGCTGGGCGGCGATCGCGCGCGGGCCGAAGATGCGCAGGCCGGCGGCGCGGAACCTGTCGACCACGCCGGCCACCAGCGGCACTTCCGGACCGACCACGGTCAAGCCGACCTTCTCGCGTTTCGCCAGCTGCAGCAGGCCATCGAGATCGTTCATCGCGACATCGGCGTTGCGCACGCCCGGCTCGCGCGCGGTGCCGGCATTGCCGGGCGCCACGATCACTTCGTCGACGCGCACGGACTGCCCGAGTTTCCACGCCAGCGCGTGTTCGCGCCCGCCGCTGCCGATGACCAGAACCTTCATGCCGCACTCC
>JBDZVT010000028.1:0-40935 GCA_040255835.1 Lysobacteraceae bacterium
CTTCAACCAGACCGGCGGAGCCGACAGCGGCCTGGTCGTGCTCGATTCGCTGAAGGAGTGGCGCAGCAAGGGCTGGCTCGCGGCGAGGCGGCGCTACAAGATCAAGGCCTTCGCGCAGATCAACCAGGCCAGGCGCGCGGAGATCAAGCGCGCGGTGTTCATGGACCTCGGCGTGGGCCTTGGCCTCAGTCTGCCCGATGCGGCGCTGACCCAGTTCTACGCGGGCAAGCCGTGGGCGGTCACCGGCGGCAAGGCCGGCAAGCCGAATCCGGACAACGGCCACTACGTCTATGTCCCGGGCTATACGAAAAGCGGTCCGGTCTGCGTCACCTGGGGCCGCAAGCAGCAGATGACCTGGCCCTTCCTCGCCAAGTACTGCGACGAGGCCTACGCGATCATCGACGCGATCGACACGAAGAAGAAAAAGCGCGCGCTCGACGGCGCCAAGCTCGACGCCTTCCTCGCCGGCTTGCGCAAGGGGAAGCAGGCGACTGCGAAGAACGCCGCCGCGAAGAAGCCGGCGGCACGCACCGGAGCCAAGCATGGCTGAGCGCAGCGCCAGCATCGCGGCGAAACCGGCGGTGGCCTCGCGCACCGATGGCTTCGTGTTGCAGCGCAGGTGTGCCTGCGGCGCGCACAGCCATGGCCATGCCGAATGCGTGGATTGCGCGAAACGGCGCATCGGCCTGCAACGCAAGCTCGCGATCGGTTCCAGCGACGACCCGCTCGAGGCCGAGGCCGACCGCGTGGCTGACCAGGTGATGGCGGCATCGGCGACGCCCGGCGGCCCGACCGGGCCGCGGATCAGGCGGCGTGGCAGCGGGCCAGTCCCGGAGCTGGCGGCGCCGCACAGCGTCGAGGCCGTGCTTGCCACATCCGGCGAGCCCTTGCAGGCCGGCTTGCGCGGCGACATGGAGTCGCGCTTCGGCCATGACTTCAGCGCGGTGCGGCTGCATACGGGCGAGGCAGCGGCGCAGTCGGCCCGCGATGTCGCGGCCCGCGCCTACACCGCCGGCAACCACATCGTGCTGGACTCCGACGCCCCGCCGTTGCGGACGGCATCGGGCCAGCGCCTGCTGGCGCACGAGCTGGCCCACGTCGTGCAGCAATCGGCGCCGGGCGTGATCCGGCGCTGCGTGAACCCCGCGAGGAACGACCCGATCTACGACAGGTTCGCCCGGTCCATCCGCAACCTGGCCGAGTACAAGGCCCTGGCGGCGCCGGACAAGGTCGTGGCCGACGGCATCATCACCGATGCGAAGAAGAAGGGGGCCTGCCTGTACTACATCGGCGAGCTGCTGGCGCTGTTCACCACGAAGGAGAAGCCTCCGGCGCAGATTTCGGTGGAGACGCAGACGGCTACGGTGGCCGCGGCAGGCAAGGAGAAGGCCCGCGTTGCCCAGCCCGTGGCGGCAGCCAACCTCAATGTGGAGGAGAAGGCCTCGGCCGATCCCGCGCGGGTGTACGTGAAGGTCAAGGGCAAGTTCGGTGGCGGAACCTACGAAGTGGACCGGCGCGACCCGAAGCACATCGTCGTCCGCGCCAAGGTGCACCTGCGCAAGGCGGGAACCGGCACCGACGCCGACGTGGCCAACATCAAGTCGATGGAGGACGCCATCGAGAAGGCCGCCTCGCGCCCCGGCTTCATCGTCGACATCAGCTTCGTCGACGTGGCGGATGCCGACACGTTCACCGCCGACGTGGATCCGTCGAAGTGGGAGGTCGCCACGAACTGGTCCGGCGGCGACCCCACCGGCTTCGCGCACGAGCTGCTGCACATGTTTGCCTACGAGCTCGACCGTTACGACTACATCCAGTCGCATGCGCGCAATGCATCGATGCCGAGGGCCGAACGCCTCCATTGGTTTGCGGTGCAGCTGACCAAACCCGCGGGCTTCGACAACCCCGCTTCGCTGATGGGCTACGGCCAGCACCCGCTGGACGACGACGCATGCCGCGTGGCGGGCCTGGACGTGGCCACCTGTGTCGCCGCGCGCCGCAAGCCCTGAACCGGATCACCCCAGGTAAAGAGACGTGCACGAACACATCGCCCATGCCGCCACACGCACCACGTCGCCGACCTCCGGTGGCACGCTGATGCGCAAGTGCGGGTGCGGCGCGCATGCGCCGGGCGGCGGCGAATGCCGGGATTGCGCGCGGAAGCGGCTGCAGCGCAGCCCTCGTGTCGCGGCAGTCGCCTCCGCGGTGCCGCCGATCGTGCACGAGGTACTGGCCACGCCGGGGAGGCCGCTCGAGCCTGCAGCCCGCCGCTGGATGGAGCCGCGTTTCGGCCGGGACCTCTCGGCGATACGCGTGCATGCCGACAGCAGCGCGGCGGAATCGGCCAGGGCCGTAGGTGCGCTGGCATACACGGTGGGACAGCACATCGTGTTTGCCGAGGGGCAGCTTGCCCCACGCTCCGATGCGGGGCGCCGCCTGCTGGCGCACGAGTTGACGCACACCATCCAGCAAGGCACGTCGTCGTCGTTGAGCCCCCGGCTCGCCATCGGTGCCGTGGATTCGAGTGCCGAAGTCGAGGCCGATCGCGTCGCCGACCGGGTGATGGCCGGTGTCCCGGTGCCGACCGTGCGCGCGGCGCCTTCCGCCTCCTTGCAGCGCAAGCCCGGGCCGACCCTGGTCGACGCGCCCGCTCCCACCGACGCCGAGCCGGATTTCAAATCGCCGCAGATGCGGGGTGGCCGCGGGCGCGCAGCCAGCGTCGATGGCGGAAAGCGTGGTGACGACCAGGTCGTCATTCGCATCATCCGCTACCTGTGTGCCTGCGCCGGGCACAACGTCACGCGGACCAGGGCATCCGCACAGCTGACCCCGAACCCCGGCGTGACGCTGGAGATCTGCAACGGAAAGGTCACCGCGCGGGTGACCGGTGACGTCATTCCCAAGACCCTGACGACGGGCACGGCGAAGGTCGGCGTGGATGTCAATGTCGCCGACAACGTGAATGTCGGAGTCCAGGGGCAGGTTCAGAACATCGGCAAGGAGCCACAGGTCGGCGGTTCGGCGGACCTGCGCATCAAGTTGCCCAACGGCGGCCAGATCGGCGCCAGCGGCGGCATCCTGAAGGGAACGAAGACCGGGGACGTGGACCTGCAGGCGGGGGCCGGCTACGAAACGCCGGGCGGCACCAGGATCGGGGTCCAGGTAACCGATACACCCGGTGGCCCCGCCACGATCACCGGTGGCGTGGGTGGGAACCTTCCCGGCCAGAGCGTCAGCAGCAAGACCTGCCGCGAGTGCCGTTGTCCGATTTCCTACCAGTGCTTCGAGGACATTCCACCGCGCGATGTACCGGAACCGGTCACGGTGGATGTCGTGCAGCGCGGGCGCCTGCGTTACTACTTCAGCCTGGACAGCGATCGCGACACGCCCGACCCGCAGCTGAGGGGAGAGTCGAAGCAAACTCTGGACGAGGTGGCGCAGCAGGTCGCGGCGGGAAGCCTGGTCAGCTCCATCACGGGCTATGCCTCGCCGGAGGACAACCGCGAAAAGCCCGAGCCGAACCAGAAGCTCTCGCTGTCGCGCGCACGGCGCCTGCGCGACCTGCTGGCCCGAAAGCTCGGTGCGCGCGTCCCGCTGCCGGCGCCGATGGCCGGTGGCGAACTGCTTGGCCGGGTGCCGACGATCGCGCCGGGCAGCACTCTTGCCGATGCCCTGCGCGACGTGGGCTTCGGCGATGCCGAAGACGTCACCCAGTTCCTGGTCGGCGGCGACATCCCCAACCCCCGGCTGACCGACCAGTTCCTCGGCCTGCTCGATCGCGTCACCGACCCGGGTGAGCGGTTGAAGCTGTTCGGCGTGGCGGCCGATTCGCCCGCGGCACCAAAGCTGCTGGCTGCGATCGAAAAGTTCCGCAAGAGCCGTGGCCGGGGACGTCGTCCGTGGGAAGGCATCTTCGGCTACCTGCGCTACGCGACGGTCGAGCTCAGCACCACGCACAAGGAACCGCGCACGGAGCAGCACCGGACCAGCGGTTCGCTCACCCGCATGACCGAGGGGGCTTGCAAACCCTACGCGCTCCAGGCGGAGGATGCCGGCAAGTTCGGCCCGGCCGAGAAGGAGCCGGACCGGAACTCCGATTGTCCCCTGGGCGAACCCAGCAACCAGCCGGAGACCGCAAAACAATGCCACTACGACTGACCCAGCATGGGCCGGGCCGGCTGGGCCGCTTGCTTGACGGCCACCTGCCATGAGCGCCTTCCCCGGCTCCCCGCGCATCCTCAAGGGCGGCATCGTGCTGATCGATGCGGCCAGTTCGGCGGTGCTGCGGGTGATCGCGCTGCAGTACAACCCCGATTCCCTGACCCGTTCGTTGCAGGTGCAGGGGTTGAGTGCGGATGGCGGCGATCGTTCCGAGGTGCTGCGCCTGAAGGGGCCGCCGGTGGAGACGCTGAAGCTGGAGGCGGAGATCGACGCCACCGACCAGCTGGAATTCCCCGAACAGAACGGCGGCGTCACCGACTCGGGCATCTTCGCCCAGCTGGCGGCGCTGGAAACCATGGTCTACCCGAGCAGCGGCCAGCTGCGCGCGAACGATGTGCTCTCGCAGATCGGCACGCTGGAGATCGTGCCGATGGAGACGCCGCTGGCGCTGTTCGTGTGGAGCCGCTCGCGCATCCTGCCGGTGCGCGTCACCGAGTTCGGCATCACCGAGGAGGCGTTCGACACGGCGCTGAACCCGATCCGCGCCAAGGTCAGTCTGGGCTTGCGCGTGCTGTCGGTGAACGACGTGCCGTCGGGGCACAAGGCCGCCAGCCTGTTCATGAACTACCTGCAGCAGAAGGAGCGCCTGGCCGGCGGTGCCGGCGGCCAGTTGTCTGCGCTCGGCTTGAGCGGCGTGCCTTGAAGATCCCACGAATACATCGGAGAGCGACATGCGCATCGAGGAAATGATTGCCGCCGTACAAGAGGTTCTCGGCGTCGAGGTGGACGGCAAGGCCGGCCCGCAGACCTGGGGCGCGATCTATGCCCGGCTGGTGGACAGGAAGATCGACCGGATGAAGCCGTCCGACGCCATTTCGCCGGTGGACGCGCGCAGCGAGAAGGTGATCGCCACGCTGCTGCCGGAACTGCATCCGATCGCACGCGCCCTGGTGCAGAAAGCGGCGGCTGCCGGGATCAGCATCCGCGTGATCAGCGGCCTGCGCAGCTACGAGGAGCAGGCGGCGCTGTATGCGCAGGGGCGCACGGCGCCGGGGAAGAAGGTGACCAACGCCCGGCCCGGTTACTCCAACCACAACTTCGGCATCGCCTTCGACATCGGCGTGTTCGAGGGGAGCAAGTACCTGCCGGAGTCGCCGAAGTACAAGGCCGTCGGTGCCCTGGGCATGGACCTGGGCCTGGAGTGGGGCGGCAACTGGAAGACCATCGTCGACCAACCGCACTTCCAGTTGCGGCCCGTCTGGGCGGCGGACGAAAGCGAGTCACGGATGCTGGCCGAACTGCGCTCGCGGAAGGATCGCGGCGAGGCCGTGTACGCCTGACGCGGCTCGACATGACCGCGACGGAGAACCTCCATGAGCACGAACTTCCCACCCACCAGCCGCTACGCACTGACGCCGACCACGACCTTCGTGCGCGCCGACGGCACCATGGTGACGTACCTGAAACGCCGCTTCGTGCCCGCGCCGGAAAACTTCGCGCTGCTGCAGTGGCATCAGGTGGTGCAGGGCGAGCGACTGGACAACATTGCGGCGAACTACTTGGGCGATCCGGAACAGTTCTGGCGGTTGTGCGATGCGAACCGCGCGCTGCGGCCGCAGGAACTGACCGAGACGATCGGCAGGAAACTGCGCATCACGCTGCCCGAGGGCATCCCGGGGGTGCCGCATGCGTAAGGCAACGCTGACCGGATATCACCATCGTCACCAGCCCTGTCTGTTCGCAGGCCGCAGGACCGTCGGCGAAGGCAGACTGGCGGTCTGTCGAGGTGACGGGCCGAAGGCATGCGGACAGACAGGGCTGGCCCCAACGCATGAATTTTTCACTGACGGGGTGACCCCTGGAAGCCTCTCAGGCCGCGCCGCGCGGCTTGCCAAGACGGCCAGTCTTGCCTGCGCCACGCGACACAACCTGCGAGCCTTCCAGGAGTCATGACGATGGCGATATCCGGTCAGCGTTGCCTTGCGGGCGTGCACCTGACCCTGCTGGTCGGCCCGGTGGTACCGGTGCCGGTGCCGCAGTTCGTGCTCGATGCGCTGACCCAGGTGGAGGTGGTCGCGCCCGACGAGGCAGCCGGCGCGTTCACCCTGCAGTTCACGCTGAGCGTGCGCTCGCCGCTGCACACGCTGTTCCTGCTCTCCGGCGGCGGCGTGGTGCCCCTGTTGCGGGTGATCGTGGTGGCCACCGTCAACGGCATGCCGCAGGTGCTGATCGACGGCGTGGTAACGAAAACCGAAGTGCTGCCGGGCGCGGACCAGCGCCACACCACCTTGCAGGTCACCGGCGACGACCTGACCACGGTGATGACCAGGCTGGAGTTCTCCGGCCTGCCCGGCCTGCCGTACCCGGCGATGCCGGCCGAGGCGATCGTGGCGCTGCTGCTGGCGAAGTACGCGTTCCTCGGCATCGTGCCGCTGGTGATCCCGAGCATCGCGATCGACGTGCCGATCCCGACCAACCGCATTCCTACCCAGCAAGGCAGCGACCTGGAATACATCCGCCTGCTGGCCGAGCGCGTCGGCTACGTGTTCTATCTCGATCCCGGCCCCGCGCCGGGCATGAGCATCGCGTACTGGGGACCGAAGGTGAAGGTCGGCGTGCCGCAGCCGGCGCTCAACGCCGACATGGACGCGGCCGGCAACGTCGACGAACTGAGCTTCAGCTACAACGGCAACGCGCGGCAGTTGCCGGTGGTCTACATCCAGAACGAGCAGACCAAGGTGCCGCTGCCGATCCCGATACCGGACGTTGGCCCGCTGAATCCGCCGCTCGGCCTGGTCGATCCGCCGCCGCAGCAATTCCGACCGCTGGACGAGACCGCGAAGTATTCGCCGCAGCGCGCGATGCTGCTGGGCATGGCCGAGGCGGCGAAATCGGCCGACACCGTTACCGGCAAGGGCAGCCTCGACGTGGTGCGTTACGGCCGCGTGCTGAAGTCGCGCCAGCTGGTCGGCGTGCGCGGCGTCGGCCCCGCGTTCGACGGCCTGCACTACGTCAGCCAGGTGCGTCACACGATCAGGCGCGGCGAGTACAAGCAGAGCTTCGAGCTGTCGCGCAAGGGACTGGTCTCCGCCGTGCCGCTGGTGCTGCCATGAACAAGTTCTTCGGCAAGTACCGCGGCACCGTCATCCAGAACGTGGACCCGGAACAGCGCGGCCGCATCCAGGTGATGGTGCCGGATGTGTCCGGCCTGATCCCGTCGAGCTGGGCGATGCCGTGCGTGCCGATCGCCGGCAAGCAGAGCGGCGTCTACGTGGTGCCGCAGATCGGCGCCGGCGTGTGGATCGAGTTCGAGCAGGGCGATCCGGATTATCCGGTGTGGGTCGGCGGCTTCTGGGGCAGCGCGGCGGAAGTGCCCGCGCTGGCATTGGCCGGCAATCCGGCCAGCCCGAGCGTGGTGCTGCAGTCGGGTCTGCAGAACACCATCTCGATCAGCGACGTGCCGGGGCCGACCGGCGGCATCCTGATCAAGAGCGTCACCGGGGCGATGATCATGGTCAACGAGGTCGGCATCACGATCTCCAACGGCCAGGGCGCCACCATCGTGCTCGCGGGGCCGACGGTGACGGTGAACAACGGCGCGCTGGTGGTCACCTGAGGGAGACGATGATGCCGGGCTTCCTCATCCATGTCGGCGCCAGCGTGCTCTGTTCGCACGGTGGCCAGGCGCAGGCCAGCGCCCCGAATCCGCGCGTCGCCGTGAGCGGCCAGCCGACGGTGACGATCGCCGCGCCCTGGCTGGTCGCCGGCTGCACGTTGCCGCCCCCGACGGCGGCGAACGGACCGTGCATCAGCGCGCAATTCGTCACCGCCGCCACCCGGGTGACCTCGAACGGCCAACCGCTGCTGTTGTTCGACAGCCAGGCGACCTGCGCGCCGACCGGCACGCCGCTGCTGATCGTCGCCAGCCAGACGCGCGTCACCGCGATGTGAGGACGCCATGAACATCGACTACCCGTTCCATTTCGATCCGCGCGGCCGTACCGCGGAGACCGGCGACGACGATCACGTGCGCGACATGATCGAGCAACTGCTGTTCACCAGCCCCGGCGAGCGGGTAAACCGGCCCGACTTCGGCAGCGGCCTGCTGCAGCTGGTGTTCGCTCCGAACAGCCCGGAGCTGGCCGCCGCGCTGCAGTTCACCCTGCAGGCGGCATTGCAGCGCTGGCTCGGCGACGTGATCGACGTGGGCAAGCTGGAGGTGAGCAGCGAGGACGCCACCTTGCGCGTCGACCTCAGCTATACCGTGCGCGCCAGCGGCGACACGCGCAGCGACAGCTTCGTGCGGAGCCTGCCATGAACACCGTACGCGAAACGACGCGCCTCGGCACCATCGGCTGCGCGTCGCGGCCGGCCTGCAGCGTGCCCGCGCGGCGCGACAAGCTGCGTCAGGCCGGCACGCTCAACGGCATCGACTACGTCGAGGTCGGCGACGATGGCACGAGCCTGTGCGTGCACCTGTTCGGCGACGTCCCGCAAGGGCTGGGCGTGGCCAATGTGCGCATCAGCGGCGGCGATCGCATCACCGGGTTGCGCGTGCTCGGCGTGAACCCCGAGCTGGAGCCGGAGCTGCACGACGACGCCTGCCTGCGCGTGGTGCTCGACCGCGAAGGCGACCACACCGCGTATTGCCTGTGCCTGGTGGATGCGGCGTCGGGCAGTGATCCGGCGAATTGGCGGGCGTATCCCGGCTTCGATCCGCGCTACGCCTGCGCCCCGCTGCACTTCCGGCTGGACTGCGCGAAGACGCTGGATTGCGCCCACGAAGCGCCGTGCGTGTCGGCACCGTCGCCCGCGCCGGAGATCAACTATCTCGCCAGGGACTACGCCAGCTTCCGCCAGCTGTTCCTCGACCGCCTCGCGCTGGACATGCCGGCGTGGATCGAGCGCCACGTGCCCGACCTTGGCATCGCGCTGGTGGAAACGCTGGCCTACACCGCCGACCAGCTCAGCTACTTCCAGGACGCCGTCGCCACCGAGGCTTATCTGGGCACCGCGCGCAAGCGCATCTCGGTGCGCCGGCATGCCCGGTTGGTGGACTACCGCATGCATGAGGGCTGCAATGCGCGCGCCTTCGTCACGCTGGCGTCCGCCAGCAACCTGAGCCTGCAGCTGGCCAATCTGCTGTTGCTGGTGCCGCCGCCGGGGCCGGCGCAGCCGCCGCCGGGCATCATCGACGCGGACCAACTCGCGGCGGCGCGGGCGCAGGGCGCGCTGATCTACGAGCCGATGCCGCTGGACGGCATGACCACCTTCGACGTGGTCGCCGCGCACAGCACGATCCGCCTGCACACCTGGGGTGACGAGCTGTGCTGCCTGCCGCGCGGCGGCACCCGCGCCACCCTGGTCGACACGCCACCACCGGCACCGGATGCGCCGCCCGTCGTGCTGCTGGCGGCGACGGATGCGGCCGACACGCCGACGCGCGCGCTGAAGCTGGCCGTCGGCGACCTGCTGATCTTCGAGGAAGTCCTGGGCCCGCAGACCGGCAACCCCGCCGACGCCGATCCCGCGCATCGGCACGCCGTGCGCCTTACGGCCGTCCAGACGTCCGTCGATCCGCTGGACGGCACCCCGCTGCTGGAAGTCGCATGGGATCCCTGCGACGCGTTGCCGTTCGACCTGTGCCTGTCGGTGCGCATGCCGGCCCCCGACTGCAGCTGGCTGCACGACGTCAGCCTGGCGCGCGGCAACGTGCTGCTGGTCGACCACGGCGAGCACGTGCGCGGGCAGTGCACGTCCAGCGCCATCTGCACGCCGAGCGGCAGCGATGGCGACTACCCCGGCCTCGCCGCCGCGCTCGCCGCGATGCCGGACGCCTGCACGCGCTGCGGCACGCTGGCGGAGGACTGCTGGCTGGTGCCCGGCGGCACGCAGTACGGCTGCTGTCATTGCGATGGCGCGGTGGCGGACGTGCGCCGTCCACCGTCCGACACCGGCCACGTGCTGCCGGATGCACCGCTGACCTGGGCCGAGCCGCTGCCGCCGCAGGCGCCCGTATGCAAGCTGCTGGCACGCGATCCGCGGCGCGCCTTGCCGCAGCTCGCCGTCTACGGCGGTGCGCTGGCTGACGTGCTGGTGGACGGCACGCCCGATCCGCGCTGGCGCTGGCTGCCGCAGTACGACCTGCTCGCCAGCGGCCCGGACGACCGCCACGTCGTGGTCGAGATCGACGATGACGGCGCCGCCCACCTGCGCTTCGGCGACGGTGTGCTCGGCGCGCAGCCGCAGGCCGGCGATTTCTTCCGCGCCGCCTCGCGCATCGGCAACGGGCCGGCCGGCAACGTGGGGTGCGACAGCATCGTGTGGCTGGCGCTGAAGTCCGGCGTGCTGTCGGCGGACCTGGTGCCGCGCAACCCGCTGCCGGCCACGGGCGGCACCGCGCCGGAAAGCCTGGCCGAAGTGAAGCTTTACGCGCCCGGCGCGTTTCGCGCCAGGCCCTTGCGCGCGATCGTCGCCGACGACTACGCGATGTTCGCCGCGCGCGCACCGGAACTGCAAGGTGCCGCCGGCGCGCTGGAATGGTGCGGCAGCTGGTACGCCGTCGACGTGGCGGTGGACCCGCTGGGCCGCGAGAGCCTGCCGGCGGGGCTGGCGCGGAGCATCCGGGCGCAACTGGAACGCTACCGCCGCATCGGCCACGACGTCGAGGTGCATGCCGCCCGTTACGTGCCGCTGCGCGTGGTGCTGTTCGTCTGCGTGTTGCCGGACTTCCTGCGCGCCCACGTCGAGGCCGAGCTGCGCGACCGCTTCGGCGCGGGCCTGCGCCGCGACGGCACGCCCGGCTTCTTCCACCCGGATCGGCTGAAGCTGGGCGCGCCGGTGTTCGCCAGCGCATTGATTGCCGAGGCGCAGGCGGTCACCGGCGTGGCCCATGCCGAGCTCTCGTGCCTGGCGCGCGCCGACGACCCGGTCGACCGCGTGCCCGACGACGGCGTGCTGGAGCTGGCCGCGCGCGACATCGCCCGCGTCGACAACGATCCGGACTACCCCGATCACGGCAGCATCCGCTTCACGCTGGGAGGTGGCCGATGAGCTGTTGCAGCGCCTGTGGCAAGCACGCCTGCGCCTGTGGTTGCGGCGCCATCGCCGGCACGCCGTTGCCGTTGGCCAACCGGCCCGGCCTCGCCGCGCTGGATTACCGCGTCGGCCGCTACGCCGATTTCCGCGCCACCATGCAGGCCGGTCTCAGCGACGCCGCCTTGCCGGCGCTGGCCGGGCTGCGCACGCGCGAGGCCGAGGACCCGGCGATGGCCCTGCTCGACGCCTGGGCGGTCGGCGCCGACGTGCTGAGCTTCTACACCGAGCGCATCGCCAACGAGGGCTACCTGCGCACCGCCACCGAGCGCCGCTCGGTGCTGGAACTGGCGCGACTGGTCGACTACCGCCTGCGCCCCGGCGTGGCCGCCAGCGTCTACCTCGCCTATACGGTGGAAAAGGACTCGCCTCCGGTGACCATCCCCGCCGGTGCGCGCGTGCAGTCGGTGCCTGCGCCCGGCGAACAGATGCAGACCTTCGAGACCGCCGAGCCGCTGGACGCGCGCCACGAATGGAACGCGCTCAAGCCGCGGCTCACCCGGCCGCAGGACATCACGCTGGACAACGTCGCCACGCTCGACGCGCTGTGGGTCGCGGGTACCGCCACCGGCCTGAAGCCGAACGATCGGCTGCTGTTCGTGTTCGGCGAGCTCCCCGACGGCGTGGCGGCCATCCGCCAGGTGCAGTCGGTCGAGGTGCAGCAGCCAAGCGGACGCAGCCGGGTGCGGCTGCAACCGCTCGGTGTGCCGCGCGCGGCGATCGTCGCGGCAGCGCGAGCGGCACTCGCCGCCTGGGCCACCGATGGCACGTCGCTGCGCGGCAACGTGGAGCGGCTCTACCGGGGGCTGCTGCTCGGCGGCGGCGACGTTGCCAGCATCAACCATCTGCTGGGAGGTTTCGGGCTGGAGGTGCCGGCACTCGCCGGTGGCCCGCCGGCGGCGCAGCAGTTCCTGCTGGCCGTGGCCGGGGCTTTCGAGGGCAACGGTGCCGCCACGCCGGCGCCCGCCGGCGGCTTCGGCGCGCTGTTCGGTGCGTTGACGCTGGCGCCGACCGTGCAGCCGGCCAACAGCCTGCGTCTGCGGCGCAGCATCGCCAGCGCCCTGGGCAAGGCCAGCGATGCGCGGCCGCAGCTGTTGCTGAAGTTCGCCCCGCAACTGCGCGACACCTTCTACCGCGCCTGGGCCAGCGTGCCGCAGGGCGAACCCTCGCCGGCGCTGAGCGGCGTGTACGCGTTGCGCGTGGCGGCGCCGCGGTTCGGCTACAACGCGGTGTGGCCGACCAGGCTGGAGCTCGACGACGGCGTTTACCAGACGACGCCCGCCGACGACTGGCCGCTGGACCACAGCGAGAGCGCCGACACGCTGTACCTGGACAACGCCTACGACGCCATCCGTCCGGGCGGCTACGTCGTCGTGCAGACGCCGGCCACGAATACCGCGGCGACGGTCGTCGAGGTACGCAAGCTGGATGCGGTCGCGGTCCATCCGCGCACGGCCTATGGCATCAGCGGCAAGACCACCGAACTGGGGCTGGTGCCCATGCCGGACGAACCGGCCGCGGCGGTCGCGATGGCCGTCGTCGTCCCGCGCATCACGAACAGCGTGCGGATTCAGCAGGTGTTCGCGCAGAGCGAGCCGCTGGCGCTGGCCGAGCTGGTGATCGACGAGGAGGTCGGCACGCTGGCCGACGGCGGCAACGCCACCCGGCTCACCCTCGATGTCGCCGTCGATGGCCTGAAGGCAGGGCGCTGGGTGATCGTCGAGGGGCAGCGCAGCGACGTGCCCGGCACCGACGCGGTGCGTGCCGCCGAGCTGGTGATGCTGTCCGCGGTGGAGCAGGGTGTGGACGCGAACCTGCCCGGCGACACCGTGCACAGCACCCTGGTGTTCGCCAACGCGGGCCTTGCCTATCGCTACCGGCGCGACACGGTGTCCATCCACGCCAACGTGGTGCGCGCCACCCACGGCGAGAGCCGCCGCGAGGTGCTGGGCAGCGGCAGCGGCGCGGCGTCGATGCAGGCCTTCGTGCTGAAGCAGCCGCCGCTGACGTAGGTGTCCGCGGCCACCGTGGATGGCGTGCAGAGCACGCTCACGCTGCGCGTCAACGACCTGCAATGGCACGAGACGCGCAACCTCGCCTTTGTCGGTGCGAACGACCGCCGCTTCGTCACCGCCACCGACGACGACGGCAAGACCACCGTGCAGTTCGGCGACGGCGTGCACGGCGCGCGCCTGCCCACCGGCGTGGAGAACGTCGTCGCGACGTATCGCAACGGCATCGGTACGCCGGGCAACGTGCGCGCGGGGCAGGTCAGCCTGCTGGCGACCCGGCCGCTCGGCGTGAAGGAGGTGGTCAACCCGCTGCGCGCCTCCGGCGGCGCCGACGCGGAGACGCGCGACCAGGCGCGCCGCAACGTGCCGCTGGCAGTGCTGGCGCTGGACCGGCTGGTCTCGGTGGCGGACTACGCCGACTTCGCGCGCACGTTCGGCGGTGTCGGCAAGGCGGCGGCGGTGAAGCTGGGCAACCTGGTGCAGGTGACCATCGCCGGCGCCGCGGATGCACCGATCGATGCCACCTCCGACCTCTACCGCAACCTGCTGCAGGCGCTGCGCCAATACGGCGATCCGTCGTTGCCGGTGCGCCTGGACGTGCGCGAGTTGCTGGCGCTGACCGTGAGCGCGAAGGTGGGGCTGCTGCCGGACTTCGCCTGGGAGTCGGTCGAGCCGGCGGTGCGCGCGGCGCTGCTCGATGCGTTCGGCTTCGAGCGGCGCGCGCTGGCGCAAAGCGTGTATCTCAGCGAACTGGTCGCCTGCGTGCAGGCCGTGCGCGGCGTAGCCTGGATCGACGTGGATGCGTTCGGCAGTCTCGACGAGGCGACCCTGCTGGCCGGCTTCGGTGCGGGCGGCGACAAGCAGGGTGACGGCGCTGCGTTGATGAGCCACGCGGCCGCTGCGAACCTGGCGGCGGTGCCGCCGCGCGTGCCGGTGCGGCCCGCCCGCTACGACGAGGGCACGCTGCGCCCGGCACAGCTCGCCTGTCTTCCGCCGAACGTCCCCGACACCTTGCTGCTGCAGGAGGCCATGCCATGACCGCGCGTCCGGATCGTCTGTACGACCTGCTGCCGGTGGTCTACCGCATGCGCGACGCGGAGCAGGGCTATCCGCTGCGCGACTTCCTGCGTGTGCTGTCGAGCCAGGCCAACGTGCTGGAGCAGGACATCGCGCGGCTGTACGACAACGCCTTCATCGAGACCTGCGACGACTGGGTGGTGCCGTACATCGGCGACCTGCTCGGTTACACGCTGCTGCCGGAAGCGGCCACGCTGGGCGAGGACGGCCGCCGCGACGCCGCTCTCGGCCGCGTGCTGGCGCCGCGCGCGGACGTGGCCAACACGATCGACGCGCGGCGACGCAAGGGCACGCTGTCGCTGCTGGAGGACCTGTCGCGCGATGCCGCCGGCTGGCCGGCGCGCGCGGTGGAGTTCTACCGCCGGCTCGGCTGGATGCAGCACCTCGACCACCGCCGTCCGCATCGCGGCGGCACCGCCGACCTGCGCGACCCGGGGCGGCTGCAGCGCATCGGCTGGGCCAACGGCGCGTTCGATCCGTTCGCGCACAGCGTCGACGTGCGGCGCCTGGGCAGCGCGCATCGGCGCGGCCGCTGCAACATCCCCGCGGTCGGGGTGTTCGCCTGCCGACTGCGCAGTTATCCGGTGACGTGCACGCCGGCGTACTGCATCGAGGAACGCGGTCCCCAGTGTTTCAGCTTCAGCGTGCTCGGCAACGACACGCCGCTGTTCCAGCGCGTGGTCGAGGAGACCGAACCCACCCACATCGCCGACGAGCGCAACCTGCCGCTGCCGCTGCGCCGCTGGCGTTTCGCGGAACGTGGCCCGCTGGCCGACCATGCCGGCGTGGCGGATGAGCTCTACGGCGACGGCCGCAGCGTGCAGCTGTGGGCGCCCGACTGGCCGGCGAAAGGCCAGGGCGTACCGGTGCCGCGCGAGGCGCTGATCCCGGCCGACCTGTCCGGCTGGCGCGGCCAGGTGAAGCGCGGTCGCGTGGCCATCGATCCCGAACGCGGCCGGCTGGTGTTCCCCGCCAACCAGCGGCCGAAACGCGGTGTGTGGGTGAGCTACCAGTACGGCTTCGCGGGGAATCTCGGCGGTGGCGAATACGCGCGGATCACGCCGGAACTGGAAGGCGCCACCCGCTACGTGGTGCATGCCGCGCGGCCGGACCGTGCCGCGAACACCACCTGGCCCGCCAACCACTTTGGCAGCATCGCCGAGGCGCTGGCGGCATGGGCCGCGGCGAAGGCGGCGACGCCGACGCTGCGCGCGCTGATCATCGAACTGGCCGAGAGCGGCGTGTACGAAGGCAGCATCGAGCTTGAGCTCGACGCGGGCGAGGCGATCCAGCTGCGCGCGGCCGAACGCACGCGGCCGGTACTTCGCCTGCTCGACGTGCGCGCCAGCCAGCCGGACGCGCTCGGCATCGGCGGCCGCGCCGGCAGCCGCGTGGTGCTGGACGGCCTGCTGGTGGTGGGCCGCGGCATCGAGGTGCACGGGCCGGAGGAGGAGGCTGCCGCGGGCGGCGACCTGTGCGAACTGGTGATCCGCCACTGCACCCTGGTGCCGGGCTGGGCGTTGCAGTGCGACTGCGACCCCAAGCGGCCGGGCGAACCCAGCATCACTCTCGACGGCACCCGCGCCGCGCTGCGCGTCGAGCACAGCATCCTCGGTGCGATCGCGGTGATCAGCCCCGAGCGCCGCGGCGAACCGCCGGCGCTGGAACTGTGCGACAGCATCCTCGACGCCACCGGCCCGGAGCGCGTGGCGCTGGGTGCGCCGGACGAGGCGGTGGCCTACGTCGAGGCCAGCTTCCGTCGCTGCACGGTGATCGGTGCGGTGCAGGCGCACGGCATCGCGCTGGCCGAGGATTCGATCTTCGCCAGCCCGCTGCGCGTGCTGCGCCGGCAGCAGGGCTGCGTGCGCTTCTGCTACGTGGCCGAAGGCTCGCGCACGCCACGGCGCTTCCATTGCCAGCCGGACCTGGCGCAGGCCGCGGTCGATGCCACGCAGCGCGCCCATGAATCGCTGCGCGTGGTGCCGTTGTTCCGCAGCCGGCGCTACGGCTCGCCGCACTACCTGCGCCTGGCCGACGACTGCTGCGAGGAGATCCGCCGCGGCGCATCGGATCGTTCGGCGATGGGCGTCTGGCACGACCTGTACGAACCGCAGCGCGAGGCGAACCTCGCGGCGCGGCTGGGCGAATACGTACCGGCAGGCACGGACGCCGGCATTCTCTTTGCGAATTAGGAGATCGACCATGAAAGGCGATTTCGCACGTGTCAGCTTCGACCCGACCCTGCATTACAGCCAGGTGTTCCAGCAACAGGGCCGTGTGTTGCTGGAGGCGGACTGGAACGAACAGGCGCGCATCCAGCTGCACTTGCTGCGCACCCTGGTGCGCGACCTGGTCGGCCCGTGCTGGGCGGCGGGCACCGGCTTCGCCATCACCAGCAGCGCCACCAACGCCGACGGCAGCAGCAAGCCGCTGCCGCTGACCGACTGGCAGCTGGCACCGGGGCACTTCTACGTCGACGGCATCCTGTGCGTGAACGAGACGGCCTGCACGCTGGCGCAGCAGCCGCATGCGCCCACCTTCGACTACGGCGTGAGCGACGGCAAGAGCGGCTTCGAGAATCCACCGGCCGGTTTTGCGTTGTGGCTGGACGTGTGGGAGCGGCACCTGTGTGCGGTGGAGGCGCCGGCCATGGCCGACGCGGCCCTGGACGGCGTCGACACCACCTCGCGCGCGCAGGTCGTGTGGCAACTGCGCCTGCTTGACCAGCCCCGCGCGCAGCAGCAGCTCGACGACGTCGCCGCGGCGCTGAAGACGCGCCAGCAGGCGGCCGACAACCCCGCCGACCTCGCCGCGATCAAGCAGCAACTGGCCGAGCTGGCGGCGCTGCGCAAGAGCCTCGACGGCGGCGACCAGGCCAACGCCTCGCCGTGCGAGACCGTGCGCCAGCTGCTCGGTGCGCGCGCCACTTACGCGCTGCCGCGGCTGTGCGCCGAGCTGGGCCCGCACGAAGCCGACGACGATCCCTGCGTGATCGCCGCCGACGCGCGCTACCGCGGCATGGAGAACCAGCTGTACCGGGTCGAGATCCACCGGGGCGGGCCGGCCGGCACGGCCAGCTTCAAGTGGTCGCGCGAGAACGGCTCGGTGGTGTTCCCGGTCACCGACAGCAACCTGGGCGCCGCCGCGGACGACGGCAGCGCGCAGCTGATGGTGAAGCTGGGGCGGGCGGGCCGCGACGCCCGGCTCGGGCTGGCGGCGAACGACTGGGTCGAACTGGTCGACGACCGCGTCACGCTGGGCCAGCGCGCGTATCCGCTGCTGCAGGTGGTGGCGATCGACCCGGCCAATGCCAGCGTGACCCTCAACGTGCCGAAGAACATCACGCCGTGGCCGCTGTCCGACGACCCGGGCCGGCACCCCTTGCTGCGCCGCTGGGACCAGCGCGAGGACGTCAACGCCCAGGGCGTGCTGGCGGTGGCCGAAGGCGAGGCGATCGCGCTGGAGGACGGCATCGAGATCCGCTTCGAGGCCGGCGGCCTCTACGCCACCGGCGACTACTGGCTGATCCCCGCGCGCGTGGCCGGCAACGGCCGGCTCGACTGGCCCTCGGTGGGCGGCGCGCCCGCCGCGCTGCCACCGCGCGGCCGGCACCACTACGCGGCGCTCGGCGTCACCGACCCCAACGGCGGCTATGCGGAATGCTGCTGCCGCTTCGACAGCCTGTGCGCCTTGCTGCGGGCCTCGTCCGCGGCCGCGCCCGGCGCGCCCGCCAACAGCGTGAACAAGCTGTTCGCCACGCCGGCCGCCGGCACCGTCAAATCCGCCGCGGCGGGCAGCGCCAAGCCCAGGCGCACGCGGGCCCGGAAACCGAAGCCGGCCTGAGGTACCGTCGTGCCGGCTCCCCTTTGCCTGACCCCATGACCGAAGGAAACCCCTCCATGGATCCGCTGACCGCCCCGTACTTCCCGATCATCTACGTGCGCGGCTACGCGATGACGCCGAGCGAGATCGCGGCCACCGTCGCCACGCCCTACATGGGCTTCAACCTCGGCTCCACCAAGGTGCGCCAGGCCTGGGACGGCACCGTGCTGCGGCACGTGTTCGAGTCGCCGCTGGTGCGGCTGATGAAGGACTACGGCTACCGCGACACCTACACCAACGGCGTGGAAATCAGCGGCGAGATCCCGGCGCGCAGCGTGGTGATCTACCGCTACTACGACCCGGCCGACAGCGACCTGGGCGATGGCAAGGCGTTGTCCATCATCGAGGCGGCACAGGGCCTGAAGACCCTGCTGCACCAGGTGCGCGACCAGGTCTGCGGCGACGATCCACAGCGCCTGCAGGCCTTCCGCGTGCACCTGGTGGCGCATTCGATGGGCGGCCTGGTGTGCCGCAGCTTCCTGCAGAACGACGCGATCAGCACGCCCGAGGACCGCGCCATGGTGGACAAGGTGTTCACCTATGCGACGCCGCACAACGGCATCGAGCTGGGCGGCATCAACGTGCCCGCGGTGCTGGGCCTGTGGGACATGAACAACTTCAACCGCAAGGCCATGGCCGGCTACCTCGGCCTGAAGGGCAAGCCGGAGCGCGTGGACACGCTGGACGGCAAGTTCGACCCGCAGCGCTTCTTCTGTTTCGTCGGCACCAACCAGCGCGACTACGAGGTGGCGCTGGGGTTCAGCCGCAAGCTCGCCGGCGAGATGAGCGACGGCCTGGTGCGGATCGAGAACGCCACCGTGCAGGAGGCGCCGCGCGCGTTCTCCTACCGCAGCCACAGCGGCACCTACGGCGTGGTCAATTCCGAGGACGGCTACCAGAACCTGGTGCGGTTCCTGTTCGGCGACGTGCGCGCGGACGGCATGCTGGAGGTCGATGCGTTGCCGCTGCCGGCCTCGGTGCAGAAAGCCAAGGACAGCGGCAAGCAGGTGCGCGCCTCGTACTATTTCGAGGCCACCGTGGCGCCGCGTGGCGCGGCCAACTACAAGCTCACCGAGCGGCGCCGCGACACCTGCAGCGCGATACTGCGCAGCTTCGACGAGCTGCTGCGGCCGGACAACGTGGGCCGCGACGGACCGCGCTCGCCGGTGCTGTTCTCGGCGTTCCTGGACACCGGCAAGATCACCGTCGGCCGCACCATGGTGTTCAGCGTGGACCTGGCCGTGTCCTCCACCGGCTACACCATCGACAACAAGCTGTGGCTCGACCAGCACGTCGAGGGCGAGTACCTGTTCCGCAACACCGTGGTGATCCGCGCCACGCAGACCGCCGAGGGCTGGAACCTGCGCTACGTGTTCGCCGACGAGCGCTCCAGCGAATCGCAGGGCACGCTGGCCGCCCGCGACGGCGACGACTACCTGATCCCGCTGTCCTCGCCCAAGGGCTTCAAGGGCCGGCTGCGCCTGTCGGTGGCACGCGTGGCGGTGGCGACCGAGCTGGCCGGCGTGGCGGTCGCGACGGGAGGCTGACCGGGCCGGGGAGTGCCGCTGGCAAAGTTTTCACACAGGGCGGCCCAGACTGCACGGGGCTTGGGGTCAACGCGCCGCGACGCGCGGGACAAACACCAGGGAAATCCGCGTGATCGCCGACTACCGGAACGGGTCGCTCCCCGCGTCGTTCGAAGCGGACATCTGCATCATCGGCAGCGGCGCCGCCGGCATCGCGCTGGCGCACGCGCTGGCCGGCAGCTCGCTCAGCCTGTGCATGCTCGAAAGCGGCGGCCTCGCCAGCGAGCGCGAGAGCCAGCAACTCTACGAGGGCAGCTCGGGTGGCACCTTGCCGTTCGACCCGGCCATGTCGCGCGTGCGCGCCTTCGGCGGCAGCTGCAATTTCTGGGGCGGCGGCTGCATCCCGCTGAGCGACCTCGACCTGAGCCGGCGCGACTGGGTGCCGCACAGCGGCTGGCCGCTGTCCTACGCCCAGTTGCAGCCGTACTACGAGCGCGCGGTCGCGTTCTGCCAGATCGGCGACCTCGGTTTCGCCGCCGGCTCCTTCCTCGCGCCGCTGCCGCGCCAGCCGCCGCCGTTCGACGAGCGCAAGCTGGTCAACCGGACCTTCGTCAGCGCGCCGATCCTGTTCGGCGCTGCCTATCGGGCCGAGCTGGAGCAGGCCACGAACATCCGCGTGCTGCTGCATGCCAACCTGCTGGAGCTGCACGCGACGGCCGATGGCGGCAGTGTCAGCCATGCCCGGATCGGCACGCTCGACGGCCGCCGCGGCCAGGTGCGGGCGCGCCACTACGTGCTGGCCTGCGGCGCGATCGAGAATGCGCGCCTGCTGCTGCTGTCCCGCTCCAGCTGCCCGCACGGCCTGGGCAACCGGCACGACCTGGTCGGGCGCTATTTCATGGACCATCCCAGTGGCGCGCTGGGCAGCATCCTCAGCGGCGCGGCCGATCGCATCGCGCGCCCCTACGATCGGCGCCTGAACAAGGACCCCGTTCCGGCGTTTCCGGAGATCAGCCTGTCGGAAACCGCGCAACGCACGCATCGCCTGCTGCGGGCGCGAATCCATCCGCTGGCGATGGAGGGAGCGGTGCCGAAGGGGCTGCAGGCGCTGCGCGCGCTTCGCGCGGGAGCGCCACGCCCGGAGCAGGACGAAAGCGCGGCGCTGAAGGCGCGCGTATGCGCGGCCACCACCAGCGACCCGTCCCGCTTCGGCCTCGTCGCCGAACGGCCGCGGCCGACCGCCCGGCTCGCGCTGGACGTGGCGCTGGGCGCCGGCGACATCGCGCGGGCGTTCGCCCGCAAGCTGGTCGATCGACCCGCGGTGGGCACCGACCACGTCGAGCTGATCGGCTACTTCGAACAGGCGCCCAATCCCTGCAGCCGGGTCACCCTGGGTGACGAATGCGACGCGCTGGGCCAGCCCAAGGTGCGCGTCGACTGGCGGCTGACGCCGCTGGACCGCTACTCCTACCGCGGCACGGCGATGCTTTGCGGCGGCGAGATCGTGCGCCTGTACGGCGGCGCGTTCCACCCGGCGCCCTGGCTCGCGGAGGAGGCCGACGCGCCGGCGCAGGTGCACGGCACCGCCCACCACATGGGCACCACGCGCATGGCCGACGATCCGCGCGAAGGCGTGGTCGACCGCGAATGCCGCGTGCACGGCATCGACAACCTGCACGTGGCCGGCAGCTCGGTGTTCCCCACCGGCAGTTGGGCCTTCCCCACGCTGACCATCGTGGCGCTGAGCCTGCGCCTGGCCGACCGCCTGCGCCTGCAGCTGGCGCACGGCGTGGCCGGTTGAAGGCGCGGGCGAGCCAGCCTTTACACTATGCGCATGAACGATCCCGCTGCCGCCTCGCCGTGGCGCCTGTGCGTCGCCCCGATGATGGACTGGACCGACCGTCACTGCCGCTATTTCCACCGGCTGCTGTCGCCGCGTGCGCGGCTGTACACCGAGATGGTGACCAGTGCCGCGCTGGTGCGCGGCAAACAGCTGCGCCTGCTCGAACACAGCCAGCAGGAGCATCCGCTGGCGCTGCAGCTCGGCGGCAGCGACCCGCGCGAGCTGGCGCAGGCCGCCAGGCTCGGCGCCGAAGCCGGCTATGACGAGATCAACCTCAACGTGGGCTGCCCCTCCGACCGGGTGCAGTCGGGCCGGTTCGGCGCCTGCCTGATGGTCGAGCCGGCGCTGGTCGCCGACTGCGTGAAGGCGATGCGCGAGGCGGTCGGCGTGCCGGTGACCGTGAAATGCCGCATCGGCGTGGACGACCAGGACGACTACGCCGGCCTGCAGCATTTCACCGAAACCATGCTCGAAGCCGGCGTCGGCGTGCTGGTGGTGCATGCGCGCAAGGCATGGCTGAAGAGTCTGTCGCCGAAGGAGAACCGCGAGATCCCGCCGCTCGACTACGAGCGCGTGTACCGGCTCAAGCGCGAGTTTCCCGAGCTGGTGGTGGTCATCAACGGCGGCATCACCACGGTCGAACAGGTGCGCGCGCACCTGGCCCGGGTGGACGGGGTGATGCTGGGCCGCGCCGCGTACCACGATCCGTATCTGCTGGCGCAGGTCGAGCATGCGCTGCACGGCGAACCGCTGCCCTCGCGCGAGGATGTGCTGCGGCGCATGCGGCCTTACGTCGAGGCCGAGCTGGCGCGTGGCACCGCGCTCAAGCACGTCAGCCGCCACCTGCTGGGCCTGTACCAGGGCGAGCCCGGCGCGCGGGCGTTCCGCCGCACGCTCAGCGAGGGCGCGCACCTGCCGGGCGCGGGCTGGCCGCTGCTGCAGCAGGCCATGGCGCCGCGCGCGGCGGCGGCGTGACAGGCGCCGCCCGTCCGGCCAGTATTCAGGCCTGATCGCCTAGGCTGGGCGTTCGCTCAACGCCGGACAGGATATTCACGCATGATCAGGTACAAGAGCCTGCTGCTGGCCGCACTGATCCCGCTCGGGGGCGCGGCGGCGGCGCAGACCAGCAAACCGGCGGTGACGCTGGATCAGGCGGTGCTCCAGGTGCAGCAGGAAACCGGCGGCAAGATATTGTCGGCGGAGTCGCGCGGCGTCGGCCGGCGCATGGAGTACCGCATCAAGGTGCTCACCCCGGACGGCCATGTGAAGGTGATGGCGATTTCCTCCGAAGCGAGCAAGAATCCGGGGTCGGCCCAGTCGACCAAGAACCCGCCCGGGCGGAATGCGGGCAGCAAGGAGAAACATTGACATGCGCATCCTGTTGGTGGAAGACGAGGCGCCGTTGCGCGAGACGCTGGCGGCCCGGCTGAAACGCGACGGCTTTGCCGTCGATGCGGCGCAGGACGGCGAAGAGGGCATCTATCTCGGCCGCGAGGTGCCGTTCGACCTGGCCATCATCGACCTGGGCCTGCCCAGGATGTCCGGCATGGACCTGGTCAAGGCGCTGCGCGAGGCGGGCCAGCGCTACCCGATCCTGATCCTCACCGCGCGGGGCAGCTGGCAGGACAAGGTCGAGGGGCTCAAGCACGGCGCCGACGACTACCTGGTCAAGCCGTTCCACGTCGAGGAACTGCTGGCGCGCATCAACGCGCTGGTGCGCCGGGCCAGCGGCTGGTCCAAGCCGATCCTGGCCTGCGGCGTGATCAAGCTCGACACCACCGCGCAGACGGTGACGGTGGAGGGCAAGCTGGTCGACCTCACCAGCTACGAGTACAAGGTGCTCGAGTACCTGATGCTGCACGCGGGCGAGCTGGTCTCCAAGGCCGATCTCACCGAACACATCTACCAGCAGGATTTCGATCGCGACTCCAACGTGCTGGAGGTCTTCATCGGCCGCCTGCGGCGCAAGCTGGATCCGGAAGGCACCCTGAAACCCATCGAGACGGTACGTGGACGCGGATACCGCTTTGCCATCCCGCGCACCGACGGCGACGACGACTGAGCCATCGCCCGCGCGCCGCCCGCTGTCGCTGGCGGCCCGCGCGGCGATCGCCACCGGATTCGTGCTGGCCGGCTTCCTCGGCCTGGTCGGCCTGACCCTGTCGCAGGCGAACAAGGAGCGTGCGCTGAGCGCGCTGCACGACCGCCTGCAGAACTTCGCGATTGCCTACATCACCAATTTCGACGTGAACCGCTACGGCCGGATCCTGCCGCCGGACACGTCGCCGGATCCGAACTTCTCGCGGCCGGGCTCCGGCCTCTACGCGGTGGCGGTGGGCGACAAGGATTTCCGCTGGGAGTCGGCCTCCGCGATCGGCCGCGACTTCGGCTTCCTCGAGCCGCTGGAGCCGGGCACCAGCCGCTTCGTCGGCCCGATCGACACGCGCATGGGCCGCCTCTACTACTACAGCTACGGCGTGGCCTGGGACACCGAGGCCGGCAAGTCGGTGCGCTTCACCGTGATGGTGGCGCAGACCGAGGACCAGCTCGAAGGCGGCAACATGGCCTATCGGCGCGCGCTGGTGATCTGGCTGTCGGTGCTGGGCGTGATGCTGATGGTGCTGCAGCTGCTGCTGCTGCGCTGGAGCCTCACCCCGCTGCGCAAGGTGGCCAGCGACATGAGCCGGGTCGAGCGCGGCGACAGCGAGCAGCTGGACAGCCAGTACCCGCTCGAACTCACCGGCCTGACCGAGCGCATCAACGCCTTCATCACCAACGAGCGCGAGCAGCGCACGCGCTACCGGCACACGCTGGCGGATCTCGCGCACAGCCTGAAGACGCCGCTGGCGGTGATCCGCTCGCAGCTGGAATCGAGCACCGGCGAGGTGCTGGCCGGGCGCAGCACGGCGGTGCTGGACCAGGTGCGCCGGATGGACGAGCTGGTCGCCTACCAGCTGGCCCGCGCAGCCACCTCCGGCCGGCAGACCTTTGCCAGCGCGGTACCGATCGCGGGCGCCGCCGAGGACCTGGTGCAGGGCCTGGAGAAGGTCTATGCGGCCAAGAACGTATTGTGCGAGTTCGACATCGGCGAGGGCGCGGCATTCTATGGCGAGCAGGGCGACCTGCTGGAGCTGCTGGGCAACCTGCTGGAGAACGCCTTCAAGTGGGCTTCGCACCGCGTGCTGCTGGAGGTGAAGGCGCAGCCGGAACCCGGGCGCAAGCGGCCGGGCCTGTACCTCAGCGTGGAGGACGACGGCCCGGGCATCGCCGAGGACAAGATCGAGAAGGTGCTGCAGCGCGGCGTGCGCGGCGACGAGCGCGTGCAGGGCCACGGCATCGGGCTGTCGATCGTGCAGGACATCGTGCATGCCTACCAGGGCGAACTGGTGGTCGACCGCTCGCCCGAACTGGGCGGCGCGCGCTTCAGCGTGCGGCTGGCGGCGAGCTGAGCGGCGCCGCCGGGCGCGGCTTTCCCGACTCGCGAGGAAGGTCTGGACAAGCCGTCATCCCAGCTTTCGCTGGAATGACGAGCGAAGACCAAATCAGGGCCCCCTACCGGCGGCAGCCGCCGCACGGTTCCTCGCCATCGGCGGGCGAGGGGCCGTAGAACGCCTGCAGCAGTTCGGCCACGGCCGGTTCGGTATCGCGCAACAGCCCCGGCTGCGAGTAGTGCAGCTCGCTGACCACGGCGAAATACTCGCCGGCGCTTTCGCTGGCGTAGTGGTCGATCGGCGAATGGCCGGGGCCGGCGGCGACCAGGCGGTCGTAGGCGAGCTGGAACTGCTGGATCCAGCGCCGCCGGGGGATGTCGCGCAGCGGCGGCACGCCGTCCGGCGGGCCATCGAGCATGTCCAGCTTGTGCGCCATCTCGTGCACGACCACGTTGTAGCCGTCCCACGGCTGTTCCAGGTCCAGTTGCACGTCGGCCAGCGACAGCACCAGCGGGCCGTGCTCCCAGGCTTCGCCGATCAGGATCTCGTCGCCCTCGGTGACCACGCCGGTGTGGTCGTCATGGTGGCTGCGGCGCACCTTGAACTCGCCGGGGTAGATCAGCACGTCGCGCCAGCCGCGCAGGCTGGCCGGGCCCTGCTGCAGGGCGGGCAGGCAGGCCTGCATGGCGATCAGCAGGCGCCAGTAATCGTCGAGGACCGCGCCGGCCAGCGCGTGGAAGTGCTTGCGCGCCAGGAACATGCCGGCGAGCCGGCGCAGTTGCAGTTGTCGATCCGGATCCAGTCGACGCGCCAGCGGGCAGGCGGCCAGTGCGCGTCGCCACAGCGGATCGGCGATCGGCGCAGGTTCGAAGCGTGCCCGCAGGGATTGCCACCAACGGCCCGGCATGCCGCCGAGCGCTTACTGGATCGATCCAGGCAGCAGCGATTGCCAGCCCAGATGCGGCCGGGGCGCGGGAGCCGGCGCCGACGAGGCCGCGCCGGAACGGTCGTTGCTGCTGCGCACGGCACCGCTGGTGCTGCTGGTGCCCGGACTGCTGTTGCCGCGGTTCATGCCCAGGACGTCCCCACCGATGTCGCCCGAGCCACTGTTCACCGACGGGCTCGCCGCGGCGTGGCCGCCGTTGTCCCCGCTCTGGCAATCGAGGCTGGCCGCTGCCGCCGAACCCGCAAAGGCCAGGCACAGGACGCAAGCGGTGATCCGATGGGTGGCGCGCATGGCAGTGGAACTCCCCAGGCCGCAGGTGAAGAGCCCGATCCTCGCAGAAACCGCACGCCGCTGCCAGTGCACGTGGCGAGGGATCATGCCGCAGTGCAGCGTGCGGGCTAGAATGGTCCGATGGTTCCCGCCCCCTCCGTTCCGTCCCTTCGCGCCGCCCGCATCGCGGGCCTCGCCGCCTGCCGGGTACGCTGATGCAGCCGCTGCAATTGCTGGCCCTGCTGGCGCCCGGCGCACCGCTTTCCGGCGCGGCGCTGGCCGAGTGCAGCGGGGTGACCCGGGCGGCGATCTGGAAGCAGGTCGAAGCGTTGCGCGCGCGTGGCGTGCCGGTGCTCTCGCGCGGCCGCGCCGGCTATTGCCTGCCGTGGCCGTTGCAGATGCTCGATGCGCAGCGCATCCACGCCGCCTTGCCGGCGGACGTCTCCCGCGCGCTGGGCGCGCTGGAGGTGCACGAGGAGCTCGACTCCACCTCCAGCGAACTGCAGCGGCGCCTGGCCGACGCGGCCGATCTTTCCGTGGTGCTGGCCGAATCGCAGAGCGCCGGGCGGGGCCGGCGCGGGCGCGGCTGGCTGTCGCCGCCGGGGCTGAATGTCTATCTTTCCTGCCTGAAACGGTTCGGCCCGGGTTTTGCGGCGCTGGGCGGCCTGTCGCTGGCGATCGGCGTGATCGTGCTCCGCGCTCTGGATGCGCTGGGTGTCGCCGGCGCCGGGCTGAAGTGGCCGAACGACGTGCTGGCCGCCGGCGGCGGCAAGCTGGCCGGCATCCTGGTCGAGCTCAGCGGCGAATACCAGGGGCCGTGCTCGGCCGTCATCGGGATCGGCCTCAACCTGCGCCTGACCCCCGCCCTGCAACGCCAGGCTGGCCAGCGCGCCGCCGACCTGGCCGGCCTGTGCGGCGGCACGCCGCCGGATCGCAACCGCGTGGCGGCCGCGCTGGTCACGGCGCTGGTGCATGGCCTGGCCGAATTCGAGCGCGAGGGTTTTGCCGCCTTCGGCGCCGACTACGCGCGCCACGACCTGTTGCGCGGCCAGCCGCTGCGGCTGAGCGGCGCGCTCGGCACGTTCGAGGCGCACGGCGCCGGCGTCGATGCGCACGGCGCCTTGCGGGTGCGGCTGGCCGACGGCAGCGAGCGGCGCTTGGACAGCGCCGACGTCACGGTGCGCCGCACGTGAGGCTGCTGTTGGACCTGGGCAACACGCGGCTGAAGTGGGCGCTGCAGGGGCCCGCACCGGGCTGGCTGGCGCACGGCGTGATGGAATGGGCCGACGATCTGGCGGCGCTGCCGGACGCGGCATGGGCGGGGTTGCCGCGGCCGACCCAGGTGGTGGGCGCGTCGGTGGTCGACGATGCGCGCGAACGGCGCGTCGGTGCCATCGTGCAGCAGGCGTTCGCCGTGGCGCCGACCTGGTTGCGCACCCCGGCCAGCGCCTGCGGCGTGCGCAATGCCTATGCCGAGCCGCAGCGGCTGGGCGTGGATCGGTTCCTGGCCATGGTCGCCGCCCACGCCACCGGGCCGGCGCCGCGCGTGCTCGCCAGCGCCGGTACCGCGCTGGTGCTGGACGCGCTGGCCGCCGATGGCCGCCACCTGGGCGGCCTGATTGCGCCGGGCGTGCAACTGATGCAGCGCTCGCTGCTCGATGCCACCGCGCAGGTGCGCCCGCAACGACCAGGCGAGGTCCTCGAGCTGGCCGACAACACGGCCGATGCAGTGGCTTCCGGCTGCTGGCAGGCGGCCGCGGCGCTGGTCGAGCGCTTCCACGCCCACATGCGCCCGCGCCTGGGCGGCGAGCCGGTGCTGCTTCTCGATGGCGGCGACGCGCCGCGGCTGGCCGCGCTGCTGTCGCTGCCGGTGGCCATGGCCAGCGACAGCGTGCTGCGCGGCCTGGCATTGTGGGCCGATGCGCATATGCCGGCATCGGCAAGCCACTAGAATGGCTGCGCCGGCGGTCCTGATGGGGGTTCGATGTTCCTGCGTCTGCTGTTTGTCCTGTTGAGCGCGCTGAATATCGCGGTCGGGGCGTGGTTGCTGCTGGGCCAGCCCTACCGGCACGTCGGCTATGCCACCGATCCGGGCGTGCCGCCGCTGCAGCTGCTGTCGGAGGTGCCCGAGGCGGAGGGCACGGTCAGCGTGCCCGCGGCGGCGGCCGACGCCGCCACCGGAGCTGCGCAAGACTATCGCTGCCTGGCGCTGGGGCCGTTCGACACGCCGCAGGATCTGCGCAGCGCCCGCCAGGCGCTGGATGGGCATGTCGTGCGCATGCGCCCGCGCCAGCGCCAGACCACCCAGCCCCGCGCGTGGTGGGTCTATCTGCCGGCGGTCGGCAGCCGCGCGCTGGCACTGCAGGAGGCCCGGCAGCTCGCGGCCAAGAACATCAACGACTACTTCGTGGTCGGCTCCGGCGATCAGGCCAACACGGTGTCGCTGGGCCTGTTCCGCGACCCGGCCAATGCCCGCAAGCGGCTGGACCAGGTGATCGCCGCCGGCTTTCCCGCCCGCATGAGCGAGCGCAGCGAGAGCGTACCGGAGTACTGGCTCGACCTCGCGGTCGCGTCGGCCCGGCCGTTCGACTGGCGCGAATACCTCGGTGCCAGCGACCTCCGCGTGCAGGACATCTCCTGTTTCTGAGCGTGGGTGGCGACCCGCTGCTAGAATCGCCGCCTGCGCCGGCATAGCTCAGTTGGTAGAGCAGCTGATTTGTAATCAGCAGGTCCCGGGTTCGATTCCTGGTGCCGGCACCACCCCCGCATTTTCCGAACCCGGTGCCGCGCGCGGCGGCCGGCCGGACGCCTCGTCGGCGCGATGACTCCCCACAGCGAATGTAGGCTTGCGCTGACAGACCCGGTGCACGCCCGGACGCATGCTCGGCACGGTCGGTCGCCAACCGCGCGCGGGCGACAGCTTCCTTTCCCCTGCCGAAAGATGGCTCGCAAGCCATGAGGGTTTCGTCCATGAGCGTCGTCCTGACCATCAAGGAAAGCCACCACGGCCTGTGGCGGATCTGCAGCGGCCCGGACGTATTGTTCGACCGGCTGCGTTTCGCCCACGCGATCCGCCTGGGCCGCGGGCTGGCCCGCGAGGAGCATGACAGCTCCGGTACCGCCGCCCGGGTGGAGATGATCTGCAACGATTTCAGCATTCCGCTGGTGCAATACGCCGAGGCGCGCCGTTCGCGGGCAGCCGCGGCGTCCTGATCGACCGCCGTCAGGGCGTGTTGCCGCGCGGCGTGCAAGTTCCTTGCAATTTGTTACGATCGCGTCAACGGCTACGCAGGGGTAGCCGGGAGCGATCGACATGCAAACGCCTTTTGTGCAGCCCGCCCGCTGGCGGGGTCTGCAGCTGTTTGCAGGGATGCTGTGGGGAAAATCTGTCAGACCGATTGCAGCTGGCGCGAAACCGCCGGCGGCGGGCGATCTGGTGTCGTGGCGGGCCGGCGCGCGGTCGCGCCGGGAAGATGAACTCGAGCGCATGCGTACCGAGGCAGCCCCGCGCTAGGCGGTGCGGCCGGCGCGCCGGGCGAATGGTCCATCGCCCGGGCGTTGCACGGCACGGCCCGTTCGACGCGATCCGTTAGACTGGCACGATGCGCGGCGGTTGCCGCCGCGCGTGTTTTCGTGCGTCCACGAACCGCGCATCGCGTCGCGCGGGGTTCCGGCAGATCGTCATGGGCGCCACGTGGTCCATCGTGCCGTGCGCCGCGCCAGCGTGCGCCGGACTTCACCGCAGGCAAGATCTTCATGAGCAAACAGACCGTTTCATTGATCGGCGTTCCCACCGACATCGGCGCAGGCCACCGCGGTGCCTCGATGGGGCCGGAGGCCATGCGCGTGGCGAACCTGGCCGCCAAACTCGAACAGCGCGGCCTGCAGGTGATCGACCGCGGCAACCTGCACGGCCCGCTCAATCCGTGGCAGCCGCCGGTCGACGGCTACCGCCACCTCGACGAGGTGGTGGCGTGGAATACGGCCGTCTATACGGCCATCCACCAGGAACTCCAGTCCGGCCGCCTGCCGATCATGCTCGGCGGCGACCACTGCCTCGCCATCGGTTCGATCAGTGCCGTGGCCGACCACTGCCGCGAGACCGGCAAGCAGTTGCGCGTGCTGTGGCTCGATGCGCACTCGGATTTCAACACCGCGGAGGCGACGCCCTCGGGCAACATCCACGGCATGCCGGTGGCCTGCCTGTGCGGCCGCGGGCCGCAGGTGCTCACCGGCATCGGCAACACCAGCCCGGCGATCACCCCCGACGTGATCCGCCAGATCGGCATCCGCTCGGTCGACTACGGCGAGAAGCAGCTCGTGCGCGAAGCCAACGTGGGCATCTTCGACATGCGCCGGATCGACGAGGACGGCATGAAGCGGGTGATGGAGCAGGCGCTGGACGGCATGGACGAGAACACCCACCTGCACGTGAGCTTCGACGTCGACTTCCTCGACCCCAGCATCGCGCCCGGCGTGGGCACCACCGTGCGTGGCGGCCCGGGCTATCGCGAGGCGCAGTTGTGCATGGAGATGATCTCCGACAGCGGCCGGCTGGCCTCGCTGGACCTGGTCGAACTCAACCCCGCCTTCGACCGCCGCAACGCCACCGCCAAGCTGGCGGTGGACCTGATCGAGTCGCTGTTCGGCAAGTCCACGCTGATCCGTTGAGGCCGGTGCGGTCCGCGGTCATGCGCGACCTGCGCGTCACGGCCGTGACCCGGATTGCCTTGGCCGGGCGATGACGTAAACTGAAATCTTTACTTGCGCAGCGCAACATGCAGACTCGAGTCCTTACCGGCATCACCACCACCGGCACCCCGCACCTGGGCAACTACGTCGGGGCGATCCGCCCCGCGGTCGCGGCCAGTCGGCGGGCGGACGTGGATGCGTTCTTCTTCCTTGCCGACTACCACGCCCTGATCAAGAGCGACGACGCGGCGCGGATCGAGCGGTCGCGGCTGGAGATCGCGGCGAGCTGGCTGGCGGCGGGGCTCGACCCGGCGCGGGTGACGTTCTACCGGCAATCGGACATCCCGGAGATTCCCGAGCTGACCTGGTACCTGACCTGCATCGCGTCCAAGGGCATGCTCAACCGCGCGCATGCGTACAAGGCGGCGGTGGACAAGAACGCCGCGGCGGGCGAGGACGCGGACGCCGGCATCACCGCCGGCCTGTACATGTACCCGGTGCTGATGGCCGCCGACATCCTGGCGTTCGACGCGCACCAGGTGCCGGTGGGGCGCGACCAGATCCAGCACATCGAGATGGCGCGCGACCTCGGCCAGCGCTTCAACCATCTGCACGGGCGCGAGTTCTTCGTGCTGCCCGAGGCGCTGATCGAGGAGCAGGTGGCCACGCTGCCGGGGCTGGACGGGCGCAAGATGTCCAAGAGCTACGACAACACGATCCCGCTGTTCGCCGGTGGCAAGAAGCAGCTGCGCGAGGCGATCATGCGCATCGTCACCGACTCGCGTGCGCCGGGCGAGCCGAAGGATCCGGACGACTGCGCGCTGTTCACCATCTTCCGCGCCTTTGCCAGCGAGGCCGAGACGGCGGCGTTTCGCCGGGCCTTGCTGGAAGGGCTGGGCTGGGGCGAGGCCAAGCAGGTCCTGTACGAGCGTATCGAGGCCGACCTGGCGCCGTTGCGCGAGCGCTACGACGCCCTGATGGCCGACCCGGCCGCGATCGAGGTCATCCTGCAGGAAGGCGCGCGCAAGGCGCGGGCGATCGCCTCGCCGAAGCTGGCCGGCCTGCGCGAGGTGCTGGGTTTGCGCGCGATGCGCACGGCCGTGGCCGCCGCAAATCCGGTGCGGGCGGCGAAGACGGAACGTGTCGCGCGGCTGGCCAGCTTTCGCGACGACGAGGGCCGGTTCCGTTTTCGCCTGTTCTCCGCCGAAGGCGAGGAGTTGCTGCTGTCGGTACCGTTCGCTGATCCCAAGGCGGCGGGGGTGAACCAGAAACGCCTGAAACAGCTCGGCGCCGGCGCGGCCGTGGTGCAGGTGCGTGGCGCGGGGCTGGTGCTGGAGATCGACGGCGATGCCGTGGCGAGCACGCCGGACTACCCGGACGAGGCGGCACGCGAACAGGCGCTGGAGCGCTTGCGCCTCGCGCTGGATCAACTGGCGGCGCAGGAGTGAGCGGGCAGGGCCGCCGCTTCCCTCCATCGAACCCGCCCGCCACGGCGGCGCGTGGCCTGGCCTGAAAGGAGATCCCCTTGCGCTTCCTGTCGATATTGTTGCTGGCGCCCTGGCTGCTGGTGCTGTGCTGGCTTTACTGGATCTGGCCGCGCAGCCTGCCGCGTACCGCGGCCCGCCGGGCATTCGACGTGCTGGCGCTGGTGCTGGCCGGCGTCGCCACCGCATGGGCCGCGCTGGCCGGTTTCGACTCGGCCGTGCTGCCCGAGCCGGGCGAGTTCGGCCGGGTCAGCGGCTCGATCTGGCAGCAGGTGCTGCCTGCGCTGTGGGGCTACGGTGCCTTCGCCGCGGTGATCGTGCCGGCGGTGCTGCTGCGCCAGTTGTGCTGGGGACGCCGGGTCTGATCCCGCACCGGCGCGGCGTCCGCCGCGCGAGGGCCACGGGCGCGGCATGACCAATGGCCGTCGAGGAAATCAAACCCCGGCGGCAAGCTGTGCATCCATCCCCTGCAACCGGCGCCGTCCCCACGGCGCCGTGCTGCATCATCTCCCCGTGGAAATCCCCGACATGCGTCTGGCATGGCTGATGTTCCTGACCCTGGCCGCGGCATCGGCATCGGCGCTGGCCGTCGAGATCGACGGCCAGCTCCAGCCCGGCGAGTGGGCCGGCGCGCGGCACGTTACCGATTTTCGCCAGACCCAGCCGCTCAACGGCCAACCCGGCACGCTGCATACCGAAGCGTGGATCCTGGCCACCCCCGAGGGCCTGGCGGTGGCGTTTCGCTGCGACCAGCCGCCCACCGTGCCGCGTACGCGCCAGCGGGTGCAGCGCGACTTCGAGGATCAGGTCGACCGGGTCAACGTGATGGTCGACTTCAACGGCGACGGGCGCACCGGCTACGACTTCGTGGTCAGCTCGACCAACGGCATCAACGACGCCGTGGTCACCAACGAGACCCAGTTCAACAAGGACTGGGATGGCAGCTGGCAGCACGCGGTGAGCGAGGACGCGGCCGGCTGGAGCGTGGAGATCCTGATCCCCTGGTACACCGCGCCGATGCACGCGGCGGAGGACGGCCGGCGCACGCTCGGCATCTACCTCGACCGCGTCACCGGGTCGACCGGCGAGCGCGACGCGTGGCCGGTGGCCAGCTTCATGCGCCCGCGCTTCCTGTCCGAGTTCGAACGGATCGAGGTACCGCAGTACCGCCAGGCGCTGTTCGCGATCACGCCCTACGCCTCCGCCCTGTACGACAACGTGCGTGGCCGCAGTCATTTCCAGCAGGGCGCCGACATCCTGTGGAAGCCGAACGGCCAGTTCCAGCTGACCGCGGCGCTGAACCCGGATTTCGGCCAGGTCGAGAGCGACGACCTGGTGGTCAACTTCGGCGCCACCGAGACCTACGTCAGCGACAAGCGGCCGTTCTTCACCGAGAACCAGGGCATCTTCGATTTCAGCCTGCTCGACGACAACAGCCAGCTGGTCTACACCCGCCGCGTCGGCGGCCCTGCCGACGACGGCCGGGGCGCGGCGGACATCGACGCCGCGGTGAAGCTCAACGGCAGTGTCGGCACGACCAGCTACGGCGTGCTGGCGGCCGACGAGGACGGCGAGGCGAGCCGCTTCTTCGGCGCCGCGCGGGTGACCCACGATTTCGGTGACCAGAGCCTGGGCATGCTGCTGACCCGCGTCGACCGGCCCTGGCTGGACCGCGAGGCGACCGTGCTCGGCGTCGACCACCACTGGCAACCCACCGCGCGACTGACCATCGCCACCAACGTGGTGGCCAGCGACATCCTGCAGTCGGGCACGCACGTGCGCGACAGCGGCGGCACCGTCATCGCCGACCTGGAGATGGGCAACGGCTGGCGCCAGCAGTGGCTGGGCATGCATTTCGGCGACCAGCTGCAGGTCAACGATTTCGGCTACCTCGAACGCAACGACTTCAACTACGCCCACTGGGAGGTGCGCAAGCGCTACGCCTCGCTGCCGGCGGGCTCGGCGTACAGCTCGCACGACTGGCACGTCCGCATCGACGCGCTGGACAACGACCACGGCCTGCGCCTGCGCCGCCAGCTGCGCATCGACCGCCAGAGCACGCTGCGCAACGGCGCCACCGAGGAGGTGCTGCTCAACGTCAACAGCGCCGGCTGGGACGACCTGCTGACCCGCGGCCACGGCGCGCTGTTCCTGCCGCCGGCCCTGCAGCTGGACTACCAGCGGATCAGCCCGCGCCATGGCGGCTGGGCGTTCAAGCTGGAGGCGGAGGCGTTCAGCGGCGGCCTGGGCGGCAACCGGCAGTTCGGCTACGACATCAAGTTTGTGCCGACGTATTTCATCAGCGATGCGTTCAGCGTGTATGCCGGGCCGTATTACGAGCACATTCCGGACTGGCTGGTGTGGCAGCACGACAACCTGATCGGCCGCTTCGACGAGCGCACGCTGCAGCTCGACGCCGGTTTCGACTGGGCCATCGACCCGCGCCAGGAGTTGCGCGTGAAGCTGCAGGCGATCGGCCTGGATGCGCGCCTGCGCGGCGCCTACCGGGTCGGCGCCAACGGCCGCGCGATTGCCGGCGACGAGCCGGTCGACGATTTCGGCGTGCGCAACCTGGGCCTGCAGGTGCGCTATCGCTACGAGCTGGCGCCGCTGTCGTACCTGTACGTGGTCTACGGCCGCGGCGGCTATGCGCTGGACGGCCACGCGCGCAGCAGCCTTGATGCCTTCGGCAACAGCTTCGCCCTGCGCGACGACGAACAGCTGCTGGTCAAGCTGAGCTACCGCTTCGACATGTGACCCCGGCGCGGTGCGCCGTGCCGGCAGCCCGCCGCGGGGCTACCATGGCGGCAGTTTCCCGCCACGCCGTGGTGCATGGCGCGGCGGGCCGGCACTTTCATCCTCCCGCACGGGCATGCCATGGACAGCGCGGCACTGCAGAACCACCTGCTGCGATTGTTCGAGCGGCACGACGTCGAACTGGAAGCCGACGAGGACGGCTGGCTGGTCACCGACGGCGATTTCCCGGCGATCCGTGCCGCCTGGCACGAGGGCGCCCGCGGCGCACCCGGCCGGCTCGACGTGGACGTGGTGCTGAGCGAAGAGCGCTACATCGAGGAAAGCTTTGCCGGCGTGGGCTGCGGCGATGCCCTGCGCGCGTTCGAGCACGACGTGTTCCATCCCCTGCTGGCCGCCTGCTGGTACGTCACCGACGATCGCCGCATGCGGATCGACGCGTGGGAGATCGGCGTGCGCACCTGGGACGTGTTCATCGGCCCGTTCAGCGCGCGCGGCGCGGATGCCGCCAGCATGCCGGGCGAGGCGCTGGTGTCGATCGAGGCTGCGCTGAAGCGCGAGGCGCTGACCCCGCAGCTGCACTGGCTGCGGCTGGTGCACAGCCACGCCGAGGCGGGCGATTCGCGTTGCGAGGCACTGTTCGACAACGAGCTGTGGACGGCCGGGACACTGGCCCTGAACGAGGTGCCCTGGCCGCGCGGCCGCGACTACAGCGCCCGCTGCTTCATGCTGCTGGACGTGCGCGACTACTGACGGCCCGCGCCCGCCGCGTGCGCCGCGGGCCGCCGTCACATCTGGCGAAAGAGGTGCGCGTACTGGCGGCTTACCGGCAAGACCTCGTCGCGGGCCTTCAGGTGGATCCGCGCGGTCTCGTTGTCGCCTCGCGTCACGTGGTCGATGGCGCCCAGGTTCACCACCACGGCGCGGTGCACCTGCGCGAACCGGCTGGCGTCGAGCCGGGCCGCCAGCTCCCGCAACGGCGTGCGGATGAGCGCCTCGGCCGGCTTGCCCTGGTCGCGCCAGGCGATGCGCGTGTATTTCTCGTCGGAGCGCAGGAAGTCGATCTGGTCGACCGCGATCATCCGCACGGTTTGCCCCACCGAGGCGCGAATCCATTGCAGCGCGGCGGCAGCGCCGTCCTTGCGCAGCCGCGCCGCGAGCTGTTCGATCAGCACCTCGGCGTCGAGCGCGGGCTGCGCGGTGAGCCACCGTTCGCGCAGCCGCGTTACCGTGTCGGCCAGGCGCGCCGGTTCCACCGGCTTGACCAGGTAGTCGAGTGCGCCGTGCTCGAAGGCCTGCACCGCGTACTGGTCGAACGCCGTGACGAACACGAGGTGGGCCCGCCGCCCGATGTGGCGCGCCGCCTCCACGCCCGACAGCCCGGGCATCTGCACGTCGAGGAAGCAGACGTCCGGCCGCCGGGCCTCGAACTGCTCGACCGCCTCGCGGCCGTTGCGCGCCTGGGCCACGATCTCGAGCTCCGGCCAGGCTTGCGCCAGCGCTCGCGCCAGCGCCTGGCGCAGCAGCGGCTCGTCGTCGGCGATCAGGGCGGTCGGGTTGCGCGCGCTCATGCAGCCTCGCGTGCGGGGAATTCCAGTTCGGCACAGACGCCATGCGGCGCGACCTCGCTCAGCCGCAGCTGTGCCTCGTGGCCGAAGGCCAGCTGCAACCGTTCGCGCAATGTCGCCAGCCCGGTACCCAGGCTGGAGCCGGCAGGCTGCAGGCCCACGCCGGTATCGATCACCTGGGCGAGGCAGCGGCCCTGGCGCAGCGTCGCGCGGACCTCGATCCGGCCGCCATCTTCGCCGGGGTCGATGCCGTGGCGCACGGCGTTCTCGACCAGAGTCAGCAGCGCCATCGGCGGGCAGAGCAGCGCGAGCGCGTCGTCGTCGACATGCAGCACGTACTGCAGCCGGTCGGGGATGCGCATGTGCATCACGTCCAGATACGCGCGCACCAGGTCGAGCTCCTGCGCCAGCGTGGTGCCGGGGCGGTGCAGGCGCGGCACGGCGGCGCGCAGGTAGGCGATCAGGCTGTCCAGTACCGTGGAGGCCTGCGGCGAGCCGGAATCCACCAGCTCGCGCACGTTGGCCAGCGTGTTGAACAGGAAGTGCGGCTCGACCTGCGCCTGCAGCAATCGCATGCGCGCGTCCAGCGCCTTGCGTTCCAGTTCGCTGCGTTCGAGCTCGAACGCGAGCGCCTGCCGCTGCGCCTCGCCGCTGATCTGGCCGATCAGCGCCGACACCGCCATCCACGGCGCCAGCAGCACGCCCATGAAGGTCATGAAGCCGAAACCCATGAGGCGCTCGCTGTCCCGCCAGAACGGCACCGGGTCGCCCTGGGTGGTCGTGAAGTACGCCGTCCATGCCGCCAGCGGTATCACCGCCGCGACCGCGACGACCTGGAGGACCCAGCGCGCGAGCCAGCGTGGCCGGCGCGCCGGCCATCGTTCGAACGCGCCAAAGGCCAGCGTGGCGGCGAGCGCGATGAAGAACAGGCGCGCGAACAGGATCCAGTAGTGGTCCTTCCAGCCCGGGATGAGCAGCAGCCCGAGCAAGGCCGCCGCGCCCAGCGGAAAGCGCACGCGCCGCCAGCCCAGCAGGCGCCGCCAGCCTCGTGGTTCCGCGGGAGTGATGTCAGTTGGCATGCGGGAGCGATGGTACCGGTTGCGGCGCGGCGGCGGGCGCCCATGCCGCTAACGCGGCCTGCGCGCTGCTGGCGAAGGCTTCCCGGCCGCCGCCACCCGCCGTCAGAAATGCGGCAGCCACAGCATCATCGAGGCCGCGACGATGCCGGCCGCCGTGAACAGCGTCGACGCGTAGAGGCCGGCTGCCGTGGCGGCGCGTGCGCGCCGTCCGCCGCCGTCCTGCATGCGCAGGCAGAGTTGGAGCATGGCCAGCGGCAGCAGGTACTGGGCAAACGCGATGACGGTGAGCGCCGGCCCGGTGAAGGTGTCCGGGTCGAAGCCCGCGGGCCCCCGGTTCACCATGATCCAGAGCGCCAGGCCGATGCGGAAGAACCACACGCCGCTCACCACCAGGAACAGGCGCAGCGCCCAGCGCCGATGCACGACGAAACGGCGCGCCCGTGCATGGCGCAGCGTCATGACCGCACACAGCATGATCAGGCCGGCGTTGATGCTGATGGCGATGTGCTGGGGCAGGTCGCCCACGTTGGTTCCCGTCCACACCATGGCCAATCCGCCCAGCCCCATCACGAAGGCCGAGACCACGTAGATCCGGCCGTTCCAGCGATGGAACCGGGGAAACCACCGGCGCACGCCCGTCATCAACTGGAGCAAGCCACCGAGGGTGATCACGGCGGCAAAAACCAGATGCATGGCCACGGCGGCGTTGTGCGCGGTCTCGCCGGCGACGTGGGCGCGCGGGAAGATCTGGTTCCAGGCCTCGAACCGGCCCAGGATGGCCGTGCGCGCGTAGAAGCCGAACAGATAGGCGACGAAAATCAACTGGCCAAGCCCGGCCACCACGAACCAGCTCGTGGCTGCGACCTGCAGGGCCGATCGCCTGGCGGCACGAGGGACGGTGGGCGCGACGGGGCCGGCGACGAGGGGCGCCGCTTCGATCGGGTGAGGCATCGGAGGCTGTTCCGGTGGTCGGGTGCCGGCAGTGTTGCCGGCGACGAATCGAATCCGGAAGGCGCGAGGTGACGGACGACGGTTGCGCGTCCCCGAATGGCGCGAGGGCGCGACAGACGGCGCGGTGCCCGAGGACACCAGGCCGGAAAAAGAGCGGGCGCCGTTCGGCGCCCGTTCCTTCATCCTGACCGCGCCTGGTCAGTTCGGCAGGGACAGGTCGTCCAGCATCGCCTTGAGGAAGCGCGCCGCCTCGCCGCCGGTGGCGGCGCGGTGGTCGAAGGTCAGGCTGATCGGCATGCGGCGGTGCACCTCGATGCCACCGATCACCGCGACCACGTCGTGGCTGAGCTTGCCGGCGCCGACGATGGCGACGGTGGGCGGCACCACCACGGGTGTGGCGTAGCGGCCGGCGAACATGCCGAAGTTGCTGAGGCTGATGGTGTAGCCGGACAACTCCGACGCCGGGATGGTGCGGTCCTCGACCTGCGTGCGCAGGCGCTTGATCGCGGCACGCACGCCGGCGCCGTCGAGCACGTCGGCGTTGCGCAGCGCGGGCACGAACAGGCCGTCGTCGGTATCCACCGCGATGCCGATGTCCACGTGCGGGTGCAGGGTGCGGCTGAGGTTCTTGCCGTCGAACCAGGCATTCAGCGCCGGCACCGTCTTGCAGGCGAACACGATGGCGCGGATCAGGCGGGCGGTGATGTCCTGCTTGCCGATCCAGGCGTGCAGGTCGGCGTCGTCGACCAGGGTGGTCGGCACCACCTGCGCGTGCGCGTCGGCCATCACGCGGGCCATGTTGCGGCGCACGCCCTTGAGCTGCTCGGGCTGGCCGGTGACCGCCTGCGACGGCGGCGCGGTGCGCACCGGCTTGCCGGCCAGCGAGACCGGGCCGCGCTGATCTTCCCTTCTCCCCTCGGGAGAAGGTGCCCGAAGGGCGGATGAGGGTACGGGCGAAGCGGGATGCCGCGCTCCGGCCGCACCCTCACCCCCAGCCCCTCTCCCGGAGGGAGAGGGGAGCGGAGCGGAACCATTCGCGGCGGCGTCCTTCACGTCCTTCATGGTGACCACGCCGTCGGCACCGCTGGGGCGTACGCGGGTCAGGTCGACCTTGAGCTTCTTCGCCAGCGCGCGTACCGCCGGCACGGCCTTCACGCCGCCGATGCTGGCGGCCTGCTCGACGTGCACGGTGTTGCCGCTGACCATCGCGCCGACCACGGTGCCTTCGTCCTCGCGGTCCTTGCCACCGGTCTGCACTTCGCCGCCCTCGTCGGAGGCGACCACTTTGCCGCCGTCGTCCG
This sequence comes from Lysobacteraceae bacterium, assembly GCA_040255835.1. Classification (GTDB taxonomy): domain Bacteria; phylum Pseudomonadota; class Gammaproteobacteria; order Xanthomonadales; family Rhodanobacteraceae; genus Rhodanobacter. The sequence goes on from JBDZVT010000028.1 coordinate 40,073, forward strand.
GCGCCGGGCTGCCGACGCTCTTCTTCGGGCCGTGGTGGTGGCCGGTGGACTCGGCTTCGGCACGCTGCTTGGCGTTCGGGTCGGGCTCGAAATCGGCCAGCGCGGCGCCGGTCTCGATGATGTCGCCGGGCGCGCCATGCAGCTTGACGACCTTGCCGGTGTACGGCGAGGGCACGTCGACGACCGCCTTGGCGGTTTCCATCGAGCACAGGGGCGCATCGAGCTTGATGTCGTCGCCCACCTTCACGTGCCACTCGACGACGGTCGCATCGGGCAGGCCTTCGCCAAGGTCGGGGAGGTAGAACGTCTTGATGTCAGCCATGTTGATTCTCGCGAATTTGTTTGGTCGTCATCCCCGCGAAAGCGGGGATCCAGTGTCTTGGTTCGAGGCGCTGGGCCCCCGCCCTGGCGGGGACGACGAGCGCGTGGGGATTCTAGCTTGCAGCCAACGTCCGCCTGGCCGCGTCGACGACGCGCTCCGCGCTCGGCAGGTATTTCATTTCCAGGCGGAACAGCGGGATGTGCGTGTCCGGGCCGGTGACGCGTTCGACCGGCGCGAGCAGGTCGTACAGGCATTCCTCGCCGATGCGCGCGGCGATCTCGGCGCCGAAGCCGGCGGTCTTCGGGGCCTCGTGCACGATCACGCAGCGGCCGGTCTTGGCCACCGATTCGGCGATCGTGTCGAAATCCAGCGGGGTCAGCGTGGCCACGTCGATCACCTCGGCACTGATGCCTTCGGCGGCCAGCGCGTCGGCCGCTTCGAGCGACTCCTTCACCTGCGCGCCCCAGGTGACGATGGTGACGTCGCTGCCGTCGCGCAGCACGAAGCACACGTCCAGCGGCAGCGCCTCGCCGTCGTCCGG
>JBDZVT010000029.1:0-40933 GCA_040255835.1 Lysobacteraceae bacterium
AGGCGCAGAACCTCACCCCGAAGCAGATGAAGACCCTGATCACCCGCGCCGGCCCGGGCACCAAGATCGTCTGCCTGGGCAACGTCGAGCAGATCGACACGCCCTATCTCACCGAGACCACCTCCGGCCTCACCTACGCCGTGGACCGCTTCAAGCAATGGGAGCACTCGGCCCACGTCACCCTGCGCCGGGGCGAACGGTCGCGGCTGGCGGATTTTGCGGCGGAGACGCTTTAGAGCGAGAAGCGAGTGAGGAGGAGTAGAAGCAAGAGCGTCACGCGCCCTTCGCTTCTACTCGCTTCTCACTCCTCCTCACTCACTTCCCAGGCGATAGAATGAGCAGGCGCCTCTGCCTGTCCCGCCGAACACCGCCATGATCCTCACCCCCCGCCTCATCCTGCTTGCCGTCTTCGCTTTCTTCGTACTGTGCGTGCTGCTGGTGCACCTGCGCGGGCGCGTGCGGCTGCGCTTCGACCGCCAGCTGGTGGACCACTCGGCGGTGTTCGCGCCCTACAACCTGCTGATGTACGCCTTCTCGGCGGTGCCGGCCAAGCCCATCCTCGACCGCCGCGACTTTCCCCAGCTGGACCTGCTGCAGGCGAACTGGCAGACCATCCGCGATGAAGCGCTGCAGCTGTTCGACGAGGGCCATATCCGCAGCGCGGCCAGGAACAACGACGCCAGCTTCAACAGCTTCTTCAAGCAGGGCTGGAAGCGCTTCTACCTGAAGTGGTACGGCGAGCCGCTGGCCTCGGCCGAGGCGCTGTGCCCGAAGACGGTCGAGTTGCTCAACGCGATCCCCGGCATCAAGGCCGCGATGTTCGCCACCCTGGCGCCCAACAGCAGGCTCAATCCCCACCGCGATCCGTTTGCCGGTTCGCTGCGCTACCACCTGGGCCTGATCACGCCGAACTCGCGCGACTGCCGCATCTTCGTCGACGGCGAGGAGCACGCCTGGGGCGACGGCAAGGACGTGGTGTTCGACGAGACCTTCGTGCACTGGGTGGAGAACAAGACCGACCAGACCCGGGTGATCCTGTTCGCCGACGTGGAGCGCCCGCTGCGCACACGCTGGATGAGCGCGATCAACCATCGCGTGGGCGCGTTCATGGGCCGGATCACCGCCTCGCCCAACAGCGACGCCGGAGGGGAGAAGACCGGGTTCGTGAACCGCCTGTACGCCTGGAGCCAGCGCAAGGGCGCCGTGCACCGCTGGAAGGCCGAGTTCAAGCGGCGGCACAAGAAGCTGTACAAGGCCGGCAAGTACGCCGGCATCGTGCTGCTGATGTGGCTGGTCTTCCTGGCGCCCTGGCCGCTGTTCCGCTGAAGCGGTCACGTCGTGCGCCACCCCCGCGTCCTGGCTGCGTCCCTCCCCCGGAGCGCCTGATGGACTCGCAAACCGCCCAGTTCCAGCAACACCGCCAGCGCCTGTTCGGCCTGGCCTACCGCATGCTCGGCACACCCGCCGACGCCGAGGACGTCCTGCACGATGCCTGGCTGCGCTGGCACGCGCAGGATATCGGGGCACTGGACGACCCGGAGGCCTGGCTGGTCACCGTCACGACCCGTATCGCGCTGGACCGCCTGCGCCGCGCCAAGACCGAGCGCGCCCACTATTCCGGGCCATGGCTGCCGGAACCGGCCACGGTCGACGCCGACCAGCCGGAGACGCGCCTGGAACGCAACGAAAGCCTCACCCTCAGTTTCCTGTTGCTGCTGGAGCGGTTGAGCGCCGAGGAGCGCGCCGCCTTCCTGCTGCGCGAGGTGTTCGACTACAGCCACGGCGAAACCGCCGCGATGCTCGAGATCAGCGAGGACGCCTGCCGCCAGCGCGTGCACCGCGCGAAGCTGCGGCTGCGCGAAGGCCGGCCGCGCCAGGCGATGCCGAACGTCGATACCCAGCGCCGCCTGCTCGAACGCTTCGTGCAGGCGCTGCAGCAGCCGGACATGGCTACCCTGCGCGCCCTGTTCGCGGAGGACGCCACGAGTGTCGCCGATGGCGGCGGCCTGGCACGGGCCACCTTGCGTCCATTGCACGGAGCCGACCGGCTGGCCCGGTTGTACATGCAGATCGCGCTGCAACAGCGGCGCTACGGCGGCGTGCGACACGAAATCCACGAACTCAACGGCATGCCGGCCCTGCTCGGCTGGCATGGCGACACGCTGGTCTCGGCCAGCTGGATCGACGACGACGGCGAGCGCATCACCGCGATGCATGCCCTGCGCCACCCCGGCAAGCTCGCCCGGCTGGCGGCAGTCACGAAATCGGCCGGGCGCGCGTCCTTGCATTGAACGGCCGATCCCGGCCGCACACCGCAAGGAAAACCCCATGCCCCGTTTCAACGTCAACAAGCGCCTCGACGCCGTCAAGCCACTGTTCGCCCTGGCCGAATACGTCAAGAAGTCCGGGCTCGAACCGAACCTGATCGAACTGGTGCTGATGCGCGCCTCGCAGCTCAACGGCTGCGCCTACTGCCTGGACATGCACAGCAAGGACGCCCGCGCCGCCGGCGAAACCGAGCAGCGCCTGTACCTGCTGCAGGCTTGGCGCGAGGCGCCGTTCTACAGCCCGCGCGAGCGCGCCGCGCTGGCCTGGTGCGAGGCGGTGACCCGGCTCGATCCGACCCACGGCGTTCCGGACGAGATCTACCAGCAGGCCCGCGCCGAGTTCAGCGAAGATGAGTTGATCGACCTCAACATGGCGGTCATCCTGATCAACGGCTGGAACAGGATCGCCGTCCCGTCGCAAACCGAACCGGGCAGCTACCAGCCGGCCAGGCACTGACGCGCGAGCGCAACGAAAAAAGCCGCGGCATGCCCGCGGCTTTCTTCTCAACCAGACCGCGAATCAGGCCGCCAGGCGCTTGACGATCGCGTCGGCAAAGCTGCCGGTGCTGCCCTTGCCGCCGATGTCCGGCGTCACGCTGTCGCGGTCGTGGGTCATGGCGTCGCGGATCGCGGCGCGCAGCTTGTCGCCCTTGGCCACCATGTCCAGGTGGTCGAGCATGTCGGCCGCGGCCAGCAGCAGCGCACACGGGTTGGCAATGCCCTTGCCTGCGATGTCCGGCGCCGAGCCGTGCACCGCCTCGAAGATCGCCGCGTGCTCGCCGATGTTGTCGCCCGGCGCCAGGCCGAGGCCGCCGACCAGGCCGGCGCACAGGTCGGAGAGGATGTCGCCGAACAGGTTGGTGGTGACGATCACGTCGAACTGGTACGGGTTCATCACCAGCTGCATGCAGGTGTTGTCCACGATCATCTCGCTGAACTCGATCTGCGGGTATTCCCTGGCGATCTCGCGCGCCACGTTGAGGAACAGGCCCGAGCTGGTCTTGAGGATGTTCGCCTTGTGCACTGCGGTGACCTTCTTGCGGCCCTTCTTGACCGCCAGCTCGAACGCGTAGCGCACGATCCGGCTGCTGCCCTTGCGGGTGTTGCGGGCCACCGACTCGGCGATCTCGCCGTCCTCGGACAGGGTCTGGCCCTCGGAGCGGTAGGCACCCTCGGTGTTCTCGCGCACGGTGATGATGTCGATGTTCTCGTAACGCGACCTGGTGCCGGGAAAGCTCACCGCCGGGCGCACGTTCGCGTACAGGTCGAAGTGCCGGCGCAAGGTCACGTTGACCGAGGTGAAACCGCCGCCGATCGGCGTGGTCAGCGGGCCTTTGAGCGCCACCTTGTGCTCGGCGATCTTGTCCAGCGTGGCCTTCGGCAGCAAGTCGCCGTGCTTGTCCAGCGCGACCATGCCGGCGTCGACGAAGTCGTACTCCAGGCCGCAGTCGAGCGCGTCGAGCACGCGCAGCGTGGCGGTCATGATCTCCGGACCGATGCCGTCGCCCGGGATCACGGCGATGGTTTTGCTCATGGGGGACTCCTTGGGATGTGCTGATCGCATGCGCGCAGCGCAAGGCGCGCGTCAAGACCGCCCATTATCGCTCATGCGTCCCCTGCCGGACAGCCGGGACGCGGCGCAAACCGTTGCAAATCCTCGCACGCAGCATTGCGGAAACCCGCATGCCAAGGCCGGATTCGCGCAAGGGATGCTGCGGCAGGGCCGTCAGGCGTGGTCGGCGCATTCCGGCGTGGCGGACTGGCCGTTTTCCAGCTGGTCCAGGAAATCCACCGCACGGCGCAGGTGCGGGATCACGATGGAGCCGCCCACCACCAGGCCGACGCTGAACACTTCGAAGAACTCATCGCGCTGCACGCCGGCCTCCTTGCATTGGGCCACGTGGTAGCTGATGCAGTCGTCGCAGCGCAGTACCATCGAGGCCACCAGACCCAGCATCTCCTTGGTCTTCACGTCCAGCGCGCCGGCCTTGTAGGTCTGCGTGTCCAGCGCGAAGAAGCGCCGCACGACCTGGTTGTCCTCGGCCAGGATGCGCTCGTTCATGCGCTGCCGGAAGGCGGTGAATTCGGCGAGCCTGTCGTTCATGCGCCCGCCTCCAGCAACTCGGCCAGCTTGCCGCTGCGGTCGGCCGCCGCCAGGTCGTCGAAGCCACCGACGTGCTGGTCGTTGATGAAGATCTGCGGCACCGTGCGGGCCCCGCCACTGCGGGCCAGCATGGCCTCGCGCTGCGACGGATCGGTATCCACGCGCACCTCGGTCCACTCCAGTCCGCGCGCCTTCAGCAGGTTCTTGGCAGCCACGCAGTAAGGACATACCGCCGTGGAATACACCTCGATCTTCGACATCACGAAACTCCGAAAAAGCTTGGGAAACGCCCCGTAGATGGGGGCGCCCGGGCGCGAGGCAAGATGGGAACCGACGCCGCCCCGGGCGGTCAAAATGCTATTGTCGCTTACCCATGGCCATGACACCACGACGACCCGCCCGGCGTGTCCTCACTGCGCTGATCTGCGCCGGCCTCGCCTGCACGGCCAGCGCGCAGGATGACGTGCGCCTGCCCGACCTGGGCAGCTCGGCCAACGCGCTGATCTCGCCGCAGGAGGCGCGGGATTACGGCGCCTCCATGCTGCGCCAGATGCGCGCGCTGGACATGGTGGTGGATGACCCGCTGCTGGACGACTACATCAACGACCTGGGCCACCGGCTGGCGTCCAACTCCGACAAGCCCAAGGACCGCTTCACCTTCTTCATCGTGAAGGATCCGGAGATCAACGCCTTCGCCGCGCCCGGCGGCTACATCGCGGTCAACTCCGGGCTATTCATCATCACCCGCAACGAAAGCGAGCTGGCCGGCGTGATCGCGCACGAAATCGGCCATATCACCCAGAACCACCTGCAGCGCGCGTTCGAGGCCTCGCGCAAGGATGCCCCGCTGATGGCCCTGGTGATGCTGGGCGCGGTGCTCGCCGGTGCCGGCAGCCACAGCGGGGATGCCCCGATGGCCGTGCTCGCCGGCGGCCAGGGCCTGATCGCGCAGCGTTCGATCAACTTCACCCGCAAGGACGAGATCGAGGCCGACCGCGTCGGCATCCAGACCCTGGCCAAGGCCGGTTTCGACCCGAACGCCATGGCGGCCTTTTTCCAGCGCATGCAGGACGTGCTCAGCACCGGCGCCGGTGGAGACGACGTGCCTGCCCTGCTGCAGACCCACCCGGTGACCACCATGCGCATCAGCGATGCCAAGGCGCGCGCCGGCGCGCTGGTGGCGGCGCAGAAGCTGCGCCCTTCCGGCACCGTCATGGACCTGCAGCAATGGCAGCAGCACACCGCGCCGATCGCGTTCGTGAAGGATCCGGCCTCGTTGCTCGACGCGCCCAGGCCGGGCCCGCTCGACACCTACAACCTGATGCGCGAGCGCGTGCGCGTGCTGGCCGGCGACGCCACCCGCGAAGCCACCTACTACGGCTCCAACCTGCAGACCCGGCCCGAGTTCGACACGCCGGCGAACCATTATGGCTACGCGCTGGCGCTGACCCGCAGCGGCCGCGGCGCCCTGGCGGTGAATCAGTTGCGTCCCCTGCTGCGCACCGCGCCAGACAGCCTGGTGCTCAAGCTGGCGCTGGCCGACGCCGAGCGGCAGGCAGGCCAGCGCGCCTCAGCGCTGGCCATCTACCAGGACCTCAACATGCAGTCGCCCCGCAACCGCGCGGTGGCGCTGGCCTATGCCCAGGCCCTGACCGCCGGCGGCGACAAGGCCCAGGCCGGCCTTGCTGCCAGCCTGTTGCGGCCGCTGCTGGACGACGCCAGCGAACCGGAGATCTACAGCGCCTACGCCCGCGCGAGCGACGCGGCCGGCGACGACGTGCGCGCCGGCGAGGCGTTCGCCGATGCCAGCTACTACTCCGGGCGCCCCTTCGACGCGATGGAGCAACTCGAGCGACTGCTCAAGCGCGACGACCTGGATTACTACGCCCGCGCACGCATCCAGGGCCGGATCGCCGAGCTGACGCCGCTACTGCTGGAACTGCGCAAGCGCAAGATCGAGACCAAGGACAACCCCGACACGCGGCAGCAGGTGCAGGCATTCGGCACCTGCCCCGCCCGCTCGTGCCGCGGCACGGCGCCGGTGTCCGCCTGGCGGCCGGATTGACCCTCGACTGAGCGGCCCGCCGCGCCGGGCGCCGGCGCCCCATGCATCGCCCACCGCCATGGGCCAGAATGGGCCATGTCCCGACCTTCCGCCCGCCTGCCCAGTGTCGACCTGGCCGCCCCGCAGCTGTACTTCAGCCGCGAGCTGGCCGCGCTGGAGTTCAACTTCCGCGTGCTGGCGATGGCCCGCGACGCCGACGCCCCCCTGCTCGAACGCGTGCGCTACATGAGCATCGTGGCGAACAACCTCGACGAATTCTTCGAGGTGCGCGTGGCGATGCTCAAGCACCACCATGCCTACGGCTCGGCGGCGCCGGGCCCGGACGGCATCCCTTCCGGCGAGCTGCTGGCGCGCATCCGCAGCCGCGTGCTGGACCTGGTGGCCGAGGTCTACGCCACGTGGCGGGAACAGATCCGCCCGCAGCTGGAGCACGAACACATCCACATCCTCGTCCGCAAGCAGTGGACGCCGCGCCAGCGGCGCTGGCTGCAGGGCTACTTCGAACACGAGGTGCTGCCGGTGCTCTCGCCGCTGGGGCTGGATCCGGCGCATCCGTTTCCGCGCATCCTCAACAAGACGCTGAACATCGCGGTGGTGCTGAAGGGGCGCGACGCGTTCGGCCACGAAGGCCACCTGGCGCTGGTGCGGGCGCCGCGCTCGCTGCCACGGATCATCCGCGTGCCGGGCGAGGTCAGCGGGCGCGGCGACCACTTCGTGTTCCTGGCCGAATTGCTGCAGGCTTTCGTCGACCTGATGTTCCCCGGCCTGAAGGTGCTCGGCTCGTACCAGTTCCGCGTGACGCGCAACAGCGAGCTGATCGTGGAGGAGGCGGAGGTGGAGAACCTCGCGCTGGCACTCAGCGAGGAACTGCTCGGCCGCGGCTACGCGCGCCCGGTGCGGCTGGAGATCGCCGAGGATTGCCCGCAGGCGATCACCGCGATGCTGGTGGAGAAATTCCAGCTCGGCGAGGCCGACGTCTACCGCTGCGACGGCCCGGTCAACATCATCCGCGCCGGCCTGATCTACGACTGGCTGGACCGGGCGGACCTGAAGTTCCCGCGGTTCACCCCGCAGCTGCCGCCCTCGCTCGACAGCAGCCTGAACAAGTTCGAGGTGATCGCCCGGGGCGACGTGCTGCTGCACCATCCCTACCAGAGCTTCGCCGCGGTGATCGACCTGCTCCGACAGGCAGCAGCCGACCCGCAGGTGCTGGCGATCAAGCAGACCCTGTACCGCGCCGGCGAGGACACCCCGCTGGTCGACCTGCTGGTGGAGGCCGCGCGCCACGGCAAGGACGTCACCGTGGTGATCGAGTTGCGCGCACGCTTCGACGAGGAGGCCAACATCCGCCTGGCCACGCGGCTGCAGGAGGCCGGCGTGCAGGTGGTCTATGGCGTGGTCGGCTACAAGACCCATGCCAAGATGATGCTGATCGTGCGCCGCGAGGGCGACACCTTGCGCCGCTACGCGCACCTGTCCACCGGCAACTACCACCAGGCCAACAGCCGGATGTACACCGACATCGGCCTGATGACCGCCCACCCCGAGATCGGCGAAGACCTGCACAAGGTGTTCCAGCAGCTGTCCGGGCTGGGCCCGGTGATCGAGTTGAAGCGCCTGCTGCATTCCCCGTTCACGCTCTATCGCGGGGTTCTGGCCAGGATCGAACGCGAGACCGAACACGCCCGCGCCGGCCGCCCGGCGCGCATCGTGGCCAAGCTCAACGCGCTGAACGAGGCGAACGTCATCACCGCGCTGTACCGCGCCTCGCAGGCCGGGGTGGAGATCGACCTGATCGTGCGCGGCGCCTGCACCTTGCGTCCCGGCCTGCCGGGGATCTCCGAGCGCATCCGGGTGCGTTCGATCGTGGGGCGCTTCCTCGAACACAGCCGCGTGTACTGGTTCGCCAACGACGGCGAGCCGGAGATCTTCTGCGCCAGCGCCGACTGGATGGAGCGCAACCTGATGCGACGCATCGAGATCGCCTTCCCCATCCTCGACCCCGAGCTGGCCACGCGGGTCTACGACGAGACGCTGGCCAACGGGCTGGCCGACAACACCCAGGCCTGGCTGCTCGACAGCGAAGGCCGCTACACGCGCGCCGAGCCCGGCGACAACCCGCCCTACAGCGCGCAGCAGGGCCTGCTGGCACGGTTGTGCCCGTGAGCGGCGTCGGGCCCATGCACGCATGCGAGAATCCGCACTTTGCGGTCGCCGGAGCGCCGGGTTGAGTCCAGTCGAACAAACACCGATCCGCGATGGCGAGCTGATGGCCGCCATCGACATGGGCTCGAACAGCTTCCACATGGTGGTGGCGCGCATGGAACACGGCGAGCCGCGGGTGATCGACCGCCTGCGCGACACCGTGCGCATGGCTGCCGGCCTGCGCGCCGACGGCAGCCTGGATGCCGAACGACGCGCCCGCGCGCTGGCCTGCCTGGCCCGCTTCGGCCAGCGCATCGCCGGCCTGCCGAGCGCGCGCGTGCGCGCGGTGGCCACCAACACCGTGCGCCAGCTCGCCTCGCCGCAGACTTTCCTGACCGCCGCGGAGGCCGCGCTGGGGCACCCGATCGAAGTGGTGTCCGGGCGCGAGGAAGGCCGCCTGATCTTCCTCGGCGCGGCGCATGACCTGCCCGCTTCGCGCGAGCCGCGGCTGGTCATCGACGTCGGCGGCGGCAGCACCGAATTCATCATCGGCCGTGGCCTGGCGCCCCTGCACACCGAGAGCGTGCAGGCCGGCTGCATCGCCTCGACCCTGCGATTCTTTCCCGGCGGCAAACTCACCCGGTCGCGATGGCAGCGCGGCCTGAGCGAGATCGGCGTGCTGCTGCAGCAGTTCGCGGAGGACTACCGCGAATCCGGCTGGCAGGACGCGTTCGGCTCGTCCGGCACCACCAAGGCGATCGGCGCGGTCGCCCAGGCGATGAAGCTTTCCGACGACGGCATCACCCCGGCCGCACTGGCCGCCTTGCGCGATGCGGTGATCGAACAGGGCCAGATCGGCACGCTCAAGCTGCCCAGCCTGGCGCCCGAGCGCACTCCCGTGTTTGCCGGCGGCATTATGATCATGGAGGCGGCGTTCGCCGCGCTGGGCATCGAGCGGCTGCAGGTATGCGAAAGTTCGATGCGCGAAGGATTGCTGTGGGACCTGCTCGGCCGCGCCGGCGGCAGCGATCCGCGCACCGCCAGCATCGATGCACTGGCCACCCGCTACGGCGTCGATCGCCCCCAGGCGCGACGCGTGGAAGCGACGGCGCTGATGCTGTTCGACCAGATCGCGCGCAGCTGGAAACTCGATGCCGATGCGCGCGAATGGTTGTCCTGGGCCGCGCGCGTGCACGAGATCGGGCTGGCCATCGCGCACAGCCACCACCACCGCCACGGCGCCTACATCCTGCGCCATGCCGACCTGGCCGGCTTCTCGCGACAGGAGCAGGAGCTGCTCGCCGCGGTGGTGGAGCTGCACCGGCGCAAGCCGGACAAGTCCATCGTCGGCAGCCTGCCGCTGCGTTATCGCGCGCTGGCGAAGCAGATCACCGCCCTGCTGCGCCTGGCCGTGCTGTTCCGCCGCGCCCGCCGCGCCGAGTCGCTGCCGCAGATGCAACTGGCCGCAAGCGCCCGCTCGCTGCGCCTGAAGCTGCCGCCTGCGTGGGTCGAGCAGCATCCGCTGACCGAGGCCGACCTGCAGCAGGAAAAGGCACCGATGGCGGAGCTCGGCGTGAAGCTGGATCTTTCCGGAAGGTGATCCGGCCCTTCGCGGCATGCCGATGCCATGCCGCGTATCATGGGCGCTCGCCTCACGCATGCTGGCCCGGATCGTTCGAACCATGCTCAAGTCCCTGCTGATCGCCCTGCTCCTGATCGTCCCGCCCGGCGCTGCCGCCCAGGCCGCCAAGCCCGCACCGGCGGCATCGAGCGCCACGCCCGCCGCCGCACCACCGCAGGTGCTGCTGCACACCTCGCAGGGCGACATCACGCTGGAGCTGTATCCGGACAAGGCGCCCAAGAGCGTGGCCAACTTCCTGCAGTACGTGCGCGACGGTTTCTACGACGGCACCCTGCTGCACCGGGTCATCCCCGGCTACCTCGTGCAAGGCGGGCTCTACACCCGCGACCTGCAGCCCAAGCGCACGCGCCCGGCCATCGCCAGCGAGGCGGACAACGGGCTGTCCAACGTCCGCGGCACCATCGCCGTCGCCCGCGGCGCCGACCCCAATTCCGGCACTGCGCAGTTCTTCTTCAACCTGGTCGACAACCGCCGATTGGATTTCGTCGGCAACCAGAGCGGGCTTACCTGGGGGTTTGCGGTGTTCGGCAAGGTGACCCACGGCATGGACGTGCTCGACAAGATTGCCGCGCTTCCCACCCGCCCGCTGGGCCCGTTCGCCGGCGACGTGCCCGAGCCGCTGGTGGTGATCGAGAAGGCCGGCGTCATCGGCGAAGAAACACCCACACCGGCGGCGAGTACCGCCGCGCCTGCCAAAGCGGCATCCGCTGCCAAACCGGACAGGAAGCCGGCGGCGAAGAAATCCGGCGGGGCCTGAACCGCATGGCCACGCTGTTCATCGCCGACCTGCACCTGGATCCCGCGCGCCCGCAGATCACCGCCCTGTTCGAGCGTTGCCTGGCCGGCGAGGAAGTCCGCCGCGCCGACGCGCTGTACATCCTCGGCGACCTGGTGGAAGCCTGGATCGGCGACGACGACGACGCCGAACTGCCCCGCCGCATCGCCCAGGCCACCCGTGCCGTACGCGACGACGGCGTCCCGGTGTACTTCATCGTCGGCAACCGCGACTTCCTGCTCGGCCAGACCTTCGCCCGCCGCGCCGGCATGACCCTGCTCGACGACGGCACCGTCCACGACATCGAAGGCCGGCCCACCCTGTTGATGCACGGCGACACGCTGTGCACCGACGACCTCGCCTACCAGGCCGTCCGCCGCCAGGTGCGCACGCCCGAATGGCAGGCCCAGATCCTGGCGATGCCGCTGGAAGCACGCCGCGCCTTCGCCGCCAAGGCCCGTGCCGACAGCAAGGCACATACCGGCAGCACCATGGAAAGCATCATGGACGTCAACGCCGATGCCGTGGCCGACGCGATGCGCAAGGCCGGCGTGACCCGGTTGATCCACGGACACACGCACCGTCCGGCCATCCATCGTTTCGAACTGGATGGCAAACCGGCCGAACGGATCGTGCTGGGGGACTGGTACGAGCAAGGGTCGGTGCTGGTGGCCGACGGCGATCGCGTGGAACTGCGCGGATTGGCGGTTGGGTGAGGCCCCACGGGCCAGAAGCTCGACATCAAGGGTTGATTCCCCGAACCGTTCGGGCTGAGCGTAGCGCTGAAGGCGCGGAGTCGAAGCCCTGGATGTGACGTCCTACGCTCGGGGCGCACGCCAGGCGTTTACTTGAAACCGTTCGGGCTGAGCGTAGCGCCGAAGGCGCGGAGTCGAAGCCTGGGCGCAACCTGCCAAACAAGAGCTCGCTTTGATGAATGCGTCGCGCGTAGAGGTGCGGGGATTGTGAATCCCATCCATGGGATTCACCCCTTCGCGCTGCGCGCTACGGGGCCAGCCTGCGGCTGTCCAAATTCATTCCAGACGAATTTGTCGCTCGCGGAGGCGGGACGCCAGAGCGAACAGCGGCGAAGCCGCTGGCCCGAAGGGCGAGGCGGAGGAAGCGCCGAGTCACCGGAGGGTTCGTCCGCACCTCTCTCCGCCAGATACGCAAAACGCCCCTTCGATGGAGCATCTGGTTGCATGATCGCGCGCGGGGATTGTTCGGCCCATCCATGGGCCGAACCCCTTCGCGCTGCGCGCTGCGGGGCCAGCCTTCGGCTGTCCCGATTCGCTCCAGGCGAATCGGTCGAACCGGAGGGTTCGTCCACCACCTCTCTCTCCGCCAGATACGCAAAACGCCCCTTCGATGGAGCATCTGGTTGCATGATCGCGCGCGGGGATTGTTCGGCCCATCCATGGGCCGAACCCCTTCGCGCTGCGCGCTGCGGGGCCAGCCTTCGGCTGTCCCGATTCGCTCCAGGCGAATCGGTCGAACCGGAGGGTTCGTCCACCACCTCTCTCCGCCAGATACGCAAAACGCCCCATGCGGGGCGTTTTGCGTATCTGGCGGAGAGAGAGGGATTCGAACCCTCGATCAGGTTTTTGACCCGATACTCCCTTAGCAGGGGAGCCCCTTCGGCCACTCGGGCATCTCTCCGGGGATGTGCCGCATTGCTGCGGAGCCGGCAAGGATACTGATCGGCGCGGCGCAGGTAAAGCCTTGGGGCGGTGGTCAGTGCTCGCCGCTGTCCTCGGGCGTGCTCCCGGTGTCGTGTTCGCCCTTGATTCGCTGGTAGATTTCCTCGCGGTGGACGGCCACCGTTTTCGGCGCGTTGATGCCGATGCGTACCTGATTGCCTTTCACGCCAAGAACGGTGACGGTCACCTCGTCGCCGATCATCAGGGTCTCACCGACCCGGCGGGTCAGAATCAACATGATTGCTACTCCATAAAGTGCTGCTGGTCACAGGCTTGCGGATGGACACTGCCTCACCCCTGAGCGTGTATCCATCCGCGGCTCGACGTTTTGATCCGTCGAAGGCCCTACCGCCTTCCCGGCTCACAGCCAAAACACTCCTGAGCGTCCTGACTGGCGGCTTCGCATTTAGTGCGCGAAAACCGACCTCTGCGGATACTAACTGAGCACGATTCCCCGGCGCAATCAGCGTTGCGGCTGCCGTTAAGGCGGTCAACGTGACGCGATCCAGCCCGCCAGCCGGGCCAGGATCGCCGGCAAGCCGGCGGCGTCGGAGCCGCCGCCCTGGGCCATGTCGGGCCGGCCGCCACCCTTGCCGCCGATCTGCGCGGCGACGTGGGCCACCACCTCGCCGGCCTTGACCCGGCGCAGTGCCTCGCCGTGCACGCCGGCGATCAGCGACACCTTGCCGTCCGCGGCGCCGGCCAGCAGCACCACGCAGTTGCCGAGCTGCTGCTTGAGCTGGTCGACGCTGTCGCGCAGCGACTTGGCGTCGAGCCCTTCCAGGCGCGCGGCAACGACCTTGATGCCGTCCACGTCCACCGCCGAAGCCGCCAGGTCGGCAGTGGCCGAACCGGCTGCCTTGCTGCGCAGCGATTCCAGTTCGCGCTCGAGTTTCTTCTGGCGATCGAGCAGCTGGCGCAGCTTTTCCACCGCGTCGTCGCCGCTGCCGGACAGCAGCTGCGAGAACTCCGCCAGGCGGCGCTCTTCGTCGGCGACATGGGCCAGCGCGCCCGCGCCGGTGACCGCCTCGATGCGGCGCACGCCGGAAGCCACGCCGGCTTCGCTGACGATCTTGAACAGGCCGATGTCGCCGGTGCGGCCGACATGGGTGCCGCCGCACAGCTCGGTCGAGAAGTCGCCCATCTTCAACACGCGCACTTCATCGCCGTACTTCTCGCCGAACAACGCCATCGCGCCGAACTCGATCGCCTGGTCGTAGCCCATGCTGTGCACCTCGGCCACCGCGTTGCGGCGCACCTCGGCGTTGACCATCGCCTCGACCCGCGCCAGTTCGTCGTGACTCATCGGCTTGTGGTGCGAGAAATCGAAACGCAGCCGTTCCGGCGCGACCAGCGAGCCCTTCTGCGTGACATGGGTGCCCAGCACCTGGCGCAGCGCCGCATGCAGCAAATGGGTGGCCGAATGGTTGAGCACGATCGCCTGGCGACGCGAGGCGTCGACCGAAGCATCGACCGTGTCGCCGGTGCGCAGCGGCCGTTCGCCACGCCAGCGGCCCGCATGGCCGAAAAACACGCCGCCCATCTTCAACGTGTCGCCCACTTCAAAACGGCCGGATGCGTTGGACAGCGTGCCGGTATCGCCGACCTGACCGCCCGATTCGGCATAGAACGGCGTGCGGTCGAGGATCAGCAGGCCCTCTTCACCTTCGCCCAGCTCATCGGCCTGCCGGCCGTCGCGCACGATGCCGAGCACCTTGCCGCTGCCTTGCAGCGCCTCGTAGCCGAGGAACACGGTGGGCTCGAGCTGGCTGGCCAGTTCGGCCGGCATCTGGCCCTTGGCCTCGAACTTGCCGGCGGCGCGCGCGCGCGCGCGCTGTTCGTTCATGGCCTGCTCGAAGCCGGCCATGTCGACATCCAGGCCACGCTCGCGCGCAATGTCGGCGGTGAGGTCCACCGGGAAACCGTAGGTGTCGTACAGGCGGAATGCCTCCACGCCAGGAATGGTCCTGCCGGCCTTCCCCGCCACCTCGTCGAACAGCCGCATGCCGTGCTCCAGCGTCTCGCCGAAACGCTGCTCCTCGGTGCGCAAGGCGTCCTCGACCAGGGCCTGCTTCGCCAGCAACTCGGGGTAGGCCTCGCCCATTTCCTCGACCAGCGGCTGCACCATCTTCCAGAAGAAATCCCCGCGTACGCCCAGCATCCAGCCGTGGCGCAGCGCGCGGCGGATGATCCGGCGCAACACGTAGCCGCGCCCCTCGTTGGAGGGCAGCACGCCGTCGACGATCAGGAAGGCGCAGGCGCGGATATGGTCGGCGATCACGCGCAGCGACTTGTTGGCCAGGTCCTGCGTGCCGGTGAGTTCGCCGGCCACGCGGATCAGGTGCGCGAACAGGTCGATCTCGTAGTTGGAGTGCACGTGCTGCAGGATCGCGGCGAGCCGTTCCAGGCCCATGCCGGTATCCACGCAGGGAGCCGGCAACGGGCTCAGCGTGCCATCGGGCGCGCGGTCGAACTGCATGAACACCAGATTCCAGATCTCGATGTAGCGGTCGCCGTCCTCCTCCGGCGAGCCCGGCGGGCCACCGGCGATGTGCGCGCCGTGGTCGTAGAAGATCTCGGTGCACGGGCCGCACGGGCCGGTGTCGGCCATCTGCCAGAAATTGTCCGAGGCAAACGGCGCGCCCTTGTTGTCGCCGATGCGGATGATGCGCTCGACCGGCACGCCGATCTCGTCACGCCAGATCGCGAAGGCTTCCTCGTCCGTGTGGTAGACGGTGACGGTGAGGCGTTCCGGCGGCAGTTTGAACACCTGGGTCAGCAGTTCCCACGCCCAACGGATCGCCTCGTGCTTGAAGTAGTCGCCGAACGACCAATTGCCGAGCATCTCGAAGAACGTGTGGTGGCGCGCGGTGTAGCCGACCTGGTCCAGGTCGTTGTGCTTGCCGCCGGCACGCAGGCAGCGTTGCACGTCGGCCGCCCGCACGTAACCGAGCCTTTCACTGCCGAGGAAA
Source organism: Lysobacteraceae bacterium (assembly GCA_040255835.1). GTDB lineage: Bacteria > Pseudomonadota > Gammaproteobacteria > Xanthomonadales > Rhodanobacteraceae > Rhodanobacter. Next base: position 15,728 of record JBDZVT010000029.1, read on the forward strand.
ACGTTCTTGAACTGCACCATCCCCGAGTTGGTGAACATCAGCGTGGGGTCGCTGGCCGGCACCAGCGAGCTGGAAGGCACGATGGTGTGGCCCCGGGTGCGGAAGAAGTCGAGGAAGGCGGAACGGATTTCGGAGGTTTTCATGCGGATCGCGATGGCTGGCGGCAAGGGGCCACGCCGGCGTCGGCGCCAATCGCTCCGCCACCGCCGCGTGGCGAGGGGTGTCTAGGAAAGATCGTCGGCGTCGTCCACTTCGGCGTGGGTAACACGCCGTACTGTGGCGGCGGCAAAGCCGCGGCGCAAGAGGAACTGTGCCCGGCGGGCGCGTTCGGCGGGGTCATTGCTGCCCGCACCGCCGTAGCGCCGGCGCAGCTGGGCCGTGGCCGAGGCATCCCAGTCGACCTCCACCGCATCCAGCAATTCGCGGATGCGGGCATCGGCCAGGCCGTGGCTTTTCAGCTCTTGGCGCAGGCGCATGGGGCCATAGCCCTGGCCCACGCGACTGCGCAACAGCACCTCGGCGAAGCGGTCGTCATCCTGGTAGTGCTGCTCGCCAAGGCGGTCCAGCGCGGCGGTGGTCTCCTCGCCCGCGTAGCCGCCCTGGCGCAACTTGGTCTTCAGCTCCTTGCGCGAATGCTCGCGGCGCGCCAGCAGGCCGAGCGCCTTGTCGTAGGCGCTGCGTTTGGGTTTGGCCGGCTTGTCCGGACCGGGGCGGCGATTCATGGCCATGCAAACGGATACTGGATGCGAGCGGACCTTCCCGGCCGTTCCCCCTGAGCGCAGATCCGCAGGATCGAAGTCGAAGGGCGACCCTTCGACTTCGCTGCGCTACGCTCAGGGAGAACGGCTGGGAGACCCGGCACCATGACGTCGGGACATGACACCAGGCCCAAAAACACATGGCCCGGGCGAGCCGGGCCATGTGCGTGCAACGGGACGTCAGCCGTCACGGCTCACGCTTCCTCGAGCGCCTCTTCGGGGCCGGCCGCGGCCGCCTTGCCGGGTTGCACCAGCAGGCGTTCGCGCAATTGCCTGTCGATCTCGTTGGCGATCGCCGGGTTGTCGCGCAGGAACTGGCGCACGTTCTCCTTGCCCTGGCCGATGCGGTCGCCGTTGTAGCTGTACCAGGCGCCGGACTTGTCGATCAGGTTCTGCGCCACGCCCAGCTCGATGATCTCGCCCTCGCGCGAGGTGCCCTCGCCGTAGAGGATCTCGAACTCGGTCTGGCGGAACGGCGGCGCCACCTTGTTCTTGACCACCTTGACGCGGGTTTCCGAACCGATGATCTCGTCGCCCTTCTTCACCGCGCCGATGCGGCGGATGTCCAGGCGCACCGAGGCGTAGAACTTCAGCGCGTTGCCGCCGGTGGTGGTTTCCGGGCTGCCGAACATCACGCCGATCTTCATGCGGATCTGGTTGATGAAGATCACCAGGCAGCCGGACTTCTTGATGTTGGCGGTGAGCTTGCGCAACGCCTGGCTCATCAGGCGGGCGTGCAGGCCGACGTGGGAGTCGCCCATCTCGCCCTCGATTTCCGCCTTAGGGGTCAGCGCGGCGACGGAGTCGACCACCACCATGTCCACCGCGCCCGAGCGCACCAGCATGTCGGCGATTTCCAGCGCCTGTTCGCCGGTGTCCGGCTGCGACACCAGCAGGTCGTCGACCTTGACGCCCAGCTTCTCGGCGTAGCTCGGGTCGAGCGCGTGCTCGGCGTCGATGAACGCCGCGGTGCCGCCGGCGCGCTGGCAGCTGGCGATCGCCTGCAGGGTCATGGTGGTCTTGCCGGAGGATTCCGGGCCGTAGATCTCGACCACGCGACCGCGCGGCAGGCCGCCGACGCCGAGCGCGATGTCCAGCCCCAGCGAGCCGGTGGAGATGGTCTCGACCGGCTCGTTGACGCGGTCGCCCATGCGCATCACGGCACCCTTGCCGAACTGCTTTTCGATCTGGCCGAGGGCGGAGGAGAGCGCCTTGCGCTTGTTGTCATCCATCGTTTGGTATCCGGTTGGGCGGTGAGTGGGAGGCATGATGCCCGGATCGAATCTCACCGGTTGCGATCACGCCGGCCGGGCCGCGCGCGGCGGCGGGCCATGATCGGAACGTGCAGTATCCCACACCCGTCAAGCCGGTCCGGCAGCACGCGGCGCGTCATTCCGTCAGGGTTTTCCGCAGGCCTTCGAGCGCCGCCGCCACGGTTTGCCGGCGCACCGCCTCGCGATCCCCGGAAAAATGGAACAGCCGCGCATGGGCGTAGCCGCCGCGGCGCTTCCAGCCGATCCAGACCGTGCCGACGGGCTTGCCCGGCATCCCGCCGGTGGGGCCGGCGATGCCGGTCACCGCCACCGCCACGCCGGCGCCGAAGCGCGCCAGGGCGCCGGCCACCATCTCCAGCACGGTTTCCTCGCTGACCGCCCCGGCGTGCTCGAGCGTGCGCGGATTGACCCCGAGCAGGGCCTCCTTGGCCTCGTAGCTGTAGGTGACCACGCCGGCGTCGAACCAGGCCGAGCTTCCCGGCAGGTCGGTCAGCGTCTTGGCGATCCAGCCGCCGCTGCAGGATTCGGCCGTGACCAGCATCAGGCGGCAGCGCTGCACCTCGACGGCAACCTCGGCGGCCAGCGCCAGCAGTTCGGCATCGGTGGGGACGGGTGACGGCTCCATACGGGACTCCGGGGTGGTGAACGCGGCTTTGGCCATGCGCAGGGGCAACGTTCTACCCGCTCCGCCGGGCCACGCCAAGACTTGCCTGTGCGGGCCGCCGGTGCGTGGACGCCTACCGGGTCGAGGAGTCGACCGGCTCCTTCCGCGGCCGGGCAATATCCCGCGGGCGCAACGTGGAAGGGTTGCCCTCCAGCGGGGCGGTATCGTCGGCGCCGGGACGCACCAGGTCTTCCATCTGCCGCTGCAGGTTCTTCAGCACCACCGTGTGGCGATGGAGCGCCGCCATGATGGCCCACAGCAGCACGCCATTGACAATGAGCAGGATGCCAAGACTGGTGAGGGTCATCGTTACGGTTCCTGGGTTCCAGCAGTGAAACGGCGCCGGGCGCCGCGGGTCGATGGGGAGGTCTCGCGCCGTCTGCCGTCGCGAGGCAACGGGGCGACGAATCATTCAAGCACATTCCGCGCCATGACCGCCGTGCGCGGCTGCACGTCTTCCCCATGGCGCCCGCGCCCCTTGGCCTGCCGCCTCAAGCGTACCGCGATTGGAGATTCCCCACGGACGGCGTGCCGGGCGAAGCGCCCCTACGGGTCGGCAAACCGACGTTCCGCGTCATGCAATCGACGTCCATCCCCGGCGTCCGTGCCGCATGTGGCCTCGCGTCACAACAGTTGGCGGTAGACCGCCAGGGTGCGCTCGATGACGAGGCGCTCGTCGAAGTTCGCCAGCGCCTTGGCGCGCGCGGCGGCCCCCAGCCGGGCGGCCAGCCCGGGCACATCGACCAGGCGGGCGATGGCGCGCGCCAGCGCGGCCGCATCATGCGGCGGGATCAGCAGCCCGTCCCGTTCGTTCGTCACGACCTCGCGGCAGCCCGGCATGTCGGTGGTGACCAGCGCCCGCGCACAGGCGGCCGCCTCGATCAGCGACTTGGGCAGGCCTTCGCGGTAGTAGCTGGGCAGCGCCACGACATCCACCGAGCGGAACAGCTCGCTGGTGTCGTCCACGTGCCCCAGCCACTCGACCAGGCCCTCGTCCACCCACTGCCGCAGCGTGGATTCCGGCACCGCGGCGGGGTTCCCGGGATCGGGCATGCCGGCGAGCAGGAAACGGACATCGCGGCCGGCCGCGCGCAACAGGCGCGCGGCCTCGACGTACTCGGCCACGCCCTTGTCCCACAGCAGCCGCGCGGCCAGCAGCACGCAGGGCCGCGGCCGCGGCGCGGAGTCGCCGCCCGGGGTGAAGCGCGCGCAGTCCACGCCCGAACCGGGGATCAGGTCGATGCGGTCGGACCCGATCAGGCCGGCCTGCTGGAACATCGCCCGGTCGTCCGGGTTCTGCAGGATGAGGCGCGTGCGCCGGCCGCGCAGGGCCAGCCGCAGCATGGCGCGCACCATCGGCCGCAGGCAGCGCGCCTTGCGGTCGTTGCTGGCGAACACGTAGCCCAGCCCGGCCACCGCATTGACCCGCGCCGGTACCCCCGCCAGTTGCGCGGCCAGCGATCCGTACACCGCGCACTTGATCGTGAAACCGTGCATCAGCGTCGGACGCTCACGCCGGAACAGCCGCACCAGGCTGGCCAGCAACTGGAGTTCGCGCACGGGGTTGAGGCTGCGGCGATCCATCCCCGCCAGCGGCTGCCAGCGCAGGCCGAGGCTGCGCAGGCGCTCGCCATAGTCGCCGGAGGGCGAGACCAGCAGCACCTCGTAGCCGCAGGCCTGGGCCGCCAGCGCCAGCGAACGGCGGAAGTTGTAGAGGTACCAGTCGGTATTGGCGAAGAAGACGATCTTCACGGCGGTCAGCGAGCCTCCCTGCCGATCGGCGACCGGGCTTGCGCGGCCGTGCCGGTGCAGCTCGCGCGCATCGCATGGATCGCGGCGGTGTACTTCGGAAAATCGGCGGTGACCGGCGCCGCCCCGTAGGGCCCGCCGGTCTGCCACGCGCTGCCGTAGCCGTAGATCCACACATAGTTCTTCGCCGCGCCGAAGGCGGACTGCAGGTGGCGGGCAAACTCCGCCGGCGTGTCGCGGGCGGACTTGTCGGCATAGGAACGCCCCAGCGGCCACAACCCCGGGGCCACGCCGAGGTCGGTGCGGCTGGCGTGCTGCGCGCCCATGAAGACCGCGTAGTTGTCCCGCGTCTGGTGCACCGGCGAGGCCATGTCGGAGCCTTCGTAGGTCACCTCCGTGGCCATCACCACGTGTGCCCAGTCCGCCGCGAGCAGCCCGTGCAGGAACGGGATGGCGAGCGCGTAGCCACCGTGCCAGAAATGCCGCGACGGGCCGGGGTCCGTGCCAAACCGGGACACCAGCTGGTCGAGCGGCGTGTGCGGGTAGTTCTGGTGCAGCGCGTCCTTGATCACCACCAGGGTCATCTCCGGGTACGCCGCCAGCATGGCCTTCGCGATCGCGCTCCCCTGCGCCTGCACCGTGGCGGACAGGTCGCCGCTGTCGACCCAGGTCGGCTCGTACGGTTCCAGGTCGATCGCCACGCCCTTGAGCCCCGCGTGGCGCGCCAGCGCGGCGGCATGCGCGAAGTTGCTCACGATCCGGGCGCGCTCGCCGGCGTCGCGCCAGTCGACCGGCTTGTACAGCGCCACCTTGATGAAGTTGTCGGTCACCCCGTGCCGGGCGTAGACGGACTGGAACAAGCCCAGCTGCCGCCACAGCTTGCTGTCGGGCCGGGTGCCCACGTCGTCCTGCCAGGAGGCCATCACGCGGTTGACGAAGAAGCCCTGCACGCCGACCGTGTCGCCCCAGTACTCGGCCTGTTCGGCGGTGGCCTGGGTGCGGAAGTTGGTGCCGTCGAACATCAGCAGTTTCGGACAGGCCGCAGCCGCCGGCATCGTGGCCAACCCCAGCGCGATCGCGCCGAGGATGCGGAAGGTGGTGGTCGGTGAAAAATGCCGCGCGTTCATGCGGCGGCTCCCTGCGGCCGGACGTCGTGGCGCGCGCCGGCCGCGGTACGCCGGGAACGCAACAGGAACACCATCTCCTGCGACAGCGCGGGGGCGATCCACGCCTGCCGCAGCACGTCGAAGTCCGGCGACAACTCGGCGCGGGCCCGCTCGACGCTGCAGAAGCACAGCGGGTCGCGGCTGCCGCCGAACACGGCCGCGCGCAGCCGCCGCCGCGCCTTGTGGAAGCCGGTTTCGATGCCATACGAGACGATGGTGTACGGAGCGATCCGTGCAAATTCGCGCAGCATCCGCCGGCGCAGGCCCGAGGGCACCCGGTGCATCAGGCGCAGGCACACCACCACGTCGAACACTCCCGCATGGAAGCGCGCCAGGTCGGTGGCGTCCTCCACCTGGAAACGGGCGTCGCTGCAGCCGGCGCGGGCATATTCGGCCTCGGCCAGCTTCAGCATGCTGGAGGAAATGTCCGAGGCCACCACGCGCGTGCCCCTGGCGGCGAACACGCCGGCCAGCTTGCCGGTGCCGGCGGGCAGGTCCAGCGCCGTGCGATGCGGCACCTGGTCGAGCAGGGTCTCGATGGCGCGCCGCTCGCGCCGAGCCACCAGCCGCGAGGGAAAATTGCGCCACCCGGCCGGCGACATGAACATGTGGTGGTAGCGCCGGGCGGTGTCGTCGTTCTGGTAGAACTCCCGGGTGTCGCGCTGGTAGTCAAAATTCATGGTTTGCGGCCCAGTGGGTGAGTTGCATGAAATAGCCCGCCAGGTACGGCCGGCCGATGACCCGCTTCGCCCCCTTCATGTTGCGCAGTGCCTTCTGCGCGAAGTGCCTGCGCATGGCGATCGTTTCGCGCAGGAAGTACGTGAGCAGCGCGCCGTCCAGCAGGAAGCCGGCGGCGTCCTCGTAGGCGGACAGGAGGTCCTCCACGTCGAAGCCCTGCCACAGCCTCACGCTGCCGCCCTGGCCCCAGTTGATCATCAGCAGGGAGATGATGAAGCGCGCCAGGTCGTCCTCCGGCATGCCGAGGTAGACGTGCTGCGGATCGAAGAAGAACCAGCCGTCGCGATCGCGGTCGTAGCGGAAATTGCGCACCTCGAAACCGCCGATGAACAGCGTGCGCTCGCGCTCGCCGATGCGCCGGGCCACCTCCGCGTCAGGCACCAGGTAGCCGGCGCGCAGGTAATCCTTGGGCGGGTACACGGCCAGCTCCGGGCGGGCGCGATGCAACTGCGCCAGCACCAGCATGGCCTTGCGCAGGGCCTTGGCGCGATGCCGCGCACCGGCGGCGCCGCGCTGCTGCTGCAGCATCGGCCGCAGGTCCGGCCCGGACAGCCGCGGATAGACCACGCAGGCATGGTCGAGCCCGAGCGGAGTGCACACGCAGTCGCTCAGGCGGCCCAGCAGCAGCGCGTCGGCATACTCGCGGCGGGCCTTCTCCATGCACTGCGGGTCCAGCCAGTCGCGCAGCGGGTCGTCGCTGCGCCGGAAGATCTTGTAGAAGCGGTCCGGTGACGACGCCACCCAGGACTCCTTGCGTCGCGTGAAGGTGAGTTCCGCGATCCATGCCGCGGAGCCGGGCGGCGCATGGTCGAGTGCGGTGTTCATCCCGTTCATGGCGTCAGCTCGCCATGTGCGCGCGTGCGGCTTGCGCGGCGGATGGCAACCGGTGGAACGCGTACTCGTCGCAGCCCGATCCGAGCAGGCCGCGCAGCGGATGCCGGCTGCGCTTGACGAACTCGCGATCCAGCGCAAACCCGAGGCGCTGCAGCAGCGCGTGGCATTCGTCCGGGGCGATCGACTGGTAGGGATAGCCGCCGAGCCAGTCGTGCAGGTCGTTGCGATAGTCCATGCCGCGGCTGCCGTAGCCCTTCACGTACGCGGCGTAGTCGCGTCCCTGCAACGCCATGACCGTCCTGCGCGCCAGCGCGTAGGCGGACCTGGCCCGCCGCTGGGCGGCGGGCGACGCGCTGGAATACCACCGCTTGATGCGGCGCCACAGCCCGCAATACGGCGTCTTGCGGTACAGCGCCAGGCACAGCTCGCCCGCCGGGCCGACCAGGGCCGCGGCCACCTCGATGGCGCGCAGCATGTCGCCCGTGTGGTGCAGCACGCCCCACGAATACACCAGGTCGAAGGTGCCCAAGCTCGCCGGCGTCATCCCGAACACGCTGCACAGCTGGAAATCGGCGGGCACCCCGGGGGCGAATCGCGCAAACACGTTCCTGGCCGCCTGCACCGAGTCCGGATCGATGTCGACGCCCACCACGCGACGCGCACCCAGGCGGACCGCGGCCAGCGCCGACAGGCCCGACCCGCAGCCGATGTCCAGGAAGCTCAGCCCGTCGAGCCGTGGCCGGCCGCTCAGCCGGCACAGGCCGTCCATCGCACGGTCGATCCTGGCCTCGTCGATCTTGTCGGCGTAATCCAGCCAGTTCCTGCCGAACGCAAAATGCGTGCGCTGGTCAAGCAAGTTTTCGTGTTTCATCGAATGCTGGCTCCTTCGACCGAATCCACCAGCCCCTGTTTTTTGCCGACGCGCCCTCGCCGTCAGGAAAAGCCCATCGAAACATCCGCGCCGCGCGAGGCGGTCGCCGCAACCTGCGGGCGCACAGCGGCGCGCCGCCCTTCGTCCAGCCACGCCTGGAACATCAGCACGTCCCACAGGCGGCCGCCTTCGTTGGCGCGCCCGGCCAGGTGATCGGCAAACATCGCGCGCACGTAGCCGGGTTCGAAATAGCCCTCCTCGCGCAACCTGCGCGGTTCCAGCAGGGCTTCGGCCCAGTCGCGCAGCGGTCCGCGCAGCCACGCGCCCATCGGCACGCCGAAGCCCTGCTTGGGGCGGTCGATCAGCTGGCGCGGCACGTGCCGGTAGAGCACCTGGCGCAGCAGCCACTTGCCTTCCCGCCCGCGCACTTTCTGCTGCATGGGGATGCGCCAGGCAAACTCGGCCACGCGGTGGTCGAGCAGCGGCACCCGTGCCTCCAGGCTCACCGCCATGCTGGCGCGGTCGACCTTGGTCAGGACGTCGCCCGGCAGGTAGCTGACCAGGTCGGTGAACATCATCCGCTCGAAAACCTCCTTCACCTGCGGCGCCAGCCCGGGATGGTCGAGCACGGTCGGCGGCTCCTCGGCGTGCAGCACCACGCGGGCGGGGTCGCGCAGGTGCGACATCAGCAGGCGGTAGCGCTGTTCCTGCGGCCCGGCCTCGAGCATGCCGGCGAGCACGCCGATCTTCGAGTGCGGCCGCTTCAGGCGCATCCGCGCCGGCACGCAGCGGTTGGCACCGGCCAGCAGCGATGCGTAGAAGTCCGGCCGGCGCGCGAGGGAGCGTGCGGCCTGGCGCTGCAGGGGCGCCGGCATCCAGTCCAGCCCACGCTCGATGGCCCGCGCCTTGAAATAGCGCTCGTAGCCGCCGAACAGTTCGTCGCCGCCGTCGCCGGAGAGGCTCACCGTCACCCGGCTGCGCGCAAGCCGCGACAGCAGGAAGGTCGGTATCTGCGACGAATCCGAGAACGGCTCGTCGAACATCGACGGCAACTTCGGCACCACGTCCAGCGCGTCCTGCGCGGTCACGTACAACTCGTGGTGCTCGGTACCCAGGTGCCTCGCCACGGCGCGGGCGTACACCGCCTCGTCATAACCCTTCTCGTGGAAGCCGATGGAAAAGGTCTGCACCGGTCGCGCGGCCTGCACCTGCATCAGCGCGACCACCAGCGAGGAATCCACGCCACCGGACAGGAATGCGCCCAGCGGCACGTCTGCCTCCATGCGCAGTCCGACCGCGTCGCGCAGCAGCGCCTCCAGCTCGTCGGCGGCGGCGGCATCGGGCAGCCGCAGGCGGTCGGCGACCCCGGCGTGCACGGCCTCGCGCGCGGACCAGTAGGTCTGCGCGCCGGCCGCCAGGGTTTCGGCGTCGACGCGGGCCGTGGCCATCCGCTCGTCCACCTCGAGCCAGGTGCCCGGCTGCAGTTTGCGGATGCCCTGGTAGATGGCATGCGGCGCGCCGATGTAGTTGTGCCGCAACAGCAGGCACAGCGCGTCGCGGTTCACCGGATTCGCGAAACCCGGGCAGCTCCGGAACGCCTTCAGTTCGGAGCCGAACACGAACAGCCGACCCACCCAGCCGTAGTACAGCGGCTTGATGCCCAGCCGGTCACGGACCAGGGTGAGCGAATGTTCGCGGCGATCCCACAGCGCGAACGCGAACATGCCCACGAAGCGTCTGACGGCTGCTTCCAGCCCCCATTGCTCGATCGCCGCCAGCATGACCTCGGTGTCCGAGCGCCCACGGAAGGCCACCCCGCGCGCGGCCAGCTCGCGCCTCAGGTGGCGGTGGTTGTAGACCTCGCCATTGAACACGATCACGTAACGCCCGCTGGCGGACGCCATCGGCTGGTGTCCTTCCGGCGAAGGGTCGATCACGGCCAGCCGCCGATGCCCCAGCGCCACGCCCGCGGCGGCATCCTGGAAATGCCCGGCGTCGTCCGGCCCGCGGTGGCCCAGCGCATCGGTCATGCGCCGCACGACGGCCAGCCCGTCGCCAGCGGCCAGGGCATGCGAGGCGTCCCAGAAGCCGGCTATCCCGCACATGGTTGCGGCTCCTGCACGATGGACGAGTACAGCTCGGCATAGCGTCGCGTGCGCAGGCTGCCGGTGTAGTTGTTCACGATGCGCTGGCGCGCGCGCGCGCCCAGCCGGCGCCGCCCGCACGGGCCGAGCGCGGCCAGCCGGCTCCAGCCGGCGCAGAGCGCGGCCGGGTCGCGCGGCGGCACCACCACGCCGGTATCGGCCACGATCATCGGCACGTCGCCCACGTCGGTGGCCACGCAGGGCACGCCGCAGGCCATCGCCTCGGCCACCGCGTTGGGGAAGGCCTCGCCGCGCGAGGCCAGCGTGGCGATGTCGAACGCCGCGTTGATCGCGGGGATGTCCGCGCGCCGGCCCAGCAGGCGCACCTGCGGGCGCAACCGGAGCGCGTCGATCAGGTCGGTCAGTTCGGTGTTGGCCGCCGTCGCGCCGTCGCCGACCAGCACGAACACGCTGCCCGGGTGGCGTTCCCGGAACCGCGCCGCGGCGTGCAGGAAGTTGCCGTGGTCCTTGGTCGGATGCACGCGCGCCACCATGCCGATCACCAGGGCGTCGTCCGGCACGCCCAGCTCCTGGCGCACGCGGCGCCGCGCCGACGGGTCGGGCACCAGCACGCCGGTGTCGTAACCGTTGGGGATGACCACCGTGCGCAGGCGGCTGAAGCCGTAATCCTCGTGCTGCGATGCGCTGAGCTGCGAGGCGTACAGCACGCAGCGCGGCCACGTCGAGAACACCGCGTTGAGGCGGATGACGATGCGCGTGAGGCGCTTGTCGGTGCCCAGGTCCGTCAACGAGTGGTGCACGCTCCACAGATGCGGCACGTCCCGCCCCCACAGCGCCAGCGAGGTCAGCAGGTGGGCGTGGTACATCCACGCATGCACCAGGTCGGCCGATTCGCGCAGCAACAGGCGCCGCAGCCGCAGGACGTCGCCGGGGCCTGCATGGCCGGGCGCCAGGCCCATGTGGTGCACCCGCGCGGACTCGGCCAGGTGCGCGCTCAGCGCCCCTTCACCGGCCACCACCACCACGACATGCTCGAAGTCGGGCGGGCGCATGGATTCCACCAGGCGGCACAGCGCGATCTCGGCGCCGCCGGCGTTCATCCCGGTGATGACGTGGCAGATCTTCATGCCGGCACCACCCGGGCCGGGGCCAGCCACCGCGCCACGGCCTGTTCGCGCTTGTGCAGCACCTGCTGCGCCAGCACGAAGGTGATGACGAGGATGACCGCCGGGCTTTCCAGCAGGTTGTGCGAGAAGAAGCTGGCGATGACCAGCTGCAGCACCAGCATGCGCTGCAGGCCCGAGGTGGCCCGCCACAGCATGACCAGCAGCGCCAGGTAGAAGGCCAGTCCGCACACGCCACCCTCCACCAGAAAGCGCAGGTACATGTCGTGCGGACCGACCGGGAACGCCCATTCGTAGACATGGCCGCTGCCGTGGCCGAACAACGGGCTCTGCGCCGCCTCGTGCAGCGAGAACCAGATCAGGTCGGTGCGGGTGGCGGCGGAATCGCCGGAGAACGAGGAGCTGCCGACGCCCATGCGCGCCAGCGTGTTGGGATCCAGGTAACGCGCCAGCGAGGTGCCGCTCAGCAGCTCGCCCAGCTGGCCGGTGAACAGCGCCAGCAGGATGCCGACGCCGGCCAGCGTGGACAGCGTGATCAGGGCGAACTTCCACTTCGCGCCGTGCGCGCGGTCGCGCCAACCCAGCCAGACCAGCGTCACCCCCCACATGATCCACGCCGACCTCGAGAACGTGACCAGCACGCCGACGCCGCACGAGAGCACGAACAGCCAGCGCAGCCGCGCCGGCACGCTGTCCATGCCGCACAGCATGAGCAGCGCGAGCGCGTAGCCGGCCACGTTGGGGTTGACGTACAGGCCGGCCGCCCGGCCCGGCACGTTGGAGAACCGCGGCTGGATGAAATCGAGCAGGTTCATCCCGGTGGCGAACAAGGCCAGCAACAGGAACACCCCGCCCAGCATGCGCAGCCGCCGCCGATGCACCAGCAGCGACGCGAACGCCATGCCGATGGCCACCATCTCGATCAGCGTGATCAGCGCCTGCAGCGCCACCGTGCTCTGCGAGGACTCCAGGAAGATCAGCACGCCATACACGACGTAGAGCAGCAACCAGATGACGAACCGGCGCGTGCCGCGATCGCGCAGGATCGCCGGGGACTGTCCCGCCGCCCCCTGCGCCACCGCGTAGAAGGCGGCAAAACCGATCAACGCCGCGTAGGAGTAGAGCGGCTTCACCCCGTGTGACGAGAACATGAAGTCGCTGGCATCGCTGCCGAACCACACCACGAAGGCGGCCAGCAGCAGGTCCAGCGGCGTGCGCGGCACGAAGCGGGCGTTCATGACGCCACCTCGCCCGGCAGGCATTCGCAGCGATGCACGTCCTCGAGCACGCGCGCCGAGTTGCTGACCAGCCGGGCCATGCTGAACAACTCGACCACGCGCGCCCGGGCGGCCCGTGCGACCGCCTCCGGCTCGCGCTCCATCCGCTGGCGCATCCGCGCGATGCCCTCGCCCAGAGCCGCGGCATCGCCAGGCGGCACGACGATGCCGGTGTCCGCCACCAAGTGCGCCGAGTCGCCTACGTCGGTGACCACGCAGGGCCGGCCGCAGGCCATCGCCTCGGCCACCACGTTGGGAAAGCCCTCGCCGCGCGAGGAGGACACCAGGATGTCGAGGGCGCTGTAGGCAGCGACCATGTCCTCGCACGGTCCGGCCCACAGCAGCCGGTCCGCCAGCCCCAGCTGGCGCGCTTGCGCCTTCAGCCGGGCCGCGCCACCCGGGTTGCCACCGCCGACACAGACGAAGCGCCAGGGCCCACCGGGGCCCAGTCGCGCGGCCGCCTCGAGGAAGGTCGGGTGGTCCTTCATCGGATCGACTCGCCCGACCAGGCCCACCAGCACCGCATGACCGCTCACGCCCCACGCCTCGCGCAGCCGCGCGCGCGCAGCCGCGTCGAAGCGGAAGCGCTCGGTATCGATGCCGTTGGCGATCACCACCCGGCGGTCGGCGGGGTAGCCGCGCGCGCCGTGCAGCGTGGAGCCCGCCTGGGAGTTGAAGATGATCCGATCCGCCCGGCGCGCCATCCTGCAGCTCAGCGCGAAAGTGGCACGCGACATCCAGTCGTAGCGGGCCCGATCGATGAAGGAGGAACGCACCCCCCAGACCACGCGCGACCCCGGGCTGGCCAGGGGCGCGAGCAGCGACAGCAAATTGCCGACGGTGAGGTAGCCGTGCACGATGTCCGGCTCGAACCGGCGCAAGGTCCGCCACAGTCGCCACAGGAAGGCGGCGACGTCCCAGCGGCCGCGCTTGCGCAGGTCGATGACCGGCACGTCGCCCTGCTCCAGCTCGCGCTGGAACGCACCGCCGGCGTAGAAGCAGGCCACGGCGACCTCCCAGCCTTCGCGGCGCAGGCCGGTCGCCAGCGCCACCAGCTGGCGTTCGGCGCCGCCGCGGCCGAGCGAACGGATCAGGAACAGCACGCGCGGCTTGCCCTGGTCCGGCGCGGGCAGCGCGGTGCGCCCCGGCACGGGGTCGGCTCGCCACCGCTCGCCCTGCCCCGCCGGGGGCAACAGCCGTGCCACCAGCGACTGCCAGCGGCCGAACACGCTGGCCAGCGAATGGGTTTGCCGCACCCGCGCGGCGCGTGCACCGAGGCGCCGCCGCAGCGCCTCGTCGTTCATCAGCGCATCGAGCGCCGCCGCCAGCGCGGGGGCGTCCGCCACCGGCACCAGCCAGCCGTTGCGGCCATGTTCGATCAGTTCGCGCGGGCCTGTCTCGCAATCGGTGCTGACGCAGCCCAGGCCCAGCGACATCGCCTCCAGCAGCACGTTGGGCATGCCCTCGAAGCGCGAGGAGAGCACGAACAGGTCGGCCTCGCGCATCGCCGCGGCCAGGTCATCGTCGAACCCCGCCAGCTCGACGACGGCGCCGAGGCCCAGGCGCTCGATCTGCGCAGCCAGCGCGGCGCGCTCGGCGCCCTCGCCGGTGATGCGCAGGCGCCAGTCCGGATGCGCCGCGGCGATCCTCGCGTAGGCGTCGAGCAGGATGTCGAAGCCCTTCTGCGGATCCAGCCGGCCGGAGGCCAGCAGGATCCTGCCCGGCGCCCGCGGCCGCGGCGCGGTCGCCGGCGGCGGCTCGCGCACCGGGTTGGGGATCACCAGCACGGGGCGCCCCAGCCGCGCTTCGAGGTCGTCGGCGCCGCGGGTAGTCTGCGCCACCACGGCGGCGGCGCGGCGGTAGAGCAGCCGGTAGAGCAGCCGCCAGGCTGCGCGCGGCGGGTGCGCGCCGACGAAGGTCCGCTCCGACACGACCACCGGCACCCGCCACCCCGCCACGGCCAGCAGCACCAGCAGGTTGACCGTGGTGGTGAAGCTGAGGATCACGTCCGGCCGCGCCGCCCGCAGCGCGCGGCGCAGCGAATGCCAGCGCACCGCGTTGTTGCGCAGCGCCGCCAGCGCATGCGGCGAGCGCGCGGCGAGATCCAGCCCCACGCGCTGCACCGCCGCGTGCAACGGATACTTGTCGCGGTGGCTGGGCGCCAGGGTGATCAGGGTCACGGCGGCGCCCTCGGCCACCCAGGCATTGGCCAGCGCGGCCATGACGCGCTCCGCGCCGCCGCCGCCCAGCGTGGGGATGACCAGGGCCAGCCTCATCGTGCCACCCCCTTGCCTTGCGCACCGAAGATCGACGGATCGATGCCCAGGCGCGAACGCACCGTCCGCCAGGCCAGGCCCCGCCACACCAGCCGCGACACCACCGCACCGATGGCCGCGCCGGTGGCCCCCAGGGTGGGCACCAGCAGCCATGCCACCGCCGCATTGGCAGCCACGCCCACCAGCACCAGCACCGAGGCCAGCCGCTGGAACTTCGTCATCGACAACATGAAGCCGACCTCGCCCAGTGCCGCGGTGGCGCAGTAACCCCACAGCAGGATGAGCAAGGGAACGTAGGCCGCATCGAAGCCGGGACCGAACAGGCCGAGCAGCCAGTGGCCGGCGACGCTGAAGCCGGCGCTCACGGCGAAGGCGCCGGCAAACGCAAAACGCGCGGCGCGGGCGGCGACCAGTTGCAGGCCCTGCACGTCGTGCGCGTCGTGGCGCTCGGCGATCATCGGCGCGAGCACCACGTTGGCCGCGCTCTGCGCGAACAGTGCGAAGCCCGCCATGCGCACCGCGGCGTAGTACGGCCCCACGTCGCCCGCACCCATCAGCGCGCCGAGCACGAGCACGTCCAGGCGGCTGCCGGACACCACGATGATCGAGAGCAGCGACATCTGCGAGCCGATGACCAGCCAGCGGCGGATCTCGTACTCCGGCGCCGCGTCCCTTCCCTGCTCGGGCCAGGTCCGCCACAGGTGCCGGGCCGAGCCGGCCAGCGCCAGGGCGGCGGCCGCCAACGCGGCGGCCGCCGCCCACGGCGCGTCGACCTTGCGCACCGTCACCACCAGCACGCCCATCAACACGATCAGCAGCAGCGGGCGACCCAGCGTCTGGTAGAGCCCGCTGACCACCGGGCGCTTGAAGGCACGGTGCATCGCGCCGCTCTGCTGCAGCTGGGTCAGCACCGGCAGCATCGCGAAGCCGATGTAGAAGGTATGGCGCCAGCCGGGGCTTTGCGCCGCACCGACCACGTGCACCACCAGGCAGCCGCCCACGGCGATGCCGCTGCTGATGGCCAGCACGATCGCCCCCACGCCGCGCCGCAGGCCGCGCACCGCGCCCCAGGCGCCATCGCGGATGTAGGAAGGCAGCAGGCGGATCAGGCTGATGTCCTGGCCGGCCTGGGCGACCACGGCAAGCACGCTGACCCAGCTGAACATCAAGGCATAGATGCCGAACTCCTGCCGCCCGATGACCCGCGCCATCACGAGGTTGGCGAGAAAGCTCACACCGGTCCCGCACACGGAGACGACCAGCGCCCCCGCGGCACCACGCTTGAGAAGCCGCAGGCTGGAAGCATGCAGCGGGGGCAGCGCACCGATCGCCGGGGCGGCGGATGAACCGTTCATGGTTTCCATCGGGACATCCTCCGGCGCGCTCACGAGCCGGACGCCCGGGCCAGCAGCACGTCGAGCGTGCGCGCCGCCTCGTCCGCCCCCCACCAGTCCAGGGCCACGCCGGCCTCCGGCGGCGGCTGCCGCTCCGCGCCACGCAGCGCCTGCGCGCAATGGAAGGCGATCAGCCGCCGGTTGGCCTCGGCGGGCGAACGCCCCAGCTCCCGCACCAGCCGCTGTTCGAGCAACCTGGCCACCTCGTCAGGGCGCACCCTGCCCAGTCGCGCCACGGCATCGAGCAGGCAGATCAGGTCGTGGTCGCGCGCATAGTCGGCACCGGCGTATTCCCAGTCGAACACGCACAGGCGGTAGTCCTGGCGGAAGGAATTGACCGGCGTGAAGTCGCCGTGGGCCAGGCCGCGGGGCGAAATCAGCGCGGGCGCGGCCGACAGGATCGCGAGGGCGCGATCGAGGCGCTCGCGCCAAGCCGCCGCGAGGTGGCTGCGCAGGCGTTCGATGCGCCCGCGCCACCCGGCCAGCAGCGACGCCCCGTCCGTGGCCCATGCCGGGGCCGTGCGCACCGCCAGTTCGTCCAGGAACGCCAGGTGCAAGGCATCGAGGTCGGTCAGGCAGCGCGCCGTGGGTGTGCGCACCGCATCGGTGGCGAGGATCGCGGCGCCACCGCGCATCTCGCTGCGCAGCACGTACGGCAGCCACACCGTGCGCAAGTCCATCGCCGCCAGCAGCCGCAGCACTTCCGCCTCGCGCTGCAGCAGCGCCTGCACGGCCGGCACCAGCGACACCTTTGCGTATGCCTGGATGTGGCCGGCGTCATCCATCAATTGCACGCTCAGCTTGCGGTGCGGCCCGGGGGTGCCGGTGAGGAAGGCGCCGTGGCGGGCGCTGGCGTCCACCAGGCGCGCGAACTCGCCGGCCCCGGACACGTGCACCTTGTGCGGCAGCAGCCCGGCCAGCCCCAGCCGGACCGCCATCGTGGCCAGGCCCTTGACCGCGCGCGGGGCGAGCCGCACGGGCTGGACCAGCGCCAGCGAACCGGTGCTGACCGCGCGCGGGCGCGCCGGCAGCAGGAAGAAGCGCGAACCGGTCCGGCCGGACAGCACGCCGTAGGGCGCCGATCCCGGGTGCGGCCGCGGCCGCACCTGCAGCCCGATCGCCTCCATCTCGTGCACGGCGGCGTGAAAGAACGTGTCGGATGCAAAGCCGGGCCGGCGGCCCGGCCGGTGCTCGCGCCGGATCGGCGCGCGCACCGCGGACTCGACCGGTTCGCTGGCCTGGGCGCGGATCATTGGGCAAAGCCGTAGCCGAGGAAACCGTAGGTGGAGAAGCCGCTGCTGCGCCGCTCCATGCCGTTGAACACCACCCCCTTGATGTTCACCCCGGCCTGCCGGAACCGCTGCATGGCCAGCTCGACCTCGCGCGACTGGTTGAGTCCGTAGCGCACCACCAGCAGGCTGGTACCCACGTGGTGCCCGATGATCGCCGCGTCGGTGACGGCCAGGATCGGCGGGCTGTCGATGACCACCAGGTCGTATGCCGGCGACAGCCGCCGCAGCAGGGCGCCGAAGTACGGCTGCATCAGCAGTTCCGACGGATTGGACGGCTTGCCACCGCGCGGGATGAAGTCCATCTCGCCGCCCAGGCCCTCGATCGGGCGGATCGCGTCGGCGACTTCCAGATCGCCGGACAGCAGTTCGGACAGGCCGTTGTCGGCACGCACGCCGAGCACCTGGTGCAGGTCACCGTCGCGCATGTTGGCGTCGATCAGCAGCACCCGCAGCCCGGCCTGCGCATTGACTGCCGCCAGGTTGGAGGAGACGAAGGTCTTGCCCGCCTGCGAGCTGGAGCCGCACACCATCAGGCGGTTGTCGGCCGCGCCCAGCTGGGTGAAGCGCAGGCTGGTGCGCAGGCTGCGCATCGCCTCGGCCGCCACGTCGTCCGGCGCCGCCAGCGCCAGCAGGGCGGAGCGACCCCTGCCGAGCAGGCGCCGGCGATGCTGCGACAGCTCGATCTGCTGTTCGCTGAGCGGGATCGCGGAATACACCTCCACGCCGAGCTGCTCGATCTCGGCCGGGTCCTCCAGCCCGCGCCGGAACATCTGCTGCAGGAAGACATAGGCCACGGCCAGGAACCCGCCGATGAAGGCGCAGCCGAGTATGGTCAGCAGCTTCCTCGGCTTGGCGGGCCGGGTGATGTCGACCGACGGCTGGTCCACCACGCGCGCGGTGCCCACCGTCCCCGCTTGCGCAAGCTCGAGTTGCTGCGCCTCGTTGAGCAATCCGGTATAGGTGTTGTTGAGTACCTGCACGTCGCCGGTGAGCCGCAGCAGCTGGCGTTGCGTGTCGGGGAAGGTGGTCATGCGCTTGTCGATCGAGGCACGCTGCGCCTTCAGCTGCCCGATCTGCTGCATGATCGCCTTGTAGGCCGGGTGCTGCGGGGTGTACAGGCGCTGCACCTGGGCCTTCTCGATGTTGAGCTGGTCGATGCTGTTGTTGATCGTGGCCATCTCGCTCAGCAGGGTCTGGGTCTGCATCGGCACGTCCACCGAATGCGCCTTGAGCTGGAAGGCGGCCAGCGCGGCCTGCGCATCGGCCAGCTTCTTCTTCACCTGCGGCAACTGCTGCTGCACGAACTTCAGGCTGTTGGATGCCTGCGCCGAGTTGCGCCCCACGTTCTGCGCCAGGAACGCGCTGACCACGTGGTCGAGCACCTTGACGGCCTTCTTCGGGCTGGCGCTGTCATAGGCCAGCACGATGATGTTGGAGCCCGGCACCGGCTGGCTGGTGGAGATCGACTTCTGGATCGCCGCGATCGTGGTGACCTCGTCGTTGCGCACCACGTGGAAGCGCATGCCCGGGTTGGCGCGCATGGTCGTGACCCGCATGGTCACGCCCGAGCCGGTCGATACCCGGCCCACGTGGCCCTGCAGCAGCTGCAACCCCTCGGAGAACGGCACGCTGCTGTCCTCGGTCAGCACGTAGCTGCCGTCCGGCCCCGCGGTGAGGGTGAGCTCCTTGCCGAGCAGCCGATCCGGCACGTCGAGCTGGGGCACGTCCAGCTGCGAACCGCCCCAGCCGTAGCCGTTCAGGCCGAACCAGGGCGCATTGAGCCCGTCGCCCTCGGCCATGTCGTGCAGCCGGGCCACCAGGCCGCCCACCAGCGGGACGCGATAAGGGCTGATGTCGATGTACAAGTGCAGGTTGCGCACCGCCTCGCCGACCACCGACTGCGCGGTGAGGATCGTCTTGGCGTCCACCGCGGCGGGGTTGGATGCCCCGCCCTGCTGGGTCGCCAGGTTGAGCCCGGGCAGGCTGGGCGCCTGCTCCACCTGCACCATGGCCTTGGCCTCGTACTGCGGCGTGGCCACCAGCAGGTAGGCCATGCCGATCGCCAGCGCCGCCAAGGTCGCCTTGATGATCAGCCATTTGTTGTCCAGCAGCGTGCCGAGCAGGGCGCGGGGATCGATTTCGTCCTCGGGCTGGATCTGGATGGTGGGACCACTGATCGCTTTCACGGGGCTTTCTCCAAAGGGAAGCTGAACGCGTGGATGGCGTAGTGCGCGGCACGCCGGTAAAACGGCGATGGAATGCCGGTTGCACGATTATCCGAAAGCATTTGCGGCGTACGGAAACAACGCAATCGTTCCAGCTGCAACCATTATTCGACCGCGCCTTGCGGCATGCGGATTCGCGAGCCCGCCGGCACCGGATAATCACCGTTCATTTTGCCTGGTCCGCTCATGCGCAGCCTCGTTCAAATGGGGTCCAACGGGGTCCTGCCGGTGCCGCGGAACGGGCCAACAGCCTCCCGGCGTAGGCGGCCAAGCCCCGACATGACGGGCTTTCCATGCCACGGACACGGATTTCCGTTTCAAATGAAACGTAATTAATTACGTAATGTCACTGGACGAAAAACTGATGTGAATGATCTTTCCTCGCGGGTCGACCCGCGTTCGGCAAAAATGCATTTGCGCGCGGCACGTGGCATTTGTCAAGACGGCAACCAGGGTTCAATGCGTGAACTCCGGATGAAATCGTTCATTAATCGGACATGTGAGTGAACATGCATTAACTACGGGGGCTGGACAAATTAACCACGACGAGGATTATTGGACCGGCTCGATATTGCATCAACGCCATTATTCGATCGAATACGGGAGCAACTTCGACATGAACCGAGGCGCGATAGCTCAAGTTCCGACGACGCCCCTGCACCGGGCCACCCTGCCGCCTTGCCTGCGCGACCGCGGGCGCCTCGCGGCGCCGATCCGCAGCGTTGCCTGCGTATTCCTGGTGGCCTCGCTCGCCGGCTGCGTGTGGGCGCCGGGGCAGACGATGTCGAGGAGCTCGCTGGAGGGCGAGAACAGCTACGTGAAGCTGGTGCCGATCACGCCGGACCTGCTCCAGACGCAGCAGCAGAACGCGGCGCCGGACACGGCTTCGGCGATTCCGGCGGCCTTGACGGATTACCGCCCCGACGCCTACCGCATCGGCCCCGGCGACACGCTGCACATCACCGTCTGGGACCATCCGGAGTTGACCTCGCCGGCCGGGCAGCAGCAGGAAACCGCCGCCAACCAGCGCCTGGTCCGGCCCGACGGGACCTTGTACTTCCCCTACGCCGGCGTGATCAAGGTGGCCGGCATGACCATCGAACAGGCGCGCCAGGCCATCACCTCGGGGCTTTCGCACTTCATCCGCGCGCCGCTGGTGGACGTGAGCGTCGCCAGCTACGGCAGCCAGCGCGTGGTGCTGGAAGGCGCCTTCGTGAAGGCCGGCGCGCAGCCGGTGACCACCGTGCCGCTGACGCTGGGCGAGGCGATCGGCGCGGCCGGCGGCGTGCAGAGCAAGGATGCGGACCTCTCGAACGTGGTGCTCACGCGCCAGGACCAGGTCTACCACCTCGACCTGAGCCCGTCCCACGAGGGCGAGATGCTGGCCCGCAAGATCTACCTGCGCCCGGGCGACCGCGTGTTCGTGCCGTTCAACTTCAACCAGGAGGTGTACGTGATGGGCGAGGTGCTTCGCCCGCAGGCCCTGCGCTTCACCACCTCCAACCTCACCCTGACCCAGGCGCTGGGACAGGCGGGCGGGCTCAACGAGGTCACCTCCAAGGGCATGGTCTATGTGGTGCGTGGCCTGCGCAAGCAGAACCCCGGCGATCGGCCGACGGTGTACGAGCTGGACGCCAAGTCGCCCGCGGCGTTCGCACTGGCGGACAGCTTCCTGGTGAGACCGGGCGACGTGGTCTTCGCGAGCGCCGCCGGCATCACCCGCTGGAACCGCTTCACCAGCCAGTTGCTGCCGCTCACCAGCGCCTTGAGCGCCACCGCTTCCAGCCAGTACTACCTGAACAACAGCAAGTAGGGCGCCGTGGCGGCGGCGCACCGCCCAACCGGTCGCCCGCCGCCACGCGACGCCTTTCCATTGCCTTTTCGCATGGCCACTGGCACCGGCCGACCAACGTCACCCCACGGGCGATCCGATCCGGAGAACCAGGTCTGCCGGCGACGTGAAGACCAAGCAGGACTGCCATGACGTTCGATCCGCGGATCCTCCAAGCCTGCATCATCGCCGCCGCCGTATCGGCGCTCTCCCTGGTGCTGTTGCTGCCGCTGGGTCGCCGGCTGGGGCTGGTGGATTGTCCCGACCAGTTCCGCAAGCGACATGCGTTCAACACGCCGCTGGTGGGCGGGCTGGCCATCGCCATCGGCATGCTGGCCGGCTGGTGGCACGCCGACGTCTTCAGCCGGTTCGAAGAGGCGGTGATCGGCACCTCGCTGATGCTGGTCATGGTCGGCGTGGCCGACGACCTGCTCGACCTGCGCGTATGGGTGCGGGTGATCGCCCAACTCGCCGCGATCACGATCGTGGTGATCAGCTCGGGCGTCTATATCCGCTCGCTGGGTACGCTGCATGGCCACGAACTCACGCTGGGATGGCTCGGCATCCCGTTCACGGTGGTGGCCGTCATCGGCCTGCTGAATGCGTTCAACCTGATCGATGGCATCGACGGACTGGCCGGCTGCCTGACCCTCGTCGCGGCCGGCGGCATCGAGCTGCTCGGGCGCCACCAGGGCTCGACCGTGCTGTTTGCCGCGGTGGCGGTCATCGCCGCCGCGCTAGTGCCCTACCTCGCGGCCAACCTGGGCCTGTTCGGCCGCGGCGGCAAGGTGTTCCTGGGCGACGCCGGCAGCGTCATGCTGGGATACCTGCTGGCCTGGTCACTGATCGGCATGAGCCAGGGCCGGCCGCGGCAGATCTCGCCCGGGCTGGTGCTCTGGTGCGTGGCGCTGCCGGTGTTCGACACCCTGACCGTCATGTTCCGGCGCATGCACCGGGGCGAGTCCCCGTTCACCGCGGATCGCGGCCACATCCACCACCTGCTGATGGACGCCGGCCTGAAACCCCGCGACACGCTGATCTGCCTGGTGGCGTTCGCCGCGACGCTGCCGATGTTCGGCCACGTCATCCACGACGTGCTGGGGGCGCTGGCCAACGCGCTGGCCTTCCTGCTGCTGCTGGTCGTCTATGCCGTCTTCACCGCGCGGCTGGGCCGCTGGCTGGAGCAACGGCAGCGGTCGTCGCGGCCGGTGTCGCGGCTGCCAGCCGGCACGCCCACCCGCCTTCCGCCCCGCACACGCCCGCGGGGCGTCGAAGGGCAACTCGACGCACCGCCACGCGTCCGGCGTCGGACCGACCTGCCGACCTGAGCACGCGCCGTCCGCCGGCGTCCGGCGGGCACCGGATCACGCACACCGTTAGCATGGGCATGCCGTCCGTGCCAGACTCGCGCTCCGCGGGCTTCGCCCCCGGGCACGCTGCCGGTCAGGCGCCTGATCCATTCCAGATTCGATTGCATGAGTCACGACGACCACGCCAAACACACCCCGTTCATGCGCCAGTACCTCTCGGCCAAGGCCGAGCACCCGGACGTGCTGCTGTTCTTCCGCATGGGCGACTTCTACGAGCTGTTCTACGACGACGCGCGCAAGGCGGCGCGGCTGCTCGACATCACGCTGACCCAGCGCGGGCAATCCGCCGGCGCGCCGATCCCGATGGCCGGCGTGCCCTACCACGCGGCGGAGAACTACCTGGCGCGGCTGGTGCGCCTGGGCGAGTCGGTGGCGATCTGCGAGCAGATGGGCGACCCGGCGCTGGCCAAGGGCATCGTCGAACGCAAGGTGGTGCGCGTGGTCACGCCCGGCACGGTAACCGATGCCGCGCTGCTGGAAGAGCGCCGCGACAACCTGTTGCTGGCCATTGCCGCCGGCGCGCACGGCAGCTACGGACTGGCCTGGGCGGATTTGTCCAGCGGCCGTTTCCTGCTCAGCGAAGTACCCCATGCCGAGGCGTTGGCCGCCGAACTGGCACGGCTGCAGCCAGCCGAGACCCTGGTCGCCGAGGACGTGGCATGGCCCAAACTGGTGAGTACCCTGCCCGGCCTGCGCAAGCGGCCGCCGTGGCATTTCGACGGCGACGCCGCACGGCGCGAACTGAACCGGTTCTTCGGCACCCACGACCTCGGCGGCTTCGGCGTGGACAAGCTGCCGCTGGCGGTCGCCGCCGCCGGCTGCCTGCTCGGCTACGTGGAGGAGACCCAGAAGAGCGCGCTGCCGCACCTTTCCGGCATGGCGGTGGAAAGCGCCAGCGAGACGATCGCGCTGGACGCGGCCACGCGGCGCAACCTGGAGCTGGACACGCACCCGAGCGGCCGTACCGAACACACCCTGCTCGGCGTGCTCGACGGGACGGTGACGCCGATGGGCGCGCGACTGCTGCGCCGCTGGCTGAACCGCCCGCTGCGCTCGCGCGACGTGCTGCGCCAGCGCCATCAGGCGATCGGCTCGCTGATCGACAACCGCCGCTGCGAGCCGCTGCGCGAAACCCTGCGCCGCATCGGCGACCTCGAACGCATCCTCGCCCGCGTGGCGCTGCGCTCGGCGCGGCCGCGCGACCTGTCCACGCTCAGGGATGGCTTGCTGGCCGCGCCCAGCGTCGCCCGTGCGATCTTTCCGGATCACGAAGCGGATGGCCGCGCGTTGCGGCAGGAGCTCAGCCCGCTGCTGCACGCCCTGGTCGAACGCATCGGCGACCACGGCGAGACGGCCGCCCTGCTCGCCCGCGCCGTGGTCGAACAGCCGCCGGTACTGCAGCGCGACGGCGGCGTGATCGCCGATGGCCATGACGCCGAGCTGGACGAGCTGCGCCGGCTGTCCACCCACGCCGACCAGTACCTGGTCGAGCTGGAAGAACGCGAGAAGGCCGCCAGCGGCATTGCCACGCTGAAGGTCGGCTACAACCGCGTGCACGGCTACTACATCGAGATCAGCAAGGCGCAGGCGGACAAGGCACCCACGCATTACACGCGCCGGCAGACCACCAAGAACGCCGAGCGCTACATCACCGAGGAGCTGAAGGCGTTCGAGGACAAGGTGCTGTCGGCCAGGGAGCGCGCGCTGATGCGCGAACGCGCGCTGTACGACGCGCTGCTCGACACGCTCACCGAACGGCTCGAACCGCTGAAGGCCGCCGCCGCCGCGATCGCCGAACTCGACGTGCTGGCCACCCTGGCCGAACGCGCCGAGGTGCTGGACTGGAGCGCGCCGCGGCTCACCGACGAACCCGGCATCGCGATCGAGCGCGGCCGCCACCCGGTGGTGGAGAAAGTCCGCGACGAGCCGTTCGAGCCCAACGACCTCAAGCTCGACGACACCCGCCGCATGCTGGTGATCACCGGCCCCAACATGGGCGGCAAGAGCACCTACATGCGCCAGAACGCGCTGATCGTGCTGCTGGCCCATATCGGCAGCTACGTGCCGGCGGCCAGCGCGGTGATCGGCCCGGTCGACCGCATCTTCACCCGCATCGGCGCCGGCGACGATCTTTCGCGCGGGCAGTCCACCTTCATGGTGGAGATGAGCGAGACGGCCAACATCCTGCACAACGCCACCGCCGACAGCCTGGTGCTGATGGACGAGGTCGGCCGCGGCACCAGCACCTACGACGGCCT
>JBDZVT010000053.1:0-8043 GCA_040255835.1 Lysobacteraceae bacterium
CGGACGCAGGTCGAGGATGCACTCGTGCGCCACCAGCCCGTTGCGGCCGGTGTACAGGGTGGGGTAGTGCGCTTGCAGCCGCCTAGCGATGTAATTCGCGTTGAGCAACGCGACTTGCGTGGCTTTCCTCAGGCCCTGCTGGCCCATCAGGGTGATGTACATCCAGCTGATCGGCAGGATGCTGGCGCTGCCGAAGCTGGCAGCCGAAACCATGCCGACCGCGCTTTCCTCACCGAGCTTCCTCGGCAGGAACGGGGCGAGGTGCGACTTCACCGCGCACGGCCCCACGCCCGGGCCGCCGCCGCCGTGCGGGATGCAGAAGGTCTTGTGCAGGTTGAGGTGCGACACGTCCGAGCCCCACTTGCCGGGCTTGGCCACGCCCACCAGCGCGTTCATGTTGGCGCCGTCGGTGTAGACCTGGCCGCCGTGCGCATGCACGATGTCGCAGATCGCCACGATGTCCTCCTCGAACACGCCATGCGTGGACGGGTAGGTGATCATCAGCGCGGCGAGGCGGTCGGAATACTTCTCGGCGGCGCGGCGGATGTCTTCCACGTCGACGTTGCCGTTGGCATCGCACTTGGTCACCACCACGCTCATGCCGCACAGGTGCGCGGACGCCGGGTTGGTGCCATGGGCGGATTCGGGGATCAGGCAGATATCGCGATGGGCTTCGCCGCGCGAGCGGTGATAGGCGCGGATCGCCAGCAGGCCGGAGTATTCGCCCTGTGCGCCGGAGTTCGGCTGCAGGCTCACCGCGTCGTAGCCGGTGATTTCCACCAGTTGCGCTTCCAGTCCGTCGATCAGCTCCTTGTAGCCCCGCGCCTGCGCGGCCGGGGCCAGCGGATGGATGTTGGCGAACTCCGGCCAGGTGATCGGGATCATCTCTGCGGTAGCGTTGAGCTTCATGGTGCACGAGCCCAGCGGGATCATCGTGCGATCCATTGCCAGATCCTTGTCCGCCAGCGCGCGCAGGTAGCGCAGCAGTTCGTGTTCGCTGTGGTGGGTGTTGAACACCGGGTGGGTCAGGAACGTGCTCTGGCGCAGCAACGCGCGCGGCAGCGCGTCGTGGACTTCGGCATCGAGCGCGTCGATGTCGATCGCGGCACCGAACAAGCCCGCCAGTGCGACGACGTCGGTGCGGGTGGTGGTCTCGTCAAGGCTGATGCCGAGGCTGCTGGCGTCCAGCTCGCGCAGGTTGATGCCTGCAGCGCGGGCCTTGGCATGGACAGCGGCGGCGTCGATGCCGGTGATGTGCAGCGTATCGAAGAAATCGCCGCCCACCTTCACGCCGGCCCGACGCAGCGCGACGGTCAGGATCGCGGCCAGGCGATGCGTGCGGCGCGCAATGCGGGTGAGCCCGGCGGGGCCGTGGTAGACTGCGTACATGCTGGCCATCACCGCCAGCAGCACCTGCGCGGTGCAGATGTTGGAGGTGGCCTTCTCGCGGCGGATGTGCTGCTCGCGCGTCTGCAGGGTGAGGCGGTAGGCCGCCTTGCCCTCGGCGTCGATCGACACGCCGATCAGGCGGCCCGGCATCGAGCGCTTGTACGCGTCGCGGCAGGCCATGAAGGCGGCGTGCGGGCCGCCGAAGCCGAACGGCACGCCGAAACGCTGCGAATTGCCCACCACGATGTCCGCGCCCCATTCGCCGGGCGCGTCGATCAGGGTCAGCGCGAGCAGGTCGGTGGCGACCGCGACCACGCCGCCGCGCGCGTGCACGGCGTCGGCGATCGCCTGGTAATCGTTGATGCTGCCGAAGGTGTCCGGGTACTGCAGCAGCACGCCGAACGCATCGGTGCCGGCCGCGTCGCCATCGGCGCCGACCACCAGTTCGATGCCCAGCGGTTCGGCGCGCGTGCGCACCACTTCCAGCGTCTGCGGGTGCACGCCGCTGGACACGAAGAACACGTTCGACTTCGACTTGCACGAGCGCTTGGCCAGGGTCATCGCCTCGGCCGCGGCGGTGGCCTCGTCCAGCAGCGAGGCGTTGGCGATCTCCATCCCGGTGAGGTCGGCGCACATCGTCTGGAAGTTGATCAGCGCCTCCATGCGACCCTGCGAGATCTCCGCCTGGTACGGCGTGTACGCGGTGTACCAGGCCGGGTTCTCCAGGATGTTGCGCAGGATGACGTTCGGCGTCAGCGTGCCGTAATAGCCCTGGCCGATGAAGCTGCGGAACACCTGGTTCTTGCCGGCGATCGCGCGGATCCTGGCCAGCGCGGCCTCCTCGGTGATCGCTTCGGGCAAGGCCAGCGGGGCGGCGGACTTGATCGAGCCGGGAACGATGGCGTCGGTCATCGACTCTAGCGAATCGTGGCCGATCACGCGCAGCATCTGTGCGATCTCGGCGTCGTCCGGACCGATGTGGCGTTCGATGAACGCGCCGTGGTGTTCGAGGTCGCGCAGGGAGGTCGGGTTCTTCGAGGTCATGAAAGGGCATCCGCAGACAACGTGCCGTGCCGCACGTGGGGCGCCCCTCTGTCCTTTTGCCTGAGAGTTTGGAAACGCGATGGCTGCGCTTCGTGCCCCTTCGGCGCCGGATTTAACCGGTCTCTCCAGAGTGTTTGACGCAGGATGGTATGGAGCCTGAGCGATTACGGGCGTTGCGCCTTCGGCAGCGGCGTCCCCTGCGGAACGGCCGCTTCTCCCACCCTGCGGTTGAAGCGGCCGATTATACAGGCCGGCGAAGGCCGCCACATCGCCATGGCGATGTGGCGGGAAGCATCAGTGCAGGGCCCAGACACTGTTGGGATCGCCCTCGCGGCCTCGGTGCAGGGTGGCCCGGGCCACCCGCCAGTAGGCGAAGGCCAACACCAAGGCCACTGCATCGACGAAGAAACGATGCCAGTGCCCGTGCCAAGCTGCCGCGAGCAGACTCTCGCCCGAACCGATCCAGCCGGCTAACGGGATCGCGGCCGTTGCCAGTGCGCACAGCCAGAGCAGCTCGTGTCCCGCGCGGGCGGGTTGGCGCAAGCAGGCCCACAGCATGCAGGCGAGGAACACTGTGTAGTACGCCGGCCTGCCCAGACCCGGCGCCAGTGCGCCGGCGACGAACACGGCCGATACGCCCGCCACGCAACCCAGGCACACGCCCAAGGTGAGCGCCGCCATCACCCGCGTGCGCCGCGGCTGCTCGACCTGGCGGCGCTTGCGCCGCGCCTCGATCCACAGCAGGTTGCCGCTGTAGAACAGGAAGGCGCCGGCCAAGCCCAGCACGAAATAAAGCCACTTCACCGCATCGGGGCCGAAGTTGCCGAAATGCAGGGTCTGCAGGCCGCGCAGCATGATCATGCCCGGTGTCATCGTCTTCGGCGCCACCTGGTCGACGACCGCGCCGGTGGCCCCGTCCAGTGTCACCGAGCCGAGCTGGTTGAGCCGGCGTTGTTCCACCACGCCGTACAGCGTCGCGCGCGCGTTGGCATCGCCGATGTTGACCAGCGAGATGCCTTCGACCTCCATGCCGGGCAGGGCGGCCTGGCCGCGTTGCAGCAGAGTCTCCAGCGGCAGGGTGGGCTTGGCGACGTGAGCCGCCGCCACCTGCGGTGCACCGTAGAAGTCCCGTTCCAGCAGCTTCAGCAACTTGCCTTCGTAGACCATGGTCTGGAACGGCACGAGCAGCAACAATCCCAGCGCCAGCACTGCGCCGCTCCAGGCGAAGATGATGTGGAACGGCAGCGACAGCATGCCGACCGCGTTGTGTGCGTCCTGCCACATGCGCTTGACGTTCCTGCCCAGCCGCAGGGCGAACAGGTTCCTGACCAGCGTCGGCGTGTAGATCACCACGCCGCTGACCAGGGCCAGTCCGTACAGCACGCAGACTACGCCGAACAGGTAGGTGCCGAACGGCTTGGGCAGGCCGGCGGTGAAATGCAGGTCGTAGATGAACTCGATGAAGTCCTGGCCGAAGGCGTCTTCGTGCAACGTGTTGCTGTCTTCGAGCATGAAGCGGCGCGACTCGCCGGTGCTGGCCTCGAACCAGTAGGCGGAAGGCTGCGGGCCGTGCTCGCCGGGAAGCACCAGATAGACGCTTTCGGCCGCCTGCGGATGCTGCTTCAGCAGGTCGTCGAGCAGTTGCTGTGAGCGCCCCACCGGATCCGCCGGCGTGGCGGCGGCCGCGCCGCTGCGGTTCCAGTCGCCGATCTCATGGCTGAACACCGTGATCGCGCCGGCGTAGAACGCGATGAACAGCGCCATGCCGGCAATCAGGCCGACCCAGGTGTGCAGCGACAGGAAGCGGCGCATGGTCGAGCCCTTCATGCTTGCACCCCGATCCAGCCCAGCAGCTTGAGCCCGTACAGCAGGCCAAAGCAGACCACAGTCGCTCCGCCCAGCCACAGCCACGCGCGTAAGGCATTCCTGAACACGAAGGCCAGCACCATCACGGCGATCCACATCGGGAAGGCCATCATCACCGCCGGCAGCGCGGTGATTTCCTGGTTGCCCGGCCAGGCCAGTGCGAGCAAGC
Organism: Lysobacteraceae bacterium; assembly: GCA_040255835.1. Taxonomy (GTDB): domain Bacteria; phylum Pseudomonadota; class Gammaproteobacteria; order Xanthomonadales; family Rhodanobacteraceae; genus Rhodanobacter. The sequence continues at coordinate 4,469 of JBDZVT010000053.1, forward strand.
CGATCAGACCGACGCTGAGCGGCAGGCCGAGCATCGCAGCCGCCAGATATCTAGCCCACATCCCGGTTCTCCCGTTGCAGTTGGCGCCAGGCGTCCAGATACGGCAGCAGCACAAGTACCAGCATCACTGCTGTCAGCACCGCGAACACACCGGCCCATGGCCCCAGTGCGGCGATGGCTGCCACCGTGGCCGTTGCCGTGGCGACCCAGGCGGCGACGCGCAGCGCCCGCGCGCGCGCCTGCGCGCCAAGCCAGAGTCGCTGGTGCGCGTTGGACAGATAGAAGCCCAGCGCGGCCAGCACAGAAAGACACAGATAGATGGCTGTCATGTCGATGACCCGTCGCCCTTGGTCAGAACCGCCAGTCCACGCTCAGCATGTAGTTGCGCGGCGCACCGTAGAAACCGCTGTAGCGCAAGGTGTTGATGTACTTCTCGTCGCCGAGGTTGCGCACGTTGAGGCGCAGCGTGGCGTTGGGCAGGAAGTCCCAGGCCACGAAACCGTTGAGCACCGCATAGCTGCCCTGGCGCACCGTGAAGCCGCTGCTTTCCACGTTGGAGATGGCGCTCTGCCAGTGTCCGCCCAGGCCGAAGGACAGCGCGGTGTACGCCGGCAGATGGGCGCTGAGCAGCAGGTTGGCGGTGCGCCGCGGCACCCAGCGGTAGGTGTCGTCGCCATCGGCGCCGGTCAGCTTCAGCGAGGTGTAGCCCAGCACCAGGTCGACGTTGTCGCCGAGCTTGCCGGTGGCTTCGAACTCGACGCCCCTGGAGTGCACGTCCACCGGTGCGTAGATGGACTGGCCGTACTGGTTGTACCGGCCGGTGGGCGTAGCCAGCCCATTCTGGTCGGCCCTGAACACGGCCAGCGTGGTCAGCAGGCGCCTGTCCAGCCAGTCGGCCTTGATGCCGGCCTCGTAGTTCCTGCCTTTGCTGGCGTCGAGGTAACGGTCGTTCGCGTCGACCTGATCCTGCGGCTGGTAGATGTCGGAGTAGCTGACGTAGCCCAGCACGTGCTGGTTGAAGTCGAAGGTCAGGCCGCCGTAGGGGCTGGTGTGGCTGGTGGTCTGGTCGAAGCCCTCCGCATACGAGCTACCGTTGCGGCGGTACTGGGCGTAGTTGAGGCCGACGATGAGCTTGAGCCGATCGTTCAGCGCGATCCGGCTGGTGCCGAAGGCACGCTTCAGCCGTTGATCCAGTACCGAGTAGACGCTGGGGTCGCTCCAGGCGGGTTCGGGAATGGCGTAGGGGCTGTACGGGAACGCCGGCAGGGCGCCCCAGGCCGGGGAGGAGAAGTCGGCGCTTTGTTCCCGTCCGGTCGAGGTGCTTCTGGCCACGCTGGCGCCGAACATCGCTTCCTGGTCGCGGCCGAACAGTTCGAAGTGGCCGTTGAGCGTGGCCTCGCCCATATGCGCGGTGGCCGTGTCGATGCCGCCCCAGGGGTAGCCGACCAGGCCAAGGCCCGTGGCGGGATCGAGGGCTTCGGAGATGCCGTCGCCGTCCGGATCCGGCATGTAGGCGTAGAACATCTTCTCGTCGCCGCTGGAGTGACGGTAGTTGTACGACAGCTTCAGCTGCCAGTCCTCGCCGAGCTGGTGGACGTATTCGGCAAAGCCGGTCTGGTTGGTGGTGTTCCAGTACGTCCAGTCCTGGGTGGTGGAAGCATCGGTCGGCCAGACGGACTGGTTGCCGTCGCTGTTCATGAAGGTCAGCGCGCCCCACATGATGCCGTCGGACTTCGCCCGCTGGTAGGAGTAGCCCAGGGTCAGGGTGCCGTTGTCCCCGACCTGGCCATCGACCACGCCATAGAGGAAGTTGCGGCTGTTGTGGTTGTCGCGCAGGTGGGTGGCGCCGTCTTCATGCGCGGTCACCACGCGTCCGGCCCAACGGCCGTCGGCGGTGAGCGGGGTGGAGTAATCGGCTTCGGCGCGCGTGGTGCCCCACGAGCCATAGCTGACGCCGACCGTGCCTTGCCGCTGGTTGGTCGGGCGCTTGCGCACGTAGTTGATGGTGCCGGCGGCGTTGCCGACGCCGGTGAGCAGGCCGTTGGCGCCGCGGATCACTTCCACCTTTTCGTAACCGAAGCTGTCGGTGGCGCCGGTGGAGACACCCCAGTCGTTGGGCAGGCCGGCGCCGTCGATCTGCGTATTGAGGATGTCGAAGCCGCGTGCGCTGTAGGTGGTGCGGTTGGTTTCCCATTCGTCGACCTGCACGCCGGTGGCCAGGCGCAGGGCCTCGTTGACGCTGTCGGCGCCGAAGTCGCGCATCTGCTCGTCGGTGACCACGCTGATCGACTGAGGCGTGTCCTTGATGGCAAGGTCGAGATTGGTGGCGCCGTTGCTGACGCGCTCGGCGCGCTGGGCCACCACCATCACCTGGCTCAGATTCTTGACGTCGGCGGGTGAAGGCGCCGCGTCGTCGGCATGTGCCTGGACACTGGCCAGCAGCAGGCTGGCGGCCAGCAGGGAAAGGCGTGGCAAGGCGCTCGCACGATGGTGGCAAAAAGGCATGGAATCCCCTGGATCGTTCGATGTTGGAGTGGGGCGGCGTGACGGCTGCCCGCGGGCCGGGTGCATTGTATATGCAAATGATTCGCATTTGTATATTGGAGCGAAGTGGGAACCGCGTTCGCCATTGGCTGATCCGCGTTTCCTTGCTTGCCGCGGAAAGCGGGCGGCGCGTGTCACCACCTTCGGCAGTCGCAGGTGCAGACGCGAGTCCTTTTCCGCCGCGGCCCTCAACGCGCGCGACGCGTCGCCGGCCCAAGCTGCGCGGTGTCTTGCCGCCACCCCCGGTGGCAAATAGAGTGAGCCGGGCGGAAGCGGCTCCTCCACTCCCGCGACGGCGTCACGCGAACGGATCGATGTCCGCATGCCGCCGCCGTGCCCACGCCCCCCATCAATGCCTTGGACATCGGCATGATCCGCATAGGTGAAATCGACCACGTCGTGCTGCGTGTCGTCGATCTGGAAGCGATGACGCGTTTCTATTGCGAGGTGCTCGGCTGTCACGAGGAGCGCCGGCAGGGTGGGATCGGCCTAGTGCAACTGCGTGCGGGGGCATCTTTGATCGACCTGGTGTCCGTTGACGGCAAGCTCGGGCGTCAGGGCGGCGCTGCTCCGGGCAGGGGCGGCCACAACATGGACCACTTGTGCCTGCGCGTGGAGGATTACGACGAGGCAGCGATCCTGGCCCATCTGCGGACGCACGGCGTGCGCATCGGCGAACTGGGCTCGCGCTACGGCGCGCAAGGCGAGGGCCCGTCGATCTACCTCTACGACCCGCAAGGCAACATGGTCGAACTGAAGGGGCCGGCAGCCGCTTGAAGTGCGAAAGACTGCACGCACACCGTTCGCCCTGAGCGTAGCGTAGCGTAGCGTAGCGAAGTCGAAGGGGCCGTCGGCTCCTGCGTCGTGACCCTTCGACTTCGACGCTTCGGGTCTACGCTCAGGGGAAACGGTGCACGCAGGACAGGCGGCCTTCCTGACTTCAATGCAGGCCCGGAAAAGACGAAGGCCGCCTTGAAAGGCGGCCTTCGTTTACAATTGGTGCCCAGAAGAGGACTCGAACCTCCACGGAG
>JBDZVT010000054.1:0-8011 GCA_040255835.1 Lysobacteraceae bacterium
CGAAAGCTCAGGGCAAAAGCATCATGCGCCCGGGGTTGACGGGAAGTCTCCTAAGAACTGTTAGGCACGGCTCTTGCCCTCAAATTTGAAGAACAGAAGAAGGCCAGCGATCCCACCAAAGAGAATGAAGGCTCTTCCGATCCAGACGCCCGGTGCACCTATGCCAACTAGGCCGAGCGTGAAAGGAATGATGAGAAGCCCAGCCACTAATAAGATGATGGGCACCAAAGCAAGCTTGGTGCGGCCAGCCTTCCAAGCGCGATGCGTACCAACCCCGATGGCGAGGAAGCAACAAACCATACCCCAGATGATGACGTTGGCGATATCTGTTTGACTCACGTATTTCTCCCCTGTAGATGCCTAACGCTGGAATTAAGCGGCGGCGAAGCCGTCCGCTTGGATGACTGGTTAGGCCTCAGTTGCGCTGCGTAGCGTCAAAAATTGCCTGCCCACATTGAGCGGCCATGTCTGACAACCTGCCAAGAAACTGATGCCACTCGTTGTTGACCATACCGGAAACGTAGCGATCTCCCCAAGCTTTTGGATTGCACATGCTAATGATGTGCTCGCAAGCGTTCTGAGCCATGCTGGGACTTGCAGCCCGACTAACAATGCGCCTTATTTCAGATGCCACATCAGATGCCTCGGGTATACGCTCGATGCTCGCAGCAAGAGCCAGTAGCGGATCAAGTTGCGGAATTGTCATGGTTGAGGCCTAACGCTGGAGTTAAGCGGCGGCGCAGCCGTCCGCTTGAATGACTGGTTAGCCGTCCTTTCGAGGCTGACTACCGCAGGAACGGAGCTTGAATAGTTTTGCCGACATATACAAGAAGGACGTGCCGAAGACCGCGATGGCAAATACTGCGGCGTACCCATAGATGCCGAACAGGCGCCAAGTCGGAGTTGGGAACAGATGCTGCAGTGGAATACGGATGAGAGGAGACAGAAGGAAGCAAGCTAAAAGAAGGCCAAAAACTATGGCCATTTTTCGTAGAGCACGGTCAGGGAATGCAGCAGCACGACAAGCGAAGAAGCTTAGGGCAGCCCCCGAAATACCGATTGCGATCCAAGTGATGATCATGAAGGCTAACGCTTGAGTTAAGCGGCGGCGTAGCCGTCCGCCTTGAACGAGGAGTTAGACGGTTGCGACGCCGCTTGCTTGGGCGACAACAACGGCCACGACGAGCGCACCGCTTGAACAACCGACTACCCCCAAACTACCAGCTCTGAAAGCCGGGGACTTGCGACGACGCCGCGCGAAAAGCTGCTGCGGCGACGGACGACAAGCCAGCGCGAAGCTGGGCGAAACACGTGCAACGAAGAACCACCACGAGCTACCGACTAACGCTGGAGTTAAGCGGCGGCGAAGCCGTCCGCTTGAATGAAAAGTTAGACGGTTGCAAAGCAACATGCTAGGACGACAACGACTGATCATGGCACCAATATCTGCTATCTCGCCCCAATTTTACGCAGATACCCTACGGCAACGGCTAAGAGTAAGCCACTACAAAATAATTCCCAGATTACGGCAAGGGAAAACAAAAACGGGCTTGTCTCAAGGCTAACGCTCGAACCAGGTCCGCCACGCGACCTCACTGTTGCGGACCCGACGCTGATTTGATGGAAGACCAAGATCATTACACCGGCGCCTAGACAAGCGAACATCAACCCCGCAACCAGCCAACCGAAACGCTTCATTCGTTCACGGCCTTTTAACGATAGACGGTCACCGAAAGCCCCGATAAGAAGCGCGCCGACCACGAACGTGAAAAAAAGACACGCGCTGGAATACAACAATATCTTTGCCAGCATTGCGACTATCTCCGCCATGCGTAGTGAACTTGTCCGTGGTGCGCTGCCCGAGTGAAGAGCTCAGAAAGCAATGGGCTAGAATTTTCGCTTGGAGTCTAACGCTAAGTAGATTTCAAAGTGCAGTCTAATCCGGCAGCCTAATCCCTGCATCCCGGGGCCTGGCTAGGTCTACAGCCTACACGAATCAATGGCTTGCCCTGCTTGGAGCGGCCTAATTTGGCGGCCTAATTCCGCCATGTCCATACCTGGGGACAGGGGTCTTTCGCTGACAGGCAGAGAACGTGGTCGCGCTGGTGGGTTTTTGCGGAGGCCGGGCCGGGGGCCGGGCAGAATCGGGGATCCGGCGGGAGAGGGCGAAGGCGCCGGGTCGGGCGGGCTTTTTCTGACGCCGCGTGGGTCTGAAGGGGCGGCTGCGTGGCTCGTCCCAGTGCCCAGCAATCGCTGCGAGGCATCGACGCCGATCGGAAGACCTCGGCGGCACCGCTCAATCATCCGGTCCCGCGGCCGATAGCCGGGAAGGGGGATATTCCGCCGGTCGACACGGGCGGGGGACTCCACGGCCGTGCGCTTTTCATCTGGCGCGCGCATCTGGCTCCTGTAGCATCGGACACACTGGACCCATGGCAGCGGAATTGCCACAGCTTATGGATCTCGACGAGCTCCATTCCACGCGGGCGGATCGCCGGACGGGCGGTGTGGCCGAGCCTGCCGCGGTGGCGCTTTCGGGCTCGCGTCGCAGCGCGCTGTGGTGGAGCGTGCTGGCCTTGCTGGTAGGCCTGGCGCTGGCGTTTGCCGCCCACCTGCAGCAGCAGCGGCGCTACCTCGTCGAGCAGTCGATGGTGCGCGGCGAGATGGCCGGCAAGACCTACGCGGCGTTGCTGAGCCGGCTGCAGGCGGCCGAGTCGCTGTTGCGCGCGGTGCAGACGCTGTTCCTGTCGTCGGACGAGGTCACCGAGAGCGAATTCGCCAGTTTCTACGACAACATGCGTCCGCGCGCGCAGTTTCCCGGCCTGCTGGCGCTGGCCTATGCGCAACGCGAGAGCGGCCCGCAGGGCGAACATTTCGTCACCCGCTGGGTACAGCCGCGCAAGGGCAACGAGGCGGTGGTCGACCTGGAGGTGGCCGCGCAGCCGAACAACCTGGCCGGACTGCTGGCCTCGCGCGACAGCGACGAGGTGGCGTTGTCCGCCCCGTTCCGCCCGGTGCAGCAGACCGGGACCGGCGCGCCGGACGGGGTCACCCTGCGGCTGCCGGTGTTCAGCCCGGGCGGTTCGCCGCGCACCCTGGCGGAGCGGCGCGAGCGCACCCGCGGCTCGATCGCGGTCTCGTTCCGGGTCAGCCGGCTGCTCGGCCACGTGCTGCAGCCGGACGCCGCGCGGCAACTGCGGTTGACCGTGTATGACGCCACCGACCCGGCGCAGGTGGTGCCGATGTTCGATTCCGCGCCGGCGGCGGCGGAGGTTGGTGACGGTTTCCGCTTCCAGCGCAAGCTGGAATACGGCGGGCGCATGCTGGACGTGGTGATGCGCTCACGCCCGACGCTGCGCCCGGTGGGGCTGGACTGGAGCCAGTCGGCCCTGCCAGTGGGCATGCTGGCCAGCGTGCTGCTGGCGATGCTGGTGTACTCCATCGTCAACACGCGGCAACGCGCGCTGGAACTGGGGCGGCGGATGAGCCGGCGCTATCGCGAGAGCGAGGAGCGCTTCCGCGCGCTGAACGAGTTGCTGCCGGCGCTGGTCGTGCTGGCCGATGCCGGGGACGGGCGCATCACTTACGCCAACCAGGCCTCGCGCGACCGCCTGGGCGACCACATCACCGAGCAGTGCCTGCCCGAACTGTTCCACGACGAGGAACTGCACCGGCAACTGCGCGCGAGCGACCCCAGCGGCTGCGACCGGATGGAGGCGCAGTTGCAGGATGCCGGCGGCCGGCGCTTCTGGGCCAGCGTGGCGATCTCGCGGGTGGAACTGGGCGGCCACGGCAAGCTGCTGCTGGTGGCCAGCGACATCAGCGAGGAGCGCCAGCTCAACCAGTTGCTCAGCTACCAGGCCAGCCACGACGTGCTGACCGATCTGTACAACCGCCGCGAGTTCGAGCGCCGCCTGCAGGCGCTGCTGGCGACCGCTGCGCCGGCGGCGCCGGCCGCCGCCCTGCTGTACGTGGACTTGGACCAGTTCAAGCTGGTCAACGACACCTCCGGCCACCCGGCCGGCGACCAGTTGCTGGCGCAGCTGGCGATCGTGATGCGCCGCCAGCTGGGCGCTGGCGACGTGCTGGCGCGCCTGGGCGGCGACGAGTTCGGCGTGCTGCTCACCGGGCTGGCCGACCGCGAGGAGGCCGAGCGCAGTGCCGAGCGCGTGCGCCGCTGCATCGACGGCTACGTGTTCATCTGGGAGCAGACCAGCTACATGGTCAGCGCCAGCATCGGCGGCGTGCTCATCGACCACTCGGGCGTGTCGGCGCGCGACCTGCTGGCCCAGGCCGACACGGCCTGCTACATGGCCAAGGAGATGGGCCGCAACCGCGTGCACTTCTATTCCGGGCGCGACGACCAGACCGTGCGCCGGCGCAGCGAGATGGACTGGGCCAATCGCCTGCGCTGGGCGATCGACGAGCGCCGCCTGCAACTGGCCTACCAGGAGGTGTGGCCGTTGCCGCAGGGCAGCGGCCAGCCGGGCATCGAGATGCTGCTGCGCTTCCGCGAGGAGTCCGGCGCGCTGGTGCTGCCGGGCGTGTTCGTGCCGGCGGCCGAGCGCTACGGGCTGATGCCGCTGGTCGATCGCTGGGTGATCGAGACCACGCTGGCGAACTTCGACCGCCTGCATCCGGCCGGCGGCGCGATGGAGATGGTGGCGATCAACCTTTCCGGCGCCAGCATCGAGGACGCCGCGCTGGTCGAGTGCATCATCGACTGGCTGCGCCGCTACCGGGTGGAGCCCTCGCGGGTGTGCTTCGAGATCACCGAGACGGTGGCCGCGCGCAGCCTCTCGACGGTGGCGCGCTGCATGGCGCAACTGCGCGCGGCCGGCTGCCGCATCGCGCTGGACGATTTCGGCGCCGGCATGTCCTCGTTCACCTATTTGAAGCACCTGCCGCTGGACATCATCAAGATCGACGGCAGTTTCGTGCGCGACATGCTTTCGGACCCGGTCAGCCACCTGATGGTCAAGGCGGTCACCGACATCGGCCACCGGCTCGGGCTGGAGGTGGTGGCCGAGTGGGTCACCGATGCGCCCACCGTGGAGGCGCTGGCCGCGCTGGGCGTGAACCGGGTGCAGGGCTTCGGCCTGCACCGGCCGGAGCTGGCGCTGTTCCAGCGCGGGTGACGTTTGGGGAAGGTCTGGACAGTCCGTCATCCCAGCGAAAGCTGGGATCCAGCGCCTTGGCAACTCCTTGACGACGCTGGATTCCAGCTTTCGCTGGAATGACGCCACTGAAGGCTGATGCAGGTCATGGGCCCAAACAGCGCGGTCGTGGCACGATGGGAAGTCATTCGCACCCGCGGGATCACGCCATGTCCGAGCAATCATCCACCTCGTCGCCGCTTGCCGATATCCCCCGGCTGCTCGCGGCCGCGCCGCACCGGCCGCTGTTCCTGGCCGGTACCGTCGCGGTGCTGCTGAGCATGGCGTGGTGGGCGGTGGAGCTGACCTGGATGCGTTTTGACCTGGCCGGCTGGCCGCAGCCATCCATCCCGCCCGGCTGGGCGCACGCGATGCTGATCCAGTACGGCCTGTTCCCGCTGTTCATGTTCGGCTTCCTGATGACCACCTTCCCGCGCTGGCTGGGTCGCCCGGACCTGCCGCGCACGCGCTTCCTGCCGGTGGCCGGCTGCCTGTTCGGCGGCTACGTGCTGGCGCACGTCGGCCTGCTCGCGCTGCCGTGGCTGCTGAAGCTGGGCGTGGCCCTGATGCTGGCCGGTTACGTGATCGGGGTGTGGACGCTGGGCGGGGTGCTGCGCGCCTCGGTGGCCGAGCGCAAGGGGCATGCGCGTTCGTGCCTGGCGGCGCTGTGCCTGGGCACGCTGGGGCTGGCGATCTTCCTCGCCTACCTGTTCGGCGCGCCGGCGGATTGCGCGCTGCTGGCGATCCGGATCGGCACCTTCGGCCTGCTGCTGCCGGTCTACTTCTCGGTAATGCACCGCATGCTGCCGTTCTTCACCGGCAACATGGTCAAGGGCTATCCGGTGGTGCGCCCGGACTGGAGCATGCCGGTGGTGTGGATGCTGCTGCTGGCGCACCTGGTGCTGTCCTGGCGCGGCGTGCTGGGCTGGCTGTACATGGTCGACGTGCCGCTGGCGCTGGTGTTCGCCTGGCACGCACTGACCTGGCGGCCGTGGCGCGCGATGCACCCGGGCCTGCTGGCGGTGCTGCACCTGGCGTTCGCGTGGCTGCCGGTGGCGTTCGTGCTGTTCGCCGTGCAGGACGTGGTGTACGCCACCAGTGGCCAGTACATCCTGGGCCGCGCGCCGCTGCACGCGCTGGGCATCGGCTTCTTCGGCTCGATGCTGGTGGCGATGGTCACGCGCGTGACCATGGGTCATTCCGGCCGGCCGCTGCAGATGGGCACGGTGCCGTGGCTGTGCTTCGGGCTGCTGCAGGTGGTGGCACTGCTGCGCATCCGCGCCGAGCTGGGCGGCGACATGTACCTGTGGCTGGTGATCGCCGCCTACGGCTGGCTGCTCGCCTTCCTGCCGTGGGTGCTGCGTTCGGCCTGGATCTACCTGACCCCGCGCGCGGACGGCAAGCCGGGCTGACGGCGGATCGCGGGCCGCGGCCTTCGCTTCACGAGGTCGGCGAGCCTCCCCGGTTTGCGCGGGTTCTCCACGCCGTAGCTCTCGCCCAACTGTTGCCGCAATTCTCCCGGCCGTCATTCCCGCGAAAGCGGGAATCCAGTGACTGGCGGCGACCAGCACCCCATGGATTCCCGCTTTCGCGGGAATGACGCCGTGGGGTGAGCGGCGACGTGGGGCGAATGACGCCGTCGGGGACACGGCGATTCTTGCGGGTCAAACGCGTCGGCTGAAACCGCTGTGGCGCGGTGACGCAGCGGGCGTGTTTCGCGGTGTTTTTTGACGCCGGTCAAATGACGGGGGGTTTTGCCGGGCATGCTTCCAGCCAGGCAAAACCAACGGGAAGAACCCCATGTCGCGTCCGCTGTCCACCGTCCTCGCCGCCCTCGCCGTGTGCGTGCTGGCGGCCTGCTCCGGCAAGCCCCCGGCGTCATCCGGCCCGGTCGCCACCCCACCGGCGAGTACCTCGGTGGCCTCCCAGCGGGGCGATTTCGGCCCGCCCCAGGGCGAACCGATCAAGGCGGTGCTGACCAGCCCGCCGCACGTGCCGCCACCGATCCACCGCAACTACCCGGCGAAGGTCATCGTCGAGCTGGAAGTGATCGAGAAGGAGATGCCGATCTCCGAAGGCGTCAGCTACACCTTCTGGACCTTCGGCGGCACCGTGCCGGGCAGCTTCATCCGCGTGCGCCAGGGCGACACGGTGGAATTCCACCTGAAGAACGCGCCGGACAGCAAGATGCCGCACAACATCGACCTGCACGGCGTGACCGGGCCGGGCGGCGGCGCGGCGTCCAGCTTCACCGCGCCGGGGCATGCCTCGCAGTTCACCTTCAAGGCGCTGAACCAGGGCATCTACGTCTACCACTGCGCCACCGCGCCGGTGGGCATGCACATCGCCAACGGCATGTACGGCCTGATCCTGGTCGAGCCGCCGGAAGGCCTCTCGCCCGTCGACCACGAGTACTACGTGATGCAGGGCGACTTCTACACCACCGGCAAGTACCGGCAGAAGGGCCTGCAGCCGTTCGACATGGAGAAGGCGATCGACGAGAACCCGACCTACGTGCTGTTCAACGGCAAGGAAGGCGCGCTCACCGGCGACAACGCGCTGACCGCGAAAACCAACGAGACGGTGCGCCTGTTCATCGGCAACGGCGGCCCCAACCTGGTCTCCAGCTTCCACGTGATCGGCGAGATCTTCGACAAGGTGCAGCCCGAAGGCGGCACGGTGGCACAGCACAACGTGCAGACCACGCTGATCCCCGCCGGTGGCGCGGCCACGGTGGAGTTCCACACCGACGTGCCGGGCAGCTACGTGCTGGTCGACCACTCGATCTTCCGCGCCTTCAACAAGGGCGCGCTGGGCATCCTCAAGGTCGACGGGCCGGAGAACAAGCTGGTCTA
>JBDZVT010000055.1:0-7441 GCA_040255835.1 Lysobacteraceae bacterium
TTCGGCTATCGCGTGACCCAGTTGCGCCGCGTGCGCATCGACAACGTCAAGCTGGCCCACCTGAAACCGGGCCAGTGGCGCAACCTCACCGACGCGGAGCTGAAAGGCCTGCTGCCCGGGCGCACCCAATGGTGAGCACGCAACCGCACAAAAGGCCGATGTAGGGCGGGCACTGCCCGCCCGCTCTCACGTTTCCCGGGAAAAGCGGCGGGCGGTGCCCGCCCTACAAGATCACGCGGCCGGCAGGCTCTGCAGGTCCCAGCGCGGGCGCACCTGCACGGTTTCGTCCTGGTGCTGTCCGCCGGCCAGGCGGATCGCCCCGGCCAGCGCGATCATCGCGCCGTTGTCGGTGCAGAACGCCAGCCGCGGGAAATACACGCGGAACCCGTCCTGCTCGCCGGCCGCGGCCAGCTCCGCGCGCAGCCGCCGGTTGGCACCCACGCCGCCGGCGATCACCAGCCGCCGCGCCCCGGTAGCCTCCAGGGCCCGCCGGCACTTGATGATCAGCGTGTCCACGATCGCCTCCTCGAAGGCGCGGGCGATGTCGGCACGGGTCTGCTCGCCCTGGTCGGATTTCTGCCAGGCCAGCAGCACCTGGGTCTTGAGCCCGGAGAAGCTGAAATCCAGCCCGGGCCGATCGGTCATCGGCCGGGAGAAGCGGAAGATCCCGGAGCGCCCCTGCTCGGCCAGCTTCGCCAGCGCCGGGCCGCCCGGATACGGCAGGCCCATCAGCTTGGCGGTCTTGTCGAACGCCTCGCCGGCGGCATCGTCCAGGGTGTCGCCCAGGATGGTGTACTGGCCGATCGCGCTGACCTCGACCAGCAGCGAATGGCCGCCGGACACCAGCAGGGCCACGAAGGGCGGCTGCGGCGGGTCCTCCTCCAGCAGCGGGGCCAGCAGGTGGCCCTCCATGTGGTGGACGGCGATGGCCGGCACGTCCATCGCCCAGGCCAGCGCGCGGCCCACCGACGCCCCCACCAGCAGCGCGCCGACCAGGCCCGGGCCGGCCGTGTAGGCCACCCCGCCCAGGTCGCCCACGCCCAGCCCGGCCTGTGCCAGGGCCTCGCGGATCAGCGGCAGCAACTTGCGCACGTGGTCGCGGCTGGCCAGCTCGGGCACCACCCCGCCGTAATCGGCATGCAGCTTGATCTGGCTGTACAGGGTGTGGGCCAGCAGGCCCTTGCCGGGGGCATCCGGCTCCCAGCGCAGGATCGCCACCCCGGTCTCGTCGCAGGAGCTTTCGATGCCCAGCACCGGCCGCTGGGCCGGCTTTGAAAATTCTTCGTTATCCACGGTATAATTCGCGGCTCACCACTTTCCACTGTCCCGCCAGAGCGGGCAGATTACCACCTGGAGTTTCCATGCCCAACGTAAAAGTTCGCGAGAACGAGCCGTTCGAGATCGCACTGCGTCGTTTCAAGCGTACCTGCGAGAAGGCCGGCGTGCTGGCCGAGACGCGCAAGCGCGAGTTCTACGAAAAGCCGACCCAGGAGCGCAAGCGCAAGCGCGCTGCCGCCGTGAAGCGCCACCTGCGCCGCCTGTCGCGCGACGTCTCGCGCAAGGTCCGCCTGTACTGAGTGCCCTCCCCGCCCATGCACGGGCGGGTCGAGTGGCAGCGGTCATGCGGCAGGCGCGGGCTCTCGCAGCCGCCGCAAGCATCCGGATAGGCCATGGCCGGCGTTGTTCCACAGCGGACAACGCCGGCTTTGCCGTTTCCGGCGAATCGAAATCCACCCAGCGAGGCATCGTGATGACGCTCAAGCAGCAGATCACCGAAGACATGAAGACCGCCATGCGCGCCGGCGACAAGCCGCGGCTGGGCGTGATCCGGCTGATGCTGGCGGCGATCAAGCAGCGCGAGGTTGACGAACGCATCGAGCTGGACGACAGCCAGGTGCTGGCCGTGCTGGAAAAGATGATGAAGCAGCGCAAGGACTCGGTCAGCCAGTACGCCGCCGCCGGCCGCGAGGACCTGGCCGACGTGGAGCGCGCCGAGATGACCGTGATCGAGGGCTACCTGCCGGCCAAGCTGGGCGAGGCCGAGATCGACGCGCTGATCATCGCGGCCATCGCCGACACCGGCGCCAGCTCGCCGCGCGACATGGGCAAGGTGGTGGCCGCGGTCAAGGACAAGGCCGCCGGCCGCGCCGACATGGCCGTGGTCTCCGCCCGCATCAAGGCACGCCTGGCCGGCTGAAACGCCGGCCGGCGCCGCCACGCCGGCCATGCGCCGCCTTCACGCCGCCCCGGCTACAACCTCCGGCGACCCCATCGTCTTTCCGGAGGACCGCATGCTGAAGTGGGCCATCATCTTCGCCATCATCTCGCTGATCACCGGCTGGCTCGGTTTCGGCAGCGTGTCCGGCGTGACCGCGACCATCGCCAAGGTGCTCTTCGCGTGCTTCGTGATCCTGTTCCTGCTGGCCGTGCTGGCCCTGGTGGGCGTGATCAACCTGTTCTAGCCGGGCGGGCGTCGGCGCCACCGCCGCGCCTCGGCGGCGGTGACCGACTAGACTAGGGGGTCTATGCGCGGCCTGATCCCCGACAGCTTCATCGATGAACTGCTTGCCCGCGTCGACATCGTCGACGTGATCGAGCGGCGGGTGCCGTTGAAGAAGGCGGGCCGGGAATGGACCGCCTGCTGCCCGTTCCACAACGAGCGCACGCCCTCGTTCTACGTCAGCCCGGCCAAGCAGTTCTTCCACTGCTTCGGTTGCGGCGTGCACGGCAGCGCGATCAAGTTCCTGATGGATTACGACCGGCTGGAATTCCCGGACGCGGTGGAGGAACTGGCGCAGTCGGTCGGTCTCACCGTGCCGCGCGAAGGCGGCCGTGACGAGCGCCCGCGCGAGGACAAGACCGACCTCTACGCCCTGCTTGACGCCAGCGCCAGCTGGTACCAGCAGCAGCTGCCGGGCAGCGCCGAGGCGCAGGCGTATTGCGCCAGACGCGGCCTGGACGCCGACACCATCGCGCGCTTCCGCCTCGGCTGGGCGCCGGCCGGCTACGACGGGGTGATCAAGGCGCTGGGCAACACGCCGCGGCGCGTGGAACTGCTCGAACAGGCCGGCATGGTTTCCACCGGCGAGCGCGGCAGCCGGTACGACCGCTTCCGCGAACGGCTGATGTTCCCGATCCTCGACCGACGCGGGCGCGTGATCGCGTTCGGCGGACGGGTGATCCGGAAGCCGAGCGAGACAGCCGAAGGCAGCGCGCAGGATGCGCGCAAAAGTGATGGCCCCAAATACCTCAACTCACCGGAAACCCCGCTGTTCCACAAGGGCCGCGAGCTGTTCGCGCTGTGGCAGGTGAAGCAGGCCAACACCAGCCTGGCCCGCATCGTGGTGGTGGAGGGCTACATGGACGTGATCGCGCTGCACCAGGCCGGCCTGCCGATCGCGGTGGCCACGCTGGGCACGGCGACCACGCCGGAACACACCGAGTTGCTGTTCCGCGCCGCGCCCGACGTGGTGTTCTGCTTCGATGGCGACCGTGCCGGCCGCGCCGCGGCGTGGAAGGCGCTGGAGTCGGCGCTGCCGCGGCTGCGCGACGGGCGCCAGGCGTATTTCCTGTTCCTGCCCGACGGCGAAGATCCCGATTCGCTGGTGCGCAAGGAAGGCAGGGACGGCTTCGAGCGGCGCATTCGCGAGTCGATGCCGCTGTCGGACTATTTCTTCGGCGAACTGTCGCGCGACGTCGACATGGCCAGCCTCGACGGCCGGGCGCGGCTGGCCGAGCGTGCGCGGCCGCTGATCGCGAGACTGCCCGACGGGGCCTTCCGCGACCTGATGGCGCAGGAGCTGGAAAAGCGCAGCGGTGCCCGCGCCATGCTGCAGGCCGACCCCGCCGTCCATCGCGCGGTACAGCGACCGATGGCGGTGCAGCGCAGCCTGGTGCGCAGCGCCGTCTCGCTGCTGCTGACCCAGCCCGGGATGGCCGATCGGGTGGAGAAGCCCTACCGCTTCCTGCGCCTGGACAAGCCCGGGGTGGAGCTGCTGGCCGAACTGCTCGACTTGGCCCGCGCCCGGCCCGGCATCAACCCGGCGATGCTGGTGGAGCATTTCGCCGAGCGGCCGGAATACCCGGCCCTGCAGAAACTGATGGCCGCCACCGTGGTGGGCGAGGTGGAGGCGCAGGCCGCCGAGTTCTTCGACGCGCTGCGACGGATGGAGGAGGAAGCCGCCCGCCAGCGCCGCGACGCGCTCACCGCCAAGAGCCGCGAAGGCGCGCTGGACAGCGCCGAGAAAGCCGAACTGCGCGAGCTGCTGGCCGCCCGCGTAGCTCCGCCGACGACGCCGGCATGACGCTCGCCCGTTCGTGCGGGACTGCCGCCGCCCTGCGGCAAGCTGTCCCGGTGTACCGCAGCCAGCCCGGGGCTGTGGGATCATGCGCGGTTGCGACCGACGCGCCACGGCGGAAGGCACGAGAACACTGATGGACCTGCTGCAGCATCTGGTCACGATCTTCGCCGAGAACGGCTATCTGGCGGTGTTCATCGCGCTGATGATCTGCGGCGCCGGCCTGCCGCTGCCGGAGGACATCACCCTGGTCGCCGGCGGCGTGATCGCGGGCCTGGGCTATGCGAACGTGCACGCGATGGTCGGACTGGCGATGTTCGGCGTGCTGCTGGGCGATTGCGCGATCTTTTTGCTCGGCTACCGCCACGGCGCGCGCATCCTGCAGTGGCGATTCGTGGCGCGCATCCTGACCCCGTCGCGCTACGCCAAGGTGCAGGAGAAGTTCCACCGCTACGGCAACCGGGTGCTGTTCATCGCGCGCTTCCTGCCCGGCATGCGCACCACGATCTACCTCACCGCCGGCATGACCCACCGGGTGTCATTCACCCGCTTCCTGCTGCTCGACGGCAGCGCGGCGCTGATCAGCGTGCCGTTCTGGGTCTACCTGGGCTTCGTCGGCGCCGACAACCACCAGTGGCTGCTGAAATGGATGCACCGCGGCCAGGCCAGCCTGTGGATGCTGCTGGGCCTCCTCGTGCTGGCCCTGCTGATCGCCTGGTGGCGCCACCGCCGCCGCGACCGCTGCACGCTGGACTGATCTTCCCGCATGGGCCGGCGTCGCGCGCTTGCGGATCGTTTCACGCTGGCCCTGCTCGGCACCGTGGTGCTGGCCTCGCTGGCGCCCTGCGAAGGCGAGACCGCGCGCGTGTTCGACCGGGTGACCGATGCGGCAATCGCGCTGCTGTTCTTCCTGCACGGGGCCAAGCTGCCGCGCCAGGCGATCGTGCACGGCATGGCCCACTGGCGGCTGCATCTGACCGTGCTGGCCAGCACCTTCGTGCTGTTCCCGTTGCTGGGCCTGCTGCTGCGCCCGCTCGACGCCCTGCTGCTGACGCCGGAACTGAGCCTGGGCCTGCTGTTCGTGTGCCTGCTGCCGTCGACCGTGCAATCCTCGATCGCGTTCACCTCGATCGCCGGAGGCAATGTGCCGGCGGCAGTGGTCAGCGCCTCGGTGTCCAACCTGCTCGGCATCGTGCTGACCCCGCTGCTGGTGGGGCTGCTGCTGGAAAACCACGGCGGCGTCTCCTGGCGCGGCGTGCTGGACATCGTGCTGCTGCTGTTGCTGCCGTTCGCGCTGGGCCATGCCGCGCGCCGCCGGATCGGCGGTTTCGTCGACCGGCACAAGCCGCTGCTCGGCATCACCGACCAGGCCACGATCCTGCTGGTGGTCTACACCGCCTTCAGCGCCGCGGTAGTCGAAGGCCTGTGGCGCGACACGCCGCCGTCTTCCCTGCTCGCCACCCTGGCCGCCTGCGCGTTGCTGCTGGCGGTGGTGATGCCGACCGTGACCTGGGCGGCGCGCCGGCTGGGTTTTTCGCGCGAAGACGAGATCGCCATCGTGTTCTGCGGCTCCAAGAAGAGCATGGCCAGCGGCATCCCGATGGCCAAGGTCCTGTTCGCCGGCCAGGCCGGCGGCCTCGGCGCACTGGTGCTGCCGCTGATGATCTTCCACCAGCTGCAGTTGATGGTGTGTGCGGTGGTAGCGCGGCGGTATGCCACACGCGGGGCAGCCCGCGTCAGCGAGGACGATCGCGAGGCGGATTGATTTTGGAGGCCGTCGGTGAGCGGTCAACCCCGCATCTGTAGGAGCGCACCTTGTGCGCGATGCTTTTGCGCTTGTTGCATGCAAAAGCGAGGAGCGGTCGATCGCCTTCGGCGACCGAGTCACTTTTCTCTTGCGTGGCCAAGAGAAAAGTAACCAAAAGAGAAGGCCACCCCGCTTGGCGCTTGTTGGGCATCCTGCCCAACAAGTCCGTGAGCCGGGGCCGGGCTTTTCGACAGGGCATCCTGCCCTGGCGAAAAGGAGCCGACATCCCTGTCGGCTCCCGCTGCGCGGCCTGTCGTCCCCGTCTCACCGCCGCACAGGGGCCCCGGTAGAGCAGCGGGCCATCGTGGCCCGCACTTTTCAGAACGACAAAACAAAAGCAAAAGCAGGAGCAGGCCAACAGCAGGAGCACGGCGCTGCCGCTCCTGCCCCTCTCCCACGACGGGGGAGAGGGCTGGGTTAGGGGAAGCTCTTGACCTGGCTCTTGTGAAGAGTGCGGGCCACGATGGCCCGCTGCTTTACCCGGGACCCCTCTGCAGCGGCGGGCGGGCGTAGGAAAGCCCGCAGGGTGGCCGGCAGGGATGCCGGCCAGTTTTTCGCCAGCACAGGATGTGCTGTCGAAAACCCCCGTAGCCCGCCCGCGAACCTGATGGACAGGATGTCCATCAGGCGCGGAAGCGGGGTGGCCTTTCTCTTTGGTTATCTTTCTCTTTGGCCACGCCAAAGAGAAAGTAACTCGGCTGCCGAAGGCAGACGAAAGCTCTTGCTTTGAATGCAACAAGCGCAAGAGCATCGCGCGCAAGCGCGCTCCTACAAGCGCAACAGGGAGCGAAACAGGCTCAGAGCCAGCGGCCATAGCGGCGGATGTAGATGAGCTTCATCAACTGGGTCAGCACGCAGTAGCTGGCCAGGGTCAGCGCCAGCCAGGCGAAATACATCGGCGGCAGCGGCACCATGCCTATCTTGCTGCCGAGCGTGCTGAAGGGAAGCAGCATGCCGAGCACGATGACCGCGATGGTCAACCCGAGCACCGGCGCAGAGGCCACGCTGTGCAGGAACGGAACGCGCCGGGTGCGGATCATGTGCACGATCAGCGTTTGCGACAGCAGTCCCTCGATGAACCAGCCGGAGTGGAACAGCGACTGCTGCGCGCTCGTGTTCGCGCCGAACACGTGCCACATCAGCCAGAACGTGGTGATGTCGAAGATCGAACTGACCGGGCCGATCCAGACCATGAAGCGGCCGATGTCGCCTGCGTCCCAACGACGCGGTCGGCTCAGGTACTCCTCGTCCATGCGGTCGAACGGGATCGACAGTTGCGAGATGTCGTACAGCAGGTTCTGCACCAGGATCTGCAGCGGCAGCATCGGCAGGAACG
>JBDZVT010000006.1:0-127448 GCA_040255835.1 Lysobacteraceae bacterium
CCAGCATGAACATGGACGCGCGCAACAAGGCCGGCTTCGAGCCGCTCAAGCCCTATCTCGCGAAGATCGACGCCCTGAAGTCGAACAAGGACATCCCGGCGTGGATCAACCAGTCCTTTGCCAAGGGCGACGCCGCGGTGTTCCGCTTCGGCGCCCGCGCAGACTACAAGAACGCCAAGATGCAGATCGCCTACGCGGTGCAGGGCGGCCTGGGCCTGCCCACGCCGGACTACTACACCGACGCCAAATACAAGGACATCCGCGCCGCGTACGTGAAGTACCTGGCCAAGCTGTTCGAGCTCACCGGCACGCCGGCCAAGGATGCGGCCGCCCAGGCCGACCTGGCCATGAAGTTCGAGACCGAGCTGGCCAAGCATTCCATCCCGCGGGTGGAGATGCGCAAGCCGGAGAACCAGTACCACTTCGTGACCGTGGCCGAAGCGAACAAGGTCACCCCGCACTTCGACTGGAACGCCTTCTTCAAGGCCCAGGGCGTGACCATCGACAAGGGCTTCTCGCTGTCGCAGCCGAAGTTCTTCGCCCAGATGGACAAGCTGCTGGCCAGCGCACCGCTGGCCGAGTGGAAGGCCTACCTGGCCGCCCACACGATCTCCGGCGCGGCCGACGTATTGTCCGAGCCGTTCGTCGATGCGCGCTTCGATTTCTACGACAAGACCCTGCGCGGCCAGCCCGAGCAGAAGCCGCAGTGGAAGCGCTCGCTGGCGGCGGTCGACGACGCCATGGGGCAGGCGCTGGGCCAGCTGTACGTGGCCAAGTACTTCCCGCCGGAAGCCAAGCAGCGCGCCGAGGAGCTGGTCACCAACGTGCGCAACGCGCTGAAGGCGCGCATCCAGAACCTCGACTGGATGAGCGACGAGACCAAGGCCAAGGCGATCGCCAAGTGGGAGACCTTCCTGCCCAAGATCGGCTACCCCGACAAGTGGCGCAGCTGGGACGGCCTGGAGATCACGCCGGACAACTACTTCGCCAACATGGAGGCGGCGCAGCAGTTCGACTACAACTACAACATCGCCAAGATCGGCCAGCCGACCGACCGCCACGAGTGGTTCATGACGCCGCAGACGGTCAACGCGTACTACAACCCCACCGACAACACGATCAACTTCCCGGCCGCGATCCTGCAGCCGCCGTTCTTCGATGCCAAGGCGGACGACGCGATCAACTACGGCGGCATCGGCGCGGTGATCGGCCACGAGGCCAGCCACGGCTTCGACGACCAGGGCAGCCAGTTCGACGGCAGCGGCAACCTGGACAACTGGTGGACGGACGCCGACAAGAAGCAGTTCGACGAGCGCGCGCAGAAGCTGGTCGACCAGTTCGACAACTACGCGCCCCTGCCCGACCACCCGGACCTGCACGTCAACGGCAAGCTGACCCTGGGCGAGAACATCGCCGACCTGGGCGGCCTCAACATCGCCTACGACGCCCTGCAGAGCGCGCTGAAGGATCATCCCGCCGAGGCCACGCAACAGATCGACGGCTATACCCAGGACCAGCGCTTCTTCCTCAACTGGGCGCGCGTGTGGCGTGGCAGCATCCGCGACAAGGCGCAGATGGTCTACCTCAATGCCGATCCCCACTCGCCGATGAAGTTCCGTGCGATCGGCGCGCCGTCGAACATGCCGACGTTCGCCCAGGCGTTCCAGTGCAAGGCGGGCGACGCCATGGTCCGCCCGGCCGACAAGCAGGTGAAGATCTGGTAACCGCCGGCGCGGCGGAGCCCCCAGGCACTCCGCCCGCCGCTGAAAACCGGAGCTGGAAAGAGAAAGCCCCGCGTTCGCCCGTGGGGCTTTTTTTTCGGTGGCCTTGCGTTGCCCGATGCAGCGGGCCGAGAGACGCGCGGACAGTTCCGCGCCATTCGTTTATTGCAAATCATTCTCATTGGCAATATCGTATGCACCTTCGCGGCTGGCGCCGTCACTTCATCGATCGACGGCGACTGCCGGTGGGCGCGTGAAGGCTGGGCGGCAGCGGACACCACCACGCACAGGACCCCGCATGAGCCCGATCAAGAGCAGGAAACATCCCATCCGCCGCAATCCCTCCGCGACGGGCCCCGGACTGTTGACCACTGCCCTGCTCGGCGGCCTGGCCATGGCCTCGGCGCACGCCACCACGGCGGGCGAGGCGCCATCCGGCGGCGGACCGCTGATCGCCCAGGCCAGGAACCTGCCGGGCGTGCAGGTGCACGGAAGCGCCGGCGCCGATTACCGCGTCGATGCGGTGGCATCGCCGAAATTCACCCAGCCGCTGCTGGACACGCCGCAGACCATCAGCATCATCTCCAGGGAACTCATCCACGACCAGGGCGCCACCACGCTGACCGAGGCACTGCGCAACAGCCCCGGCGTGGGCACCTTCTACGTCGGCGAGAACGGCAACACCTCGACCGGCGATGCGGTGAACATGCGTGGCGTCGACGCATCGAGCAGCATTTTCGTCGACGGCGTGCGTGACCTGGGCTCCGTTTCCCGCGACGTATTCAACATCGAGCAGATCGAGGTCGAGAAGGGCCCCGCCGGTACCGACAACGGTCGCACCTCGGCCGGTGGCTCGATCAACATGGTCAGCAAGCAGCCGCTGCTGGCCGACGCGCTTTCCGGCGCCGTTTCCTACGGCAATGCCAACCGCCGGCGCGTCACCGCCGACTGGAACCGGCAGACCGGCGCGCACAGCGCGTTCCGCCTGAACCTGCTGGCGCAGGACGCCGGGGTGGCCGGCCGCAACAACGTGGAAAACAATCGCTGGGGCATCGCACCCGCACTGGCCTTCGGCCTCGACACACCCACCCGCCTCTACGTGGACCTGCTGCACGTCAAGCAGGACAACGTGCCCGACGGCGGCGTCGCCACCATCGGCCTGCCGGGCTACGGCAGCCCCGATCCGGTCAATCGCCCGTGGCTGGACGACGCGCCACGTGTCGACCAGGACAGCTTCTACGGCACCAACGCCGACCACGACCACGTCAAGGCCGACATGGCCACCGTGCGCGTCGAGCATGACTTCACGCCAGGCACCGCCCTGCGCAACACGACCCGCTGGGGCAGGACCCACCAGGATTACCTGCTGACCTCCTTCACCTTCAGCCCGGCCAACCTGATCACGCCGGATCCAGCCGACCCTTCCACCTGGACCGTCGCACGCAGCAATCCGACGTTCAAGGACAACGTCAACACCATCCTCACCAATCAGACCAACCTCACCACCAGCTTCCACACCGGCCGCGTCGAACACGATCTCAGCGCCGGTATCGAGCTGACCCGGGAGAAGCTGTCATCGCGCGGCATCGGCGCTTCCGGCGACAGCGCGTGGACGCCGGCGAACCTCTACCACCCGGTTCCGGGCCAGGCGAGCGGGCTGGTCTGGGCCCCCACCGGCGCCCACGCCCGGGGCGAAACCGGCACCGAGGCGGCGTATGCGTTCGACACGCTGAAGTTCGGCGAACAATGGCTGGTCACCGGCGGCGTTCGCCTGGACCATTACCGCACCGAGTTCGACAGCACCGTGGCCTGCGGCATCGGCCGCCGTCCGGTCGCGTGCCCTGCCGGCCAGGAGGCCGGAACCATCGTGCCGGGCGTGGACGCCACCAAGTCGGACAACCTGCCCAGCTGGAAGCTCGGCGTGCTCTACAAGCCGGCCGGCAACGGCAGCATCTACGCGGACTATGCCGTTTCCGCGCAGCCGCCAGGTGGGGCCCAACTCCAGCTGAGCAGTGCGGACAACAGCCCGGACAACCCCGCCTTCGACCCGCAGAGGGCGCGCACCGCCGAAGTCGGCACCAAGTGGAACCTGCTCGACGAGGGCCTGCTGCTCACCGCCGCCGTCTATCGCACCGACATCAGCAACGACGTGGTCCAGGGCGACGACGGCCTCTACTACCAGACCGGCCGCAAACGGGTGGACGGCATCGAACTGGGCGCCGTGGGCAAGCTGACCGAGCGCTGGTCGGTCAGCGCCGGCGCCACCTCCATGGACACCCGGGTGATCCGCGGCACGGTGGTGTCCCAGGACGGTTCGGACGACCTGGCTTACACGCCGAAGTACGCGTTCACCGCGTGGACCACCTACCGCCTGCCGTTCGGGCTCATCCTCGGTGGCGGCGCGCGCTACGCCGGCGGCATGAAGCGCGGCACCGACGGCGCCGTCGGCACGCCGGACTACACCAGGTCGTACATGGTGTTCGACGCGGTGGCGACCTACCAGGTCAACCGGCACTTCGACCTGCAGTTGAACGTGTACAACCTGTTCGACAAGGAATACGTCGCGGCCATCAACAAGAGTGGCTACCGTTACACGCCGGGCACGCCGCGCTCGGCGCTGCTCACCGCCAATTTCCGTTACTGACCGCCCGTGGCGGGAGCGGTCGAAACCCCGCCACGCCATGGCACAAGGTGACCCATGCTGCTGCACATCCCCGACGTACTCGATCCCGCGCAGGTCTCGCGGATGCGGGCCGCGCTGGACGCGGCCGACTGGACCGACGGCCGCGAAACCGTCGGCACGCAGGGAGCGAAGGTCAAGCGCAACCAGCAGCTGCCGGACGCCTCGCCGCTGCGCCGCGAGCTGGGCCAGGCCGTGCTGGCGGCGGTGACCGGGAACCCGCTCTATCACGCCGCGACGCTGCCGCTGCGTACCCTGCCGCCACGCTTCAACCGCTACGCGGACGGCGGCCAGTACGGTTTCCACGTCGACGGCGCGGTGATGGCGTTGTCCGGCGAGGCCCAGCTGCGCAGCGACATTTCCTGCACGCTGTTCCTGAGCGGACCGGACGAGTACGACGGCGGCGAACTGATCATCAGCGACACCTACGGCGAGCACGAGGTGAAACTGCCGGCGGGCGACCTGATCATCTACCCGTCCAGCAGCCTGCACCGGGTCGCTCCGGTCACCCGCGGTGCACGGCTGGCGTCATTCTTCTGGGTGCAAAGCCTGGTGCGCGACGACGGCCGTCGGCGGTTGCTGTTCGAACTGGACACGTCGATCCAGGCCCTGACCAGAACCCAGGCCGACCACACCGCGCTGCTGCAGTTGACCGGCGTCTATCACAACCTGCTGCGGCAGTGGTCGGAAACCTGATCGCCGCTGGCGGCGGTTCCCTCGGCGCGGCGCACGGCGGATAATCGTCGACCCCCGACGCTGATGGCTGCACCATGTTCGTACCCGGTCAACGCTGGATCTCCTCCGCCGAACCCGAGCTGGGCCTCGGCACCGTGCTGCGCGTCGAAGGACGCGGCGTGCAGGTGCTGTTCGCCAAGGCCGGCGTGCTGCGCCCCTACGCGATCGACTCGGCACCGCTGGTGCGTGCCGAGTTTCGCGCCGGCCAGCGCGTGGCCGGCAAGGGCATCGCGTTCCTGGTCGAGCGGGTCGAGGCGAGGAACGACCTGCTGGTCTACCGCGGCGAAGGGCGCGAACTGGAGGAAGGCCAGCTCGATGACGAGCAGAGCGTGAGCCAGGCCGACGACCGCCTGATCGGCGGGCGCACCGACAGCGTGGCGCAGTTCGAGCTGCGCCTGGAAGGCCTCAAGCGGCGTGCCGAGGCACGCCGTTCCCCGATGTGGGGGCTGGGCGCGTCGCGCATCGGGCTGGTGCCGCACCAGCTGCGCGTGGCCGGCATCGCCTCGGCCCGGCGCCCGCCGCGGGTGTTGCTGGCCGACGAGGTCGGCCTGGGCAAGACCATCGAGGCGGGCATGATCATCGCCCGCCAGCTCGCCACCGGACGCGCCACGCGGGTTCTGCTGCTGTTGCCCGACACCCTGGTCTACCAGTGGTTCGTCGAGATGCTGCGGCGTTTCAACCTCAGCTTCGCGATCTACGACGAAGAGCGCTGCGAGGCGCTCGAACAATCCGGCGACACCGGCAACCCGTTCGAGGACGAGCAACTGGTGATCGCCGACTTCGGCTTCCTGGAGAGCTCGCCGAAATACGCGCGACAACTGCTGGACGCACCGTGGGACCTGCTGGTGGTGGACGAGGCCCACCACCTGGCCTGGTCGCCCGAAGCGGCCAGCGCGCGCTACACGATGGTGGAGCAACTGGCCGCGGCGATCCCTGGCGTGATCCTGCTCACCGCCACCCCCGAGCAACTCGGCCGCAGCGGCCACTTCGCGCGCCTGCGCCTGCTCGATCCGCAGCGCTACCACGACCTGGACGGCTATCTGGCGGAGGCCGATTCCTACCGGGCGCTGTCCAAGATCGCCGACCGCCTGCTTGACGGCCAGCCGCTGGATGCCGACCAGTACGTCGCCCTGACCGAGGCCTTCCACGGCGACGCAGCGCTCACCGCACTGCTGGCCGATTCCACCAAGCCATCCAACGCGCGTGAGTTGCTGGCTGCGCTGATCGACCGCCACGGCACCGGCCGCGTGATGTTCCGCAACAACCGCGCCGGCGTCGGCGGCTTTCCCAAGCGCCGGCCCGAATGGCACCTGCTGGACGCTGCCGCCGTCGACGACAGCACGCGCCAGGCACTGCTGGCCGAGTTCCACGCCGACATCCAGCAGCCACCCGCGCTGATCGAGGTCGACTACGCCGCCGATCCGCGCATCGACACCCTGATCGCCCTGCTCGAAGAACACCCGCAGGACAAGTTCCTGCTGATCTGCCGCAGCCAGGCCAAGGTGCTGGCACTGGAAGAAGCCCTGCGCACGAAGAGCGGCGTGGGCGTGGCGCGTTTCCACGAGGGCCTCAGCATCGTGCAGCGCGACCGCAACGCCGCCTACTTCGCCCAGCCCGACGGCGCGCGCTTGCTGCTGTGTTCGGAGATCGGCTCGGAGGGGCGCAACTTCCAGTTTGCGCACCGGCTGGTGCTGTGGGATCTGCCGCTGGATCCCGACCTGCTCGAACAGCGCATCGGCCGGCTCGACCGCATCGGCCAGAAACACGACATCGCCATCCACATCCTGGCCGTGGCCGACAGCGCCCAGCACGTGCTGGCACGCTGGTACGACGAAGGCGTCGATGCGTTCCGCTCGAGCCCGGCCGATGGCCGCGAACTGCTGCGCCGGTACGGCGAGCCGCTGACCCGGCTGGCCGACGAGCACGCGCGCGGCGACGACAACCGCGACCAGGAGCTGGATGCCCTGCTGGCCGAGACCCGCGCCAGCCACGAGCAGATGGCCGAGCTGATCCGCGGCGGCCGCGACCACCTGCTGGAACTGGCCTCCAGCCGCGACCTGCACGCCGACGAACTGCAGCAGGCATTCGCCCGGGAGGACCACGACCCGGGCCGCGACGCCTTCGTGCAGCGCCTGCTGGAGGCGTTCGGCATCCATGCCGAGGAACTTGGCGGCCAGGTGCTGCTGCTCGACCCGCAATACCTCTCCACCGACGCCCTGCCAGGCTTCGCCGAGGGTCCGCAATCGGTGACCTTTGTCCGTGACGTGGCGCTGGCGCGCGAGGACCTGCCCCTGCTGCGGCTGGACCATCCGCTGGTTGCCGGCGCGCTGGACCTGGCCCTGTCCGGCGAGCAGGGCAACGCCGCCTTCATGGTCGACGACGCGCTCGCCGCGCGCACCGCGCTGCTGCAGGCGGTGTACGTGCTTGAATGCGTGGCCGACCGCCGGCTGGATGCCGAGCGCTTCCTGCCGCCCACGCCGCTGGTGGTCACCGTCGACACCCGCCTGGCCGAACGGGCCGACTTCACGCCCAGCGAGGCGGCGCTGCGCAAGGCCAGCGACCGCCACATCGAGGTGGCGCGCTACCGCAAGTTCCTCGGCAAGCTGGTGCCACCGATGCTGGAACGGGCCGAGGCACTGGCCGGCAGCCGCGCCCAGGCGGACATCGACGCGGCCGTGGCTGCGGCCACCGGATCGCTGCACGACGAGCTTGCGCGCCTGCTCGCCCTGCGTGCGGTGAACCCGTCGATCAGCGAGACCGAGATCACCGCCGTCACCGACGAACGCGATGCCCTGCTGGGCGCGTTGCCGCAGGCGCGCCTGCGGCTGGATGCGGTGCGCTTCGTGGTCAGCGCGGATTTCCTCGCCCTGCGCTGAAGCCCTCCGGCGCCCTGCACGGCGCCGGACCCCGGCGCTACCGCATCAACCGACGCCGTGGCTTGATCGGCAACTTGCCGCGCCAGTACTGGATCAGCACGATGCCGCCGACCATGCCGCCGAGGTGGGCGAAATGGGCGACGCCGGCCTGGGTGCCGGTCACGCCCAGCACCAGCTCCACCGCCGCGTAACCGATTACGAAGATCCACGCCGGGATCGGCACCGGCAGGAAGATCAGCATCATCTTCTCGTGCGGGTACAGCATGCCGAACGCCAGCAGCAGGCCGAAGATCGCGCCCGAGGCGCCGAGCGTGGGGTAGAAGCCATGGGTGAACCAGTGCACCACGAACAACTGGGCCAGCGCCGCCACGACCGCGCAGACAAAGTAGTAGAGGATGAAATTGCGCGCGCCGAAGGTGCGCTCGATGGTGCCGCCGAACATGAACAGCGCGAACATGTTGAACGCGATGTGGGTCAGGCCCCCGTGCATGAAGGCATAGGTGACCAGCTGCCACGGCCGAAAGCCGATCGAGGCCAGGCCCTGCGCGGTACGGAACACCTGGTCGGGACCCCACGGCCACAACGCGAAATACTGCAGGAACACCTCCCCGAAGAATTGCTGCAGCAGGTAGACGACGACGTTGGCGATCAGCAGGTTGCGCGTGACCGGTGGCAAATCAAGGGGCATCAGTCAATTCCGGAGAAGGTCCCGACCCCAAGCGTAGCGGCGAGCGGGCACGGCCGCCATGCAGCCGATGTCGCGGCCGCCGCGCGCCGGGGTGCACGAGCGATAAAAAAGCCGCCTTGCGGCGGCTGCGGAACGCACCCTTGCAGGTACTCAACCCTTGTTGGCGGCCAGCGCCATCGCCTCCGGCCGCTTGGCGCCGGCGAAACGCTTGGCCCAGTAGCCATCGTCCAGGCTGGATATCTCCACCGATTTGCCGGCGCTCGGCGAATGGATGAAACGCCCGCCGGAAATGTAGATGCCCACGTGCGAGATCCGGTGCCGGCCATGGGTGCGGAAGAACACCAGGTCACCGGGCTTGATGTCGTCACGCTTGACCTTGATGCCGGCGAGGAACTGGCTGGCGGAGGTATTCGGCAACTGCACGCCGATCGCATGGGAGAACACGTAGCGCACGAAACCGCTGCAATCGAACCCGGTGGCGGGGTTGCGCCCCCCGCGCACGTAGCGGATGTCGCGCAGCCCCATCGCCGCGGCCAGCAGTGCCTTGCGCAGGTCGGTGATGTTCTGCGCGGCGGCTTGGGCGTCCTGAGTCCGGGCGGTCGGGGCGGCGGCGGTCGACTCGGCCACGGCTGCCGACGCGTCGGTCAACGAGGGGAACCAGTCGCCGCCGTGGCCGGGCAGCGCCCATTGGTCCAGATAGGCTGCCGCGGGCACGGGTTGCAGCAACGGCGCGGCCACGCGGGCCACGGCGGGCGCACCGAAAGCGGTATCGAACGGGGTGGCGCGGAGGATTCCGGAGAACAGCAGCGCAGGCACAAGCGCAGCAAGCACGATCAATCGCTGGTTGGGCATGCAGGAAAATCCCGGGACATTCGCGGAGCCGGCCGTCGGCGAAGCGCGACGACGGCGTAACAGGGCTGTGAAAATACCAAGCCGACATCCCCGTTATGTTGGATTGAAGTTAAGTGAACCCCGCCGTTTCGGGAATTCGGGACGCCCCGCACACTTCCATCAAACTGTTGATTCCAATGGAATTCATGCACTCTCCGGCGATTCGGGCCAGTAGTGCGAATCCGGATACGGCCGCTGGCCGAAGATCGCCGTACCGATGCGCAGCTCGGTCGCTCCCTCGGCCACCGCGAGCGGGAAATCGCCGCTCATGCCCATGGAAAGCCTTGGCAAATCATGCCCTTGCGAAACCGCCTGCTCGCGCAACTCGCGCAACAGGCGGAAGCAGGCACGCACCTGGACCGGCTCGTTCGAATGAATCGCCAGGGTCATCAGCCCTCGCACGCGCAGGGTGTCATAGCGGCGCAGGGTGGCCAGGAAGCCGGGCAGCTGTTCAGGTGGCAGACCGTATTTGCTGGGCTCCGGAGAGGTCTTGACCTGCACCAGCACGTCCAGCGCGCGGCCTTCATGCTGCAGGCGCCGATCCAGGGCCTCGGCCAGTTCCAGCCGGTCCAGCGACTGCACTTCGCTGGCCAGCCGGGCCACGTCCTTGGCCTTGTTGGTCTGCAGGTGGCCGATCATCACCCAGTCGATGCCGCAGTCCGCCAGCGGGCCGGACTTGTCGCGGATCTCCTGCACCTTGTTTTCGCCGAAGCGGCGCATGCCCAGCGCCACGCCCTCGCGGATCAGCTCCGGCCCGAAGGTCTTGCTGACCGGCAGGATGGACACCTCGGTCGGATCGCGGCCCGCGGTACGGCAGGCCTCGTCCACCCGGCGACAGATACCGGACCAATTGGCGGCGAGGTGCGAAGGGGTGGGCATGCGGCGAACTCCGCGGGGGAAAAACCTGAGGAGCGAGAAACGAGGAGTGAGGAGTGAGAGAAAGCCGCGCCGCGCTTCGCTCCTCTCTCACTCCTCACTCCTCTCCACTCACTCCCCGCCTTCAGCCTTGCTCGAAGTGCCTGGCCACCACCTCGGCCACCACCATGGAGACCTTCTTGCCGGTGGGGATGTGCAGGAACTCGTTCGGGCCGTGCGCGTTGGAGTGCGGGCCCAGCACGCCGGTGATCAGGAACTGCGCCTGGGGGAATTTCTCGCCCAGCATGCCCATGAACGGGATGCTGCCGCCCTCGCCCATGTAGGCAGCCGGCGCGCCGAAGTGGTTCTGCGAGGCCTCGGCCACCGCCTGCTCCAGCCACGGCGAAAGCGCCGGCGCATTCCAGCCCGAGCCGTCCTTCTCCAGCGTGAAAGTGACCTTGGCGCCGTAGGGCGGGTCCTTCTCCAGCAGTTGCTTGACGAACTCGCCGGCCTTGGCGCCGTTCAGCGTGGGCGGCACGCGCAGGCTCAGCTTCACCGCGGTGAACGGGCGCAGCACGTTGCCAGCGCTTTCCAGCGGCGGGATGCCGCCGATGCCGGTCACCGCCAGTTGCGGACGCCAGGTGCGGTTGAGCACCAGCTCGGCCAGGTCCGTGGTGACCGGCCGCATGCCATCCACCCAGGGGAACTTGTCGTAGATGTCCTCGCCCAGCACCTCGGCCGACAACTTCGCCTGCTCGATGCGCTGCTGCGGGATGTCGACATGGAGCTCCTTGGGCTTGATCGCGCCGGTTTCCGGGTCCTCCAGCCGCGACAGCAGCTCGCGCAGGACGCGGAAGCTGGACGGCACCACGCCGGAGGCGTCGCCCGAATGCACGCCTTCTTCCAGCACCTGCACGGTGAGATTGCCGCCGGTCATGCCGCGCAGCGAGGTGGTCAGCCACAGCTGGTCGTAGTTGCCGCAGCCCGAATCCAGGCATACCACCAGCGACGGGCTGCCGATGCGCTCGGCCAGGTGGTCGACGTAGAACGGCAGGTCGTAGCTGCCCGATTCCTCGCAGGCCTCGATCATCACCACGCAGCGCGCGTGCGGGATGCCCTGCTCGTGCAGCGCCAGCAAGGCCGCCAGCGAACCGAAGATCGCGTAACCGTCGTCGGCGCCGCCGCGGCCGTAGAGCTTGTCGCCCTTGAGCACCGGCGTCCACGGCCCCAGGCCCTCGGCCCAGCCGGTCATCTCCGGCTGCTTGTCCAGGTGGCCGTACAGCATCACGGTGTCGTCGCCCTGCCCCGGCACCTCGATGTAGATCAGCGGCGTGCGCCCTTCCAGCCGCACCACTTCCAGCGTGGCACCCGGCAGCTGGCTCAGCTTGGAGCGCGCCCAGGTTTCCATCAGCTTCACCGCCGCGTCCATGTAGCCGTGCGCGGCCCAGTCCTTGTCGAACATCGGCGACTTGTTGGGAATGCGGATGTATTCCACCAGCTGCGGCACGATCTCCGCATCCCACAAATCGCTGACGAAACGGGACAGACGGCTGGTATCCATGGACAACTCCAACGTGGCGAACAATCGCGCATTGTAGCAGCGCGCCGCCGCGGCACCGTCGGCGCCGGTGGTGGATACCCACGGCCGCGATGGCCCAAGCCGCACGGGGTGGCGCCCCGGCGGCCGGCTGCGTGATCGCCCGGCGGCGCGCATGGTGGTGGTGCGGCACGGTTGCCGCGCCAGCAAGCCAACTCATTGCCCGGAGGTAAAGACCATGCTCCACAAACTCGCCGCCACCGTCCTCGCGCTGGGCCTCGCCGCCCCGGCTCTGCTGTTCGCCGCCACGCCGGTCAACATCAACAAGGCCGATGCCCGGACCATCGCCGCGTCCCTCGACGGGATCGGCGTGACACGCGCCGAGGCCATCGTGGCCTGGCGCGAGGCCCACGGCCCGTTCAAGAAGGCGGACGACCTCAAGCACGTCAAGGGCCTCGGCAAGGCCACGATCGAGCGCAACCGCAGCGCCATCCTGCTGGCCGACGACGGGGCCGCCGCGGGCGCCAGCGCCGCCGCGCCCACGCCGCGGCGCGGCAAGCGCGCAGCCGGCGAGTAGGCCGCCACGTGCGGGCGCAGGCGGTGCGCGCGCCGGCACCGCTTGCGCTACACTCGCGCGCCGCTCCCGCCCTCCCGCGCCGCCATGATCCTGCCGCGTTACCACATCGCCGACTCCGCCATCGCCGGCGCGGGCAAGGGCCTGTTCCTCGACGAGGCGGTGGCCGCGGGCCAGGTCGTCACCGCGCCCGACGGCATCCCCCGGACCTACCGGCGGGCCGAGATCGAGGCGGACGACTCGTTGCGGGCGTTGTGGCATGCCAGCGCGCGCTGGTTCGAGGACCGCTACACGCTCTCGCCCGAATGGCCCGACGAGTGCTACATCAACCACAGCTTCGCGCCGACCGGGCTGTGGCACCTGGGCTTCGTGTTTGCCCTGACGGACCTGCCCGCAGGCAGCGAGGTCACCGTGGACTACCGCCACCTGCTGCCTCCGGGCCAGGCCGAGGACTTTGTCGATTCGGCCACCGGTGAGACAATTACGGGGTTGTCCTGGCAAGAGAGCCTCGCCAGCAGTACCCGTGCCCTGGCCGGGTTGCTGGCATCCTCCCGCGTCGGGTCGTGATGGTTGATGGTGATGGTTGAGATTCCTGTCCTCGAGACGCCGCGGTTGCGCCTGACCGCATTGAGCGAACGACACTTCGACGACTACGCTGCGATGCTGGCCGATCCGGACAGCACCCGCTGGGTGGGCGACGGCCAACCGCTGGACCGCACCAACGCGTGGCGCTCGCTGGCGATGCTGCTGGGCCACTGGCAATTGCGCGGTTTCGGCATGTGGGCGCTGGAGCTGAAGGAAACCGGCGAGTTCGTCGGCCGCGCCGGCCTGATGTACCCCGACGGCTGGCCGGACCTGGAGCTGGGCTGGATGCTCAAGCCGGCCCATCGTCACCACGGCTATGCCACCGAGGCGGGCAATGCGACACTTGAGTTTGCCTGGAACCAGCTGCGCGCGCGGCGGGTGATCAGCCTGGTGCGCATCGGCAATGAGGCTTCCGACCGGCTGGCCGAGCGGCTCGGCGGCGAGCACATCGAGAACATCGACTTCTACGGCAGCAACAGCCACGTGTTCGCCTACTACCCGCCGCATCGCGAACGCCGGCGCGCCTACGCCTGAGCCGGCGTCAGTAGACGTCGCGTCGATAGCGCCCCTGTTCGCGCAACTGCGCGACCCGCGCGGCACCCAGCACCTCGCACAGCGCCGCGTCGACGCCCGGCGCGAGCCCGTCGAGGCTGCCGCAGACATAGATCGCCGCGCCGTCGTCGACCCAGCGCCGCAACTCCGCGCCCGCTTCACGCAGGCGCTGCTGGACGTAGATGCGTTCGCCCTGGTCGCGTGACCAGGCAAAGTCGGCACGCTCTATGCCACCCTCGTCGATCCAGCGTTCGATGTCCTCGCGGTGCAGGAAGTCGTGCGCGCGATGCCGCTCGCCGAACAACAGCCAGTTGCGCGTGCGGCCGGCGGCGATGCGCTGCTTGAGCAGCGCGCGCAGGGCGGCCAGGCCAGTACCGTTGCCGATCAGGACGAGCGGGCGGGCGTCGCCGGGCGCATGGAAATTGACATTGCCGCGCACGCGCAGGCCGATTTCCGCGCCGACCTGTGCGTACTCGGTGAGCCAACCCGAGCCCAGCCCGGGATAGCCGCCGTGCGCGCGCATCCGCCGCACGATCAGCTGCAACGAGCCGTCCTGCGGCAGCGACGCGATCGAATAGGCGCGATGCGGCAGCAGCTGCAGCATCGCCGCGACGCCGTCTTCGCCCAGGCCCTCCGCCTCGCCCGGCTCCGGCAGGCGGCAACGCGCCAGCAGGTTCGCCAGCGGCAGCCTCTCCCGGTGCCCGAACGACACCACGGCCCCGCCATCCAGCCCCCGCGAGGCCAGCCATGTCGTCACCGCCTCGGCGGAATGGCAGGGCCCGATCTCGGCCAGGTCGCCGGCCCGCCAGTCGGCGCGCCCCTCCAGCGGCTTCAAGGCCAGATGGAAGCACGGCTCGCCCACGCTGCCGGGGTTGAGCAGGCGCCGTTCGACCAGTTGCCAGCGCTGGTACCTCGGCGCCTGCCAGTCAGGCAGGTCGGGCGCGCCGCCGAGCACGGCCAGGTGGTGCTGCCAGTGGCGCAGGCTGGCGTCGTCCTCGCTGTCGACCTCCACCGGATCGAACAAGACCTGCGCCCCGCTCGCCTGCAACCAGCGTTGCAGTTGGCGGCCGAAGCCGCAGAAGTCCTCGTAGTCGCTGTCGCCCAGCGCCAGCAGCCCGTAACGCAGACCCGCCAGTGAGGCGGGCTGCTGCATCAGTTCCCGGCTGAATCCCAGCGCCATGTCCGGCGGCTCGCCGTCGCCGGTGGTACTGACCACGAACAGCACCCGACCCGCCTGGCGCAGGTCGTCGAGGGAGAGGCGGTCGATGCCATCCACGGGAGCGGACAGCCCGGCAAGCCGCAGGCTTTGCGCGGTCTGTCGCGCCAACTGCTCGGCAAACCCGGTCTGGCTGGCGTACACCACGCGCAGCGCAGCATCTGCCGATCGTGCCTGGACAGTACGGATGTCGCTCGCGTCACGCGCGGCCGGCCGCTGCGCGGCCGCCATGTCCTTCACGGCGGCCGGTCGACGCGGCACAGCCTGGCGCCGAAAGCGCAACAGGCCGAACAGGCTCAGCGCCGAACTGATCCAGCGCCACGGGGGCAACTGGCGCATCCAGAAGACACCACGCTGCAGCTGTGCGTTTTCGACAGAAGAGACAAGTTGATCCATGACAATCCGTGTTCCGCGCGCCGGCCCCTCACGACAACCCGCATGAGCGTGAAAGGCGGGGACGGCGCGGCGCCGGGCGAATGACTCGACCGGGTCATTAGACCGTAAACAAGAATCAATCGCAACAAGGTGTGACGGGAAGCTACGGGCATTTGGCGCCCGGACCCTTCGACCAGGCTATGGCCGGCGACGAACCACCCAGCACACGAAGCATCGCGGAAGCGACGGCTCACGCTCCAGCATCGCCGTCCGACGAGGTGCAGGCAGACACCCACACCTTGCGCTTGCCATCACCACCCCGTCGACGCCGGTGGTCAGCTCAGTCCGATCTGCTTCATCGCCTTGCTCTTGATGCCGGCGAAGAACCCCTTCTTCGCATGCGTCCCCTTGTTGCTGCTCAGCCCTTCCAGCTGCAGGCGGGAACTCGTGATGTTCTTGTTGGCGATCTTCAGCAGCGGATCCATCTGCTTCTTCTTCATCAGCTCGACTTTGTCCATCCAGCCCGGCAGGCCGATGTCGGCGACGAACATGTTGGCCACCGCCGAGGTGTCGGCACAGGTCAGCAGGTAGCAGCCCAGGATCGGGCATTCGTTGAACACAGTCAGATCCAGCGTGTTGGGTGCCGCCAGCCGCTTGTTGCCGGCGCGCATGTCCTTGATGTCCAGCCCGAGCGAGAACAGCTGCAGGCCCAGGCTGGCCAGCGTGTTGGCCACGCCGATCGCCGCCGTGGTGGCCGTACCGAAGTCGGCGAACAGGCCGCCGATCTTCGCACCGGTAGCCGCGGTCTGCTGGCCCAGCTTCACCGAATGCTGGGCCAGGTCGCGCTTGATGATTGCCTGGATCGCCTCGGCCGCGGCGCTCGGGTCGCCCATGCGAAAACCGTTCTTGTACTCGTCGCTCTTGTAGAGGTTGTAGCCATCCTGCGCCACCGCCTTGCCCGCCTTGGCCAGCTTCACCGTGCTGGTGACCACGCCGAGATACGGCGTCACCTCCGAGACCAGTTCGTGCA
Source organism: Lysobacteraceae bacterium (assembly GCA_040255835.1). GTDB lineage: Bacteria > Pseudomonadota > Gammaproteobacteria > Xanthomonadales > Rhodanobacteraceae > Rhodanobacter. Next base: position 16,316 of record JBDZVT010000006.1, read on the forward strand.
GAACCTCGCCGCCGATTGCCTCGATCACGTCGTGGATGTTCTCCACGTCGGCGCACTCGACCATGAAGTTCTCGAACGCCTCCTTCATGCCCGGCACGCTGGCCACCTTGGTGGCCGTGCTGCCGCCCTTGGCCAGCTTGCCGACGCCGGACTTGAGTTTCTTGCCTGACGACAGCAGCGACTTGCCCGTTGATAACGCGCTGGCGGTACCGAACTTGAGGCGAGTGCCGCCGAACATGTTGACGACGAGCTGGCGGCGCGCCTTGGCCAGCTCGCCCATGGCGATGAATTCGGCGCGGCTGAGTGGGGTGGATGGCATGCTCGTTACCTTGTCCAATGGTGGTCAAAGACGGGGTCGAAAGCGCAAAGCCTGCCCTGGGGCCATGCGGCCCCCGCTCCTGTTCCGCGACGCTCTCCATGCACCGCACCAATCGGCCGCAAGCCGCTCACGCGGGGCAGCCCGGGACAGGCCAGGCGAGGTGGCATCCACATCAAAGGATGTTGCCCACGTTGGCGAGATCGTTGCCCATCCTGGCCATCATGTCGTCCGTAGTCAGATTCAGATTCCAGATGGTTGCGCAGCGATTGGGATCTGCAAAATCCATCATGATGATGTTCGGCATGAACGATTTGGCGCTGCGTCCCATGGCTGTGGCCGGATAGCCGTTGGCAAGCCATTGCTGACGCTGATGCCCTGCCCTTGCAATGATGTGATCCTTCACACCGGCTCGCCACGCCGTCACCAGTGCCTGTTGACCGGAATTCCACATCTTCCGATCGCGTACCTCGATGCTTTCGAAGGTCTTCAGCAACTTTTCCCCGATCTTGGTGGTGAGCGTCCAGTACATCATGCCGAGCATCTCCGGACTGCTCACCGGCCCCTGCGAAAGGATGTCGAGCTGTTTGCGGATGTTCTTGCCGACGGAACGGGTGTTGGAATACTTGCCGAAATATTGCAACCCCCATTTGTACGGCTCGTAGGTGGCGTGGCCTTCTTCCGAATTGAACATGGCCTTCACGGGCAAAATGCCCGGCGTCGCCTTCAATGCCGGCGGAAGCCGGTTGAAATCTCCTTGGTCGAAGATCGTGACCACCTTGCCCTGCATCGAGTTGATGGTCGCGGTATTGAGGTTGACGTTCTGGGCAAAGCGTTCGTCACCAAGCTTGAGAATGCATTGATTGACCACATCCGCCATGTCGCCGCATTTTGAAAATCGCAGGATGAGGAACTCGCCCGCATTGCTCATGACAAAAGCGCGCGCCTGATCGAGCATCTGCGACAGTCGATCACCGCCATGCCCCGTGAAAGTCCCGATGGCCACGGCACCGGACAACGACGGTTTCTGGTAATTGCCTTCTTTGCCAGTCTTCTTCTTGAGCGCCGGGGCGTGGTAGGCGCGCTGCTCCAATCCGGTACTTGTCTTGATTGTTGCGATGCGCAGATCGAAATACCGCACTCCCGCTGAGGCCTGCTCTCCAAGACTCAGGTTCTGCGTCCTGGCCGTTCCACCCAGTCCTGGGCCGTATATGCCCGCATCATGCGTTCCTGGGAACACCACGTCGCACAATCGCTTGTTGGGAAACGCAGCAAAGCCAGCCATGCCATCACCCCTATTGAAATTTGATGTGACTCGAGAAAAAGATCAGGTTCAGCCCCGCTCCACCTCTCTCATCCAAAAGCGTAGGCAAACTCCCCGTCCTTCACCTCAACCTGCACCTTGGCGATTTCCTCGCCGGCTATCATCTTGCTCAGGAACGCGCGCGAGATGTCCGGCAGCATCGAGTTGGTGAGGATGGCGTCGATCATGCGGCCGCCCGATTCGGTTTCGGTGCAACGCTCGACCACCAGCTTCACCACGTCCTCGCTGTAGTCGAACGGGATCTTGTAGCGGGCCTCGACGCGCTTCTTGATGCGGTTGATCTGCAGCTTGACGATCTTGCCCAGCATCTCCGGGCTGAGCGGGTAGTACGGGATCGTGACCAGGCGGCCGAGCAGCGCGGGCGGGAAGATCTTCAGCAGCGGTTCGCGCAGCGCCTTGGCCATGCCCTCGTGGTCGGGCATCAGCTCCGGGTCCTTGCACAGGCCGGCGATCATGTCGGTGCCGGCGTTGGTGGTGAGCAGGATCAGGGTGTTCTTGAAGTCGATCTGGCGCCCCTCGCCGTCTTCCATCACGCCCTTGTCGAACACCTGGAAGAAGATCTCGTGCACGTCCGGGTGCGCCTTCTCCACCTCGTCCAGCAGCACCACGGAGTACGGCTTGCGGCGCACCGCCTCGGTGAGCACGCCGCCCTCGCCGTAGCCGACGTAACCCGGAGGCGCGCCCTTGAGCGTGGAGACGGTGTGCGCCTCCTGGAACTCGCTCATGTTGATGGTGATGATGTTCTGCTCGCCGCCGTAGAGCGCCTCGGCCAGCGCCAGTGCGGTCTCGGTCTTGCCGACGCCGGAGGTGCCGGCCAGCATGAACACGCCGATCGGCTTGTTCGGATCGACCAGGCCGGCACGCGAGGTCTGGATGCGCTTGGCGATCATTTCCATCGCGTGGTCCTGGCCGATGACGCGCTGGCCCATCAGCTTGGCCAGGTTCATCACGGTCTCGACTTCGCTCTTGACCATGCGGCCGACCGGGATGCCGGTCCAGTCCGACACCACCGAGCCCACGGCCTGCTGGTCGACCGAGGCGAGGATCAGCGGATGCTCGCCCTGCAGTTCGGCCAGCTGGCCTTGCAGGTCCTGCAATTCCTTCAGCGCGGCGGTACGCTCGTCGCCCGCCAGGGCGGCTTCGCCGGCGGGCGGCTCCTTGGCGTCCGCGGCCTGGTTGGCCGACTCTTCCAGCGCGCTGCCGGTGCCTTCGACCGGCGCGGAAGAACCACGCAACTTCGAGCGGATGTCGAGGATCTTCTCGACCAGCTCCTTCTCCTTGATCCAGTTCGCCTCCAGCGTTTCCAGGCGGGCCTTCTGCGCGGCCAGCTTCTCGTTGGCGCTCTCTTCGCGCGCGGTCACGTTGACGCCGACGTTCTTCTCGCGGGCGATGATCTCCAGTTCGGTCTCCAGCGCCTGGATGCGCTTGCGGGTGTCGTCCACCTCGGCCGGCACGGCGTGCTGGCTGATCGCCACGCGGGCGCAGGCGGTATCGAGCAGGCTGACCGACTTGTCCGGCAGCTGGCGCGCAGGGATGTAGCGGTGCGACAGCTTCACCGCCGCTTCCAGCGCCTCGTCGAGGATCTGCACCTTGTGGTGCTTCTCCATCACGCTGGCGACGCCGCGCATCATCAGGATCGCCTTCTCCTCGCTGGGCTCGTCGATCTGCACGGTCTGGAAGCGGCGGGTCAGCGCCGGGTCCTTCTCGATGTGCTTCTTGTACTCGGCCCAGGTGGTGGCGCCGATGGTGCGCAGGTTGCCGCGCGCCAGCGCGGGCTTGAGTAGGTTCGCCGCGTCGCCGGTGCCGGCCGCGCCGCCGGCGCCGACCAGGGTGTGCGCCTCGTCGATGAACAGGATGATCGGCTTGGTCGAGGACTGCACCTCCTCGATCACCTGCTTGAGGCGGTTCTCGAACTCGCCCTTCATGCTGGCGCCGGCCTGCAGCAGGCCCACGTCCAGCACGCGCAGTTGCACGTCCTTCAGCGGCGGCGGCACGTCGCCGATGGCGATGCGCATGGCAAAGCCCTCGATCACCGCGGTCTTGCCCACGCCGGCCTCGCCGACCAGCATCGGGTTGTTCTGGCGACGGCGCATGAGGATGTCCACCAGCTGGCGGATCTCGTCGTCGCGCCCGACGATCGGATCCATCTTGCCGTCGCGCGCCTGCGCGGTCAGGTCGATGGTGAACTGCGCCAGCGCCTCCTGCTTGCCCATCTGCGCGGGCGACATCGCGCCGCTGGCTTCGCCCGGCGCGGCGGCGCCACCCATCCGGAACCCGTCGTTGGCGCTCTGCCCGTCCTCGGGCGAACCGCCGACCACTTCGGCGAACTTCTCCACCAGCGCCTCGGGCTTGATCTTGTCGAACTCGGCGGAAATGTTGACCAGCGCGTTGCGCAGGTTGCGCGTGCGCAGACAACCGACGATCAGGTAGCCGGTGCGTACCTGCGCCTCGCCGAACATCAACGTGGCGAACACCCAGCCGCGCTCGACCGCCTCCTCGACGTCGCTGGACAGGTCGGAAATGGACGAGGAGCCGCGCGGCAGCCGATCCAGCGCGTCGGTGATGTCGCGCGCCAGGTTCGACGGGTTCAGGTTGAACTGCTTGACGATGCGATGCAGGTCCGAATCCTGCAATTGCAGGATCTGGTGGATCCAGTGCACCAGTTCCACGTACGGGTTGCCGCGCAGCTTGCAGAACACGGTGGCGCTTTCGATGCACCGGAAAGCGAGCTTGTTGAGTTTCCCGAACAGCGCGCCGCGACTGATCTCGGCCATGTCATTGATCCTCTGTTTTGATTGCCAATCCCACCATGCCTGCTGCCACGTCGACCCGGCCGCCGGCGGCTATCCCGCCGGCTGCAGCACGACCTCGTCGACATCGTCGGCGTGCCGGGGCGACCCCAGCCACGTCGTCAGCCCCATCCTTCCGCCGCGCCCCAGGCGCGTCACCGGCACGTCGGCCCGCTTCAGGACCAGTTGCACATCCCAGGCCTTTTCCTCGCCCAGGTAGGTCTTCACGGCAGCCACCAGCTGCCGCAGTGCGTCACCACCGGGCAGGAAGTTGTTGAACTGGGCGCGGCTGAGCGGCCCCAGGCGCAGGCGGAAGCGCTGCTGGCTGCCGCGCACGTACTGCCCGGTGACCGTGGTGAGGCCGAGCGCCGCAACGTCGCGCGAACTGCCCAGGCGCAGCAGCGAATCGGACGGCAGGCGCATCCACTCGGCGATGAACTCGACGATGTCCACCGGCACGCGGAAGAAGCGTTCCAGCATGCCGCGCAGGCCTTCGGCATTGCGTGACTGCTGCAACAGGCGCCCGGCAAAGAACCGCTTGAACTGGTCCGGCAGCGCGTCGCGGTCGTCCAGGTCCGGCGTGGCCAGGCCAACCAGCGCACCCATGTACAACCGGAAGCGGTCCTCCTCGGGGCGATCCAGCTGAACCGTGGGCTGGGCATCGGCCCAGCTGCGGTAGAACAGGCTCATCATGCGGTGGTGGAAGATGTCGGCGAAGGCACGGAAAGTGCTGTCGCGCGAGTTCACCTCGCGATCCATCGCATATTCGGTCAAGTGCAGCGGCAGCGGTCCGTTGGGGCCGAACAGGCCGAAGAACAGGCCGTGCATGCGCGCCGGGCGGCCACCGCCGCCGGGCTGGTAACTGTCGACGGTTTTCGGCGCAAATGACAGGGACGGGGTCTGGCCGAGACGCACGAAATCGTCGCTGGCCTTGGTCGACTGGCCCAGCCGCGGGCGCTCCGGGAACGCGCACTCCAGCCGCCGGATCGCTTCGAAGAACTCGAAGGACTCGGGGTGGTCGCGCAGCGCGTTCTCCAGCGCTACAGCGTCTGCCGTGTTCCCAACCGGGCGGGCCATCGGGCGACCTCGTTGCGTTCCAGCGTGCGCAGAACGGTTTCAGTGAAGGAGTTGATCGATACGTAGCGGGCAAAGAACTGCTGCATCACCGCACCCAGCAGGAACGCGCCGGTGCCCTCGAAGGCCCCGTCATCGCAGGTGAGGGTGATCTCCAGGCCGCGGCCGAAGGTGATCGGCCCCGGCAACGGGATGCGCCGCACGATGGATTGCGAACTGACCGCCTTGAGCCCCTCGATCTGGCGTCGCGCACCGGAGTCGAACTCGTCGCAGTACAGGGTCAGCATCTCGCGCAGTGCCGCGGCGCCTTCGCCCGCGTTGTTCTCCAGCAGGGAGACGTAGTTGAGCTGCAGGTGGCTGAGCAGGCGCCACGCGGTCTCGCCGTTGGCCACCGAGGCGCGCGGCTTGGTCGGGCCGGCGACGCAGCGGATCGACTCCACCGGTGCGCCGGTCTCAAGCGTGAAATCGGTATGCGACTTGCCGACCGGCATCTGCAGCGGGAGGTCGCGGTTGGTGCACATCAGCTGCATGCCGATCTGGCGCAGCTCGGTGGAGTACGGCGCCTCGCTGGAATCGACCAGCGAAATGTACATCTCGTTGCCGATGTAGCTGGAACGCGCGCCCTGACGCTTCTGCCGGGAGGAAAGCAGGCGCGGCTCGCGGCGGATCGTGTAGTAGGCCGAGTGCCTGGCGTGCCAGCTGCGCTCGTCGCAACCATAGAAGGGCAGGAAGCGCTGCTCCGGCTCCTGTCGGTCGCCGAAGCCCTCGACGTTGCCGATGCTGTGGATCTCGAAATCCATCGGCCGGGTGCGATCGGCCAGGATGTGGTACTCGCTGGTGCCCTGCTTGAGGTGGATGCGATCGGCCCGGCGCGGAAACAGGTTGATCGCCGGCGTGCAAAACAGGCGGAAGTTGCTCACGTCAACGGCGTTGTGCAGGCTGGCCACGCTGCGGTCGAACAGCACCACGATCTCGAACTCGCTGCCCTTGGCGCGTGCCAGCAGCGGCTGCAGGCCGGTGAACTCGGCGAACAGGAATCGCTCGGGGCAGGCAAAGTACTCCTGCAACAGGCGGTAGCCACTGAACGAGCGGCCGGAGTACGGGATGAGCGCCTCGTTGTCGTCGAAGCCGCGCCGCCGTATGTGGCTGGCGTCATGGCTTTCGTTGATCACGCCCGCCGCGCCCTGCGCGCGCACCTGGTACCCGACCGCGTTGCCGAGCAGCTGCTCGTACAGGCGCTTGGGCAGTTCGTCGGTGCCGGCAATGAACACCGGCAGGCGATCCAGCGCCAGCATGTTGGCCTGGGCACCGGCAGTGACGCGAAACTTCAGGCGCAGGCCCGCACGCACGGTCTTGCCGGCCGGCAGCAGCACGCCGGCGGCGGCAATGGCGGCAGGCGTCTCGAAGTATTTCGCTTCGGTCAGCTCCAGCGGCCACAGGGTGACCTCGTGGGCGGTGCGGTATTCGCAGGCGGTGCGGTCATCCTTGCCGATCATGCTGCGCATGGACGTGTGGCGGGGCACCTTGTGGCCGGCCAGCAGGCCGCTTTCCTTCAGATCCGGGTACATCTGCACCACGGCCATCGAGGGTACCGGCGCCAGGTAATGCGGGTAGATCATCTCCAGCAGATGCTGGGTGAACACCGGATACTGCGCGTCGAGCTTGAGCTGCACGCGCGCGGCCAGGAAAGCAAAGCCTTCCAGCAGGCGTTCGACGTAGGGATCGGCGCATTCGAAGCCTTCCAGGCCGAGCCGACCGGCGATTTTCGGGTATTCGCGGGCAAACTCGCCGCCCATTTCGCGAACGTGTTGCAGCTCCCGGTTGTAGTAGCGCAGCAGTCTCGGGTCCATGGAATCAGCCGAAGCCCTCCGAGACCTTGAAGTTGCCCGTCTCGAGGTCGACTTCGGTCTTCAGGTACAGATTCAACGGGATCGGCTGCGCCCACATTTCCGATTCGATGTTGAAGATCAACGCCTGCCGATCCATGCGCTTGCTGAGCGCGTTGACGTTGACGCGCAGGGTATTGGCGGTCAGCCGCGGCTCGTAGGCCACGATGGCGTCGCGCACCCGCCGCTGCAGCGCTTCGGCGTTGATCCCCGACAACGCCGCGCCGGTGAGGTCGGGAATGCCGAAGTTGAGCACCGAGCGTGACACCTCGGGGTAATCCTCCAGCGCGACGTTCGCCTCCAGACTCACGCAGTTCAGCAGCCATGAAATGTCGCGGGTGACGCATTCGCGCAACCGCGACACCGAGAGCACGCGCTTCTCGCGGCTTTCCTCCTGCTTGCCCGGTTCGTCGTCGGTCAGGCGGTCGAGCAGCGAAGGCTGAAGTCGTTCCTGGGTGGTGAGCTCAGCCATGGCAGGTCTCCCGCTCAGGCCACGTCGAACGAGATCAGTCGCACGTCGAGCAGCGGATAGTCGGCCACGTCGGTGGCCAGCATGCGCTGGCCCAGGCCGATCTGGTCGCTGCCCTGCTCCACCCAGTCGGTTTTGCGCGCGAGCACGACGTCCTGGTCCGCGGACCGTTCACTGCCGGCATAGCGCCCGGGAATGAAGCCGATCGCCTGCCCGCCGTTGGTCCAGGTGACCTGGGTGGGCACCCAGATCGTGTCGCGCAGGTCGCTGGGGGCCTCGAACTTGAGTTCGCGCAGCCGCGAGAACGGCACCCAGGAATAGCCGCCGTTGACGATGATCTCCAGGCACGGGCCGATGCGGGGGTCGGCGTCGGCAATCCACTCGAACGCGGTGCCGTCGATGTTGCCCGCCACCGCCGGAGCCTGTTCCAGCGCCTGCTCGCGCAGCGCGGCGGCCTGCTCGTGCAGGCCGTCGGCGCCAAGCTTGAGCGACTGCAACAGCAGCGCCAGCCACTGCTCGGGCTCGCCGATGATCACCGGCATGCGCTTGCCGGCAAAGACGTCGGCGCGCACCAGTTCGCCCTTCAGGGCCTCCGCATAGGCCCCGACCATCATGGCGTTGAGCGGGTCGAGCTCGCCGCAGACGTTGAGCTGGTTCTGCGCGCGCTCCCATTGTCCTAGCAACGCCAGCAACTGGAATAAAAAAACCCGGCGTTTGGCGTCTGCCGGGTTGTTGCGTACTTCCGCCGTGAGCAGTTGCAGCGCCTCGTCCGGCCGGCCTTCTTTGAGCTTGCTTTCGGGTGTCATGTCGTCTCTCGATGCCGGCGACCCCGTCGGCAACGGGGTGGCGGGCGCGGGAAGGTCGTCGTCGCCCCGACCAGCGACCCCGGGTGCAGGCGGGCAAATGCCGCCCTCCGCACCCGGAACGCCATGGAGCAACAGGCCGTCGCATCCATCCCCTGGACCTGGATCGCCGGACTGCAGCGTCCGGCGAGCCTGGTCAGGCGCCGGCTCAGCTCGCCGCGACTTCCTCGACGCTGTACCCGACCGTGCCGGCCGAAGCCACCACGCCCTTGTCGTTCTGGGCGAAGTACTCGACGTCGAACTTGGCGAAGCTGATCGAGATGTTCTCCGTCAGCATGTCCTCACCACCCGAGCCGCCGGTGGAATAGCTGGTGATCATCGCGCTGGTCAGCGTGATGGTGAAGTAGTCCTCCTGCTTGCCGCCGGCCTTGGATATGAACAGGGTCGCCGTGCCGATGTGCGCGCCGGTGACCAGCGCCTTGATGAAGGACGTGGTGCTCTTGTCGATGTACTTGGTGAAACTGATGTCCTGCACGTTGGCCTTGCCCGCACCGCCGCCGGTGCCATGGCCGAAGGAACCGCTCTGCGACATCCCCCAGGACCAGGCCAGCAGCTGGATCTGGTCCTTGTGCTTCGCGTGCTTGGACTCGCCGGTGAAGGTGACGTCGCCGCCCTCCAGCTTCAGGTGCATGTCTAGTGCCATGAGAATTCTCCTTGTCTGTTGAGATCAGGTGAACCGGACAGTTCTCGCTCGGAGGAACCTGCTCGGCGATTGACTGGTACTGCCAGTTGAAACCGTGGAACGAACCTGCGAGAAACTTCCGGGTCAGCTCTTGGCCGCCGAAGGAAGACGGGACACCAGCCTCAAGGAAACAGTCAGGCCCTCCAACTGATAATGCGGCTTGAGGAAAAACTTCGACGTGTAATACCCAGGCGCGCCTTCCACCTCTTCCACCACCACTTCCGCAGCCGACAAGGGTTTGCGGGCCTTGGTTTCTTCGCTGGAGTTGGCCGGGTCGCCATCGACGTACTGGTTGATCCAGGACCCCAGCCAGCGCTCCATCGCCGTACGATCCTTGAAGGAGCCGATCTTGTCGCGCACGATGCATTTCAGGTAATGCGCGAAGCGGCAGCAGGCGAACATGTACGGCAAGCGCGCACCGAGCGCCGCGTTGGCGGTGGCGTCCGGGTCGTCGTACTCCTCCGGCTTGCTCAGCGACTGGGCACTGATGAACGCGGCCATGTCCGAGTTCTTGCGGTGCACCAGCGGCATCATGCCCATCTTGTCCAGCTCGGCCGAGCGGCGATCGGTGATCGCGATCTCGGTCGGGCACTTCATGTCCACGCCGCCGTCGTCGGTCGGGAAGGTGTGCGCGGGCAGGCCTTCCACCGCGCCGCCGGACTCGATGCCGCGGATGCGCGAGCACCAGCCGTACTCCTTGAACGAGCGGTTGATGTTCACCGCCATCGCGTAAGCCGCGTTTTGCCAGGTGTACTTGGACGAATCGGCGCCGGCGGTGTCCTCCTCGAAGTTGAACTCTTCCACCGGGTCGGTCTTGGCGCCGTACGGCAGGCGGGCAAGCGTACGCGGCATGGTCAGGCCGATGTACTTGGCGTCGTCCGATTCGCGCAGCGAGCGCCACGCGGCGTAGTCCGGCGTGGAGAACACCTTGGCGAGGTCACGCGGGTTGGCCAGCTCGTTCCAGCTGTCCATGCCCATCAGGGTCGAGGCGGCGGCCGAGATGAACGGGGCGTGTGCCGCCGCGGCAACCTGCGCGATGCCCGAGAGCAGTTCGACGTCCGGCGGGCTGTGGTCGAAGTAGTAGTCGCCGACCAGGCAGCCGTAGGGCTCGCCGCCGAGCTGGCCGTACTCCTCCTCGTACAGTTTCTTGAAGATGGGGCTCTGGTCCCAGGCCGTGCCCTTGTAGCGCTTCAGCGTCTTGCCCAGCTCCTTCTTGGAGATGTTCATCACGCGGATCTTCAGCAACTGGTCGGTCTCGGTGTTGTTGACCAGGTGGTGCAGGCCGCGCCAGGCGCTTTCCAGCTTCTGGAAATCCGGGTGGTGCATGATCAGGTTGATCTGCTCGCTGAGCTTGCGGTCGATCTCGGCGATGTAGGCGTTGATAGTCTGGGCGACGTCGTCGGAAACGATGTCGGACTTGTTCAACACCTGCTCGGCCAGGGTGCGCACGGCCGATTCGACCTCTTCCTTGGCGCGATCGCTCTTGGGCTTGAATTCCTTGCTCAGCAGCGCAGCGAAGTCGCCGGCGTCGAGGGTCTGTACGGCGCCTTCCTGGTCGGCTAGCTTTTCGGTGGCCATGCTTGCTTACTCCCCGTCTTTGTTGGTGTCGTCAGCGGGCTTGGGTGCCGAGACCAGCGACTGCAGCAGCGCCGGATCCTTGAGCGCCTGGGCAATCAGGTTCTCGGCCCCCGCCTTGCCGTCCATGTAGGTATCCAGGTTGGCGAGCTGGGTGCGCGCCTCGAGCAGTTTCGCCACCGCGCCGACCTTGCGGGCCACCGCCGCCGGCGAAAAGTCGTCCATGCTCTCGAAGGTGATGTCCACGGCGAGGTTGCCTTCGCCGGTGAGCGTGTTCGGCACCGCGAAGGTCACCCGCGGCTTCATCGAATTCAGGCGGCTGTCGAAATTGTCGACGTCGATCTCCAGCGCCTTGCGGTCCTCGATCGGCGGCAACTCGCCGGCATTGGCACCGGACAGGTCCGACATCACGCCCATCACGAACGGGACCTGTACCTTTTTCTGGGCGCCGTAGACCTCGACGTCGTACTCGATCTGCACGCGGGGCGCACGGTTGCGTGCGATGAACTTCTGACTACTCTGCTTGGCCATGCGATTCTCCCGGTGGGCATGCGTGGGTTTTCGAAATGCAGCATCCATCCGTTTCGGCGCGGCCCGGACCTGCCAGGCAGCGGCGAAACGAAAAGCGGTTCGGGGCGGGCGAGGGAACGCGGCGTTCGCGACGGCGGGTAGTCGCGGCGGTGCTGTTGGCGGCGTTCGTCCGGTACTCGTGCTCGATCAGTGGGGAACGTGGAGGGGCGGCGCGCCGGCACCGACCGCGTCGACGCGCTGGAGCGTGGCTCGATTCCGGTGGCGAGTGTGTGCGCAAGCGTAGTTCCCCCCTTCATTCCACGCGGCAGGTCGGCTCGACGACGTGGTGTTCCCGGTGGCATACCCGACGCCCCGGCCACCTCCCGACTCCACTGATGCACCACGCCCCGCCATCGCGCGTCGAAACCGATGTTCACCCCACCTCGACGCAGAATTCCGGAGTGGCTGAGTGCCCGATCTCCTCAGGTCACCTCACGGCGCGCCGGGACCCGAGTCGCCAGCAGCCGGAGCATGTTTGACCGTCTGGGCAATCTACATCCGTGAACGGATTGCTGCAAGCTGAATCGGCCGGGATCGGCCCGCCTTTGCAGCAGCGACGAGGCTGCGCAGATTCGCGCGCCCGGATGCGGGGACGGTGCCGGGCGCAGCCGCATCGAACGATGCCGAAAGCTGTCCCGCGGGAGTCACCGAAAAGACGGCAGCCATGCCGTGCCGCCGACGAAAAAAGGGGAACCCGTCAGGATTCCCCTCTCGGCTCCACCGGGCCGGTGGATCATGGAATTGGTGGGCGGTACAAGGATCGAACTTGTGACCCCTACCATGTCAAGGTAGTGCTCTACCGCTGAGCTAACCGCCCGTCGCCCCGGCCAGGCCGTGCGAGCCGCGCAGTATACGGGAGCCGGGGGCGGTCGACAATATGCCGCCGCCCGGCCCAGGCGCGTGGACAGCAGAAACCTTCCGGGCTGCAAAGCCTCGGTAGTTTCTACCGCCCACGCGCCTAGCGCAGCGCCTGCTCGCGCAGCTGGTGGATCTGGTCGCGCAGCCGGGCAGCATCCTCGAACTCCAGGTTCTGCGCGTGCTTGTACATCTGCGCCTCCAGCTTCTTCAGCAGGGCCGCCGCCTGCGGTGCGGCCAGGCCGGCATAACCGGCACGCGGCTCGGCCACCGCCCGTTCACGTGCGCGCGTCTTGCCGCCGCGCCGGTTGCCGACCTCGCTGCGCGCCCCTTCCATGATGTCGGCGATGCGCCGCTCCACGGTTTTCGGGGTGATCCCGTGCGCCTCGTTGAAGGCGAGCTGCTTCTCGCGGCGCCGCCCGGTCTCGTCCATCGCCGCCTGCATCGAACGGGTGACGTTGTCGGCGTACAGGATCGCCTTGCCGCGCACGTTGCGTGCGGCGCGGCCGATGGTCTGGATCAGCGAGCCGGTGGAACGCAGGAAGCCCTCCTTGTCGGCATCCAGCACCGCCACCAGCGACACCTCGGGCATGTCCAGGCCCTCGCGCAGCAGGTTGATGCCGACCAGCACGTCGAACTCGCCCAGGCGCAGGTCGCGGATGATCTCGCTGCGCTCGACCGTCTCGATGTCCGAATGCAGGTAGCGGACCTTCACGTCGTGCTCGGCCAGGTATTCGGTGAGGTTCTCGGCCATGCGCTTGGTCAGCGTGGTGACCAGCACGCGGTCGCCCATGGCGATGCGCTTGTGCGCCTCGCTGAGCAGGTCGTCGACCTGGGTGCGCACCGGGCGCACTTCCACCTCCGGGTCGACCAGGCCGGTCGGGCGCACCACCAGCTCGGTCACCGCGTCGCCGGACTTTTCCAGTTCGTAGTCGCGCGGCGTGGCGGAAACGTAGATCGCCCGCGGTACGCGCGCCTCCCATTCCTCGAAGCGCAGCGGGCGGTTGTCCATCGCCGACGGCAGACGGAAGCCGAACTCGACCAGGGTCTCCTTGCGCGAACGGTCGCCCTTGTACATGGCGCCGAGCTGCGGCACGGTGACGTGCGATTCGTCGACCACCAGCAGGCCGTCGGCAGGAAGGTAGTCGAACAGGGTCGGCGGCGGCTCGCCCGGGGCGCGGCGGGTCAGGTGGCGCGAGTAGTTCTCGATGCCCTGGCAGTAGCCGACCTCGGCCATCATCTCCAGGTCGAAGCGGGTGCGCTGTTCCAGCCGCTGCGCTTCGACCAGCTTGTTCTCCCGGTAGAGGTATTCCAGCCGGTCCTTCAGCTCGACCTTGATCGTCTCGATCGCGTTGAGCACGCTCTCGCGCGTGGAGGCGTAATGCGTGCGCGGGTAGACGGTGTAGCGCTGCACCTTGCGGATCGTCTCGCCGGTGAGCGGATCGAACAGCGCCATCTTCTCCACCTCGCCATCGAACAGCTCGATGCGCAGCGCCTCGGTTTCCGATTCGGCCGGAAACACGTCGACGATCTCGCCGCGCACGCGGTAGGTGCCGCGGCGCAGCTCCGTCTCGTTGCGGGTGTACTGCAGCTCGGTCAGCTGGTGGATCAGCTTGCGCTGGTCGATGCGCTCGCCGGTGGCCAGGATCAGGCGCAGGGACAGGTAGTCCTCCGGATTGCCCAGGCCGTAGATCGCCGACACCGTGGCCACGATGATCGAGTCGCGCCGCGACAGCAGTGCCTTGGTGGCCGACAGCCGCATCTGCTCGATGTGCTCGTTGATCGAGGCGTCCTTCTCGATGAAGGTGTCCGACGCCACCACGTAGGCTTCGGGCTGGTAGTAGTCGTAATAGCTGACGAAGTACTCCACCGCGTTGTGCGGGAAGAATTCCCTGAACTCGCCATACAGCTGCGCCGCCAGCGTCTTGTTCGGCGCCATCACGATGGTCGGCCGCTGCACGCGCTCGATCACGTTGGCGATGGTGTAGGTCTTGCCCGACCCGGTCACGCCCAGCAGGGTCTGCGCCGCCAGGCCGGCTTCGAAGCCGTCGGCCAGGCGCGCAATCGCCTGCGGCTGGTCGCCGGCGGGCTGGTAGGGGGCGGCGAGTTGGAAGCGATCGGTCATCAGCTGCAGATGTGGGCGGGAGGGGGCATTTTAAATCCGCCCTGCTGACATCCCCCGTCAGCAGAGTCCGACACGGCCAGCGGCCTCGGGCTGCTGGCCGGGCCGGGCCGGCGTCCTAGCATGCAGGCTTCGGCAAAGCGCAGGGATGCGAGATGACGACGACGCCAGGGAGTACGGCCCCGGGCCGCCTTCAACGCGGATTCAGCCTCATCGAACAAGTCATGGTATTGGCCATCGGCGCCGTCCTGACCGGCATCGCGCTGCCGTCGTTGCACCGCCTGCTGGGTCGTGACCGGCTGCAGGTGGCGCAGGGCGACTTCCTGGCGGCCCTGCGACACGCCCGCAGCACCGCGGCGATCACCGGCCAGCGCACGTTGTTCTGCCCCAGCGCCGATGGCAGCCGCTGCAGCGACGACAACCGGTGGGAGCGTGGCTGGCTGTTCGGACGCGACATCGATGGCGACCATCAGCCCGACGGCCGCCCCTCCTATACCCGCGCGGCCTACGCGCCGGGCCTGCGCATCACCAGCAGCAGCGGCCGCCATGACGTGCGTTTCCAGGCGGACGGCAGCGCCGGCGGCAGCAACCTGACCCTGCTGTTCTGCGAAACCGGGCGGCCCGGCCAGGCGCTCAGCGTGGTGGTGTCCAATGCGGGCCGGGTACGCGGGGCGCCGGCGACGGTCGCGCAGGCCGCGCACTGCCAACAGGCCGATTGAGGGCGCGCGGCCGCCCGCTCAGCGGTCGTCGCGCGTCCAGATGGCGCCGTCTTCCTCGCGCACCGGGAAGCTGGCAATCGGCACGTATGCCGGCGGCCTGGTCACCGCGCCGGTGCGCAGGTCGAAACGCGCGCCATGACGCGGGCATTCGACCTCGAAACCGAACACTTCGCCGCCGGCCAGGTCGCCGCCGTCGTGGGTGCAGGTGTCCTCGACCGCGTAGAGCGCCCCGTCGATGTTGTACACGGCGATCGGGGTGTCGCCATCCCACACCACCTTGTACTCGCCCGGCAGGAAATCGCTGCGCGTACCGACCCTGACCCACCCGTTCATGCCATCGCCTCCGTGAAGTCCTTGCTCAGCACCTCGAACCGCAGATCGGCGCGCCGCGGGATGCCGAAGCGTTCGTCACCGTAGGGGAATGGCTGGTGCTCGCCGGTGCGGCGGTAGCCGCGGCGGACATACCAGGCGATCAGTTCCTCGCGCTGCACGATCACCGTCATGCGCATGGCGCGGCATTGCCATTGCTCGCGCGCGACGCACTCGGCCTCGGCCAGCACCTGCTTGCCCAGGCCGTGGCCCTGTTCGCCGGGGTCGACCGCAAACATGCCGAAATAGCCGTCCGCGCCCCGGCGCTCGACATGGCAACTGGCCACCAGTGCGCCATCGCGCATCGCCAGCAACACGCGGCTGTCCGGCCGCGCGATCAGGCTCGCCACGTCCGCCGCGTCGGTGCGCTGGCCATCGAGCAGGTGGGATTCCGTGGTCCAGCCACGCCGGCCGGATTCACCGCGGTAGGCCGATTCCACCAGGGCCACGATCGCGGCGACGTCATCGGCACCGGCGGCGCGAAAGGAAACAGGGGAAGGACGTGCGGTCATCGGCACATGGTAATGCGCGGCCTGCGGGCCAACCATGATCTGCGGCAAACGCCGGCCGTGGCCTCGCGCGTCACGGCAACACGCCGGAGAGCCGACGGGCTTCGTGTACCATGAGGTGGGCATGGACGAGGCCGAGCATGGTGGTCGGCAGCTGCTGCCGCGCGGCGCGCTCGAGCATGTCGCCCACCACGTGGTCGGCCTCGATCGGATGGCCTTGGCGCAGGTCGCGCAGCATCGACGCTTCGAGGCTTGATCCGGGCTCGGTCAGCAAGCCGCGCGCGCGCTCCAGCACGCGCTCGCCCGGGGGGTAGCCGCTGACGGCCGCGGTCGCACGACATTCCTCCAGCAACGCGAGTGCCGCGGCCGCACCGTGGGGCGTGGCGGCGATTTCGCCGATCGAGCCGCGCATCAGGCAGGTGATGCCGGCCAGCGTGGCGAGGAACACCCATTTGTCCCACATCTCCTGCACGATCGCGTCGCTGGGGCGCGCATCGAAGCCGGCGTCGGACAACGCGGCGGTGATTCGCCGCATGCGCCCGGAGCGTGCGCCGTCGCGTTCGCCGAAGGTGATGCTGTGCATGCGGTTGAGGTGCCGCACGACGCCATCGTCCTCCAGCGTGGAGGAAATCACGCACTGGCCGCCCAGCACGTGCCGCGCGCCGAACTTCCCGTCCAGGCGATCGAGCTGCCGCATGCCGTTGAGCACCGGCAGTATGGTGGTGCCGGCGCCCACCGCCGGGGCGATGTCGTCCAGCGCCTGGTCCAGCGCATAGGCCTTGCAGCTGAGCACGATCAGGTCGAAGGGCCCGGTCAGTTCGCTCGCCAGCAGCGTCGGCGGCGCGGCGATGTCCACGTCGCCGGTGGCGCTGCGGATCGCCAGCCCGTGCTCGGCCAGTTGCCGTGCGCGCCTGGCCCGCACCAGGAAGGTCACGTCCCGCCCGTGCTGCAGCAGGCGTCCGCCGAAATAGCCGCCGGTGGCCCCGGCCCCCACGATCAGGATGCGCATGTCATGCTCCGGCCGGGTTGGCGCCGGCCTCCGGTTGCATGCGGGCGACCTGGGCGTCCTTCTCGCTCCACAAGGTGTTCATCCACGCCTTGACCCGTCCACGGTAGGCGGCGTCCTCGTCGTAACTGCCGATCAACTCGCGCCCGATCGGGCGTTCGCGCACGTGCACGCGAACCTCGCGCACGCGACCGGCGATCAGGTCCACGATCGTGCACGGGCCGTACGGGTAGACGATGGTGACGTCGAGGATCGCGTGCAAGGCCTCGCCCATCGCGTCCAGCACGAAGGCCACGCCGCCGGCCTTCGGCCGCAGCAGATGGCGAAACGGCGAATGCTGCGCGTCGTGCTTGGCCGGCGTGAAGCGGGTGCCTTCGGCAAAGTTCATCACCGACACCGGCATGTGGCGGAACTTCTCGCAGGCGCGGCGGGTCGCCTCGCGATCCTTGCCCTGCAGCTCGGGATGGCGCAGCAGGGTCTGGCGGGAGTAGCGCTTCATGAAGGGGAAATCCAGCGCCCACCACGCCAGCCCGAGCAGGGGCACCCAGATCAGTTCCTGCTTGAGGAAGAAGCGCAGGAACGGAATGCGCCGGTTGAACACCTTCTGCAGCACCGGGATGTCGACCCAACTCTGGTGGTTGCACAACACCAGGTAGTTGCCGTCCCGGCGCAACCCTTCCAGGCCCTGCACCTGCCAGCGCATGCGGGTGAATACGCCGAACAGGACGTTGTTGACGCCGATCCAGCTCTCCGCGATCGCCACCAGCGCGCGCGAGCAGGCCTGCCGTACCGCGCGCAGCGGCACGACCAGCTTGACCAGCGTGAAGAGGAACACGAAGGTCACATGCAGCAGGATGTTCAGGGCCAGCGCGAGCAGCGCCAGCGGCACGCGGAGGAACGAAGGCAACGAGGCGAACATGGGGATGATCAGTGGGGGACAGGGATCGGGCCATGATGCCCGAGCACGGCCGTGGCGCGAAAGTCGCCGGCCGCCCCGGCTCGTGAATAAAGCCGCTACGCGTGGGTTTCCTCGAGCGCGGATGCGGCCCATGTCCGGAACCGCACCCGACCGTCCGTGGCCGGGCCTGGAGGGCTGAAAACCGCGACCCGTCAGCGCAGCACCCGGCGGACCTTGAGCAGGGCGGCCAGGAAGCTGTCGATCTCCTCGTGCGTGTTGTAGAACGCCAGCGAGGCGCGCAGCGTGGCCGGCACGCCGTAGAACTGCATCAACGGGTGTGCGCAGTGGTGGCCCGAGCGCACGGCGATCCCTTCGAGGTCGAGCAAGGTCGCCAGGTCGGTGGCCTGCGCGCCGTCGACGAGGAATGAGATCACCGGCTCCTTGCCGGCGGCCTCGCCAATGATGCGCAACCCTGGCACTTCGCGCAGCCGCTCGGTGGCATGCTGCAGCAGCTGCTGCTCCCACGCCTGGATCGCGGCAAACCCCACCGATTCGACATAGTCGATTGCCGCCGCCATCCCGGCGAAGCCGGCGATGTTCGGCGTGCCGGCCTCGAACTTGTGCGGCGGTGCGGCGAAGGTGGTGCCGTCGAAGCGCACCTCGCGGATCATCTCGCCGCCACCGAAGAACGGCGGCATCGCCTCCAGGTGTTCGCGCCGCGCCCACAGCGCACCGGTGCCGGTGGGCGCGAGCATCTTGTGGCCGGTGAAGGCGTAGAAATCGCAACCCAGTGCCTGCACGTCTACCGGCCGGTGCGGCACGGCCTGGGAGCCGTCGACCAGCAGCGCGATGCCGCGCTTGCGGCATTCCCTGGCGATCTCGCGGACCGGGTTGACCGTGCCCAGCACGTTGGAGACATGGGTCACGCAGGCCAGCTTCACCTCGGGCGTCAACATGGCGATGTACTGCTCGACCAGCAGCTCGCCACGCTCGTTGATCGGCGCCGCCTTCACCGTGGCGCCACGGCGCTGGGCCACCAGTTGCCAGGGCACGATGTTGGCGTGGTGCTCCATCACCGTGCTCAGGATGGCGTCACCCGGCTGCAGGCGGGGCATGGCGTAGCTGTAGGCAACCAGGTTGGTCGCCTGGGTGGTGCCGGAGGTCAGGATGACCTGCTCGCGCGCACCGGCGTTGATGAAACGCGCCAGCTTGTCGCGCGCGCCTTCATACGCCGCCGTGGCCTCCTCGCCCAGCTGGTGCACCGCGCGCGACACGTTGGCGTTGTGCTCGCGGTAGTGCGCGTCGACCGCCTCGATCACCGCCCGCGGCTTCTGGCTGGTATTGGCGTTGTCGAAATACACCAGCGGTTTGCCGTGCACCGTGCGTGACAGCAGCGGGAAGTCCGCGCGGATGCGCTGGACGTCGAGAACGGCGGGGGTGCTGGGGTGTGCATTCATGATGGCGTGGTCGTTTCGATGAAGTGGGGGCGCGAGACTTGCCCCGCCCCTGCCCTCCCCCGCAGGGCGAGGGTTTTCCGGGCTGCGATGCGCTTTCTGCCGGCAGGGTCAGGCGCCCGGCAGCTGCTGGACCAGCAACGCGGACAGATGCTCGCGCAGCGCCTCGTTGGGCAGGTCGTCCAGCACCGCGCGGCAGAACGCGGCGGTCAGCAGCGCGCGCGCCTCGGCCAGCGGCATGCCGCGCGACCGCAGGTAGAACAGCGAGCGCTCGTCGAGCTGGCCCACCGTGGCGCCGTGTGCGGCCTGGACCTCGTCGGCGTAGATCTCCAGCTCCGGCTTGGTGTCGATCTCGGCGTTCGGCGACAGCAGCAGGTTCTTGTTGCTGAGGTTGGCATCGCTGCCATCGGCGCCGGGCGCCACCACGATCGCCCCGCGGAATACGCCGCGGGCACGGTCGTTGGCGACGCCGCGCCAATGCGAGGTGGACGTGGTATCCAGTGCCTGGTGGCGGATCGCCAGCTGGGTGTCGATGTGCTGGCGGCCATGCGGCATGAACACGCCGCGGGTATGCAGCTGGGCGCCGTCACCGACCAGCTCGGCGCGCAGGTCGTGCCGCACCAGGGCGCCGCCCAGTTCCAGCAGGTGCGCGGTGGCCTGGGCGCGCGCATGCAGGCGCAGGCTGCTGCGCCGGACCAGGTTCGCGCCGCTTGCTGCATCCTGCAGCACGACGTGGTGCAGCTGCGCGCCATCGCGCAACTCGATGTCGCTGACCAGGGTCGCCAGCTGCGCTGCCTCGCCGCTGCCCGTGTGCCGTTCGACCAGGCTCAATTCGGCGCCCTCGCCCAGCTCGATCACGTTGCGCGCATGCCAGGCCAGTTCGGCCTCGGCGCCGACGAACACCAGTTGCACCGGCTGCGCGATGCGCGCGTGGGCAGCCACCCGCAGCACGACGCCGTCGGCGGCGCTGGCCGCATTGATCTGCGCGAAGGCGTCGCCGGCATCGCGGTAATGCCGCGACAGCGCGAAGCGCAGCGGCTCGGCATCGCCCTGCAGCGCCAGCGACAACGGCTGCAGCGACAGCCCGGCCGGCAATGGCTCGAGCTCGGACAGATCGGCGCGGAAGGCACCGTTGACGAAGACCAGCCGCACGCCGGCCACGCCGGGCAGCGCCAGCAGCGACGCCTCCACCGCTCGCGCCTGCGCCTCGGCGTCTCCCTGCGTGAAGCGGCGTTGGCCCAGCCCACGCAGGGCGGTGTACTTCCACGCTTCCACGCGCGTGTCGGGCAGGCCGCCGGCAGCGAACGCCGCGCGGTTCTCCCGCCGCGCCGCATCCAGCCAGCCGATGCCGCTGGGCGGCAACGGGGCGTCCAGCAGCGAAGCGACCAACGGCAAGGGCGCCGGCTGGTTCATGCCACGGCTCCGGCCGGGTGGCTGCTGCCGATGCCGGCGTAGCCGTGTGCCTCCAGCTTCAACGCCAGCGACTTGTCGCCGCTCTCGACGATGCGCCCGTCGGCCAGCACGTGCACGAAATCCGGCACCACGTAGTCGAGCAGGCGCTGGTAGTGGGTGATCATCAGGAACGCGCGATCCGGCGAGCGCAGCGTGTTGACGCCCTGCGCCACCTGCTTGAGCGCGTCGATGTCCAGGCCCGAGTCGGTCTCGTCGAGGATCGCGAGCTGCGGCTCCAGCACCGCCATCTGGAAGATCTCGTTGCGCTTCTTCTCGCCGCCGGAAAAACCTTCGTTGACGGCGCGGTGCAGCAGCTCGTCGGAGATCTGCATCACCTTGAGTTTCTCGCGCACCAGCTTGAGAAACTGCATCGAGTCGAGTTCCTTCTCGCCACGCACCTTGCGCTGCGCATTCAGTGCCGCGCGCAGGAAATAGGTATTGTTGACGCCGGGAATCTCCACCGGGTACTGGAAGGCAAGGAACACGCCGGCCGCCGCGCGCGCTTCCGGCGCCAGCGTCAGCAGGTCGATGCCGTTGTAGCTCACCGTGCCGGCGGTCACCTCGTAGCCGTCGCGGCCGGACAGCACGTTGCCCAGCGTCGACTTGCCGGCGCCGTTCGGCCCCATGATCGCGTGCACCTCGCCCGCGTTAACGATGAGGCTGAGCCCCTTGAGGATTTCCCTGCCCTCGACACGGGCGTGCAGGTTTTCGATTTTCAGCATTTCTGTTCCTGATCTTGAGCCCCTCTCCCACCGGGAGAGGGGTTGGGGTGAGGGCCCGGCACCGGAGGGAGAAGGGAAAAGCAATTAGCCAACCGCGCCCTCGAGGCTTACCTCGAGCAGCTTCTTCGCCTCCACCGCGAATTCCATCGGCAGTTCGCGGAAGACCTGCTTGCAGAAACCGTCGACGATCATCGACACGGCATCCTCCTCCGGGATGCCGCGGGCGCGGCAGTAGAACATCTGGTCATCGGAGATCTTCGAGGTGGTGGCCTCGTGCTCGACGATGGCGCTGGGGTTCTTCACTTCCATGTACGGGAAGGTGTGCGCGCCGCACTGCTTGCCGATCAGCAGGCTGTCGCACTGGGTGTAGTTGCGCGCGCCCTCGGCGCCTTTTTCCATCTTCACCAGGCCGCGGTAGCTGTTGGAGCTGCGCCCGGCGCTGATGCCCTTGGAGACGATCTTGGACTTGGTGTGCCGGCCAAGGTGGACCATCTTGGTGCCGGTGTCGGCCTGCTGGAAGTGGTGGGTCAGCGCCACCGAGTAGAACTCGCCCACCGAGCGGTCGCCGCGCAGCACCACGGACGGGTACTTCCAGGTGATCGCCGAGCCAGTCTCGACCTGGGTCCAGCAGATCTTGCTGTCGTCGCCGCGGCAATCGCCGCGCTTGGTGACGAAGTTGTAGATGCCGCCGACGCCGTTCTCGTCGCCCGGGTACCAGTTCTGCACGGTGGAATACTTGATCTGCGCCCCTTCCAGCGCCACCAGCTCGACCACCGCCGCATGCAGCTGGTTCTCGTCGCGCTTGGGCGCGGTGCAGCCTTCGAGGTAGGACACGTGCGCGCCCTCCTCGGCCACGATCAGGGTGCGCTCGAACTGGCCGGTGTTCTGCGCGTTGATGCGGAAATAGGTGCTCAGCTCCATCGGGCAGCGCACGCCTTTCGGGATGAACACGAAACTGCCGTCGGAGAACACTGCCGAGTTCAGCGCGGCGAAGAAGTTGTCGCCGGTAGGCACTACGCTGCCCAGGTACTTCTGCACGATCTCGGGATACTCGCGGATCGCTTCGCTCATCGAGCAGAACAGCACGCCGGCGTCGGCCAGCTGCTTGCGGAAGGTGGTGCCGACCGAGACCGAGTCGAACACCGCATCCACCGCCACGCCGGCCAGCGCGGCGCGCTCGTGCAGCGGGACGCCGAGTTTCTCGTAGGTTTCCAGCAGGGCCGGGTCGACCTCGTCCAGCGACTTGGGCTGCTTCTTGGGTGCGGCGTAGTAGCTGATCGCCTGGTAGTCGATCGGGTCGATGTTGAGCTTGGCCCAGTCCGGCTTGGGCATGGTCAGCCAGTGACGATAGGCTTCCAGCCGCCACTCGGTCATCCAGTCCGGCTCGTGCTTGACCGCGGAAAGCGCGCGGATGGTGCCCTCGTCCAGGCCCGGCGGCAGGCCGGTCATCTCGATCTCGGTGATGAAGCCGGCCGAGTAGGTGCGGCCAAGCGCCTCGGCGACGTCGGCGTTGTCGCGCAGGACGGTGGCGCTGCTGCTGTCGTTGATCATGCTGTTCATTCGGTGATGGCCTCGCCGGTTTTCACGGTGACGGCGATTTTTCGCCTCGCGGGCGGCGGCTTGAGCATGTCGGCCAGGCTGACCGCACGCAGGGTCTGGTCCAGCACGCTGTTGATGCGCTGCCAGCTGCCGCGCACGCCGCATTGCGCCTCGCGCTCGCACTGGCCTTCGGCCACGCTGCATTCGGTCATGCCGATCGGGCCCTCCAGCGCCTCCACGATCTCGGCCAGCGAGATCTCGCCCGCCGGGCGAGCCAGCCGGTAACCGCCGTTGACGCCGCGAAAGGACTCGACCAGCTCGGCATGACCCAGCGCCTTGAGCAGCTTGCTGACCGTGGGCAGCTCCAGCCGCGTCTCCTCGGCGATCTGCGCGGTACTCAGCACGTCGGCCGGGTGCGCGGCGATGCAGGTCATCACCACGGTGGCGTAATCGGTGAGTCGGCTGACACGAAGCATGGCGGGCGGGTTCGGCCGGGCTTGAATCGGGACCAAAATGGTACTGATTAAGAGCTTGCCGGTCAATGTGACCGCCCGCATCCGCACTCCCTCGCCATGCCTCGGGGGCCTCGCTAAGCTGGCGGCCATGACTTCGCACGATCGCGCCGCCGCCCGCCTCGCCTGGGTCCGCCAGACCCTGGGTTGCCCCACGCTGGTGCTGCACCGCGCCTCGGCGGACGCCAGCTTCCGCAGCTACTGGCGTGCCACGCATGGCGGGCAGAGCTGGATCGTGATGGATTCTCCGCCCGAGCGCGAAGACCCGCGCCCGTGGCTGGCCATCGGCGAGCGCCTGGCCGCCGCCGGGCTGCACGTGCCCAAAGTGCACGCACACGACCTCGACCGGGGCTTCCTGCTGATCGAGGACCTGGGTTCGCGGCTCTACCTCGACGTGCTGGACGATGCCACAGCCGACCGCCTGTACGGTGACGCGATGGATGCCCTGCTGGTGATGCAGACGAGGGTGACCAGCGACGACCTGCCGCCGTTCGACCACCAGGTCCTGGTGAGCGGACTGGAGGTGATGCCCGAATGGTTCCTGCAGCGCCACCTCGGCCACACGCCGGCCTGCGGCGAATGGGACGTGCTGGAAGCGGCGTTCGACCTGATCGTGCGCAACGCGCTGGCGCAACCGCGCTGTTTCGTGCACCGCGACTTCCACAGCCGCAACCTGCTGCTGACGGAAGCGAACAACCCGGGCATCGTCGATTTCCAGGGTGCGCTGCACGGCCCGGTCACCTACGACCTCGCCTCGCTGCTGCGCGATGCCTACATCGCCTGGCCGGAAGAGCGCGTGCAGGGTTGGGTGGAATCGCACCGCCGGCGCCTGCTGCGCGCCGGCGTGATCGACGACACCGTGGATACCGACCGCTTCCTGCGCTGGTTCGACCTCACCGGGCTGCATCGCCACCTGCGCGTGCTGGGCCAGTTCTACCGGCTGTGGTATCGCGACGGCAAACCCGGCTATCTCAAGGACGTGCCGCAGGTGTATCGCTACGTGGTCGGGGTGGCGCGGCAGTATCCCGAATTGACTGCGCTGGCCGACCTGCTGGAGCGTCACGCACAGGGCCGCGACCTGACCCGGGTAGCCGCATGAGGCACACGCTGATCTTCGCCGCCGGCCGGGGCGAGCGCATGCGCCCACTGACCGACCGCACGCCCAAGCCGCTGCTGCGCGTGGGCGGCAAGCCGCTCATCGTCTGGCACCTGGAGCGGCTCGCCGCAGCCGGCGTGCATTATGTGGTGATCAATACCTCGCACCTAGCCGAGCAGTTCCCGGCCACACTGGGCGATGGCTCGCGCTGGGGCCTGCGCATCCGCTATGCCTACGAAGGCCCGACGCCGCTGGAAACCGGCGGCGGCATGCTGAACGCGCTGCCGCTGCTCGGCACCGAGCCGTTCCTCACCATCAGCGGGGACATCTGGTGCGATGCCGACCTCGCCGCTCTGCCCGTCGAGCCGGCCGGGCTGGCGCACCTGCTGCTGGTCGACAACCCGCCGCACCACCCCGCGGGCGATTTCGCGCTGGATGCGCAGGGCCTGCTGCAGACCCGGGGCAGCCCGCGACTCACCTTCAGCGGCATCGGCGTATTCCGCCGGCAACTGCTGGAGGACCGGCAGGAAAGCGCCGGCACGGACGGCGCGGCGCCGGCGTTCAAGCTGCGCGAACTGCTGCTGCCGGCGATCGCCCGCGGCGCCGTCAGCGGCAGCCGTCACCGCGGTGGCTGGACCGACGTGGGCACGCCCGAACGCCTGGCGCAGATCGACGCCGCGCTCGGCGGCTCCGGCCCCCGGGCCGGTCAGGGCGAGGCCGGCTTCGCCGGCAGCTGAGCGGCGTCCGCTGCGGTCGCTGCGGGAACGGCACGCACGATGACCGGAGGCAGCGGCAGGCGCGACGGCGCCGGGGTGGTCGTGGCCACGGCGGAGACGATGGCCGGGCCACGGCGTGACGCCTGCGGCGCGGCGGGTGGAGCGGAGTCGCCGCCATCGGCCATCGAACGCGCCGCCCGTTCGGCCTGGTCGGACATCACGATGATGCTGATGCGCCGGTTCACCGGGTCGGCGGGACGTTGTTTGTCGAACGGCACCGAGGCGGCCAGGCCTACCACGCGCGAGATCTTGTCCGCCTCCAGCCCACCGGCGATCAGCGCGCGGCGCGCGGCGTTCCCGCGATCGGCGGACAGTTCCCAGTTGCTGTAGTCGTGGTCGCTGGTGTATGGCGCGTCGTCGGTATGGCCGGAGATGCTGATCTTGTTCGGCACCTTGTCGATCGAGCTGCCCAGTTCGTGCAGGATCCGCACCGTATACGGCTTGAGCCGGGCGCTGCCGGTGTCGAACATCGGCCGGTTGAGCTTGTCGACGATCTGGATGCGCAGACCCTCGGAGGTGATGTCCAGCAGCAACTGGTCCTTGAACGGCGCCAGCGCCTGGCTGCTCTGGATTGCCGCATTCAGCTGCGCCATCAGCTCTTCCAGGCGCGCCTTGTCGGCCTGGCGCGCCAGCTTCATCGCGTCCTGGACATCGTGCTTGACCTGCGGCGCGCCGCGCTTTTCCGCCCCCGGGCCGCGCGGCAGGTCCATCGTCCCGCCGAGCTTGATCATGCTGTCGCTGGCGCCACCCGGGCCGGCCTTGCCGGGCGGCGCGATGGTCGCGGTGCCGGGGGTCATGCTGGGGTTCTTGAAATATTCGGAGATCGCCGCCTTCTGCTCGCGGGTGCCCACGCCGATCAGCCACATGACCAGGAAGAACGCCATCATCGCGGTCACGAAATCGGCGTACGCCACCTTCCAGGCGCCGCCGTGGTAGCCGTGCTTGCGGCGCTGCACGCGGCGGATGATGATCGGCTGGTCGAACTCCTCGCTCATCCGCCGGCCCCGGCGCGCGCACCCTTGAGGTGGCCCTCCAGCTCCATGAAACTGGGCCGCGAGTGTTCGCCCAGCGACTTGCGCGCAAACTCCACCGACACCATCGGGTTGTAGCCGCGCAGGTTCGCCATCAGCGCCACCTTCACGCACTCGAAGGCCTTGCCGTTCTCCTGCGCGCGGCTCTCCATCGCCGAGGCCAGCGGCCCGACGAAGCCGTAGCACAGCAAGATGCCCAGGAAGGTGCCGACCAGCGCCCCGGCGATGTGCTCGCCGATGCGCGAGGTATCCCCGCTGAGCTGGGACATCGTGGTGACGATGCCCAGCACCGCCGCCACGATGCCGAAACCGGGCAAGGCATCGGCGGATTTCATCAACGCCATCGCCGGCGCCTCGGCCTCCTGGTGATGGACCTCCAGCTCCATCTCCAGCAGTTGCTCCAGCTCGTGCGGGTTCATGCTGCCGCCCACGATCAGGCGCAGGCAGTCGGTGATGAATTCGATCAGGTGGCGCTCGGCCAGCAGGCGCGGGTAGGCCGAGAACACGCTGCTGGTGGACGGATCCTCGATGTGCGACTCGAGGCTGAGCAGGCCGTTCCTGCGCATCAGGCTGAAGATGTCGTACAGCAGCGCGAGCAGGTCGATATAGTCCTGGCGGCGGTAGGCCGGCCCCTTCAACAGCCCCGTCATGTCGCGCAAGGCGGCCTTGACGATCCGGGTCGGATGGGCAGCCAGGAACGCGCCGGCCGCGCCGCCGCCGATGATCAGCAGTTCGTAGGGCTGCCACAACGCCAACAGCCGTCCGCGGGACAGCAGATAGCCGCCCACGACGCTGACAAGCACAACCAGGGTTCCGACCAGGACAAGCATGCGAGTTCCGCCGCGGGTTCGACGTCCGGGTATCGGCCCGAGGCGGAAAAGATGAAGCCCGCATTTGCCGGCGGCGCCGCGGCGCGCCATACCTGGCACGAAAAAGGCCCGGACAGAGCCGGGCCTTTCGTTTCACGGCATGCCGCGCGGGCGGTCAGGGGCGGCGCGCCAGCTCCGGGTTGTCGCGGGTGACCGGCATCAGGTCCTTCTTCGACACGCCCAGCCATAGCAGGATCGGGCTGGCCACGAAGATCGAGGACAGCGTGCCGACCACGATGCCGATCAGCATGGTGATGGCGAAGCCGTGCACGGCCGGACCACCCAGCAGCCACATCGCGCCCATGGTGATGCCGGTGAACAGCGAGGTGATGATGGTTCGCGACAAGGTGTTGTTGATCGAGCGGTTGAGGATCTCCTCCGGCTCGGCCTTGCGCGCGAGGCGAAACAGCTCGCGGATGCGGTCGAACACCACCACCTTGTCGTTGATCGAGTAGCCGATCACGGCCAGCACCGAGGCCAGCACGGTCATGTCGAACTCGCGCTGCACCAGCGCGATCACGCCCAGCGTGACCAGCGTGTCGTGGATTTCGGTGGCCACCGCGGCGATCGCGAAGCGGCGCTCGAAGCGGATCCACAGGTAGGCCATGATGCCCAGGATCACCAGCAGGGCCGCCCAGGTGCCGTCCGACTTCAGCTCCGCGCCGACCTGCGCGCTGACGAAGTCGCGGCTCTTAAGCTTGGCGTCCGGGCGCGCGGCCTGCAGTTCCTTCATCACGTCGGCGGAAACGCGGTCCAGGTTGACCGTACCGTTGGCCTGGATCGCCTCCGGGTCGTCCTTGGCCTGGAAGCGGATCGACACCTGGCGCGTGCCGCCCAGGCTCTGCACCACCGCGTCTTCGAAGCCACCCTTGGCCAGCGCGCCGCGCACGTCGGCGATCTCCACCGGCTGGGCGTAATCGACCGTCATGGAGACGCCGCCAGTGAAATCCATTCCGTAGTTGAGGCCCTTGGTCGCGATGAGGACGACCGAGCCGATCATCAGCAGGAGCGCAATGGTGATCGTGTACTTGCGCATCCCCAGGAAGTGGATGTTGCTGTCGTGGTTGAAAATTTCCATGGCAATTCTCTGGATGGAAGTCCGTTCCGGGCAAAGCGGCCGTCCATGGCCGCGCGGTTCGATGGGACGCCTAGACCGACAGCGTCTTGAGCTTGCGGTGGCCGTGGATCGCCGCGGTGAACGCATGGGTCAGCGTCACCGAGGTGAACAGCGAGGTCAGGATGCCGATCATCAGCGTGACGCCGAAGCCCTTGATCGCACCGGTGCCCATCGTGGTCAGCGCCAGCGCCGCGATCAGGTGGGTGACGTTGGCGTCCAGGATGGTCGACCACGCCTTCTCGTAGCCGGCGTAGATCGCCGCGTGCGGGGTGGAGCCGTTGCGCAGCTCCTCGCGCACGCGTTCGCAGATCAGCACGTTGGCGTCGATCGCCATGCCCAGGGTCAGCACGATGCCGGCGATGCCGGGCATGGTCAGGGTCACCCCGATCAGCGACATCACCGCCACCAGGATCACCAGGTTGAAGAACAGCGCGATGTCCGCCACCAGGCCGAACAGCTTGTAGTAGATGGCCGCGGCCAGCAGCACCAGGGCCAGGCCGAGCATCACCGACTTGAAACCCTTGTCGATGTTGTCCGCACCCATGCTGGAGCCGATCACGCCCTCCTCGATGATGTCCACCGGGGCAGCGAACGCACCGCCCTTGAGCAGCAGGGCGAGGTCGGAGGCTTCCTTGGGGCTGCCCAGGCCGGTGGTCTGGAACTGCCGGCTGAACGGGCTGGCGATGTTGGCGTCGTTGATCACCGACTCGGTGACCTTGGGGATGCGCACTTCCTTGCCGTCGACCATCTTGGTCTCGGTCACGCGCTCGACGTAGACCACCGCCATCGGCTTGCCGACATTGGCGTTGGTGAAATCGCTCATCTTGCGCGCGCCGGCGGCGTTGAGCGTGACGTCCACCTTGGGCGTGCCGCTCTGCTGGTCGATGCCGGAGGAGGCGTCGACCAGCTCCTTGCCGGTCACGATCACCTTCTTGCTGACCAGCACCGGCAGGCCGGTGCCGCGCATGTGGTAGAGGTTGGCGTCCGGCGGGATGTTGCCGGTCTTCTCTGCCTCGCGCGCCTGCGGATCGCCGGGATGACCGATGCCGGGGCGGTATTCCAGGGTGGCCACGGTACCGATCAGCTTCTTCGCTTCGGCCGGGTCCTGCACACCGGCGAGGTCGACCACGATGTGGTTCTCGCCCTGCTGCTGGATCAACGGCTCGGACACGCCCAGCGCGTTGATGCGGTTGCGCAGCGTCTGCAGGTTCTGGGTGATCGCGCCGCGCGTGATGTCGCGCAGTTTGTCGGGCTTGATCACCGCGTTCAGCACGAAGCGGTCGCCCGTGCTGGGGCCGTTGGACACCAGCAGGTCGGTGTACTCGCTGGCGATCGCCTCGGCCGCCGTGTCGCGGTCCGCGGCGGAGCGCAGCACCACGGCGACGCCCTTGCCGCGCACCGAGTTGCGCGCCACCGATTCGTAGCGGATCTTCTTGTCGCGCAGCAGGCTGCGGATGTCGTCCGCATAGCTGCTTTCCTGCTTGTCGACGACGTCGTTCTGGTCGACCTGCATCAGGAAGTGCACGCCGCCCTGCAGGTCCAGGCCCAGCGGCATGGAACGGGCGCCGATCATGCCCAGCCATTCCGGTACGGTGGACTGCAGCTTGAACGCCACCGTGTACTGGTCGCCCAGCAACGCCTTGATCGCATCCGAACCGCTCTTCTGCACGTCGGTGTCGGCGAAGGTGGCCAGCAGGTTGTCGCCTTCCACCACGACCTCGCCGAAGGCGATGCGCTTCTGGGTCAGCGTGTCGATGACCTTCTGGCGCACGGCCTGGTCGATCGCCGGCGCGCCGCGGTTGGCGCTCACCTGCACGGCCGGTACGGGGACAAAGGCGTTCGGCAGCGCGTAGATCACGCCGAACACCATCACCAGTACTACCAGCGCGTACTTCCAGCGGGGAAAATCACTCATGGTCTGGTCCTTTGCGACCATCCCTGATCGCGAACGTCAAGAAGCGGCCATCCATGGCCGCACTATGCGAAAAAGCCCCGCCCCCGGACATCCCGTGGCTCAGGCGGACTTCAGCGAGCCCTTGGGCAGCACCTGCTGCACGGCGCCCTTCTGCAGCTTCACCTTCACGTTCGGCGCGATCTCGATGGTGACGAACGTCTCGCCCACCTCGTCCACCCGACCGGCCAGGCCGCCGTTGGTGACCACCTCGTCGCCCTTGGCCAGGGCGGAGATCAGGGCGCGGTGCTCCTTCTGCCGCTTCATCTGCGGGCGGATCATCATGAAGTACATCAGGCCGAACAGGACCACCATCATGATGATCATGGACATGCCGCCACCTTGCTGCGCGGTGGCCTGGGCGATCACGGGGGAAAGCGGAAAACTCATCTTCACGTCTCGCAAGTTGTGGCGCCGCCAGCGATTTCTGCCGAACGCCCGATAAAAGATTCTCGATTATGCCCTGCGGAAAGGGTCAGTGCGAGGGGGCGGAGCCATTTTTCGCGCGCAAAAGGTCGCCCTGCCCCCCTGCCGGCCCGCCGCGCCGGGCATAAAACCCCGCCACGAAGACATCCAGCCGCTGCCCGGCGATCGCCTCGCGCAGGTCCGCCATCAGCCGCTGGTAATAGCGCAGGTTGTGCATGGTGGCCAGCTGGCTGCCGAGAATCTCGTTGCAGCGGTCGAGATGGCGCAGGTACGCGCGGCTGAAGCCGTGGCTGCAGGCATGGCAGTCGCAGCCCTCCTCGATCACGCCGGTGTCGGTGGCGTACCTGGCATTGCGGATGCGCAACGTGCCTTCGGCGGTGAACAGGAAGCCGTTGCGCGCGTTGCGGGTGGGCATGACGCAATCGAACATGTCGATGCCGCGGCGCACCGCCTCGACGATGTCCTCCGGCCGGCCCACGCCCATCAGGTAGCGCGGCTTGCCCGCCGGCAGCAGCGGCACGGTGAAGTCCAGCGCGTGGTTGCGCTCGGCCTCCGGCTCGCCCACGGCCAGGCCGCCGACCGCGTAGCCGTCGAAGCCGATGTCCACCAACCCTTCCGCCGAGCGCCGGCGCAGGTTTTCATGGACACCGCCCTGCACGATGCCGAACAACGCGTTGGGGTTCGCCAGCTCGTCGAAGGCGCGGCGCGAGCGCTCGGCCCAGCGCAAGCTGAGTTCCATCGAGTCGGACGCCACTTTCTCGCTGGCCGGATAGGGCGTGCACTCGTCAAAGATCATCGCGATGTCCGAATCGAGCGTCGTCTGGATCCGCATCGACACTTCCGGCGACAGGAACACCTTCGAGCCGTCCACCGGAGAGGCGAACGTCACGCCTTCCTCGGTGATCTTGCGCTTGTGTGCCAGCGAAAACACCTGGAAGCCGCCCGAGTCGGTGAGGATGGGCTTGTCCCAGCCGATGAAGCGGTGCAGGCCGCCGAACTTCTCCACGATCTCCAGCCCGGGCCGCAGGAACAGGTGGAACGTGTTGCCCAGGATGATCTGCGCGCCGGTGTCGGCGACGTCGCGCGGCGTCATCGCCTTGACCGAGCCGTAGGTGCCCACCGGCATGAACGCCGGCGTCTCGATCGTGCCCCGGGCAAACGCGAGGCGACCGCGCCGCGCCGCGCCGTCGGTGGCGTGGACGTTGAACTGGAGGGAAGTCATGCGCTCATTGTCGCATGGGCCGGCCATCGTACCGGCCGGATCGTGGCCCTCAGGGCCATTGACTACGCACCTGAACACGTCGCAACAAGCGAACGGACAAGGTGCCGCCGGGTGCGCCAACGGGCAGAAGCGAAGCCTATGATCCGCTCCTTCCTACCGTCAGGCCCTGGTCATGCGTCGCTTCTGCCTGCTCTGCGCATTGCTCCTGTGTACCGCACTCGGAGGGTGCACAACCACCACTCATGCGGCCAGATCCGTCCCTTCTGTCCCGATTCAAGCGGCATCGCCTGCCCCCGCGGACACCGCTGACGGACCGACGGTGATCCTGGTATCTCTGGACGGTTACCGCGCCGACTATCTGGATCGGGGCCTGAACCCCATTCTGGAGCGCATCGCCGCCGATGGCGTGCGTGCGCGCTGGCTTACGCCGTCATTCCCCACCGTCACGGAACCCAACCACTATACGTTCCTCACTGGCCGTTATCCCGACCATAACGGCATCGTGGACAACGACATGGCCGACCGCGACGTCCAGCCCGAGCACTTCCGCATGAGCGTCGCCCCCACCACCGAGAATCGGGCATGGTGGGACGAAGCCACGCCACTGTGGGTGAGCATGCAGCTCCGGGGGATCCGTACCGCCGAGCTCTCCTGGCCAAGCGGCTACGTAGCGATCGACAACACACACCCGGCGTTGCTCTGCAACGGCGCCAAGGTCGGCACGCCCGAACACGAAACCGCCGAGCTCATCCATTGGCTCGACCTGCCTCCCGTCAGGCGCCCGCGGTTCCTGATGGTCCACTACGAACTCATCGATGCCACGGGCCACCGCTACGGGCCGGATTCGCGGCAGCTCGACGACGCACTGCGCAAGATCGACCAGGCCATGGGTCAACTGGTGGATGCGTTACAGCGCAACGGCCAGTACACCTCGACCGATCTGGTCATCGTGTCGGACCACGGCATGGCCGAACTGTCGCCGGCGCGCCGCATCTATCTGGACGACATCATCGACATGCATGCGGTGAGCACCATCTCGCTCGGTGGGGGCGCCGGCATCGACCCTCGCCATTCCGCGGCGGGCAAGGCCGCCGAAGCCGCGCTGCTGCAGCCCCATCCCCATCTGCAATGCTGGCGCAAGCACGACCTGCCCGAACGCTTGCACTACGGCAGCAACCCGCGGGTACCGGCCGTCGTCTGCCTGGCCACCCCGGGCTGGCTGGTCACCACCCATGCGGAAGTCGCGCGCCGCACATTTGAACTCAAGGGCACCCATGGCTACGACAACCTCGCCCCCGCCATGCGCGCCATCTTCATCGCCCACGGCCCTTCGTTCCGTCGGGAATATGTGTCACCCGCGTTTCCCAACGTGGACGTCTACCCTTTGCTGGCGCACATCTTCGGTATCAAGCCGGAAGCCAACGACGGCAAACTGTCCGATGTCATGTCCTTGTTGAAACAAGGCTGAGAGATCGCGGTTCTGCCGCCTTCCGATCCGCTCAGCGGCTGGGCAGGGGCGAGAGGACCGCCCCGCCACCCTACGGCAGGATCAACATCGCATCGCCGTAGGAGAAGAAGCGGTAGCGCTGTTCCACCGCGTGGCGGTAGGTGTCCAGCATGAACTCGCGGCCGGCCAGCGCCGAGACCAGCATCAGCAGGGTCGACTGGGGCAGATGGAAGTTGGTGACCAGGCCGTCGATGCTGCTGAAGCGGTAGCCGGGGAAGATGAAGATCTGCGTTTCGCCGGCGAACGGTTGCACCTGGCCATCCCTGCTGGCGCTTTCCAGTGCGCGCACCACCGTCGTGCCCACGGCGATCACCCGGCCGCCGCGGGCGCGGGTGCGGCGGATCTGCCCGACCAGGTGCGCTCCGACGTTGAGCCACTCGCGGTGCATGTGGTGGTCCTTCAGGTCGTCCACGCGCACCGGCTGGAACGTCCCGGCGCCGACATGCAGGGTGATGTAGCCGAATTCCACGCCGCGTTCGCGCAACGCGTCCAGGATCGCCTGGTCGAAATGCAGGCCGGCGGTGGGCGCGGCCACCGCACCGGGCTCGCGCGCGAACACGGTCTGGTAGCGCTCCATGTCGCTGGCGTCGGCATGGCGCTCGATGTACGGCGGCAGCGGCATCTCGCCCAGCTTCAGCAGCAGCTTCTCCAGCGGCTCCGGCGCCTCGAAACGCAGCCGGAAGAAACCGTCGTCACGTCCCAGCACCACCGCATGGCTGCCGTCGGCCAGCTCGATCCGGCCGCCCTCTTTCGGTTTCTTGCTGACCCCGAGTTGCACGATGGCCTCGTGTGCGCCGGTGATCCGCTCGATCAGGATCTCCACCGCGCCGCCGGTGTCCTTGCGCCCGTACAGCCGCGCCGGCAGCACGCGGGTATCATTGAACACCAGCAGGTCGCCCGGGCGCAGGAACCCGGGCAGCTCGCGGAACATGCGGTCCTGCCGCGAATGCGCCGCCGCGTCGACCAGCAGCAGGCGGCTGGCCGACCGCTCCGGCAGCGGCGCCTGCGCGATCAGCTCGTGCGGCAATTCAAAATCGAAATCGGACTTCTTCAAGATGTGCGGCCGGCGAACGGAAACGGGACATTATCCCGCAGCCGGCGTGCCCGCGTCGCCTGCCTGTGCCCTACAACCAGCCTTTCTGCCGCGCCAGCCGGTACGCCTCGATGCGGTTGCCCACACCGAGTTTCCCGATCGCCTCGGACAGATAATTGCGCACCGTGCCGTGCGAGAGGTTGAGTTTCGCGGCGATGTCGCCGGCGGACTGGCCCTCGCCGGCCAGGCGCAGCACCTGGCGTTCGCGATCGTTCAGCGGGTCGGCCTCGGACCACGCTTCCAGCGCCAGCTGCGGATCGATCGCGCGGCCGCCGCGATGCACGGTGCGCAGCGCCTCGGCCAGGTTCTCGGCGGGAGCATCCTTCAACAGGTAGCCGGACACGCCGGCGTCAAGCGCGCGGCGCAGGAAGCCCGGCCGCGCAAACGTGGTGACGATGATGACCTTCACCGGCAGCTCGTCGTGACGCTGGATGCGCTGGGCCAGTTCCAGCCCGGTGAGCCCGGGCATCTCGATGTCGGTCACCAGCACGTCCGGCTTCAGGCGTTGCACCTCGCGCCACGCCGCCTCGCCGTCGGGTGCCGAACCGAGCACCTCCATGTCCGACTCCATGCCCAGCAACGCCGACAGTGCGCCGCGCACCATCGCCTGGTCCTCGGCCAGCAGCACGCGGATCATGCGGCACCTCGCAGCGATTGCTTCAGCGGCATCGGAACGGCTCCATCGTGATGGCTTCGAGTGTCAGGCGGCCGAATGCCCGCCCTGCGCCACGGCCGCCACGCCGTCGGCAGCGGTGGAGGGCAAGGCGACCAGTCGCAGCACCGGCAGCGGCGCGCTGACCAGCATGGTCGTGCCACCGCGCAGCGGCGAGCTGATCTCCAGTGTCCCGCCCAGCGAGCGCACGCGCTCGCGCATCCCGCGCAAACCGTTGCCGTCGCCGTCGATGCCGCCACGGCCGTTGTCGCGGATGCGCATGCGCACGCTGGAGGGTTCGCGCACAAAGTCGACTTTCGCGCAGCTGGCCGCGGCGTGGCGGGCGACGTTGGTCGCCGCCTCGCGCAGGATCAGCGAAAGACCGCGTTCGGTGGCTTCCGGCAGGTCGGTCGGCGGCGAGCCGTACTCCATGCACACCCCGGAGGACTCCAGCAGCAGCCGCGCCGAGGCCAGCTCGGCGGCGAGGTCGGTGGCATGGATGCCACTGACTGCGCTGCGCACTTCGGCGAGGGCGTGGCGCGCCACTTTCTCCGCCTCTTCCACTTCGCGCTTGGCCGCCGCGTGGTCCCGATCGAACAACTTGCGCGACAACTCCAGTTTCAGCGTGATCAGCGACAGGGTATGGCCCAGCAGGTCGTGCAGGTCGCGGCCGATGCGTTCGCGTTCGGCGGTGGCCGCCAGCCGGCGCACTTCTTCGTGCGAGAGCCGCAATTGTGCGTCCTTCTCTTCACTGGCACGCTCGGCATTGATGATGATGCCGATGATGAACGAGGTCAGCGGGATGGAGAACACCGCCTGCCACGGGTAGCCGAGCAACGAGGTTTCCGCCAGCAGCACCACGTTGAGGCAAGCCAGCCAGCCCAGATACGTGCGGAAGCGGATCGAGTTGCCGCTGAGCATCACGCAGCCATAGATGAAATAGGTCAGGCCGCTGGGATACCAGGGCAGCACCGACATGCTCAGCAGGATCAGCGCCAAGGCGTAGGCGCGAACATGCCCCCGCGGCGCCACCATGCATCGGAAATACAGCGCCAGAAACAGGGGATACGTCGCCAGCGTGGTGACAATCCAGCTGGCGCTCCAGCCGTCGGCGTTCCACACCGGCACCACGAACACCCACGCCGACCACAAAAGGTGCACCGCATCCACCCACGGGGACTTGCCCCGTTGCATGCCGCGGGCCGCCACCGAATCCGGCGCCGGGGTCAGGAACTGGACGATGCGTTGGTGCATGGCGCCGGACTCACGCAAACGGTGCATGAAGGACATCCTACTTCAACCGTTCCGGCGCAGACGCCGCGCCGCCAGCCCCAGGAAAACCGCGGCGAAACCGGCCAGCACCAGCACGTGGCCCAGCAGAGGGCCATGGTTCAGACCCACCGCCGCCTGGGTCAACTGATTGAGGTGATAGCTCGGCCAGATGGGCGCGATCTGTTGCAGCGCATGCGGCAGCATCGACAGCGGCAGCCACAGCCCGGACAGGAACGCCATCGGCAGATAGACCAGGTTGAGCAGCCCCGGCGCGCCCTGCCCCTTGAGCAAGGTGCCGACGAACATCCCCAGCGCGCAGAACGGCAGCACGCCGAAGGAACCGGTGGCGATGAGCGCCAACATCTGGCGCCACGAGAGCGCGACGTGGGCGAGCCCGATACCGATCGCCAGCAGCAGCACGACCACGATGCTGGCGGCGAGCATGGCCATCACCATCTTGCCCAGCAGGTACGCGCCCGGCGGCATCGGCAGCGCGCGCTTGAGGGTGAGCAGGCCGCCGTCGCGCTCGATCGCCAGCGAAACGCCGAAGCCGAACAGGCCCGGCCCGATGATGCCGAACGCGGCATAGCTGGCCAGCAGGTAGCGCGACGCCTCGCCGTGGTTCAGCAACACGCCGAACATCAGGTAGAACACGGTCGAGAACAGTGTCATCGGCAACATGAAACCCGGCGCCCGGAAATAGCGCAGGCACTCGCTGCGCATCTCCGCCAGGTAGGCGCCCAGCACGCGCCGGCGCGACATCGGGGGGACCGCCGGCAACGGCATCGACATGACCTTGTCCATCTCAGGCAACCTCGCGCGGTGTTTCGGGCAAGCCGTCGGCGGCTTCGCGGGTGAGTTCGGTGAAGGCTTCGGCCAGGCCGGCGCGCTGCACTTCCAGCTCGCTGAGGTGCGGGTCGGCATCGAGCAGGCGGCGCACCACGGCCTCGGCCGCTTCGGTGGTCACATACAGTCGGCCCTGGCGCTGCTCGGCGAGACTCACCGCCGGCCAACTGCCGACCACGCCGGCATCCACCGAACTGATGCAGCGCACGCGCCGGGTTGCGACGCGCGCGCGCAGCGCCTCGACGGTGCCTTCGTAGATCACCCGCCCGCGCGCCATCACGCAGACCCGGTCGGCCAGTGCCTCGGCTTCCTCCAGGTAATGCGTGGTCAGCAGCACCGAGCAACCCTCGGCCAGCAAGCGGCGGATCGCCGCCCACAGTTTCTCCCGCGTCTGGATGTCCATGCCCACGGTGGGCTCGTCCAGGAACAACAGCTCGGGCCGGCCGCACAGCGCCAGCGCGAACTGCACGCGCCGTTGCTGGCCCCCGGAGAGCTTCGCGTAGGGGCGCGCCAGCAGGTCGTCGACCCCGGCCATCGCGGCGCTTTCGGCCACGCTGCGTGGCGCCGGGTAGTAACTGGCGGTCAGGCGCAACAGCTCGCCCACCCGCAACGTGCGGGGCAACTCGGCCTGCTGCAGCATCACGCCGATACGCCGGCGCGGCGCGATCCGCTGGGGGTCGCACCCGAACAACTCGACCGTGCCCGCGTCGGCGCGCAGCAGGCCCAGCAGCAGGCTGATCGCCGTGGTCTTGCCGGCCCCGTTGGGGCCGAGCAGGGCCAGCAGCTCGCCGCGGCGCAGTTGCAGGTCGGCCCGCTCCAGCGCAACCAGGTGGCCGTAGCGTTTCTCCACCCCCGCCAGCCGGGCCACCACCTGTTCGGAAACATTCATCGGCATGGTCCTCCTCGATGCCTGCAGCTTGGGCATTTCCCCGCCGATTGCCCATGCGCCGGCGTCAACCATCGGGGGTGACAGCCGTCATGCCGGGGGTACCGGAGACCCTGCCGGGCGCGTTATGCTCAGGGAATGATCTTGCGCGACCGGCCACGTCCGGGTGCTCCGACGCGGGTTCGTCACGCCGGAACCTGCGCTTGCAAGGGCCTTCGGCCCACGACACCCACGCGCGGATCGATCGGCCTGCTTCGCGCTGGGTGCGAGGCGCCGACGTCTACGAGGAGAATGTCATGGGTGTGATCAACCAGCTGCGCGAACTGCGCGATTTCGGCGGCAAGCCCCGCACCACCGGCCTGGACGACGCCACCATCGAGCGCATGGCGGCGAACGATCCGCTGCTGGGCCAGGCGGTCGCCGAGGCGCTCGCGCGCCACCGTGAACTGCGCGGCGAGCTGGGGGATTTCCTCAAGCTCGACGAGGCCGAGCAGCTCGCCAAGGCGCAGGCGGGCTTCGTCAATTTCTACCCCGACGACGCGATCAACCCGTACCTGCCGGCCGCGGCCCGCGGCCCGTGGATCGTCACGTTGAAGGGCGCGGTGGTGCACGACAACGGCGGCTACGGCATGCTGGGCTTCGGCCACAACGATCCGGCGATCCTGGCGGCGCTGTCGCGCCCGCAGGTGATGGCCAACGTGATGTCGCCCAGCGTGGCGCAGATGCGCTTCACCGCCGCGCTCGATCGCGAGCTGGGGCGCAGCCGCGGCAAGAATCCGTACGACCACTACCTGTGCCTGAACTCCGGCTCCGAGTCCGTCTCGCTGGCCTGCCGCATCGCGGACGTCAACGCCAAGGCGATGACCGATGCCGGCGCGCGCCACGCGGGCCGCACGATCAAGCGCCTGGCGGTGAAGGGCGCCTTCCACGGCCGCACCGAGGCGCCGGCGCTGTATTCCGATTCCACCCGCAAGACCTACCAGCAGAACCTGGCCAGCTACCGCCACGAGGACAGCGTGATCACGGTGGCGCCGTATGACCTGGACCAGCTGAAGGCGGCGTTCGCCGATGCCGACAAGCACGGCTGGTT
Organism: Lysobacteraceae bacterium; assembly: GCA_040255835.1. GTDB lineage: Bacteria > Pseudomonadota > Gammaproteobacteria > Xanthomonadales > Rhodanobacteraceae > Rhodanobacter. The sequence continues at coordinate 55,855 of JBDZVT010000006.1, forward strand.
CATCGAGGCCATGTTCCTGGAACCGGTGATGGGCGAAGGCGACCCCGGGCGGGCGGTGACGCCGGAGTTCTACCGCGCCGCGCGCGAGCTCACCGAAGCGCACGGCACGCTGCTGCTGGTCGATTCGATCCAGGCCGGCCTGCGCGCGCACGGCGTGCTGTCGATCACCGACTACCCCGGTTTCGAGCAACTGCCGGGGCCGGACATGGAGACCTTCTCCAAGGCGCTCAACGCCGGCCAGTACCCGTTGTCGGTGCTCGCCGTCAATGCGCGTGCGGCGGGGCTGTATCGCAAGGGCATCTACGGCAACACCATGACCGCCAATCCGCGCGCGCTCGACGTGGCGCTGGCGACACTGAGCGAACTGACCGACGAGGTGCGACAGAACATCCGCGAACGCGGCAATGAGTTCGTCGACAAGCTCGGCGCGCTGAAGCACGAGCTGGGCGGCCTGATCACCAAGGTGCAGGGCACCGGCCTGCTGTTCTCCTGCGAACTGGCCCCGGAATACAAGTGCTACGGCGCAGGGTCCACCGAGGAGTACATGCGTGAGCACGGCATCGGCGTGATCCACGGCGGCGCCAACTCGTTGCGCTTCACCCCGCACTTCAAGGTCACCAGCGCCGAGGTCGACCTGATCGTCTCGCATGTGCGCAAGGCCTTGCTGGAAGGCCCGCGCAAGGCCAAGGCCGAGGCGGCCTGAGCTATCGCGTCACCCACACCGGCTGCGGCGAAACACGACGTGTCGCCGCAGCCGAATACTTCATGCGCGTAAGCACTTGCCGACTGCCTTGGCGGTGGCCCCCTGCGTAGATTGATCCGGCCGGCAACCGCCGGTTACCCAGGGAGGATTCACCATGTCGTTGTCACTGCGCCTGCTCGCCATCAGCGCCACCTTCGCCCTTGCCGGCACCGCCTTCGCGGCCAGCCCCGCTGCGCCGGCGACAGCCACCAGGCCACACACTGCCCAGCAGCAGCGGATGATCAACTGCAACCACCAGGCCACCGGCAAGAAGGGCGCCGAGCGCAAGGCGTTCATGAGCTCGTGCCTGAAGGGCCATGCCTCGGCATCCCCTGCCTCGACCGGCACGGCCCAGCACGCCAAGATGACGAGCTGCAACGCGGACGCCAAGGCGAAGGCGCTCAAGGGTGCCGAACGCAAGGCATTCATGAGCTCCTGCCTGCAGGGCGGGACGGCCGCCGCGTCCTGAGCCGGCATCACGGCGTTGCCTACGCCCGCGTGCGTGGGCAGCGTCGCTTCGCTAAGCTCCCGGACTGTCGCGCTCGGCGCCGCCACCAGACCGCCCAACCATGAAGATCGTCGAAGTCCGCCACCCCTTGATCCAGCACAAGCTGGGCCTGATGCGCCGCGCCGGCATCAGCACGAAGGAATTCCGCGAGCTGGCTTCCGAAGTCGCTTCCTTGCTCACCTACGAGGCCACCAAGGATCTGGAAACGGTGGAGGAGGAGATCGAGGGCTGGGCCGGCCCGCTGCACGTGCAACGGATCAAGGGCCGCAAGATCACCATCGTGCCGATCCTGCGCGCCGGCCTGGGCATGCTGCCGGGCGTGCTCGACATGATCCCGGCCGCCAAGGTCAGCGTGGTCGGCCTGCAACGCGACGAGCACACGCTCAAGCCCGTCGCCTACTACGAAAAACTCACCGGGCGCATGGACGAGCGCATCGCGCTGATCGTCGACCCCATGCTGGCCACCGCCGGCACCCTGGTCGCCACCGTCGACATGCTCAAGGCGGCCGGCTGCAAGCGCATCAAGGGGCTGTTCCTGGTCGCCGCGCCGGAAGGGCTCGAACGCATCACCGCGGCCCATCCCGACATCGAGATCTATACCGCCTCCATCGACCAGCGACTCAACCAGAACGGCTACATCCTGCCGGGCCTGGGCGACGCCGGCGACAAGATCTTCGGCACCAAGCAGTTGCCCTCCGGCTGACGGGAAGCCCCCCCGGTTCTGCGGTCGCGCCTTGCCGCGACGGTTTTCACGGAACGGTCACGAGGCGTCACTACACTCGACGCGTTCCGGAAGACCGGACTTCCCGGGGGAAACATCATGTTCGCAAAGCTCGCGCAACGCGGCCTGTGGCTGTTGCTGGCCGGCGCCGCCACGACGTTCGCCGCGCACGCCGCCGACGTCAGCATCGACCAGTTCCGGGTCCGCGGGCCCGCCGGCGGCAATGACGAGTTCGTCGAACTGTTCAACGCCGGCCCCGCGACCGTCGACCTGTCGGCCTACAAGTTCAATGCCTCCAACGCCAGCGGCACGATCGGCACGCGACTCACGTTCCCCGCCGGGACGCAGCTGGCCCCCGGCTGCCACCTGTTGCTGACCAACAGTGCCAGCAGCGGCTACTCCGGCAGCGTGCCGGGCGACCTTACCTACGCCACCGGAGTCACCGACACCGGCGGCCTGGCCCTGCTCGATGCCGACGGCAACATCGTCGACCAGGTGGGCCTGAGCACCGGCTCGGCCTACAAGGCCGGCACGCCGCTGGCCTCGCTGGGCAGCAGCAACACCGACCAGGGCTACCAGCGGCGGCAGACCGCGGCCGGCTTGCCGCAGAACACTGGCGACAACAGCGCCGATTTCGTCACCGTGAGCCCGACCCAGCCGCACGACAGCGCCAGCCCCTGCGTGGCCTTGGGCCCGTCGCTGTCGATCGCCGACAGCAGCATCAGCGTGCACGGCGCCGGTGACGTGGCGATGCCGTTCACCGTCACGATGAACGAGCCTGCCCCGAGCGGCGGCATCAGCGTGCACGTGGCCACCGCCGACGGCAGCGCCACCGCGGGCGTCGAGTACGAAGCGCTCGACACCACCCTGACCATCGCCGCGGGGGAAACCCAGGCCCGCTTCGACGTGGTCGTGCACGGGCGCACCACGCCGGCCGACGACAAGCACTTCAGCGTCAGCCTGAGCGATCCCGCTGACGGGGTGGCCCTGGGCGACGCCCTCGCCATCGGCACGATCCACTACGACATCCCGGTCCAGGCGGAAATCTGGCAGATCAACGGCAGCGGGCCGCGGGCAGCCTTGCTGGGCAAATCGGTGCTGACCTACGGCAACGTGGTGACCGCGGTGGGTCCGCTGGGTTTCACCATGCAGACACCCGACGCGCGCGCCGATGCCAGCACGCTGACGTCCAACGGCGTGTACGTCTTCACCGACGACACGCCGACGGTGCGCGTGGGCGAGGCGGTGGACGTCGCGGCGGTGGTGGACGACTACTACGGCCTCACCGAGCTGAAGAACCCGACGGTGACCGTGGTCGACCGCCACGTGCACCTGCCGCGCGCGGTCGTGTTCGGCCAGCGCATACCGTCGCCGGACCCCGACCACCTCTCCTGTGGCGCGACCAACTTCCAGTGTTTCATGAGCATGCGCGTGCGCATCGACCAGGGCATGATCAACACCGGCAACAAGCGTTTCAGCGGCGAGCCCTATGCCGAGGTCAGCATCACCGCGAACGGCCGGCGCTCGCTGCGCCAGCCCGGTGTGGTGTTCGGCGTGCCGGTGCCCGAGGGGGTGGACCTGCCCAACTGGAGCGGCAACCCCGAAGTGTTCAAGATGAACACCGCCGACTTCGGCGCGGTGCCGCTGAACACGCCCTTCAACGCGGGCAGCACGTTCCACGCCGAAGGCGTGATCTCCTATGACTTCGGCGCCTACACCTTCATCCCCACGCAGTTCCGGCTGGCATACGCCGCCCCGATACCGCGGCCGGTCTCGCCCACCCCGCTGCTCGCACTGCGCATCGGCGCGTTCAACATGGAGCGCTTCTGCGACAGCGTGTTCGACACCACCTACACCTGCAGCGGCGGCAGCAAGGAACCCTCGCCGGACGAGGTCGCGCTGAAGACGCGGCGCCTGTCCAGTTACGTGGGCGGCGTGCTGCAACTCCCCGACGTGCTGTCGGTGGAAGAGGTGGAGACCCTGCCGATCCTGCAGGGACTGGCCACCCAGATCCTCGCCGACTACGGCGTGGCGTACGACGCCTACCTGCAGCCCGGCCACGATCCCAGCGGCATCAACGTGGGTTTCCTCGTGCGCCGTGACCGCGTGCAGGTGCTCTCCGTGCGGCAGCTAGCCGCCGACGAGACCTGGAACGACGGCGGCCAGACCGCCTTCATCCACGACCATCCGCCGCTGCTGCTGACCGCCCGGGCGGGCCGGATGCGCTTCCACGTCATCGCGGTGCACATGAAGGCGCGCTCCAACGTCGACGACAACGGCGCCGACGCCGAACGCGATCGCGAGAAGCGCTTCCTGCAGGCGAAGTCGCTGGCCAGCCGGGTGCAGGCGCTGCAGGACGCCGACCCGCGCATGCCGCTGATGGTGGTGGGCGACTTCAACGCCTACCAGTTCACCGATGGCTGGACCGACGTGGTGAACCTGGTCGCCGGTCGCTACGACGACAGCCAGAACCTGCTCAAGCTGGGCGGCAACATCGTGCGTCCGGCGCTGTGGGATGCGGTGAACGCGGTGCCCTCCAACGACCGCTACTCTTTCCTGTACACGCAGAACTTCGGCGAGATCCAGGGCTACACCAAGGCCGGCAGCGGCAACCCCGGGCGCACCGTACCGACCTTCCAGGCGCTCGACCACGCCCTGCTCAACGTGCCGGCGCGGCTGCGCTTCCTGCACATGCAGTTCGGCCGCGCCGACCTCGACGCACCGGCACAGACCGTCGACGATGCCGCCGGCGCCAGCGACTGGACCCGCGCGATCGGCGTCTCGGACCATGACGGTTTCGTGGTGGACCTGTTCGTCCCGCTGATCCACCACGGGCGGCATTGAGTCCATCCGCGAAGGCCGCCGACCGGCGGCCTTCGCATGCAGGCCGGGCTCAGCGGCCGAAGCGGTCGGTGGCTTCCAGCAACTGGTGCAGGATGCCCGGCTCGAAGGCCGAATGACCTGCATCCTGCACGATGCGCAGGTCGGCCTCGGGCCAGGCACGGTGCAGGTCCCATGCGCTGCGCAACGGGCACACCACGTCGTAGCGGCCCTGCACGATCACGGCGGGAATGTGGCGGATGCGGCCCACGTCGTGCAACAGCTGGCCGTCGCGTTCGAAGAAGCCGCCGTTGACGAAGTAATGGCATTCGATGCGGGCAAAGGCGAGCGCGAACTCGTCCGCGGCGCTCGATTCGATGTGTGACTTGTCCTGCCACAGGAAGCTGGTGGCGCCCTCCCATACCGACCAGGCGCGCGCCGCCGCGCTGCGCACCGCAGGGTCGTCACTGGTCAGGCGGCGATGGTAGGCACTCATCAGGTCGCCGTGCTCGGCCGCGGGGATCGCGGCCAGGTAGGCCTCCCACGCATCCGGGTACAACGCGTCGCAGCCCTTCTGGTAGAACCATTCCAGCTCTTGCCGCCGCAGCATGAAGATGCCGCGCAAAACCAGTTCGGTTACCTGATCCGGGTGGCTCTGCGCGTACGCCAGCGCCAGGGTCGAACCCCAGGAGCCGCCGAACACCTGCCAGCGGTCGATGCGCAGGTGCTCGCGCAGGCGTTCGATGTCGGCGACCAGGTCCCAGGTGGTGTTGTCGGTGAGTTCCGCGTGCGGGGTCGACTGGCCGCAGCCGCGCTGGTCGAACAGCACGATGCGATAGATCGCCGGATCGAAGAAGCGCCGGCACTTCGGGTTGGTGCCGCCGCCGGGCCCACCATGCAGGAACACCACCGGCTTGCCGTGCGGATTGCCGCTCTGCTCGTAATACAGCGTGTGCAGCGACGAGACCGGCAGCATGCCGCGGTCGAACGGCTCGATCTCGGGGTACAGGGAACGCAGCGGCGACGACGGCATGACGACTCCTCCGAGTCCACGGACAAGCCAGCAAGCGTAGCACGGGCGCGGCTTGCGCCCGATCAGCCGTCGACGAACAGCTTGCCGGGGTTGAGGATGCCGCGCGGATCGAACACCTTGCGCACGCCACGCATCAGGGCGATCTCCGCCTCCGTGCGCGTGCTGGCCAGGTATGCCCGCTTGACCAGGCCGATGCCATGCTCCGCCGAGATGCTGCCGCCATGGCGCTGCAGCGTGTCCGCCAGCAGGCGGGTGACCCGCTCGCACTGGGCGATGAAGGCGTCCTCGGCCAGCGCGTCCGGCCGCAGCACGTTGATGTGCAGGTTGCCGTCGCCGATGTGGCCGAACCAGACCACCTCCGCTTGCGGATACTCGCGTGCCAGCAACGCCTGCATCTCGTGCAGGAAGGCGGGCACGGCGCCGACGCGCACCGAGATGTCGTTCTTGTACGGCCGGTGCGGCGCCAGGCTCTCGGTGATGCCCTCGCGCAGGCGCCAGAGCGCGGCGGCCTGCGCCTCGCTCTGCGCGATCACGCCGTCGCTGACCCAGCCCCGTTCCAGCGCCTGCTCGAACGCCGCCAGCGCCGCCTGTTGCTGGCGCTCGTCGGCTGCATCGAACTCCGTCACCACGTAGTACGGATGGTCGCCCTCGATGGCGCGCTGCGCGCCGTGCGCCAGCACGTGACGCAACGCGTGGTCGGTGAAGAATTCGAATGCCTGCAGCTCCAGTTGCGAGCGGAACAGCGCGAAGACCTGCATCAACGCGTCCATGTCCGGCAAGGCCAGCAGCATGACCTGCGAGGGGGGTGGCGACGCGGCGAGCTTCAGCGTCGCCTCCACCACGACGCCCAGCGTTCCCTCCGAGCCGACCAGCAACTGGCGGAAGTCGTAACCGCTGGAGTTCTTCACCAGGGCACGGTTGAGTTCGAGCAGCTCGCCGTTGCCTGCCACCACCTTCAACCCGGCGATCCATTCGCGCGTGTTGCCGTAACGGATCACCCGGATGCCGCCGGCATTGGTGGCGATGTTGCCGCCGATCGAGCACGAGCCGCGCGCCGCGAAGTCCACCGGATAGACCAGGCCGTGCCGGCGCGCCGCCTCGTGGACGTGTTGCAGGATCATCCCCGCCTGCACGGTGAGCGTGCGGTCGACCGGGTCGAAACCGAGTTCGCGCTGCATCCGCTCCAGGCTGAGTACCAGCTCGCCATTGGCTGCAACGGCGCCGCCGGACAACCCGGTACGCCCGCCCGAGGGCACGATCGCCACCGCCCGGTCGTTGGCCCAGCGCATGATCGCCTGCACCTCCTCCACCGACGAGGGCAAGGCAATCGCGAGTGGCGCCGGCGCCCAGCGCCGGGTCCAGTCCCGCCCGTAATGTTCCAGGTCGGCCGGGGCCGTCAGCAGGCGCAGTTCGGGCAGGCGACGGGACAGATCGGCAAGGCGGTCATCGGACATGCGGCGGCTCCGGGGTATCCGCACAGACTGCCAGCCATACCGGAACGCGTCCAGTGTTGCAGTGCGGCAATTCCTCGCCTACTCTGGAAAGACCGCCACCCGGGACACGCCACGACGATGCAGACCTCCTTTCCGCGCCAGGACATCAAGGTATTGCTGCTGGAGGGGGTCAGCGCCAGTGCGGTGGAGGTTTTCCACCGGGCCGGCTACAGCCAGGTCGAGCTGCAGGGCAAGTCGCTGCCCGAGGACGAACTGAAGGCGCGTATCGGCGAAGCCCACATCATCGGCATCCGCTCGCGCACCCAGCTCACCGCCGAGGTGCTGGCGCAGGCCAAGCGGCTGATCGCGGTGGGCTGCTTCTGCATCGGCACCAACCAGGTGGACTTGGGCGCCGCCCGCCTGGCGGGCATACCGGTGTTCAACGCGCCCTACTCCAATACCCGCAGCGTGGCCGAGCTGGTGATTGCCGAGGCGATCATGCTGCTGCGCGGCATCCCGCAGAAGAATGCGCAGTGCCACCGCGGCGGCTGGGCGAAATCGGCCAGTGGCAGCTACGAGACGCGCGACAAAGTGCTGGGCATCGTGGGTTACGGCCACATCGGCACCCAGGTCGGCGTGCTGGCCGAGAGCCTGGGCATGCGGGTGATCTTCCACGACATCGAGACCAAGCTGGCGCTGGGCAACGCCCGCGCGGTAGCCAGCCTGGACGAGCTGCTGGAACGCTCGGACGTGGTCACCCTGCACGTGCCGGAGACCCCCGCCACCCAGCTGATGATCCGCGCCGGGCAACTGGCGAAGATGCACGCTGGCGCCATGCTGATCAACGCCTCGCGCGGCAGCGTGGTCGACATCGAGGCACTGGCCGCGGCCTTGCGCGAAGGAAGGCTGGCGGGCGCGGCGGTCGACGTGTTCCCGCTCGAACCCAAGGGCAACGACGATGCCTTCGTTTCGCCGCTCATCGGCATGGACAACGTGATCCTGACCCCGCACATCGGCGGCAGCACGCTGGAGGCACAGGACAACATCGGCGTGGAAGTGGCCAGCAAGCTGGTGCGCTACAGCGACAACGGCTCCACCCTGTCGGCAGTGAATTTTCCCGAGGTCACCCTGCCCGAGCACCCGCACAGCCGGCGCCTGCTGCACATCCACCGCAACGTGCCGGGCACGCTGTCGCGCATCAACGAACTGTTCTCGGCCGGCAACCTCAACATCGATGCGCAGTTCCTGCAGACCGACAGCGAAGTCGGCTACGTGGTGATCGACGTCAGCGCCGACGAAGCCCAGGCGAATGCGTTGAAGGCGCAGATGGCGGCAATCCCGGGGACACTGCGCAGCCGGGTGCTGTACTGAACGCCCGAGCCCCGAATCCCGAACATGAAAAAAGCGCCCGATGGGCGCTTTTCATGTCTGAACCGAATTGGTCGGGGCGGCCGGATTCGAACCGACGACCCTCTGCCCCCCAGGCAGATGCGCTACCAGGCTGCGCTACGCCCCGACGAAACGGCAAACGGCGATTCTAGCAGCTTGATGCCCGCTGCCGGAAGCACCAACGCGCTTCAGCGACGCAGCAGGGTCAGCACCTCTTCCAGCTCCATCCGTACCTGGCGCACGATCTGGTGCGACATGCTCGATTCCAGCCGGGCCTGCGGCCCTTCCAGGCGGGCCCGGGCACCGGTGATGGTGAAACCTTCGTCATACAGCAACGAGCGGATCTGGCGGATCATCAGCACGTCGTGGCGCTGGTAGTAGCGGCGGTTGCCACGTCGCTTGACCGGGTTCAGCGCCGGAAACTCCTGCTCCCAGTACCGCAGGACGTGGGGCTTCACACCGCACAACTCGCCCACCTCACCAATGGTGAAGTAGCGCTTGGCCGGGATGGCCGGCAGCTCGGTGTTATTCCCTTGGTCCAGCATAGCCTTCGACTCTCACCTTGAGTTTTTGCCCCGGTCGGAACGTCACCACCCGCCGCGCGGAGATCGGGATCTCCTCGCCGGTCTTGGGATTGCGCCCCGGCCGCTGGTTCTTCATGCGCAGGTCGAAATTGCCGAAGCCGGACAATTTCACCTGCTCGCCGTTCTCCAGCGCGCCGCGCACCACCTCGAAGTAGGCATCCACGAATTCCTTGGCCTCACGCTTGTTGAGACCCACGTCGAGGAAAAGCCGCTCGGCCATTTCCGCCTTGGTCAGCGCCATCTCATCCTCGCAGTTTCCCCTGGCATGTCTGCTCCAACGCGTCCACCGCTTCGCGTACCCAGTGATCCGCGTCGTCATCTGTAAGGGTGCGTGAAGCGTCCTGCAAAATCAAGCCCATAGCGAGACTCTTTCGGCCTGCTTCGACGCCTTTGCCGCTGTAGCGGTCGAACAGCCGCAGCTCCCGCAGCCGCGCGCCCAGCGTGCCTCGAACGGTGTGCTCGATCCGTGACCAGCTGACGCTTTCCGGCACGTCCATGGCGATGTCGCGGCGTACCGCGGGGAAGCGCGGGACCGGACGCGCCTGGGGCAGGCGACGAGCCAGCAGGGGTTCCAGCGCGACCTCCAGAACATGCACGTCGGCGCCCAGGTCGAGCTCCCGGGCCAGGCGCGGATGCACGGCACCGAGGTAGCCGACAGTCTGCCCGTCACGCGCCACGCGGGCCCCGCGCCCCGGATGGAGCCAGGGCGGCAATGCGTCGGCATGCACCGACCAGCGCTCCGGCTCGCCCCCCCAGGCAATCAGCGCGTCCAGGTCGCCCTTGAGATCGTGGAAATCGAGCAGCCGCGAGGGCTCGCCCCATTGCTCGGCACGGGCGTTGCCGCAGGCGACGATCGCCAGGCTGGGAGTCTCCACCGGCGGATCGCCAGCCTGTGGGTGCGTCAGCCCGTGGATGCCCGGCTCCTCCTGCAGGGCCGCCCCCTGCCGGAATACGCGCGCCACCTCGAACAGGCGCACCCGTTCCTGCTGGCGTGCGCGGTTGTGCCGCAACGCCTCGATCAGGCCCGGCAACAGCGAAGGGCGCATCACCGCCAGGTCGGCCGACAGCGGATTGGCCAGCGGCACCAGCTTTTCGCTGAAACCCCACCCCCCCAGCAGGTCGGCGCCCACGAACGACAGGTTGACCGCCTCGTGGTAGCCACGCGCGGCAAGCTGCTCGCGCAGCGCCAGCTCGCCGATGCGTGCCTCCGGCTCGATCGCCAGCACCAGCGCGCCGGACGGCGAATGGGTGGGGATCTTGTCGTAGCCGAAGATGCGCGCGACCTCCTCGATCAGGTCCTCTTCGCGCTCGATGTCGAAGCGGCTGCTCGGCGCCGTGACCCGCCAGCCGTCGGCGGTCGTCTCCACCCGCATGCCCAGCGCGGTGAAGATGCGCGCCACCTCGGCGTCCGCCACCTCCACGCCGAGCACGCGCTGCAAGCGGGCGCGGCGCAAGGCGACCGGCACCGCCTGCGGCAGGTCAGCCTGGTTTTCCGCCACCAGCACCGGGCCGGCCTTGCCGCCGGCGATCGCCAGCAGCAGTTCGCTGGCACGCTCCAGCGCGCGGCGCGGCAGTTCCGGATCGACGCCCCGTTCGAAGCGATGCGAGGCGTCGGTGTGCAGGCCGAGCTTGCGCGCACGGCCCATGATCGCCGCCGGCGCGAAGTGCGCGGATTCCAGGAATATGTCGTGCGTGGCATCGGTGACGCGCGAATCGAAGCCGCCCATCACGCCGGCCACCGCCAGCGGCTTGCGCTCGTCGGCGATCACCACGAACCCCGCGTCCAGCTTCGCCTCGCTGCCGTCGAGCAGCTTCAGCGTTTCGCCGGCACGTGCATGGCGCACCACGATGTCGCCCTCGAGCAGGCCGTTGTCGAACGCATGCAGCGGCTGGCCCAGTTCCAGCATCACGTAGTTGGTGACGTCGACCACCGCGCTGATCGGCCGCAGCCCGGCGCGGCGCAGGCGTTCGACGAGCCATAGCGGCGTGCGCGCGGCCGGGTCGATGCCCTCGATGACGCGCCCGAGATAGCGCGGGGCATCCTCGCCGGCTTCCAGGCGGATACCGCGACGCGCCTGGCCGGTGGTGGCCACGACCCCCTGGACCGGCGGCTTCACCGTGCTGCCGAACAACGCCGCCACGTCATGCGCCAGGCCGACCAGGCCCAGGCAATCAGGCCGGTTCGGGGTCAGCTTCAGCTCGATGCTGGCGTCGGGCAGGCCCAGGTAATCGGCCAGCGGCTGGCCCACGGGCGCGTCGGAGGGCAGTTCCAGCAGGCCGGAGGCGTCGGCGTCGATGCCCAGCTCCTTCGCCGAGCACAGCATGCCGAAGGACTCCACGCCACGCAGTTTCGCCGCCTTGATGGCGACTCCGCCGGGTAGCCGGGCGCCGACCATGGCCAGCGGCACCTTGATCCCCACCCGCGCGTTCGGCGCACCGCACACAATCTGCAGCGGTTCGCCCTGCCCTGCATCGACCTTGCACACCTGCAGGCGGTCGGCCTCGGGGTGTTTCCCGGCGGCGACGATTTCGGCCACGACCACGCCGGCCAGGCCATCGCCCAGCGGGGTGAGTTCTTCCACTTCCAGCCCCGCCATGGTCAGCGCGTGGGCCAGTTCGGCGCGGTCGGCCTTGATCTCGACCAGCTCGCGCAGCCAGTTCTCGGAAAATTTCATGCGTGTGGATTCCTGGATGCGCTCAGGCGAACTGCTTGAGGAAACGCAGGTCGTTCTCGAAGAACGCGCGCAGGTCGGAAACGCCGTAGCGCAGCATCGCAAAACGCTCCACGCCCAGGCCGAAGGCGAAGCCGGTGTAGCGCTCCGGATCGATCCCGCAGTTCTTCAGCACGTTCGGATGGACCATGCCGCAGCCGAGCACCTCCAGCCAGCGCGTCGAACCGTCCGCGTGGTCCCAGCGGATGTCCACCTCGGCCGAAGGCTCCGTGAACGGAAAATAGCTGGGGCGGAAGCGCATCTCGAAATCGCGCTCGAAGAACGCCCTGATGAACTCGGCCAGGGTGCCTTTCAGGTCGGCGAAGCTGGAGGTCTCGTCGACCAGCAGGCCTTCGATCTGGTGGAACATCGGCGAATGGGTCTGGTCCGAATCGCTGCGGTAGACCTTGCCCGGCGCGATGATGCGGATCGGCGGCTGGCGTCCGGCCATCGAGCGGATCTGCACCGGCGAGGTGTGGGTGCGCAGCAGGCGGCCGTCGCCGAAGTAGAAGGTGTCGTGCATGGCGCGCGCCGGGTGGTGCGGCGGGAAGTTCAGCGCCTCGAAGTTGTGCCAGTCGTCCTCGATCTCCGGACCGTCGGCGCGCTGGTAGCCCAGCCGCGCGAAGATCGACGCGATGCGTTCCAGCGCGCGGGTGATCGGGTGGATGCCGCCGCGCTCGCCGTCGCGGCCAGGCAGGGAAATGTCGATCGCCTCGGAAGCGAGCCGGCGATCGAGCTCGGCCTGTTCCAGCACGGCCTTGCGCGCTGCCAGTGCATCGACGAGACGATCCTTGACGCGGTTCACTTCGGCACCGCGCGCCTTGCGCTGCTCGGGCGCCATGGTGCCCAGGGTCTTCAGCGCGGCGGTCACGATGCCGCTCTTGCCCAGCAGGCCCACGCGCAGGGATTCCAGCGTGTCCAGCGTGTCGGCTTGTTCGATACCAGCCAGCGCCTGCGCGGCCTGGCGTTCCAGATCATCCATCGGTGCGGTCCCGGTTCGGACGTGCAAAAACGAAAACGGGGAGGAGGCGTGTGGCCTCCTCCCCGCTTGGTTCACATTCTATCGTCGCAAGCGACGATCAAGCAGCCAGGGCGGCCTTCGCCTTGTCAGCGATGGCCCCAAACGCCTTGATGTCGTGCACGGCGATATCAGCCAGGACCTTGCGGTCGACGGTGATGCCGGCCTTGCTCAGCCCATTGATCAGGCGGCTGTAGGACAGCCCGAACATGCGTGCGGCAGCGTTGATGCGCACGATCCACAGCGCGCGGAACTGGCGCTTGCGCTGCTTGCGGCCGATGTAGGCGTACTGGCCGGCCTTGATGACGGCCTGGTTGGCGACGCGGAAGACCTTGCGGCGGGCGTTGTAGTAGCCCTTGGCGCGGCCGATGATGGTCTTGTGACGACGACGGGCGGTGACGCCACGCTTTACACGAGCCATGGTCTATCTCCTCACAAGTACGGCAGCATGCGAGCCACGCCCGGGGCGTCGCACGCCTTGAGGTGGTTCGGGGCACGGAGACCACGCTTGAGCTTGGTCGACTTCTTGGTCAGGATGTGCGACTTGAACGCGTGGCCGCACTTGATCTTGCCCGACGCGGTCTTGCGAAAACGCTTCGCCGCCGCCCGGTTGGTCTTGATCTTGGGCATGGAATGCTCCTTGGATGGGAATGATCCCGTTTCTGACTGATCTGGCGGCAACCGCAGGTTGCTCTTTCCGTCCTGCCATGATCGGTGCACGACCCTTCCGGCGGGTCGAACCCGTAATCATACGGGTTCAAAAGGGCAAACGCCAGCACGAAGTGCTGACGATTGCCTCCTCTCCCTTCGGGAGAGGATTGAGGTGAGGGTGCGAGGCTTGCCCGCAGCTCATGGAAAGGATGTTTCAGGCCACCCGACGCCAAAAGGCATCGCCCGCAAGCGGGCTCCTACCCTTCAGCGCAGCGTCGCGACCAGCCTATTTCTTCTTCGGCCCGATCATCATGACCATCTGGCGCCCCTCGAGCCGCGGATACGACTCGACCTGGCCGTTGTCGCCCACGTCCTCCTGGATCTTGCGGGCCAGGTTCTGGCCCAGGTCCTGGTGCGACATTTCGCGGCCGCGGAAGCGGATGGTGACCTTGACCTTGTCGCCCTCTTCCAGGAAGCGGAGCATGTTGCGCAGCTTGATCTGGTAGTCGCCCACGTCCGTGACCGGACGGAACTTCACTTCCTTGATCTCGACCTGCTTCTGCTTCTTCTTGGCGGCCTGGGCCTTCTTCTGGGCTTCGAACTTGAACTTGCCGTAATCCATGATGCGGCATACGGGCGGATCGCCATTGGGCTGGATCTCGACCAGATCCATGCCGGCCTCCTGCGCCAGCGCCAGCGCCTCGTCACGGCTCAGGATGCCGAGCTGCTCGGAATCCACGCCGATGACGCGCACCCGCGGGACGCGGATTTCCAGGTTGCGACGATTGCCCTTGTTGTCGGTGGTTGCGATACCACGATCCTCCAGAAGAATTGATGAAACAGACCGTCCGGCGCTCAACGCCGGGTTTCGGTCTCCAGCCGCTCGATGAAATCGGCCAGCGGCATGCTGCCCAGATCCTCGCCGGAACGGGTACGGACAGAAACCGCGCCCGCCTCTTTCTCGCGGTCACCGACCACGAGCAGATAAGGCACTTTCTGCATCGTATGTTCGCGGATTTTATAGCCGACTTTCTCGTTGCGCAAATCCGATTGTACCCGGAAACCTTTGTCGACAAGGGCTTGCGTCACCTCGCGGACATAGCCGGCCTGCGCATCCGTGATGCTGAACACCATCGCCTGCACCGGCGCCAGCCAGGTCGGCAGCAGGCCGGCGTGGTGCTCGATCAGGATGCCGATGAAACGCTCCATCGAGCCCACGATGGCCCGGTGCAGCATCACCGGATGGCGCTTGTCGGAGTGCTCGTCGACGTATTCGGCGCCCAGGCGCTCGGGCATCATGAAATCCACCTGCATGGTGCCCACCTGCCAATCGCGGCCGATCGAGTCCCTCATGTGGTACTCGATCTTGGGGCCGTAGAAGGCGCCCTCGCCCGGCAGTTCGGTCCAGGTCACCCCGGCGGACGCCAGGGCACCGCGCAGCGCCGCCTCGGCGCGGTCCCAGACGGCGTCGTCGCCGATGCGCTGGTCCGGGCGCAGCGCCAGGGCCACCTCGATCTTCTCGAAACCGAAGTCGGCGTACACCTGCATCGCCTGGCGATGGAAGGCGGTCACCTCCGGCTCGATCTGCTCGGGCGTGCAGAAGATGTGGCCGTCGTCCTGGGTGAACGCGCGCACGCGCATGATGCCGTGCAGCGCGCCGGAAGGTTCGTTGCGGTGGCAGCCGCCGAACTCGCCGTAGCGCAATGGCAGGTCGCGATAGCTGCGCAGGCCCTCGTTGAAGATCTGCACGTGGCCGGGGCAATTCATGGGACGCAGCGCGAAGGTGTGCTTCTCCGATTCGGTGAAGAACATGTTCTCCTTGTAATTGTCCCAGTGGCCCGATTTCTTCCACAGCGACACGTCCAACACCATCGGGCAGCGCACCTCCTGGTAGCCGCTGCTGCGGTAGACATGGCGCATGTACTGCTCGACCTGCTGCCAGATGGCCCAGCCGTTCGGGTGCCAGAACACCATGCCGGGGCTTTCTTCCTGCTGGTGGAACAGATCCAGCTGCTTGCCGATCTTGCGGTGGTCGCGCTTCTCGGCCTCCTCCAGCTGGAACAGGTAGGCCTTCAGGTCCTTGTCGTTGAGCCAGGCGGTGCCATAGATCCGGCTGAGCATCGCGTTGTTCGAATCGCCGCGCCAGTACGCACCGGCCACCTTCATCAGCTTGAACGAATGCAGCTTGCCGGTGTTGGGCACGTGCGGGCCACGGCACAGGTCGGTGAATTCGCCCTGCGAATACAGCGACAGGTCCTGGTCGGCCGGAATGCCCTCGATGATCTCGGCCTTGTAGTTCTCGCCCAGGCCGCGGAAGAACGCGACCGCCTCGTCGCGCGATTTCACGCTGCGCGTGACCGGCAACTGCTCGGCCACGATCTTGTGCATCTCCGCCTCGATCTTCGGCAGATCCTCGGGCGTGAACGGGCGTTCGTAGGCGAAGTCGTAATAGAAGCCGTTGTCGATCACCGGGCCGATCGTGACCTGCGCGCCGGGAAACAGCCGCTGCACGGCCTGGCCCATCAGGTGCGCGGTGGAATGGCGCAGGATCTCCAGCGCCTCGGGGCTCTTCTCGGTAATGATCTGCACGCTGGCGTCGTGCTCGATCGGGAAGCCGGCGTCGACCAGCTTGCCGTCGACCTTGCCGGCCAGGGTGGCCTTGGCCAGGCCGGCGCCGATGGATGCAGCCACCTCCTGCACGGTGACGGGGTGTTCGAACGGCTTCCTGCTGCCGTCGGGGAGCGTAATCTCGATCATTGCGAAAGCTTCTCTGGAAAAGCAAAAAAGGGCATGACGCCCTTTCGTTGACGAAAAGAAGGCGGGGTGGCGGTCAGTCGTGGCAGCGCGTAGTCGTCATGTCGCACACTCGGCCGGCGCCGGGGCGCGGGCCACCTTGTCCCATGGGTCGTGTCGAAAAACCTAGTCTAGCCCAGATCGCGGCCCCGTTCGCGCCGGTGCATGCCCTTCCCCGCCTCGTGCGACAGCCTCAGAAAGGCTTGGCCAGCACCAGCCAGATCACGCCCAGCAGCACAAGTACCGGCAGCTCGTTGAGCCAGCGCAGGGTTCGTGCCGACGGCAGCGCCAGACCCTTTTCGCTGCGCTTGAGCATGCGCCCGGCCCAGGTGAAATAGACCAGCAACACCGCGACCAGGGTCAGCTTGGCGTCGATCCAGTGCGTGCCGGAGGCCACGTTCGGCAAGGTCTGCGGGAACACCCGCCAGCCTTGCCACAGGGTCAGGCCGAACAGGAAGGCGATGCCGAACATGTTGTGGCCGAACTTGTACAGCCGGCGCCCCATCAACCGCAGTCGCGCCTGCACTGCCGGTTCGTTGGCCGTCTCGGCCATGTTCACCAGGATCCGCGGCAGGTAGAACACCGTGGCCATCCAGGCGATGACGAACAGCAGGTGCAGCGACTTGATCAGCAGGTAGGTCATGACGAATGCGCGTGGCCGCTGCATGGCGCAGCGCGGGGCATGATAGCGCGTGCCGCCGGCTTCACTCGCGCACGGGGCCGATCCGCGCCAGGAGCGCCTGCAGCAGGCGCTCCTGGCGTGGCGCATCGAGCGGCGCGTCGGCGCGATCGGTCAGTTGGAAGAAGTCCTCGACCCGCTCGCCGAAGGTGGCAATGCGCGCATCGTGGACGCGCACGTCCTCACCCAGCATCACTTGCGCCACCGCCGCCAACAGGCCCGGGCGATCGGTTCCCACCAGCGCCATCTGGGTCCGACCGCCTGCCGCATGGAAGCTGATCTTCGGGGTCATCTGGAAATGCTTCTGGTGGCGCGACATGCTGCGTTTGCTCGGCTGCACGCCCAGCGATTGCGCCAGCGCGCGCTGCAGGCGTTGCTGCAGCTCCTCGGCGCGGGTCGCGCCGGCCGGTTGCTGGCTGTCAGCCTCCAGCAACAGGAAGGTATCCAGCGCCATCCCGGTCGGCGAGCTCAGGATGCGGGACTCCACCACCGAGAAACGCAGCCGGTCCAGCATCGCCGTCACCGTGGCGAACAGGCCGTCCCGATCGGGCGAGTAGACGAACAGCTCGGTGCTTCCGCGCACCGACAGCGGCTCCACCGCGACCAGCGGCACCGTACCCTGCGCACGCAGGATGGCTGCGGTCTGCCAGGCGATCTGTTCGGGTCGATGGCGCAGGAAGCTGAGCCGCGGGAAATCCTCCCAGGCCTTCCGCACGGCGGCTTCGTCGAAGCCGTCCTCCCGCAGCCGGGCCAGCGCCTGCGCGCTGCATTCGCGCACGCGGACGCCCGCGTCGCGCGGCAGCTCGACATCGCTACGCAAGGCATAGCGGGTGCTGGTGTAGAGATCGGCCAGCAGGCGGTCCTTCCAGCTGTTCCACAGGCGCGGGCTGGTGCCGATGATGTCGGCGATCGTCAGCAGGTAGAGTTGGCCGAGCTGCTCGCGGTCACCCACCGTCTCGGCGAAGCGGTGTACCACCTCGGGGTCGGTGATGTCCTGGCGTTGCGCCGTGGTGCTCATCAGCAAGTGGTGGCGCACCAGCCAGGCGACCCGCTCGCCATCGCCGGCCGGCAGTCCCAGGCGCGCGCAGAAATCCCGCGCATCCTGCTCGCCCAGCACCGAATGGTCGCCGCCGCGGCCCTTGGCGATGTCATGGAACAGCGCGGCCAGCAGCAGCACTTCGGGTTTGGGTAGCTTGGCCCATATTTCGCAACCCAGCGGAAACTCCGCGCGTGCCGCCGGCTCGGCGAAGCGCGCCATGTTGCGCAACACGCGCAAGGTGTGTTCGTCGACGGTGTAGACGTGGAACAGGTCGTACTGCATGCGCCCGAACACCTTGCCGAACGCCGGCAGGATCGCCGCCAGCAGGCCATGCCGGTTCATCCGCCACAGCGCCTCCACCGCCGGCGCTCCGCGCCGCAGCAGGCGCAAGAACGCGGCCAGCACCGCCTCGTCCCGAGCCAGCGTGGCGCCATGGGCGTCGGTCGCCTGGTGGATGCGGCGCATGGTGTCGGCGCTGAAGCCCAGCACGCCGGATTGCTCCAGCCGGGCGATGAAAATCTCCACCAAGGCCGCGGGTCGACGCATGAACAACTCCGGATTGCGCGCAGCCAGGCGCGCGCCGTAACGCACGAAATCCTCGCCCACCGGTTGCTCCGCGGCCGGGGGCTCCAGCATCTCCTCGAAACGCTCGGCCACCTGCACGCCAAGCCGCTCGACCTGGCTGGCAGCGCGGTAGTAGCCCTGCATGAACTGTTCCACGCCGAGGTTGCGTGCATGCTCGTCCTGGAACCCAAGGCGCGCGGCCAGCGCCTGCTGGTAATCGAACAGCAGCCGCTCCTCGGCCCGCCCCGCCTCCAGGTGCAGGGCGTAGCGATAGCGGCGCAGCGTCGATTCGGCCTGTTCCAGCTGGGCCTGTTCGGCCGGGTCGAGCAGGCCTTCGGCAACCAGCTCGGAGAGCTCGCCGGCATGGGCCAGCCGCCGCCCCATCCAGCGCAGCGAGTCGAGCGTACGCAGTCCGCCGGGGCCATCCTTGAGGTTCGGTTCGAGGTTGTAGGCGGTGTCGTCGTAACGGGCGTGCCGCGCATTGCGCTCGGCCAGCCGGGCCGCCAGGTACTCGCGCGGCGGCCACAAGGCCGGATCGTCCACGATGCCGCGTAGCCGGGCGTCGAAGTCCGGGTCACCGGCCAGCCGTCGCGCATCAAGCAGGCTGGTGAACACGCTGGCGTCCCGTGCGGCCAGCGCCCGGCATTGCGCCGGTTCGCGCACGGCGTGGCCCACTTTCAGGCCGATGTCCCACAAGGTGGCGAAGAACTGCTCCAGCGCCCGCAGGCGCGCGGGCTCGGGCGTCGTCGCCAGCGCCAGCAGGTCCACATCCGAATACGGAAACAGCAGGCCGCGGCCAAAGCCGCCAATCGCGAACAGTGCCGCGCCGCCCACCTCACCGAGGCAAGCCACCCACACATGCGCAACCACCCGCGCCACCGACTCGCCGCGCCGCCGCGCCAACGCACTGGCATCCATGCCGTCGCGAAACGCGGTAGCCAACCCGCGGTCCACATCCTCCAGCAACTGCCGCAACGCCCGCCGCGCCTCGGCCGAAACGCCGGAGCGCGGCACCGCCGCGGGCAGGCGCGGCAAGGTAGGAAGCGCTGAATTCATGAGAGCGAGAAATGAGTGGTAGAGGAGTGAGGAATGAGAGAAAGCAGTCTGCCATGTCTCCATGGCATCCGGCGCCAGCGCCGCGCGCCCGACTCTTTCCTCACTCCTCTCCACTCACTCCTGCTTCACGCATCCGGCCAGGGCGTGAGGATCTCGAAACCGTCGTCGGTGACGGCCAGGGTGTGTTCCCACTGGGCGGACAGCGAATGGTCCTTGGTCACCACCGTCCAGCCGTCGGGCAACTGGCGGGTCTGCGGCTTGCCGGCGTTGATCATCGGTTCGATGGTGAAGGTCATGCCCTTCTTCAATTCCACGCCCGTGCCGGGCTTGCCGTAGTGCAGCACCTGCGGCTCGTCGTGATAGACCTTGCCGATGCCGTGGCCGCAATATTCCTTGACCACGCTGAAGCCGGCCGCCTCGGCGTGCTGCTGGATGGCATGGCCGATATCGCCCAGGGTGGCGCCGGGGCGCACGGCCTGGATGCCGCGCATCATCGCCTCGAAGGTCGTGTCGACCAGCCGCCTGGCCAGCACCGACGGGGTGCCGGCGATGTACATGCGGCTGGTGTCGCCGTGCCAGCCGTCCTTGATGACGGTGACGTCGAGATTGACGATGTCGCCGTCCTTGAGCACCTTGCTTTCACTCGGAATGCCGTGGCAGATCACGTGGTTGACCGAGGTGCACAGGGTCTTGGGGAAGCCGTGGTAGCCCACGTTGGCCGGGATCGCCTTCTGCACGTTGACGATGTGCTCGTAGGCGCGCCGGTCCAGCTCCTCGGTGGTGACGCCGGGCTTGACGTAATCCTTGAGCATGGCCAGCACTTCGGCGGCCAGCTTGCCGGCGACGCGCATGCCTTCAAGGTCTTGGGGGGATTTCAGGGTAATGGCCATGGGTTCCACTCATGTGGCGACAGAACTCCTTGAAATCCAGAGGCTTGCCGCTTCGCCGGGGTACCGGCTACAATTTCGGAGTTTTGCAGACCTGACCCGTCCGTCTTGACGGTCGACCAGCGCAAAGCGAACCGGGATTGTAACCCTGCGCGGTACAACACCCAAACCAACGCCACACACGCATCGGCACCGCCTTCGGGGTGCCGCGGCTAGCCCACCACAACAAACGGGCCGGTCGCGGTCGAAGCCGGGGATGCGTGGAGGTCCCAACCCCAGGTTCCCGCCACGGGAACCGACAATCGGAGCAACACCCCATGGCACAAGTCACCATGCGTCAGATGCTGGAAGCCGGCGTCCATTTCGGCCACCAGACCCGCTACTGGAACCCCAAGATGGCCCCGTACATCTTCGGCGCCCGCGGCAAGATCCACATCATCAATCTCGAAAAGACCCTGCCGCTGTTCACCGACGCGATGAATTTCCTGTCGGGCCTGGCACAGAAGCGCGGCACCATCTTGTTCGTCGGCACCAAGCGTTCGGCCCGTGAACCGCTCGCCGAAGAGGCCGCGCGCGCCGGCATGCCGTTCGTCACCTCGCGCTGGCTCGGCGGCATGCTGACCAACTTCCGCACCGTGAAGCAGTCCGTCTCGCGCCTGAAGGAGCTGGAAGCGGCCGAGACCGACGGCTCGTTCGACAAGCTGGTCAAGCACGAAGTGCTGGCCCGTCGCCGCGAGCGCGACAAGCTGCAGGCCTCGCTGGGCGGCATCAAGGACATGAACCGCCTGCCCGACGCGCTGTTCGTGATCGACATCGGCCATGAAGACATCGCCGTGCAGGAGGCCAAGAAGCTGGGCATCCCGGTGATCGCGGTGGTCGACACCAACTACAACCCGGAACTGGTCGACTACGCCATCCCGGGCAATGACGACGCGATCCGCGCGATCCAGCTGTACGCCCGCGCCGCCGCCGACTCCATCCTCGAAGGCAAGGCCGCCGCGCCGGCCGCCGCCCAGGGCGACGGCAACGACTTCGTCGAGCTGGACGAGGAAGGCAACCCGGTCGCCAAGATCGACCGCCCGCGCCGCGAAGCCGCTCCACGCAAGTCCGCCCCGCGCCGTGAAGGCGGCCGTGGCGCGCGCAGCGAAGGCGCACCGGCCAAGTAAGCGCCGTGGCGGCGTTCGCCGCCACGCCTGCCGAGATCAACGCGCGACGGCGTTCGCCCGCCGTCGCGCCATCCAAGCTTTGGAGAACTACCGATGAGCAATATTTCCGCCCAGATGGTGAAGGAGCTGCGCGAGCGGTCCGGCGCCGGCATGATGGAATGCAAGAAGGCGCTGGTTGAAAACAACGGCGACATCGACACCGCCATGGAATGGCTGCGCAAGTCCGGCCTGGCCAAGGCCGACAAGAAGGCCAGCCGCATCGCCGCCGAAGGTCGCATCGTGAGCGACCAGGCCAGCGGCAAGGCCGTGCTGGTCGAGATCAACTGCGAGACCGATTTCGTGGGCAAGGACGCGAGCTTCCTGAAGTTCAGCGACAACGTGGCCGAAGTCGCGCTGAAGTCCGGTGCCGCCGACATCTCCGCGCTCAAGGCTGCCCCCTACCCGGGCGGTGGCACGGTCGAGGACGCGGCCAAGGCGCTGATCGCCACCATCGGCGAGAAGATCGACGTGCGCCGCATGGCGCGCGTCGAGAACGACGGCGTGATCGGCAGCTACATCCACGGTGGCCGCATCGGCGTGCTGGTGGCGCTCAAGGGCGGCTCCGACGACCTGGCCAAGGGCATCGCCATGCACGTGGCGGCGATGAACCCGGCGCACGTGCGCGCCGAGGACGTCCCGGCCGACTTCCTCGCCAAGGAAAAGGAAATCGCGCTGGCCGCGATGTCGGACAAGGAAAAGAACAAGCCCGCCGACATCCTGGAGAAGATCATCTCCGGCAAGGTCAACAAGATCGTCTCCGAGATCACCCTGCTGGGCCAGCCCTACGTGCTGGACACCAACGTGACGGTAGCCGATGCGCTGAAGAAGGAAGGCGCCGACGTGATCTCGGTGGTGCGCCTGGCCGTCGGCGAAGGCATCGAGAAGGTGGAAGAGGATTTCGCCGCCGAAGTGATGAAGCAGGCCGGCCTGAAGTGAGCCGGAGGCCGTCCATCACGGACGGCCGGAGAAAAGACGCTTCGAATCGAGGGCCGCGGGAAACCGCGGCCCTTTTCGTTTTCGCGGTCAATCCCGGTATGCGCCCAGGTCGCGTCGGTGGCTGAACCCCGTGACGTAGAACCCCAGCCGCCCGCGAAAGCCGGCCAGCACCACCTCCACGCGATGGCGCGGATGGGCCTCGTAGTACGCCGAGCTGATGCAAAGATGGTCGGACAGGAAGCCGGCCATGAAACCGCCCTTCAACTGGTAGTCGCATTCCTGGCGACGCCGGTGATGGTCGGTGTGCATCTGCACCGGCGCCAGCAACGCCATGTCTCCAGCCATCCGCGTGATTCCACCGGCGACCCCGCGCGCCAGCGCGCACCAGATGAAACCCGCCGCAATGACGGCGCAAACCGGCGCCAGCACGATCATCCGGGCCGTGCCACCGCCATAGGCCTGGTTGCGGCCGCTGATGTTGACCCATGCCAACCAGGCCGCGACCGCGACGCCCAGCAGCAGCGCCGCGTAGAAACCCCATCGCTCCACCCACGGCTCGGGCAGGAAGTCGATCCAGCCCCCGTATAACGCCAGCAGCAGCACGCCCAGCAGGACATGGATGGCCACGCGGCGCCCTGGCGTGGGCGCCGGGACGCCGTAAAAAAGCGTGTTCCACCCCATGGCGTTCGCTCCCTGAACCTTGTCTGCCTCGATCCGGCCCGAACAAGCTTACCGGAGGGGGGTGCTGCCGCTACAATGTGCCGGTTTGCCCCACACAATCCGGAGAGCCCATGAGCGCCCAGCCCAAGTACCACCGCATCCTGCTCAAGCTCTCCGGTGAAGCGCTGATGGGCGAGGCCGACTACGGCATCGATCCGAACGTGATCGGCCGGCTTGCCGACGAGATCATCGAGGTGCGCCGTGCCGGCGTGCAGGTGGGCGTGGTGATCGGCGGCGGCAACATCTTTCGCGGCGCCGGCCTGGCTGCGGCCGGCATGGACCGCGTCACCGGCGACCACATGGGCATGCTTGCCACGGTGATGAACGCGCTGGCGATGGCCGACGCGATCGAGAAGCGGGGCGGCTACGCGCGGGTGATGAGCGCGATCCAGATCCACGACGTGGCCGAGGACTACATCCGCCGCCGCGCCATCCGCCACATCGAGAAAGGCCGCATCGTGCTGTTCGCCGCGGGCACCGGCAATCCCTTCTTCACCACCGATTCGGCCGCCGCGCTGCGCGCGGTGGAGATCGGTGCCGACCTGCTGCTCAAGGCCACCAAGGTCGACGGCGTCTACAGTGCCGACCCCGCCCGCGATGCCCACGCCACGCGCTACGAGCAGCTCAGCTACGACGAGGTGATCCAGCGCAACCTGCAGGTGATGGATACCGCCGCGATCGCGCTGTGCCGCGACCACGGGATGCCGCTGCGGATCTACGACATGACCGTACCCGGCAGCCTCATGCGCCTCATGGGCGGCGAGCCGATCGGCACGCTGGTCGGCTGAGCGGCCACCGGCCGCGGTCGGAAAAGCCCGGAAAGCGGCTTTTCCGCCGGTGCAGGGCCGTCCCGGCCGTCGGAGGCGCCGCCCGCCACTGCTATAATCACGCGTTGCCAGATCCACCGGGATACGACACATGCTCAACGACATCAAGAACGATGCCCAGGCCCGCATGGGCAAGAGCATCGAATCGCTCAGGCACGACCTCACGCGTATCCGCACCGGCCGCGCCAGCACCACCCTGGTCGACCACATCAAGGTTTCCTACTACGGCGCGGACATGCCGCTGGCGCAGGTCGCGTCGGTGACGCTGGCCGATGCGCGCACCATTCTCATCACGCCGTGGGAGAAGAACATGGTGGCGCCGATCGAGAAGGCGCTGATGGCGTCGGACATCGGCATCACGCCGACCACCGCCGGCACCGTGATCCGCCTCAACATGCCCGCACTCACCGAGGAGCGCCGCAAGGAGCTGGCCAAGCACGTGGGCCACGAGGGCGAGAACGCCAAGATCGCCATCCGCAACGTGCGCCGCGATGCCCTGCAGCAGGTCAAGGACCTGCTCAAGGACAAGCAGATCACCGAGGACGAGGACCGTCGTTTCGACGACGAGATCCAGAAACTGACCGACCGCGCGGTCAAGGACGTCGACGCCGTCGTCAAGGCCAAGGAAGAGGAGCTGATGGCGCTCTGAGCGCCATCGCGCCCCGCATGCCGGCCGCCGCGGCTGCCCGGGTTCCCCGCCATGTCGCCATCGTGATGGATGGCAACGGGCGCTGGGCCCGCGCCAGGCACCGTCCCCGCAGCTTCGGCCACAGCGCCGGGCGCAGGGCCGTGCGTGAAGTGATCGAAGCCTGCCTGCGCGAAGGCGTGCCGGTGCTGACCCTGTTCGCGTTCTCCAGCGAGAACTGGCAGCGTCCGCAGGACGAGGTCAGCGCGCTGATGAACCTGTTCCTGCGTGCGCTGGACAAGGAGGTGGAGGAGCTGCACGGCCACGGCGTGCGCCTGCGCTTCATCGGCGACCTGGGCAGCTTCGACGAGCCGCTGCGCCATCGCATGCATGATGCGATGACCCGCACCGCCGGCAACCTCGCCCTGCAACTGAACATCGCGGTGAGCTACGGCGGCCGCTGGGACATCGTGCAGGCGTGCCGCCAGGCCATCGCGGCGGTCGAGCAAGGCGGGCTGCGCGCCGAGGAGGTCGACGAAGCACGGCTGGGACGCTGGATGAGCCTGGCCGACCTGCCTCCGCTGGACCTGTTCATCCGCACCGGCGGCGAGCGCCGCATCAGCAACTTCCTGCTGTGGCAGGTGGCCTACGCCGAGCTGTACTTTACCGATACCTTGTGGCCCGATTTCGACCAGGCTTGCCTGCGCGAGGCCATCGCAGACTATGCCTCGCGCGAGCGCCGCTTCGGCCGCACCAGCGCGCAGGTCGCCATCGCCCCCTAGAGGATTCCCATGCTGCTACAGCGCATTCTCACCGCCCTGGTGCTCGCGCCGCTGGCGATCCTGATCATCCTGCTGCCGCCGACCGGCGTCTTCGGCGCGATCGTGGCCGTGACCTTCCTGGCGGCGTGGTGGGAGTGGGCCCAGCTGAGCGGGTTGCGCGGCCGCGCGCGGGTGGCCCTGCTGGTCGTCGCCGCGGCCGTGTTCGTGCTGCTCTGGCTGGCACGCGACAGCACCTGGATCGACTGGCTGCTGGCCGCTGGCGTGGCATGGTGGCTGGTGGCCTGCCTTTGGTTGCGTCATTTCGCGTTCGCCGCGGCGCCGACCCGCGACAACATGGTGCTCAAGCTGCTCGCCGGCGCGCTGGTGATCTTCCCGGCCTGGGTGGCCCTGATCAGCATCCATGGCCGCTCGCCGCAGGGCCCCTGGTGGACCCTGCTGGCGCTGATGATCGTGTGGGCCTCGGACATCGGCGCCTATGCCAGCGGCCGTGCATTCGGCAAGCGCAAGCTGGCGCCGCACATCAGCCCGGGCAAGACCTGGGCCGGTGCCTACGGCGCCATGGTCGCGGGCGTGCTGCTGGCGCTGGTCGGCGGCTGGCTGCTCGACGTGCGCGACGCCTGGCTGCTGGCCCTGGCGGTGCTCGCGGCGGCCACGGTGGCCATCTCGATCGTGGGCGACCTGCTCGAAAGCCTGCTCAAGCGGCATGCCCAGGTGAAGGATTCGGGCAGCATCTTCCCCGGCCACGGCGGCCTGATGGATCGGCTGGACAGCGTGTTCGCCGCGCTGCCGGTCTTCGCCGCCGGCTTGTGGCTGCTGCAGCTGTGACCTTGCGCCGGATCGCGGTGATGGGCGCCACCGGCTCGATCGGTGGCAGCACGCTGGATGTCGTCGCGCGTCATCCCGAACGGTTCCGCGCCAGCGTGCTCACCGCGCACCACCGGGTGGAGGCGCTGGTGGAGCTGTGCGTGCGCCATCGGCCCGAGCTGGCCATCGTGGCCGACCCTGCCCACGAACGCGAACTGGCCCGGCGCCTGGCCGATGCCGGCGTGCGCTGCGACGTCGCCAGCGGCCCGGCCGCCCTGGTTGCCGCGGCCTCCGGCGAGCTGTGCGACACCGTGGTGGCCGCGATCGTCGGCGCCGCCGGGCTGGAGTCGACCCTCGCCGCCGCCCACGCCGGCAAGCGCCTGCTGCTGGCCAACAAGGAATCCATCGTGATGGCCGGCCCGCTGCTGCTGCAGGCGGTCGCGCACGGTGGCGGTGACCTGATCCCGGTCGACTCCGAACACAACGCGCTGTTCCAGTGCCTCCCCGGCGGGCGACCGGAGCTGGCCCGCAGCGGCGTGCGGCGGCTGGTGCTGACCGCCTCCGGTGGCCCGTTCCGCGGCCGCAGCCGCGCCGAGCTGGCCGCCGTCACGCCCGACCAGGCCTGCAAGCACCCCAACTGGGTGATGGGCCGCAAGATCTCGGTCGACTCGGCCACCCTGATGAACAAGGGGCTGGAGGTGATCGAGGCGCACCACCTGTTCGCCGCGCCGATCGAGGCGATCGACGTGGCGGTCCATCCGCAGAGTCTGATCCACTCGATGGTCGAGTACGTCGACGGCTCGGTGCTGGCGCAGCTGGGCAACCCGGACATGCGCACCGCGATCGCCCACGCACTGGCCTGGCCGGAGCGGGTGGAATCGGGAGTCACCCCGCTCGACCTCGCCGCCTGCGCGCCGCTGCAGTTCGAGGCGCCGGACCTGGCCACCTTCCGCTGCCTGGCGCTGGCCTTCCAGGCGCTGCGCGCCGGCGGCGACGCCCCGGCGGTGCTGAGCGCGGCCAACGAGGTGGCGGTGGAGGCCTTTCTCGCCGGCACGCTGGCATTCCTGTCGATCGCCGACGTGGTCGAGGCGGTGCTTGCGGAACTGCCGGCGCAGGCGGTGGTCGATATCCCGACCCTGCTCGAGCGTGACCGGGCGGCCCGCGAGGCGGCCCGGCGCGTACTGCGCAGGGCTTGCTGATATTCTTGCCCCGATGACTTTCCGCTGCGGTACTTGATGACTTCCTTTCTCGGCTCGGTGTTCTGGTTGCTGGTCACGCTCGGCGTGCTGGTGACCTTCCATGAGTTCGGCCACTACTGGGTCGCGCGCCGCTGTGGGGTCAAGGTGCTGCGTTTCTCGGTCGGCTTCGGCAAGGCGATCTGGAAGCACGTGGGCCGCGACGGCACGGAGTACTGGATCGCCGCGATCCCGCTGGGCGGCTACGTGAAGATGCTGGACGCGCGCGAAGGCGAGGTCGACCCCGCCCTGCGCGACCAGGAGTTCACCGGCAAGTCGGTGTGGCGACGCATCGCGATCGTGGCGGCCGGGCCGGGCTTCAATGTGCTCTTCACGATCGCCGCGCTGTGGCTGATGTTCATGCTCGGGCGCAGCGACTACGCGCCGGTGGTGACCGCCACACCGGACAGCATCGCCGCCGAGGCCGGGGTCCGTCCGGGGGATCGCATCCTGCGCGTGAACGGGCGGGAGGTCTCCACCTGGAGCGATTCGATGGATGCCATCGGCAATGCCCTGCTGGCGCTGACGCCGCTGCCGATGACGGTGCGCGACGCCGACGGCGGCACCCGCGAGCTGGTGCTGCCGCTGGACCGGCTGCCGGCAGGCCAGCCGATCGACCAGTACTTCGGCAAGCTCGGCCTGCGCCTGGCCCCGCCACCGGCGGTCGCCGGCACGGTCAAGCCCGGGCAGCCGGCGGCACGCGGCGGCATCCAGGGCGGCGACCGCATCGTCAGCATCAATGGCCAGCCGGTGGGCGATTTCGACAGCCTCGGCAAGCTGGTGCAATCGGCCGCGGCCACCTCGCCGCAGCTCTCGATCGGCGTGCTGCGCGACGGCCGGCCGCTCACCCTGCCGGTCACCGCGACATGGGAGTCGCTGGGCGGGCAGCCCGCCAAGTGGATGCTGGGCATCGCCCCGCCGCCGCCGGAACCGGCCACGGTGCAGTATTCGCCGGCGCGTGCGCTCGGCGCCGCGTTCACCACGACCTGGCGCAACACGCGACAGACCTTCGGCATGATCGGCGAGATGCTCAGCGGGCATGCCTCGACGAAGAACATCTCCAGCGTGATCGGCATTGCCCAGTACGCCAACGCGTCGGCGCAGATGGGGCTGGCGTGGTTCCTGCAGTTCCTGGCGATGGTGTCGCTGAGCCTGGCGATCTTGAACCTGCTGCCGATTCCCGTCCTCGATGGCGGGCACCTGCTGTATTATCTGATCGAGTTGATCAAGGGCAGCCCGGTCAGCGAACAGGCCATGGTCATCGGCCAGTACATCGGCCTGGTCCTGCTGTTCAGCCTGGTGGGGTGGACGCTCTTCAACGACATCCAGCGAACCCTGCTGTCGTGATGCGCGTGGCTACCGCCCCCGATCATCTGGCGATCCGCCAGACCGCGCCAACCGTGCTTGCCCGGGCCGGCACGGTCCGCGACAACTCCCGCTGGAATTCAGCGCCCCTTTTCGCGACGGGCCAAACCCCCGCCGCACGCGTTGACGGGTCGGCCGCGCCGGCCGTCCCGTCAAACTAACCCAACGGAACCGACGATGAAGCGTATCGCCGCGCTGATCCTGCTTGCCTCCCTTGCCGCCAACGCCCACGCGTTCGAGCCCTTCGTGATCTCGGACATCCGCATCGACGGCCTCAGCCGCATCGCGGCCGGCACGGTGTACAACTACCTGCCGTTGAGCAAGGGGGACCAGCTCACCAACGCCGAGGCGGCGCGCGCCATCCGTGCGCTGTACCAGACCAAGTTCTTCAGCGACGTGGAGCTGGACCGCGAGGGCAACATCCTGGTGATCAAGGTGGTCGAGCGGCCGTCCATCGCCAAGCTCAACATCCGCGGCAACCACGACATCAAGACCGACGACCTGAAGAAGGGTCTCAAGCAGACCGGCATCGCCGAGGGCGAGACCTTCGACCGGCTGGCCATCGACGGCGTGCAGCAGGAGCTGATCCGGCAGTACTACAACCGCGGCAAGTACAACGTGTCGGTCGAGCCGCACGTGACCCGGCTGGATCGCAACCGCGTCGCCATCGACATCGAGATCCGCGAGGGCAAGGCCGCCAAGATCCGCGAGATCAACATCCTCGGCAACCATGCCTACACCGACAAGCAGATCCGCGACGATTTCGAGTCCGGCACGCCGAACCTGATGTCGTGGTACTCCAAGAACGACCAGTACTCGCGCGAGAAGCTCTCCGGCGACCTGGAGAAGTTGCAGTCCTA
Organism: Lysobacteraceae bacterium; assembly: GCA_040255835.1. Lineage (GTDB taxonomy): Bacteria > Pseudomonadota > Gammaproteobacteria > Xanthomonadales > Rhodanobacteraceae > Rhodanobacter. The sequence continues at coordinate 85,842 of JBDZVT010000006.1, forward strand.
TTACATGAACCGCGGCTACGCGGATTTCGGCGTGGATTCGACCCAGGTCACCATTTCGCCGGACAAGCGCAACATGTACATCGACGCCAGCATCAAGGAAGGCGACATCTACAAGGTCACCGACGTCAAGCTGCTCGGCGACCTGATCCTGCCGGAGTCGGCGATGCGGCAGCTGGTGTTCGTCAAGGAGGGCGACATCTTCAACCGCGGCGCGATCGAGAACTCCAGCAAGGCGATCAAGGCGGTGCTGTCCAACATCGGCTATGCCTACGCCAAGGTCACCCCGATCCCGAAACTGGACAAGGAAAAGCACACGGTCGACCTGACCATGTACGTCGAGCCGGGCCAGCGCGTGTACGTGCGCCGCGTGATCTTCTCCGGCAACACCAAGACCGAGGACAACGTGCTGCGCCGCGAGATGCGCCAGCTCGAAGGCTCCATGTACTCGCAGGCGGCGATCGACCGCTCCAAGATCCGCCTGCAGCGGCTGGGCTACTTCAAGAAGGTCGACATCGACAAGAAGCTGGTGCCCGGCTCGCAGGACCAGGTCGACGTCACCGTCAAGGTCGAGGAGCAGGCTGCCGGCAGCATGCAGTTCGGCATCGGCTACTCGCAGTACGCCGGCATCATCCTCAACGCCTCGCTGAGCCAGAACAACCTGTTCGGCAGCGGCGACAGCTTCTCGGTGAGCGGGTCGCGCAGCACCTACCAGACCAGCTTCGGCGCCAATTACTACAACCCCTACCTCACCGACAACGGCATCGGCATCGGCTACAGCGCGAACTACTCCAAGACCGACTACGGCGATACCGACTACGCCAACTACAGCACCAGCGCCAAGGGCTTCTCCACCTACCTGGGCATCCCGATCACCGAGACCGACGGCGTGCGCGTGGGCCTGGGCATCAGCAGCAACAAGGTCAACCTGATCCCGGGCTTCAGCCCGCTGGAACTGATCGACTACCAGAACCAGCTCGGCAACAAGACGGTCCACTCGTGGACCGGCACGCTGGGCTGGAACCACGACACCCGCAACGGCTACTGGGCGCCCACCCGCGGCGGCCTGCTGCAGGCCCAGGCCGACATCACCCTGCCCGGTTCCACCGTGCAGTACTGGAAGCTCACCGCCGAGGCCAACCACTACTGGCCGATCGGCGGCGGCTTCGTGCTCTACCTGGACGGCCAGGTGGGCTACGGCAAGACCTACGGCCAGAACGGCATCAGCGACGATCAGTTCGCGGCGCTGAAGGCCGCCACCGAGGCACAGCGCGGCGCGGGCTACGTGATGCCGGACATGCGCCAGGATTTCCCGTTCTTCGCGAACTTCTCCTCCGGCGGCGTGCGCGACGTGCGCGGCTTCCAGGACAACACCCTGGGCCCGCGCGTGTGCATCGACAGCAGCACGCCGGACGCCCGCGGCAACTGCCTGGGCGGCTACTGGGCGCAGCCGATCGGCGGTTCGTTCAAGGTGCTCGGCACGGCCGAGCTGTACCTGCCGCTGCCGTTCCTGAAGGACATCAACACCGCGCGCGTCTCGCTGTTCACCGACGTCGGCAACGTCTACCGCGATTACCAGAGCTTCGACGCCAGCACCCTGCGCGCCTCGGCCGGCATCTCGCTGCACTGGCAGGCGCCGATCGGCCCGCTGATCATCAGCCTGGCCGTGCCGTTCCGCTCGCAGCCGTCCGATGGCCATTACGAGGAACGCATCCAGTTCACCTTCGGCAGCCAGTTCTGACGACTCGCCGGCGCCGGCCCGGCAAGCCCGGGCCGGCCCTGCCCGGCAACAAGACGCGGCGCGGCCGCGTCTTCTTTTTTCGCGTGCCGGGCGCGGCTGCGTCATGCGGTGCCACGCCCTACAATGACGCGCACAGCCGGGAGCACGCATGGACCCCATCCACTATTCGGTAGCCGAACTGGCCGAGCGCTTCGGCCTCGCCGTCCATGGCGACGGCGCGCGGGTGGTGAGCGGCGTGGGCACGCTCGGTGGCGCCGGCGCCACCGAGCTGAGCTTTCTCTCCAACGGCAAGTACACCGCGCAACTGCTCTCCACGCGAGCGGCCGTGGTGGTGCTGCGCGAGGAAAATCTTGCCGATTGCCCGACCACCGCCCTGGTCGCGAAGGATCCCTACGTCGCCTACGCGCGCATCGCCGCCCTGTTCGAGCGCCTGCCCGCCGCGCCGGCCGGCGTGCATCCCAGCGCCGTGGTCGCGGGCTCGGCCCGGGTCAGCCCCGGCGCCAGCATCGGGCCGTGCTGCGTGATCGAGGCAGGGGCCGTCATCGAGGACGGCGCCGTGCTGGGGCCGCACTGCATCATCGGCGAAGGCTGCGTGGTGGGCGCCCAGTCGCGGCTGGTGGCCCGGGTCACCCTGGTCACGCGCGTCACCCTGGGCCGCCGCGTGCTGGTGCACCCCGGCGCGGTGATCGGCTCGGACGGGTTCGGCCTGGCCTTCGACACCGACCACTGGATCAAGCTGCCGCAACTCGGCGGCGTGCGCATCGGAGACGATTGCGAGATCGGCGCCAACACCACGATCGACCGCGGCGCACTGGAAGACACCGTGCTGGAAGAAGACGTGCGGCTGGACAACCAGATCCAGATCGCCCACAACGTGCACGTCGGCGCGCACACCGCGATGGCCGGCTGCGCCGCCGTGGCCGGCAGCGCCAGGATCGGCCGCTACTGCATGATCGGCGGCAACGCCGGCGTGCTCGGCCATCTGGAACTGGCCGACCGGGTTACCATTACCGCCAAGAGTCTGGTCACCCATTCGATACGCGAACCCGGCGAATACTCCTCCGGCGTCCCGCTGCAGGACAATCGCCTGTGGCGCAGGAATGCGGCGCGATTCAAGCATCTGGACGAATACGCGCGCCGAGTGGCCGCACTGGAAAAGGACAGGAACGATGACTGAGGAAAACTTCGACATCACCCTGCCGGTGCAGGTGGAGCAGATCCAGCGCCTGCTGCCGCACCGCTACCCGTTCCTGCTCGTGGACCGGGTAGTCGAGGTCGTGCCGGACGTCAGCGCGGTGGCGCTGAAGAACGTCACCATCAACGAGCCGTTCTTCGACGGTCACTTCCCCGGCCACCCGGTGATGCCGGGCGTGCTGATCATCGAGGCCATGGCGCAGGCCGCCGGCCTGCTGACCCAGATCAGCCGCCGCATGAAGGGCGACGCGGGCAGCCCGCTGTTCTACCTGGTCAAGGTCGACAACGCGCGCTTCAGTGCGCCGGTGGTGCCCGGCGACCAGTTGCGCCTGGAAGTGAACCTGAAACGGCTGGTCCGCGGCATGGGCCTGTTCGCCGCGCGCACCACCGTCGACGGCAAGGAAGTGGCAAGCTGCGAACTGATGTGCGCCGCGAGGTCATGAGCATGAGCGACAGCACCGCGATCCACCCCACCGCGCAGATCGACCCGGGCGCCGTGATCGGCGCCGGCGTGCGCATCGGCGCCTACAGCGTCATCGGCGCGCAGGTGGAGATCGGCGACGGCACGGTGGTCGGCCCGCACGTGGTCATCGAAGGCCCCACCCGGATCGGGTGCGACAACCGCATCGCCCAGTTCGCCTCGCTGGGCGGCGACCCGCAGGACAAGAAGTTCGCCGGCGAGCGCACCGAGCTGGTCATCGGCGACCGCAACCTGATCCGCGAATTCACCACCATCAACCGCGGCACCGGCGACGGCGGCGGCATCACCCGCCTGGGCGACGACAACTGGGTGCTGGCCTACGTGCATATCGCGCACGACTGCCAGATCGGCAACCGCGTGGTGTTCTCCAACTATTCCGCCCTGGCCGGGCACGTGGAGATCGGCGACTGGACGATCCTGTCCGGCTATTCGGGCGTGCACCAGTTCTGCAAGGTCGGCGCGCATGCCTTCATCGGCATGGGCTGCCTGGTCGGCCACGACGTGCCGCCGTTCGTGATGATGGCCAACGAGCAGCAGGGCCGCCCGCGCGGCATCAACAGCGAAGGCCTCAAGCGCCGCGGCTTCGACGCCACCCGCATTGCCGCGATCAAGCGCGCCTACCGCACGCTCTACATGGCTGGCCTTTCGCTGCCGGAGGCGCGCGAGAAGCTTGCCGAGCAGGCCCGCGAAAGCGCCGACGTCATGGCGATGCTGGAGTTCCTCGACCACAGCGAGCGCTCGCTGGCGCGTTGAGCCTCGCGCCGGTGGCACAATCCAAGCGCGCGTCCCGGCTCTTGCTCCACGATGGAGACGAAATGCAAAACATCGACGTCTCCGCGGCCGCTCCCCTGATCGCCATCCTCGCCGGCGAGGACTCCGGCGACCAGCTGGGTGCCGACCTGATCGCCGCCCTGCGCCGGCGCTACCCGCAGGCGCGGTTCGTGGGCATCGGCGGCGCGCGGATGCAGCGCGAGGGGTTCGAGTCCTGGTACGACATCCGCGAACTGTCGCTGTTCGGTTTCAGCGAGGTCGTCAGCCACCTGCCACGCCTGTTGCGCCTGCGCCGGTCGCTGGTCGCCCGCCTGAAGAAGGCGCGGCCGGCGGTGGTGGTCGGCATCGACGCCCCGGATTTCAACCTGGGCGTGGAGCGGCGCCTGAAGCAGGCCGGCCTGCGCACGGTGCACTACGTCAGCCCCTCGGTGTGGGCCTGGCGCGAGAATCGCGCGGAGAAGATCGGACGCAGCGCGGACCGCGTGCTGTGCCTGTTCCCGATGGAGCCGGCGATCTACGCGCGGCATGGCGTCGATGCGCGCTTCGTCGGCCACCCGCTGGCCGACCGCTTTGCGCTGGTCGCCGACCGGGTCGGCGCGCGCGGGACCCTGCAACTGCCGCAACAGGTGCCGGTGCTGGCGGTGCTGCCGGGCAGCCGGATGTCCGAGGTGGAGCGACTGGGCCGGATCTTCCTGGATGCCGCGCGACAGGTCGCCACCGCCCTGCCGGGCCTGCGCATCGTGGTGCCCGCGGCCAATGCGCGCGTGCATGCGCGGCTGCAGCAGCTGTTGCAGCAGTGGCCGGGCGGCGAACCCGCGCCGCTGCTGCTGGAAGGCCAGGCGCATGAAGCCATGCTGGCCGCCGACGTGGTCCTGCTGGCCTCCGGCACCGCCACGCTGGAAGCCATGCTGGCCAAGCGGCCGATGGTGGTCGGCTACCGCGTGGCGCCACTGAGCTACCGCATCGCCCGCGCGCTGAACATGCTCAAGACGGACGTCTATTCGTTGCCCAACATCCTGGCGCGCGCCAGCGGGCTTGGTCCGGGGCTGCGGGTGCCCGAACTGATGCAGGACGACTGCACCGCCGAGAAGCTGGCCGCCGCCACGCTGGGCCTGTTCGGCGACAGCGAACGCCGCGGAGAGATCGTGGCCGCCTTCGAATACCTGCATCAGGAGCTGCGTGGCGGCATGGACGACCAGGCCGGCGACCGCGCGGCGACGGCCATCGTGGAACTGATCGAGCCGCAACATGCCGCTGGATAGGCCGCCCGCACGCCTGCGCCCCCGTGCACCGGCCCGGGCGGCGGCGAACCTGCTGACCGCCGGCGTCGACGAGGCCGGCCGGGGGCCGCTGGCCGGCCCGCTGGCGGTGGCCGCGGTGATCCTGGACCCGACCCGGCCCATCCGCGGCCTGGACGATTCGAAGAAGCTCAGCGAGGCCCGCCGCGAAGTGCTGTTCGCGCGGATCGTGGAACGCGCGCTGGCGTACTGCGTGGTGCTGGTCGAGCCGGAGGAGATCGACTCGCTGAACATCTTCCACGCCACCATGACCGGCATGCGACGCGCCATCGCCGGCCTCGCCCCCGCCGCGCAACACGCGCTGATCGACGGCAACAAGCTCCCGCCGGACCTCCCCTGCCCGGCGCGCGCGATCGTCGGCGGCGACGCGCTGGAACCGGCCATCAGCGCGGCCTCCATCCTGGCCAAGGTCACCCGCGACCGGCTGATGGTGCAACTGGACGCGCTGCATCCCGGCTACGGCTTCGCCGTGCACAAGGGCTATCCCACGCCCGGCCACCTCGCCTCGCTGCAGCAACTGGGGCCCTGCGTGCTGCACCGTCGCAGCTACGCCCCGGTGCGCCTGCTGCTGGACCAGGGACGGCTGTTCTGAGCCGAACGTGCGTCGGGAAACGGCAGCCCGAGCGACACGCTTTCCGATGGCGTCGCACGCCGCGCCGCAAGCGCACGAAAGCGCCGTCGCGCGCTTCGCGCAAACCGCGCACAAGTCAATCTTGCCGCTGCTTCCGGTGCCGGGTAGCCTGCACTGACTACGCGCACAGACCCGCATGACCGCCAGCTTCGCCCACCTCCACCTGCACAGCGAGTACTCGCTGGTCGATTCGACCATCCGCATCAAGGCGCTGGTCGCTGCCTGCGTGCGCGACGGCATCCCGGCGGTGGCGCTGACCGACGAGTGCAACATGTTCGCGCTGGTGAAGTTCTACAAGGCATGCAGCGCGGCCGGGATCAAGCCGATCGGCGGCTGCGACCTGCTGGTCTCGGCGCCGGACGACCCGCGTCCGTGGCGGCTGACCCTGCTGTGCCAGGACCACGCCGGCTATCTCAACCTGTCGCGGCTGGTGTCGCGCGCCTGGCAGGAAGGCCAGCACGGCGGACGCGCGCTCATCGAGGCCGGCTGGTTGCAGGGCGAAACCTGCAACGGCCTGATCGCCCTGCTCGGGCGCGACAGCGAGGTGGCCCGCATCGCGCTGAACCAGGGCAGCGATGCCGCGCTGGCCGGGCTGCGTCCGCTGGCGCGGCTGTTTCCCGACCGACTGTACCTGGAGCTCACCCGCTGCGGCCGCGACGGCGAGGAGCAGTGGAACGCCGCCGCCCTGACCCTGGCCGGGTCACTGGACCTGCCGGTGCTGGCCAGCAACGACGTGCGCTTTCTCAGACAGGCCGATTTCGACGCGCACGAGGCGCGCGTGTGCATCAACCAGGGCCGCGTGCTGGCCGACCCCAAGCGACCGCATGACTACACCGACCAGCAGTACCTGAAAACGCCCGGCGAAATGGCCACGCTGTTCGCCGACCTGCCCGAGGCGCTGGAAAACACCATCGAGCTGGCCAAGCGCTGCACGCTCGAACTCAAGTTCGGCACCTATTACCTGCCGGACTTCCCCGTGCCCGAGGGCCACGACCTCGACAGCCATATCCGCGAACTCTCCCGGCAGGGCCTGGAAGCGCGCCTCGCGCTCGCACCACTGGCGCCCGGCCACTCGCGCGTCGACTACGACGCGCGGCTCGAGCGCGAGCTGGACGTCATCGTCAAGATGGGGTTCCCCGGCTATTTTTTGATCGTGGCGGACTTCATCAACTGGGGCAAGCAGCATGGCATCCCGGTGGGCCCGGGCCGCGGTTCGGGCGCCGGCTCGCTGGTCGCCTGGGCGCTCAAGATCACCGACCTCGACCCGCTGCAGTTCGACCTGCTGTTCGAGCGCTTCCTGAACCCCGAACGCGTGTCGATGCCCGACTTCGACATCGACTTCTGCATGGACCGCCGCGACGAGGTCATCGACTACGTCGCGCGCAAGTACGGCCGCGACAAGGTCAGCCAGATCATCACCTACGGCTCGATGGCGGCCAAGGCGGTGCTGCGCGATTCCGGCCGCGTGCTCGGCATGGGTTACGGCCAGGTCGACAAGCTGGCCAAGATGATCCCGCCGCGGCCGCTGGACCTGACCCTGTCCGACGCGCTGGGCCTCTCGGAGAAATCGAAGAAGGAGCCGGACCGCGTGGTGCGGGAGTTCTGCGACGCCTACGCGCAGGACGAGGACGCCCACGCCCTGATCGACCTGGCGCTGAGCCTGGAAAACCTCACCCGCAACGCCGGCAAGCACGCCGGCGGCGTGGTGATCGCACCGACCCCGCTCACCGATTTCGCCCCGCTGTACTGCGAAGCCGGCGGCGGCGGCGTGGTCACCCAGTACGACAAGGATGACGTCGAGGCGGTGGGCCTGGTGAAGTTCGACTTCCTCGGCCTGCGCACGCTGACCATCATCGACTGGGCGGTGAAGGCGATCAACGCGCACCGCGCGAAGACCGGCGAGGCCCCGCTGGACATCTCGGCGTTGCCGCTGGACGACCCGGCACCGTACGAGCTGCTGAAAAAAGCCCAGACCGTGGCCGTGTTCCAGCTCGAATCCTCCGGCATGCAGCGCATGCTGAAGGATGCGAAGCCCGACCGCTTCGAGGACATCATCGCGCTGGTGGCGCTGTACCGCCCTGGCCCGATGGACCTGATCCCCAGCTTCATCGCGCGCAAGCACGGCCGCGAGGAAGTCGAATACCCCGACCCGCGCGTCGAGCCGATCCTGAAAGAGACCTACGGCATCATGGTCTACCAGGAGCAGGTGATGCAGATGGCGCAGATCGTGGGCGGCTACACGCTCGGCGGCGCCGACCTGCTGCGCCGCGCGATGGGCAAGAAGAAAGTCGAGGAAATGGTCAAGCACCGCGCGATCTTCCGCGAGGGTGCGGCCAGGGACGGGCTCTCGGGCGAAAAGGCCGACGCCATCTTCGACCTGATGGAGAAGTTCGCCGGCTACGGCTTCAACAAGTCGCACGCGGCCGCCTACGCGCTAGTGTCCTACCAGACCGCGTGGCTGAAGGCGCACTACCCCGCCGAATTCATGGCCGCGACGATCTCCGCGGACATGGACAACACCGACAAGGTGGTGACCTTCCTCAACGAAGTGCGCGCGCTGGGCATCACCGTGCAACCGCCGGACGTCAACGCCTCGCAGTACATGTTCGTCGCGGTGGAACCTGGCACCGAGCCCGCCGCGTCGCGCCAGGGCGCCCGCACCATTCAGTACGGGCTGGGCGCGATCAAGGGCGTCGGCCACGGCGTGTGCGAGGCGATCGTCGCCGAGCGCGCGCACGGGCCGTATGCCGACCTGGCGGATTTCTGCCGCCGGATCGACCCGGGCAAGCTCAATCGGCGCGTGCTGGAGGCGCTGATCCTGTCCGGTGCGCTGGACGCGCTGGCCGTCAATCGCGCCAGCCTGATGCTGCAACTGCCCGACGCGGTCAAGGCCGCCGAACAGCACCAGCGCGACCGGCAATCGGGCCAGAACGACATGTTCGGCGCGGCGATGGGCTCGGCCACGCCGGTGCTCGCGATCGAGCTGCCCAGCGCGCCGGAGTGGCCGCTGGAACAACGCCTGCAAGGCGAGCGCGACACCCTCGGCCATTACCTCTCCGGCCACCCCACCGATCCGTGGAAGGACGAGCTGGCGCAGTTGTCCACCTGCCCGCTGGGCGAAATCATCGACCGCTACCAGCCGCCGAAGCCGCGCCGCAACGACGACGGCAGCGAGAACCGCTTCCGCCGCGGCCCGGACACGCCGTGGACCATCGCCGGCATGGTCGCCGCCGTGCGCAAACGCGGCGACAGCGACGCGTTCGTGCGCATCGAGGACGGCGGCGGCGCGATCGAGGTGAGCTTCTTCGGCGAGATCTACCACCAGGCCGCGCCCCTGCTCACGCGCGGACAATTGCTCGTCGTCGACGGCGGCCTGCGCATCGACGAGTTCTCCGGCGGCGGTTTCCAGTTGCGCGCACGCAGCGCCTGCTCGCTCGACGATGCCTGCCGCCGCCATGCGCGCCTGCTGCAGCTGAAGTTGAACGGCATCCACGCCGATTTCGCCGAGCAGCTGCAACGGACCCTGGCCGGCTATCGCGGCGGCCAGGCCAGCGTCACCCTGCACGGCTACCGCAACCGCAGCGCCCAGGCCGACCTGGAACTGGGCGAAGCCTGGCGCGTGGACGCCATCCCCGACCTGCTGCGCGCCGTGCGCGCCCTGCCCGGCGTGCAGGCGGCACGCCTGCGCATCGTCAAGCAGCACGATTGAAGATCCGGGATTCGGAATTGAGGATCCGGAAGGCCTAGGAGTCCGCTCGCGGGCGATGCCTTCGCTTTCCCGAATCCCGGCTTTACAGAGCATCGCCCGCGAGCGGGCTCCTACGACTTGCCGCGCTCCATCATCGCCTTCAGGTCGGCGAACGGATTGCCGGTCGCCGGTGGCGCCTGGTCCACCGCCATCACCCCGCCGCGCACGTGGTCGATGTGGCGCGCATGCTCGTTGTCATGGCAGTACACGCACAGCAATTCCCAATTGCTGCCGTCGGGCGGATTGAAATCGTGATCGTGGTTGCGGTGGTGCACCGTCAGTTCCTGCAGGTTGGCGCGGGTGAACTCGCGCGCGCAGCGGCCGCATACCCACGGGTACATCTTCAAGGCCCGCTCGCGGTAGCCCAGTTCGCGCTGCTCGGCGGCGCGCCGCGCCTCGGCCACGATGCGGTCGAGCTTCGCATGGTCGATGGGTTTGCTGGGCATGGCGATGGTCCGGCGGGGCGCTGACAGGGCGGACGATAGCGCAATCGCCGGGCCAGCGGCGGGCATGAAGTCGACCCGGTCACAGCCATACGGCGCCGTTCTCGCCTTTTCTTGCGGAACGGTATACTGGAGCGCTTCCGCGCCACGAATAGCAACGAATGAACCCCAACTTCCTCGATTTCGAACAACCCATCGCCGAGCTGGACGCGAAGATCGAGGAGCTTCGCCACGCCAGCGACGGCCAGGCGTTCAACATCGACGAGGAAGTGGCGCGCCTGCGGCAGAAGGTGAAGGTGAAGACGGCGGACATCTTCCGCAACCTCAACTCCTGGCAGACCACCCAGCTTTCCCGCCACCCGGCACGTCCGTATACGCTCGACTACATCGGCGTGATCTGCGAGGAGTTCCACGAGCTGGCCGGCGACCGCATGTATGCCGAGGACGCCGCCATCGTGGGCGGCCTGGGCCGCATCAACGGCCGGCCGGTGATGATCATCGGCCACCAGAAAGGCCGCGACACCAAGACCAAGGTACGCCGCAACTTCGGCATGCCGCGCCCCGAGGGCTACCGCAAGGCGCTGCGCCTGATGCAGATGGCCGAGCGCTTCGGCCTGCCGCTGCTGACCCTGATCGACACCCCGGGAGCCTACCCCGGCGTCGGCGCCGAGGAGCGCGGGCAGAGCGAGGCGATCGCGCGCAACCTGCTGGAGATGGCCGAACTCAAGGTACCGATCATCTGCACCGTGATCGGCGAGGGCGGCTCCGGCGGCGCGCTGGCGATCGGCGTCGGCGACCGCACCAACATGCTGCAGTACTCGACCTACTCGGTGATCTCGCCCGAGGGCTGCGCCTCGATCCTGTGGAAGAGTGCGGACAAGGTGAAGGACGCCGCCGAGGCCCTGGGCATGACCGCCCCGCGCCTGCTCGAGCTGGGCCTGATCGACAAGCTCATCCGCGAACCGCTCGGCGGCGCCCACCGCAACCCGCGTTCGATGGCGATCCGCCTGAAAGCCGTGCTGCTGAACCAGCTCGACGAGCTGCAGGCAATGCCGATCCCCGACCTGCTCGAACAGCGCTACAAGCGCCTGCGCAGCTACGGCGCATATCAGGAATGACCGCAAAACCCCTGTAGGAGCGCACCTTGTGCGCGATGCTTTTCGGCGACGTGACGAAAGCTCGCGCAGGGGGTGTGCTCCTAGATGTCTGCGGCGGACGCGTCGGCTTTGGCCCTGACCGGGCGCCGCGCGTTACCATCGGCTTCGTCTCACGCTGACGGAAGTGGCCATGGTGCAGGCCAAACTTGTCGCCTCGCTTGCCCTGTTGTCCACGCTGCTCATCGGGGCACCGGCACTGGCCGCACAGGCGGCGATCACTTCGAAAGCGGAATTGATCCGGTATCTGCATGACACCCGGCCGGGCACCTCGCCACTGGACCGGCTGTCACCGGGCGGGCGCAAGCGATTTCTCGCCCAGCTGCAATTCGGCGACCACGGATTGCAAGGCTTCTCACTGGCCGATCCGCAGAACGAGCTGACCCGGCCGCAGATGGTTCAGCTCCTCGGTCTGTTCGGAGCAGAGAAATACGCCACCGCAGAAGGGCTGGCGCCCGCCGAGCAGTCCCGTCGCGAACGCGAGCGGGCCAACGACGCCGAAGCCCGTGGATGCGCAGTCGACACCTGCCCGGAAAGCACCATCGAACAACGATTCGACGAACTGATCCTGCACCAGCCTCAGGGCGCCACGACGGGTGCAAGGCGAGCCGCTCTCGTCAGCCAGCACTACGACCGCCTGTTCTCGACTTATCAGCTGCCCGACCGCCTGCGCTCGGTCAGCGATCCCGACTTGCGGCTGCTCAAGCGCGCAGTCGACGAGGCGCTGTTCCACGTGCCGGACGAGACGCATGCAGCACAGCTGCAAATGGACCTGGCCGAGCTGCAGCGGCGAAACATGATCGACGACAAGGACTACGCAAGCCTGTATCGGGCCATGCTGGCCAGTCGCCGGTTTGCCGAGGCCACGGCCCTCACGCGCAAACACGCCGACATGAACGTGGAGGCCGTGCCGACACTGCGAGAGAGTCGCAGGCTGCCGCAGGGATGGCCAACCGCACTGACGGTGGATGCAGAGGGCGGGACGATGATCCGCCAGGCCTTCGACATGTCTGTGCCGTTGCGCATCGTGGTGGTCGCCTCCTGCCACTTCTCGCAGGATGCCGCGCGCGCCGTCGAGGCGGATACCCAGCTTCGACCGGTATTCACCCGCCACGCCATCTGGCTCGCGGCGCAGGACGCATCCCTGGATGCGGCCATCGACTGGAACCGCAAGTTCCCCGATCAGCCCATCCATGTCGCCTGGCAGGACAATGAATGGTCGATGCTCGACAGCTGGGCCATGCCCACCTTCTACATATTCCGCCACGGTCGGCTGGTGAAGAAGTTCAGCGGTTGGGAAGACGTGAACGCATTGAAGCAATCCTTGCGCGAGGGCGGCGTACTTCAGTGAGTCCCGTCGGGCACCGACGCACCCGGGGCGCGCTACCATCGGCGGACCTTCCGCTGCCGGACCCCGCCATGGCCCACGACAAGCTCGCCGTCCTGATCGATGCCGACAATGCCCGCCCGGCAATCGTCGAGGGGCTGATGGCGGAGGTGGCCAAGTACGGCACGGCCCACGTCAAGCGCATCTACGGCGACTGGACCAAGCCCGACCTCAACGGCTGGAAAGATGTGCTGCTGCGCCACTCGATCCAGCCGATCCAGCAGTTCCGCTACACCGTGGGCAAGAACGCCACCGACTCGGCGATGATCATCGACGCGATGGACCTGCTCTACTCGGCGCGCTTCGACGGTTTCTGCATCGTCTCCAGCGACAGCGATTTCACCCGCCTCGCCTCGCGCATCCGCGAATCCGGCCAGACCGTCTACGGTTTCGGCGAGAAGAAAACGCCCGAACCGTTCCGCACCGCCTGCGACAAGTTCATCTATACCGAAGTGCTGGGCTCCACCGAAACCGAGGCCGAGGCGCCGCCGAAGCAACGCTCGGCCAAGGAACTGCGCGGCGACACCAAACTGATGAACATGCTGCGCAATGCGATCGAAGCCGCGTCGGACGAAACCGGCTGGGCCGGCCTGGGGCTGATCGGCAGCATCATCAACAAGCAGTCGCCGGACTTCGACTCGCGCAACTACGGCTACGCAAAACTGAGCGGCCTGATCAGGGGCATCGGCCTGTTCGACACCGAGGAGCGCCAGATCGGCAACGGCAAGCACATCTACGTGCGGCCCCGCACCGGCAAGAAATGAGCGACCCGCTGCAAGCGCACCTGCTCGCGGCGCTGGGCAAGGCACCCGCCGCGCCGCTGTGCGTCGCCTTCAGTGGCGGCCCCGATTCGAGCGCGCTGCTGCACGCGCTGGCCCACCTGCCGCAGGCGCGCGCGCGCGGTCTGCGCGCCGCGCACGTCGATCACGGTTTGCACGCCGACAGCGCGCGCTGGGCGGCGCACTGCGCGCGCTTCTGCCAGGACCTGGACGTGCCATGCACGCTGCGCCGCGTGGAGGTGCCACGCGATGGCGGCATGGGGCTGGAGGCCGCCGCGCGGCACGCGCGCCATGCCGCGCTGGCCGAACACCTGCGCGATGGCGAATGGCTGCTGTTCGGCCACCATCGCGACGACCAGGTCGAGACGGTGTTGCTGAAGCTGCTGCGCGGGGCGGGGCCGGAAGGGCTCGGCGGCATGCGCGCGCAACGGCCGTTCGGCGTCGGCCAGCTGTGGCGTCCGTTGCTGGACATGCCAAGGACCACGCTGCTGGACTACATCGCCGCGCACCGTCTCGACTGCATCGACGATCCCTCCAATGCCGACACCCGGCTGGCACGCAATCGCCTGCGCCACGAGGTATTGCCCGGCCTGCTGCGCCATTGGCCGCAGGCACGCGAGTCGATCCTGCACAGCGCCGCGCTGAGTCGCGAGGCCGCCGAGGCGTTGCGCAGCCAGTGGCTGGTCGCGTTCGATGCGCTGCACGATGGTGCCAGCGGCAGCCTCGACCTGCCCGGCTGGCAGGCGTTGCCACCGGCGCTGCGCGAGCCGCTGCTGGATCACTGGCTGCACGCCCGCGGGCTGAGCGCTCCCGGTGCGGCGCAGCGGCAGCAGATCGCGCGCCAGTGCGATGCGCGTGCGGACCGCCTGCCGTGCGTGCGCTGGGCCGGCACCGAGCTCCACATCTGGAAACAACGACTGTGGGCGCTGCCGGTCGCCGCCCCCGTCCCTGCCGACTGGCAACGAGACTGGAGCGGGGAACCCCTGCTGTTGCCCGACGGCGGCGAGCTGGCGCTGACCGGGCCCGCGAGCCGCCTGGCCACCCCATTGCAGGTCCGCATGCGTCACGGTGGCGAACGCATCCGGCCCGCGGGCGATCCGCACACTCGCGAGCTGCGCGACCTGTTCCAGCAGGCACGCATGCCGCCATGGCAGCGCAACGCCTGCCCGCTGCTGTATGCCGACGGAGAGCTGGTGGCGGTAGCCGACCGGTGGATGAGCGCCCGCGGCGCCGCCCTGTTCGACGACGCCGGTGCGCGGCCGCGGTGGCGCCCGGGACGCTGACCCAGATCAAGCCCGCCGCGTGAGGCGTAGCGGCGCCGATTGATTCGCCCGCCGGGCTGCGCTAGCGTTGCGGACCATGGCCAAGACCGCTCCCAAGACCACCGACACCACCGCCGACCCCGCTTCCGCCGCCGATTTCGAACACTCGCTCGATGAGCTGGAGCAACTGGTCACCCGGATGGAAGGTGGCGAGTTGAGTCTCGACGAATCGCTCGCCTCGTTCGAACGCGGCATCGGCCTGTTCCGCCATTGCCAGCAGTCGCTGCAGCAGGCGGAACTGCGCGTGCGCCTGCTGCTGGATCCCGATGCCCCCGACCGCGCCGAACCGTTTGAACCCGAACTCTGAGCCCGCCGAGCTCGGCCCCGCCCTGCAGTCGCTGGTCACCCGCGCGGAACGCGCGCTGCAGGATTGCCTGCCGCCGGCCGCCCACGACTCGGACCAGCTGCGCCGCGCCATGCACTACGCGGTGCTGGGCGGCGGCAAGCGGCTGCGGCCGATGCTGGTCTATGCCGCCTCGCACGTCCTGGGCGAGAACGGCCCCGCGCTGGACACCGCGGCCTGCGCGGTGGAACTGATCCACGCCTATTCGCTGGTGCACGACGACCTGCCCGCGATGGACGACGACGCGCTGCGTCGCGGCCGGCCGACCTGTCACGTGGTGTTCGGCGAGGCGATGGCGATCCTCGCCGGCGACGCCCTGCAGGCGCTGGCCTTCGAACTGCTGGCGGACGATCGCACCGACGGCATCGACGCGCGCGTGCGCATCGCCATGTTGCAGACGCTGGGGCGCGCCTGCGGCGCCGAAGGCATGGCCGGCGGCCAGGCGCTGGACCTGGCTGCCGTCGGGCGATCGCTGGAACTGGCCGAGCTGGAATACATGCACGGCTGCAAGACCGGCGCCCTGATCCGCGCCTCGGTGCGGCTGGGCGCGCTGCTCGGCGGCGCCGATGCCGACGCACTGCTGGCGCTGGACCGCTACGCCAGCGCGGTCGGCCTGGCCTTCCAGGTGCGCGACGACATCCTCGACGTGGAAGGCGAATCGGCGGTGATCGGCAAGACGGCCGGCAAGGACGCGGCGGCGGCCAAGCCCACCTTCCCGTCGATCATCGGGCTGGACGCTTCGCGCGAGCGGCTGGCCGGGTTGACCGACGCCGCGCTGGCCGCCATCGCGCCCTGGGGCGAACGCGCCGCACTGCTGCACGAACTGGCGCACTACGCGGCGCAACGCACGCGCTGACGACACCCACGAAAAAGGCGGCACTGGGCCGCCTTTTTCGCATCCTGCACCGGCCTACTTGATCAGGCGCAGGGTGAACGGGTAGCGATAGGTCACGCCCTCGTTGGCCTTGATCGCGGCAATGATGGTGAACACCAGCCAGGCAATGCCGATGATCAGCCACAACGGGATGGCGATGATCAGCCCGATGCCCAGCGTCATCACCGAGAGCAGGAACAGCACCACGAACGCGATCGCCACCGTGATGTTGAAGTTCAGCGCCTCCTTGCCCTGGTCGTTGACGAACGGCATGGTGTCCTTCTTGACCAGCCAGATCACCAGCGGGCCGATGAAGCAGCCCCAGCCGCCGCCGAGTGCGCCGGTGAGGATCGCGCCGAGCAGCGCGGACAAATGCGCGAACATCGCCCACTGCCTCTCCTCGGGGGGCGGGACGCCGGGCGCCGGGTCGGTCGGCGCGGGCGGGATGACGGATTCGGGTGGAACGCTCATGCGCATCTCCTTTCAGTCGGCTGGATCGAGACATCGCCGGCGCCTGCCGGTGCCCACGATGCTAGCAAGCCACGCGACGCTTTACCGCATGAATTTGCGGCGAGCCAGCGCACCGCCCCCGCCGTGCGCTTTCGTGCCCGCCTGGATCAGTCCCCGGCGACCGTCATGCGCCCGACCAGGATCGAACCGGTCAGCAGGTGCGAACGCGGGTCCACGTCACTGCCCACGGCGACGATCCCGGCAAACATGTCGCGCAGGTTGGCGGCGACAGTCACGCCCTCCACCGGATGCACGATGCGGCCGCCCTCCACCCAGAAACCCGACGCGCCGCGCGAGTAGTCGCCGGTGACGATGGACACGCCCTGGCCCATCACCTCGGTGACCAGCAAGCCGGTGCCCAGGCGCCGGAGCATGCCGTCGAAACCGGAAGCCTCGCCGTCCTCCGCGCCCGCGGCCACGACCAGGTTGTGCACGCCGCCCGCGTTGCCGGTGGACTCCATGCCGAGCTTGCGTGCCGAGTAGCTGCCCAGCAGGTAGCGCGCCAGCACGCCGCCCTCGACCAGGGCGCTGTCGCGGGTGGCGACGCCTTCGGCATCGAAGTTGGCCGAACCGTGGCCGCGCAGCAGGTGCGGACGCTCGTCGATGTGCAGCCACGCGGGCATCACCGTCTTGCCCCGGTGGTCGAGCAGGAAGCTGGCCCGCCGGTACAGCGAGCCGCCGCTGACCGCCGCGAGCAGGTGGCCGACCAGCCCTCGTGCGACTTCGGGGGCGAACAGCACCGGGCACTGGCGCGTGGAGAGGCCACGCGCACCCAGCCGCGCCAGGGTGCGCTCGGCCGCCTTGTCGCCCAGCTGCTTGGCGCTGATGAAGTCGCCCGCCGCGCGCACGCTGTCATACCAGTGGTCGCGCTGCATGCCGTCTTCGTCCCCGGCGATCAGCGCCAGCGACAGTGCATGGCGGGTGCCGCGCTCGCGGCCGACGAAGCCGTGCGAGTTCGCGTATACGGAAAGGCCCTGCCCCGCCTGCACGGTGGCGCCGTCGGAGTTGCTGATGCCCGCGTGCGCGCGCCCGGCATCCTCGATCGCAATACCCAGCTCGATCGCCTGCGCGGTGTCGATGTCCCATGGATGCCACAGGTCGAGCTCGGGGAAAGCGCTGGCCATGCGCGAGGCATCGGCCAGCCCGGCGGCGGGATCGGCCTCGGTGTAGCGGGCAATCGCGCAGGCCTGGTCAAGAGTGGCCTGGATCGAGTCGGGATGGAGATCGGCCGTGCTGGCCGAGCCCTTGCGCTGGCCGAAATACACCGTGAGCCCGAAGCCGCGGTCGCGGGTGTGCTCGACCGTTTCCACCTCGCCCAGGCGCACGTTCACGTTGAGCCCGAGGTCGATGGTGGCGGCCACTTCGGCCTGGCTGGCACCGGCGGTACGCGCGCGGCAGATGACGTCCTCGGCCAACTCCGCGAGTCGGTCCAGTTCGGAGGCACTGCGTTCCCGGCTGACGACGGCTTCACTCACGTTGGGGTTTCCTGGGCAAGGGGCGGGTAGAATAGGCGGCTCGCTATCGCCAGGGCGTTCACATGGGGGCGCGAGGGGAGAATGAAAAGAGCCGTGAACGATCCCGCGGGTCACGCCACGCCCGGTGACCCGCCCGCCCCTGCCGGAACGATGCCGTGAAGCCCAGCCGCAGCCGCAACCAGACCGAACTCGACGAACAGGAGTACGGCCCCAGCCGCACCCAGCAGCGGCGCGAGGCACTGGCCGTGCTGGCCCTTGCCGGCCAGCTGGTGGAACTGCCGGCCAGCCGGCTGGCCCGGCTCGAGCTGCCCGAGGACGTGCGCCGCGAGATCGAAAACACCCGTCGCATCACCGCCCACGGCGCCCGCAAGCGCCAGATGGCCTTCCTGGCCAAGGTCATGCGTCGCTTCGGCGAGGAGGATTTTGCCGCGGTGCGCGCGGAGCTCGGCGAGAACCGCGAGAAGCAGCGCCAGGACACCGCCGCGATGCATCGGCTGGAGGCAATCCGCGACCAGCTCGTCGCCGGCGACGAGGCGGCCCTGTCCGAACTGATCACGGAGCATCCGCAGGTCGACCGCCAGCGCCTGCGCTCGCTGCTGCGCCAGGCCCGCATGGAACAGGAGACGCCGAACAAGCCGCCCAAGGCCTATCGGGAGATCTTCCAGTTGCTGAAAGAGCTGGCCGCCGGCGAGCCCGGCGTTTCCTGAGCCGGCCGGCGCACCGTCGCGTCCCCGTCGCATCTCGCAAGCCGCCTCGCAGCACCGCCCGCCGGCGCGCGCGGCCCGGCCCCGGCCAATTGACGTCCATGCATCGGCTGACATAGGCTGGCGATCTTTTCCCGCCGTCTTGTGAGCCCTCCAACATGAGCCTGGACATCTGCATCTCCCTCAGCGATTCCGATCTGAAGCTGTTCGTCGACAACATCGCACAGGCGCAGAAGAAAGCCGACGCGACGGACCCCGTCAGCATCGTCGGCGCCGCGCGCAGCCTGCTGGAGACGACCGGCAACAGGGAGCTGCCCGATTTCGTGGCGACGCGCCTGAAGCACCTCGATTCCATGATCAACATGGTCGAGGACGCCGGCTTCGGCCTGCCCGAGGAAGATCGCGAACACGTGCTCGCCGCGCTTGCCTACTTCGCCAGCCCGGACGACGCGGTGCCGGACAATGTCCCGGTGCTGGGCTTTCTCGACGACGCCATCATGATCGAACTGTGCATGCGCGAGTTGCAGCACGAGATCGAGGCCTACGACGATTTCCGTCGCTGGCGCGACAACGAGGCCACCCGCCGCGGCGAGAGCAAGGCCGGCCTGATGTTGAACCGCGTCGACTGGGCGGAAGCGCGCCGACTGGAGACGATCGAGCGCATGCACCGCCGCCGTCGCGAGGCATATGCAGGCGGCAGCTGGAAGCCGGTGCTGTTCAAGGTACGCTGAGGCGCAACCAGCCCACCTGCGAAGGGCGCTGCGGCGCCCTTCGTCGTTTCCGGGCGGCACATCCGCAACGACAGAGGCCGGCAGTTTCCTGCCGGCCTCTGCGTGTCTCATCTGGCGCCCGAAGCTGGACTCGAACCAGCGACCCCCTGATTAACAGTCAAGTGCTCTAACCAGCTGAGCTATTCGGGCGGGAGCTGCGTAGTTTGTCGACGCGGCGAGGAACTGTCAAGCGCGCAGACGCGACGACTCCGCACCACTCAGTGGGTGATCACCCGATAGCAGGGCACGTACGCCGAGCCGCCCGGCAGCTTCATGCGGTGCTGTTCGACGAAGGCCTGCAGCAGTTGGTCCAGCGCACGCATGATGTCGGCGTCGCCGTCGATGGCGAACGGCCCTTCCCGCTCGATCGCCTGCACGCCCTCTTCCTTCACGTTGCCCGCGACGATGCCGGAGAACGCCCGCCGCAGGTCCGCGGCCAGTTCATGCCGGGGCCGGCCGTGGTGGATCTGCAGCGCGCGCATCGCCCCGTGGGTGGGCCGGAACGGCTGCTGGAATTCCAGCGGGATCCGCAGCGCCCAGTTGAAGAAGAACGCGTCCTTGGTGTCGAGCCGGTTGTGGCGCACCTTCTCCAGCCCCTTCACCATCGTGCGCGCCACCGTCTGCGGATCGTCGACGATGATCTGGTAATGCTGCGCCACCTCGTCGCCCAGGGTCAGGCGCAGGAAGCGGTCGATCTGCTCGAAATAGGCGGCCGAATGGCGCGGGCCGGTGAAGATCAGCGGGAACGGCGTGCTGGCATTGTCCGGGTGCAGCAGGATGCCCAGCAGGTAGAGGATCTCCTCGGCCGTGCCGACGCCGCCGGGGAACACGATGATGCCGTGGCCCAGGCGCACGAACGCCTCCAGGCGCTTTTCGATGTCCGGCATGATCACCAGGTGGTTGACGATCGGGTTCGGCGATTCGGCCGCGATGATGCCCGGCTCGGTGATGCCGATGTAGCGATTGTGCCGGCGCCGCTGCTTGGCGTGCGAGATCGTGGCGCCCTTCATCGGCCCCTTCATCGCGCCCGGGCCGCAGCCGGTGCAGATGTCCAGCCCGCGCAGGCCGAGCTGGTAGCCGACCAGCTTGGAATAGTCGTACTCCTCGCGCGAGATCGAGTGCCCGCCCCAGCACACCACCAGGTTCGGATCCACCTGCGGCTTGAGGATGCGCGCGTTGCGCAGGATCTCGAACACGCCCTGGGTCAGCGCGGAGGATGCGTCGAGATCGAGCCCGGCCTGTTCCAGCTGGGTCGACACGTAGACGATGTCGCGCACCACCGCGACCAGCAGCTCGTTGATGCCGCGGATGATCTCGCCATCGACGAACGCCTGTGCCGGCGCGTTCGAGAGCTCGATCTTCATGCCGCGATCCTGCTGCAGCACTTGGATGTCGAAATCGGGGTATTGCTCGAGCATCGCGCGCGGGTCGTCGCTGACGTTGCCGGAGGTCAGCACCGCCAGCGCACAGCGCCGCAGCAGCGCGTGCAGCCCGGAACCGCTGGCGCCGCGCAGGCGGGCCACCTCGTGACGCGAGAGTACGTCGAGCCCGCCGATCGGGCTGATGCGAGCGCTCACCGCACCCGGTTTGCCGGCACGGCCGGCCTGGAAATCATTCATCCACAACTCTCCTGCCGCTGACGACGTGACTGCCTCATGCAGCGTCGTGGCGGGTTGCCAAGCATCCGCCGCGCGAATCATGCGGTCAAGACGAAAAAAGCCGGCGCCCTTGCGGACGCCGGCTTCGGGGTCAAGCGCGAAACGGATCGGTCAGAAGGTGTACTTGACCGTCAGCAGCACCGACCAGCGCTGGGCGAGATCGTCGCCGAAGTTCACGTAGGTCGGGATCTCCCGCGGGCGGTAATTGCCGTTGGCGTCCGTGTAGTTGCTGCCACCGATGTCGTAGATGTACTTGCCGGTGGCCGTGTCCACGCCGTAGTAGTCCGCCAGCGCGCGACCGCCCGGGAAGTTGACCCGCTTCTCGATGCCCCAGTGCTTGTTCAGCAGGTTCGTGAAGTTGTACAGATCGAGCTTCACGATGCCCTTGTTGCCCTTGAAGATGCCCGGGATTTCCTGGCTGAAGCTCAGGTCGATCTGGTTGATCCAGCCGGCACGATCACCGTTGCGGCCGGCGATGCCGCCCGCGTGGTCCTTCAGGTAGTCGTTGCGCTGGATGTAGTCGAAGAACTGGGCGATCTTGTCCGGGTCGGTGCCGTCGCGGAACTCCACCTGGCCGGGCTTCGGGATGAAGACCAGGTCATTGCTGCGGCCATCACCATTGGCATCGTTGCCGAACGCCCAGCTGTACGGCGCGGCGTTGTGGCCGTCGTACAGGATGCTGGCGCTGGTGGCGTAATCACCGAAGAAGCTGTGCCGCCAGTTCAGCGAGGCCAGCACGCGGCGCGGGATCGAGTAGTTCGACGGGCTGGCCACGTCGTTGTTCGGGTTGACGATGTAGTTGTTGTTGTAGTTGGAGCTGGCCACGGACGAGGTGCCGGGGTTGACCTCGGTGGCGCGGCTCCAGGTGAACCCGACCATGCCGGTCCAGCTGTTGGAGAACGGCTTCTTCAAGGACAGCGCGAGGCTGTCGGCGCTGCCGCGATGGGTGTTGGCCAGGTTGATCGTGCCGTCGGTGAAGCCCGGGTTGGCCAGGTAGCGGTTGCGCTGCCCGTTGCCGCGCGGGTCGAGCGAGATGTCCTTGTAGAAGCTCTCGCGGCCGTCCGGCAGGATCGCGGTGGCCGCACCGGTGTTGAGGTTCTGGAACAGGATCGCGTTGCGCACCTTGATGTGCTGGTAGTCGGCCGTCGCCACCAGGCCCCACCACGGCAGCTCCTTGTCCAGGCCGATGCTGAACTTCCACACGCTCGGCAGGCGGAAGCCCGGCGAGATCGTGTTCACCGTCTGCGCGCCGCTGCCGGCCGCGCCGTCGTTCTGGTGCAGCGGATCCGCGCTGAACGCGGGGATGTTGCTGCCGCTGCACGGCGGGCTCAGGGTCGGGCCGCAGTTGAACTGCGTCTGCGTTACGCCCGAATTGGAGTAGATGTTGCCGATCCACACGGTGGGCGGGTTGGAGATGAACAGGCCCGCGCCGCCGCGCAGCTGGGTGGCAAGCTCGGTATTGAAGTTGTAGTTGAACGACACGCGCGGCTGGACCACGCGGTTGCCATTGATCGTGGTCTGGTTGGTGCGCCCGAAGCCGCCACCGGCCTGCGTGCCGGTGTGGGTCACCGGATCGTAGCTGCTGGCGATCGGATCGGCCGCGAACTTGGCGTTGTAAAGCGGCTTGTCGCTGGTCAGCGGGATGTCCACGCGCACGCCGTACTGCACCGACAGGTTGTCGGTGACCTGCCAGGTATCCTGCAGGAACACGCCCCACTGCTTGATGTTGAAGCTGGCCGCCACGTCGTTCAGGCCCAGGCCGTCGGCCGGGCGGTTGTAGCGGAACTGGTAGTAGTTGCCGGCCAGGAAGTTCTCGAGACCCGACAGCCCGTTGGCATCCTCGAACGTGTAGCTGCCGTAGTAGTTCTGCAGGAACAGGTTGTAGAGGTTGTCGCGCTCGTAGTCGAAACCGCCCTTGATCGCGTGGTCGCCGGCATAGTAGGTGCCGGCCCAGGCGAAGTTGGTGGTGCGGGTGCGCAGGATGTTGGCCTGGCTGGAGTACTCGGTGCCGAACTCCACCGAGGTACCGTCATTGAACGTGGTGGGATAGACCCGCACGTCCGGGCTGGCCACGCCGTTGTACGGACCGCGCAGCTGGTCGAACTTGGCGTACGAGAGGCTGGCCTGGCTGGAGAAGTTCTCCGACCAGTCGTCGTAGAAATGCAGCGCGTAGCTCTTGTTGTCGACGCTGGTGGTGTACCAGCCGCTGGACAGCACCAGGTTGGTGTTCGAGCCGGTAATGACCGGCTTGGTTTCCTTGGTCTGGCTGTAGGTGAAGCTGGCGCGGTGGTTGTTGGTGATGTTCCAGTCGATCTTGCCCAGGTAGCGCTTGTCTTCAAGGTTGGTGTTGCCGCCGCCGTAGGCGCCCGGATCCCCCAGGCCCAGCGACTTGGCTGCATCGATCACCTGCTGCACCTGGCTCGAGGTCAGGCCGTCGATCGGCGTCGAGGCGCCGGAGTCCTCCGGGCCGTACGGGCTGCCCGCGCCGACCTTGACGCTCTTCTCGGCCGACAGGAAGAAGAACAGCTTGTCCTGGATGATCGGCCCGCCGACGGTGGCGCCACCGGTCCAGTTGCGGGTGAACGCGGTGTACTTCGCGTCGTCCTCGTTCTTGCCGATCATGTCGTCGTTCTGGAAGACGTAGTAGACCGAGCCGTGGAATTCGTTGGTGCCGCTCTTGGTGACCGCGTTGACGTTGGCGCCCACGCCGCGACGGATGGCCGTGTCGTAGTTGGCGGTGGAGATGTTGTATTCCTCGATCGTGTCCTGCGAGATCGGGGTGGACAGGGTCGGCAGGCCGTTCGCGTTCAGGCCGAACGGGTCGTTGGCGCTGACCGAGTCGACGGTGACGTTGTTGTAGCGGCTGTTCTGGCCGATGGCCGAGAACTCGCCGCGCTCGCGGTCGGTGATCACGATGCGCGGGTCGAGGCGCACCAGGTTCTGGATCGAGCGGTCGGGGGTCGGCGTCGCTTCGATCTCGCGCGCGGAAATGTTGGTCGAGATGCCCTTGTTGTCCGGGCTGAAGGTCTGCGCCAGCGCGCTGGCGGAAACCGTGACGCTTTCCAGGTTGGTGGCTTCCTTCGCGCTCGGGCCGGCCGGCACGACGAGGTTGATCGCCGATTCCTGCGCCAGCTGCAGGTAGACATTGTCCTGCTCGGCGGTCACCTGGCCGCCGGTGGAGACCTTGACGTCGAACGGACCGCCCACGCGCAGGCCCTGCGCCGCGTAACGGCCGTCGGGGCCGGTGGTGGTGACCTTGGTGGTGCCGGACGGCTCGTGCACGATCGTCACCGTGGCGCCAGCCACCGGTTGACCGCTGCTGTCCAGCACGCGACCGGAGATCGCCGACGAGGTGACTTGCGCAAAGGCCGGCGCGGACGCCAGCAGTGCGGTGATGGCGAGTGGCAGCAGTTTGGCGCGGATTCGGCTGTTCATGTCTTGTTCGACCCTCGGGTTCACAACGGAAATGGTTTTAGGTCACGAAATCAAACGCGCTGCGACCCGGTGCGACCCGGGCCTCGTGGCAAACCGTTTGATGGTCCTGCTTGGCTCCCGGCTCCGGGCCCCATGAGCCGAAGCGGGCGGCCGGCAGCTGTCTCCCTCTGCCAACCAATTGTTAAAAGATTTTAACGGCATTGTATGACACTTTCATGCCGCTGGCACGTCATCCGCACCACGATCTCCGGCCCCCGGAGGGGCCGGATTCAGGGCACCGAATGCAGGAACGAGGCCACGCCGGACAGGAACATCTGCACCGACAGGGCGATCAGCAGCATGCCCATCACGCGTTCCAGCGCGGTCAGCACGCTTTCGCCCAGCCAGCGGAACAGATAGGTCGAGCTGAGCAGGATGATCGCCGTGGCCAGCCACGCCAGCAGCAGCGCCAGCACCCAGTCCGCGGTGCGGCCGGGCTGGGTGTTGGTCAGCAGCAGCAGGGCGGCCATGGCCGATGGCCCGGCCACGCCCGGGATCGCCATCGGCACGATGAACGGCTCGCCCTGCCCCGGCTTGCCGAAGATGCCGCTGCCGTCGGCCGGCGGGAACACCATGCGGATGCCGATCAGGAACAGCACGATGCCGCCGGCGACGCTGATCGAGTCGGGCTTGAGCTGCATGAGGTGCAGGAACTGCTGGCCACCGAACAGGAACACCAGCAGCACGCCGAGCGCGATCAGCAGCTCGCGCACCATCACGTGGCGCCGGCGGCGCGGCGGCACGTCCTTGAGCAGGCTCAGGAAGATCGGGATGTTGCCGAGCGGGTCCATGATCAGGAACAACATGATCCCCGCCGACAGCGTGTTCATCTGTGCTTCCATTTCGACTCCCTGAAGACAGGTTGGCAACGTGTGGCCGGACCGTGCGCGCGCAGGAACCCGCTCGCGGGCGATGCTCTTGTTTTCTCACGCGCGATGGAAGACCAGATCAACAGCATCGCCCGCGAGCGGGCTCCTACGGACGAAGATCCAGAACCGCGCCGCGCGCGACCCGTGCCTGCGGGCCGAGCAGGTAGACGGCCGCCTCCGCCGTGGCGTCGGGCGTCGGCTGCTGCATGATGTCGTCGCCGAAGTAGGCCAGCCGGCGCAGCGCCGTACGCATCGGCGCGGGCAGGAGCGCATGCACGCGCAGCGTGGTTTCGTCGGTTTCCTCATGCAGGATCGCCACCAGGCGCTCCAGCGCCGCCTTCGACACCCCGTAGCCGCCCCAGTGGGCGCGCCGCAGCAGGTCGGGGTTGTCCAGCACGAACACCACCGCGCTGTCAGCGGCCGCGGTCAGCAGCGGCATGCAGGCCTGGGTCAGCGCGAACGGCGCATTGACGTTGACGTGCATCGCACGCAACCAGTCGTCCGGGCGCTGCATCGCGATAGGGGTGAGCCCGGTGAAACTCGCCGCGCAATGCACGATGCCGTCGAGACGGCCAAGGTCGCGCTGCAGGCCGTCGGCCAGCGCGGCGTATTCGCGCGGCGTGGCCACCTCCATGTCCAGCGGATGGATCACCGGTTCGGCCAGGCCCTCTTCGCGCATCGCGTCGTAAAGCTTCTCCAGCTGGCGCTTGCGCTTGCCGGTGATGACCACGGTGGCGCCGGCCCGCGAGGCCGCGCGCGCCACGGCGCCGCCGAGCCCGCCATAGGCACCGGTGACCAGCACCACGCGTCCGGCCAGGCTGTCGGCCGCCGGCTGCCAATCGACGGGCGGGTGCGCCACGGGCAAGCCGCTCAAGAGGCTGCTCCCGCCACGTCGCTGGCCATGCGGGCCAGCTCGCCGGAGGACATCAGCTCCTCGATGATGTCGCAGCCGCCGATCAGCTCGCCGTTGATGAACAACTGCGGGAAGGTCGGCCAGTTCGCGAAGTGCGGCAGCGCGGCGCGGATCTGCGGATCGGCCAGCACGTTGACCGCGTGGAAGGTCGCGCCGGCCTGCGTCAGCGCCTGCGCCGCACGGCTGGAAAACCCGCACATCGGAAATTCCGGCGTGCCTTTCATGAACAGCACGATGGGGTGCTCGGCCAGCAGCGCCTTGATGGGCTCGTTGATGTCCATGGTCGATGTTTCATCTTTACAATGCGGGCAAGCCGCTATTGTATCAGTCACCCGTCGGCCGCCAGCTGCCGCGCCGGCATCTTTCTCTCTCAGCAACACCCCAAGGAGTCGCCCATGGCCATCGAACTTCCCCCGCTTCCGTACGAAAAGAACGCACTGGAGCCGCACGTCTCCGCCGAGACGCTCGAGTACCACTACGGCAAGCATCACCAGGCCTACGTGACCAATCTGAACAAGCAGATCGAGGGCACCGAGTTCGCCGACGCGAAGCTCGAGGACATCATCCGCAAGTCCTCCGGCGGCATCTTCAACAACGCCGCCCAGACCTGGAACCACACCTTCTACTGGAACTCGATGAGCCCCAACGGCGGCGGCGAGCCCACCGGCAAGCTGGCCGACGCGATCAACAAGGCGTTCGGCTCGGTGGCCAAGTTCAAGGAGGAGTTCAGCAAATCCGCCGCGGGCAACTTCGGCTCGGGCTGGACCTGGCTGGTGCAGCGCCCGGATGGCTCGCTCGGCATCGTCAACACGTCCAACGCCGGCACCCCGATCACCGGCAGCGACAAGCCGCTGTTCACCGCCGACGTGTGGGAGCACGCGTACTACATCGACTACCGCAACGCGCGCCCGAAATACCTGGAGGCGTTCTGGAACGTGGTGAACTGGGATTTCGCCGCGAAGAACCTGGCCTGATCCCGCGTGTCACGAAAAAGGCGGCGCCCATGGCGCCGCCTTTTCTCGTGCCCTCGTTGGTCTGCCCGGCGCGCTCCTACGCGTCGCCCAGCGCGCGCAACACCGGCTCGACTTGCACCTCGCGTCCCAACGCCTGCGCGATGTCGCGCAGGCGTGTCGCCAGCACCGCGCCATCCGGCGCGCACACGGTGGCGTGGCCGACCTTGCGCCCCGGCCGGGCCTGCTTGCCGTAGTCGTGCCAGTGGGCGTCCACGCCCCGCAGCACCGACGCGGCGTCGGGCAGTTCGCCGATCCAGTTGAACATGGCCGCCGCACCACGCAACCCGGTATCTCCCAGCGGCAAACCGAGCACCGCCCGCACATGGTTCTCGAACTGGCTGGCGTGCGCGCCCTCGATGGTCCAGTGGCCGGAGTTGTGCACGCGCGGAGCCATCTCGTTGCCCAGCAACTCGCCGTCGCGCACGAACAGTTCCAGCGCGAACACGCCGACGTAGCCCAGGCGCTCGGCCAGCACGCGCGCGTGCTCGTTGGCGCGCTGTTGCAGTTGGGCCAGATCCGGCGCCGGCGCCAGGCTCATCGACAGCACGCCGTCGACATGCCAGTTGCCGGTCAGCGGCCAGGCACGGAACTCGCCATCGCGCCCGCGCACGGCGAGGATCGACAGCTCGCGCTCGAACGGCACGAAGGCTTCCAGGATCAGCCCCGAGGTGGCCGCCTGGGCGCCCAGCGCTGCCCACGCCGCGTTCGCGTCGCCCGCCGTGGCCAGCCGGAACTGGCCCTTGCCGTCGTAGCCCAGCCGGCGGGTCTTGAGGATGGCCGGCGCGCCGACCGCGGCCAGCGCCTGATCGAGCTGTTCGCGCGAATCGACCGCCATGAACTCGGTGGTGGGCAGGCCGCAGGCGCGGAACAGGGTTTTCTCGGCCAGCCGGTCCTGGGCCACGGCCAATGCCTCGGGCGCCGGGTGCACGGCCACCCGCCCGGCCAGCCAGTGCGCGGTATCGGCCGGCACGTTCTCGAAATCGAAGGTGACCACGTCCACCCGGCGGGCGAACGCCTCCAGCGCCGCGCGATCGCTCCAGTCGGCCACCACCAGGGGGGCCACCTGGCCGGCGCAGGCATCGGCCGAGCCATCCACGACGAGGCAGTTGACCCCCAGCGGGGCAGCCGCCAGCGCCAGCATGCGGGCGAGTTGCCCGCCGCCCAGGATGCCCACCACGGGCTGGCGTCGTTCGCTCATGCGCGCGGGTCCGGCTGCTCGAGCACGGCGCGGGTCTGGCGCGAGCGCCACTGTTCCAGCGCATCGGCCAGCCCTCGGTCGTGCAGGGCCAGCACGGCGGCGGCCAGCAGGGCCGCGTTGACCGCCCCGGCGCGCCCGATCGCCAGCGTGCCCACCGGTATCCCGGCCGGCATCTGCGCGATCGACAACAGCGAGTCCATCCCGTTGAGCGCCTTGGACTGCACCGGCACGCCGAACACCGGCAGGCGGGTCTTGGCCGCCAGCATGCCCGGCAGGTGGGCGGCGCCGCCGGCACCGGCGAGGATCACCTGGATGCCGCGCCCCGTCGCCTGTTCGGCGTAGCTGAACAGCAGGTCCGGCGTGCGGTGGGCCGAGACCACGCGGACCTCGTGGGCCACGCCCAGCTCGGTCAGCACGTCGGCTGCATGCTGCATGGTTTCCCAGTCCGAGTGCGAACCCATCACCACGCCCACGCGCGGCGTTTCTGTGGTTGCTGTCATGGCCGGAATATCCAAAAACCGCTATTGTACGGGCTTTCCCGGCCCGACACACCCGAACCCCCGATCATGGACAAGCGCCTGCTCGACATCCTCTGCTGCCCCGTCAGCAAGACCCCGCTGCGAGCGATGACGCGCCAGCAACTGGACGCGCTGAACGAGGGGATCGCGGCCGGCAAGGTCGATACGGTCGCCGGCGTCCCGGTGCGCGAACGGGTGGCCGAGGCGCTGATCACCGTCGACCGCAAGGTCATCTACCGCATCGAGGACGGCATCCCGGTGATGCTTCCGGAAGAAGGCATCGGTACCTTGCAACTGGCCGATTTCCCGACCGGCCAGGGCTAGCGGACCGTGGCGGGCGGGAACGGGCATGACAGGCGGCCGCCAATTGGCTTATTGTCGGCCTCTGCGCAGCCCTGCCGGATCCGGCCGTGCGTGGCACAGCTCAGGGGAACATGGCGATGAACGAGGCCAATGAGCCAACCAGGGTAGTCAACTTGAGCCAGCGCCTGGACCCGTCCAGCGAGCGGGTGGGCGAGCTGCTCAACGCCGTGCGCGGGATCGCCAACAAGCGTCTGCAGCAATGGGTGGGCAACGCGTTCGAACAGGTCGACGACGCCTTGTTCGACCTCGCCGAGAAGGCGGAAAACAACGCCGCGCAGATGCATTACTTCGACGGCATGCGCGAGGTGCGCAAGCGCCGCCCCGGCATCGAGCGCAGCTTTCTGAGCGCCGTGGCGCGCAAGCTCAGCGACCTGGCGCACCCGGGCAAGGCCGCCGCGCCGGCGCCGGCGCCCTCGTTCGGCGCCGCCGAACTGACCCTGGTGGCCGAAAGCGACCTCGAGGAATCGCTGGCGATCACCAGCATGATCAGCAAGAACGACGCGCGCCTGGCGCGCGACCTGTTTGCGGTCAACCAGCGCCTCTCCGTGATCTGCGGCGGCTACAAGATCGACGAGGCCAGCAACCCGGTGGCGCCGGCCACGCTGTCCCAGGCGTTCCGCGAGGCGCTGCAGGAACTGAGCGCGGACATGCGCGTCAAGCTGATCATCTACAAGCTGTTCGACCGCTACGTGCTGTCGATGCTGGAGGAGCTGTACCAGGAGATCAACGGCGAGCTGGTGCGCGCCGGCGTGCTGCCGCAGTTGCGCCACGGGGTGCCGCGCGGCGGCCAGGCCAGGGGCGGCAGCGCCGCGGCCACGACCGGTGCCGGTGCCGGTGCTGGCGTCACCGCGTCCGGCATGGACGAGGATGCCGAAATCTCCGACGACCTGCTGCACACCCTGCACGCGCTGTTCAGCGCGCGGCGTGGCGGCGGTGCCGGCACCGGCCGCGCGGTACGCGAGGGCGGCGGGGCTGCGGCCGGGTCGCTGCCCTCGGTCAACGAGCTGCTGGGTGCGCTCAGCGTGCTGCAGAGCCAGATCGTCAGCAACAACGGGCCGGTCAGCTACGACGACTCCGACGATGCCGCCGCGATCAGCCGCGAAGTGCTGCAGTTGAAGACGCAACTGCTCACCCAGATCGGCGCCCTGCGCGGGGAACGCCCCAGCCACGTGGCCAGCATGGACGAGGACACGATCGACCTCGTCGGCATGCTTTTCGAGTTCATCCTGGAAGACCGCAACCTGCCGGCGGCGATGCAGGTGATGCTGGCGCGGCTGCAGATCCCCTACCTCAAGGCCGCGATCCTCGATCGCAAGATGTTCTCGCACCGGCAGCATCCGGCGCGCCGGCTGCTGGACAGCCTGGCCGAACAGGCCAAGAGCTGGTCGGAGGAGTCCGACCGCGACCATCGCCTGCACGAGAAGGTGAAGTCGATCGTCGACCAGTTGCTGCACGACTTCGACGACGACATGGGCATCTTCGAGCGCCTGTTGACCGACCTGCAGCAGTTCCAGGACGTCAACAAGCGGCGCTCCGAGCTGGCCGAGCAACGCGTGGCCGAATCGGCACGCGGCCGCGAGAAGCTGGAGCAGGCCCGTCGCCGCGCGGCGCGCGAGATCCTCGAGCGCATCGGCAGCCAGAAACTGCCTCCGCTGATCCACGGCGTGCTGGCGCGCGCGTGGGCCAACCACCTGGTGCTGACCCTGCTGCGCCAGGGCGAGGACTCGCCCGAGTTCAAGGCCGCCCTGCGCTTCATCGACGAATTCATCGCCAGTACCCGGCCGGCCAACGACACCACCAGCCGCCAGGCGCTGCGGCAGATGCTGCCCGGCATCGAGCGTGCGCTGCGCCAGGGCCTGGCCAACGTGGCGTTTCAGGAGCAGGACGTCGAACGCCTGCTGGGTCAGCTGCATGCCTACTATCGCCAGCAGCTGGGCGAAGCGCCCGCGACGGATGCCGCCGAAACCGCCACGGCCGAGGAGGACGTCGCGATGCTGGCCATCCCGGACAGCATCCAGCCCGTGCTCGACCGCCAGGCCGCGCCGGCGGACATCCTCGAGGAAGAGGAGCTCGCCGAGGTTCCGCCGGACAGCCCGGAGTGGTACCAGGTGCAGGCACTGCAGCCGGGCAACTGGCTGGAGTTCACCCTGGATGACGAACCGCCGGCGCGGGCCAAGCTGTCCTGGATCAGCCCGATGAGCGGCCGCTACCTGTTCGTCAACCGGCGTGGCCTCAAGGTCGCCGATTACGCCCCGCGCGAACTGGCCGGCCTGTTCGCGGACGGCAAGGCCCGCGTGCTGGCGGCCAACGCGCTGTTCGACCGCGCGATGACCGCGATCGTCGGCAAGCTCAGCCAGGCCGGCGACGAGGTGCCCGCCGACGGCGCCGCTTCCACGGATACCGAATGACCGCCACATCCCGTTTCGCGCCGCCCCCCGCCACCCAAATCGCCGCCGATGTCGAACGCGCCCTGGCCGAGGACATGGGCCAGGGCGACGCCACGGCCGCCCTGCTCCCGGCCGACGCGCGGGCCCGGGCGAGGCTCACCTGCCGGGATGCCGCCGTCATCGCCGGCGGCGCCTGGTTCGATGCCTGCTTCCGGCGGCTGGATCCTTCGGTTCAGATCGACTGGCAGGTGCGCGACGGCGACCAGGTCGCTCCCGGCACGCTGATCTGCAGCCTGGCCGGGCACGCTCGCTCGCTGGTCACCGCCGAGCGCACGGCGCTCAACTTCCTGCAACTGCTTTCGGCCACCGCCACCACGACGGCACGCCACGTCGCCGCGGTGGCCGGCACGGCCGTGCGCGTGCTCGACACCCGCAAGACCGTGCCCGGCCTGCGCGTCGCGCAGAAGTATGCCGTGCGCTGCGGCGGCGGCCACAACCAGCGCATGGGCCTGTACGACGCGATCCTGGTCAAGGAAAACCACATCATCGCCGCCGGCGGCATCGCGGCGGCGGTATCGGCCGCGCGCCAGCTCCACCCCGACCTGCCGCTGGAGGTGGAGGTGGAGAACCTCGACGAGCTCGAACAGGCGCTGCAAGCCGGCGTGGATCGCATCATGCTCGACAACTTCGAGCTCGAGCAGATGCGCGAAGCCGTGGCGCGCACCGCGGGCCGCGTGCCGCTGGAGATTTCCGGCAACGTCGACCTGCAGACCATCGGCGATTTCGCCCGCACCGGCGTGGATTTCATCTCGGTCGGCGCGCTGACCAAGCACGTGCACGCGGTCGACCTTTCGCTGCGACTGCAACTGGTCTGAGCCTCGCCTTGCACCCGCGCGGGCACGCCCACACACTGGGGGCATGTCCGATTTTTCCGCCTTGGTCCTCTTGCTCGTCCTCGGCGCCACGGTGGGCCTGTGGCTGAAGCTGAGCGTGGCGCGCGAACGCGCGGTGCGCGTCGCGCGGCAAGAGTGTCGCCGGCACGGACTGCAGTTGCTGGACGAGACGGTGGGCCTGCGCGCCCTGCGCCTGCGCCGGATCGACGGCCTGCGCCGGCTCGAGCGTGGCTACGGCTTCGAAGTCAGCGTCGACGGGCACGATCGCGAGCCGGGACGGTTGTGGATGATCGGCGAGGCGCTGACCGACCTGAGCCTGCCGGTGACCGAACCGGCGGTGGCCGCGGATCGGCCCGGCGACGACCTTGCCGCCGCATCGGGCAAGGTCGTGGCCTTGCGTCCGCGGCGGGCCGACCGGCAGCCCTGAAAGCCGTAGCCCCGATCGGGGCGGCCGCTTATTTCACCACGCGCAGGTGCGGCGCCGAACGCCTGGGCTTGTCGCCCGCGTCATCGGCGGAAGGCGCCGGACCCTCCGGCGGCGGCGGATCGGTCGGCGGGGTGTCGCCGCCTTCGCCCTCGGCCGGAAACATCATGCCCTGGCCGTTTTCCTGCGCGTACAGCGCCAGCACGGCCTGCACCGGGATCTGGATCGCCTGGCTGACCCCGGAGAAACGCGCCTGGAAACTGATCCAGTCGTTGCCGAGGTCGAGGTTGGCCACCGCCCGGGTGGCGAGGTTGAGCACGACCTGGCCATTCTGGATCACCTGCGGCGGCACCCGCACGCCGGCCACCCCGGCATCGACCAGGATGTAGGGGGTCAGGTCGTTGTCGGAGATCCAGTCGTAGATCGCCCGCAGCAGGTACGGACGATTGGAACTCATCGCGATGGCGTCATGCTTGCTCATGGAGCGGCCGCATGGCCTTTTCCTCGTCGGTCATGCTGCGCGCGAAGCCCTGGCTGTGGAACAGGCGCTCGCCGTAATCGACGATCGACTTGCCCTCGCGGCCCAGATCCACGCCCAGCCAGGGCAGGCGCCAGATCACCGGTGCGACCAGGCAGTCGGCCAGGCTCATCTCCGGGTTGAGGAAGAACCGCGACGCCTTGAACAGCGGCACCGTGGACAGCAAGTGCTCGCGCAGCCGCTTGCGCGCCGCGTCCGCGGGGCGGCCGCCGGCGCGGATCTTGTCGACCTCGGGCAGCCAGTCCTTCTCGATGCGCACGGCCGCCACGCGCAGGCGCGCGCGCGATTGCGGGTCGATCGGCATCAGCGGCGGATGCGGGTAGCGCTCGTCGATGTACTCGCATACCACCGCGGTGTCGAACAGGGTCAGGTCGCGATCGATCAGGGTCGGCGTGCTGCCGTAGGGATTGAGGTCGAGCAGGTCCTGCGGTGGCCGGGCCCGGTCCACCACCACTCGTTCGTAGCTGACCCCCTTGGCGGCCAGCACCAGCCGGGCACGATGACACTGGATGTCGTCGGCCGTGGTGTACAGCGTCAATGCATTACGCAAGCGGGGGCTTTGAACCATGCGCGATTCCCCATCGGTGAGACAGACGCGGCGGCCCGTGGCCGCCGCGTCCGCAGATGCCTTGCGGCTCAGTGGACGTCTTTCCAGTATTCCTTCTTGAGCAAGGCCGCCAGGAAGGTGAACAGGGCCAGGAACAGCAGCACCCAGATGCCGTAGTGGTGTCGCTGCAGCGCCGCGGGTTCCGAAACATACTGCAGGAAGCTGGTCAGGTCGCGGGTGGCCTGCTGGAACTGCGCCGGCGTCATCTTGCCCGGATGCGACAGCACCAGTTTCTCCACCGCCGCGCTCTCGCCATCCTTCGCCGGCTTCATCTGCGCGGTCTGCATGCCCTGCAGCTCCCACAGCGGGAACGGCATGGCGGCATTGGGCAAGGTGGTGTTGTTCCAGCCGATCGGGCTCTTCGGATCGAGGTAGAAGGTGTTGAGGTAGGTGTAGACCCAGTCGGCACCCTTGGCGTCCACCTCCAGCGACAGATCCGGCGGAGCCTTGCCGAACCAGGTGCCGGCCTGTTCGGCGGGCATGTGCGAGATCACCGGCTCCTGGAACTTGGCGCCGGTGAAGTTGAGGTTCTTCATCACCTCGTCTTCGGTCAGGCCCAGGTCTTCGGCCATGCGCGAATAGCGCATGTACTTCAACGAATGGCAGCCGACGCAGTAGTTGAAGAACAGCCGGGCACCGCGCTGCAGCGAAGCCTGGTCGCGCACGTCGGCGCCGGACTTCATCAGCTCGGCCTTGGCGCCTTCGGCGTGTGCCGGCAGCGTGCCCACGAACAGGCCAAGCGCCAGCGCGACACCGGAAAGAAAATGCTTCATCGTCGTTGGCAGCTTAGTCATGCGTGGTCACCCGATCCGGAACCGGCTTGGTGGTCTCCCAGCCGAAATAGGTATAGGCCCAGAGGAAAACGAAGAAGCCGAAGTACAGCAGCGTCATCAGCCGGCCGAACAGGTTTTCCCAGAAGGTGAGGTCGACATTGCCGAACCACGCCGGGATGACCTCCGCCGTGATGCCCGCGCCGACCGCGCCGAGCCCGAAGAACGCCAGCACGAAGACCACCAGCGCCACCTTGTAGCCGGTACCGCGGTAGCGCACCGACTTGACCTTGCCGCGGTCGAGCCAGGGCATCGCGAACAGCACCGCGATGGCGCTGAACATCGCCAGCACGCCCCACACGGCCGAACCGAGGAAGGACGGGATCATGCGCACGATCGCGTAGAACGGGGTGAAGTACCACACCGGCTTGATCTCCGGCGGGGTCAGCAGGTTGTTGGCCGGGATCGCGTTGTCGTGTTCCAGGAACCAGCCGCCGAAGGTCGGCGCGAAGAAGATGATGAAGGCCGCGAGCAGCAGGAACGCACCCACGCCGACCAGATCCTTCACCGTGTAGTACGGGTGGAACGGAATGCCGTCGGAGGGCTTGAGCGCGTCCCAGCGGTTGCCCTTGGGGCCCTTCTTGATTTCCACCCCGTCGGGGTTGTTCGAACCCACTTCATGCAGGGCGGCGATGTGCAGCACCACCAGCAGCAGCAGCACCAGCGGCAACGCGATCACGTGCAGGGCGAAGAAGCGGTTGAGCGTGGCGTCGCCGGGCAGGAAATCGCCCATGATCCACTGCTCCAGCGCGCCCCCGATGTAGGGCAGCGTGCCGAACAGCGAGATGATCACCTTGGCGCCCCAGAACGACATGTTGCCCCACGGCAGCACGTAGCCCATGAAGGCCTCGGCCATCAGCACCAGGAAGATCAGCATGCCGAGCAGCCACACCAGCTCGCGCGGCTTCTTGTACGAGCCGTACATGATGCCGCGGAACATGTGCAGGAACACCACCACGAAGAACAGCGAGGCGCCGGTGGAGTGCATGTAGCGGATCAGCCAGCCCCACTCCACGTCGCGCATGATGTACTGCACCGAGTCGAAGGCTCCCGCCGCGCTCGGGGTGTAGTTCATGGTGAGGAAGATGCCGGTGACGATCTGGTTGACCAGCACCAGCAGGGCCAGCGAACCGAAGTAGTACCAGAGGTTGAAATTCTTCGGCGCGTAGTACTCGGTCATGTGCGCGCGGTACATCGGCGTCATGCCGGGGGCGCGCTCGTTGACCCACTCGCCGATGTTGCTGAATACGTTGGCCATCAGCCAGCCTCCTTCGGATCCACGCCAATCTGCACGGTCATGTCGTCCACGAAGTGGTACGGCGGAACCTGCATGTTCTTCGGCGCCGGCACATTCTTGTAGACGCGGCCCGCGATGTCGTAGCGCGAGTGGTGGCAGGGGCAGTAGTAGCCGCCCTTCCAGTTCGGGTCGAACGGCTCGGGCTTGATCTCGCCGTAGAAGTCGGGCACGCAACCCAGGTGGGTGCAGATGCCGATCATCACCAGCCATTCGGGCTTGATCGAACGCGTCTCGTTCTGCGCGTACTTCGGCTGCTGCTCGACCTCGGACTTCGGATCGACCAGCAGCGGATCCTCCTTCGGCAACTG
The DNA here is from genome assembly GCA_040255835.1 of Lysobacteraceae bacterium. Taxonomy (GTDB): domain Bacteria; phylum Pseudomonadota; class Gammaproteobacteria; order Xanthomonadales; family Rhodanobacteraceae; genus Rhodanobacter. Next base: position 122,754 of record JBDZVT010000006.1, read on the forward strand.
CGCCAGCTGGGCCGGCGTGCGGTTGACGATGAAGACCGGCAGGCTGCGCCAGGCCACGATCAGCTGCTGGCCCTTTTCGATCTTCTTGAGCGACTGGGTAACCGGAGCGCCGGCGGCCTTGGCCCTCGCGCTGGGCTCCCACGACTTGATGAAGGGCACAGCCGCCGAGACGACCCCGATGCCACCCACCACTGCGGTGGTCGCGGTCAGGAATCGGCGGCGGCCGTGATCGACGACTTCGTTCGCCATCAGGCTCTCCGGTACTTGCAAGGTCATGCCAGGACGGGGTTTCAGGCCCCGCAAAAATCGCGTTAGTGTAGCGTCAGGGGCCGCCCCGTACAATAAAGCGGATGCCTGCCGGCTCGGTCCGGCACTTGCCCAGCCACGACTCGCCGGAACGTTCTCCCCGACATGAAACATGCCGCCGGCACCCTCCTGTTCATTGGCCGCTTCGTCATCCTTGGCCTGGCGCTGGCCTTCGTGATCGGCCTGTTCTGGCCCGGCAGCGGCGAGCGCCTGCGTGCGCGCTTCGGGCTCGCGCCGGCGGTCACGCGGGCCCACCACGACCAGGCCGGCGCGGCCCCCGCCTCCTACGCGGATGCGGTGGCCGCCGCCGCGCCGTCGGTGGTGAACATCTATGCCAACAAGATCGTCACCGAGCAAGCCCTGCGCATGTACGACAACCCGGTGCTGCAGCAGCTGTTCGGCGGCCAGCCGACGACCTACCAGCATCGCGAGCAGACGCTGGGCTCGGGAGTGATCGTCAGCGCCCGCGGCAACGACTACGTGCTGACCAACAACCACGTGATCGCGAACGCCGCCGACATCCAGGTGCTGCTGTACGACGGGCGCATCGCCAAGGCGCGGCTGGTCGGTTCCGACCGCGAGACCGACCTGGCCGTGCTGAAGATCGACGCCAGCAACCTGCCGGTGATCCACATGGCCAACCCCAGCCAGTTGCGCCCCGGCGACGTGGTGCTGGCGATCGGCAACCCGTTCGGCCTCAACCAGACCGTGACGATGGGCATCGTCAGCGCGATCGGGCGGCAGTTGAACAGTTCCAGCGCCGAGGACTTCATCCAGACCGACGCGGCGATCAACCTGGGCAACTCCGGCGGCGCGCTGGTCAACACGCAGGGGCAACTGGTCGGCATCAACACCTTGCTGATCGGCAAGGGCCAGGCCGCCAACGCGGAAGGGATCGGTTTCGCCATCCCGGTGGCCACCGCCACCAAGGTGCTCGACCAGCTGATCACCACCGGGCACGTGGTGCGCGGCTGGCTCGGCGCCGACTACGCCTTCGTGCCGGTCGCGGCGGACAGCGGCCTGCCGGCCGCCGCGCGCGGCGCGCAGGTCATCGCGGTCTACCCCGGCGGCCCGGCCGCCCAGGCCGGGATCCGGCCGCGCGACATCCTGCTGCGCATCGGCAAGGACGACATCCTGGGCCCGGCCGACCTGCGCCGGCGCGAGGCCACCCTCAAGCCCGGCAGCCAGGTGCAGATCTCCGGCCTGCGCGATGGCACGCCGTTCCAGGCTGAAGTCACCCTGGCGCAACGGCCTCCGATGGACGGCAGCCTCTCCAGCCAGCCCTGAGCGGGCCGGCGCCGCGGCGGCGAGTCAGCCCGGTCCGCGCGAAGCCAGCGGCGGATGGATCGCGGCGCCGTACCGCCTGCGCAGGGTCTCCACCCGCTCCACGTACACTCGCGTTTCCGCGTACGGCGGCACGCCCTTGTAGCGTTGCACCGCGCCCGGCCCGGCGTTGTACGCCGCCGCGGCCAGCCGTTCGTTGCCGTCGAAATCGCGCAGCAGCAGGCTCAGGTAACGGGCCCCGCCGCGGATGTTCTGGGCGGAGTTGAAGGCATCCAGCACGCCCATGTCGCTGGCCGTGCCGGGCATCAGTTGCATCAGCCCCTGCGCGCCCTTGAGCGACAGCGCACGCGGGTTGAACGCGCTCTCGGCGTGGATGATCGCGCGCAGAAACGCCTCGTCGACGCCGTACTCGATGCTGGCCGCGCGGATCGTGTCGGCATACGCGTCGAGGTTGAGCGCCACGCGATCCCAGCGGATCGTCGAATGCAGGTTGCAGGCCACGCAGGTGGAGATGTAGCTGAACAGCATGGTCACCGCGCGGCCCTTGCCGCCGGCCGGACGCAGGTTGGTGTATTCCACGCTGCCGTCGGCGCGCACGACGCGGTAGACCGAGCCGCGCAGCACGCGGTCGCCCGCGTCCGCTACCTTGGGCGCGGCCGGCGCGGCGTCGGCATGGGCTTCGCGATACTGCCACTGGCCCGGCGTGCCCGCGGCCGGGGCCGCCAGCGGCAACTTTGCCGTGCTCGCGGCCGAGCCGCTCACCGCCGCCAGCGATTCGCGCTGCACCCGCGCCGCCTCGCGGGCCTGCGCCGTGGTCGAGGCAACACCTTGCACCCGGGACAGCGATACCGGCCGGGTGCCGTCGGCCCGCAGGCTGCGCGCGGTGGTGACCACCGCGCCGGTCACCCCGACCACCGTCGCGCGCGCGACCGGCGCGACACGGCGCGGCGCCTTCGGCTCGGCATAACGGCTGATCGCGCGGCAGCCGTGGTAGCCCGCGCGACTGCTGCTGTACACCGTTTCACCGCTGCTGCCGCTGCATTGGTACAAGGTGCCGGCGCGCGCCGCCGGGGCGAACACACAGGCAGCCAGCAGCGCGACCCCGATGAGGATCGGACGCAAGGGGAAGCCGCGAACAGGCCGATCGACGCATCCCCCGTGGCTGGCGGCACCGGACATGGGCGCAGTGTGCCGCCGCGCGCGGCCAGCGCCAAGTGCGCGGGTCTCAGTTCCGCCATCGCGACAGGCGGCCCACGTCGCCCGGGCAAGCGCAAGTGCTTGATCTGGCAGGTGCACCGGTGGCGGGGTAAACTGCACGGTTCTGCGAACCCTCGCCCCACGATGCACGGTACCCACGCGATGAGCGGCAAGCTTTTCATCAAGACCCACGGCTGCCAGATGAACGAGTACGACTCGGCCAAGATGGCCGACGTGCTGAAGGCGTCGCACGGGCTGGAGCTGACCCAGGACGAGTCCGAGGCGGACGTGATCCTGATCAACACCTGCTCGATCCGCGAAAAGGCGCAGGAAAAGGTCTTCAGCCAGCTTGGCCGCTGGAAGCAGCACAAGCAGGACGGCCGCCAGGTGGTGATTGGCGTCGGCGGCTGCGTGGCAAGTCAGGAAGGCGCGGCGATCGTCAAGCGCGCGCCGTACGTGGATCTCGTGTTCGGCCCGCAGACCCTGCACCGCCTGCCCCAGCTGATCGAGGCGCAACGCGCCACCGGCAAGCCGCAGGTGGACATCAGCTTCCCCGAGATCGAGAAGTTCGACTGCCTGCCCGAGCCGCGCGCCGAAGGCCCGACCGCCTTCGTCTCGATCATGGAAGGCTGCTCGAAATACTGCAGCTACTGCGTGGTGCCGTACACCCGCGGCACCGAGATCAGCCGTCCGTTCGACGACGTGCTGGTGGAAGTGGCCAAGCTCGCCGCCCAGGGCGTGCGCGAGGTGAACCTGCTCGGCCAGAACGTCAATGCGTACCGCGGCCCCACCTTCGACGGCGGCGTCGCCGACCTCGCCGTGCTGATCCATGCGATCGCGCAGATCGACGGCATCGGTCGCATCCGCTTCACCACCTCGCATCCGCTGGAGTTCTCCGACTCGCTGATCGAGGCCTACGCCAACGTGCCGCAGCTGGCCAACTACCTGCACCTGCCGGTGCAGGCCGGTTCCGACCGCATCCTTTCGGCGATGAAGCGCGGCTACACCGCGCTGGAGTTCAAGCAGAAGATCCGCAAGCTGCGCGCGGTGCGACCGGACATCTGCGTGTCCACCGACATCATCGTCGGCTTCCCCGGCGAGAGCGACGAGGATTTCGAGAAGACCATGAAGCTGGTCGACGACGTCGGCTTCGACCAGAGCTTCACCTTCATCTTCTCCGCGCGCCCCGGCACGCCGGCGGCGAACCTCGCCGATGACACGCCGATGACGGTCAAGCACGAACGCCTCGCGCGCCTGCAGGCCGCGATCAACGCGAACGCCAGGAAGATCAACGAGGCGATGGTCGGCTCCGTGCAGCGCGTGCTGGTGGAAAAGCCCAGTACCCGCAATCCGGACGAACTCAGCGGTCGCACCGAGAACATGCGCTACGTGAACTTCGCCGGCGACGCCCGCATGATCGGCCAGTTCGTCGACGTGGTGATCACCGACGCGATGAGCAATTCGCTGCGCGGGCGGGTGAAAACGTCCGACGACGCGGCCGCACTGGCGTCGTGAGCGAGCGGGTGATCCGGGAAATCGGCGCGGACGAGTTCGCTCGCGTGTGGCCGTTCTTCCAGGCGATCGCCGCTGGCGGCGAGACCTACACCTACCCGCGCGACATCAGCCTCGAACAGGCCCGCTCCATGTGGACCACGCCGCCCGCACGCTGCTTCGTGGCCGAACGCGACGGCCAGGCGCTGGGCTGTTACCGGCTGGCGCCCAACCAGATGGGGCCGGGTGACCACGTGGCCAACGGCAGCTACATGGTGGCGCCGCAAGCGCGCCGCCAGGGCGTGGCGTCGGCCTTGTGCGAGCACTCGCTGGAACAGGCGCGCCGAGCCGGCTTCAGCGCCGAACGGCAGGTCAGTCCAACCGCTTGCGGAAGCGCAATATCGCCAGCGCCATCAT
>JBDZVT010000007.1:0-95693 GCA_040255835.1 Lysobacteraceae bacterium
ATCGCGAAATGGCCCGTGCAGCCGACTTCGGCCTGATGATCTGGGACGGCAAGAGTCCCGGCACGGTACTGAACGTGCTGCGCCTGATACGCGCCGGCAAGGCCGCCGTACTGATCCATGGTTCCGCCGCGCCGACCACCCTGAAATCGGCACATGACTGGGATGCGTTCCTTGCTGGCTGCGATGACCAATTGCGCGCCGACCTGCAAGAACGCGCCACCGCTGACGAATGGGAGCCGAACTCGAACATCCCGCAACGCGGCCTGTTCAGCGCGACAATTGCCACCTCGCACGTGGCCGAACAGCCGGCCGAACACCTCGCCGATGGCCCAAACGCTCCGCCGGAGGCGCCCGGTCAACCAAAGCAGACTTGCGACTGAACCCGCCCCGCTTTTGAACGGCGATTAGCCCGTGCACAGCACGCCTTGATGCAGTCCGGGATGCGCGTTCGTGGTCACATCTGGTTCAATGCAAGAATCGAATCAGCGCAGCGGCGGCCAAGGGGAGTGTGGAGTGTCGAAGTACGACCACCTGGACAAGGACGCGCTGGTACGCCTGCTGACCCGTCGCGATACCGAGCGTCAACTCGGCCTGGTGTGGGAAAGGGACGACATCGACCCCGACGCCGCGATCAACGACGACTACGTGGCGCTGCAGCTGGACCCGGCGCTCAGCCATGGCGACGCACCCTGGCGCAACCTGATCATCGACAACTACGATGCCCTGCGCGCGCTGCGCATGAGCCACGCCGGCCGCATCCGCTGCATCTACATCGACCCGCCGTACAACACCGGCAACCGCGACTTCGTCTACAACGACCGCTTCGTCGACAAGAGCCACCGCTTCCGCCACTCGCTGTCGGGAAACGGGACGGAGGAAGTTAAATAGAGAAGGTAACGACCGGCGCGCTGCCGGTTCTGCTCTGGCTCTTCTGAAAAGTGCGGGCCACGATGGCTCGCTGCTCTACCGGGGCCCCTGTGCGGCGGTGAGTCGGGGTCGACAGGCCGCGTAGCGGGCATCGGCATGGATGCCGATGCCTTTTCGCCAGCACATGGATGTGCTGTCGAAAAGCCCGGCCCCGGCTCACGGACTTGCCGGGCAGGATGCCCGGCAAGCGCCAAACGGGGTGGCCTTTCTCTTTGGTTATCTTTCTCTTTGGCCACGCAAAGAGAAAGTAACTCGGCTGCCACAGGCAGACGAAAGCTTTTGCTCTGAGGCCCACCAAACAAGAGCATCGTGTACCAGGTGCGCTCCTGCAGACTTCCATGCCGGAGACTGCGATGGTGGAAAGCCAGCGGGCGATGTCCGCGCCGCTCATGTCCGGGGCAGCCCGATTTCCATCCCTGTCGGCGGACTCACACGATCCCCATGCGCATGTTGATGAGCCAGGTCACCGGCCGTCGTGTTTCCGGATCGCCCCAGCGCGCGGCCAGCTCCGTGGAGAAGCGCTCGAGCACCTGGCCATGGCCTTCCTGCACGGCATGTTTCACCGCCGACCAGGTCGCGATGTAGCCCATGAGTTCGTCGAGGGACCAGGTTTTCCGTATCGCCATCGCGGGCGGCGGGAACTCCGCAAAAGGAAAATCGAGGTCGGCGTAGCCGCGGTCGACCCGTTGCCGTTGCGGCGGCCAGAAGCGACCGATGCCTTCGCGGTAGAAGCGCAGGAAGCACGCGTCCAGTTCCTCGTCCAGTTTCGGCACGCCGTAACTGATCAGCGCGAGCAGGGCACCGGGCCGGGCAATGCGCCGGACCTCGGCATGGAATGCGGGGAGGTCGAACCAATGGGCGGCTTGTGCGGCAGTCACCAGGCTCGCGCTGCGATCGGGCACGGGCAGGTGTTCGGCGGGGGCCTGGGCATACCGCACGCGTTCGGCAGCGGGCGCATGGGCGATCTGTCCGGCACTGGGGTCGAGGCCGAGCACAGCGTCGAAGTGCGCGCCGAGCTGCACCGTCAACTGGCCGGTACCACAGCCGACATCGACGGCAAGGCGGGTGTCGGGCGCGGCCTGCGCCAGGAAGGCAGCCAGTGCCGGAGGGTACTCCGGGCGGAATCTGGCGTAGTTCTGTCCGCCGGCCTGGAACCAGTGGGCGGCGTGATCACCTCGTTCAACGGACATGCGCTTTCTTCCGGGTTCGTGCATGGGCCTCGGCGGGCGCTTCGCAAATCCACGCTGCTCCAGCGCCTGCACCGCGCATTCGAGCACGCGCAACCAAGGGTAGATGGTTCGCGCTTCCAGCGCGCGGGTGACCTGCCACCCAGCGCATATCGAAAGCGGGTCACCCCTGCCCCATATTCCCGCACCGCGCGGTGTCACGGCGCAGGCGTGGCGCGCCCGCGCGGCACGCACGGCCGTGGCACACGGTTTGCTCATCCATCGCCATGGCGGCATCGGACTCGAGGCCGGCCATCGCCGTTCCCGCGCATCGTGATCGCACCGATGCCTCCCGCGGGACGCGCGCCACCACGAACCTGTCTTCAGTCAAGGCTTCACGGAGATCACGATGGCCAGTCGCAACGAAAAGGAAAAACCGCTGGATCTGACAGTCACTTTTGTCGGACTCGAGGAGGGGCAGCAGCCACCGCGCTTTGCGGCATACAAGGTGGACGTCAGCGGCCGCCCGATCAGGAAGCTGGGCGGTTACGACGGCAAGCTGCTGCGGCTGGACCCGGGCGAGGCCAGCGCGATCGCCTTCGGACCGGACGTCGAGGATTTCAAGACGCTGCCCACGGACAGCCTGGCCAGCTACCGCGTGGCGCAGCAGGTCGATCTGTGGCGCAAGCAGGGGCTGGTGCTGGGGCCGGACATCTGGAACCGCTTCCACTTCCGTTTCCAGTGCGTCAGCGGCACCGTGAGCAAATGCCGGCCGTGGTTCTGGGATCTGCTCGACGACATCCGGCTGCAGCCGATGTATGCGCTGGCCCAGGTCGCGCGGATCAAGCCGATCGGCGCGGAGCTGCAGCCGCATCTGCGCTTCCCGCTGCGTTGCGAGACGCTGTGCGATGGCGTCGTCGAGGTCTACGAGCGCGAATGCTGCTGCCGCTGGTTCCGCATCCCGGACTTGCTGGACCGGCTGCGCGAGATTCTTGCGGTGCTGCCGATACCACTGCCGGACCCGATTCCCGACCCGATCCCCGGACCGGACCCGGCGCCGTTCGCCCTGCATTCGCTGCGTGCCGCGGCGCGCAGCATCCAGCAGCGCAAGGCGACGTTCGACTTTGCCGCCACGCCACCGGAGAACCTGCACCAGGATTTCCTGGCGCTGCGTGCGATGCCGGAAGATGCGGCGCGCGAGTACGTGCTGGCGCGCCCGTACCTGTACCCGATCTTCTGCCACTGCTCGGTGCGCAAGGTCGGCGAGACGATGATCCAGCCCGGCGGCCGGTTTGATCTTTGCTACCTGCGCTCGCCGTTCCACCTGGCACGCGAGCATTGCGTCACGACCTATGCCTACCGCGTGCGGCAGATGATCAACGGTGCCTGGCACGTCGTCTACGACGGGCTGGCCGCACACCAGTATTTCGCGGCCGGCAGCGCGGCGAGCATCCACAGCTACGATCCCCAGGCGCGCGTCTGCGCCGACGGCCCGGGCGAGCCGCCGCCGAACGGCAACCTGCCGTTCGTGATGCTGGAACACGTCGGCAGCTACGGCAGCTTCCACTTCAACTTCCCGGTGCAGACCGGGGTGTCGCAAGTCGGCGCGCTGGATGCCGACGACGGCACCTTCACCACCTCGTACGCGCCGGACTGCCCGTGGGGCGGCGGACTGGGCTTGCGCCTGTGGTTTTCGCCGGAGCTGGAGCCGATCGTGAAGTACTACCGGCTGAAGGTGTTTGCGCTGAGCGATGCCGGCACGCCGGTCGGCGCGCCGATCGTGCTGAACGACTCGGTCACCTGGGACAAGCTGGTGGACATTCCCGGCGACGTGGTGCGCGCACCGGAACTGCTGGGCCCGGCCACCGTCGGCGCCGAGAGCGACCTGTTCAAGGTGCCGTACTGGAGCTCGCCGGACCACCGCTACCTGAGCGGGCAGTTCCACCAGGGCTGGAACACGGCGCAAAGCCAGTTCCCCGACGGCAAGTACCTGCTGGTCATCGAAGTGTTCGACGCCGCCGGCAACCGGGTGAAGCCGAACGGCGCGAGCGGGCCGGGCACGGCGCAACCGTTCGAGTTCCGCCGCTGGATGTCCGCGGTGGATACCGATCCGGTACCGTTCGCCGACGCGGCGCACGTGTTCTGGGTGGACAACACGCCGGTGGGCGGCGACATCGTCGACCTGCGCAAGAACGGCGTCGCCAACACCGGCCAGTGCCAGTTCATGACGGGCACGGCGGCGAGTACCTTCGCCATCGGCTTCCGTGCCTATCACGTGCACGGCGTCGAGCATGCCGGCAACGGCGACGGAGATTCGTTCATGTGGCAATACGGCATCGGCTGGCAGCGCGGCCTGAACGGCAACAGCGGTGCGCTCGGACCGGCACCGTCGGGCGGCAACAACCACACCGACGTGGGCGAGACCGGCGGCGCGGTGTCCTCCGGCAGCGAGACCTTCCAGACCATGCTGACCGATACCACGCAGGTGCCCGCCGTGGTGCTGAGCAAGTGCACCTTCAGCGTGACCCTGCACGTGTACGCCAAGCACTTCACCGGCAGCGGCCGCATCCAGGCCTACGACTATGCGGAGACGGCCTCGTTCGCGCTGGAGATCCCCAGCTGACGTCAAGGCACATGGAGTCAACGGCACGGATGCCGCAGATGAGGCTACGCGGGAGCGCTTGCGCGAGGCCGGCAAGCGCTCGGCGGGTAGCCTCCTTTCTTGCTCCACCCGTGCGGTCCTCCACTCTTCGCCATTTCGCGCCGCCGCCGCGGTGCAGCGGCCATTTCTGCCGGCCATGCAGGATGGAAAGCAACCGGGTTGCCTGCTCCTCCTGCAGACGAAAACGCATGCCCGCAAGCCGTGAGCCTCGGCCGGGCAAGCACAGCCACGATTTCGGCGATACCCTGCGCGGGCGCCGAGCGGCTTGAGCCGCCCGCAAGCACCCAGGAGGCGCCGAGATGAACCTGCAGCCGGAAGCATCCCGCCGCACCCCGGCGAAGACGCCGTCCGTGCTGCGCCGGATTCCCGCCGGCATCTGGGCGCTGGGCATGGTCTCGATGCTGATGGACACCTCCTCGGAGATGATCCACGCGCTGCTGCCGGTGTACCTGGTCGGCGCGCTGGGTGCGTCGGCGCTTGCGGTCGGCATGATCGAGGGCATCGCCGAATCCACCGCGGCGATCACCAAGGTGTTCTCCGGCGCGCTGTCGGACTGGCTGGGCCGGCGCAAGCTGCTGGTGGCGATCGGCTACGGACTGGCCGCGTGCACCAAGCCGATCTTTCCGCTGGCGAGCACGCTGGACTGGGTGGTCGCGGCGCGTTTCGTGGATCGGGTCGGCAAGGGCATTCGCGGTGCACCGCGCGATGCGTTGATCGCCGACCTGGCACCGGCCGAATGGCGTGGCGCCTCGTTCGGTCTGCGCCAGTCGCTGGACACCGCCGGCGCGTTCCTTGGCCCGGCGCTGGCGATCGCGTTGATGTGGCTGACCGCCGACAACATTCCGCTGGTGTTCTGGTTCGCGGTGGTGCCGGGTTTTGCCGCGTTCGCGCTGGTGGTGTTCGGCGTGCACGACGCGCCGGGCGACCGGGAAAGCAGGCGGGCGCGCTCGCCGTTGTCGCGCCCCGAGCTCGCACGCCTGCCGCCGCTGTACTGGGGCGTGGTGGTGATCGCCGCGGTGTTCACGCTGGCCCGTTTCAGCGAGGCGTTCCTGGTGCTGCGCGCGCAGGAACTGGGCCTGGGGCTGGTGCTGATTCCGCTGGTGCTGGTGGTGTTGAACGTGGTGTATGCGCTGTCGTCCTACCCGGTCGGCGTGCTGGCCGACCGCTTCGCCCACGGCACCCTGCTCGCGCTGGGCGTGCTGGTGCTGGTGTTGTCGGACCTGGCGCTGGCCTTCGTCGGCGGGCTGGTCGGGCTGGCGCTGGGCGTGGCGCTGTGGGGACTGCACATGGGCATGACCCAGGGCCTGCTGGCGGCGATGGTTGCCGACGCCGCGCCGGCCAACCTGCGCGGCACGGCATACGGCATGTTCAACCTGGTCAGCGGACTGGCCCTGCTCGCGGCCAGCGTGGTGGCCGGCGGGCTGTGGGACACGTTCGGTTCGCGCGCCACGTTCCTTGCCGGAGCGGGTTTTGCGATCATGGCGTTGCTCGCGCTGGTGCCGGTGGCGCGACGGGTGCGCAGGAACCGGCCTGCGTTGCACTGAAGAGGCCGGGACCGGTGTGGGCGCCCCCGGGGCGCGTGCGATCGACGATCGAAACCATGTCCGTCTCCTCTGCACGATTGCCCGACCCATCCTGCAACGCATGGCGTGATGGTTGGCGTGAAGGGCGGCGACCACCGGGGCCCGGTGGACGGCGCCGCGCGGATCGCGCACCCGGGGCTCGGAACATCGCCCCGGACACGGCATCGGCTTTCTGCTCCCGCAACGACGCGCGAAGCCCCGAGTGGCGCCGGCTGCTCTTGCGGAGATCCCCGGGCACGGGAAAGCCGCCGCTTGCGCGTCGTTTCTGCACGCTCGAGGACTGCGCGGCCTGCCATCGCAGGAACGGACGCGGTTGCCGACCGCCGCGAGAGGGCCTAACGCGCCGCCGCCCACGGCGAAACTTCACGCCAGCCGTGCGGTCACTACGAAACCGGCCATCTGGCAACGGGGAACCATCATGCGCACGATCGCGAAGTTTCTGCTCCGCAACCGCGGCTTCATCACCTTCATGCTGTGCATGGTCGTATTCCGCAGCGCGGTGGCTGACTGGAACGTGGTGCCGACCGGCTCGATGCAGCCCACCATCCGCATCGGCGACCGCATCCTGGTCGACAAGCTGGCCTATGACGTGCGTCTGCCGCTGACTCACGTGTCGTTGCTGCACCTGTCCGATCCGCAGCGCGGCGACATCGTGGTGCTGGACTCCGACGCTGCCGACGAGCGCCTGGTGAAGCGCGTGATCGGCTTGCCCGGGGAAGATGTGGCGATGCGCGGCAACGTGCTCTTCATCAACGGTCATGCGGCCCGCTACGCGGCCATCCACCGGGAAGGAATTCACGACGATGCGGTTGACTCCGCGCATTACGAGACCGAACGCTATGGCATGCTGAATCACGCGATCCGGCTGTCCGACCATCACCCCAGTCCAGCCAGCAGTTTCGGCCCGGTGCGCGTCCCGCCCGGCCAGTACCTGCTGCTGGGGGACGACCGCGACAACAGCGTGGACTCGCGCTACCTGGGCTTCTTTCCGCGCAGCGAGATCATCGGTCGCGCGCACCACGTGGTGATGTCGCTCGATCCGAAGCGGCATTACCTGCCGCGCGGGGACCGGTTTGGCGCGGCGCTGGAATGAGGCGAAGACCAGGGGACGACGGGCGGGACATCCACGCCACCAGCAGGGAAATGATCGTCACCGACGTCGATGCAGACCGGATCCGAACTGCGGCACCCACGCTGTGGCCCCCTCAGGCGACCAGCGTCCCCTGGTGAAACACGATGACCCAGTCGCCACCTTCGCGTCGCCAGATCGTGCTGCGCCGGCTCACGCGCTCGCCCTGCTCCAGCGTGTAGGTGAGCAGGTAGGTGTCCGGATCGAGTTCGCGACAGTGGAAGTCGCTGGTTTTCCAGGTGTGCTCGGCGGGATCGGGAGCGCGGTGCTCCAGCACGTCGAGCACGTGGGTGCGGCTGTAGCGCTGGCCGGAAGCGCCGATCTCGAAGAAGTCGGCGGCGGTCATGCGCTCGAAGTCGGCGCGGGTGCGGCCGAACTCGGGGCGATGGAAGATCGGCTCGCGCTCGCGCAGGGCCTGCAGCACGCCGTGGAGTTCCGGCGTGGTGACGGGATCGGGTTCGACCGGGGGGGTGCATCTGTCGGCTGCTCCTGCGCGAAACACCGGCTGATGGTATCGCCGCTTCACGACAAGGCTGCGCGTGGCGCCTTGTCGTGGCGCTGCCGTCAAACGTCGGGCTGATCGAGCTTCTGCATTTTCAGCGCGCGCTGCACGCCGGGATCGGCGCGCATGCGTCGCTCGAAGGCCTTGAGGTTGTCGAGGCCGTCCAGGTCCACGTTCACCGCATGCGTCCAGCGCACGGTGACGAACAGGTAGGGGTCGGCGATGGAGCGCTCGCCGGCCAGCCAGTGGCGGCCTTCCAGCTGCTTGTCCAGTCGCTCGAACCAGGTGCGCAGCCGCTGGCGCGCGACGTCCTTGCTCTTGTCGATCATCGCCTCGTCGCCGAGGTAGCTGGTGGCGCCGAACAGCGGCTTGAACGCCGGGTGCACGTCGGAGTTGATCATCGCCAGCCAGCGGTTGACCTCGGCGCGACCGCGCGGGGTGGGATCGCCGCCCAGCTTCGCGTCGGGGAACTTGTCGGCGAGGTAGTTGAGGATGGCGGCGTTCTCGTTGAGCGTCCAGCCGTCGTCGACGAGGATCGGCACCTGGCCGTTGGGGTTCAGCGCGCGGATCGCCGGGCTCGCCAGATCATCCTTCTGCAGCAGTTGCAGCTCGTAGGGCTGGCCGATCCATTCGAGCGCGATGTTGGCACCCAGCGCGCACGAGCCGGGAAAACTGTAGAGCTTCATGGATGTCTCCTTGGGTGAAGCGGATGTCGCGTGGCAGACGCGGCGGAATGGCGTGCGCAGCGGCACGTCTACTCCAGATGCCGGCGGCAACGGCGAACTTCAAGCCGCCGCCGGAGGCTGGTCCGGCGGCTGCCACAGCTCGATGCGGGTGCCTTCCGGATCGACGATCCAGCCGAAGCGGCCGAATTCGCTCTGCTCGATCCGCTCGTCCACCTCGACGCCGTCGGCGCGCAGCTGCGCCAGCAGCGCGTCGAGGTCGTCGACGCGGAAGTTGATCATGTACGACTGCGCGCCCGCGCCGAAGTACCTGGTGTCGGCCGCGAACGGCGACCACAGCGTGTAGCCGGGACGCTGCTCGTTCTCGTCGAAACGCACGCCACCCCATTCCTCGGCGGCGAGGCCGAGGTGTTTCGCGTACCACGCCGCGAGTACGGCGGGATCGCGCGACTTGAAGAAGATGCCGCCCAGTCCGGTGACCTTGGCCATGTCGTTGTCCGTTGTGTGGGATGTTCCGACCCATCGTATACCGACGCCTCAGATGCAGGAGCGCACCTTGTGCGCGATGCTCTTCGAACACGCGACGGAAGGCATCGCGCACAAGGTGCGCTCCTACAACGGCGTTGCCGCCACGAGGTCCGCGAATCGGGTGGGGCGGGCGGTGCCCGCCCTACGAGGGCAGGGTGAAAAAGGCTTGCACGTCGGCCAGCTCGCGTGTGCGCGGCATCGGCGGGACGCTGGCCAGGAACAGCTTGCCATAGCCCTTGGCGGTGAGGCGCGGGTCGCACAGCACCAGCACGCCGCGGTCGTGCACGCTGCGGATCAGGCGGCCGGCGCCCTGCTTCAGCGCGATCACCGCGCTGGGTACCTGCCAGCCCATGAACGGGTTGATGCCGGACTGCTCCAGCGCGGCGAGCCGCGCCATCAGTACCGGATCGTCGGGGGCGGCGAAGGGGAGCTTGTCGATCACCACCACGCTGAGCGCTTCGCCGACCACGTCGACGCCTTCCCAGAAGCTGGCCGCGCCCAGCAGCACGCCGTGGCCGCTGGCCCGGAATTCCTCCAGCAACCGCGGCCGCGGCGCGCTGCCCTGCACGAACAGCGGCCACGGCACCTTGTCTTGCAGGAGCTCCGCGGCGCGGCGCAGCGCGCGATGCGAGGTGAACAGCACGAAGGCGCGGCCATTCGAAGCGTGCAGCACCGGCAGCACGGCCTCGATCACCTGTTCGGTGTAGTCGCGCGCGTTGGGATCGGGCAGGCCGGCCGGCAGGTAGCACAGCGCCTGGCGCGCGTAGTCGAACGGGCTGTCCAGGCTCAGCGTCTGCGGCTCGTCCAGGCCGAGCTGGCGCGCGAAATGATCGAAGTTGCCGGCCACCGACAGCGTGGCCGAGGTGTGGATCCACGCGGCCTGGGTGCGCTCGCGCAGGCCGCGCATCGGCGCAGCGAGATCCAGCGGGGTGGCATACAAGGCGAAGCCGCGCGGAAAGGTTTCGTACCAGCGCACGTCCTGGTCGCCGTGTGCTTCGACGATGCGATCCAACCGTTCGCTGAACAGCGTGGCGCGCTCATGCAGGTTGGCGAAGCCGCGCGAGCGTTCCGCCTGCGACGCAAGCAGTTCCGCCAGCGCGGCCAGCAGGCCGCCGAGTTCATCCAGCGCGGTGCGCACCCCGGCGCGATCTTCCAGCAGCGCGAAAGCACCGCGCGCGGGCAGCGGTTCCAGCGCCAGGCGCAGTTTGCGCAGCGCATTCTGCAACGCCTCGATCGGCTCCAGCAGCAGGCCGATCGCGCCGGTGACGCCGCTGCATTCGGCCAGCGCGTCCTGCGCCATGTCGGTGAGCTGGCGCGCGCTGAGGCTTTGCGAGAAGAACTGGCCGGCCAGTTCGGGGATCTGGTGCGCCTCGTCGAGGATGAAGGCCGCCGCGCCGGGCAGGATCTCGCCGAAGCCCTCCTGCTTGAGCGCGAGGTCGGCGAACAGCAGGTGATGGTTGACCACCACCACATCGGCATCCATCGCCTCGCGGCGCGCCTTGAACACGTGGCAGTCGTCGTAGAACGGGCACTCCGCGCCGAGGCAGTTCTCCGGCGTGGAGGTGACGCGTGGCCACAGCGGCGATTCCTCCGGCACCTCGGCCAGTTCCATGCGATCGCCGCGACGGGTGCGCGCGGACCACGCGCGGATCGTGGCCAGCTGCGCGACCTGCGCCGGCGCGAGGCTGCCGCCGTCGCGCACGGCCTGGTCGAGCCGGTACAGGCAGAGATAATTCGCGCGCCCCTTGAGCAGCGCCGTCTTCAGGCGCGCGCCGAGCACCGAGCGCACCCTGGGCAGGTCGCGGAAATACAGCTGGTCCTGCAGCGCCTTGGTGCCGGTGGAGATGATCACCCGTTCGCCGGACAGCAGGGCCGGCACCAGGTAGGCGTAGGTCTTGCCGGTGCCTGTGCCGGCCTCGGCGATCAGCGTGTCGCGGCCGGCGATGGCCTGCTGCACGGCACGGGCCATCGCCTGCTGGGCCAGCCGCGGCGCGAAGTCGGGCAGCTCGCGGACGAACGGGCCATCGGTACCGAGCAGGGCACCGGCATCGTCGTCGGACGCGGTGTCGTCGGGAGCGATCATCCGGCGATTATGACCGAGCCACCGCCGCCGACAAAGCCTGGCGGGAACCGCGACCGCCCCACGCGCATCCACTGGAACACAACCCGCCCGCCATCCAAGGAGGCCACGCGTGAGACTGTTCGCACCCGAAATCGCACCCGCGCTGGACCTGGTCGACATCCACGGCCTGGCGATCGCGACCAGCCGCCCCGGCCGGCTGACCCTGCTGTCGTTCTTTCGCGATGCCGCCTGCCCGTTCTGCAATTTCCGCATCTACGAGCTGACCCATCGCCACGAGGAATTGTCCGCGCGCGGGCTGGACGTGGTGGCGGTGTTCAGCGCTTCCCAGGCGGAGGTGCTGCGCTTCGCCGGCCACCGTCCGCGACCGTTCCCGCTGGCGGCCGACCCCACCTCGCGCGCCCACGAGGCCTATGGCATCGAGCGCTCGCTGTGGGGCAAGCTGAAGGCGGTCGTGACGCGGGTGCCGACCCTGATCCGCGGCTTGCGCCTGGTCGGCCTGGCCGGCCTCAACACCGGCAACCTGATGCCGGCGGATTTCCTGATCGACGACCACGGCCGCATCGTGGAGGCCTACTACGGCCGCGACGCCGGCGACCGCATGCCGCTGCAGCAGGTCGAGAGCTGGCTGATGGACCGGCGCCGCCGCGCGGCATGACGCCGGCGCACTGGCGGCCGGGCGCGGCAGGGGCCACCATCGCCGGCACCACCATCGGGGAGACCGTGTCGTGACGACCGAACTGTGCATGCTGCTGTGGAGTGCCGTGCTGGGGCTGGTGCAGATCGCGCTGGCGGCGACGTGCTCGGTCGGCCAGCGCGGAGTGGACTGGGCCGCCAGCGCACGCGACGAGGCGAAGCCGCCGCTCGCCGGCATCGGCGGGCGACTGGACCGCGCCCGCGCGAATTTCCTGGAAACCTTTCCGCTGTTCGCGGCGGTGGTGCTTGCCGCCCACGTGCTGCAGCAGCACGATCGGCTCACCGTGCTGGGCGCCCAACTGTACTTCTGGGCCCGGCTGGCCTATGTGCCGGTGTACGCCGCCGGCATCCCCTACCTGCGCACGCTGATCTGGGCGGTGAGCCTCGCCGGCATCGTCCTGCTGCTGGTGGCGCTGGCCTGAAGGCTCAGTACCGCGGCACGCCCGCCTTGCGGCATTGCTGCACCCACTTGCGCGCGGTCGCCGCGCCCACCTTGTCGTTCGCCTGCAGGCGCGTCTCGACGATGGTCTGCCAGTTGCGGGCACACAGCGGGCCGAGCCGCGGGCCGAGCGACCACGACTTGTGCGCCAGCTTTTCGGCGCCGACGAAATCCTTCAGCCGGATCGCGATCTCGGCGCGGTCCTGCAGCAGGTCGGGGGCATCGGGAGTGATCCGCAGCGCGCTGTCCAGCGCGGTCGCGGCCGCGGCGTAGTTGCCGCTGCGCTCGTCCTGCTGCGCCTGGGCCATCAGGGCGTCCACCGCCGGATCGCGCAACGGCTTCACGTCGATGACCGAATCGTCGTGCGCGCCGGCGGCGCGGATCGCGGCCACCGCGTCGTGGTCCGGCGCCACGGCCGGCGCGGGCGCCGGGCCGGCCCGGAACAGGCTGCAGCCGGCGAGGGTGGCCAGCAGCGGCGGCAGCAACAGCGAGGCAAGGCGTCGGGCGGTCATGGGCACGTTCAGTTCCGGATCGGGGTGGTGGTGGCGGGCGTCGGCGCCACGGGGGCGTCGCTGCCGAACAGGCTTTGCCAGAAGCAGCCCTCGGTGTCCGGCGGCAGGCTGCCGGCCACCACCGGCACCTGCTGCGCACCCTGGCATTGCGGTTCGGTGCGGCGGCCGTCGTCCGGGTTGATCCAGGCCATCTCCAGTCCCGGCCCAGGCTCGGCGGACAACGGCGTGGTCGGCAGCTTGGCGAACAGCTCGCGCCACGCGCGCAAGCCGCCGCTGGCGCCGAACAGCGTGGTCGGCTTGTTGTCGTCACGGCCCATCCAGAACACCGCCAGGTGCTGGCCGGTGAAGCCGGCGAACCAGCTGTCGCGGTTGTCGTTGCTGGTACCGGTCTTGCCGGCGGCATGCAGCGAGGCCAGCGCGGAGTTGCCGATCGCGCTGGCGGTGCCGTACTCGGCCACCTGCTGCATCGCCCAGGTGGTCAGCCGGACCGCTTCCTGGTATTCGCCCGGGCCCGGCTGCACCTGGTAGCGCTTGATCGTGCGGCCCTTGCCGTCGAGCACGCCGCGCACCGCCAGCAGCGGCAAGGCGTGGCCGTCCGCCGCCAGGTACTGGTAGAGCTGGGCCACCTGCAACGGCGCCAGGTCCAGCGCGCCGATCAGCAGCGAGGGGCTGGGGTTGACGTCGGTGAGCCCGAACGATTCCAGGAACGCGCGCACGCGCGGCACGCCCACCGCCATGCCGAGGTGGATGGTGGCGAGGTTCCACGAATGCGCCAGCGCATCGACCATGATCAGCGGGTCATGGCTGCGGTGGTCGTCGTTCTGCGGCGTCCACACGCTGCCGTTGGGCTGGCGCATGCTGATCGGGCTGTCGTCCATCATGCTGGCCAGGTTCCAGCGCTCGGGCTGGGTCAGCGCGACCAGGTAGACGAACGGCTTGATGGTGGAGCCGATCTGCCGGCGGATGTCGATCGCCCGGTTGAAACCCGGCTCGCCCGGGTTGCGGTTGCCGACCATGGCCAGCACGTTGCCGGTCTGCGCATTGGTGACCACCGCCGCCGCCTGCACGCCGGCGCCGCGCTTGCCCAGCCCCTTGAGCGTGCTGGTGATCGCCTGCTCGGTGTACAGCTGCGCGGCCGGGTCCAGCGTGGTGAAGATCGACAGGTCGCCTTCGCGCAACGCCTTCTCGTCGAAGTCGGCGGTGATCTGCTTGCGCACCAGGTCCATGAAGGCCGGGAAGCGATTGTGCGGCAGGCGCCCGTTCTTGATCACGTCCAGCGGCGCGGCCTGCGCCGCGTTGAGCTGCCCGGCACTGATCAGGCCGGTGTCGAAGAACTCCTGCAGCACCAGGTTGCGCCGCGCCAGCGCGCGCTCGGGAGCCCGGCGCGGGTCGTAGTAGCTCGGTCCCTTCACCAGGCCGACCAGCAAGGCGATCTCCTGCGGCCGCAGCTCCTGCAACCGCCGCCCGAAGTAGAACTCCGACGCGGCGCCGAACCCGTGCACCGCCTGCGCGCCCTGCTGGCCCAGGAACACGTCGTTGACGTAGGCCTCGAGGATGCGTCCCTTGCTGTAGTGCGCCTCCAGCAGCAGCGACATCAGCGCCTCGTTGATCTTGCGCGTGAAGGTCTGGTCGCGGCTCAGGAACAGGTTGCGCACCAGCTGCTGGGTCAGCGTGGAGCCGCCCTGCACGGTGCGGCCGGCGCGCAGGTTGGCCAGCGCCGCGCGCGCGATCGCGCCGAAGTCGATGCCGATGTTGTTCTTGAAGTTGCGGTCCTCGACCGCCTGCAGGCCCTTGAGCAGCAGCGGCGGCACGTCGCCCAGCTGCACGAAGCGGCGCTCCTCCTGGCTGGCGCCGTAGAGCGTGGCGATGCGCGCGGGGTCGAGGTGGGTCAGCTGGATCGGCTGGTTGCCGGCCGCCTCGCGCACCGACGCCACCGTGCCGCGGCCCAGGCTGACCACGATGCGCTTGGGCAACTCGCCGCCGTCGGGGCCGGCATAGCCGCGCGAGGAGATCGTGTAGCGGCTGCCTTTTTTCGTCCAGCTGCCGGGCAACTCGCCCTTGCCGTCGCGGCTGTAGCCGGCGAAGGTCAGTTCCAGTTCCAGCGCGGCGCCGGTCATCGGCTCGCCGGCCTGCAGCGGCAGCGGGCGCGCATACACCCGCGTGGGCACGGCGAACACCAGGTCGTTGAAGCGATCCTGCACGCGCTTGTTGAGCACCAGCACGTACGGCAGCACGAAACCGACCAGCAGGCCCAGACCGATCCAGAACGGGATGCGCAGCCACGGCCAGCTGCGGCGGACGAGGGAACGGGTGCGGGCGAGGAAGCTCAAGGGCAGCGGAATCCGGCAGTCAGGTGTCTTCAGATGATAGGGCGTGCATCCCGGCGCGCCCATGAACGCCGCGGCGGTTTTGCGGGCAAATTCGTGGCACGGAGGTGGTCAGTGGGGGATCAGGGCCGAAGGGTGCCGGTCTTGACGCCGCCCGACCCGGGCCCGTTCTCGCTGAGCGTAGCCCGCGCAGCGGGCGGAGTCGAAGCGCTGCCAGGCGAGAGGAAGACGTCGAACGGAACTTGTATGCGTGCGTGAAGCTACCCCTTGAGCCACATGCTGCCGTCGGGCCGGAACGGCCGCGGATGCACGCCCAGCAGGCGCTGCAGCTCGCCGTTGTCGGCGACCAGGTCGCTGTCCAGCCGGCTCAACGGACCGCGCAGCGGCGGGCAGGTGCGCGCGACCAGGCGCAGCAGCCGGGCCGGCAGCGGCACCGTCAGGGTGGCGCGCGGCAGGCTGTCGCGGACGCGCGCGAACATCTCCGGGTACGGCAACCGTTCGCCGCCGCCGATCGGCACGATGCGCCCGGCCGACGCCGGGCAATCCAGCGCGGCCAGCACCGCCTGCGCCACATCGTCGGCGTGCACCGGCTGGCGCAGGCCGCGCGCCGCGGGGATCGGGAACAGCCGCGTGCGCAGCGCGCGCCGGGCGATCGGCGTGAGGCTCTTGTCCAGCCCCGCGCCATACACCAGGGTCGGCCGCAGCACCGTCCAGGCGCAGCCGTGCCGGGCGCAGGCGGTGGCCAGCGCGGCCTCGCCCTCGCGCAGCCGGCGCGCGATCGCGCGCTCGGCCGGCACCATCGAATCGCGCTTGGTCTCGGCGCTCATCGAACTGGTGGCGACCACCCTGGGCGCGGCGCCGGGGTTGGCCTGGTTCAGCCATTCGGCGAGTGCCAGCAAGGGGCCGAAGCTGATGATCGTCGACAGCTCGGGCAGCGTCGGCATGTCGTGCGGCAGGGCGCCGCGCAACCACTGCACGCCGTCGCGCGCGCGCCGCGGATGCCGGCTCAGCGCCAGCACCGGTTGGCCGGTGGCACGCAGGCGCGGCAGCAGGAAATATCCGATCTGGCTGCTGCCGCCGATCACCAGCACCGTCATGCCGGCCTCATGGCGTGCCTTGCAGGCGAGCGGCGAGGTCGGTCACGCGTGGGTGGTTGGGCGCCAGCTTGCGCGCGCGCGCCAGCGACTGGCTGGCGCCGATGCGGTCGCCGCCATCGAGCTGCTGCTGGGCGCGATCGACCCAGGCACTGGCCAGCTGGTTGCGCAGCGCGCCTTGCGCCGGATCGCCCGGCGCCAGCTCGGCCAGGTTGGCGAGCATGTCGTCGGCCTGCTTCAGCTGGCCGCCGGCGAGCGCCTGCCGGAACAGTTGCTCGACCCGGCCCGGCAGCGCCTGCAGGCCCTGCCGGGCGACGACGTCGTTGCCGTCGATCGCCAGTGCGCTGCGGTACAGGTCGTACGCGCTGTCGCCCGGCGGCATCATGATGTTGCCGCTGGCGGTGGCCTGCTGCGCGCGCTGCACCAGTTGGGCCACGGCCGCGCTCTGCTGCGGCGAAAGCGTGGCGGGAACCACCGGCTCCTCGCTTTCGGCGGGCTCCGCCGGCGCCGTGTGCGCCGGTTTGCGCGCGACCGACTGGTCCACCGGGGGCTTGCTCTGCAGCCGCGCGCGGGCAGCGGCGAGGTCGGCCGACTTCGGCGCCAGTGCGGTCGCCTCGTCGAGCAGCCTGGCCGCCTGCTCGCGGTCGCCCGCATCCATCGCCGCGTTCGCCTGCACGGTCAGCGCCTGCGCCACGTCGCCCAGCCCGGCCTTGGCCTCGTTGCTGTCCGGATCCAGCGCCAGCGCGGCCTTGAAGCGCGCCAGCGCGGTGTCGTCGCCGGAACCGGCGATGCGGCCGTCGCGCAGGGCTTCGCGCCCCTGTTCGATGGCGCTTTTCACCGCGCCGTCCTGTTGCTGGCGGCGTTGCGCCTGCAGCGCGCGCAGCGCCGGCAACGAACCGTTGTTCGGCCGCAACGCGGCGATCTGCAGCACCAGCGGATCGGCCTTGGCCAGGTCGCCCGCCTCCAGCGCATCGTGCGCCTGCACCGCCAGCGCGTTGGCGACCTGGTCCAGGCCATGCGCGGCCACCGCGTTGCCGGGGTCCGCGCGCAGCACGCGCTGATAGAGCGCGCCGGCGCCGTCGGGACCGTCCAGCTTGCCCTGCGCCAATGCCTGCTTGGCCTGGTCGACCACATCCGCGGTGTGTACCTGGCCGGCCTGTGCCTGACGGATCAGCGAATCGAGCCGATCCACGTCGCGCCCGCCGCCAAGCAGTTCGCGGGCCACCGCGGCACGCTGGGTGGCCTCGTCCAGCCGGCCGGCCTGCAGCGCGGCATCGGCGCGCGACAACTCGGCCTGGCCGACCTGGCGCAGCCCGGCACGGGCGCGGTCGTTGTCCGGCTCGCTGGCGGCCACCTGCTGGAACAGCTCGCGGGCGCTGGTGCCGTCCTCGCCGTCCAGGTGGCCGGCGTCCAGCGCCTGCTGCGCCTGCGCCAGCACGCTGTTGAGGTCGGTGCGCGGCACCATCCCGCGCAGGCGGCTCTGGTTGAACCACAGCGCCGCGCCGAGCACCACCACCAGCAGGACCAGCACCGGCAGCAGCCAGCCGCGGCGTCCGCGCGAACCCGCCGCGCGGACCCCGCGGGCATGGCGACGCTCCACGGTCACCCGGGGCAGGCCGTCGACCGACCGGGCGCGCGGGGAGCGCTCCACGTCGTCGAGGTCGCCCAGGGTGGGCTCGCTGCGGTTCGATGACCGCGCGTCGTGCGGATTGCGGCGACTACTCATGGTTCAGGGCACTGGCGATAAGCGGTCGCAGCTTAGCATCGCGCAGCCGCGGGGCCCGGCCCGCGCCCCGCGCCCGTTCAGCGTCCAGCGCTGATGGCCCCGGGGGCCTGGGGAGTGGAGACCTTCCCGGCTTCGCCGCGAAAATCCATGCCGCCCACTTACCTAGCCCACGCCCACGCGGCGCGCCTCGGTGACGTTGGGCAGCGCCAGCAGCCTGCCCAGCAGCGTCGACAACTGCTCGAAGTCGCGCACACGCAAGGTGTAGCGCATCTCCACCTCGCCGGTCTGCGGGCGAGAGCGGCTGGACGAGGCGATGATGTGCGTGCCGGCGTTGCTGATGAGATTGGTGACGTCCTTCTGCAGTTCCTTGCGGTCGTAGCCGCGCAGTTCGATGTCCACCTCGTAGGCCTGGCTGGCCGCGTGGCCCCAGCTCACCTCGATCACCCGGTCCGGATCGCGCCGCGCCAGCCGCGCCAGACTGCCGCAATCGGCGCGATGCACCGAGACGCCGCGGCCCTTGGTGATGTAGCCGCGCACCGGGTCGCCCGGCAGCGGCTGGCAGCAGCGCGCCAGCGTGGTGAGCAGGTTGCCGACCCCTTCGATGCACAGCGCGCCCTGCTCCAGGGTGGTCGGCCGCGCCGGCACCGGCGCGGGGGCGGGCGACGGCGGTTGTGCGGCTTCCTGCAGCACGCGGGCGATCTGGCCGGGAGTGACCTCGCCCAGCGCCAGCGCGATCAGCAACTCGTCCTGCGTCTGCAGGTGGAACTGCGCCGGCAGCTTGCCGATGTCGGCGGCCGGCAGCGCCAGCCGTTTCAGCTCGCGCTCGAGCATGGTGCGGCCGACGCCGAGGTTGGCATCGTGCGCGATCCGGCGGAACCACGCGCGCACCTTGTCTTTCGCGCGTGCGGTGTTGAGGTAACCATGGTGCGGCGACAACCAGTCGCGGCTGGGTTCGGCCACCTTGGTGGTGAGGATCTCCACGCGGTCGCCGCTCTGCGGCTGGAAGGTCAGCGGCACGATGCGGCCGTTGACCTTGGCGCCGCGGCAGCGGTGGCCGACCTCGGTATGCACCAGGTAGGCAAAATCCAGCACGGTGGCGCCGCGCGCCAGGTCGAATACCTCGCCCTTGGGGGTGAGCAGGTAGACGCGATCCTCGAGCAGTTCGGTCTGCAGCTCCGCCGCGAGGGTGCTGTCGTCGCCGCTGCGCGTTTCCAGCAGCTTGCGCATCCAGGCGATCTTCGCCTCGAACTCGGCATCGCTGCCACCGCCCTCCTTGTAGCGCCAGTGCGCGGCCACGCCCAGTTCGTTGGCACGGTGCATGGCGTGGGTGCGGATCTGCACCTCCAGCGTCTTGCCGGCGGGGCCGACCACCGCGGTGTGCAGCGACTGGTATCCGTTCGGCTTGGGCCGCGCGATGTAGTCGTCGAACTCGTTCGGCAGGTGCGGCCAGCGCGCGTGCACCACGCCCAGCGCGGCGTAGCAGTCGGTGACGCTGTCGACCAGCACGCGCACCGCGCGGATGTCGTAGAGGTCGGAGAAATCCAGCGACTTGCGCTGCATCTTTTTCCAGATCGAATAGATGTGCTTGGGCCGGCCCGCCAGGTCGGCCTTCAGGCCGGCGGCATCCAGCGCCTGCTGCAACTCGTCCAGCGACTGGCGGATGAACGCCTCGCGGTCGACCCGGCGCTCGTCGAGCAGTTTCGCGATGCGCCGATACGTGTCCGGCTGCAGGTGGCGGAAGGCCAGGTCCTCGAGCTCCCACTTCAGCTGCCAGATGCCGAGCCGGTTGGCCAGCGGGGCATGGATGTCGCGGCTCAGCCGCGCCAGCGCCGCCGCCTGTTCGGACGGCAGCCCCGCCGCGGCGCGCATCCGCGCGAGCTGGCGCGCCAGCAGCACGAACACCACGCGCAGGTCGCGCACGATCGCCAGCAGCAACCGGCGCAGGCCCTCGTTGGCACCGCCGGCCGCGCGTTGCGCGTGCAGCGCCCACACCTGCTCGGCGGCCTGCTGGCCGGCGACGAGGCGCTGCACGTCCGCCGGCAGGCCCGGGCTCTTCGCCGCCCAGGCGGCGGGGTCGACGCGCGCCACCTCGAACCACAACGCCGCCGCCTGGGTCGGCGCGTCGCAGCCGAGCATGCCCAGCAGGTCGAGGGTGTCGCCACACTCCGCCTGGTCGACCGCGCGGCCGGCGCAAGCCTCCAGCGCCTCGGCCAGCAGCGGCGGCAGGCCACCTGCACGCGCGCGCCATGACTCCAGCTTGCCGGCTTCGGGGGGCGCGGAGCGGACCATCGGTGACATCTTCCTCGTTGCACGTTGCAATCGGTGCGTCGGTTATTGCCACGGCGAACACCGCGGGGCATGCTTGAGCGCATGTCGCCGGCGTCCCGCCGCAGCCATGGATCCGATCGATGAAAGCATACCTGCTCCTGCCGCTCACCCTGTTGCTCTGGCCGCTGGCGATGACGCCGCTGCACGCGCAGCAGGCCGTCTCGCTGGAACGGCAGATGGGCAAGCAGGAGTTCACCCAGGCAGGCCTGAACAAGCTGACGCCGGCCGAGCTGCAACGCCTGCAGCGGTGGCTGGCGCTGCATGCCAGCGAGCTGGCGGCCTCGGTGCCTGCCTCGGAGGAAACCTCCGCGGCGGCGGCCGCGGCCAAGTCGCCCGGCCCGTTCCGCCACAAGGCCGAAGCGCCCAAGGTCAAGCGCAACGACAGCGTCACCAGCCGCATCGCCGGCGAGTTCAGTGGCTGGCAGCACGGCACCACGCTGACCCTGCAGAACGGCCAGCGCTGGCGGGTGAAGGACGACAGCACGCTCGTCCTGCCCGAGTCGCTGACCAGCCCGGTGGTGTTCGTGAAACCGGGCTTCCTCGGCAGCTGGATGCTGCGCGTGCAGGGCTACAACACCACCGCGCGGGTCGAACCGGCCAACTGACCGCCGGCGCCCGGCGCGACGCTCAGCCCAGCGCGGACAGCGCTTTTGCCAGCCGCTTGGCCGAGACCGGCACGGCCGTCTTCAGCTCCTGCGCAAACAGCGACACGCGCCATTCCTCGATCAGCCAGCGCAGTTCGTCCAGCGCCGCCGGATCGGCGCCGGCGGCGCGATGCTGCAGCCAGGCGCGCCAGTAGGGTAGCACCTGCAGCATGCGCTGCTGGTCCTTCGCCGGGTCCTGGCGCAGGCGTTCGCCACGCAGGCGCATCGCCTTGAGGTAGCGCGGGTAGTGCACCAGCCGCGCGGTCGGCAATTCGCGCAGGAAGCCCGGCGGCAGCAGCGCGTCGAACTGTTCGCGCAAGTCGTCGTAGCTGGCGCGGGCGAAGCCCAGCAGCGGCGGCGCCAGCCACGGCTTCATGTCGGCCTGGGCCTCGATGATCGGCTCGGCCAGTTTCAGCCGCTCGACACCGGCGCCGAACAGCTCGCGCGAAAACTGCGTGCGCAACGCCTCGAAGGTACCGGCGGTGCGCACGTCCAGTTCGTGGCGTTCCAGCAGGTCGCCGAAACCGCCTTCGAGCAGGTCTTCGCGCAAGCCGTCGACGCCACCCAGCGGCGCGTATTTCAGCGCCAGCGCGTTGCCGATCGGCAGGCGCCGGCGCGCCTGCTTCGCCTCGCTGGCCAGCGCGTTGCGCAGCAGCCTCACCACGCCTGCGACATGCGCCGCGTGCGCCTCGTCGCGGCGCTCGAACACGCGCAGCGCCACCGTCTCGCCCAGGTCGACCAGCGCCGGAAACGCCGCGAGTCCCCCATCCGAACGCACCTGCGCCGGAATCTCCTCGAAATCCCAGCTGGCCACATCCTCGCGAGTCAGCTCGATGTCGGTCTTGCGCGAGAACGCCTCGCGCGCCTGGCCTTCCCACTGGCTGCGCAAGGCGGCCAGGTCGCGACCGCTGGTCAGCGTGCGGCCGCGCTCGTCGTGCAGGCGATAGCGCATCAGGAAGTGCGGCGGCAGTTCGACGCCGGCAAATTCGCCGGCACCGATGTCGACGCCGGTGGTGCGTTTCAGGAACGCGGCCAGCACCTTGGCCAGCGGCTCGTCGCGGGGCGGCTCGGCCTCGACGAAGGCGCGCGCGAAATCCGGCGCGGGCACGAAGTTGCGGCGCAGCGCCTTGGGCAGGCCACGGATCAGCTCGGCCACCTTGTCGGCGAGCAGGCCGGGCACCAGCCACTGGCAACGCGGCGCGGGCAGCGCGTTCAACATCGCCAGCGGCAGCTGCAGGGTCACGCCATCGGCCTCGTCGCCGGGGACGAAGCGATACTCCAGTTTGTATTTTTGCGGCGGAATATCCAGCGCGACCGGAAACGCCTTTGCATCCAGCCCGGCGCCACCGGCCATCACGTCGTCCAGCGACCAGCGCAACGCGGCCTGCTCGGCCGGTCGCGCCTTGCGGTACCACGCATCCAGCGCGCGGCTGCTGGCGATCTCTTCGGGTAGCTTGCCTTCGAAGAAGGCGACCAGATCGTCCTCGTGACGGATCAGACCCTCGCGGCGCTGCTTCGCCTCGATGCCCAGCGCTTCCTCCAGCACGCGCTGGTTGGCGCGCACGAAATCCGTTTTTGTGTCGATATCGCCGCGCACCAGCGCCTCGCGCAGGAAGATCGCATGGGCCAGCGCCGGGTCCTGCCGCTGGAACGTGACCGGCCGCTTCTCCACCAGCACCAGGCCGAACAGACTCACCTGTTCGTACGCCACCACGCAGCCGCGCTTTCTCGACCAGTGCGCGTCGCGGCAATGCGTGCGCAGCAGGTGCGCGGCCTGCTGCTCGATCCACAGCGGTTCCACCCGCGCGTTGGCCATGCCCCACACGCGCCCGCCCACGTCGAGGATCTGCGCGGAGAAGATCCAGTTCGGCGGCGCCTTCGACAAGGCCGAACCGGGGAACACCTGGAACTTGCGCTCGCGGGTGCTCTGGTAGACGCCTTTTTCGTCCTTGCGGCCGACCTGGGTCGGCAGGCCGGCGAGCAAAGAGCGATGGACGGACTCGTGCACACGCTCCGCGGAGCCGCCGCCTTCGCTCCCTCCACTGCTCGCCGCAGCAGGGGGAGGAGCAGAGCGTGCGGTTTGCGGCTGTCCATCCAGCTTCCATCCCAACTCCCCCACCACCAGCAGCAACTGCCGGTGCAGCTCGCGCCACTCGCGCATGCGCATGAAGCTGAGGAAGTGCCGCGAGCACCAGTCGCGCAGCTTCGACTGGGTCAGTTCCTCATGCGCGTCGTGGTAGGCGCGCCACAGGTTCAGCACGCCGATGAAGTCGGACTTCGGATCGGCGAACACCGCGTGCGCGGCATCGGCCTGCTGGCGGGCGTCGCCCGGGCGCTCGCGCGGATCCTGGATGCTGAGGAAGGCGACAATGACGAGCAGTTCGCGCAGGGCGTGCAACTTGTCGCCCTCGACCAGCATGCGCGCCAACTGCACGTCGATCGGCAGCCGCGCCAGGGTGCGGCCGATCACGGTGAGCCTGCGTGCCTCGTCGATCGCGGAAATCTCGGTGAGCCGGCGGAAGCCGTCGGCGATCACGCGCGGGTCGGGCGCCTCCAGGAACGGGAAGTCGTCCACCTCGCCCAGCTTGAGCGCCAGCATGCGCAGGATCACGTTGGCCAGCGACGAGCGCAGCAGTTCGGGATCGGTAAACGCGGCACGGCCGGCGAAGTCCGCCTCGTCGTACAGGCGGTAGCAGACGCCCGGCCCCACGCGGCCGCAGCGGCCCTTGCGCTGGTCGGCCGCCGCCTGCGAGACCGGTTCCACATGCAGCCGTTCGAGCTGGCTGCGCTGGCTGTAGCGCTTGACCCGCGCCGTGCCGGTATCGATCACGTAGCGGATGCGCGGCACGGTGAGCGAGGTCTCCGCCACGTTGGTGGCCAGCACCACGCGGCGTTTCACGCCGGGCTTGAACACGCGGTCCTGGTCGCCGGCCGAGAGCCGCGCATACAGCGGCAGGATCTCCGTCTCGCGGTACTGCCGGCGCGACAGCAGCTGGTGCGCGTCGCGGATTTCACGTTCGCCGGGCAGGAATACCAGCACGTCGCCGCGCGGGTCGTCGCCGGTGATCTCGTCGAGCACGGCGGCGATGTGTTCGGCGCTGCCCTGCTGCATGTTGTCGCGCGATTTCTGTAGGAGCGCACCCTGTGCGCGATGGCTCTTCTCGACGTCCGCAGGAAGAGCATCGCGCACAGGGTGCGCTCCTACAGGCATGTCGACGGGCCGCCAGCGCAGCTCGACCGGATACGCGCGCCCTTCCACCTCGACCACCGGCGCGCCGCCGAAATGTTCGGCGAAGCGCGCGGTGTCGATCGTGGCCGAGGTGACGATGATCTTCAGCTCCGGCCGCCTGATCGCCAGCCGCTTCAGGTAGCCGAGCAGGAAGTCGATGTTGAGGCTGCGCTCGTGCGCCTCGTCGATGATCAGCGTGTCGTACGCACTGAGCCACGGATCGCCCTGGGTCTCGGCGAGCAGGATGCCGTCGGTCATGAACTTCACCAGCGTGCGGTCCGACACCTGGTCGTTGAAGCGCACCTGGAAGCCCACCACCTCGCCCAGCGGCGTGCCCAGTTCCTCCGCCACCCGACGCGCCACCGAGCGGGCGGCCAGCCGGCGCGGCTGGGTGCAGCCGATCATGCCGGCCTCGCCGCGACCGGCGGCCAGGCAGAGTTTCGGCAGCTGGGTGGTCTTGCCCGAGCCGGTTTCGCCGGCGATCACCACCACCTGGTGGTCGCGGATCAGCCGGACGATGTCTTCGCCACGCGCGCTGATCGGCAATGCATCGTCCAGCCGGATCTCGGGCCTGGCCGCGGCGCGGGCGCGGCGTTTGGCCGCGGAGCGCTCGACATCGGCGCGCAATGCCTCGATCTTCTTCTCGTCGGGACGGTGCGACAGCGTGCGCCAGCGCCCCAGCAGCCGGCCGAAATCGCGGCTGCACACCGCCTCCAGCTGCCCGCGCAAGTGGCGCAAGCCCGGATCGGCGGCAGCCTGGGGGGTGGGCGCGTGGTGGTCGTTCATCGGACTGCGCATGATAGCCGTTGCCGCACACCGGCCCCATAGCCGACGGCTATCGGCGACATCCGAAGGATTCATTTCCCGCGCAAGCGCTCAGCCACTATTGTTGATGTCGAACCGTTGCATCCACCCTGAAAGGAACACGTCATGGCCATTTCCATCGGTATCGCCAAGAAGGACCGCGAAACGGTCGCCAGGCACCTGTCCAAGCTGCTGGCCGACACCTACTCGCTGTACCTGAAAACCCACAGCTTCCACTGGAACGTCACCGGTCCGCAGTTCAACAGCCTGCACCTGATGTTCGAGACCCAGTACAACGAACTGTGGCTGGCCGCCGACGAGGTCGCCGAACGCATCCGCACGCTCGACGTGTTCGCGCCCGGCTCCTACAGCCAGTTCGCCAAGCTCAGCTCGATCAAGGACGAACCCGGCGTGCCGGATTGGAAGGAGATGGTCGGCCAGCTGGTCGAGGGCCACGAGATCGTCGCCGCCACCGCCCGCGACACCCTCAAGGCCGCCAACGCCGCCAGCGACGACGGCACCGCCGACATGGTCACCGGTCGCCTCAAGGAACACGAGAAGACCGCCTGGATGCTGCGTTCGCTGCTGCGGTGACGCCTTGCGGCATCAACTCCGGCGGCCGTGACGGAGTTGGCACCTCCCCCCCCCCGCTTGCGCCGGGGCAATGCGCCCGTCCGCGCGGTCAACCCGCCAGAAAAGGATGCGACCGTTCCCGCATGCTCCGCCAGCCACGCTGGCCCAGCCACCCCAGCGCGGATGCCGCAACGATCCAGGCGACGATCAGCACCGCAAAAACCGCGTGACCGGCGTGCCATGGATGGCGCCCGAGCGTGGTGAACAACGGGACCAGGGTGCTTGCGGACACCAGCACGGCCATGCCGGCCAGGATCAGCGCCATGGCCCAGCCCGGCAACGGGCGGCCACCGAAAACGCCAAGCGACGTGGCCACCACCGTGGCGGCGCAACCGAGCTGGGACAGCGCAACGAAAACCAGCAGCGTGGCATCGGCACGCACCAGCACGGCCGCCGTCAGCACCAGCGCCAGCAAGCCGGCCTGCAGCGCGAGCGGTCGCCCCAGGGCGGCGCGCAACAAGGCACGCCGCACCGCGGCGGCATCACCCAGCCCGGGCAACAGGGCCAGCAGCGACAGTTCGGACTGGTGGCGACGCCAATGCGCCCACTGCAGCAGGCTGCCCATGACCATCAGCATCAAGCCACCCGTGATGCCCAGCCAGCCGATCGTGTCGACGCCCACGCCGAACAAGACGTGATGCAGCATTTCGCCATGCGCCTCACCGGCATGCAGGATCGCCATCAACGGGATGAACAGCAGCAGCGGCAGGCCGAAACGCACGAAGCGATGCACGTGGCCGCGCAGGGCCTGCGGCGCGTAGCGCTCGCCCAGCGCCACGCGTAGGGTCAGCACTGGCTTGCCTGGGCCGACACCGGCCAGACGCAGCGGTGACGGAGCGTTGCCGCCGCGTTGCGTCGCACCGGTACGGGCCGCGCCACCCAAGCCACCCATCGCGCCCCAGCGACCGTAGTGGATGATCTGCGCGTCCTCGCCGCTCGTGGCGTCGGCCAGCAACAGATGTCGCCAGCGCAGCGCGTCGACAGCGAGCAACACGGTCAGGACCACGGTTCCCCACACCAGAAATCCGTTTTGCCCGGGGAACGGCAGTTGGATCACCTGCCTCAGCCCGATCGCCAGCGCCGGCAGAAAGGCGAGCGGCACCACGTATCGACGCGGCAGCAGGACCGAAGCGACGCCGACTGCGACCGCCAGCGCCGTGAACAAGGCCACCGTGGACGCCTCGCCGCCCAGCGCCGCGAGTACGGCCGTGGGCAGCGCGATCGTCGCCACCGCATACAGCCACAGGCAGGTTGCCATGGCCTGCCCGATGCCCGGGATGCGCAAGCGGCGCGTGTCGATGCCGACGAGCAGCAAGGCGGCCATCACCCATTGCCAGAAATAGGCCACGCCGAACCCGTAGACCACCATGCCGTACAGCCAGCCATGCCGGCCCGGGACGAACAGTCCGCAGGCCAGGGCACCGAGGCACAGCAGCAGATAGACCACGCCGCCGATCCAGCGCAGCGAGCGATGCGTGACACGCCACGGCATGGCGATGGCCAGCGCCAACCCACGGGAGCGTGTGTTCGTCATGGTCGTCGCTCACCCATGCGGCAGGAACGGATGCGGCTGGCGCCAGAACGCGCGCCAGCCGCGCCAGACGATGATCAGCAACGTCGCCAGCAGCGCGGCCCACAGTGCGAAGAAGATCGGCGAGATGGCGAGGCGCTGCGCCAGCAGGTTGTCGTCGAACCGGAACAGCGCCGCCGCCGTGGTGGTCACCATCAGCACGATGGCAGCGATGGTGAGCACGCTCTGCCAGCCGCGATGCCATGCCGTGCCGCTCAAGGCGGCCACGGACAGCGCAACGGTGACGAGCATGCCGCCGCCTTGGGCGAGCAGCAGCAAGGCGTCATTGCCGGCAGGCAGGCGTGTCCAGAGCGCCACGCCCAGCATGAGCGCGAGCAGCACTGCCTGCATCGCAAGCGTCGGCAGCAAGCTGGCCTTGAGCAAGGCGCGCTTGGCGCGCGCGGTGTCGCCGACACCGGGCAGCAGGGCCAGCACCGCCAGTTCGGCGTTGTCGCGGCTCCATCGGGCGCGCAGCGCGTCCGCACGCACCGGCCCCAGCACGGCGCCGAACAGGCCGAGGGCGAAGGCGATGGCCGGTGCGCTGATGAACATGGAGAGCACGACGGTGTACGCGATGGCGTCGGGCTGGTCATGCGACACGTGGCGCAGCGTCGCCAGCACCGCGAGCGCGAACAGCACGTTGAGCAACACCAGGCCGGCCTGCCGCAAGCGGCTGGTCGCCGTCTGCGGTACGCCCCAACCGCCCAGCGCCACGCGCAGGCCGCGCACCAGGTGGCCCGGCCCGGTGCGGCGCAGATCGACGTCCGGCTGCTTCCAGGATTTGCGCCGACGCAACAGTTCGGCTTCCAGCTTTACGCCGTTGCGGCCCTGCGCGGAGAGCGCCCGCCAGCGCAATGCCAGCGGTTTGAGCCAGGACGAGGTGTCGTCATCGCAGCGAGCAGCCCGACGCCAGCACAGCGCGATGGCAATCCAGAGCACGGTGGCCACCGGCGCGGCCCAGCGCAGAAAGCCGACCGGATCGCTGGCCGGCATGGGCAGCCATTCACCCATGTGGTCGTCAAGCACGGGCGCCAGGCAGGCCCAGACGCCGAGCCAGGGCGGCAAGCTGGCGTAGCCCATGCCGATGCCCGCACCCAGCGCCAGTTCGGCCAACGCCACGACACCGCTACCGCCCAGCATTGCCACCACGGCTGCGGGCAAGGCGATGGTGAGCACGGCATACAACACCGTGCTGGTGGCCGCGGCGCGTTCCAGCGCCGGCAGGCGCAGCCGGCGCGCCTCACCCGCCAGCACCAGCGCCCGCGGCACCACAGCGGCCCAGAACAGGCAGTCGATGACGGCCATGGCATGCGCCGGATCGGCCCCTGTCCCGGCCGAGCGCCGAAGCAGGACATAGCCGGCAGTGGCAAGGCAGAGGGTCACCAGCAATGTCCACGCGATGATGCGCCGCATGCGCTGCGACCACGCCATCCACGGCAGCATCAGCAGTTGCCGGATCGTCACTCCGCGATCTCCACGAACAGATCCTCCAGCCCCAGCGCATCGACGCGCGCGCCGGGCAGGCTCGCCGCTTCCGGCCAATGGTCCCGGGCATCGCGTGCCACCACCAGGCTGAGGCTGCCGTCGTCGTGGCGACGCCGGCTGAGCGAGGGGATTGGTGCGGCGACGCTTGCCGCGGCCGGCAGCCACAGGCGGGCGTAGCGTTCCTTGGCCTCGTCCACGCCACAACGCAGCAGCAACCTGCCCTCGTGCAGGAACGCGATCTCGGACGCCACGCGTTCCAGGTCGGACACGATGTGGGTGGAGAACAGCACCGTGGTGCCGCTCTCGCCGGCGCGCAGCGCCACCTCGCGCAGCAGCTCGCGGCGAGCCACCGGATCGAGCGCCGCAGCCGGTTCGTCCAGCACCAGCAACTCCGGCTGCGAGGCCAGCGCGCGGATCAGGTCGACACGCTGGCGCTCGCCGGGCGACAGCTTGGCCAGCAACTTGTTGGGCTGGATCTTCCAGCGCTCCAGCGTGGTGCGCACGAAGGCGGCGTCCCAGCGAGGATAGAAGCGCCCCACGTAATCCAGCATCTGCTGCGCCGTGAGCCACGCCAGCGCCTCGGGCTGCTGCGGCACATACGCAAGCCGCGCCTTGGCGTGGTCGGACAGCGTCAGCGCCGGCTCGCCGAACACCCGCGCCTCGCCGGACAGCGGCTGGAGCAAACCGAGCATGGCGCGGATCAGGGTGGATTTGCCCGCGCCGTTGCGCCCGATCAGGCCCAGCACCGAGCCGGGCTGCAGCGCCAGATCCACCCCGCGCAGCACGTTGCTGCCTTCGTAGCAGTGCGTCAGCCCGCGCGCCTCCAGCGGTGCGACATCGACGGGATCCGCTTCGTGAAGCATGGCATTCATTCTCGACTCCTCATCAAGCGGCCGAGCCGGCTCAGCACCGCCTCGGCCGGCAATTCAAGTTCACTCGCGTGGCGGGCCACCGCCACCAGTTGCTGTTCCAGCAGGGCGAGGCGCTGGCTCTCGGACTGTCCCGCGCGACGCGTCGCCGCCACCACCATGCCCTTGCCGCGCAGCCGCTCCAGCAGGCCCTCGCTCTCGGCCAGGCCGTAGGCCCGCGACACGGTCATCGGATTGATCGCATGGAACCCCGCCACCTCGCGCACCGAAGGCAACAGCTCACCGGCCACCAACTGGCCACCGGCGATCAGGCGCCGCAACTGCTCCACGATCTGCCGGTAGATCGGCTCGGGCGCGGCGGGTTGCACGGTCAGCAGCGAGGCATCCATGTGTATCATTACACCAATACACATGGAACGAAGTCAAGCGCGACGGTTGGCAGCAGTGGCGTGGACCGATACACGAGCCGCGCCATGGATACCGTACGAAGATCTTCGGATGCACGTCGGCGCAGCGTCGGCAGCCAGCTTGTGCGCCTGGCCACCAGCTCCACTTTCACGTCGGGAGTCGTGGCTCAACTTGCTGCACCTCCGCCGCGCCCTTCCTGGTTGCCCCCAATGCCGATGGCGTGTCTAGTTGACGCCAGTTCCTGCGAATGAATATCCCCAGAAACGGAAGCGCAATCATCAACATAGCCAGTTCCGGCAGCCAAAATCCGATACTGGACAGGTGCCCCTTGGGGCGCTCCCAATGAAAGCCAAACTTGAACTCCATGACAAAAGCCAGCGCGTTGAATATCGCGTGTACACCCACACTCACCCATATCGAGCGAAACCTAAGGTAAAGCATGGAAAGCACAATGCTGAAAACGAACGTGCTTATGAAATAGTGACGCGAAAAATGCAACAAAGTGAATAGAAGCGCCACAAATACGACCGATTTCTTCAGGCCATAATTCTCAGCCCACGCCCTCTGCAAGAGACCACGAAATACCAGCTCCTCAACCAGGGGAGCCACCACGAACTGAGCAACGACCAGAGTCAGGAAACTGGTCGTGCTCAGCTCCAGGACATAGTGCGTTTCATGAAAGTTCCAGAACCCATAGGCAAAGGCGGGCGAAGACTGTGCGGCAACATACACCTCCAGGAAATTCTCGCCATAGCTGAAGGCAAGCAGCAGCATCGCAAACAAGGCGGCTTGACGACCAATCGCGAGATTTGGCCTGCGCCCCAGAATGTCGTTCCACGCGACACGCGCATCGCGCATCAATATGGCGCATAGAACCAGTAATAGAGCGTATTGGGAAATGGCTGCCAGGTTATCGACGATCGATGCATCGTGCGGCAGATACGC
Organism: Lysobacteraceae bacterium; assembly: GCA_040255835.1. Lineage (GTDB taxonomy): Bacteria > Pseudomonadota > Gammaproteobacteria > Xanthomonadales > Rhodanobacteraceae > Rhodanobacter. Next base: position 30,970 of record JBDZVT010000007.1, read on the forward strand.
AGAGAGCACGCTGGTAAAGCCAATGCGAGCAATGAGTGACAGCACCAACGCCGCCACAACACCTTTCGCTTGCAAATGATTATTCATAGTTACCATCCAAGGAGCGCGGGCGCAATGAATGCGCCCGCTGGGCGCGGCGATGTTCAACAGGCCGCCGGACGGCACCAACTGGCCGACGACCGTTTCGCGGCGTGTGTAATGGCCGAACACGAGAAACAGCAGGATGGCGGCGGCAAGCGCCACTGCGAGCGCGGTGAGCAGCCAGCGCGACAGTGGCGCGGCAACGATGATCGAACCCAGCCATTGGCTACGCGTGGTATCGATGACTTCCTGTCGGAACAACCCTGTGACAAAACCACTTCTCCGTTGATCCGATGCTGTTTCCTGCAGTGTTCAACGGCGAGGCGAACGCGCACTGCTCTTTTCAGGGTTTACGGCTCGCCTGCATGCGTCCATAGGAAATTTTCGCAGTCTGCACGCATCGCAAAATCATGCGCACGTCAATGCAAAACCTCCAATGCGCGCAATCCGCTGTGCCGACGCCGCTTGCGACAAGCGGTCGACCGCTCATGTCCAATCGAGCACTTGCTGGATCAGCAGGAACTTTCGTTCGGCAGGCACGGTCGGGAAGCCGTCAACCAGCGTCGATAGGCTTGCGTGCCTGTCTTGTCCGTCCATTCTGCGAAGGTCTGAACGGCGCGTGGGATCACCACCGCGACCGCGGAGATCGAAGTCGCTCAGCATCGGCACCAAGGAGTGCGGGTTCAGGTTTGTCCGCATCGTTCTCCAGACACCCTGCAGACCGCCGGCCCGGTCGCATCGAAACGGTTGTCGATGCATCGTCCGCCCGGATCACCGACGGCGACCCGCCACCCCGGCACCACGCCATCCGCCCTGACCTGACGCTGACCGGCGCCGGGCGGTTTCATTGAGCCGGGGGCCCCGCATTGGTTAAGCTCCGCAGGCTCCACCGCCTGTTGCGCAGGCTCCGCCGGGGATCTTTTTGAGCGCCACCGCAGCCAACTCCAACAGCCGGTTTCCGCTGTTCACCGCCATCGTGTTGGCCCTGCTCGCCGCGGCGCTGAACATCGGGCTGTGGTGGTGGGGCAACTACCCGCATGGTCCGGACGACTGGCACGGCAAGGTCAGCGGGTTCGCGGTGTCGCTGTTCCAGCGTTACCAGAGCCCGTTCAAGCAGAGCTATCCCAACGACGAGGAGATCACGGCCGATCTCAAGCTGCTGCACCGGTATACGGACAACATCCGCACCTACACCATGCAGCAGAACCCGCAGGTGTACCGGCTGGCGCAGCGGCAGGGGCTGAAGGTGATGGCCGGCGCCGAGATCGACAAGCGGCTGGAGAACAACGAACGCGAGATCGAGCTGCTGATCGCCAAGGCGCGCGCCTACCCGGACACGATCACCCGGGTGATCGTGGGCAACGAGGTGCTGTTCCGCAACGACCTCACGCCCGAGCAGATGATGGCCTATCTCGACCGGGTGCGCGCTGCGGTGCGCCAGCCGGTGTCGATCGCCGAGCCGGACTACATCTGGCTGAAGTATCCGGAGCTGGCCCAGCACGTGGACTTCATCACCATCCACCTGTTCCCGTTCTGGAACGGCGTGGTGCGCCACAACGCGGTGGATGCGGCGTACGGCGCCTACAGTTCGATCGTGCAGCGCTTTCCCGGCAAGCACGTGGTGGTCGGCGAGATCGGCTGGCCGTCGAACGGCGACCGCCACGAGTACGCCGACCCGTCGACCTCCAACGAGGCGATCTTCATCCGCGACTGGATGAACCGGGCCAAGGCTGCGCACATCGACTACTACCTGCTCGAAGCGTTCGACCAACCGTGGAAGGAGAACCTGGGCGAGGGCCGCACCGGCGCGTACTGGGGCATGTTCAATGCCGACCGCCAGCTGAAGTTCCCGCTGACCGGGCCGGTGGTGGAGGACACCGCCTGGCCGTGGAAGGCGCTGGCGGCGAGCCTGCTGGCGCTGCTGCCGATGATCCTGTTCGCGCGCCGCTTCAGCCGCTTCAAGCTGGTGGGCAAGTTCTTCTTCTGCGCCCTGATCCAGCTCGCCTGCGGCCTGATCGTGTGGGCCGCCACGCTGCCGTTCAATTTCTACCTGAGCTGGGTCGACTGGACCATGCTCACGCTGCTGTTCCCGGCGCAGATCGCGATCCTGGCGATCCTGCTGATCAACGGCTTCGAGTTCACCGAGGTGCTGTGGCGGCCGAAGTGGATGCGCCACGCCGGCATGCTGCGGCCGGACCATCCGGACCGGCAGCCGTTCGTGTCGATCCACCTGGCCTGCTACAACGAGCCGCCGGAGATGGTGATCGTCACGCTCGATTCGCTGGCCGCGCTCGACTACCAGAACTACGAAGTGCTGGTGATCGACAACAACACCAAGGATCCGGCGGTGTGGGAGCCGGTGCAGGCCTACTGCGAAAAGCTCGGCAAGCGCTTCCGCTTCTTCCACCTGGCGCCGTGGCCGGGGTACAAGGCCGGCGCGCTGAACTTCGGCCTGAAGGAAACCGCGCCCGAGGCCGACGTGGTGGCGGTGATCGACGCCGACTACGAGGTGCGCGCCGACTGGCTGTCCACCCTCACCGGCTACTTCCACGACCCCAAGGTGGCCGTGGTGCAGTGCCCGCAGGCGCACCGCGAGTTCGAGCAGAACACGTTCCGCCGCATGACCGCGTGGGAGTACGACGGCTTCTTCCGCATCGGCATGCACCATCGCAACGAGCGCAACGCCATCATCCAGCACGGCACCATGACGATGGTCCGGCGCAGCGCGCTGGAAGGCACCGGCGGCTGGTCGGAGTGGACCATCTGCGAGGACGCGGAACTGGGCTTGCGCCTGATGCACGCCGGCTACGAGCTGGTCTATGTCGACGAGCTGATGGGCAAGGGACTGACCCCGGCCGACTTCAAGGCGTACAAGAGCCAGCGCTATCGCTGGGCCTTCGGCGCGATGCAGATCCTCAAGGGGCGCTGGAGCTGGATGACCCAGAAGGGCCCGCTCTCGGCCGGCCAGCGTTTCCACTTCCTGACCGGCTGGTTCAGCTGGTTCGCCGATGCGCTGCACCTGATCTTCACCCTGATGGCGCTGTTCTGGACCGCGGGCATGGTCGCCTTCCCGCAGTACTTCAGCCTGCCGATGCAGCTGTTCCTGATCCCGGTGATCGGCTTCTTCTTCGCCAAGGCGATCTTCGGCATCGTGCTGTACCGCGCCCGCGTGCCCTGCAGCTGGCGCGACACGCTGATGGCCTCGCTGGCCAGCATGGGCCTCTCCCACGCGATCGCGCGCGGCATCCTGCACGGGCTCACCCGCGAAAAGACCTCGTTCGTGGTCACCGCCAAGAGCCGGCGCCTGGGCGGCAGCAACTTCGCCGCATTCGCTCCGGTGCGCGAGGAACTGCTGATGGCGCTGGCGCTGATGCTGTGCATCGCCGGCATGGCCGAGGCGTTCGGCACGCGTTACATCGAAGGCACGTTGTGGATGATCATCCTCGCCGCGCAGTCGATTCCCTACGTGTCCGCCGTGGCGGGCGCGTGGATCGCGCACCGCTCCGGCGACAAGGCTGGCTGAGCCGCCGCGGCCGCATTCATGCGGGGCCAACTCCTGTTTCGCTAAGCTGCGGCCACCTTTCACCCCACCGAAGGACGCTCCCCGCGCATGCGCCGACGCCACCGACGCCTGAGCCTGCTGTTGCCGTTGCTGGCTTTGGCATGGTCGGCGCACGCGGGCGTGGCGCTGCACGTGGACGGCGTGGAGGATCCGCTCAAGGCCGCCGTGATCGACCGCCTCGAACTGTCGCAGTACGCCAAACGCGAGGTCACCGCCGCGCAGGCGACGCGCCTGTACCAGCGCGTGCCCGAGCAGGTGCGCGCGGCGCTTCAGCCCTACGGCTACTACGACGCCAGCGTCACCGGCGAGCTCAAGCAGGTCGGCGCGGACTGGCAGGTGGACCTGCACGTGACGCCCGGCGAGCCGGTCAAGGTGGCGAAGGTCGAACTGCAGCTGGATGCCGCCGCCGGCAAGATCGCGCCGATCCGCCGGGCGCGGCGCACGATCGAGCGGCTCGAAGGCAAGACGCTGAACCACGAGGCCTACGAGGCGGCGCGCGACGCGATGAGCGCGCAACTGACCGCCAACGGCTTCCTCGACGCCCGGCTGGTCACCCACCGGGTGGAGGTGAACCGCGGCGAACGGCGCGCGGTGGTCAGGCTGGCCTGGGAAGCCGGTCCGCGCTACCGCTACGGCCAGGTGCATTTCGAGGGCTCGCAGTTCAACGAGGGCTTTCTCGACCGCTACGTGCCGTTCCAGTCCGGCGACTATTTTTCGCAGGAGCAGCTGCTGGCCCTGCAGCAGGCCCTGAACGGAGCCGATTACTTTGCCGTGGTCAACGTGCTACCCGACGTCGACGAGGCGAAACACGGCGTCGTCGACGTCACCGTGCAGCTGGCGCCGGCCAAGCGAACGATCTACACCGGCGGCCCTTTCATCGGCACCGATACCGGCTTCGGCATGCGCGGCGGCATCGAACGGCGCTGGGTCAACCGGCGCGGGCACAAGTGGAAGAACGAACTGGTGGTGGCGCAGCGCCTGAAGACGCTCTCGACCATGTACACGATCCCGCTGCCCGGCCCCAACCAGCGCAGCTACAACGTCGGCGCCAACTTCCGCGACGCCGACACCGACACCTCGCAGTCGCGCACGCTGGAACTGGTCGGCAACGAGACGCGCCAATGGCACGGCTGGACGCGCACGCTGGGCGTGCACGCGCTGGCCGGCACCTTCACCGTGGGCAAGCGCGGGCGCGAGCCGGACGACACGCCCGGCATCGAACACGGCCGCAGCACCGAGGTGTTCGCCGAAGCTTCGCTTTCCCGCAAGCAGGCCGACAACCCCGCCTTCGTGCGCCGCGGCTGGTCGCTGACCCTGGCCGCACGCAGCACCGCCGGCAGCCTGCTCTCCGACGCCGGCTTCAGCCAGGTCAGCGCCGACGCCAAGTGGATCCGCGCGTTCGGCGCGAAGAAGCGCAACCGGCTGATCCTGCGCGGCAGCGCCGGCATCACCCGCACCGACGACTTCGCCGCGCTGCCGCCGCAACTGCGCTTCTTCGCCGGCGGCGACCGCTCGGTGCGCGGCTACGGCTACCAGTCGATCGGCCCGCGCAACAGCTACGACCGCGTCATCGGCGGGCGCAACCTGCTGGTGGCCAGCACCGAAGTGGAACATTACTTCACCCGCGACTGGGGCATGGCGGCCTTCGTCGACGCCGGCAACGCGTACAGCGGTACCGACTTCCGCCCCCGGATCGGCGCCGGCCTGGGCCTGCGCTGGCGCTCGCCGGTGGGCATGATCCGGCTCGACTTCGGCACGCCCGTCCGCGATGCGGACCACCACGGCATCGAGTTGCACGTGGTCATCGGGCCGGATTTGTGAGGAGCCGGGATTGGGGATTCGCAAACCGCAAGAGGCTGATCCATTGAACATTCGCACGAGCACCATCAGGACAAGCTGACGACATGAAGTGGTTCAAGCGCATCGCCTTCGCATTGGCCGCACTGCTGCTGGCGGTGGCGGCGGTGCTGTGGTGGGTGCTGGGTACCGGTCCGGGCCTGCGCTTTGCGCTGGCGCGGGCCGAGTCGCTCAGCGGCGACGCGCTGCAGGTGCAGCAGGCGCAGGGGCGGCTGGCTGGCCCGTTGCAGCTTTCCGGCGTGCGCTACGACGATGGCCACGGCACCGTGGTGGAACTGGGGACGGTGCGGCTGGATCTGCACTTCTGGTCGCTGCTGGGCCGGCGCGTGCACCTGACCGCGCTCGACGTGGAGAATGTCGCGGTGGCCCTGCCCGCCGCCAGCACGGACGAGAGCGCAAGTTCCGCCGGCCTGTCGCTGCACCTGCCGGTGGAACTGATCCTGGATCGCGTGCACGTCGGCGCGCTGAAGCTGAGCCAGGCCGGACAGGAGCTGTTCGCCGCCGACCGCCTGGACCTCGCCGGGCGCTGGACCGACCGCGGTATCGAGCTGCGCCAGTTCGCGCTGCGCGCACCGGACGGCCACGCCGACCTCGCCGGCGAACTGGTCTTCGGCCAGAGCTATCAAGGCAAGGGCACGCTGGGCTTCGCGTGGAAGGCCGGCGACACCGACGTCGCCGGCACGCTTTCGGTGCACGGCGATGGCCGGCAGGCCACGCTGGATGCCGCGCTCACCGCGCCGGCGCCGATGAGGTTGCACGCCGAACTTGCCCAGTCCGGCGAGTTCGACTGGAGCGGCACGCTGGAGGCGCCGCGTTTCGATCCCCGGCCGCTGCTGGGCGAGGGTTCGCTGGAATCGCTGGCCTTCTCGCTGCGCGGCCACGGCGATCGCCATGGCGGCACGCTGGAGGGCCAGCTCGACCTGAACCGGTATCGCGTGCTGCTGCAGCCGCTGCGTGCGCAGTTCGACCCCGACTACCACACGCTGACACTCGAACAGCTCCGGCTCGGCTCGCCCGACATCAAGGGCAGCGTGGAAGCGAGCGGCACCATGCAACTGGATGCCAAGCCGATCGCCGCCAACCTGCAGATCATCTGGAGCGACCTGCAGCTGCCGGCCGAGCTGGCTGGCCAGGAGCTGGCCAGCCACGGACAGCTCAAGGCCACGGGCAGTGTCGACGCGTACCGCGTGCAAGGCGGCCTCGAGCTGGGGCCGCCCGGCAAGCCGGCACGGCTGTCGCTGGACCTGGACGGCACGCCGCAACGCCTGCTGGTGCACTCGCTCGAACTGAAGCAGGCCCGGGGCGAGCTCGAGGCCAGCGGCCAGCTCACCCTGCAACCGGCGCTGGCCTGGCAGGCCGAGGCCCGCGCCGAGGCGTTCGACCCCGGCCAGCTGCTGGCCCACTGGGACGGCGCGCTGGATGCCGACATCGCCAGCCAGGGCCGTCCCGACCACCGCGGGCTCGACGCCACGCTGAACATCCGCAAGCTGGGCGGCACGCTGCGCAAGCGTGCGGTCAGCGGCCACGGCAAGCTGCACCTGTCGCCGCAGCAGGTGCTCGATGGCCGGCTCGAGCTGGCCTCCGGTCGCAGCTCGCTGCAGCTGAGCGCACGACCCGGCACCAGCAACGACGCCGAGCTGCAACTGGCGATCGCTTCGCTCGGCGACTGGCTGCCCGATGCCGGTGGCCGTCTGGACGGCCATTTGCGAATCCAGGGCAAGCTGCCGAAGCTCAGCGTCAACGGCCAGCTGCACGGACAATCGCTGGCCTGGCAACAGCAGCGCGCGCAGCGCCTGCGCCTGATCGTGGGGCTGCCCGACATCAGCCGCGTGGCCGGCAAGCTGGACCTGCAGCTGGATGACGCCACCGTGCAGGGGCTGACGTTCCAGGACATCCACGCGCTGGCCGAAGGCAGCGAGGCCAGCCATCGACTCGAAGTGCAGGCGCGCGGCACCCAGCTGTCCGGCACGCTCGATCTGCGGGGCGCGCTCGCCGGTTCGCGCTGGAGCGGCACGCTGTCGACGCTGGACCTGCAGCCGCAAGGCCTGCCGCCGTGGCGTCTGCAGCAGGCCACCCAGCTCGGCTACGACGATGGCGCAATGCAGCTCGCCGAACTGTGCCTGACCGCGGGCGATCCGCTGCTGTGCGCGAGCGCCCGCCGCGACAAGGCCGGCAACCTCGACGCCAGCTATCGCCTGCAGGCGCTGCCGCTGGCATTGCTGCTGAACGCCGCCGGCGAAGCCGACCTGCCGCTGCGCGCCGACGGCGACATCGCCGGCAGCGGCCAGATCCACCGCAGCGCCGCGGGCGCGCTCAGCGGCCAGGCGTCGATCGGTTCGGCGCACGGCGCGATCAGCTATGCGGACGAGGCGCGCGAGGCGTTGCTGCGCTACGACAACCTGCGCCTCATTGCCGACCTCGCCCCGCAGCGCCAGCTGGTCGAACTGCACGCGGCGCTGGACGATGGCGGTCGCATCGACGGCCAGTTGGGCATCACCGGCACGCAGCAGGCATTGAGCGGCCAGGCGGAATTGCATTTGGGCAACGTCGCCTTCGTCGAGTTGCTCAGCCACGAGCTCGCCAACGTGAAGGGCCGGGTCGAGGGCCAGTTCCAGTTCGGCGGCAGCCTGGCGCAGCCGCGTGTGACCGGCCAGGCCGAACTGGGCGACTTCGCCGCGGAGATTCCCGCTGCCGGGCTGACCCTCGCGCAGGGCCAGCTTCACGTAGCCACGCTCGACGGGCAGCAGCTGCAGATCCGTGGCAGCGTGCATTCGGGCAAGGGCAGCGTCGCGGTGGACGGCAGCGCCAGCCTCGGCGGCGCCCAGCCCACACGGCTCACCATCAAGGGCAGCGAGTTCACCGCGGTGGACATCCCGGCGGCCAACGTGGTGCTCTCGCCCGACCTGGTGGTGCAGCAGGGCGCCGGCGGCATCGACGTCGGCGGCACGGTGAGCCTCGACCGCGCGCGCGTGGACGTGGACAAGCTGCCGGGTGCCGGCGCCAGCGACGCCTCCCCCGACGTGGTGGTGGTGGATGCCAGACAGGCGCCGGCAGCCGGCCGCGTGCCGGTGAACGCGGTGGTCAAGGTCGACCTGGGCGAACACACCCACGTCACCGGCATGGGCCTGGATGGCCGCGTGAGCGGCGTGCTGACGGTCACCGAAAAGCCGGGCCGCGCCGCCATCGGCCAGGGCCAGATCGCGGTGAACGGCACCTACCGCGCCTACGGCCAGGACCTGAAGATCCAGCGCGGCCAGCTGCTGTTCGCCAGCACGCCGCTGGACAACCCCGGGCTGAACATCCGCGCGGTGCGCAAGCTCAACCCCAACGCCACGATCGACGAGGGCCAGGAGGTCGGCCTGTACGTCTCCGGCACCGCGCAGCGGCCGATCCTCACCGTGTTCTCCAATCCGGTGATGGAGCAGTCCGACGCGCTGTCGTACCTGATCACCGGCAAGCCGCTGTCGGAGGTCAAGGGCGGCGAGGGCAGCATGGTCAGCGCCGCCGCCCAGGCGCTGGGTTCGGCCGCGGGCGACCTGCTGGCCAAGCGGATCGGTTCGCAGCTGGGGCTGGACGACATCGGCGTGTCCAGCAACGAGGCGCTCGGCGGCAGCTCGGCGTTCACCGTCGGCAAGTACCTCTCGCCGCGGCTTTATCTGAGCTACGGCGTGGGCCTGTTCGAGCCGGGCGAGGTGATCACCCTGCGCTACCGCCTGAGCCGGCGCTGGAACCTGGAGGCGCAGCAGGCCACCGAGTTCAGCCGCGCCAGCCTCAACTACCGGCTGGAGCGCTAGGCGGATTGCCGCGCCGGCACACGCTTTTTCCACGGCCGGCTAGAATGGCCGGTGCGGCGCCGCCACGGCCGCCTCGTCCCTATCGGAAAGCCATGCGCCTCTACCTGCAATCCGTGCCCGGCAGCGCCGACACGCCTCGCTACGTGCAGATCACGCTGGAGCAGGATCTGCTCGGCGGCTGGACGCTGTATCGCGAGTCCGGCACGCAGGGCGGACGCAGCACCATGAAGCGCGAGCAGTTCCTGGAACGCGACGCGGCCATCGCCGCGTTCGAGAAAACCCGCGATGCCCAGCTCAAGCGCGGCTTCCGCCTGATGTTCGCCCAGGGCCAGGAAGGCCCGTACGGGCGCTGAAACTCCCCCACCGTTGACTGCCATGCCCGATACCTTGAAGAACGACCGCTTCCTGCGCGCGCTGCGCCGCGAGCCCACCGACACCACGCCGGTCTGGGTGATGCGCCAGGCCGGCCGCTACCTGCCCGAATACCGCGCCATCCGCGAGCGCGCCGGCAGCTTCATGGGCATGGCGCAGAACCCGGAACACGCCTGCGCAATCACCCTGCAGCCGCTGGAGCGCTTCGCGCTCGATGCGGCGATCCTGTTCTCGGACATCCTGACCATTCCCGACGCGATGGGCCTGGGCCTGAGCTTCGCCCCGGGCGAAGGCCCGCAATTCGCCCGCCCCCTGCGCACCGCGGCGGACATCGCGAAACTCGCCATACCGGACATGGACGGCGAGCTGCGCTACGTGATGGACGCCTTGCGGCTGATCCGCCGCGAGTTGCGTGGCCGGGTGCCGCTGATCGGCTTCTCCGGCAGCCCGTGGACGCTGGCCTGCTACATGGTGGAGGGCCACGGCTCGCGCGATTTCGCCACGCTCAAGGCCATGTGCTGGAACGAGCCGAAACTCGCCCACCAGCTGCTCGACACGCTGGCGCAGGCGGTGACCGCCTACCTGATCGCCCAGGCCGAGGCCGGCGCGCAGGCGCTGATGATCTTCGACTCCTGGGGCGGCCTGCTCGGCCCGGCCCCGTTCCGCGAGTTCTCGCTGCGCCACATGGCGCAGATCGTGGCCGCGCTGAAAGCGCATGCGGCCTCGCGCGAGCTGCCGGTGATCCTGTTCTCCAAGGGCGCGGCCGGCCAGCTGGCGGCGCTGGCCGATACCGGCTGCGCGGCGCTGGGCGTGGACTGGACGATCGACCTGGCCGACGCGCGCGCCGCCGTGGCCGGCCGCGTGGCGCTGCAGGGCAACCTCGACCCCGCCGTCCTGCGCGCCAGCCCGGCCGTGATCCGGCGCGAAGTGCGCGCGGTGATGGACAGCTACGGCCACCACCCCGGCCACGTGTTCAACCTCGGCCACGGCATCACCCCCGAGGTGGACCCGGCCCACGTCGAGGTGCTGGTGGACGAGGTGCACGCCTACGGCCGCATCCTGCGAAGCTGATCACACTGGCGGCGATGCACGGCCGCCGCCGCGCGCGGCGCGCTCAAGCGCGGCTGCGCGCGGCCGATATGCTGGTTGCGTACACTCCCGATGCGGCCACGCCTTCCGCACGCCGGACACCTCGGGAGTCCGGCGTGCCACTGGCGTGCGTCCCCGACCCACCCGCGTTGCGCAAACCCAGCACGTCATCGACCTCACGAGCAGCTGCATGAAGGCCATCGAACAATTGCGACTCCAGGGCGGCCTGCCCAGCCCGAAGGGGGTGGCGCTGGCGATCATGCAGATCAGCCGCCGCGACGACGCCACGCTGGAGGAGATCAGCCGCCTGGTGCAGAGCGACCCGGTCACCAGCAGCCGCCTGCTGCACATGGCCAACGCCGCCTGCATCGCCGCGCGCCCGCTGGCCAGCATCCCGGAGGCGATCATCCGCCTCGGGCTGGCTGCCGTGCGCCAGCTGGCGATGGGTTTCTCGCTGGTCGACCAGTACCGCAGCGGCGCCTGTGCGGCATTCGACTACCCGCGCTTCTGGTCGCATTCGCTGCTGATGGCGGTGGCGATGCAGGAACTGGGCAAGCGCGTGCGGCTGGCCTCGCCGGACGAGCTGTTCGCCTGCGGCCTGCTCGCGCGCATCGGCTACCTGGCGCTGGCCACGCTGTACCCGGAGGAATACGCCGCCCTGCTGCAGCAGGGCGGCGAGATCACGACGGAGCAGGAGCGCCTGCACCTGCACGTCGACCATGGCGAACTCACCGCGGTGATCCTCGAGGACTGCGGCATCCCGCGGGCACTGGCCGAGCCGGTGTTCTTCCACGAGAACGTCGAGTCATCCGGCTTCGCCGAAGGCTCGCGGCCGTACCAGCTCACCCGGCTGTTCCATCTGGCCAGGCGGCTCGCGGATCTGAGCCTGATGCCGACCGAGCAGCGCGGCCAGCACATCGGCGAGCTGATGCTGCTGGGCGGCAAGATCGGCCTGGATGCCAACGAGCTCGGCACCTTGCTCGACCAGGTACACGCGCAGTGGCACGAATGGAGCGCGGTGCTGCACGTGCCCGACAGCCAGGTGCCCTCGTTCGCCGAACTGATCACCCCGCCGGGGACGGCCGCGGACGAGAGCGCGCCTGCCGCCGACAGGGCGCGGGTGCTCTGGGTGGCCAGCGCCGAACCGGTACGGGAAATGCTGGCGGGGATCCTCGGCAACCTGCCAGACCTGATCGTGCACGCCGCCGACGGCGGCGAGGAAGGCCTCGCCCTGGCCGTGCAGCTGATGCCGCAGGTGGTGATCGTCGACTCGCGCATGCCCGGCATGGATGGCTGGGCGCTGTGCCGCGCCCTGCGCGCCACGCCCTGGGGCCAGTCGATCTACCTGATCATGCTGGCCAGCGTGACCTCGGAAACCGAGATCCGCCTGGCCGGCGAAGTCCAGATCAACGATTGCGTGAGCCCCGCCCAGGCCGCCCGCATGCTGCCGTTGCGGATGGGTGCCGCGCGCCAGTACGTGAAGCTGCTCAACCAGTGGGAGCACGACCGTGCGCAGCTCAAGCAGTTCTCCGCCGAACTGGCGATGAGCAACCGCAAGCTGCAGCACTACGCCCTGATCGACCAGCTCACTGGCCTGCAGAACCGTCGCGCCGGGATGGAGTCCCTGACCCAGGCCTGGAGCGTGGCCGAACGCTCCGGCGATCCGGTGACGATGATGATGATCGACATCGACCACTTCAAGGAGGTCAACGACGTCCACGGCCACGCGGTGGGCGACCGGGTGCTGCTCGAGGTGGCCCGCACGATCCGTCGCTCCGCGCGCAAGGAGGACGCCGTGTGCCGCATGGGCGGCGAGGAATTCCTGGTGATCTGCCGCAATGCCGACCTGTCCTCATCACGGCATGCCGCCGAACGCCTGCGCCGCGCCGTGGCCGGCCAGAAGGTGGCCGTCGAAGGCGAGCAGCTGGGCGTGACGATCAGCATCGGGCTCGCCGCGCGCGAGGATGGCATGGCCGATCCCGGCGCGCTGATCAACGCCGCCGACAAGGCGCTCTACGCGGCCAAGAAGAAAGGCCGCAACCGCACCTGCCGCTACCAGGACGGCAAGCTGCATCTGGAAGACTGAACGCCGGCACTCAGGGCTTGCCGGCGAAGGCGTGGTCGAGCCAGTCGTGCATCAGCCGGTAGCTGCGCGCCGCGGCCGCGGCGTCGTAACGGCAGCCGGGCGAATCCTCGCCGACCTCGGTGAAGCAGTGCACGGCATGGCCGATCACCACGAACTCCCAGGGGGCCGGGCTCGCGCCCATCTCGTCCATGAACTTGCCCGCGTCGGGCATGGTGCCGCGATCGTCGGCGCCGTTCATGGCCAGCACCCGCGCCTTGATGTTTTTCGCCAGCGCCGGATCGTCGGTGGCCAGCCCGCCGTGGAAGGAAACCACCGCCGCCACGCCGGCGCCGCTGCGGGCCAGGTCGAGCACGGCCGAGCCGCCGAAGCAGAAGCCGATCGCCGCCAGTTTCGCGGCATCGAGCGGCGCGCTGGCCGCCTGCGCCTTCAATTGGTCCAGCGCCACGTTGATCCGCTTACGCATCAGCGCACGGTCGCCGTACAGCGGCTTCACCGCGGCCTGCGCCTCGCCGTTGCTGGTGGGGCGCACGGACGCGCCGTACATGTCGGTGAGCAGGATCACGTAATCCTTGCCGGCGATCATCTCGGCCTTCTTCACCGCCGCGTCGTTCACGCCGTACCAGTTCGGCACCATCACCAGGCCGGGGCGCTTGGCCGACGACGCGTCGTCGTAGACCAGCACGCTGTGGAAGCGCACGCCGTCGGCCGTCCATTCGACCGGGCGATGCACCATTTTTGCCTGCAGTGCAGAACTGCAAGCGGCGAGCAGCAGCAAACAGCAGAATCGGGCAAGGCGCATGACGGCTTTCCTCCGGTGGCGAAGGCCCCTCGGGGGGCGGTTCAGAATCCTGCGGCGTGATCCGACAGCCGCCGCTTCAGCGGCGACAGCCGGTCCAGCACGCGCACGCCCATGGCACGCGCGGCGACCAGCGGCGGCGACCGCCAGGCATAGATGCGCGCCAGCGCGTCGAAGCCCAGCGCATCGAGCGTATCGGCGCTGCGCCGGCGCCGCGCATAGCGGCGCAACACGTGGGCGGCACCGATGTCCTGGCCGGCGCCTCGCGCCACCAGCAGCGTGTCGCGCAGCTCGACCACGTCGCGCAGGCCCAGGTTGACGCCCTGCCCGGCCAGCGGGTGCACCGCATGCGCCGCATCGCCCAGCAGCACGAAGCGCTCGGCCTGGTAACGCTGCGCCAGCTGCAGTTTCAGCGGAAACGCCGCCCGCGCCGTGGTCGCGGTGACCCGGCCCAGGCGGAAATCGCTGGCGGCGCCGAGCTCGTCGCAGAAGCGCCGGTCATCCAGCGCCAGCACGCGCTGCGCCTCGGCCTCGGGCAGCGACCACACCAGCGAACTGCGACCGTCCGCCAGCGGCAGCAGGGCCAGCGGGCCGCCGGGCAGGAAGCGCTGCCATGCGGTGTCCTCGTGCGCTCGCTCGGTGCCCACGTGGGCCACCACCGCCCGCTGCGCGTAATCGCGTCCGCGCGTGCCGATCCCGGCCAGCTGGCGCAGCGGCGAGGCGGCGCCATCGGCGGCCACCAGCACGGCGGCGGACAGGGTCGCCCCATCGGCCAGTTGCAACTGGATGCGGTCCCCACGCGATTCGAAGGCGGTCACCTCGGCCGGGCACAACCGGCGCACGCCCGCCGTCTCCAGTGCCTGCCACAGCGTCCACTGCACCAGGCTGTTCTCGACGATGCAGCCGAGCATGTCGCGGCCTTCCGCGGCCGCGTCGAAGTCGATCGACACCCCGCTGGCGGCGTCCCACACGTGCATGTGCCGATAAGCCGAGGCGCGCGCCTCGCGGATGGACGTCCAGACGTCCATCTCGTCAAGCAGCGCGATCGACGAGGGCGCCAATCCCACCACGCGCAGGTCCACCTCGGCATCGGCGCGCCACGGCGCCGGCGCACGCGCTTCCAGCAGGGCAACAGCGAAGCCCGCGCGGGCCAGCGCCAGGGCAGCGGCGGCACCGACCATGCCGCCGCCGACCACGGCCACGTCCAGCGCCGCGCCACGGCGGCGCGGGGCGACCTCGCCGATGCCGGCGCTCACGGCACGCGCTCCAGCACGGCGCGCGGCGGCGCGCCGCGAAAGCCCATGCCGCGCCGCGCCAGCGCCCGCTGCAGCGGCGGCAGCCGGTCGCAGGCCAGTAAGGCCAGCGAGCGCAACGGCGCCAGCAGCGGCTGGGGCAGGCAGGCCAGGCGCACCAGGCCGTGGCTCATCGCCATGGTGCCCGCGCGGTCCGGTGCGCGCCGCGCGGCATAGGCCGCCAGCAGCGTCGCGTCGCCGGGGTCCGCGCCGGCCGCGACCAGCTCGGCCAGGGTCAGTGCGTCGCGCAGGCCCAGGTTGAAACCCTGCGCGCCGATCGGGTGCACCGTCTGCGCCGCATTGCCGACCAGCACCGCACGCGTGGCGACGAGCTGCGCGGCGGCCACGCGGTGGATGGCGTACGGATGGCGCCGGCCCGGCCGGCCGAGGCGGCCCAGCCGCCAGCCGAAGCGCCACTGCACCATGGCGAGGAATGCCCCGTCGTCGAGCGCGGCCACCGCATCGGCCTCCGCGCCGGCCACGGTGAGCACCAGCCCGCAACGCCGCTCGCCCAAGGGCAACAGCGCCACCGGACCTTCGTCGGAGAAGCGCTCCCAGGCGCGATGGCCGTGCGCGCGCTCGGGCGTCACGGTGCACACGAACAGGGTCTGCCGGTAATCATGGCGTTCGGCCGCGATGCCGAGCCGGTCGCGCACGAACGACTCGCTGCCATCGGCCCCCACCAGCAGCGCGGTGTCGACCACGTGCTCGCCGTCCGCGCCGCGGATGCGCGCGCGCCAGCCGCGTGCGAGCGGCTCGATGGCCACCAGCTTGGCTGGCGCCAGCCGGGTCAGGCGGGTGCATTCGTCCAGCCGGCGCAACAGCGCCGCGCCGAGCTCGCGTGCCGGCAAGGTCCAGCCCAGGGCGTCGACGCCCTGCCTGCCGGCGTCGATGCGGGCACTGCCGAACTCGCCCGCGCGACTGACGTGGATGTGCCGGATCGGCGTCGCCGCGGCGCGGGCGTGGCGCCATACGCCCAGCGCCTCCAGCCCGTTGACGCTGGCGCGGGCCAGCGCCAGGTTGCGTTCGTCGTAGCTGGGTTGCGCGCCCGCGCGGGGCGCGGCGGCCTCGACCAGGGTGGCGGCGATGCCGGCGGCATCCAGCGCGATGGCGAGGCTGGCGCCGACCAGGCCGCCGCCGACGATCAGGACGCTGCCGCGCTCAGGGGATGCGGAGGGATTCATGCTGCCGATGATACGCGCCGGCACCACGCCGACGCATCGGGGCGGCCGCATTGGGCTAAACTTGCACGCCTGTATCCCGCAGCACTGCACGGAGTCCACATGGCAACCTCAACGACCCGACGCCTGGCCATCTTCCTGGGCCTGGCCCTGGTGATGGGCGTCACCCGCTTCCATCCCTCGCTGCTGCACCACGCGTTGTGGGACGCCTCGTGGGGCGTGTTTTTCCTCGCCGGCTTCTGGCTGCGCGGCCAGGGTCGCTGGGCCTTCCCGCTGCTGATGGCCGAAGCGGTGCTGGTGGACTACTTCGTGATCAGCGGCGCGGGCCTGGACTTCTGGAGCCACTACTGCGTGTCGCCGGCCTACTGGTTCCTGCTGCCGTCCTATGGTGCACTGTGGCTGGGCGGCAGCTGGCTGGCGAAGCGCCAGCAGGGGCTGAATCTGCGTACGCTGGGCCTCGCGGCCGCCACGCTGCTGGTGGCCGAGGGCGTCTGCTACCTGGTCTCCAACGCCAGCTTCTACTGGATCAGCGCCAGCGTGCCGGCGCCACGCAATGTCGGCGCGTGGTTCGACAACCTGGGCGACTGGTACCTGCCGTTCCTCGCCGGCACCGCCGTCTACGTGGCTCTGGGCGCGGTGCTGCACGTGCTAGCGACCCAGCTGGCGCACGCCGCGCAGCGCACCGGCCATACCCGGCACTGACGTGGGCAACCGCCTCTCCAGGATCTACACCCGCACCGGCGATGACGGTTCCACCGGCCTCGGCGACGGCTCGCGGGTGGGCAAGGATTCGCCGCGGGTCAATGCCTATGGCACGGTCGACGAACTGAACAGCACGATCGGCATGCTGCTGGCCGCCGACGGCGTCACCGACGAGGTGCGCGAGGTGCTGACCCAGGTGCAGCACGACCTGTTCGACCTGGGTGGCGAGCTGTGCATTCCCGGCATGGCGATGGTCGAGGACGGCGACATCGAGCGGCTGGAGCACATCCTCGACCGGCTCAACGATCCCCTGCCGCCGCTGAAGGAGTTCATCCTGCCCGGCGGCGGCATGGCCGCGGCCTGCGGCCACCTGGCGCGCACCGTGTGCCGCCGCGCCGAGCGCGAGGTGATCGCGCTGGCGCGGGTGGAGGCGATCCGCGCCCAGCCGCAGCGCTATCTCAACCGGTTGTCGGACCTGCTGTTCGTGATCTCGCGCGTGCTGGCGCGCGCCAGCGGCCACGGCGAAGTGCTGTGGCAGCACGAACGCCGCCCCAAGCCCAAACCGTCCGCCTGAGTCGCCGCATGCTGCGGCTGTATACCCACCCCGCCTGCCTGCAGCACGACCCCGGGCCCGGGCACGTCGAGCGACCGGCGCGACTGCACGCGGTATTGCGGGCGCTGGATCACGATCGCTACGCCGCGCTCGACCGCGTGGAGGCGCCGATGGCCAGCCGCGAACAGCTGCAGCGCGTGCACGGCGCGGGGCACATCAGCGAGGTGCTGCTCGGCGCGCCGGCGGGCGAGGTGCTGGCGCTGGATCCGGACACCGTGATGGGCCCCGGCTCCACCGAGGCGGCCCTGCATGCCGCCGGCGCCGTGGTGGCCGCGGTCGATGCAGTGCTCGGCGGCAGCGCGCAGCGTGCGTTCTGCGCCGTGCGCCCACCCGGTCACCATGCCACGCGCGATCGCGCGATGGGCTTTTGCCTGTTCAACAACGTCGCGGTGGGCGCCGCCCACGCACTGGCCGCGCACGGGCTGAAGCGGGTCGCGATCGCCGACTTCGACGTGCACCACGGCAACGGCACACAGGACATCTTCGAGCACGAACCGCGGGTGCTGTTCGTCTCCAGCCACCAGTCGCCGCTGTATCCGGACAGCGGCCGCGAGGACGAGCGTGGCTGCGGCAACATCGTCAACGGCGTGTTGTCGCCCGGCGCCGGCTCGCACGAGTTCCGCGAACTGTGGGATGCCGTGCTGCTGCCGCGGTTGCACGCCTTCCGGCCGCAGCTGCTGCTGATCTCGGCCGGCTTCGACGCCCACGCCAGCGATCCGCTGGCCGACATCCGGCTGGGCGAGGAGGACTACGCCTGGCTCGGCGAACGGCTGGTGGCGCTGGCCCGGCGGCACGCCGGGGGCCGCATCGTCTCCGCCCTGGAGGGCGGCTACGACCTCGCCGCCCTGGCCGCCAGCAGCGGCGCCCACGTCCGTGCCCTGATGGAATGAAGCACCCCGCGGCCAAGCCCACGCTGAATGTGCGCAGCGCAACCAGGGTGGCGTTTCTGCTAACTTGACCAGCCTTCGAGGTCGGCAGGTTCCACCGTGACATCAATGTTTCCCCCACGTCGCCTGCTGGCGGTCGCCGCCGCGCTGGCGCTCTTCGGCGGCCAGCTCCCGGCCGTTCAGGCCGCCCCGGCAGCGCCCGGCGCACCCGAGCCGGCCGACCAGGACTGTCCGCTGGGTTCGTTCCACTGTGCGCCGCGCCCGCCCAACTACGCGATGTGCCGGCCCAACGCGCTGCTGGAGTTCTACGACCCGACCCTGAGCCGGGACAGCAGCCAGCGCGCGACCGCGCCGGCCCGGATCACCGCGCAGCAGGTGGACAGCTCGAACCAGTCGGTCTACCACCTTTCCGGCAACGTCCTGCTGCAGCGCGCCGACCAGCAACTGCAGGCCGACACGCTGGACTACAACGACGGCACGACCGATTACGACGCCCGGGGCAACGTGCGCTACCAGGAGGCCGGTCAACTGCTGGCCGCCTCGCACCTGAGCGGCAACACCAATGCCAGCCGCGGCCTCGCCGACGACGTGCGCTACCAGATGCTGACCTCGCGCGGCAACGGCGAGGCACGCCAGGGGCAGATGCTGGACGCCGAGCGCACCCGCTATTCCATGGCCACGTACTCCACCTGCGACGTCGGCCACCACGTGTGGGAGTTCCGCGCCAAGTCGATCAGCATCGACAAGGCCAGCGGCGTGGGCGTGGCGCGCGATGCCACCATGCGGATCGGCAAGGTGCCGTTCCTGTACCTGCCCTATTTCAGCTTCCCGACCGACGACCGGCGCAAGAGCGGCTTCCTCTACCCCACGCTGGGCAACACCAGCCGCGCCGGCTTCCAGGTCAGCACGCCCTACTACCTCAACCTGGCACCGAACTACGACGCCACCCTGGATCCGCGCTACTACAGCCGCCGCGGACCGATGCTGGCCGGCGAGTTCCGCTACCTGGTGCCGGGCAGCAGCGGCACGCTCAACGTGGAGTACGCGCCGGACGACCGCGGCAAGAGCGACGGCCTGGCCGACACCACGGGCAAGTCGCGCTACCGGGTGAACTTCTCCGACCGCACGGCGCTGTGGGACGGCTGGCGCTTCACCGGGACGTACAACCACGTTTCCGACGCCAGCTACCTGTACGACTACGGCAATGCGATGTCGCAGACCCCGGTGTACAACCTGCGCTCGGGCGCGGCCATCAGCGGCGGCGGCAAGTGGTGGAACGCCTCGTTCGGCGCCACCACCTACGAGAACACCAACCCGTTCGCGACCGACTCCTCGCTGCCCTACCGGCAGCTGCCGTACGCCCTGTTCAGCATGGAGGTACCGCTTTCGCGCTGGCTGCAGGCCGGCGTGGACACCAGCGCGGTGATGTTCCGCAAGCCCGGCTACGTCGAGGGGCAGCGCGAGGACATCTACCCCTACCTGGAAGCGGATTTCGGCAGCGCCGCCTGGTTCGTGCGGCCACGCGCGGCCTGGCGCTATACCGCCTACCAGCTTGAGGACGGCTACCAGCGCTACGGCTACGGCGGCCGCCTCGGCAGCGGGGCGGCCTCGCCGTTCACCGAGCAGTCGCCCACCCGGTCGCTGCCGATCCTCAGCCTCGATTCCGGCCTGGTGTTCGACCGCAGCACCTCGCTGTTCGGCACGCATTACACGCAGACGCTGGAGCCACGCGTGTACTACCTCTACGTGCCGTATCGCGACCAGGACAACCTGCCGCGCTTCGACACCAACCTGATGTCGTTCGACTACTGGCAGCTGTTCTCGACCAACCAGTTCTCCGGTGCCGACCGCCAGATGGACGCCAACAACGTCACCGCGGCGCTGACCACGCGGCTGCTGGACGACGACGGCGTGGAGCAGCTCTCGGCCAGCATAGGCCAGATCCGCTACCTCAGCCGGCAGCGGGTGCTCGGTACCGACTGGACGGGATCGGCCTACGTGGCCCAACTGGACCTGCAACTGAGCGATCGCTGGCGGGTGAACAGTTCCTACCAGTGGAGCCCGAACAGCCGCGCCGTCGAAACGGCCACGTTCGGGCTGCAGCGGCGCCTCGGCGACGCCGGCATCGTCAACGTCGCCTATCACTACCGGCGCGGCCGCCTGGAACAATACAGCGCCTCGGCGGTCTATCCGCTGTCGGAGAAGTGGCGGCTGTTCGGTGCCTGGGCGTTTGCCCCGGCCATCGACACGCCCTACCAGCTGCCCCGCGGCACGGTGGATGCGTTGCTCGGCGTGGAGTACGACAGTTGCTGCGTCACCCTGCGGCTGGTGGGGCGCAACTACGTCAACCAGGCCTACTACGGCACCAAGCCGATCCCGGGCGCCAACACCAACCAGCGGGACAACGCGGTCATGTTCGAAATCGTGTTCAAGGGGCTGGGCTCCACCGGCGGCCAGATCGACCCGCTCCTGCGCCGTGATATTCTCGGCTATCAATAATCCATCGCCTCGGCGACCCAGGCTTTTCACCCGATGAAGCAATTCCTTGCATCCTTCCTGCTCGCCTTCGCGATCGCCGCCCCCGCCCATGCGCAGTTGCTGCAGTCGGCCGCGCCGGCCAACCAGCCGCTCGACCGCATCGTCGCGGTGGTCAACGACGACGTCATCCTGCAGAGCGAGCTGGACGATGCGGTGCGCACGATCCAGCAACAGTACGCCGGCCGGGGGCAGCTGCCGCCGATGGACGTGGTGAAGCGGCAGGTACTGAACCGGCTGATCCTGATGCGCCTGCAGGTGCAGCGCGCGCAGGACCAGGGCATCTCGGTCTCCAATGCCGACATCGACCGCGCGGTCCAGGGCGTGGCGCAGCAGAACCGGCTCAGCCCCGAGCAACTGCGCGCGGCGGTCGAGCAGCAGGGTTCCTCGTTCGCCGCCTTCCGCAAGGAACTGGGCGACCAGATCACCGTGCAGCGGCTGCACCAGAACGTGGTGCAGAACTCCGTCTCGGTGACCGACAGCGAGATCGACAACCTGCTCAACAGCCCCACCTACAAGGCCGGTGAAGTCCATCTGGCGCACATCCAGGTGAGCATCCCGGGCGGCGCGGACGCCGCCACGATCCAGGCGGCCCAGGCCAAGGCGGAGCAGGCCGCGGCCGCGGTCCACGGCGGCATGGATTTCGGTGCCGCGGCGATCCGCTATTCCGATGCTTCCGATGCGCTGGAAGGCGGCGACCTCGGCTGGCGGCGCATGGACGAGATCCCGCCCGCGTTTGCCGATACGGTATCGGCGATGAAAGCGGGCCAGGTCAGCCAGATCCTGCGCGGCCCCACCGGCTTCCACATCCTCAAGCTGGTCGACCAGCGCAAGGGCGACCGCAAGATCGTCACCGAGTACCACGCACGACAGATCCTGATCAAACCCAGCGAGCTGCTGACCTCGGCCCAGGCGCAGCAGAAAGCGCAGGATCTGTACCACCGCGTGGTGGACAAGCATGAGGATTTCGCCGCGCTGGCCAAGGAGTTCTCCAAGGACGACACCACCGCCAACATCGGCGGCGACATGGGCTGGTTCCAGCCCGCCGCGTGGGGTACGGCGATCGCCGCCAAGCTCGCCGAGCTGAAGGACGGCCAGGTGTCGGAGCCGTTCCAGACCGAAGCCGGCTGGCACGTGCTGGAACGCCTTGGTACGCGCCAGAGCGACCAGACGGTGGAGATCGAGCGCAATCAGGCGCGCCAGGCCATCGGCAATCGCAAGTCCGAACAGGTCTACGACGACTTCCTGCGCGAGCTGCGCTCCAACGCCTATATCGAGATCCTGGTGCCGGCGTTGCGCGAGCCCGACCAGGCGTCCAGCGCCGCGTCACAGGCCAGCTGAGCGCAATGGACCTCGACCGGCTGGCCGTCACTGCTGGCGAGCCCGCCGGGGTGGGCCCCGAATTGCTGGTGCGGTTGGCTGCGACGCCGGTGGCGGCCAGCCTGGTCGCGATCACCGACCGGCACCTGCTCGAACGCGCGGCAAGGCGCTGCAGCGTATCCATCGAACTGGTCGACGACGACGGCTCGCCGGCGGATTCCCGCGCCGCCGGCACGTTGCGCGTGCGACACGTACCGCTGGCGGCGGACGAAGTACCCGGCCAACCCGATCCGCGCAACGCGGCCCACGTGCTGTCCACGCTGGCCGAGGCCGCCGACGGTTGCCTGGCCGGCCGCTATGCGGCGGTGGTGACCGCGCCGCTGCAGAAATCCTCCATCAACGACGCCGGCATCAGCTTCAGCGGACACACCGAGTTTTTCGCCCAACGCGCCGGCGCCGAGGTGGTGATGATGCTGGCCAGCCCGCAGCTGCGCGTGGCGCTGGCCACCACCCATCTGCCGCTGGCGGCCGTGCCGGCGGCGATCACGCCGGCACGGCTGGCCCGCGTGCTGCGCATCGTGGACGCCGAACTGCGCGGCAAGTTCGGCATCGCCCGGCCGCGCATCGCCGTGCTGGGACTCAACCCCCATGCCGGCGAAGGCGGCCACCTCGGCCGGGAGGAGATCGACACGCTGATTCCGGTGCTCGATGCCCTGCGCGGCGAGGGCATGCACCTGCTCGGGCCCCTGCCCGCCGACACCGCCTTCGTCCCGGCGCAGCGCGCGCGTTACGACGCGGTGCTGGCGATGTACCACGACCAGGCCCTGCCCGTGCTCAAGAGCGAGGCGTTCGACCGCACCGTCAACCTCACCCTGGGCCTGCCTTTCATCCGCACCTCGGTCGACCATGGCACTGCGCTGGATCTCGCCGGCACCGGCCGGGCCGATCCGGCCAGCCTGATCGCCGCGGCCCAGCTTGCGTTGACGCTGGCGCGTCAGCGCGAAGCGAGTGGAGAGGAGTGAGGAGTGAGCAAAAGCCACCCGACAGCCCTCTCTCTTCTCACTCCTCTTCACTCACTCCTGCTCCCATGAACGCCCGCCCCAAAAAGAGCTTCGGCCAGCACTTCCTGCACGATCGCCTCTGCATCGACCGCATCGTCGCGGCGATCGCCCCGCGCGAGGGCGATTTCCTGGTCGAGATCGGCCCGGGCGAAGGCGCCCTGACCCTGCCGCTGCTGGGTGCGGCGGGGAAGCTCACCGCGATCGAGCTGGACACCGACCTCATCCCCGCTCTGCGCGCACGCGCCGCCACGGTCGGCGAACTGCACATCGTGCACGCCGACGTGCTGAAGGTGGACTTCACCGCCATGGCGCACAGCCACGGCGTGCCGCGGTTGCGGCTGGCCGGCAACCTGCCCTACTACATATCCAGTCCGATCCTGTTCCACTGCGTCGAGCACGCGGCGGCGATTTCCGACATGCACTTCATGCTGCAGAAGGAGGTCGTGGACCGGATGGCCGCCGAGCCGGGCAGCAAGGTGTACGGCCGGTTGTCGGTGATGCTGCAGCTGGCGTGCCGCGTGGAGCCGCTGTTCGACGTGCCGCCGGAATCCTTCCGCCCGCCGCCGAAGGTCGACTCCGCCGTGGTGCGGCTGCAGCCGCTGCCTCCGGAAGAACTGCACGACGCCGATCCGGCACAGCTGTACGCCGTGGTGAAGGCGGCGTTCGCGCAGCGGCGCAAGACGCTGTCCAACGCGCTCAAGCAGGTGATGGATAGCGACGCAATCCGCCGTGCCGACGTGGATCCGCGCGCGCGCGCCGAGACCCTGTCGCCGGCGGATTTCGTGCGCCTGGCCAGGGCCTGCCCCGGCTCGCCGTGAGCGGCGTGTCGTGCGCACCGCCCCACGGGCGGGCGCAGGCCTTACAATCCGGGCATGACTGAACAATCCCCCTACACGATCGATGTGCAGGTGCAAACCCGTTTCGTTCCCGACCAATCCAGGCCCGGGGACAACCGTTACGTTTTCGCCTACACCATCACCCTGCGCAATGCCGGCCGCCTGCCCGCGCGCCTGCTCGCGCGCCGCTGGCAGATCACCGACGCGAACGGCAAGGTCGAGGAGGTGGTCGGCGACGGCGTGGTCGGCGAACAGCCGTGGATGCGCCCCGGCGAGGATTTCGAATACACCTCCGGCGCGGTGCTGGAAACCCCGGTGGGCATCATGGGCGGCAGCTACCAGATGCTGGCCGATGACGGCACCGAGTTCGAGGCGACGATCCCGACCTTCACCTTGTCGATCCCGCGTACGCTGCACTGATGGTCAGGGACTGACATGGCTACGTACGCCATCGGCGACGTGCAGGGCTGCTATCCCGAATTGCAGCGCCTGCTGGAGAAGGTGCAGTTCGATCCCGCGCGCGACCAGTTGTGGTTCTGCGGCGACCTGGTAAACCGCGGCGGACAGTCGCTCGAAACACTGCGGCTGATCCACGGCCTGCGCGAATCGTGCGTGATAACCCTGGGCAACCACGACCTCAGCCTGCTGGCGATCGCGCAACGGCGGCCCGATGCCCAGGCGCGGGTGAACCCCGAACTGCGCGAGGTGCTGTTCGCCGATGACGCGCCGGTGTTGTTCGAGTGGCTGCGTTCGCAGAAGCTGATGCACCACGACGAACGGCTCGACTGGGCGATGGTGCATGCCGGCCTGGCGCCGGCGTGGACGCTGCGCCAGGCCCTGCGCGCCGCGCAGGACGTCGAGCGCGAGCTGTCCAGCCCGCGCCACCCGCGCCTGCTGCGCAACCTGTTCGGCAACCGACCCGCGCAATGGTCGAGCCGGCTGCAGGGCCTGGACCGCTACCGCGCCACCATCAACACCATGACGCGCATGCGCTATTGCGACGTCAACGGGCGCATCGACTTCGATGCCAAGGGCATCCCCGGTACGCAGAAGCCGGGCCTGTATCCATGGTTCGCGGTGCCCGGCATGCGCCGGCGCGACGTGCGCATCGTCTGCGGCCACTGGTCGGCGCTGGGCCGGTTTGCCGGCCTGGGCGTGCACGCGATCGACACCGGCTGCGTCTGGGGCGGCAAGCTCACCGCCCTGCAACTGGACGGCGAAGAACCGCGCTACATCACCGTGAACGCCGAGCCGCACCGCAAGCGGCCGCCGGGCGGCGAGGACTGAAAAGCGAGGAGTTGAATGGAGAGAAGTGAGGAGTGAGAGCGGGCCGGACAGCTTTCTCTCACTCCTCACTTCTCTCCGCTCACTCCTGCTTTCTGTCTCAGGTCAGCTGCCCGTGGCAGTGCTTGTACTTCTTGCCCGAGCCGCAGGGACACGGTTCGTTGCGGCCAACCTTGGGACCGGCGTGCTGCACCGGTTGCGGGCCCAGGCGGGCACCATCTTCCGGGGCCGCGGCGGCGGCGTTGCCGAAGGCATCGGGCGGCGCGCCACCGCCGGTCGCCAGCATCTGCTTCTGCAGGCGTTCGGCCATGCGCTGCTGCTCGGCCTCCATCGCGGCGACTTCCTCCTCGCTGCGGATGCGGATGCGCGCGAGCATCTGCACCACCTCGGACTTGATCCGCGCCAGCATGTCGGAGAACAGCTTGAACGCCTCGCGCTTGAACGCCTGCTTCGGATCCTGCTGCGCGTAACCCACCAGCGAGATGCCCTGGCGCAGGTAATCCATGCCCGAGAGGTGGTCCTTCCAGGCATTGTCCACGACGGTCAGCATCACGTGCTTTTCCAGCTGGCGCATGGTCTCGGCGCCGATCTGCGCCTCCTTGCCGCGGAACAGCTCGGCGACCGCCTCGTCCACGTGCCGGCGGATCATGTCCGCGTCGATCTCGCTCTGCTGCTCCACCCAGTGCTTGAGGTCGAGCGACAGGCCGAACTGGCTCTCCAGCTCGCGATCCAGGCCGGCGAGATCCCACTGCTCGTCGATGGTCTGCGGCGGCACGTAGGCCTGCACCAGGTTCTGCACCACGTCCTCGCGGATGTCGACGACGGTGGCCGCGACCTCCTCGCCTTCCAGCAGCTCGTCGCGCTGGGTGTAGATCACCTTGCGCTGGTCGTTGGCAACGTCGTCGAACTCCAGCAGGTGCTTGCGGATGTCGAAGTTGTGCTGCTCGACCTTGCGCTGCGCCTTCTCGATCTGCCGGCTGATCATGCGATCTTCCAGCGCGTCGTCGTCCTTCATGCCGAAGCGCTTCATCCAGCGCACCAGGCCCTCGCCGCCGAAGATGCGCAGCAGGTTGTCCTCCAGCGACAGGTAGAAGCGCGAGGAGCCCGGGTCGCCCTGGCGGCCTGAGCGGCCACGCAGCTGGTTGTCGATGCGCCGCGATTCGTGCCGTTCCGTGCCGATGATGTGCAGGCCGCCGGCCGCCAGCACCTGCTCGTGCAGCTTCTTCCACTCGGCCTTGACGCGCGCGCGATCGACTTCGCTGGCGTCCTCGGGCAATGCGGCCAGCGCGGCCTCGAGGCTGCCGCCGAGCACGATGTCGGTACCGCGGCCGGCCATGTTGGTGGCGATGGTGACCTGGCCGGGCGCGCCGGCCTGGGCCACGATGTGCGCTTCGCGCTCGTGATGCTTGGCGTTGAGCACCTCGTGCGGCACGCCGGCCTTCTTCAACAGGCCGGACAGCAACTCGGAAACCTCGATCGACGTGGTACCGACCAGCACCGGCTGGCCGCGCTTGTGGCAGTCCTTGATGTCCTCGATCACCGAGTTGTACTTCGGCGTCTGCGACAGGAAGATCATGTCCGGGTTGTCCTTGCGGATCATCGGCTTGTGGGTGGGGATCACCACCACCTCCAGGCCGTAGATGCTCTGGAACTCGAACGCCTCGGTATCGGCCGTACCGGTCATGCCGGCCAGCTTCTTGTACATGCGGAACAGGTTCTGGAACGTCACCGTGGCCAGCGTCTGGTTCTCGCGCTGGATCGGCACGCCTTCCTTGGCCTCGACCGCCTGGTGCAGGCCGTCGGACCAGCGCCTGCCGGGCAGGGTGCGGCCGGTGAATTCGTCGACGATGATCACCTCGCCGTCGCGCACGATGTAGTCCACGTCGCGCTGGTAGATGCCGTTGGCGCGCAGCGCGGCGTTCAGGTGGTGCACCACCGCGAGGTTCTTGGAATCGTACAGCCCGCTGTCCTGGTCGATGACGCCAGCCTCGCGCAGCAGCTCGTCGGCATGCTGCATGCCCGCCTCGGACAGATGCACCTGCTTCTGCTTTTCGTCGACCCAGTAGTCGCCCTCGCCGTCCTCTTCGGTCTGGCGGATCATCCGCGGCACGATCTTGTTCACCGCGATGTACAGCTGCGGGGAATCCTCCGCCGGCCCGGAGATGATCAGCGGCGTGCGCGCCTCGTCGATCAGGATCGAGTCAACCTCGTCGACGATGGCGTAATGCAGGCCGCGCTGGTAGCGCTGTTCCTTGGACAACGCCATGTTGTCGCGCAGGTAGTCGAAGCCGAACTCGTTGTTGGTCCCGTAGGTGATGTCGGCCGCATAGGCCGCGTGCTTGTCGGCATGGTCCATGCCCGGATAGACCACGCCCACGGTCAGGCCGAGGAAGTTGTACAGCTTGCCCATCTGCGCCGAGTCGCGCCGGGCCAGATAGTCGTTGACGGTGACCACGTGCACGCCCTTGCCGGCGATCGCGTTGAGGTACACCGGCAGGGTCGCCACCAGGGTCTTGCCTTCGCCGGTGCGCATCTCGGCGATCTTGCCCTGGTGCAACACCATGCCGCCGATCAGCTGCACGTCATACGGGCGCATGCCCAGGGTGCGCCGGGAGGCCTCGCGCGCTACGGCAAAGGCTTCCGGCAGCAGCTTGTCCAGCGACTCGCCGGCCGCGTGGCGCTGCTTGAACTCGGCGGTCTTGTCGCGCAGCGCGGCGTCGTCCAGTTTCTCCATCTCCGGTTCCAGCGCATTGATGCGATGGACGGTACGCGAAAGCTGACGCAGCACACGTTCGTTGCGGCTGCCAAACAGACTGGTCAGGGCACGATTGAACATCGATTTTCCGGTTGGGGGAACAAGACGCCCGCTATACGCGCGGGCCAATCGGGCATGTTACTACATGGCCGGTGCGGCTCACCCGGTCTGGCCGGATGGGCACGCCGGAGGCTCGCGGGAACACCGGCGAACCGTCAGGAACTGGCGGCGGCGGCGCCCGGATTCAAGGGATCGGGGCAGGAGGATCGGGGAAGGCCCGGCTAGCGGTGGCTGCGCACGAACGCCAGCGGATTGACCACGCGGTCGTGGTACCAGACCTCGAAATGCACGTGCGAACCGGTGGAGCGGCCGGTGGACCCGGCCTGGGCGATCACGTCGCCCACCTGCACGTGCTGGCCCGGGTGCACGTCCAGCTTGCTGTTGTGCGCGTAGCGGGTCATGTAGCCGTTGCCGTGGTCGATCTCGACCACGTTGCCATAGCCGCGGCGCACGCCGGCGAAGGTCACCATGCCTTCGGCCACGGCATGTACCGGCGTGCCGAACGGGGTCGCGATGTCGATGCCGGTGTGCCGCGCCGACTGGCCGTCGAACGGGTCCGGGCGCACGCCGAAATAGGAGGAGATGTAGCCGGGAACCGGCATGCCGGTCGGCTTCAGGTTCGATTCGATGCGCGCGTCGAGCAACAGGCTCTGCAGCGCCGACAGCTGGGCCTGCTGGGTGTTGAACTGGCCGGCGAGCCGGTCGATGCCGGCCTCCAGCGCCGGCGGCATGGCGTAGCCGGTGCTGCTGGTGTCCTCGACGCCGCCCACCGCGGGCGGCTGGTCGAAGTTGAACTCGCCGCTGTCGAGCTTGCCCACCTGCACCAGGCGCTCGCCAAGGGCGTTCAGGCGGGTCGACTGCGCCTGCAACTGGCCCAGCTTGACCGCCAGTGCATCCAGGCTGCGCTGCGCATCGGCGCGCACGCTGCCGAGTTCGGTGTTCTGCTGCCGGATCTGCCGCTGCAGGTCGTGGATCTGCACCAGCGCACGATCACGCGGACTGGCGATCACCAGGGCCAGCGCGCCACCCAGGGCGAGGCAACCCAGCACGGCCAGCGACAGCATCGAAAACAGCTTCCAGCGCATGCCCCGGTTGGCGAGGTCCAGGGTCCTGGGCAGCTTGCGGGCACGTGAGACGAGTATGATCTGCATGTCTTTCCAAAATCGAATGTCGGCACCATGCACCGCGCGGAACCCGCCACCTCCCGCCGCCGCGACAACGGACCGAAATCCCTTGTCGACTGCGGTTCCTTCGCGTCGCTGGCCCGAAAGGCCGGCGCGCTGGAAGCGCTGGACCGCGCACTGCGCCAGACGTTGCCATCGCCGCTGCGCGAACAGGTCAGATTCGCCAATCTGCGCAACAACCGCCTCGTCTTCCTGGCGTCTTCACCGGCTTGGGCATCACGCCTGCGCTTGATGCAGGCACAGATCCTTGCCTCCGCAAGCGCCGTCGGCGCCTGCGCCAGTTCAGTCACCGTGAAAGTGGCTCCCCAACCACCGGCCGTTACCGTACCGGATCAGTCAAAACCGCTTTCGCCAGCCGCGGCCGCCCACCTCAGGGCTGCCGCTGCCTCGTCCACAGACCCCGAATGGAAGGATCTGTTCCTTCAGCTGGCGTCCTTCGCCGAAACCGCTGATTCCCCCGCGAACCCCTCGTACTGAAAGGCGTTCCTGCGAGACGCAACGCGTCTTGCCCCCGTGGCCGATGCCACGCGAGCTGCGTTTATACCACGTGAAGAGTTAATGAAAAGTCCCGCCAGCGCAGGGCTGTGACCCAACGCTCGCGTTGGATGTGTCGCGGTCAACAAAAATGGCCGGATCCTGCGATCCAGCCATTCGGGTGGGGCGATGCCGGGACGACCGGCGTGGCGCCAGGCGTCAGATCGCCTGGGCCGGGTGCGCGTAGGAGATCGGCGAGACCGCCGGATCCTCGTGGTAGCTGACCTCTTCCCAGGCCGAGGCGTCGGCGATCAGGGCACGCAGCAGCTTGTTGTTCAGTTCATGGCCCGACTTGTGGGCGTGATACGCGCCGATCAGGCTGTGGCCGAGCAGGTACAGGTCGCCGATCGCGTCGAGGATCTTGTGCTTGACGAATTCGTCCTCGTAGCGGAGGCCGTCCTCGTTGAGCACGCGGTAGTCGTCCAGCACCACGGCGTTGTCCATCGAGCCGCCCAGCGCCAGGTTGTGCTCGCGCAGCATCTCGATGTCGCGCATGAAACCGAAGGTGCGCGCGCGGCTGACTTCCTTCACGAACGAGGTGGTGGAGAAGTCGATCTCGGCGCGCGAGGTGCGCTTGGAGATGATCGGATGGTTGAAGTCGATCGAGAAGCCGACCTTGAAGCCTTCGAACGGCTCGAAGCTGGCCCACTTGTCGCCCTGCTGCACCTTGACCGGCTTCTTGATGCGGATGAAGCGCTTGGCTACCGGCTGCTCCTCGATGCCGGCGGACTGCAGCAGGAACACGAACGGCCCCGCGCTGCCATCCATGATCGGCACTTCGGGTGCCGACAGGTCGACGTAGGCATTGTCGATGCCCAGGCCGGCCATCGCCGACAGCAGGTGTTCGACGGTGGCGACGCGGACCTCGCCATTCATAAGCGTGGTGGACAGGCGCGTGTCGCCGACGTTGTCCTGGCGTGCACGGAGGTCCACCGGCGGATCGAGATCCGTGCGGCGGAACACGATGCCCGTGTTCGGCGCGGCCGGACGCAAGGTCATGTAGACCTTGTCACCCGTGTGCAAGCCCACACCGGTCGCCCGGATGATGTTTTTGAGCGTACGCTGCTTGATCATTATTGTTGGGACCCATGGAGGCAGCAGCCAATCAGGAGCGGATGCTAACACAGTTTTAACCTGAGATAAAAGCAAACCGCACCGTACAGTCTGATTAAGCCTTCATCTTTCTTTCATCCTTGGGAACTGGCGCACATTCGGCCTCCGCCGGCGCCCGAAAGGGGGCGATGCCCGGGCCTGGGACGGGAATCCGGCCCGGGCATCGCTTGGCCGCCGCGGCGACAATCCGCGGCCTTCCGGCGCCATCCTGGCGCACGGCATCGGCTGGCCCAACCCGGTCACCCCGGGCCAACGCCGTCTCGGCACCGCCGCCCGCGGCATCGGCCGCGGCGTCGCGGGGCCATCCACGCCAGTGGCCGCTCGCGGCGCAATGGAGTGACTGACAGGCCCGGCAGGTGATCGTTCAACGCGTGGACGTTCTTGGCAAGCCCTCCGTCAGTCAGCCTGGCGGCGCAGGAACGCCGGGATGTCGAGGTAGTCGAGGCCGGCATCGCCGTGCTTGGCCGGTGCGCTGGACTCCGCCCGCCCCTGCACCTCCGGCTGGGCATAGTCCACCACCTCGTTGCCGGTGCCGGTACGCAGCACCACCGGGCGCGGACGCATCTGCATCTGCTGGGTCTCGACCATGCGGATCGGCGGCTGGCGCGAGGCATTGGCCCGGTTGAGGCCGGTGGCCACCACGGTCACGCGCACGTCATCCTTCATGTCCGGATCCAGCGAGGTGCCGATCACCACGGTGGCGTCCTCGCTGGCGAAGTCGTGGATGATCCGGCCGATCTCGTCGAACTCGCGCATGGTCAGGTTGGTGCCGGCGGTGACGTTGACCAGGATGCCGCAGGCGCCATTCAAGTTGACGTCCTCCAGCAGCGGGTTCTTGATCGCCGCCTCGGCCGCCGCCTGGGCGCGGTCGTCGCCGCGGGCGGTACCCGAGCCCATCATCGCCAGGCCCATTTCGGACATCACCGTGCGCACGTCGGCAAAGTCGACGTTGATCAGGCCCGGGGCGGTGATCAGGTCGGCGATGCCCTGCACGGCGCCCTGCAGCACGTCGTTGGCGGCCTTGAACGCGTTCAGCAGGGTGACCTCGCGGCCGAGCACGCTGAGCAGCTTCTCGTTCGGCACGGTGATCAGCGAGTCCACGTGCTGCGACAGGTCCTCGATGCCCTTCAGGGCGACCTGCATGCGCCGGCGGCCCTCGAACGGGAACGGCTTGGTCACCACCGCCACGGTCAGGATGCCCTTCTCCTTGGCCAGCTGCGCCACCACCGGCGCCGCGCCGGTGCCGGTGCCGCCGCCCATGCCGGCGGTGATGAACACCATGTCGGCGCCTTCGAGCATCGCCTCGATCCGTTCGCGGTCCTCCAGCGCGGCCTGCCGGCCGACCTCGGGATTCGCGCCGGCGCCGAGGCCCTTGGTCACGTTGCCGCCGAGTTGCAGGTGGGTGCGTGAGCCGCAGTTGGTCATTGCCTGGGCATCGGTGTTGGCGACCACGAACTCGACGCCTTCGATGTTGGCATTGAGCATGTGCGCCACGGCATTGCCGCCGCCGCCGCCCACGCCGATCACCTTGATGACTGCATTGGGTGCAAGTTTATCGATCAATTCAAACATTTCCCGTCCTCCGTAGAGTTGTTGTCGTTTTAACCATGGGGGACGACTCCTGTCGGTCCATGGTGGTGGGTGGATTTCCTTCCACCCGGGGCGGCGCCTCCCGCTGCCCGAAAACCGTTTCGCTAGAAGTTCCGTGTGAGCCAGCCGCGCAGCTTGTCGACCATCCCGCCCATGCTGCCGCCGACCGGCCCGCCAACCCGCGTGCCGCCGGCGCGCGCGCCATGCAGCAACAGCCCCACGCCGGTGGCATGCAGCGGGCTGGACACCACCTCGCCGAGGCCGTCGACCTGCTGCGGCAGGCCGATGCGCACCATCTTGTGGAAGATCTCCTCGGCCAGCTCCAGCGCGCCTTCCATTTTCGAGGCGCCACCGGTCAGCACCACGCCGGCGGCGACCAGGCTCTCGTAGCCGGAGCGGCGCAACTGGTCCTGCACCATCTCGAAGATTTCCTCGTAGCGCGCCTGCACGCTCTGCGCCAGCGACTGCCGGGCGAGCCGGCGCGGCGGGCGATCGCCCACGCTGGGCACCTGGATGGTTTCCTCCGCGTGCGCCAGTCCAGTCTGCGCGCAGGCGTACTTGATCTTGATTTCCTCCGCATGCGCGGTCGGCGTGTGCACGCCGTAGGCGATGTCGCTGGTGACCTGGTCGCCGCCGACCGGCAGCGACGCGGTGTGGCGGATCGAGCCCTGCGTGTAGATCGCGATGTCGGTGGTGCCCGCGCCGATGTCGACCAGACACACGCCCAGCTCGCGCTCGTCGTCGGTCAGCACCGCCTTGGCGCTGGCCAGCGCGGAGGGCACCAGCTCGTCGACGGTGAGCCCGCAGCGCTGGATGCACTTGGAGATGTTCTGCACCGCGGCGGCCGCGCCGGTGACCAGGTGCACGTTGGCCTCCAGCCGCACGCCGCTCATGCCGACCGGACGGCGGATGCCGTCCTGGCCGTCGATGCGATACTCCTGCGACTCCTTGTAGAGCACCTTGCGGTCGGCCGGGATCGCCACCGCGCTGGCGGCCTCCAGCACCTGCTCCAGGTCGCCGGCGGTGACTTCGCGCTCGCGGATCGCGGCATTGCCGTGCGAGTTGCGCGTTTCCAGGTGGCTGCCGGAGATCGAGGCGTAGACCGAACGGATGTCGCAACCGGCCATCAGCTCGGCCTCCTCCACCGCGCGCTGGATCGAGTGCACGGTCGATTCGATGTCCACCACCGAGCCGCGCTTCATGCCGCGCGACACGTGGGTGCCGATGCCGATCACGGTGATCGGTTCGCCCGGTTCGTACTCGCCGACGATCGCCACCACCTTGGAGGTGCCGATGTCCAGCCCGACGACCAGCTGTTTTTCGTTGCGCGTTTTCATGGCGAGACAGTCATGAGCGGAGTGAACCTCCTGCAGGGGCCCCGGCCGCGTCGGGCCAGCGCACGGCAAAGCCGTTGGTGTAGCGGAGATCGGCGTAGACGAAGCCGTTGGCATGGCCGGCGACCAGCTGCGGGTAGACGTCGAGGAAGCGATGCAGCCGGCGCCCGGCCTGCTCGCGGTCGCCGATCACGATGCGCGCGCCGTTGTCGGTGGTGACGCTCCAGCTGCCGCGCTCGGTCAGCGCCACGCCGTGGATCTCAAGGTGGGTGCCGGCAAAGGCCTTGCGCACGTCGGCGTAGAAGCTCACCACCTCGGCCAGGCGCGCATCCGGACCGCTGAGGTCGGGCAAGGCAACCAGTTGCTCCGCGCCGGGCGCGTCGAACACGCGACCCTGGCGGCTGATCAGCTGCTTGTCGTTCCAGCGGGCGAACGGCTGACGCTCGTAGATGCGCAGTTGCAAGGTATCGGGCCAGTGCTTGCGCGCCTCCACCGACTCCACCCACGGCAGCGCGGCGACGGCCTTCTGCACCGCATCGAGGTCCAGCGCGAAAAAGCCCTTGCCCAGCCGCGGCTGCACCGCCGCGCGGATCTCGGCGGCACTGACGTGCTTGAACTCCGCCTGCACGGTCAACCGGGTCACCGGCCAGCGGTCGGCCGCGAACCAGCCACGCAGCAGGCCGACGACCGGCAGCGCGACCAGCGCGATGGCCAGGCACCAGGCCGCGAGGCGGATGGTTCCCTTCACGGGGCGCCTCCTGCGGGTTCACGGGCAGCGGCCGTGTCGGCCGGCGCGGCGAAACTGGTCTCCAGCACGCGCCAGCACAGCTCCTGGTAGTCGATGCCGGCGGCGGCGGCAGCCTTGGGCACCAGCGAGTGCGAGGTCATGCCCGGCGCCGTGTTGACTTCCAGCAGCCAGCAGCGGCCGTTGCGATCGCGCATCACGTCGACGCGGCCCCAGCCGGCGCAGCCGAGCGCGTCGAATGCCGCCAGCGACAGCGCCGCCAGCTCGTCCGCCGCCGCGCCTTCGGCGCCGGGGCACAGGTACTGCGTGTCCTCGGCGACGTACTTGGCGTTGTAGTCGTAGAACGCGCCCTTGGGCACGATGTGGATGCTCGGCAGCACCTGGCGGCCGAGGATGGCCACGGTGAGCTCGTCGCCCTCGATCAGGGTTTCCATCAGCAGGTCGCCCGGATAGCGCCCGGCCAGCTCGACCGCCGCCGCCAGATCCTGCTCGGCGAACACCCGCGTCACGCCGACGCTGGAGCCTTCGCAGGCGGGCTTGACGATCAGCGGGTAGCCGATCCGCCGCGCGGCGGCGAGCACGTCGGCGCCACGCGGCAGCGCGGCGAAGGTCGGCGTGGACAGGCCCAGCGACTGCCACACGCGCTTGGAGCGGGTCTTGTCCATCGACAGCGCCGAGCCGAGCACGCCCGAGCCGGTATACGGCACGTGCAGCGACTCCAGCGCGCCCTGCAGCACGCCATCCTCGCCGCCGCCGTGCTGACCGTGCAGAATGTTGAACACGCGGGCAAAATGCCCGGCGCGCAAGGCGTCGAGCAGCGCGGGGATGCCGTCGATCGCGTGCGCGTCGACGCCGCGCGCGCGCAGCGCGGCGAGCACGTTGCGGCCGGAATCCAGCGACACCTCGCGCTCGGCCGAGCTGCCGCCCATGACCACGGCCACGCGGCCGAACTGGGCCGGGTCGGTGATGCGCGGCGCGTCGGCCCGGGATGCGGGAGTGGTTTGGGCGGCCATCATTCGGCCCTCCTGGTCTTCAGTTCGCCGGCCTGGGCCAGCTCCAGCGCCGCCGCGCCGATGTCGCCGGCGCCCAGCAGCAGCAGCAGGTCGCCGTCGCGCAACAACGCGGGCAGGCTGGTGCGGAATTCGCGCGGGTGCTCCACCAGCACCGGATCGACCTTGCCGCGCGCACGCACGGCGCGCGCCAGCGCACGGCCGTCGGCGCCGGCGATCGGCGCCTCGCCGGCGGGATAGACGTCGGTGAGCACCAGCACGTCGGCTTCGGACAGCACGTTGGCGAAATCGTCGAGCAGGTCGCGCGTGCGGCTGTAGCGATGCGGCTGGAAGCCCACCACCAGGCGTCGCTCGGGCCAGCCGCCGCGCACCGCGGCGAACACGGCCGCGATCTCGCGCGGGTGGTGGCCGTAGTCGTCCACCAGCAGCACGCGGCCGCCGTCGATCCCGATCTCGCCGCGCCGGTGGAAACGCCGGCCGACGCCCTGGAAGCCCTTCAGCGCCGCGGCAATGGCCGCCGTCTCCACGCCGAGCTGCCAGCCGATCGTGGCCGCGGCCAGCGCGTTGAGCACGTTGTGCCGACCGGGCAGGTTCAGCGTGACCGGATACGGCGTGGCGGCGTCGGGCAACTGGAGCTCGAAGTGCATCTCGAAACCGTGCTGGCGCAGGTTCAGCGCACGCACGTCGGCATCCGCGCTGTCGATGCCGTAGCGGATCACGCGGCGGTTGGTGGCCCTGGCCAGCGCGGCCACTTCGGGGTCGTCCACGCACAGCACCGCCAGGCCGTAGAACGGCAGCCGGTGCAGGAAGTCGGCAAAGGCCTTCTTCACCTCGGCGAAATCGCCGTGGTAGTTCTCCAGGTGGTCGGCGTCGATGTTGGTCACCGCCGCGATCACCGGCGACAGCAACAGGAAGGAGCCGTCCGATTCGTCCGCCTCCGCGACCAGGTACTGCCCGGTGCCGAGCCGTGCGTTGGCGCCAGCCGCATTGAGCTGGCCGCCGATCACGAAGGTCGGGTCGTAGCCGGCCTCGGCCAGCACGCTGGCGGTGAGGCTGGTGGTGGTGGTCTTGCCGTGGGTGCCGGCGATGGCGATGCCGCGGCGGAAACGCATCAGCTCACCCAGCATCTCCGCGCGCGGGATCACCGGGATGCGCGCGGCCAGCGCGGCGGCCAGCTCGGCGTTGTCCGGCTTGATCGCGCTGGAGGTGACCACTACGTCGGCGCCGGCCACGTTTTCGGCGGCATGGCCCACGTGCACGGTGACGCCCAGCCGCTGCAGCCGCTGCACGGTGGCCGAGCCGGCGCGGTCGGAGCCCGACACCGCGTAACCGAGGTTGTGCAGCACCTCGGCGATGCCACTCATGCCGACGCCGCCGATCCCGATGAAATGCACCCGGCGGAACGTGCTCATCGGATCCTGCTGGGCGGAGAGCCGGCTCATGCGGCCACCTCCACGCAGGCGCGCGCGATCACCTGCGCCGCGTCGGGTTTGGCGAGGCTGCGCGAAGCTTCGGCCATGGCCAGCAGGCGGCTGCGATCGCCGAGCAGCCCAGCCAGCCGCTGCGCCAGTTGCTGAAGGTCCAGTTGGTTCTCCTGCATGATTTCGGCGGCGCCGACCGCCGCCAGCACTTCCGCATTGCGCGTCTGGTGGTCGTCCACGGCGTGCGGGAAAGGCACCAGCAGCGCGCCCAGCCCGCTGGCGGAAAGTTCGGCCAGGGTCAGCGCGCCGGCGCGGCAGACGGCGAGGTCCGCCCAGCCGTAGGCGTCGGCCATGTCGTCGATGAACGGCACCACCCGCGCCTCGACGCCGGCCTGCGCGTACGCCGCGCGCGCCTCGTCCAGGCCGCGGTTGCCGCACTGGTGCAGCACCTCGGGGCGCCGGGCCAGGTCGAGCCGGGCCAGTGCCTGCGGCAACGACAGGTTCAACGCCCGCGCGCCCAGGCTGCCGCCCAGCACCAGCAGGCGCGGCGGACCGGCACG
Source organism: Lysobacteraceae bacterium (assembly GCA_040255835.1). Lineage (GTDB taxonomy): Bacteria > Pseudomonadota > Gammaproteobacteria > Xanthomonadales > Rhodanobacteraceae > Rhodanobacter. Next base: position 68,624 of record JBDZVT010000007.1, read on the forward strand.
GTCGGCCATGCGTTGCGCCGGCGGCGGCAATGCGCCGATCGCCGCGCGCACCGGGTTGCCGACCCATTGCGCCTGCGGCAGCACGTCGGCGAAACCGGCCAGCACGCGGCGCGCCAGCGCAGCCAGCTTGCGGTTGGTGAAACCGGCGACGCGGTTCTGCTCGTGCACCAGCAGGGGCCGGCGCAACAGCCATGCGGCGAGGCCGCCGGGGCCGGCCGCGTAACCGCCCATCGACAGCACGCTGCGCGGACGCAGCCGCCGCAGCAGCGCCAGCGAAGCGAAGAGCGAGCGCAGCAGCATCAGCGGCGCCAGCAGGCGGGTTTTCCAGCCTTTGCCGCGCAAGCCACCCACCGCCACCGTGTGCAGCTCGATCCCGTGCGCGGGCACGACCCGGGTCTCCATGCCGCCGACCGCCCCCAGCCATGCCACCGGCACGCCCTGCCCTCGCAGGCACTCGGCCACCGCCAGCCCGGGGAAGATGTGGCCGCCGGTGCCGCCGGCCATGATCAGGACCGGCCGCGAACCCGACCGGCCCTTCACGATTCCCGTTTCCTGCCTGCCGGCGTTCATGCGGCCTCCGCTTCGCGGGGTTTCACCGCGGCATTCGCGTCGGCCACGGTCAATGCCGCGGGCATGCGCGTGGCCATCTGGCGGGCGTCCAGCGCCCGGTTGATCTCGAAAGTGGCGCGCAGCAGCACGCCGGCCATGGCGCAGGTGAGCACCATCGAGGAGCCGCCATAGCTGATCAACGGCAGGGTCAGACCCTTCGTCGGCAAGGCGCCCAGGTTCACGCCCACGGATACCACTGCCTGCATCGCCAGCATCAGCGACACGCCGAACGCCACGTAGCCGGCGAAGCGCTGGCCCACGTCCACGCCCTTCAGGCCGACGTGCAGGCCGCGGCCCACGGCCAGCCCGAACAGGCCGATCACGGCCACCACGCCGGCCAGGCCCAGCTCCTCGCCGATCACCGCGAAGATGAAATCGGTATGCGCCTCCGGCAGGTAGGAAAGCTTCAGCACGCTGGAGCCCAGGCCCACGCCGTCCCACTCGCCGCGGCCGATCGCCATCAGCGACTGGGTCAGCTGGAAGCCGTCGTTGAACGGGTCCTTCCACGGGTCCAGGAACGAGGTCAGCCGCTTCATGCGGTAGCTTTCGCCGGTTGCCGCGATGTAGAGCAGCGGCATCAGCGGCAGCCCCATCAGGAACAGGAAGATCGGCCGTGCGCCGCCCAGCCACACCATGGCGATGGTCACCGCGATCACCAGCGTGGCCGAACCGAAATCCGGCTGCGCCAGCAGCAGCAGCACGATCAGGCCCGCCACCGCGATCGGTTTGATCAGTCCGAGGAAGCGCGTCTCCACGCTGTCGCGGTGGCGTACCAGGTAGCTGGCGATGTAGATGACCAGGATCAGCTTGACCGCCTCCACCGGCTGGAACGTGGTCACCAGCAGGTTGAGCCAGCGCCGCGCGCCGTTGATGCGCATGCCCAGGTGCGGCACGAACACCGCCACCAGCAGCAGGAAGGCCAGCGCCAGCAGCGGAAACGCGAACTTCTCCAGCAGCCGCAGCTCCGTGCGCATGGCCAGCCCGGCCACGACCATGCCAAGGCCCAGGAACACCAGGTGCCGGCGCAGGAAATAGAACGCGCCCAGTTGCTGGCTGTCGGCCACCGCGATCGAACTGGAGGCCACCATCACCACGCCCACGCTGGCCAGGCCGACCAGCGCGACCAGCAGCCACGGGTCGAAATGCCCGCGGGGGCCGTGGCGCCGCTTGGCCTGGCTGGTCGCGTCAAACATGGTCCCGCTCCCCGCGGTGGGGCCGGGGCACGACGCGCACCGCAGCGCGAAGCGGCACGCAAGTGCCGTTCCCCGTTCGCCGCCCGCTGTTCCCGGCTCTCATCATCAGCGCACCTTCAACGTGGCCAGGCCAACCAGCACCAGCACGACCGAGATGATCCAGAAGCGCACGATCACCCGCGGCTCGGGCCAGCCTTTCAGCTCGAAGTGGTGGTGCACGGGGGCCATGCGGAATACGCGCTTGCCGGTGAGCTTGAAACTGGCCACCTGGATCATCACCGAGGCGGTTTCCATCACGAACACGCCGCCCATCACCAGCAGCACGATCTCCTGGCGCACGATCACCGCGATGCAGCCGAGCGCCGCGCCGATCGCTAGCGCGCCCACGTCGCCCATGAACACCTGCGCGGGATACGTGTTGAACCACAGGAAGCCCAGCCCGGCACCGGCCAGCGCGCCGGTGAAGATCGCCAGCTCGCCCGCGCCGGGGATCGCCGGCACGCCGAGGTACTCGGAAAACACCCGGTTGCCGGCCACGTAGGCGAACACGCCCAGCGCGCCGGAGACCAGCACGGTCGGCATGATCGCCAGGCCGTCCAGGCCGTCGGTGAGGTTCACCGCGTTGGAGAACCCCACGATCATGAAGTAGGTGATCACCACGAAGAACAGCCCCAGCGGCACCACCACGTGCTTGAACAGCGGCACGTACAGCGCGGTCTCCGCCACGGTGGCGCCATGCACGGCGTGCGGCGCGGTGTAGAACAGGAACAGCGCCGCGCCGAGGCCGAACACCGACTGCCAGAAATACTTCCAGCGGCTGGCCAGGCCGCGGCTGTCCTTCAGCACCAGCTTGCGGTAGTCGTCGTAGAAGCCGATCGCGCCGAAGCTCAGCAGCACACCCAGCACCACCCACACGTAGCGGTTGTGCAGGTCGGCCCACAGCAAGGTGGCCACGGCGACCGACAACAGGATCATCACGCCGCCCATGGTCGGCGTGCCCGCCTTGACCAGGTGGGTCTGCGGCCCGTCGCTGCGCACCACCTGGCCGGCCTTCAGCGCAGCCAGGCGGTTGATCAGCCACGGCCCGCACAGCAGCGACAGCGCGAGCGCGGTGAGCGCCGCCATGATGGCGCGGAAGGTGATGTACTGGAACAGGTGCAGGGCGGTGAAGTGTCGTGCCATCCAGTCGGCCAGCTCAAGCAGCATCGGTCGCACCTCCATGGGCGGGTGCGGCGGCGAGGGCGGCCACCACCTGTTCCATGCCGGCCGAACGCGAGCCCTTGACCAGGCAGGTGACGCCCGCATGCAGCTGCGCACGCAGCGCGTCGAGCAGGGCCGGCTTGTCCGGGAAGTGCTCGCCGCCGGCGCCGAACGCCTCCACCGTGGCCGTGCCCAGCGGGCCGACCGCGAACAGCCGCTCGACCCCGCGCTCGCGCGCCCGCGCGCCGATGCCCGCATGCAGCGCACGCGCATCGGCGCCCAGCTCCGCCATGTCGCCCAGCACCAGCCAGCGTTCGCCCCCGGCCAGCAGCAGCGTGTCGATGGCGGCGGCCATGGAACCGGGGTTGGCGTTGTAGCTGTCGTCGATCACCGTCCAGCCGCCGGCGGCAACGATGCGGCGCAGGCGGCCGGCCACGCCGGAAACCTGTTCCAGCCCGCTGACGATGGTCTCGAGCGGCACCTGCAGCGCCAGCGCCACCGCGCTGGCGGCCAGCGCGTTGGCAACGTTGTGGCGGCCGGGCAGCGGCAGCTTCACCTCGGCCTGGCCCTGCGGCGTGCGCAGCACGAAACGCGAGCCGTCCACCCGCTGCTCGACGATGTCGGCGCCCACCTCTGCCGGATGGTCCAGCCCGAAGCGCAGGACCGTGCGCGAACCGGCCAGCCCGGCGAAGAAACCGGCGAAGGCGTCGTCCGCGTTGATGATGGCGATGCCGTCGGCCGGCAAGGCCTGGTACAGCGCGCCCTTGGTTTCGGCCACGCCCTCGATGCTGCCCATGCGCTCAAGATGGGCCGGCGCGATGAGCGTGACGAGGCCGATATCTGGCCGTGCGATGGCAGCCAGGTAGGCGATGTCGCCGGGTTTGCCCGCGCCCATCTCGAACACCGCGTACTCGGTGTCGCGCGGCATCGCCAGCAGGCTCAGCGGCAATCCCAGCTCGTTGTTGTAGTTGCCGCTGCTGACATGGGTGCGGCCATGGCGCGACAGGATCGAGGCGACCAGGGTCTTGACCGTGGTCTTGCCGTTGGAACCGGTGATGCCGACCACGCGCACGTCGCGCTGCGCGCGCACCGCGCTGGCCAGGTCGCCCAGTGCCACCTCCACGTCGTCCACGCGCAGCTGCGGCAACGCGCTGTCGACCGGATGCGTCACCAGGGCCGCCACCGCACCGCGGGCCAGCGCGTCGTCCAGGTAGTCGTGGCCGTCCACGTGCTCGCCCTTGATCGCCGCGAACAGCTCGCCCGGGCGCAGCTTGCGCGTATCGATCGCCACGCCGGTGATCTCGGCCTGCTCCAGCGCCGCGTCGTTGCCCAGCAGGCGGCCGTGCAGCCACATCGCGATGGCGCCCAGCCGCATCATGCGCGCGCCTCCCCGGTCCGCCGGTCCAGCGCCGCACGCGCCACCGCCAGGTCGTCGAACGGATGCTTGCCGGTGGCCCCGTCCTGGTAGGTCTCGTGGCCCTTGCCGGCGATCAGCACCACGTCGCCGGCACGCGCCAGTTCCAGCGCGTCGGCGATCGCCACCGCGCGATCGCGCTCGACCGCCATCGCCGGGGCCGCGGTCATGCCGGCCACGATCTGCGCCACGATCGCGTCGCCGTCTTCGCCGCGCGGGTTGTCGTCGGTGACGATGGCGATGTCCGCCAGCCGCGCGGCGATCGCGCCCATCAGCGGACGCTTGCCCGCGTCCCGTTCGCCGCCACAGCCGAACACGCAGATCAGCTTGCCCGCGCAATGCGCGCGCAGGGCGGTCAGCGCCTGTTCCAGCGCGTCGGGCGTATGCGCATAGTCGACCACCACCAGCGGCAGGCCGTGCAACCCACCCAGACGGTTCATCCGACCGTTGACCGGCTGCAACTGCTCGACTGCCTGCACGACGCGCCCGAACGGCTCGCCCAGCGCGCCGAGGCAGGCGATCACGGCGAGCAGGTTGGCGACGTTGAAGCGGCCCAGCAGGTGGCTGTGCAGCGTGCGGCTGCCCCATGGCGAGCGCAGTTGAAAGGTGAGTCCGCTGGCCGAGGTCACGACGTCCTCGGCGACGACATCCGCCGCGCCGTCGCCGACCGCGCTGAAGCGCAATACACGCAGGCCGCCGGGCAGCGCGTCGGCCAGTTCCCGGCCGAAGTCGTCGTCGCCGTTGAGTACCGCCACGCGCAGGCCCGGCATCGCGAACAGCTTCGCCTTGGCCGCGCCGTAGGCTTCCATCGAGCCGTGGTAGTCGAGGTGGTCACGGGTGAGATTGGTGAACGCCGCCGCCTCGAACTCCACCGCGGCCACGCGGCCCTGGACCAGCGCGTGCGAGGAAACCTCCATCGCCACGTGGCTGACGCCATCGTCGCGGAAGCGCGCCAGCAAGGCGTGCACGCTGATCGCGTCGGGCGTGGTGCGCTCGCCTTCGAGCAACTGGCCGTGCACGCCGGCGCCCAGCGTGCCGATGGTGGCGGCGCGGTGACCGAGCAGCGTCCAGGCCTGCGCCAGCAACTGCACGCACGAGGTCTTGCCGTTGGTACCGGTGACGCCGACCACGCGCATCGACTCGCTGGGCCGGTCGTGGAAGCGCGCGGCGATCTCGCCCACCTGCGCATGCAGGTCGTCGATCCACAGCACCGGCACGTCGAGCGCCTCGACGTCCTCGGCCGGTGCTTCGGCCAGCACCACGCGGGCACCGCGCTGCACCGCGCCGGCGGCGAACTCGATGCCGTGCGCGCGGGCGCCGCGCAAGGCGAAAAAGGCGTCACCGCGGCGCACCTGGCGCGAGTCCAGGGTCATGCCGGACACCACCATGCGCGCCGCCGCCGGATTGGCCGCCAGCTGCGCGTCGGCGATCCCCAGCAGCAACTGGTCGAGGTGGCCGGTGCTCATGGCGTGTCCTCGTCGATCGGCGCGTCGTCGATCGGTGCCTCGACCGGCGGCTTGCTGCCCGCCAGCCCGCCGGTGCCCTGCAGCGGGCCGCCAACGTACCAGCGCCCGATGTTGTCCGGCGGCACGTCGAGCAGGCGCAGCGCGCCGCTCATCACGCGCGAGAACACCGGCGCGGAGACCATGCCGCCGTAGTAGCTGCCCTTGCTCGGGTTGTCGACCACCACCACGCCGACCAGACGCGGGTTGGTGGCCGGCACGATGCCGGCGAAGGCCGCGGTGTAGCTGTGCTTGTCGTAGCCGCCGGCATTGGCCTTGTGCGCGGTGCCGGTCTTGCCGGCCACCGCGTAGTTGGCGATGCGCGCCTGCGGCGCGGTGCTGCCCGGGCCGGTCACGGTCTCCATCATCCCGATCAGCTCGCGCGCCACTTCCGGCGAGATGATCTGGCGCGATGGGGTCTGTGCACCCTTGATGAAGCTCGGGCCGTGCATCAGGCCGTTGTCGGCGATGGTGGCGTAGGCGCTGGCCAGCTGCAGCACGGTGACGTTGAGGCCGTAGCCGTAGCCCAGAATGGCCTTTTCCAGCGGCCGCCAGTCGGCGCCGATGCGCAGGTAGCCGGAGGCCTCGCCGGGGAAGCCGCTGTTGGTGCTGTTGCCGAAGCCGAACGCGCGGTAGGTGTCGTACATCAGCGTGGTGTCCAGATCCATCGCGATGTGCGCCGCGCCCACGTTGCTCGACTTGGTGATCACGCCGGTGGGCGTCAGCAGGCCGTAGTTGTGCGTGTCGTGGATGTCGTGGCCCTGGAAGTACCAGTGCCCGCCGGTGGTGTCGATGATCGGACTGGTGGGGGTGAACTTGCCGCTGGACAGCGCCGCGGCCATCAGGATCGGCTTGATCGTCGAGCCCGGTTCGAGCACGTCGGTCATCGCGCGGTTGCGGCGCTGGCCGGCGCGACTGGAGTCGAGCGCGTTGGGGTTGTAGGTCGGCAGGTTGACCATCGCCAGCACTTCGCCGGTGCGCACGTCGAGGATCACCATCGAGGCCGAATCGGCCTGGAACTTCTCCACGGTGTTCTTCAGCTCGCTGTAGGCGAGGAACTGGATGCGCCGGTCGATGCTGAGGGTGAGGTTGCGCCCCGGCTTGGGCGCGCGCACCTGCTCGACGTCCTCCACCACATGGCCCATGCGGTCGCGAATCACCCGCTTGGCGCCCGGCTTGCCCGAGAGCCAGTCGTCGTAGGCCAGCTCCAGACCTTCCTGGCCGTGGTCGTCGATGTTGGTGAAGCCCAGCACGTGCGCGGTCACCCCGCCGGAGGGGTAGAAGCGCTTGAACTCGCGCTGGCCGTTGATGCCGGGGATGCCCAGATCCAGCACCGCCTGCGCCGCTTCGGGCGACATCTGGCGGCGCAGGTAGACGAACTCGCGATCCGAGCGCTGGGCCAGGCGGCTCTTCAGCTCGTCCGCGTTCACGCCCAGCGCGCGGGCCAGCTCCGGGATGCGCTGGTCGTTGTCCAGCACCTCGGAGGGGTTGGCCCAGATCGAGGTCACCGGCGTGGACACCGCCAGCGGCTCGCCGTTGCGGTCGAAGATGGTGCCGCGCGACACCGGGATCGGCATCTCGCGCAGGAAGCGGGCGTCGCCCTGGCGCTGGTAGAACTGTTTGCGCACCACCTGCAGGTCGAACGCGCGCGCGACCAGGCCGGTGGCGGTGAGCCCGAGCAGGCCGGCGACCAGATACATGCGCCGGCGCGCGCTGGGACCGCTGGCCTGGCGGCGACCGCGTGCTGCTGGCTTGGCGTGTTTGCGCATGTCCATCAGCGCAGCAACCGGATGTCTTGCGGGCGCGGATCGACCATGCCCAGCTTCTGCCGCGCCTCGTCGTCGACGCGGCGCGGTTCGGCGTAGGTGGCCTGCTCCAGTTCCAGCCGGCCATATTCGATGTTGAGGTCGTCGCGCTGGTTCTGCAGCTGGGTCAGTTGCACGAACAGCACGCGGCTCTCGTGGCGCGTCCACACCACACCCAGCGCGCTGGCCACCACGGCAAACAGCAGGAGGGCGCAGACCAGGGTGCTGATCAGCTTCACGCGGCGGCCTCCCGCGGCAGCTTCTCGGCCACGCGCAGCACCGCCGAACGCGAACGCGGGTTGGCCGCCAGCTCGGCGGCGGACGGGAACCGCGCCTTGCCGACCGCGGCCAGTTGCGCCGGTGCGCCCTGTACCGGCGGCCCGCGACGGCTGTTCTGCACGCGCCCGGAGTGGTCGCGGATGAACAGCTTCACCGCGCGATCCTCCAGCGAGTGGAAGCTGATCACCGCCAGCCGGCCGCCGGGCTTGAGCCGCTCCAGCGCGGCTTCCAGGCCCTGCTGCAACGCGTCCAGCTCGCCGTTCACGCGGATGCGCAGCGCCTGGAAGCTGCGCGTGGCCGGGTGCTTGCCCGGTTCGCGCCGGCCCACCACGCGCTCGATCAGCGCGGCCAGCTGGCCGGTACGGGTGAACGGCGTGGCGTCGCGATCGGCCACGATGGCGCGGGCGATGCGCCGGCTGTGGCGCTCCTCGCCGTAATTCCACAGCACGTCGGCGATCTCGCGCTCGCCGGCACGGGCGAGGAAGTCGGCGGCGCTCTCGCCTTGCGTGGTGTCCATGCGCATGTCGAGCGGCGCATCGGCCATGAAGCTGAAGCCGCGCGCGGCCTCGTCCAGCTGCGGCGAAGACACGCCCAGGTCGAGCAGCACGCCGTCGAGCCCGGCGGCGGTCTCGTCCCACTCGGCCAGGCTGGAGAAATTGGCGTGGCGGATCGCCACCCGTGCGTCGGCGGCAAACTCGGCCCGCGCAGCGGCGATCGCGGTCGGATCGCGATCCATCAACAAGAGCCGGCCGGCCGGACCCAGGCGCGACAGCACCACGCGCGCGTGACCACCTCGCCCGAACGTGCCGTCCAGATAGCGCCCGTCTGAGTGCACGGACAAACCCTCCACCGCCTCGCCCAGCATCACCGGGACATGCTGCAATTGCACCGAGCGCACTCCCGTCCCATCCCGCATGATTTCCACGCCCGCGCCCGTGGATTACAGGCGCAGCTCTGCCATTTCGCTGGTGATCTCGTCTTCGCCGATGCTCTGGCGGATCTTGGCCAGGTGCGCCTGCTCGCTCCACAGCTCGAACTTGTTGCCCATGCCGAGCAGCACCGCCTTCTTCTCGATGCCGGTGGTGGCCCGCTGGCTGGCCGGCAACAGGATGCGCGCGGCACTGTCGGGCTCGACCACCGCGGCGGCGCCGACCAGTTTCATCTGCATGTCGCGATGGGCTGCCTTGACCTTGGGCAGCAGGTTCACCTGATCGCGCACCTTTTCCCACTCGTCGTGCGGAAACAGCCACAGGCAACCCGACTCGAACGGGTTGTAGGTCACCACCAGGCGATTGGCGCACTCGCCCGCGACCTGCTCCCGATATGCCGTCGGGATGGCCAGACGACCCTTGTCGTCGATGGTGATGGCGGTTTCGCCCTGGAACACGGTCAGCAGACTCCACTAAAACCCACGATTTCACACTGAAAGCCACGATAGTCTCGCCCGCTGAGACTGTCAAGCCGAAATTGCTTGTGAATCAAGGAGTAAAGGCGAAGTCTGAATGTACGTGCAGGACATTCTGAGAAAGGACCAAAAGGTAATTGAAAGCAGACAATTTTTTGCGACGCTCAGGGGGATCGCTTCGCGGCCATGGCTGGCTGCAGCCGGTTCCGGCCGCGGTTGGCCGGGGCGCGGGGATGAACCGCCGTTCATCGACGCCTTGCCGGCGCCGCGACGGGACGGTCGCGGCGCCGGCAAGCTCGATGAAGAGGTGGAGTCGGCCTGTAAGCCGGGTTCTGTACGTCTTGCGACGCGACAGTCATTCCTCTCGGCCAGGCGTCGCCGCCTGGCTCCAGCAACCTACCCGGGAACAACGCGGGCCGCGTTATCGTTCCCCTATTTGGTCTTGCTCCGAGTGGGGTTTACCGTGCCGTACGGCGTTGGCCCCGTACGCGGTGCGCTCTTGCCGCACCCTTTCACCCTTGCCTGTGCCCGAGTTACCCGAAGGTAGCCAGGGCCATCGGCGGTCTGCTCTCTGTTGCACTGGCCGTCAGCTCACGCTGCCCAGGAGTTACCTGGCACTCTGCCCTGTGGAGCCCGGACTTTCCTCGATGCGCTTGCGCGCGACGCGACTGTCCGGCCGACTCCATCGGGAAGTGTAGCGCGACAGCGCCATCAATATCCCCTCTCCCCTCGGGAGAGGGTGCCCGCAGGACAGGAGAGGGCGCCCCACTTTGCCGGGTTCCTCATCGAAGAACGCAAAAGCATCGAGACTGAAGCCGCCCCTGCAACAGTAGTCGACTACCCCTCATACAAGAGCTTCCGCGGCGCGCCGCTGATCGCCGCGGCAAGCTTGGCGGCCCTGGCCGGCGGCAGTTCCTCGCGCAGGATGGCGAAGACGCGCTGACCCTCGGCGAGCCGGGCGTCGGCCTCCTCGCCGCGGCCGGCGACCAGGATCACGTGCTCGCCCCGCTGCTGGTCGGGATCGGCGGCGACGCGCGCGGCCAGTTCCGCCAGCGGCTCGCCCAGCACGGTCTCGAACATCTTGGTCAGCTCGCGCGCCAGCACCGCCTCGCGCCCGGCGCCCAACACCTCGCGCATGTCGGCCAGGCTTTCGGCAACGCGGTGGGACGACTCATAGAAGATCAGCGTGCGCGGCTCGCCGGCCAGCTCCTGCAGGCGGCTGCGGCGCGCGGCGGCCTTGGGCGGCAGGAAGCCCTCGAACACGAAACGGTCGCTGGGCAGGCCGGCGACGGACAGCGCCGCGATCGCCGCGCAGGCACCCGGTACCGGCGCGCAGCGGATGCCCGCCGCACGCGCCGCGCGTACCAGGCGGAAACCGGGATCGGAAATCAGCGGCGTGCCGGCGTCGGAGACCAGCGCCACCGATTCGCCACCCTGCAGGCGCGCCACCAGCGCATCCACCACCTCGCGTTCGTTGTGATCGTGCAGCGCGAGCAGCGGCGTGGCGATGCCGTGGTGGAGCAGCAGCGGGCGACTGTGGCGGGTGTCTTCCGCCGCGATCACGGCCACCGCGCGCAGCGTCTCGATCGCGCGCGCAGACAGGTCGTCGCGGTTGCCGATCGGCGTGGCCACCACCCACAGGCAGCCGCTTTGAACACGGGACATCGGGTACTCCATGGGCCGGCGGAACGATCGGCTATCATCGCGCATTGACGACCATGACGACCAAGGGATTTCCCATGCGCTTCATGCGCCTCGCGCGAGTCATCATCACCGGCCTGCTGTTCGCGCTCGCCCTGAATGCCTGCGTGCCGGGCAGCGCGGTGCGCTCGCCGGCCGAGATCGCCGCCGCCCGGCACGCCGACGAGCTGGCGCAGCAGGGCCAGTTCGACCAGGCCGCCCAGGCCTGGCTGCAACTCGCCTCGCAAGCCCCGGCGCACGCCGACAGCTACCGGCTGCAGGCAGCGGAAGCCTGGCGCCAGGAAGGCCGCATCGACCAGGCCGCGCCGGTGCTGGGCAAGATCCGGCGCGAGCGGTTGAGCGGTGACGAACCCTTGCGCCTGGACCTGTTGCGGGCCGAACTGGCGCTCGGGCAGAACGACGCACGCACCACCCTGCGACTGACCAGCCAGCCGAACGTGTCCGTGCCGCCGTCGCTGCAACTGCGGCTGCTGGAACTGCGCGCGCGCGCGCTGAAGGAAACCGGCGACCTGTGGGGTGCCGCGCGCACCCGTGTGCAGATGGATGCGCAGCTGCAGGGCTTCGACCAGGCGCAGAACCGGCGCCAGGCGCTGGACCTGCTCGCCCGGCTGGGCGTCGAGCCGCTGCAGCATCGCGCCGCGGCGATGAAACCCGGCGACCACATGCTGCCGTGGGTCAACGAGGCGCTGCGCCAGCTCGGCGTCACCGTGGCGCAGCCGCAGCCGGAACTGCAGCAGGCGGTGGGCATGCTGCTGCCCGAGGCCGGCGCCGACGTGCGCGAGGGCTACAAGGTGCCGGCCCAGGTCGCCCTGCTGCTGCCGGCCGACGGCGACTACGCCGCCGCCAGCACGCCGATCCGCCAAGGTTTCTTCGCCGCCTATTTCGATGCCGGCCGCAACCACGCGCCGCGTCCCACGGTGCGCAGCTACAACAGCCACGGCACCGCCGACGGCGCGGTACAGGCGTATCAGCAGGCGGTTCGCGACGGTGCCCGGCTGGTGATCGGCCCGCTGACCCGTGGCGAAGTGGCCGCGGTGTTCGCACTGCCGCAACTGCCGGTGCCGGTGCTGGCGCTGAACCATCCGGACGATCGCCAGCTTCCCGCCGGCAACGCCAGCGAGTTCGGGCTGCTGCCGGAAACCGAGGGCGCGCAGGCCGCCGACCACATGGCCGAACGCGGCCTGCTGCGGGCCTACGTGATGATCTCCGGCGACGATTTCGCCCAGCGCGCGGCAAACGCCTTCAAGGCGGAACTGGTCTCGCGCGGCGGCGAGGTGGTCGCCACGACGGTACTGCCGACCGGCGCCTCCAGCTTCGCCGACGCCATCAAGAGCCTGCAGCTGCCGACCACCGACGCCGCGCCCGCGGCGGCCACGCCCGACGCGGCAGCCGAACCGGCGGCGGCCGGCGACACCGGCATCTTCATCAGCATGCGCCCCAACCAGGCACGGCTGCTGATGCCGCAACTGCGCATCGCCAAGGTCGGCCTGCCGGTGTTCGCCACCTCGCACGTGTACGCCGGCGGCGACGACGCACCGGCCAATCGCGACCTCGACGGCGTCGAGTTCTGCGACGCGCCGTGGCTGTTCGACGCGCAACCGGGCCTGCCCGACCGGGCGGCGGTCGCGGCGAAACTGCCCGGCGCCCGCGACGGGGCCGCGCGCCTGTTCGCGTTCGGCATGGATGCCTGGAGCCTGGTGCCCTACCTCGACTGGCTGAAGGCACACCCGGGCAGCTACATGCCGGGCGCCACCGGGCAACTCGCCGCCGATCCGTTCGGCCGCATCCGCCGCGTGCTGACCTGGGCGAAATTCGAGAACGGCGTGGCGCGCCCGCTCAGCGGCAACCTGCAGATCGACGCGGTGCCGTCGCCGCCGGCCGCACCGGCGCCGGCCAGCTCCAGCGGCGACGCCAACCCCGCCGGCTGATGCGTGCCGCCGGCGACGACTTCGAACAGCGCGCCTGCGTCGCACTCGAACGCGCCGGCCTGAAGCTGCTGGTGCGCAACTACACCACCCGCCACGGCGAGCTGGACCTGGTGATGCGCGACGGCGATACCGTGGTCTTCGTCGAGGTGCGCTACCGCAAGAGCGCCAGCCACGGGGACGCCGCGACCTCGGTCACCGCGAGCAAGCAGGCCAGGCTGATCCACGCCGCGCAACACTGGCTGGCCGCCCATCCGCAGCACGCGCGACGCCCGTGCCGTTTCGACGTGGTCAGCTACGACGGCCCGGTCGAGGCACTGCAGCGGCAATGGTTGCGCGGGGCGTTCGAGGCGGGCTGAGCCCGGCCCGGTGCGATAATCGCGGCATGACCCTGCCCGTTTCCCTGCTCGACGGCCTGCGCGCGATCTTTCCCGGCGATGCACTGGACAGCGGCGACGACGCCCTGCGCGCCACGGCGCGCGACCACTCGCGCCACGCGCATCGACCCGACGTCGTGGTCTATCCCGCCACGCACGCGCAGGTGGAGTCACTGGTTCTCGCCTGCCGCCAACACCGCGTGCCCCTCACCGCACGCGGCGGCGGCACCAGTTCCACCGGCGCCTCGGTGCCGCTGGCCGGTGGCGTGGTGGCGAATTTCCAGCGCATGGACCGCATCGTGCGCATCGCACCGGACGATCGCCTCGCGGTGGTCGAGCCGGGCGTCACCAACGAAGCCCTGCAGCAGGCGCTGGCGCCGCACGGATTCTTCTGGGCGCCCGATCCCGGCTCGGCGCCGTGGTGCACGATAGGCGGCAACCTCGCCTGCAACGCGGGCGGGCCACGCGCGCTGAAGTACGGCGCCACCCGCGACAACGTGCTGGGCCTGCGCGCGGTGGCCGGCACCGGCGAAGGTTTCGTCGCCGGCACGCACACCACCAAGGATTCCACCGGTTACGACCTGACCCGCCTGCTGGTCGGCTCGGAAGGCACGCTGGCGCTGATCACCGAGGCCACGCTGAAACTCACCCCCCGGCCCGCTGCCTTGCGCTCGCTGCGCGCCACCTATCGCGACACGGCCAGCGCGGTACAAGCGGTGGCGCGCATCATGGCGCAACCGGTGACGCCCGCCGCGCTGGAGTTCATGGATGCGCTGGCGCTCAAGCTGGCGCGCTATCATGTACCGGACGCCGACGTGCCGGAAGCGGGCGCGCTGCTGCTGATCGAGGTCGACGGCACGCCGGAGACCGTAGGCTTTGCGCAGGACGCGGTGGCACGCGCGGCGCGCGGCGAAGGCCTGATCGCACTGGACGTGGCGGCGGACGCCAACGAAAACGCCGCCCTGTGGGCCGCGCGCAAGGCGCTCTCGTTCGCCCAGCGCGCGGTGACCGAGCACAAGATCAACGAGGACGTGGTGGTGCCGGTGAGCCGCCTGCCCGAACTCGTCGCCGGCGCGCAGGCGCTCGCCGCGAAGCACGCGGTACCGCTGGTGTGCTTCGGCCACGCCGGCAACGGCAACCTGCACGTGAACCTGCTGCCGCGCGACGTGGACGAAATCGAACGCGGCTACGCGGCGCTGCCCGAGCTGTTCGCGCTGGTGATCGGGCTGGGCGGCACACTCTCGGGCGAGCACGGCATCGGCGTGGTGAAGCGCGACTACCTGCCGCTGGCGCTGGGCGAGTCGACCATCGCGCTGATGCGCTCGGTCAAGGCTGCGTTCGACCCGCACGGCATCCTCAATCCCGGCAAGGTGCTTTGAGGCCGGAAACTACGGAACAGGCAATGGAGAAGATGAAGAAGCCGGACCCGGCGCAACAGGCACGGGCCATGGATGCCTTGCTGGTGGAGATCCGCTGCGGGCATACCTGTGCGATGCAGCAGCCGCCGGGGCGACGACCGGTGCTGCAGGCGTCGACGCGATCACGACTGCTGATCGTCAGCCAGGCGCCGGGGCGCAAGGTAGAGGAAAGCGGCATTCCGTTCGACGACGTCAGCGGCGAGCGGTTGCGCGACTGGCTGCAGATCGACCGCGCCACCTTCTACGACGCCGATCGCGTGGCGATCGTGCCGATGGATTTCTGTTTCCCGGGCAAGGGCAAGAGCGGCGACCTGCCGCCGCGACCGGCGTGCGCGGCGATCTGGCATCCGCGCCTGTTTTCTCTGCTCACCGGCGTGCAACTGACTCTGGCCATCGGGCAATACGCCCAGGTCGGCATGCTCGGCGACGCGCGCGACGCCACGCTCACCGACACCGTGCGCAACTGGCGCACGCACCTGGCCCGCGGCGTACTGCCGCTGCCGCACCCGAGCCCGCGCAACCGGCCGTGGGTGATGCACAACCTGTGGTTCGAAGCCGAGTTGCTGCCGGTGCTGCGCGAGCGCGTGGCCGCGGCGCTGACCGACAAGGACTGAGCTCCCGCATTGCACCTTGCCGCCCGGCGCCGGCGTCGTCTAACCTGCCCCGCGTCAACACAGTGCACGGGGCCAACCCCGGCCTTGCAGGGGAACCCTCGTCCATGAGCCTCAAGCTCCGCCTCACCGTACTCAATTTCTTCCAGTACTACATCTGGGGCGCGTGGCTGCTGACCATCGGCACCTGGTGGTTCCAGACCCAGCACTGGTCGGGCACCAGCTTCGGCGCGATCTTCTCGACCATGGGCATCGCCTCGCTGTTCATGCCCTCGCTGGTCGGCATCGTGGCGGACAAGTGGATCAACGCCGAACGCCTGTACGGCATCCTGCAGATCTGCGGCGCCGCGGTGCTGTTCTCGATCCCGCACGTGCGCGGCCCGGAGCAGATGTTCTGGGTGATGCTGTTGAACATGTGCTTCTACATGCCGACCATCTCGCTGGCGATCACGGTGACCTACAACGCGCTCAAGCAGGACGGCCTGGACGTGGTGAACACCTACCCGCCGATCCGCGTGTGGGGCACGATCGGCTTCATCGCCGCCACCTGGACCACCAGCCTGCTCGGCTTCAAGGCGTCACCCGCGCAGTTCCACGTGGCCGCGGCCGCCTCGCTGCTGCTGGGCCTGTATGCGTTCACCCTGCCCAAGTGCCCGCCGCGGCTGCGCGCCGAGGAAGGCCGCGGCCTCGCCGACCGGCTGGGGCTGACCTCCTTCACGCTGTTCAAGAACCGCAACATGGCGGTGTTCTTCATCTTCGCCATGCTGCTGGGCGCGGCGCTGCAGCTGACCAACGCCTACGGCGACGCTTTCTTGAGCGACTTCGTCAAGGTGCCCGAGTACGCCAACCTGCTGGCGGTGAAGTACTCCACCATCATCATCTCGATCTCGCAGTTCTCCGAAACCGCGTTCATCCTGACCATCCCGTTCTTCCTCAAGCGCTTCGGCATCAAGGCGGTGATGACGATGAGCATGCTGGCTTGGGTGCTGCGCTTCGGCCTGTTCGCGTTCGGCGACCCGGCCGGCGGACTGTGGATGATCGTGCTCTCGTGCATCATCTACGGCATGGCGTTCGATTTCTTCAACATCTCGGGCTCCTTGTTCGTGGAAAGCCAGGCCGACCCGAAGATCCGCGCCAGCGCGCAAGGCCTGTTCATGCTGATGACCAACGGCATCGGCGCGGTGCTGGGCAGCCTGATCGCCGGCTTCGTGATCGACCACTTCTTCACCAACCACCAGTGCGACGACACCGTGGCGATCTGCAAGGACTGGCCCGGCATCTGGCTGGCCTTCGCCGGCTACGCGCTGGTGATGGCGTTGCTGTTCGTGCCGCTGTTCAAGCACCGGCACGACCGTGCCGCCGCGCAACGGGTCGTGCCCACGCACTGAACCGCCCGCGAGCGGTCACGTATTGTTATTGCGAATCATTTTCATTTAACATGCGCCTCCTTGTTCCGGAGGCCCCATGTCACTCGCCGTTCGCCCACTCGTATCCTTGCTCGCCCTTGCCCTCGCCGGCACCGCCCAGGCCGCCGACCAGGTCTCCGCCACCACGCTCGAGCGGGTCGAGGTTTCCGAAAGCACCTTGCGCATGCCGCAGAGCCAGGGCGCGCTGCCGACCACGATCACGGTGATCACCGCCGAGGATCTGCGCCAGCAGCTGGCGATCAACCCGGATCTCTCCGACGCCATCGGCGCCCTGCTGCCCTCGTTCGCGCCCTCGACGCAGAAGCTCAGCTCGCGCGGGCAGACCCTGCGCGGGCGCAACCCGCTGTACATGATCGACGGCGTGCCGCAGTCCAGCCCGCTGCGCAACGGCTCGCGCGACGCCTACACCATCGACCCGGCGATGATCGAGCGGATCGAGATCGTCGAGGGCTCCAATTCCATGCAGGGGCTGGGCGCGGCCGGCGGCATCATCAACATCATCACCAGGCGCGCACCGAAGCACGATGGCCTGCGCCAGGAAGTCACCGCCAACGCCAGCGCGCCCACCCGCGGTGGCGACGGCCTGGGCTACGGCGCCTCGTACCTGCTCGGGGCGCGCAGCGGCGCGTTCGACATGGTCGCCGGCGTGACATGGCGCGAACGCGGCATGTACTCGGACGCGAAAGGGCGGCTGATCGGCGTCGACGGCACCCAGGGCGACCTGATGGATTCGACGAGCACCGACGGCTTCCTCAAGCTCGGCTACGACTTCACCGACACGCGCCACCTGCAGCTCACCGTCAACCGCTTCGACCTCAAGGGCCACGGCGACTACACCGCCGTGTCCGGCGACATGGCCGACGGCCTGCCGACCACCTCGGTACGCGGCAAGCAGCCCGGCGACGCGCCGCGCAACCGCGTGCTGACCAGCAGCCTCGACTACCGCGACACCGCCCTGGCCGGCGGCGAGCTGCGCGCCCAGCTCTATCACCAGAAGAACCGCGAGCTGTTCGGCGGCGGCAGCTTCGCCACCTTCCAGGACCCGGCCTACGGCCCGGACCTGCTGTTCGACCAGTCGCAGAACGTCTCGACCAAGGACGGCGCCCGGCTGTCGTGGGCACGGCGCGGCCTGCTCGACGACACGCTCACCGTGCTGGCCGGCGCCGACGGCTACCGCGACCACACCTTCCAGGAACTGACCCACACCGGCCGCCACTGGGTGCCCGACAGCACCTACACCGGCTGGGCGCCGTTCCTGCAGGCGGAGTACTGGCCGCTGCACGCGCTGTCGCTGTCCGGCGGGCTGCGCCGCGAGCACGGCACGCTGGACGTGCCGACTTTCCAGACGCTCGCCTTCTACAACGCCGTCACCGTGCAGGGTGGCAAGCCCAGCTTCAGCAAGACGCTGCCGAACCTCGGTGCGGTCTGGTACCTCACCGGCCAGCTCAACCTGTTCGCCGGCTATGCCGAGGGCTACACCCTGCCCGACGTGGGCCGCGTGCTGCGCGCGATCAACCAGCCCGGCCAGAACGTGGCCGACTTCCTCGACCTGAAGCCGGTGGTCTCGGACAACCGCGAGGCGGGCGTGGAATACCTCGGCGAACGCGCGGGCGCCCGCCTGAGCTACTACGTCTCGCGCTCGCGGCTGGGCTCGGTGCTGGTGTTCGACGCGCCCAACCAGGTCTACAACGTGATGCGCCAGCGCGTGTCCATCAGCGGCTGGGAGGCGCGCGCGAACTGGCAGCCGCTGGATGGCACCCGGCTGGATGCCTCCTTCGCGATCAACCGCGGCCGCTCCGACCGCAACGGCGACGGCCGGATCGATTCGGACCTGGACGGCGCCAACATCGCGCCCAACCGGCTCAACCTGTCGTGGACGCAGCGCTGGAACGACGCCTGGTCGAGCTACCTCCAACTGAGCCATCTGTACACCCGCGACTTCAGCACGCTGGGCCAGCGCACGGCGCATTTCAGCGGCTACGGCACCGCCGACGCCTACGTGAAGTGGCAGACCGGCAGCGCCGGCGACTGGACGCTGGGCGTGCAGAACCTCGCCAACAGGCAGTACATCAACTACGTCTCGCAGACCGTCGGCGATGACGACTCGTACTACGCCGGCCGCGGCCGCGTGGTCTCGCTGACCTGGCAGCAGGCGTTTTGATCCGGGCCGGCGCACCCCTCCCGGCGCAGCCCTGGCGCCTGCGCGGGCGAGCGCGCCAATGGATGCAGCGGCTGCATCTGTGGCTCGGCCTCAGCGTGGGCGTGGCGTATGCGCTGATCGCGCTCAGCGGCAGCGCGCTGGCCTGGCAGAAACCGTGGCTGCGGGCCGCCTACCCGCAACTGGCCGGGCACGCGCTGCCCGATGCCGCACAGCGCGCCGATGTACTTGCGCGCATCGCGGCGCAATGGCCGGCGCAGGGCCTGCGCGCGGCCGACCTGCCGCTGGCCGGCCTGCCGGTCTGGCAGCTGTATTTCGCCGACGGTACCCGCCGCTATGTCGATCCGGCCAGCGGCGAACTGCTGCTGACCCGCCCGCCGCGCGGCGACCTGCTCGGCGTGCTCTACGACTGGCACCTGCATCTGCTCGCCGGCAGGACCGGCGAGGAAGTGCTGGGCGTGCTGGGCTGGCTGGCCTTGTTCCTGCTCGTGTCCGGGCCGCTGCTGTGGTGGCCCGGCCGACGCAACCTCGGCGCGAGCCTGCGCCCGCACGCGCAGCCGCCCACGCGGCGCTGGCTGAGCTGGCATCGCAGTACAGGCGTGCTGGCCTGGCCGCTGATCGTGCTGGTCAGCCTTACCGGCACGCTGATGGTCTACGGCGCCGGCACCGGCCGGCTGTTGCGCGCCGTGTTTGCCGATCCGCCGCCCCCGCCGCGGCCGCCAGCCATCGCCTGGCGCGACGCGCCGATCGACTGGGGCGCGGTGCTGGACGCGGCGCAACGCGCCCTGCCCGGCGCCACGCTGCATCGCGTGGCGCTGCCGCAGGCACGCAACGGCCAGGTATCGATCCGCGCGCAGGCGCCGGGCGAATGGCACCAGGTCGGGCGCAGCACGGTCTGGCTCGACCCCTGGACCGCCACCGTGCTGGGCCGCTACGACGCCACCGCCGACGGCCTGGGCACGCGCATCAACCAGGCTGTCTACCCGGTGCACTCCGGCGGCGTCGGCGGCAGGCCGTGGCGCGTGCTGGTGACCGCAGCCGGCGTGCTGCCCGCATTCTTCCTGGTGACCGGTTTCCTGTTCTGGCGCGCGCGCCAGCGCCGACGCTGAGCGCCTGCGCCGTTACAATGGCCGGATGCGCATCGGCCCCTACCTGATCGACCCGCCCGTGGTGCTGGCCCCGATGGCCGGCGTCACCGACAAGCCGTTCCGGCTGCTGTGCAAGCAGCTGGGCGCGGGCTTGGCCGCCTCGGAAATGACCAGCGCCGACCCCAGCCTGTGGCAGACGCGCAAGTCGCTCAAGCGGATGGATCACGCCGGCGAACCCGATCCGGTCAGCGTGCAGATCGCCGGCCACGACCCGGCGATGCTGGCCGAGGCCGCGCGCTACAACGTGGCCAACGGCGCGCAGATCATCGACATCAACATGGGTTGCCCGGCCAAGAAGGTGTGCAACGTCTGGGCCGGCTCCGCACTGCTGCAGGACGAACCGCTGGTGGCGCGCATCGTCAAGGCGGTGGTCGATGCGGTCGAGGTGCCGGTGACGCTGAAGATCCGCACCGGCTGGGACCGCGACCACAGGAATGCCCTGAACATCGCGCGCATCGCCGAGGATGCCGGCATCGCCGCGCTCGCCGTGCACGGCCGCACCCGTGCCGACAAGTACGAAGGCGAGGCCGAGTACGCCACCATCGCCGCGGTGAAAGCCGCCGTGCGCATTCCGGTCATGGCCAACGGCGACATCACCACGCCGCAGAAGGCGCGCCAGGTGCTGGACGCGACCGGCGCCGACGCGCTGATGATCGGTCGCGGCGCGCAGGGCCGGCCGTGGATCTTCCGCGAGATCGCGCATTACCTCGCCACCGGCGAGCTGCTGGCCGAACCCGAACCGGCCGAGGTCGCCGCGATCCTGCTCGGCCACCTCGAACACCTGCATGCCTTCTACGGCGAACAGGCCGGCGTGCGCATCGCGCGCAAGCATCTGGGCTGGTATTTGAAGTCCGTTGAACAGTGCGGCCCGGATGGCCGCTTTTTGTCCGCGCAGGGAAGCGCGCCCAGGCTTGAACTCCGGCCGGAGAACGCCGCCTTCCGCCAGGTGGTCAACCGCGCCGAGACCGCCGGCGAACAGCTGCGACTCACCCGCGACTATTTCGCCGCATTGCAACAGGGCTGGTCGCTCGCCGCGTAGACACCGCCGACCACGGCAGTGCGTTAGGCTGGACGACATCCCACTGCTTTCCGGAGCTGCGATGAAGGCATTTCGGCGGCTGTCCTGCCTGCTCATGCTCATGCTGATGGCGATGCCACTGGTGGCCAGCGCCGCGCCGCAGGCGAAGCCGGGCGGCGCGATCAAGGTCTATCCGATCGCCGCCCGCACCGCGGCGACGGTCACGCCGGCGACGGAACTGCAGCGCGCGAACCAGCCGCTGCTGGTCGGCGTCGCGGTGGCGCCGCCGTTCGTGATCGAGGATCACGGCCACTACCGCGGCCTGGCGATTGCCCTGTGGGAAGCCATCGCCGCCGATCGCGGCTGGAAATACGAGTACCGCCCGTACGCCCACGATGCCCTGCTCGATGCGGTGCGCGACAGCAAGGTTGACGTGGCTCTCGGCGCGATCGCCACCACCGCCGCCGGCGAGCAACACATGGACTTCAGCCATCCCATCCTCAGTGCCGGGCTGGGCGTGGCGGTGCGCGGCGGATCCACCGCCGGCTGGCTGGCGGTGGCACAGGCGCTGGCGTCGCCGGTGTTGCTGGCCGTGGTGGCCGCGCTGGTGGCGTTGCTGGTGGTGGCCGGCGTGCTGTTCTGGCTGCTGGAATACCGTCGCCGCCCCGAAGCCGCCGGCGACCGCGGCGTGTTCGCAGGCATCTGGTGGGCAACCGCGGCAATGACCTCGGCCGGCGGCGGCGACCACGCGCCGCGCACCCTCGGCGGGCGCATCGTGGGACTGGTATGCATGCTTGCCGCGCTGGCGATCGCCGCGTGCCTCACCGCCACCATCACCAGCGCACTCACCGTGGGCCAGCTCGGCGACCGCGTCCGTCATGCCACCGACTTGGCCGACCTGTCCGTGGCCAGCGTGCCCGCCGGTGCCGGCGCCGCCTGGCTGCAGCGCCAGCGACTCGATTACCGCCAGGCGCGCGACGCGGACGCCGCGCTCGCCGACCTGGCCGCCGGCCGTGTCGACGCAGTGGTGGAGAACCAGCCGCAGCTGCGCTGGGACATCCGGCAACGCTACCGCGGCCGGCTCAAGGTCCTGCCGCTGCTGCTGCAACGACAGGACTATGCTTTTGCCCTGCCCGCCGGCAGCCGCCTGCGTGAGCCGATCGACGTCTCGCTGCTCGGGCAGATCAACGCCCCGGACTGGCCGCAGCGCCTCGACCAGGCGTTCGACGGGGACGCGCCGTGACGGGCGCGGCCCGCCGGGGCCGGCCGATTCGGCCGTCCAGACGGCTGAACCGGAACCCACTCCCGCCAAGGCCGCCCGGCGGGGAAGCTGCAAAGTCGAATGGGTCGATGTATCATGCCCGACCTCTTTTATCTTTCTATCCGTACAAAGGGATATAAACCGCGATGTCCAACTACCTGTTCACCTCCGAATCGGTCTCCGAAGGCCATCCGGACAAGGTCGCCGACCAGATCTCCGACGCCGTGCTCGACGCGATCATCGCGCAGGACCCGCGCGCCCGCGTGGCGTGCGAAACCATGGTCAAGACCGGCGTGGCGATCGTCGCCGGCGAGATCACCACCAGCGCGTGGATCGACCTCGAGGCGATCACCCGCAAGGTGATCCTGGACATCGGCTACAACTCGTCCGACGTCGGCTTCGACGGTGCCACCTGCGGCGTGCTGAACCTGATCGGCAAGCAGTCGCCCGACATCAACCAGGGCGTGGACCGCAAGAAGCCGGAAGACCAGGGCGCGGGCGACCAGGGCCTGATGTTCGGCTACGCCACCAACGAAACCAAGACCTTCATGCCGGCGGCGATCCACTTCTCGCATCGCCTGGTCGAGCAGCAGGCCAAGGTGCGCAAGCAGAAGAACTCGCCGCTGCCGTGGCTGCGCCCGGACGCCAAGAGCCAGGTCACCCTGCGCTACGAGAACGGCAAGGCCGTGGCGATCGACGCGGTGGTGCTGTCGACCCAGCACGACCCGGGGATCAAGCAGAAGGACCTGATCGAGGCGGTACGCGAAACCATCCTCAAGCCGGTGCTGCCGGCCAAGTGGCTGCACAAGGGCACCAAGTTCCACATCAACCCGACCGGCAAGTTCGAGATCGGCGGCCCGGTGGGCGACTGCGGCCTGACCGGCCGCAAGATCATCGTGGACACCTACGGCGGCTGGGCCCGTCACGGCGGTGGTGCGTTCTCGGGCAAGGACCCGTCCAAGGTCGACCGCTCGGCCGCCTATGCCGCGCGCTACGTGGCCAAGAACATCGTGGCCGCCGGCATCGCCGACCGCTGCGAGGTGCAGGTGAGCTACGCGATCGGCGTGGCCCACCCCACCTCGATCTCGGTGACCACCTTCGGCACCGGCCGGATCAGCGACGACAAGATCGAGAAGCTGATCCGCAGGCACTTCGACCTGCGCCCGTACGGCATCCTGCAGATGCTCGACCTGATCCACCCGATGTACCAGCAGACCGCCAGCTACGGCCACTTCGGCCGCACCCCGGTGCAGTTGAAGGACGCCAACGGCAAGGTCTTCACCGCGTTCTCGTGGGAGAAGACCGACCGCGCCGAGGCGCTGCGCAAGGATGCGAAGTTGAAGTAGTTCCCGTCGCATGCAACCTGGGGAAGCGGGCCGCCTCGAGCGGCCCGTTTCCATTTCAGCCCGGCCATTCTGAAGAATCGTGGGGCGATGGCCACCCGCTACAATGGGCGGATGTCTCTCATCCAACTGCAACGCGTCGATTTCAGCATCGGCGGCCCGCTCCTGCTCGAACATGTCGACCTGTCGATCGAGGCGAACGAGCGGGTGTGCATCGTCGGCCGCAACGGCGAAGGCAAGTCCACCCTGATGAAGCTGATTGCCGGCGAGCTGCACGCCGACGACGGCGAGGTGCGCGTGCAGAACGGCATCGTGGTGGCGCGGATGGCGCAGGAGGTGCCGCACGGCACCGAAGGCAGCGTGTTCGACGTGGTCGCCGAAGGCCTGGGCGACCTTGGCCGGCTGCTGGCGCGGTATCACCACCTGATAGCCGAAGGCGATTTCGACGCGCTGGGCGACGTGCAGCACGAGATCGAGGCGCAGCACTGCTGGGACCTGGACCGACGCGTCAGCGACGTGCTGACCCAGCTCGAATTGCCCGGCGAGACCGACTTCGCCGCACTGTCCGGCGGCATGAAGCGCCGCGTGCTGCTGGCGCAGGCGCTGGTGCGCAAGCCCGACGTGCTGCTGCTGGACGAGCCGACCAACCACCTCGACATCGAGGCGATCGGCTGGCTGGAAGGCTTCCTCAAGCAGTTCGCCGGCAGCATCGTGTTCGTCACCCATGACCGCAGCTTCCTGCGCGCGCTGGCCACCCGCATCGTCGAGATCGACCGCGGTGCGCTCACCGACTGGCCTGGCGACTACGACAACTACCTGCGCCGCCGCGAGGAACGCCTGCACGCCGAAGCGCAGGCCAACGCGCTGTTCGACAAGAAGCTGGCCCAGGAGGAAGTGTGGATCCGCCAGGGCATCAAGGCCCGGCGCACCCGCAACGAGGGCCGCGTGCGCGCGCTGAAGGCGCTGCGCGTGGAGCGTGCGCAACGGCGCGAACTGGGCGGCAACGTGAAGATGACCGCGGCCAACGCGCAGGCCTCCGGCAAGAAGGTGATCGAACTCACCCACGTGCACCAGGCCTACGATGGCCGCGTGCTGATCGACGACCTCAGCACCACGGTGATGCGCGGCGACCGCATCGGCATCATCGGCCCCAACGGCGCCGGCAAGAGCACCTTGCTGAAGATCATGCTGGGCGAACTCACCCCGCTGCGCGGCAGCGCCGAGCTGGGCACCAACATCGAGATCGCCTACTTCGACCAGCACCGCCTGCAGCTCAACGACCAGCTCAACGCGCTGGACAACGTGGCCGAAGGCCGCGAGTTCATCGAGCTCAACGGCCAGCGCAAGCACATCATCGGCTACCTGCAGGACTTCCTGTTCTCGCCCGAACGCGCCCGCGCGCCGATCACCCGCCTGTCCGGCGGCGAGCGCAACCGCCTGCTGCTGGCCAAGCTGTTTGCACAGCCGTCCAACCTGCTGGTGATGGACGAACCGACCAACGACCTCGACGTCGAGACGCTGGAGCTGCTGGAAGAACTGCTGACCGATTACCAGGGCACCCTGCTGCTGGTCTCGCACGATCGCGCCTTCCTCGACAACGTGGTCTCCAGCACCCTGGTGCTGGAGGGCGAAGGCCGGATCGGCGAGTACGTGGGCGGCTACAGCGACTGGCTGCGCCAGCGACCGGCGCCGCGCAGCACGGCCGCCGGCAGCAAGCCGGCCGCTGCGGCGAAGGCGCCGGCGCCTGCTCCGACGGCGGCACCCAAGCGCAAGCGCAGCTTCAAGGAACAGCACGAGCTGGAGCAATTGCCCACGCGCATCGAGCAACTCGAAAACGACATCGCCGCACGCACGGCCGCGATGAACGAGCCCGCCTTCTTCCAGCAGGACGGCGCCGCCATCGTCCAGGCGAACGAGGCGCTGGCGACACTGCAGGCCGAATTGGACGCCGCGTACGCGCGCTGGGCAGAGCTGGACGGCTGACTGGAGAAGCGAGTGGAGAGGAGTGAGGAGTGAGGGAATGCAGGCATGCACCCGCCTTGGCTCTCCCTCACTCCTCGCTCCTGGCTCCTCCCCACTCACTCCTGCCTCAAGGCCCCGGCGTATCATTTGCGGGTCATCCCCGCGGACAACCACCCATGTACACGCTCTACTACGCCCCCGGCTCGGCCAACCTGCTGGTGCACCTGGCCCTGCTGGAAATCGGCGCTCCGCACGAACTCAAGCGCATCGATCTCGACAAGGGCGAACAGCGCAGCGCGGCGTACCTGGCAATCAACCCGAACGGCGTGGTGCCGACCCTGACGATCGACGGCGTGCCGCACGGCGAAGCCGCGGCGCTGGCGATGCTGCTGGCCGAGCGCCACCCCGACGCCGCGCTGGCGCCCGCCATCGGCAGCGCCGGGCGTGCCGACTACCTGCAATGGATGCTGTACCTCGCCAACAGCCTGCAGCCGCTGTTCCGCCAGTGGTTCTACCCCGGCGACCACCTGCCGGAAGGCGCCGACACGGTCGGGCAGGCGGCGCGCGTCGGCATCGAGAAATGCTGGACGAAGCTCGACGCCCACCTCGCTGCGCACGGCCCGTACATGCTCGGCGACAACTTCAGCGTGGTCGATCTGTACGCGCTGATGCTGATGCGCTGGTCGCGCAACATGCCCAGGCCGGCCACCGAATGGCCGCAGTTGCAGGCGCTGGCCACGCGCCTGAAGGCACGGCCGTCATGGAAACAGGCCTGCGACGCCGAAGGCCTGGTCGAGTGGGCCTGAGCCCGTGAGCGACGGCGCCGCCTGGGCCGTCTACCTGCTCGAATGCGCCGACGGCCGCGTCTACACCGGCATCGCGCGCGACCCCGAGCAACGCTACGCCAGGCACCTCGCGGGCAAGGGCGCGCGCTTCACCCGCGCCAACCCGCCGACGCGGCTGCTGGGCTGGGTCTGGGTCGCCGGCCACGGCGAAGCGCTGCGGCTGGAGATCGCCTGGAAGCGATTGCCGCGCGAGCAGCGCATCGCCGCGCTGCAGGCGGCGATGCGGGACTGAAATGCTTCGCTGAAGTCCTTGCCCGTCACTCCAGCGAAGGCTGGGGTCCAGCACCTGCGGACAACCATCAAGGCGCTGGATCCCGGCTTTCGCCGGGATGACCGCCTGGAGATATTCCGATCAAGTTTTTTTTCCCGTCATTCCAGCGCATGCTGGAATCCAGTGCCTGCGGACAACCATCGAGGCGCTGGATCCCGGCTTTCGCCGGGATGACCGCCTGGAGATATTCCGATCAAG
>JBDZVT010000007.1:95793-120520 GCA_040255835.1 Lysobacteraceae bacterium
TTTTTTGCCCGTCATTCCAGCGCACGCTGGAATCCAGTGCCTGCGGACAACCATCGAGGCGCTGGATCCGGCTTTCGCCGGGATGACGGCCCGGGAGTTCCGATCAAGCCGCTGGTTGCCGCACCGGCTCAGGCGACGGCGTCGGTGCCCGCGCGGCTCTTCAGATGATCGATGAACGCCCGCAGCTTGGGCGTCATCTGATGGCGGCTGGGGTAATAGAGGAACATCCCCGGCACCGTCGGCGCGAACGGTTCCAGCACGCTCGCAAGCTTGCCTGCTGCCAGCGGGCCGGCCGCGATCGGCGAAGGCACCTGGGCCAGCCCTGCCCCCTCGATGGCCGCACCGAGCATGGCGGAGAAATCGCGCACGATCAGCGGTCCGGCGACGACCGCCTCGACCGGCTTGCCTTGCTCGACGAACGACCAGGGCGCGATCGAACCGTCCGAGCGGCGCATGCGGATGCAGGTGTGGCCTCGCAGGTCCCCGATGTGCGCGGGCCGGCCCCGGCGGCGGAAATAGCCGGGGCTGCCCGCCACGGTGAGCGGAAACGGCGGCGTCAGCCGCACCGCCACCATGTCCGCCTCGATGAACGGGCCGAGCCGGATGCCGGCATCGAAACCGTCGGCGGCGAGATCGCGCAGCTCCGCGCTCGGCGCGATCTCCACCTCGACCTCCGGATACGCCTGGCCAAAGGACGCCAGCAGCGGTTGCAGCAGGATCGGCACCACCGCCGGCGGCACCGTGAGGCGCAGCAGGCCAGCGGGCATTTGGCCGCGCCCGCGCGCCTCTTCGCCGGCCGCGGCCAGTTCCTCGTAGGCCGGCCCGACGCGCGACAGGAAACGCTCGCCGGCCTCGGTCAGGCCGACGCTGCGCGTGGTGCGCGCGAACAGCGCAGTGCCCAGGCGCGACTCCAGCGCGCGCACCGCCTGGCTCACCGCCGAGGGGCTGACCCCGAGCGCGGCCGCCGCCTGGCGGAAGCTGCGTTGCCGGGCCACGGCCAGGAAGACCTCGATGCCGTCCAGCGCGCCCTGCCTCACCGTGAAGTTCCGCTTCATGCCTCGTCCCGGTTGTCATCACTGGTGGCCCGCCGATGGCGGCCGTAACTTGCCCACGCGGCACTTGCACCGCGCCAGCCAGCATCCGAGGTCACATGTCACCGGCCAGCATCTTCCTGCTTCATCTCGTCCTGGGCTACGTCGCGTGGCTGATGTGCTTCCGCGCGTATGTCTGGCCCCGGCTCGCGTCGATGGAGCGGCGCGACGCGCAGCGCGCCATCGCCACGCTGCACAGTTTCCGCTTCTTCGGGCTGGTGTTCATCCTGCCCGGCGTGGTCGGCCCGCAGCTGCCGCACGACTTCGCCACGTTCGCCGCCGGCGGCGACCTCGCCGCCGGGCTGCTCGCCCTGGCCGCGCTGCTGGCGGCGCGGACCCGCGTGCTGTTCGGCCTGCTCGTCGCCGGCTACAACGTGGTGGGCGTGGCCGACCTCCTGGTCGATTACGGCCACGGCATCGCGCTGGGCCTGCCCGCGCTGGCGGGCCAGCTCGGCGCGGCCTACGCGATCCCGGTGCTCGTGGTCCCCCTGCTCATGATCACGCACGCCGCCGCGTTCTACCTGCTGGCGCGCCCACGCCCGCAAGCGGTGCCGGTACGCCGTGACGCGAGCGGCCGGGTCGGGCTCGGCCGATGACGCGCACCTGGCAGGGAAGGCTCATGGCAGCGGCAGCCACAAGGTGGCCACGGCGCCGTTCGCGTCGTCGCGCGCACCCAGGCTGACGCCGCCCTCGTGGGCTTCGGCGATCTGCCGCACCAGTGCCAGGCCGATGCCGGAGCCGCCGGGCTTGGTGGTAAAGAACGGCACGAACAGGTTGTCGCTGCCAGGCAGGCCGGAGCCTTCGTCGAGGATCTCGACCAGGGCGCGCTCGCCCTCGCGGCGCCAGCGCATCAGCACGGCGCCGCCGGTGGCCAGGCTGGCCTCGACGGCGTTGCGCAGCAGGTTGATCAGCGCCTGTTCGAGCTGGTCGGGGTCGGCCTGCACCGGCACCGGTGCGCCCTCTTCCACGGTCACCGACATGCGTTGTTCCAGCCGCGCCACCGCCGGCACCAACGCGGCCAGGTCCAGCTCGCGCTTCTGCGGCGGCGGCAGCGCGGCCAGCCGGCTGTAGCCGGCCAGGAAACGTGCCAGCGATTCGGCGCGGTTGCCGATCACCTGCAGGCCGCCGCGCGCATCCTCGCGCCAGTCCCCGGCCAGCGGCTCGCGCGCGATCAGGGTGGCCAGCGTGCCGGCCAGCGAGCGGATCGAGGCCAGCGAGTTGTTGACTTCATGGCCGAGCACGCGCAGCAGGCGCTGCCAGGCCTGGCGCTCCTCCTCCCGCAGCACGCGGCCAACGTCGTTGACTACCAGCAACCGGCCGCTGCGGCCTTCGTTGCGCAACGGCGAATGGCGGATCTCGAAGCGCCCGCTGCGGCCGGGAAACGCGTGCCTGACCACCTGCACGCCCGGCGCGGCCAGCAGCGCATCGAGCCCGAGCTCGTCGACGCGGCGCCCCAGCAACCCGGCGCGATCGCTGCGCAGCAGCTGTTGCGCCGCCGGGTTGAGCAGGCGCAGGCGCGCGTCGTGGTCGAACACGAACACCGCGCTGTCCAGCGTGGCCAGGGTCTTGCCGAGCAGGCGCGAGGCATCCTCGAACTGCAGGCGCTCCTGCTGCAGGCGGTCGGCCAGCGCGTTGATGTCGTAGATCGCATCGCCGAGCACGCCACCCTGCACGCCGCGCATGCTGTAGTCGCCCTCGCGCAGCGCCTCCAGCAGGCCGGCAAGGGTATACAGCGGATACACCACGCGCCGGTGCTGCCAGTGCGCGATCGACGCGGTGGCCAGCAGCACGGCGATCGCCAGCGCCCAGCACAACGCGGGCTCGGGCACGCCCGCCAGCAGCAGCACGGCTACGCCGAACAGGGCCGGCAACGCCACCAGCCAGCTGCCCAGCAGCACGCGCCGCTCGAACGCGGGCATGCGGCCGCGGCGACGGGCGGGCTCAGCCGGCATCGTCAGGCGAGGGTTCGCGCAGGCCGTGTTTCTCCAGCCGCCGGTACAGCGTCTGGCGGGTGATGCCGAGCGCGTCGGCGGCATGCTGCAGGTTGCCGCCGTGGCGCTCCAGGGCGCGCCGCACCAGGTGCGCCTCGGCCTGGTCGATGGTCATGCCGTCGATGTCCGGCGTGGAAGCGGCCGCCGCACCCGGGCCGAAGGCCAACGCCGAATCGCCGACCAGATCCTGCTCGGCGAGCAGCGCGGCGCGCTCCATCAGGTGGCCGAGCTCGCGCACGTTGCCCGGCCAGCGCCAGGCCAGCAGCGCGCGTTCGGCCGACGGTGCCAGCCGCAGGCCGTGACGGCCGTAGCGCGCCGCGCTGCGCGCGAGGAAGCTGCGTGCCAGCGGCAGGATGTCGTCGCGCCGCTCGCGCAACGGCGGCAGGCGGATCTCCAGCGTGTTGAGGCGGTACAGCAGGTCCTTGCGGAAGCGCCCCATCTCGACTTCCACGGCGAGATCGGCATTGGTCGCCGAGACCAGCCGCACGTCCACGCCCTGCGTGCGCGAGGAACCGAGCCGCTCGAACTCGCCATCCTCCAGCACGCGCAGCAGCTTCGGCTGCTGCGAGGGCGGCACGTTGCCCACCTCGTCCAGGAACAGCGTGCCGCCGTCGGCCAGCTCGAAACGGCCGATGCGCTCGCTCTTGGCGTCGGTGTACGCGCCGCGCACGTGGCCGAACATCTCCGACTCGAACACGTTCTCGGCGATGGCGCCCATGTTGACCTTGACCAGCGCCTTGGCGGCGCGGCGCGACTGCGCGTGCAGCGCCTGCGCGATCACGCCCTTGCCGGTGCCGTTTTCGCCCAGCACCAGCACGTTGGCGTCGCTGGGCGCGACCCGGGCAACGAGTTCCATCACCCGCTGCATCGGCGCCGACTCGGCGATCAGCGCCTCGTTGCCGCCGCGCAGCAGTGCGTTCTCCGCCTCCAGCCGGCGCTGCCGCCGCGCGCCCTCGCCCAGCGCGATCTGGTTGCGCACGATGCTGAGCAGCCGCGCGTTGTCCCACGGCTTCTCGATGAAATCCGCGGCGCCGCGGTGCATCGCCGCCACCGTGAGCGGCACGTTGCCCCAGGCCGTCATCATCACCACCGGCAACTCGGGCGCGAGCTGGCGCAGGCGCTCCAGCAGCTCCAGCCCTTCCTCGCCCGAGGTGGTGTCGCGCGAATAGTTGCCGTCGATCAGCGCGCAGGCGAACTCGCACCGGCGCGCGGCTTCGAGCGCCGCCGCCGGGTCGGCCACCACCACGCAGGCGATGCCCTCGGCCTTCAGCAGCAGGCGCAGCGCCTCGCGCACGTCGGCCTGGTCGTCGGCGACCAGCACGGTGGGGATGGTTTCGCGTGTCATGGCTTCCAGCATAGGGTAGGAACGCGCTCGCGGGCGACGCCTTTCGCCCGGAGCGGGAACGGCCGGTCAACGGCATCGTCGGCGGGCCGGCGTCATTCGTAGCGCAAGGCAATGGCGGGGTCCACGCGCAGCGCGCGGGCCAGCGGCACCAGCGAGGCGATCAGCGTCACCAGCAGCACCGTGAGCAAGACCGGCGCGAATACCTTCAGGTCGTGTGCTTGCGTATGCAAGCCGGGATCGGCCAGCAGGGCCGACCACGGCCACGCCAGCAGCATGCCGATGCCCAGCCCCAGGCCCAGCTGCCACAGCAACTGCCGCCCCACCACGCGCACGATGGCGCGGCTGCCCGCGCCGATCGCACGGCGGATGCCGATCTCGCGCGTGCGCTGCGCCACCGAGAACGCCAGCACGCCGTACAGGCCCGCGCCGGCGAGCAGCAGCGCGACCAGCCCCAAGGCGCCGAACACGCTGGTGAGCACGGTCAGGCCCACGCGCGCCTCCGCGGCCGCGGCGGCCTGGCTGCGCACGCCGTACACCGCCGCCTGCGGCTCGACCGCGTGCACGGCATCGATCAGCGATTGCGCGGAACTGCCGGCGGCGGCGTGCGTGCGCACCGCCAGGCCCACGGCGTGCAACGGGCCTTGCCCGGCCGACTGGTCCAGCGGCAACAGCAGGCCGGGCCGCGGCTTTTCCAGCACGCCGTCCAGCTGCAGCGGCTCGATCACGCCGACCACGGTCAGCGTGCGCGCCTGCGGGCGACCGGGCCACAGCACCAGCTTGCGTCCCAGCGCTTCGCCCTGCGGCCACATCGCCTGCGCCATCTTGGCGTCGACCACCGCCACCGGCGTGCTGTCCGCGCGATCGCGTGCGTCGAAGAAGCGGCCCTCGCGCAGGTGCACGCCGTAAGTGCCCAGGAAGTGCGCATCGACGATGCCCATCTGCGCCCGCGGCCAGCCGTCCGCCGGCTGCGGGTGTCCCGGCAGCGCCACGTCCTCGTGGCTGCCCAGCACCGCGCCGGGCACGGTGTCCGACGCGGTGGCATCGACCACGCCCGCGCCCTGGCGCAGGCGCTCGCCCACCGCGTCGAAGAAGCGGATGCGCTGCGCGTCGTCAGCGTAGCCGGCGGCCGGCAGCATCACCTCGGCGGTGAGCACCTGCGAGGCATGCGCGGCGCCGGCCACCGGCTGCGACAACACGGTGCCCACCGCACGCACGAAGGTGCCCGCGCCCACCAGCAACACCACGGTCAGCGCGACTTCCGCCACCACCATGACCCTGGTCACCCGGGCGAAGCCGCCGCCCGAACCCTTGCCGCCGTCGCGCAGCACGTCCTGCAGGTCGGCACGCGAGGCGCGCCAGGCCGGAATGGCACCGGCCAGTGCCGTGCTGAGCACGGCCACCGCCAGCGCCGCCGCCATCACGCGCCCGTCGATGCCGAAAGCGTGGAAGGGCACCGCAGCCGGGGCGCTGGTGAAATACATCGAGACGATCCAGCGGTTGCCCCCCTGCACGATGGGAAACGCCACCGCCAGCGCGGCCAGGCTCAGCAGCAGACTCTCCGCCAGCGCGCCGGACACCAGCCGCGCGCGGCTGCCGCCCAGCGCACTGCGCAGCGCCAGTTCATGGCGCCGGTGCAGGGTCTGCACCAGCTGCAGGTTGGCGACGTTGACGCAGGCCAGCAGCAGCACCAGCACCGCGGCACCGAACATCAGCCACACCCACTGGCGCATGTCCTCGGGCACGAAGCCGAACTTCCAGGGCTTGATGACGATGCCCCGCGTCTGCTTTCCCGACGGCAGAGCCGCCTGCAGACGCGCGCTCCATGCATCCAGCTCCGCGCGCGCCTGCGCCAGCTGGTATCCCGGCGCCAGGCGCACCACGCCCCAGAGATCGCGGTGCTGCCCCGGTTGCAGCGTCAACGGCAGCCAGACCTGGTTGTCGGTCACCGGCATGCTGGTCGCATGCGCCGGCACCACGCCCACCACCGTGACCCAGCGACCGTTCACTTGTATCGCGCGGCCGATGATGTGCGGATCGGCGTTGAAGCCGTTCCGCCACAGCGTTTCGCCGACCAGGGCCACGTTGGGCGCGCCGACGGCCTCGTCCGACGGCAGCAAGGCCCGCCCCAGCAAGGGCTTGACGCCCAGCAACGGCATCATCGAAGCCGTCATGCGGCTACCCGGGTAATACGTGGCGCCACCGCCCACATCCACCGCCGCACCGATGGGCGCATAGACACCCATCAGGTCGGCGCTGCGCAGGTGGCCGCGCAAGGCCAGGTACTGGTCGCTGTCGATGGGGGAGATGCCGTTGCCGCTGTGCGACGGCTCGCCCAATGCCATCAGCCGCGCAGGATGCGGCACCGGCAGCGGCTCGAGAATCAGCGTGTTGATCAGCGAAAAGAGGAACAGCGTCACCCCCAGGCCCACGCCCAGCACCGCCATCGACAACAGCGCGTAGCCGGGCCGCTTGAGCAGCCGGCGCCACGCCTGACGCAACTCGCGCACGATCATCCTCACTCTCCTCTCAAGGCGCGCATCGGCGCCACCTTCGCCGCGCGCCAGGCCGGCACGAGACAGGCCAGCAATCCGGCGCCGGCCAGCACCACGGCCACGCCGCCCAGCGCCACCGGATCGAAAGTGCTGCCGCGCCCCACCAGCGGCTCCAGCAGTTGCGCCAGCAACCGCGACATGCCCAATACGATGGCGACGCCGATCAGCAGGCCCAGGGCGATCTGCACCATCCCGCTGCGCAATACCTGCCACACCAGGCCCGCCGGCACGGCGCCCAGGGCGATCCGCACGCCGAACTCGCGCTCGCGCGAGACCACCGCCACGGCCATCACCGCATACATCCCGGCCATCGCAAGCAACAGCGCCAGGGCGGCGAACACGCCGACCAGCAGCAGTGTCTGATGCGTGGCCGCGGTGGTCGAGCGCACGACCTGATCCATGCTGCGAAAACCGGAAATCGGCTGGTTTGGCGCAACTTGTTCCAACGCCGCGCGCACCGCGGCCAGCCACTGGCCGGGGTCGCCGTGACCACGCAGGGCAAAGTGCATCGGCATGAATTGACGGATGAAGTCCAGGTCGTCGTCCGGGATCTGCGCCAGCGGCACATAGACGATGCCGGGCGCCGACTGCAACGGACCGGACTGGCGCGTGTCGGCGACGACCCCGACGATACGCGCCGAGCGGCCGCCATCCTCCCGTATCAGCTGGCCCAATGCATGGCCGCCGTACATCCGTTCGGCCAGGGTGCGGTTGACCACGGCCACCTGCTCGCCGCCACGCGCGTCGTCGCGCGTGAAGGCGCGACCGCGCAGCACGGCGATGTCGAACAGAGCGAAATACTCCGGACCGACCGCGAAGTAATCCATGTCGATGGATTGCCTGCCCGGGCTGCTCACGTTCGTGTTGAACGTAGGCCCGAGCCCCGTCGGCAAGCTGGTGGTGACCGCGGCGGCGGTGATGCCCGGGATTGCCTCCAGGGCGCGCACCAGCCGCTGCGAGAGCGCATTCACCGATGGCGTATCCGGGTAGTCCGCCCGCACCGGTGCCAGATCGAAAACCAGCATGTTGGCGCTCGAAAACCCGAGCGGCGTCACCGAAGCATCGTACAAGCCATGCAACAGCAGGCCACTGCCGCACAACAGCACGGTGGCCAGCATCATCTGCGCAACCACCAGCGCGCGACCGAGCCCGCCGCCACGCCGCCCCGCACCGCTGCGCCCGCCTTCGCGCAGCGCCTCGTGGGCCATCATCGGGTGGCTGCGCCAGGCCCCGAACGCCGCGGTGGACACGGCGATCACGGCGGCGACCGCGACCACCAGCGGCCCCAGCCACCACGGCATGTGGATGCCGGCGGCAGGCAACCAGTCCGTCGACACGACCCCCTGCAGGGCATGGAGGCCCAGCCATGCCAGCGCCATGCCGGCCAGTGCGCCGACGATGCCGACCAGCAGGCCTTCCGCCAGCGCCGGCAACACCAACCGCAGCCGCGACGCACCCAGCGCACCGCGGACCGCGCTGTCGTGTACGCGTGACAGCGAACGCAACAGCATCAGGTTGACGAGGTTGACCTGCGCCGTCAGCAACACGAAAAGCGCGCAGGCCATGAACAGCATCAGGGCGGCGTGTGCATCCGCATGCTGCCACGCCGCGATCGGTTGCGCGCCGAACCGTACCCCCCGCCAGTTGTCGGCCTCCCCGGAGCCCATCGCCTCGTACATGGCATGCAGGTGCGCATCCATCGCGGCCGCCACGGCGGACGGGCTCGCCCCCGCATCGAGCCGCACCACGGCGATGTCGTTGAGGCCGTCGGCCGTGCTGTGCGGCGGCAGCGCCAACGGCAACGCCACGTCACCGCTGAAGGCGAGGCTGTCGAAGGGCTCCGGCAGCACGCCGACGATGGTGTAACCGATGCCCTCGACATCCAGTGTCTGCCCCACCACCGCGGGACTGCCGCGATAACGGCGCTGCCAGAACCCGTAGCCGAGCATCACCGCGTGCGGCCCGTGCGGCGCATCCTCCTGCGCGGTGAAGTTGCGCCCGAGCAACGGGTGCAACCCCAGGGTCGGCAGCATGCCCCGGTCGATGTACGCGGCCGACACCACCTCGGGACGGTCGCCGCCGGTGATGTTGACCTTGGGCCGGGAAAACAGCGTCGCCCCGGTCGACCGGATGCCTTTGAGCGGCATCAGGTGCTGGTACTGCAGCGGCGACACGACGCGCTGCCCATCGAACCGGGGCCCGACCACCATCACCCGCGAGGCATCGGGGATCGGCAACGGTTGCATCAGCACCTGGTCGACCAGCGTGACCACCGCCACGCTGGCGCCGACGCCCAGCGCGAGCACGCTCGACGCCAGCAGCAGGAAGCCGTAGCGGCGCAGGCTGGCGCGCCATGCGCGCCAGATTTCCGTGAGCAGGATCGTCATCGTTCCTATTCCCCGCGCAAGGCGCGCATCGGCGCCACCTTCGCCGCGCGCCAGGCCGGCACGAGACAGGCCAGCAATCCGGCGCTGGCCAGCACCACGGCCACGCCCAGCATCACCAGCGGATCGAGCGCGCCGCCGCGGCCGATCAGCGTCATCAGGATCTGCGCCACCGCGCGCGCCACCAGCCACGCGGCACCGACGCCCAGCGCCAGCCCCGCCGCGATCTGCAGCAAGCCGCCGCGCAGCACCAGCCGCAGCAGCCGCGAAGGCGCCGCGCCCAGCGCCATGCGCACACCGAACTCGCGCTCGCGCGCGGCCACCGACACGGCCATCACCGCGTACAGGCCGGCGGCGGCGAGCAGCACGGCCAGCGTGGCGAACAGGCCGATCAGCCACAGGCTGAGCCGCGCGGTGGCGGTGGTCGCGCGCACGATGCTGTGCAGGGAACGGAGGTTGGCGATGGGCTGGTTTGGCGCAACCTCGGCCAGGGCCGCGCCGATACCGGCGCGCCAATCGGCCATGTTGCCGTGGCCGCGCAGCGCGACGCGCAGGGGTTCGAGGCTCCGGAACAGCTCCATCATCGGCTCGGGAACCTGCGCCAACGGCACGTACAACACCGGCTGCCTCGGCTGCAGCGGCCCCATCTGGTAGGTCGCGCCCACCACGCCGACGATGCGCGCCAGCCGCATCGCGGCGCCGACACCATGCACGTGGATCGTCCTGCCCAACGCATGGCCGCCGTAATACTTGTCGGCCAGGTCCTGGCTGACGATCACCACTCCCTGGCTGCCGCGCACGTCGTTGCGCGTGAAGTCGCGTCCGGCATGCATGGGTATTGCGAACAACTCGAAGTAGCCGGGCTCGATACCGTGGTATTGGATAAAGAAGGCCTCGCCACCCGGCGGATTCACGCTGGTCTGGCCCTGCTCCAGCATGCCGTGGCTGATCGGCAGGTTGGTGGTCACCACCGCGTCGGTGACGCCGGGGATGGCTTGCAGGCGCTGCGTCAGGCGCTGTGCCAGCGCCTGCACGGCGACCCCATCCGGGTAATCCGCCTGCACCGGCGCCATGTCGAAGGCCAGCACGTTGTCGCCGGCAAAGCCGAGCTGCAGCCGCGCGGCGTCGTGGAGCGCATGCACGAACACGCCGGCCGCGCTGAGCAGGACCGCCGCCAGCGCCACCTGGGCCACCACCAGCACGCGCCCCATGCGGCCACCGCGCAGGCCGAGGCCGCTGCGCCCGCCTTCGCGCAACTCGTCCGCCGACGTCGCATGGCGGCTGCGCCACAGGGCCACGCACGCCGCCGACAACGCGCCGGACAAGCCCATCGCGAAAGCCAGGCCCCACGCCATCGCACCGACGTGCAAACGCTGGCTCCACAGCCATTCGGCGGGAATGAAACCTTGCAGCAAGGCAAGGCCGGCCATCGCCAGCGCCATGCCCAGCAGCGCGCCGCAGGCGCCGACCAGCAGACCTTCGGCCAACGCCGGCAGCAGCAGGCGCAGCTTCGATGCGCCCAACGCGCTGCGCACGGCGAGGTCGTGCTGACGCGACAAGGAACGCACCAGCATCAGGTTGACCACGTTCACCAGCGCGATCAGCAACACCAGCGACGCACCGGCGCCGAACAGCAGCAGCATCGGCCGCGCGCCCTGCTGCACGGCGTCGGCCAGGCCTTGCGCACGGTAGCGCGGCTTCTTCCAGTTGCCGCCCATGCCCATGTCGCGGAACATGGTGCGTTCGTGCGCGTCGGCCTGCGCCGACACCGCGGCGATCTCCACGCCAGGCGCCATCCGCGCGATCGCCGTATGCCCGTTGCGGTTGTAGTCGCGGCTGACCAGCGGCAACGCCATCGGCAAGACCACGTCGCCCGGGCCCAGCACGGTATTCAGCGCCGCCGGCAGCACGCCGACGATGGTGTGCGGCACGCCCTTGACCCTGAGCTGCGTGCCGACCACGTGGCGGTCGCCGTTGTAGCGCCGCTGCCAGAACCCGTAGCCGATCAGCACCGCGGCAGGCCCGTGCGGGCCGTCCTCGGCCGCGGTGAAGTTGCGCCCCAGCACCGGCGCGATGCCCAGGGTCGGCAGCAGCAGCCGATCCATGTAGATCACCGGCACCTGCGCCGGCGCCCCGGCACCAGCCACGTTCACCGTCGATCCCGGGCGCTCCAGCCCCATCGAAACCACGCCGTCGAGCTTGCCCAGCGACTGGAATTCGTGCGGCGAGATGCCGTCCATGCGGCCGTTGTCCAGGATCGTGCCGATCATCACCAGCCGCGATGCCTGCGGCACCGGCAACGGCCGCCACAAGCTGTTGTGGATCAGCACGAACACCGCCACCGTGGCGCCGATGCCCAGCGCCAGCACGCCGCCGGCCAGCAGCAGGAAGCCCGGGCGGCGCAGCATCGCGCGCCAGGCATGCCAGGCCTCGGCGAGCCAGACGTTCATGCCCCCGCCCCGATGCGCTGGCCGATCAGCGCGTCCAGCCGCTGCTCGTCCTCGCGGCGCAGGCGGTCGTAGGTTTCCTCGTCGACCACGCGGCCGTCGAACAGGCGGATCTTGCGCTGGGCGAGTTCGGCGTAGCGGGCATCGTGGGTGACCATGCAGAGGGTGGCGCCGCCCTTGTGCAGTTCGTCCAGCAGGGCCATGACCGCCTCGCCGTTGCGCGAGTCGAGGTTGCCGGTGGGCTCGTCGGCGAGCAGGATCGCCGGCCTGCCGACCAGCGCGCGCGCCACCGCCACGCGCTGCTGCTGGCCGCCGGAGAGCTGCGCCGGGTAGTGGCGCATGCGGTGCGACATGCCCACCCGCTCCAGCGCCTCCTGCACGCGCTCGCGGCGCTCGCTCGCGCCGATGCCGGCGCGATAGGTCAGCGGCAGCTCCACGTTCTCCTGCACGCTGAGGTCGCCGATCAGGTTGAACGCCTGGAAGATGAAGCCGATCTCGGCGTTGCGGATGCGCGCGCGCTCGGCCGCGCCGAGCGCGGCCACGTCGTGCCCGTTCAGCACGTAGCTGCCCGCGCTGGCGGTGTCGAGCAGGCCCAGGATGGACAGCAGCGTGGTCTTGCCGCAGCCGGACGGGCCGGAGATCGACACGTACTCGCCGCGCGCGACGGACAGGTGCACGTCGGACAGCGCGTGGGTTTCCACCTCGTCGGTCTGGAATACCTTGCGCAGGCCCTTGAGGGTGATGACGTCGGCGGGATTGGTCATGAGGCTGTCCAGTATGGGGAATCGGTTTTCCCTTCTCCCTCCGGGAGGCAAATCGGCGGGATTGCCGATTTGCACGGCGATGCCGCCCGAAGGGTGCGGGCCACGGATGGCCCGCATGAAGGTGGCCCGAAGGGCCGGGTGAGGGTTCGGGCACCGCGATGCATGCCGCTTCGCCCGTACCCTCACCCTGCCCCTCTCCCGGAGGGAGAGGGATTCAAGCATGCATTCACTTCAATCGGATGCGGTCATATTTGTCCCACTGGCCGGTGTCGGAAAGGATCAGCTTGTCGCCGGCCCGCAGGCCGCGCAGCACCTGCACGCGGTCGACCGAGGCCGCGCCGATGCGCACCGGCACGCGCGTGGCGGTGTCGCCGGAGGGATCGAGCCGGAACAGGCTGAGCTCGCCATCGGCCTTGGCCAGGGCCGGGCGGCCCACCGAGAGCACGCCGTGCAGCTCGGCGATGCGGATGCGGCCATCGACGGAGAGGTCGGGCCGCACGCCGCCCGGCAGCGCGCCGACGAGCGTGACATCCACCTGCACGCTGGCGTTGCGCACCGCCGGGTCGATCCGTTCGACCCTGCCCTCGATGAGGCCGTTGTGCGTGTCCACGCTGACCGGCATGCCCATCAATACGTCCTTGGCCTGCACCTCGGGCACCTGCAACCGCGCGATCAGCACGTCGGTGCGCGCCACCCGCGCCAGGTTGGCGCCGGCGGCGACCTGGGCGCCCTCCTGCACGGCCACCTCCTGCAGCACGCCGGCGATGCCGGCGCGTACCTGCAGCGCATCGGCCTGGCGCTGGCGCAGTTGCAGGTTGCTCTGCTGCTGCTGCAGCTTCGCCTGCACCGCGTCCAGCCGGGCCTGCATGCTGGCGCCGAAGGCGTGCACGCGTTGCCGTTCGATCTGCATGCGGTTTTTCAGCTGGGCCAGCGCGATCTGCTCCTGCTCGTAGCGCACTTCGGGAATCAGGTGACGGGCCACGGCCTTGGCGTCGGCATCGGCCTTGACCCTGGCCGAGGCGTAGTCGGCCTGCGCCTGCGCCTCGGCCGAACGCTGGTCGAGCAATTGGGACTGCAGTTCGGCGCGCCGGGCGGCCACCTCGGCCCGCGCCGCCGCCACCTGGGCCTGGGCATTGCGCAGGCTGTCCTGCACCTCGGGGTTGGAGAGCGTCATCAGCACGGTATCGGGCTGCACCGCGGTGCCCGGCCACACCCGGATCTGTTCCACCTGGGCGGCGGTGGCGGCCGCCAGCCAGCGCGAGGTGCGCGGCACCAGGGTGCCAGTGGCGCGCACCTCGCGCAGCATGTCGCCGCGCTGCACGGTGTCGATCCACAGGCTGGAGCGCTCGGCCACCGGCAGGGCCGGGCCGAGGTGCAGAAGCAGCCCGGCCAGCGCCGCGACGAGCAGCACCGCGGTGGCCACGGCCAGGCGCAGCCGGCGGCGCTTGCGCAGTTTCAGGGTGGGGTTGACCATGTCCATGCGCCTGCCGCAGCAAGGCCCGTGCCATGGCCGCAAACGCCTGTTCCGCAAGGATGCCGGCCCTGTGCCCGGCGCTCCCGCCGTTCGCCGGCGGACAGCCGTGTCCGAAGTCGTACGCGCGCCGGCGACGACGTGCCGGGGAATGCGCTCAGCCGGTGTTCTGCAGCCCCTGGGCGACGCCGTTGACGCAGGCGACCAGGGCCTGCAGCAGGGCGTCGTCCTGGCAGTCGCTCTCGCGCCAGCGCCGCAGCAGGTCGACCTGCAGCAGGCTCATCGGGTCCACGTATGGATTGCGCAGGCGGATCGAGGCGGCCAGCCGCGGGGCGTCCTGCAGGAGGTTGCGGTGCCCGTTCAACTGCAGCAGCACGCGCCGGGTGCGCTCGAACTCGCCGCGGACCAGGCCGAACATCTCCTCGTGCAGCGGCCCGGACAGGCGCGAGAACGCCTCGGCGATGTCGAGGTCGCACTTGGCCAGCACCATTTCCACGTCGTCCAGCATGTTGCTGAAGAACGGCCAGTCGCTGGCCATCTCGGCCATCGCCTCCGCGCCGAACTCGCGCACGCCGCGCTCGAGCGCGCTGCCCAGGCCATACCAGCCGGGCAGGATCGAGCGGCACTGGGTCCAGGCGAACACCCACGGGATCGCGCGCAAATCCTGCACGCCGCGCATGCTGCGCCGGCTGGCCGGGCGCGAGCCCAGGGTCATCCGCTCGATCACGTCGATCGGCGTGGCGCTGCGGAAGTACTCCACGAAGTGCGCGTGTTCGACGAAGGCGCGATAGGTCTCGCGGCTGGCGGCCGACAGCACGTTCATGCGTTCGCGCCACTGCTCCTCGCGCGGCTCGTCGGCGCGCGGGCGCAACGAGGCGCGCAACACGGCGCCGACGGTCTGTTCCAGGTTGCGCAGCGCCAGCGCACGGATGCCGTACTTGCGGTGGATCACCTCGCCCTGCTCGGTCACCCGCAGCACGCCGGCCACCGAACCGCGCGGGGAGGACATCAGCGCCGGGGCGATGCGCACGCCGCCGCGGCTCGCCGAGCCGCCGCGGCCGTGGAAGAACGCCAGCTGGATGCCGGCGCGGCGCGCCACGTCCAGCAACTCCACCTGCGCGCGCTGCAGCCCCCAGCGCGAGGCCAGCGTGCCGCCGTCCTTGCCGCTGTCCGAGTAGCCCAGCATTACCCACTGCTGGTCGTCGCGCGCGGCCAGGTGGCGGCGGTAGACCGGGTCGTCGAGCAGGGCCTGCAAGGTGGCCGGCGCGTTCTTCAGGTCGTCCACGGTCTCGAACAAGGGCGCGATGTTGAGCGGCACGCTGTCGCCCTGCACCAGCCCGCCGTAGCGCGCCAGCGCCAGCACGGCGAGCACGTCGGCCGCGCTGCGCGCCATGCTGATGACGTACAGCCCCACCGCCTCGCTGCCGTAGCGCCGGCGGGTGTCGCCCAGGGTGGCGAACACGTCGTACAGCGCGGTGACCACCGCGGCATGGCTGATCGCGAAGCGCGCGCCGCCGCTGGCGTAGTCGCGCAACTCCCTCGTGCGTTCGGCGGCCGGTCGCGCGGCCCAGTCCTTGTCGTCGAGCAATTCGGCCAGCGCGTCATCGTGCACGCGCGAATCCTGGCGCACGTCGAGCCGGGCCAGGTGCAGGCCGAAGGTGCGCACGCGCTGGACCAGCCGCTGCACCGCGTAGGCACCGGCGTGCAGGCCGCGGTGGGCGATCAGGCTGTCGGCGATCAGCTGCAGGTCGCCCTGCAGTTCGGCCGCGGAGGCGTAGCCGTCGGCGTCATCGTCGCGCGCGCTGGCCTCCAGCCGCGCGCCGATCAGGGTGAGCAGGCAGCGATACGGCATGTCGGCATGGCGCGGGCGGATGCGCGCGGCCGCCTGCGGGAAACGCCCGCGATACCCGGCCAGCCGCTGCTGCAGCGCCGGTGCCACCTGCACCCGGCTGTCGGTCTGGCTGAGCAGGCGCGCCAGGCCGGCCACGTCGGCCAGGTAGTGCTCGATCACGTGCGCGCGCTGCGTGGACAGGCTGGCGGCGATGGTGTCGGCGCCGACGTTCGGGTTGCCGTCCATGTCGCCGCCGACCCAGGTGGCGAAACCCAGCAGGCGCGGCAACTCCGCCGCCACGCCGTAGACCTGCTGCAAGGCCTCGGCCAGCGCCTCGTACAGCGCCGGCACCACCCGGTACAGCGGGTTGGCGAGGTAGAAGCCGACGTGGTGGTGTTCGTCCTGCACGGTGGGCCGGATCGGCGAGGCCTCGGCGGTCTGCCAGCCGGCGGACAGCGCCATGTAGATGCGCTCGTCGTCCGCGGCGCGCTCCTGCGGCGTGCGCGCGGGGTCGAAACCGTCGACCAGCGAGCGCACGATCGCCTGCTCCTTCTCCAGCAGCGAGCGGCGCACCGCCTCGGTGGGGTGCGCGGTGAACACCGGCTCGATCCACAACCGGTCCAGCCAGCCGAGCAGTTCGGCGGCATCCACGCCCTGCGCCTTCAACCGGCCCAGCGCGTCGAGCAGCGATTCGGGCTGCACCTGGTCGCTCTCGCGCTGGTAGTCGCGGCGGCGGCGAATGCGATGCACCCGCTCGGCGGTGTTGACCGCGTGGAAATAGGTGGCGAACGCCCGCGCCAGCGCCTCGGCGCGAGCAGGCTCCAGCCCGGCCAGCGAGCGCGCCAGCTCGTCGGTGGAGGCGCCCTCGGCGCGCCGGCGGATCGCCGCGATACGCACCTGCTCGACCCGCTCGAAGAATGCCTCGCCGCCCTGCTCGGCCAGCATCCTGCCGACCATGGCGCCCAGCCGGCCCACGTCTTCGCGCAGCGGGCCGTCGTGCGGCAGGAATTCGGGCTCGCGATCTGTTTCCACGCCGTGCTCCACGTTGCGGCCAAGCGTCCAGCCTACCGAATCGGCGCGGTCGCGGCACCACGCCGGCAGGCATAAGCTTATGCCGCTACAATGGCCAGCTTGCACTGCCCGCCGAGGGGCGCTGCGACCGTTGGCGTGAACGTGGATCCCTCCGCAAATCCCGCACATCGGCCAGGCTCGGCGCGGCACGTTCCACAACGGCGCCCGGTTGCTTGTACGCGAGTCCATTGGCGAAGAAAGACCGGCCGTCCATGGCCGGACTCTTCACAAGAGCCTCGCACTAACCGGAGATCCTCCATGAACGCCGCTTCCAAAGAAGTCCGCAATCCCGACTACAAGATCCGCGACATCGCGCTGGCCGACTTCGGCCGCAAGGAGCTGGACATCGCCGAGCACGAGATGCCCGGCCTGATGTCGATCCGCCGCAAGTACGCGCCGGACGCCCCGCTCAAGGGCGTGCGCGTCACCGGCTCGCTGCACATGACGATCCAGACCGCGGTGCTGATCGAGACGCTGAAGGACATCGGCGCCGACGTGCGCTGGGCCTCGTGCAACATCTTCTCCACCCAGGACCACGCCGCCGCGGCGATCGCCGCCACCGGCACGCCGGTGTTCGCCTGGAAGGGCGAGACGCTGGAGGAGTACTGGGACTGCACGCTGGATGCGCTGAGCTTCCCCGACGGCAAGGGCGGCTTCCTCGGGCCGCAG
This sequence comes from Lysobacteraceae bacterium, assembly GCA_040255835.1. GTDB lineage: Bacteria > Pseudomonadota > Gammaproteobacteria > Xanthomonadales > Rhodanobacteraceae > Rhodanobacter. The sequence continues at coordinate 113,410 of JBDZVT010000007.1, forward strand.
CTGGTGGTGGACGACGGCGGCGACGTGACGCTGCTGATCCACAAGGGCTACGAACTGGAGAACGGCAGCAAGTGGGTGGACGAGAAGGCCTCCTCGCACGAGGAGCAGGTGATCAAGAACCTGCTCAAGCGCGTGGCCGTCGAGCGCCCGGGCTACTGGCACACCGTGGTGAAGGACTGGAAGGGCGTCTCCGAGGAGACCACCACCGGCGTGCACCGCCTGTACCAGCTGGCCGAGGCGAAGTCGCTGCTGGTGCCGGCGATCAACGTCAACGACTCGGTCACCAAGACCAAGTTCGACAACCTGTACGGCTGCCGCGAGTCGCTGGCCGACGGCCTGAAGCGCGCGATGGACGTGATGCTGGCCGGCAAGGTCGCCGTGGTCTGCGGCTACGGCGACGTCGGCAAGGGCTGCGCACACAGCCTGCGGGCCTACGGCGCGCGCGTGGTGGTCACCGAGATCGATCCGATCAACGCGCTGCAGGCGGCGATGGAAGGCTTCGAGGTCAACACGGTCGAGTCTACCCTGGGCCGCGGCGACATCTACGTCACCACCACCGGCAACCGCGACGTGCTGACGATCGACCACCTGAAAGCCATGAAGGACCAGGCCATCGTCTGCAACATCGGCCACTTCGACAACGAGATCCAGGTGGACGCGCTGAACGCGCTGGCCGGCGTGGAGAAGATCAACATCAAGCCGCAGGTGGACAAGTACGTGTTCGCCGACGGCCACGCGCTGTTCCTGCTGGCCGAAGGCCGCCTGGTCAACCTCGGCTGCGCCACCGGCCATCCGAGCTTCGTGATGTCCAACTCGTTCTCCAACCAGACCCTGGCGCAGATCGACCTGTGGGCGCACAAGGACAGCTACGAGAACAAGGTCTACATCCTGCCCAAGAAGCTCGACGAGGAAGTGGCCCGCCTGCACCTGGAGAAGATCGGCGTGAAGCTGACCACCCTCACCACTACCCAGGCCGCCTACCTCGGCGTGCCGGTGGAAGGCCCGTACAAGCCGGACCACTACCGCTACTGAGCCCTGCCGCCGCCGGCGAACGGCGGGCAATACCCGGGACGCGCGGCTTCGGCCGCGCGTTTTTTTTGTGCCCCCGCGCGCGGATGGCGAGGCAGGGCAGGCGCCGGCCGGCCTTTGCCAGTTGCGCCGCGCTGGCCTAGGATGGCGAGCCGTCGGCCGGGGGCCGGCGACCGGCAACCGGCGAGCGATGGGCCCACCCCGTCCATGCCGCTTCCGCGAAAAGGATGCGCGACGATGGCCACGTTACCGACAACCCGCATCCTCGACCCGGCCGACTACCCGCGCTGGGTCGCCGCGGTCGCCGCCTCGCCGGACGGCAGCGTCTATTCGCTGCCCGACTACCTCGACGCCCTGTGCAGCGCCACCGGCGGACACTTCCGCGTGTTGGCGGCCGAGCGCGACGACCACATCGTCGGCGGCATTGCCCTGTTCGAATGCAGCGGCCGTTGCGGCAGCTTCGTGTCGCCGCGGCGACTGCTCTATTACAACGGCCTGGTGCTGTTGCCGCACCCGTCGAGCTGCCCCGGGCACGCCACCTCCTGGCGGCTGCAGACGCTGGACGCGCTCGAACGCGGCCTGGCCTCGCTGCGCTACGGGCGGCTGAAGTTCAAGAGCCGCTGCACCTGCACCGACCTGCGCACCTTCCAGTCGCGCGGCTGGGCGGTGCAGCCGACCTACACCTACGTGGTCGACATCGGCGACCTCGCCACCGCCTGGACCCGGGTGGACAAGAACCATCGCCGCCTGATCGGCCGCTGCACCGAGCAGGGCCTGCAACTGAGCATGGACGACGACTTCGACGCCTTCCACCACCTGCACCTGCAAACCCACCAGCGCAAGGGCGCGCCGCTGTACCTGCCGCGCGAACCGTTCCGCCGCTTCGTGGACACCCTGCGCGCGCGCAACCTGTGCCGGCTCTACCACGCACGGCTGCCGGACGGCCGCGTGGCTGCCAGCCAGCTGGTGCTGACCGGGCCGCACCCGGTCAGCCACACCGTCGCGGCCGGCGCCGAGGCCGAACTGCTGAGCATGGGTGCATCGGCCTTCCTGCGCTGGCGCGTGCTGGAGGACCTGGCGGCCGCCGGCTACCGGGCCAATGATCTGACCGACGCCGAGCTCAACCCGGTCACCGCGTTCAAGGCGCAGCTCGGCGGCGAGCTGTCGCTGTGCCTGGAGGTTTCGCGCGGCGACGCGCTGTGCTTCCGCCTCGCCGACTGGGCCGGCGCGCTGTCGCGGGGAACCCGGCGTGGCGTGCGCCGCGCGCTGCGCCGCGTGCCGGGCGCCCCGGCGTGAGCGGCGCGCCGATGTCCGGCGCCGAGCTGGCCTGCGCGGCCCTGGCGCAGGCGGGCGTGGAGTGCGTGTTCGGCCTGCCCGGCACGCAGACCGTCGGCCTGTACGAGGCGCTGCGCCGCGCCCCGCTGCGCAGCGTCGTTGCCACCCACGAACTGTCGGCGGCGATGATGGCCAACGGCTATTACCGCGCGTCGGGGCGGATCGCCGCCGTGCTGACGATCCCCGGCCCCGGCTTCACCTGGGCGCTGACCGGCCTGGCCGAGGCGATGCTGGACTCGGCCGCCTTGCTGCACCTGACCATGCAGCCGGCACGCTCGCCCGGACACCGGTTCCAGTTGCAGGCGCTGGACCAGGCGGCGGTGGCCGCCCCGTTGAGCAAGGCCTGCTACACGGTCGACCACGCCGCCGACCTGCCCGCGGCGCTGGCCGCCGCGCACGCGCAGGCCGGCGCCGGCGAACCCGGCCCGGTGCTGGTGCAGTTCGCCCGCGAGGCGTTGCGCGAGTCGGCGGCGCTGCCCGCCGCGACGGCACCGTCCGCGCCGCCACCCGACGCCGCGGCGCTGGACGCGGTGGCGGCCGCACTGGCGCAGGCCGGGCGCTGCGTGCTGTTCCTGGGCCAGGGCTGCGCCGCCGCAGCCGGGCTGGCGACGCAGCTGGCCGAAACCCTGTCCGCGGCGGTCGTCACCACCACCTCCGGGCGCGGCGTGGTGGCCGAGGACCATCCGCTGTCGCTGGGCTTCGCGCTGGCCGGCAACGAGTGCGACACGCTCAACGCGCTGGTCGAGGCCAGCGACCTGGTGCTGGCGATCGGTTGCAAGTTCTCGCACAACGGCAGCCGCGGCTTCGAGCTGCACATCGCGCCGGACAAGCTCATCCACGTCGATGCCGGCGCTGCCGTACTCGGTGCGAACTATCCCGCGCGCCACCCGCTCTGCGCGGATGCGACGGCCTTCCTGGCCGCCTTGCTGCCGCGGCTGGAGGCGAAGCCGCTCGGCGCCGGCTTCGGCCATGAGGAGATCGCGCGCTGGCGCCGGCGCGCCGAGGACGAACGCGACCGGCGGCGGGTCGAACCGCGTATCCACGGGGTGGAGGGCAGCGAGCCGCGGGCGTTCTTCGCCGCGCTGCGCGAGGCGTTGCCGCGGCACGGCTGCCTGGTCACCGATTCCGGCCAGCACCAGGGGCTGGCGCGCCGCCACTTTCCGGTGCTGTGCCCGCGCGGCCTGCTGGTGCCGACCAACCTGCAGTCGATGGGTTTCGGCCTCGGCGCCGCCATCGGCGCGGGCCTGGCCGACCCGGCGCGACCGGTGGTGGCGCTGATCGGCGATGGCGGCCTGGCCATGTCGGGGCTGGAGCTGCTGACCGCGGTACGCGAAGGCCTGCGCCTGACCGTGATCGTGTTCGTCGACGGCGCCTACGGGCTGATCCGCATGCAGCAACTGGCCGGCTCGGGACACGCGCACGGCACCGAGTTCGACGGCCCCGACCTCGCCGCGCTGGCCGAGGCCGTCGGCGCGACGCACGTGCGCCTGCAGGGCGATGCGCAGGCCACCCTGGCCACGGCGATCGCGGCGCCGGGCGTGACCCTGGTCGAGGTGCGCGTGGGCGATTCCCTGCCGATGCACTGGCTGCGCGCCAAGAGCCGGGTGCGCCGCTCCCGGCTGCGCGCGTGGTGGCGCCGGCGGCGCCGCTGACCCTCCCCCGCCGGTGCTAGCATGGCGGGACATGCGCGGCGAATACGCGCACGCGTCGATCAGGGGAACGGGTTCATGGGCAAGCGGGACGAACGGCGTACGCCGGCGATCGTGATGGGCTGTGGCCCCACCGCCCTCGGCATCCTGCGTTGCCTGCAACTGGCCGGCATCCCGGCCTACGTGGCCTGCCGCGCGGGCGATCCGGTGACGCGCTCGCGCTGGTTCCGCCCCACGCCGGGAGCGGCCGCCTGGGACGGCATCCCCGGCCCGCAGGCGCTGGAGAGCCTGCGCGCGTTGCCGCTGGACGGGGCCGTGCTGATCGCCGGTGCCGACGATGCCGCGCTGTGGCTGGCGGACCTGCCGCAGAGCGAACTGGGCCAGCGCTTTCGCACCAGCACCTGCTCGCGCCAGACGCAGGAGTTGCTGCAGGACAAGTCGCGCTTTGCCGCCCTGCTGGCCGAGACCGGCATGCCGCATCCGCCGACCTACCGCATCGACAGCGCGGCCGACATCGCGGCGATACCGTTCGAGCGGCTGGACCGGGTCTTCATCAAGCCGGTCAATTCGCAGAAGTTCAGCGACGTGCTGGGCATCAAGGGCGTATGGGTGGGCAGCCGCGAGGAGCTGCTGGCGACCTGGCAGCGGCTGCACGGCCTGGGCTTCCAGCTGATGGCGCAGGAATACGTGCCCGGCACCGCGGCCGACCATTATTTCGTGGACGGCTTCCGCGACGGACAGGGGCGCTTCACCGGCCTGTTCGCGCGGCGGCGCTTCCGCATCCATCCGGCCGACTTCGGCAACAGCTCGTATTGCGAAAGCATCCCGCTGGCCGAGGTCGAACCGGCGGCGACCAACCTCACCGCGCTGCTGGCCCGGGTGGATTACCGCGGCATCTTCAGCGCCGAGTTCAAGCGCGACGCCCGTGACGGGCAGTTCCGCATCCTCGAGGTGAATACCCGCGCCTGGACCTATGTCGAATTCGCCGCGCGCTGCGGCGTCAACGTCTGCGCGATGGCCTGGCAGGACGCGCTGGGCCTGCCGGTCGCGGCCGCGCCACCGGATTACGTGGTCGGCGCCGGCTGCGTGAACCTGCAGCGCGACATCAACGCCGTGCGTAGCCAGCCGCGGCAGGGGCGCGAGCCGTGGTCGAGGATCCTGCGCCAATGGGCACGCGCGCATTGCCATACCTTCCGCTTCGACGACCCGCTGCCGGGCCTGTCCAGCGCATGGCGCATCGCCACCCAGCGCACCGGTCGCCACCACGGTCCCAGCGAGGCGCCGGTACCGCCGGAGACGGTGGGCGAGCCGTCGAGACCGGACGGCTAGGCGCATCCCGCGCGGGCTGCCTGGGCCTGCCTCGGCTCGATCGCCATATATATCGCTTCATCGCGAATCGAAGATATATACTGTCCGGCACCGTGGCCCCGGAACCCTTGCGATGCCGTCGATCAGCTTCGAATTCTTTCCGCCCAAGACCGACGAGCAACGCGCGCAGCTCGACCGCGCGGCGCAGGCGCTGAAGGCACACCAGCCGGAATACGCCTCGGTCACCTTCGGCGCCGGCGGCTCCACGCTCAGCTACACCGGCGACACCGTGGCGCGGCTGCACGCGCGGCACGGGCTCACCGTGGCGCCGCACCTGTCCTGCATGGGCGGCACGCGGGCGGAGATCGCCGCCCTGCTCGACGGCTACCGCGCGGCGGGCTATCGACGCATCGTGGCGCTGCGCGGCGACATGCCCTCGGGCATGGCCACCAGCGGCGACTTCCGCTATGCCGCCGAGCTGGTGGCGTTCATCCGCCAGCACTGCGGCGACCATTTCCACATCGAGGTGGCGGCATACCCGGAGACGCACCCGCAGGCCGACGACGCGCTGCGCGACCTCACGCACTTCAAGGCCAAGATCGACGCCGGCGCGAATGGCGCGATCACCCAGTACTTCTTCAATCCGGACGCGTATTTCCGCTTCGTCGACGACGTGCGCCGGCTGGGCGTGGAGGTGCCGATCGTGCCGGGCATCATGCCGATCTCCAACTACGGCCAGCTGAAACGCTTCTCGGAAATGTGCGGGGCGGAAATCCCCCGCTGGATCGCCAAGCGCATGCAGGCGCACGGCGACGACGCGGACGCGGTGCGCGCGCTCGGCGCCGAGGTGGTGGCGCAACTGTGCCGGCGCCTGCTGGACGGCGGCGCGCCGGGCCTGCATTTCTATACGCTCAACCGCGCCCGCGCCACCCAGGCGGTGCTGCAGCAACTCGCTTGAAACCGCCACCACGCACGACGTCCGCAGCAGCCCGCTCGCGGGCGATGCTCCTGCTCTTGCGAATTCCCGCCTCGAAGGCATCGCCCGCGAGCGGACTGCTGCGATGGTGATGCGCTGACGGGAAGTCGTTCGTGGCACGGCGGGACGGCTATGCTGCCCGCATGTTCCGCCTGGTCGCCCTGTTCAGCCTGGCCTTGCTTGCCTGCGCCCCCGCCGCGGCGCAGACGCCGATCCATCGTTGCATCGGCGCCAACGGCGGCGCCGTGTTCACCGACCAGCCCTGCGCCGCGCTGCGCGCCACGCCGGTCAACCCCGCGCCGGCGGACACCGATGCGCGAGCACCGGACGCACCGCCGCCGGTGCTGTGCGCCGCCGGCGTGGACGAGCTGCGGCAGAGCGTGATCGACGCGTTCGCCCGCCGCGACAGCGTCCGCATGGGCGGGTTGATCCTGTGGGACGGTTATGGCCGCGGCGCGGCGATCGCCGACATCCGCGCCCTGACCGCGTTGATGAAACAGCCGCTGCTGCAGATCGACCTGCCCGCACCCGCGGCTTCGAACCGCGCGCCGCCGGACGACCTGCTGCGTGGCGATGCCGCGGCGCCGACGCCGTCCACCGCACCCACCCGACTGGTGCTGCACACCGCCGGCGCCGACGGCACCGGCTCGACGTGGCGCTTCGACATCGTGCGCCAGGCCGGCTGCCTGTGGTTGCGCAACGCCGACTGAGCGCTGCCCACGCGGCGACGCGCTATCATGGGCAGTCTGCATGGAGAATCGAAGATGGCGCAGCAGTACCCCGAATGGATCTGGCAGAACGGCCAACTCAAGCC
>JBDZVT010000056.1:0-6822 GCA_040255835.1 Lysobacteraceae bacterium
GCCAGCACGTCGGGCAGCAGGCCGGCCAGCGCGGTGGGGCAGGCGCCCAGGCGCAGTTCGCCGGATACCGCGTTCTCGTTCGCCAGGCTGCGCAGGTCGGCCACGTGGCGCAGCAGCTCGCGCGAGCGCTGCAGGATGCGCGAGCCCTCCTCGGTGACGCTAACCGTGCGGCCGACGCGGGCGAGCAAGGTGGCGCCGATCTCGCGCTCCAGCGTGCGGATCTGCTGCGCCACCGCCGCCGGGGTGATGTTCAGCACGCGCGCCGCGGCGGCCATCGAACCCTGGTCGACGATGGTGATGAAGGTGTGCAGGAACTGGGTTTCCACGATGTCTCGCTCCGCCGATGCTGCAGGCTACCGGAGCCCGGGAATCCCCGCCAAGGCCTTTCGTCACGGCACCGCGGTGGCGGCTCAGTCGTCGCTGGCGTAGATGGTCAGACCCTTCAGCGAACGCGTGGATGCCGGGAAACACAGGCTCGCCAGGTAGCCGATCACGATGCACAGCAGGATCGAGATCGCCAGGTAGAAGTACGGGTGCACCAGCTTGAACCACCACGCCACCAGGGTCAGGCAGATGCTCGAACCGATGCCGATGGCCACCCCCGGCGCATTGGCGCGGCGGGTGAACATGCCCAGCGTGTAGGCGCCGGCGAAGCCGCCGCCGAGCAGCCCGGCCAGCTCGATCGAGACGTCGAACAGCGAATGGATGTCGTAGCGCGAGAGCAGCACCGCCAGCCCGATCGCGACCAGCCCGACGACGATGCCGGCGACTTCCGCGAACAGCACGCTCTTCTTCGGCGTCGGGTTCTTCGCCAGTTTCTCGTAGAAGTCCACCGAGGCCAGCGTGGACACGCTGTTGATGATGCTCGACAGGGTGGACATGGCGGCGGCGAAGATGCCGGCGATGATCAGCCCGGTCACGCCCATCGGCAGCTCGGCGGCGATGAACAGCGGGAAGGTCGCGTCGATCGGCAGGGTCGGGTTCATCCGCTCGGGGTGCGACTTGTAATACACGAACAGCGCCGTGCCGATCAGGTAGAACACGAACCCACCCGGGATCATCACCGCCGCGAACGTCCACACCGAGCGGCCGGCCTCCTTGTCCGAACGGGTGGACAGGATGCGCTGCATCAGCACCTGGTCCTTGGGGAAGGTGAGCACCACGTCGAACAGCACCAGGAACACGAAACCCCACACCGTGGCCTTGGTCAGGTCGAAGCGGAAATCCAGCAGGTGCATCTTGTGCTCGGCCATCGCCGCGTGGACGAAGGCGGGCACGCCGCCGTGGATGTGGGTGATGATGAAGCCGATCGCGAACAACGCGCCGCCGAACATCACGAACACCTGCACGAAGTCGGTCCAGATCACCGCCTTCATGCCGCCCAGCGTGGTGTACAGGATGGTGAACACGCCCATGATCAGCACGCTCCACACCACGTCGATGCCGGTGATGGTGGCGATCGCCAGCGCCGGCAGGAACAGGATCACGCTCATCCGGCTGCCGATCTGCATCACGATGCACAGCGCGCTGGCCAGCATGCGGATGGCCGGGTGGAAGCGCGTTTCCAGGTAGGAGAACACGCTCATCAGGTCCAGCCGGCGCAGCAGCGGCACCACCCACACCGCCACGAACATCAGGCCGAGGATCGCGATCAGGTTGTTGGTGAGGTATTGCCAGTTGGTCTCGAACGCCTTGGCCGGGATCGCGATGAAGCTGATCGAGCTGGTATTGGTCGCATACAGGCTGATGCCCGCGGCCCAGAACGGGATGCTGCGCCCGCCGACGAAGAAGCCGGCGGTGGAGTTGCGTTTCTCGCGCAGGTAGAAGAACAGCCCGATGCCGACCATCGCCGCCAGGTAGACCACGATTACCACCCAGTCCAGCCAGCGCAGCAGCAGCTTGGTGGACTGCACGCGCGCGTAGCCGAAGTCGATCCGCTGTCCATCCGCGTGGCGCTGCGCCCAGAACATGCCGTCGGTCCACGCGCCGGTCGCCACCACGCCGGCGGGCGCGAGGCCGGGCAGGGTGGCCCAGGCGCTGGTGATGACCTGGAAGGTCATCGGGCGCGCCGCGCCGGCGTCGCCCACCAGATAGATCGCGTTGGCCTGCCCCAGCGCATGCCCGGAGCCGGGCAGTACGCGGCCGGGCACGCGGCCGCGTTCGCTCCAGCCGGTATCGGCGTTCCAGCGCAGCAGGCGTTCCGCGGTACCGGCCGCACCGGCCACGGTGACGAACACGGCCGCGGACTGGGCGACGAGGGAGGTCGGCGCCCCGCCCCCCGGCCAGCCGCCGACCGCGCTCCACTGCGGTTGCTCCGTGTTCGTCTGCAACTGCAGCAGCCGCGCGGTACCGTCGGTGCCGAGGCCCGCGACGGACAGCGTGTCGTTCGCCCATGCCCCGCGGGCGTCATGCAGCGGCTCGGGCAGGGCCGGCAGGCGCTGCCACTGCAGCGTGTCGCCGCGCAGGTGCAACCGGGCCACGCCGGTCACCTCGCGGGCACCGGGAGCGGTGGTCAACACCCAGGCCTGCGTTCCGCCTTCGACGATTCCGTCCGGGGCAACGGCGACGCCGGTCGGCGACGACAGGTGGCGCCAGGCCTTGCGCGCATCGTCGAGCCGCCAGGCTTCGTCGTCGGCCATGGCGAGTGGTTGCCCGTCGACGAGGGCGATGGCCCGCAGTGGTTTCGTGGTTTCCAGCGCGGGCAGCTGTCCGTCCTGCACCGGTGCCAGGCTCTGCGCGTGCAACGGTGCAATCGCCAGGAACAGCAGCGTGCACAGCCACGGCACGACCCGGCGAAGGCGGCCGCGCATCAGTCTGCCCGGCGCGTGGTGGCGAGCAGGGCCTGCGCGCGTTTCAGGAACGGCAGGTCGATCATCCGTCCATCCACCACGAAGGCGCCGCGCGAGGGCGCCTGGGCCGCGGCCTCGACGATCCGGCGCGCCAGCGCCAGCTCCGCCTCCGAGGCGGCGAACGCGGCGTTCGCCAGCGCCACCTGCCGCGGGTGGATGCAGCTCTTGCCGATGAAGCCGAGCCGGCGCGCCATGTGCGCCTCTTCGCGGTAACCGGCGTCATCGTCGAGTCGGGCGTAGGCGCCGTCCATCGCGAACACCCCGGCCTGTGCCGCGGCCACGCGCAGGGCGAACATCGCCGCGTGCACGTTGCGCGGATCGGCGCGGTCGATGCCGTGCGGCTCGAACAGGTCGCCCAGGCCCAGTTGCAAGCCGGCGACGCGCGGGTGCGCGGCGGCGATGCGTGCGGCGGCAGCCAGTGCTCGCGGCGTCTCGATGTTCAGCAGCAGGCCGATCGGTTGCGCCACGCCGTTCGCGTGTTCCGCTTGCTCGATCGCGGCCACGGCCGCCGCCACGGCCTGCGGCGATTCGATCTTGGGCAGGTTGAGCAGGGTGACGCCGGGACGGGCGACCGCGGCGAGGTCCGCCGCGAAGTGCGGCGAGTCCGGCGCGTTGGTGCGCACGATGATCAGCTTGGCCGCCTGCCGTACCGCCGCGCCGGCGATGAAGTCCGCCACCGCCTGGCGCGCGATGGCCTTGCGCTCCTCGGCCACGGCATCTTCCAGATCGAACGACAACGCGTCCGCCTCGCCGGCCAGCGCCTTGGCGAACAGCTCCGGCCGTCCACCCGGCACGAACAGCTTGCTACGCATCGGCTTGCCCGCCTGTCGCCATCCTCGTCATGGGCGGCAGTGTGCGGCATGCCACGGCGGCAATCGAGCCGATGCACCATGTTCAAAAGATAGTTTTTCTATCGAACAGACGACCGGCGCCATCGGCGTCGATGCGGCTACCGCGCCGGCAGCGAGGCCGGCAAACCGAACCAGGGAAACACGCTGCTCTCGAAGCGGCTCAGGGCACAGATCCGCTCGCCGGCGAGGGTGATGGTGACCAGGCCGCTGCCGTGGCGGATGCCGTCGGGACCGGTCACGTAGGCGCCGAAGGCCGGCTGGCCGTTGGCGCGCGTGCGCACGAGTTCGAACCGGCGGCCGGCACCGAACAGGAGGGCGAGGAAGCGGGCCACCACGTCGCGGCCTTCGTATTCCAGCGGCATCGGCGGCATCGACATGAAGACGTCGTCGGTGAGCAGCGCCACCAGCGCGTCGAGGTCGGCGGCTTCGTAGGCGTGGACGAACTTCGCCACGATCGCCTCCTCGTCGACCGAGTCGCGGGCCGGCGGCGGTGGGCGTGCGTCCGCCGACGATCGGCCTTTCAGGCTGGCCCGCGCCCGCTTCAGTGCACTGTTGGCCGACTCGACGGTCGCGTCCAGCATGTCGGCCACCTCCTTCGCATGGAAGCCGAGCACGTCGCGCAGGATGAGCACGGCGAGCTGGCGGGGCGGCAGCACCTGCAGGGCGGTGAGGAAGGCCAGCGCGATGGATTCGGTCTGCTCGTAACGGATGTCCGCGCCGGGCGGCGCGCCGGGGGCGTGGTCGAGCAGGGCGTCGGGGCAGGGCTCGAGCCAGGCCACTTCACCGAGCCGGGTCGGTTCGGGCGGCTCGACCCCGGGGACGTTCCATGCCTTGGCGGGTCGCCGGCTGGCCGCGCGCCGCGCGTTGAGGCAGCGATGGGTGGCGATCCGGTACAGCCAGGTGCGCAGCGAGGCGCGGCCCTCGAATTCGCGCAGGCCCTGCCAGGCGGCCAGCAGCGTTTCCTGCAGCGCATCCTCGGCGTCCTGCAGCGAGCCGAGCATCCGGTAGCAATGCACCTGCAGCTCCCGCGCGTGCGGCCCGGTCAGCTCGCGGAAGGCTGCGCCGTCCCCGGCCTGCGCCTTCGAGATCAGTTCGGCGGTCATCGTGCTCGTCATCGGGTCACCTGCGTTGCGCACGTCGTCGTGCTCCATCCGGGATGGACACCGGCCGGCGTGAAAACCGGGCGGTCGGCGAGCGCCCGGTTTTCACGCGTTGCGGTGTCTGCCTTGCCGACGGATCCGACGATCCGGACATCCGACCCACGACGAGAAGGAACCACAGATGATGCTGAAAGACAAAATTGCCGTGATCTATGGAGCCGGCGGCGCCATCGGCGGCGCGGTCGCACGCGCGATGGCGGACGAGGGAGCCACGCTTTTCCTCACCGGTCGCCGGCAGGCACCGCTCGACGCGGTCGCGCGGGACATCGTTGCCGTCGGCGGGTCCGCCGTGACGGCGAAGGTCGACGCGCTCGACGAGCGGGCCGTGGACCGGCACCTGCAGGGCGTGATCGATCAGGCTGGCCGCGTCGACATCTCGTTCAACGCGGTCGGATTCCCCGATACGCAGATGCTCGGCGTGCCCCTGCTCGAACTGGATGCGCAGAAGTTCGCCCGGCCGATCACCGCCTACGCGACGTCGTACTTCCTCACCGCACGCCTGGCGGCCAGGCGGATGGTGGCGAACAAGTCGGGCGTGATCATGACCGTCACCGCCCTCCCCTCGCGCACCGGCACCACCTTGAACGGCGGTTACGGCGCGGCGATGGCCGCCAAGGAGGCGCTCACCCGCGACCTGTCCGCCGAGCTCGCCCCGCACGGCATCCGCGTGGTCAGCCTGCGCCCGCATGGCATCCCGGAAACCGCCACGATGAAGAACGTGCACGCACTCAAGGCATCGGCCATGACCTACGAGCAGTTCCAGGCCTACCTCGCCGGCACGACCCATCCGCGCCGCGTCATGGTGCTGGCGGAGGTGGCCAACCTGGCGGCCTTCATGGCCTCGGACCGGGCCAGCGGGATGACCGGGACCACCGTCAACCTGACCATGGGCAGCCTGAGCGACTAGCCGGCAGGCAGGTGCATCCGGTGCGGTTGCCAAAGGCGCGGCGTCGATGGTTGCTGTCACGACAGCGCTTGCGCCCAGGGCCACTCGCCCCGGAGCTGCTCCGCACCGGTGATCTCGGGTCGTCATGGAATGGGCCCACCAGGACTCGAACCTGGAACCAAGGGATTATGAGTCCCCTGCTCTAACCATTGAGCTATAGGCCCGTCGGGCGGTGCAGCCCGGCATGGTAGCGGCCGGCGGTGCCGGGCGTCGAGTGAGGGTGGCTGCTGACAGCACGTTGTCAGTGGCGTGGCGTAAGGTGGCGGTTCCTTCCCGAGGAGGTATCCCATGAACACCGAAGCGATCGCGAAACGATTGGTCGAGTTGTGCCGCGAAGGCAAGTACGAGGAAGCGCAGCGCGAGCTGTATGCCGAGGATGCGGAGAGCATCGAACCCGAGGGTCTGCCGCCGGGCGCGTTGGGCAGCGTGAAGGGATTGGCGGCGATCTACGAGAAGGGCAGGCAGTTCGGCGCGATGCTCGAGGCCGTGCATGGCGGCAGCGTGAGCGAGCCGGTGGTGGCGGGAAACTGGTTCAGCATTGCGCTGGCGATGGACGTGACCATGAAGGGCCGCGGCCGGATGAACATGAGCGAGATCGGCGTGTACCGCGTGCGCGACGGCAAGATCGTGCGCGAGCAGTTCTTCTACGACGTGGGCTGAGCACGTGAAACGAAGAAGCCCCGCATCGGCGGGGCTTCTTCGTCAGTGCAGTGGTGTCGCTTACTCGACGTCGAGGAACGAGCGCAGCTGTTCGGAGCGGCTGGGGTGACGCAGCTTGCGCAGCGCCTTGGCCTCGATCTGGCGGATGCGCTCGCGGGTGACGTCGAACTGCTTGCCGACCTCCTCCAGCGTGTGGTCGGTGTTCATGTCGATGCCGAAGCGCATGCGCAGCACCTTCGCTTCCCGCGGAGTCAGGCCGGCGAGCACGTCGCGCACGGTTTCCATCAGGCCGGTTTCCGTCGCCGAGTCGATCGGCGAGCTGGCGTTGCCGTCCTCGATGAAGTCGCCCAGGTGGG
>JBDZVT010000030.1:0-34370 GCA_040255835.1 Lysobacteraceae bacterium
CCTTCAATGCCGACGAACTGCTGCTGGCACCGCTGCGCGAGGCGCTTGCCGCCGCCAGCGCGGATTTCGACCTGCGGCCGCCGTTGCATGCACCCCACGTCGGTGCCGCGCTCTACGCGGCCAGACTCGCAGGCCAGCCGGTGCTTGCATGAGTCAGCTCGATACCAAGCCGATGCGACCAGCGATTTCGGTGGCTAGCATTTTGAAATCACCATAGGCACTACTTACTGCGTTGGCATGTGCCCCAATGGCACCATCCGCGGAACGCAAGCTGAAAATCGGCTTGCGCGCCTCCTGCCCCAGCGGCATCAAGCTGTTGTAGTTCTTGAGCATCGCCAAGCAATAGGGGTCGCTTTCGATCGGCGGGACCGGCATGAAACCCAAATTCTCGCCGAGTACGCTCGCCCTGAACTCACCGGGAATCTGTTCCAGCCAGCGCGTATAGGCCTTGACCGGGCGGGTCAGCCGCACACCATGCCGCATCGCGACATAGCCCACAGGCACCATGTCGCCCGGTGGCAACGCGAACTCCGGCACACTCCAATCATCACGACGTTTTTCCCAGCCCGCTCGCCATTCACGCAAGGTCGGGCCGAGATTGCGCAAGCCTTGCAATGAGAACAAATCAGCCCCCAATGGCACGATGACATGGTTGCTGGCAAGCAAGGCCGCACGATTGATGGCACCGAGATTCGGCCCTACATCGAACACGATCAGATCCGCTTGAAAGCGCTCGGCCGACTCCTGGGCAGTACGCCAGAACGCGGTAAGAATGCGAAACGGACGAGCCTTGTTCTTGTCCCCCAACGCTTCAGTCCAAGTTCCGGAAAGCTCATCCTCGAAGCTGGACAAACCCAGATCCCCCGGTATCAGCGCCAACCTCTCGTCGACCTGCTGATACGCCACGGGGGCATAGTCTCCGACATCGGTCAGTGGCCTCACACTACGAAAGATGGTGGAGATACCAGCGTCATCACTCCACAACTCAGCAAGTCTGTCCTCGTCCAGGAACGCTGCTGTGAGATTAGCTTGCGGATCCATGTCCACCGCCAACACGCGCACGCCGAGATTCGCGAACATCGCCGACAGGTGGTACACCAGCGAGGTCTTGCCAACCCCACCCTTGTTATTGAAGAAGGTGAGTACCGGAACGCTCATGCCGCTCTCCGAATAACGACCAGCACATGCGTTGCGCTGGGACGGAATCCAGGCTCGGGGTTGCCGTTGGCGGCCAACAATCGCCTTGCCGTGGCGATACCCACACCGAAACGCTGGACATAGCCCAATACTTTCATGGCCTCGGCCAAATGAGGATTGCGATAGTCGGTCATGCCCGGCTGGCCAAAATTGGCCTCCGTCACCATGCCGTAAGGGCCACCCGGATTGACTATCTCGATGCGGTCATTGAACCAAGTTAGCCGGATCGGAGCATTCGTTCCCTCGTAGTTGCGATGCATGACGGCATTGCGCACCAACTGCTGCAATGCCGCCAAAGGATAGTCTGCTTGTCGCTGTTCCGTATCTCCAACATCGATATTCACGCGAACCGAGATATGCGCCTTGAGCTTGTCATCGATCCGAGACAGCACTTCACCAAGGCGGCCGTCAATGGCAGCCTCGTCGAGTATTGGATCGCCCAACTCCGTGCCATCAACACGCAGAAACTGCAGATATGCACAGGGAACCAGATCGCGCGGGCGATTACCAACGACCAAACACCCCAACATCGTGGGAACGGCGCTGTCTACTCCATCAATCATGCGGCACGCACTCAAACGCTCTTCATAGCTGCGGTGATTCGCCTCAAGCACGTCGACCGAAAATGCACCCGGCAGGTACTCGTTTTCGAACACGCTTCGATTCAAATCATCGAGCCCGGCGAACGCGATCGGTTGCAGGTCAAACGGCAGATCGCGATGGCGGCGCCGCTCATTGAGGACACGCTCGTCCTGCGCGGTGGCAATGCCGCGCCGTGGCCCGACCCTGACCCATGTCCGTCCCTTGAACCTCACCGGCGGGGCATCTGCCGGTAGTACCGTGATGACGGCTACATCTTGACCTCGCACGCAGCGTTTCTCGACGCTCATCGTCGGCATGGGCTGGATGTTCCCATCCGAGCGCATATCCGACAGCGTGAGCAACAGTTTGTCGGTGACTTGCAGGCCCGAGAAGCTTCCATCGTCGCGCACGCCCACAAGAGCCACGCCGGGACGCTGATGTCCAGCCAGATCGTTGGCAAAGGCGCATATTGCCTGCCGCAGCTTTTCAGGTGCGTCACCTTGGACGCTTTCCTTGCGTTCCACCCGATCCGATTCGATATCCAGCAACAGGGCTTCGAGTTCTTCATCCGAAAGTCGCATCATGAAAGTCCTGTTTGGAATGCAGCCATTCTTGCATCTTTGCCTGCATTCATTGACACGTACTCGCCCGCCTACAGCCCCTTCGCCGCCTGCGCCACCGCGCGGAACAGCGCGCGGCCTTTGTTCATCGTCTCCTCCCACTCGGCCGCAGGGTCGGAGTCGTAGACGATGCCGGCGCCGGCCTGCACGTGCAGGCGACCACCGTGGATCACCGCGGTGCGGATCGCGATGGCGGTGTCGGCGTCGCCCCACCAGCCGATCCAGCCGATCGCGCCGCCGTAGATGTTGCGCTTGTGCGGCTCGAGTTCCTGGATGATTTCCAGCGCGCGCACCTTCGGCGCGCCGCTGAGCGTGCCTGCGGGGAAAGTGGCCCTGAGCACGTCCATATAGCCGAGCCCCGGGCGCACCGTGCCCTGCACCTGCGAGACGATGTGCATCACGTGCGAATAGCGCTCGACCACGAACGAGTCGCTCACTTCCACGCTGCCGGTGTCGCTGATCCGGCCCAGGTCGTTGCGACCCAGGTCGATCAGCATCACGTGCTCGGCGCGCTCCTTCGGGTCGGCCAGCAGCTCGGCCTCCAGCGCCCGGTCCTCTTCCTCCGTGGCGCCGCGCTTGCGCGTGCCGGCGAGCGGGCGCACCACCACCTTGCCGTCCTTGAGGCGCGCGAGGATTTCCGGCGAGGAACCCACGATCTGCGTCTCGCCCAGGTCGACGAAATACATGTACGGCGAGGGGTTCAGCGCGCGCAGCGCGCGATACACGTCTACCGGCCGTGCGTTGAAGCCCACGCTGAGCCGCTGCGACGGCACCACCTGGAAGATGTCGCCGGCGCGGATGTATTCCTTCGCGCGCTCGACCATCGCCTCGAACTCGTCCTTCGTGAACGAGGATTTGAAATCGCCCTCGTCCAGCGCCACCGAATGGACCAGTTGCGGATACGAGGCGCCGCCGTGGCGCAACCGGTAGACCAGCGCATCCAGCCGCCGCTGCGCCTCGGCATAGGCCTGCGGCTGCGCGGGGTCGGCATGCACGATCAGGTACAGCCGACCCTTGAGGTTGTCGAATACCGCCACCTCCTCGGCCAGCATCAGCAGCACGTCGGGCGTACCCAGCTCGTCCGCGCGGTCCCACTGCGCGAGGCGCGGCTCGATGTAGCCGATCGTCTCGAAGCCGAAATAGCCGACCAGGCCGCCGGAGAACGCCGGCAGTTGCGGCAGCCGCGGCACGTCGTACTGCGCGCGCAGCTTCTCGATCTCCGCCAGCGGATTGTCCAGGTGGCGGCGCTCGGTGACCTCGCCGGAATCCTCCACTTCGAGCTCATGCCCGCGCAGGCGATACACGCGCTTCGCCGGCAGGCCGATGATCGAATAGCGTCCCCAGGTGGCGCCGCCTTCGACCGATTCGAACAGGAAGGTGTACGGGCCGTCGGCCAGTTTCAGGTACACCGACAGCGGCGTGTCGAGGTCGGAGAACACCTCGCGCACCAGCGGGATGCGCGTGTGGCCCCGGGCCGCCAGCGCGTCGAATTCGTCACGGCTGATCATGTCGGCGAAGAAATCACGGTGCGGCTCCGATGGCGTAAGCGCGAAGCGGCCATTGTAGGGGAGCCCGGGCCGGCCCGCGGCACGCGCTTGATACGCCGGTGACGGCGGTCTACCCTCGGCGGTCGGGCTACAGGGGACCACGCGTGGATCAGTACTGCGTCGTAGTGTGCGGCTTGCGGGCCGGTGCGTCGGACGAGGCCTCGGCGTGGGCGCCGGTGGCCGCAGCGCTCAGGATGGAGCAGGACGAATTCGCGCGGCGCGTGCTCGCCGCCTTGCCGCGCGTCGTGCGCCGGCAACTGGACCAGGCTGCCGCCGGGCGCATCGCGCAGTTGCTGCAGGGCATGCACGTCGATGCGCGCGCACTGCCCGACGACACGCAGCTGGCGTACATCGAGCGCGCGGGACGCAGCCGCGGGCCGCTGCCGCAGTCGGCACTGGAGATGTTCATCGAGCCCGGCGAATCCTACCGGCTGCAGGGCAGCCAGGCATGGGAGATCTGGCTGCAGCCGCCGGAGCACGAGGAAACCGCCGCGCCGGCGCCGGCCATGGACGAGGCGGAGGTCGCGCCCGTGGACGAACCGCCGGCCGAGGCACCGGTGGACCGCATCGAGGACGAGGCGCACGCGCCAGCGGCCGGAATCCGGCCGCCGGTGGCGCCGCCGCCGTTGCCGACCGAGCCCTCGCCGCCCGAGGCTCCCGCCGCGACGCCCGATGACCCGCTGACGCCCGATGACGCGCTGACTGCAGACGACGCGCTGATCAACCCGCCGGAGGACGATCCCGCCGCCGCGAAGGAGCCGGCCGCACCGGCAGCCGAAGCCGAAGCCGACCCGCCCCGCCGGGCACGGTCCGGGCGGCTGCTGCTGTTGCTGGTGCTCGTGGGGGCGGCCGCGTGGGCCTATCTGCACTGGATGGCCGACACGCCCGTCGCCGATACGCCGCCGCCGGCACCGGCCGCCCACGCGTCGCGGCCGGCGACCGGCACCACCAGCGCACCCGCGCCGACAACCTCGGTCGAGGCAGCCCCGGTTGCCAGCACCTCCACGACGGAGGCGGGCGCCAGCTCGACGCCGGCACCGGCGGCTTCCATCCCGGCCTCCGCCGGCACGGCGGCGCTGCCCGCGGCGGCCTCGACCACCACCGCGCCAGCCGCCGCATCCAGTACGGCCGCCGCCACGGCATCCAGTACGGCGCCGGCCGCGGCCGCCAGCGTGCCACCGGCCCACGCGGGTAGCGCGGCTGCTCCTGCCGCGGGGGGCTCGTCCGCGCGGGGCTGAGCTTCAGACAGTCTGCGGGAAGGCGTCCGCTGCCTGCGGCAGGGAGCCGGTGTCGGCCGGTGCCGCGCCGGTGGCGGCCAGCAGGAGCTCGTTCTCGCGCATCACCTCGCGCAAGGCCAGCAGGGCGCGCAGGTTGCGCTCCAGCTCGGCGATGGAGATCGGAAAGAAGTTGTCGTCGCGATCGCTGGCCACCCAGCTGCGGGCCCGCGCCAGGTCGACCGGGACCTGCACGGCGTGCAGCGCCTCCACCACGTCCGCCGGACGCAGCTCCGCCAGCTCGCACACCAACCGCCACAGCCAGTTCATCCGCTGCGGATCGGTGGCGCGCACCAGCGGCGGACGGCGGTAAGGCAGCCGGCTGAGGTTGGGGACATCCATGACGACGCTTCCACGTGAGGCCGATATGGCCGGTAGCGGCCGCCGTGCGCGAAGCTTTAACCGCCCAGCCGGTGGCGCGGCATGCCGCGCAGGGTCAGGGTGAAGGCCACGCCGCTGCCGTCTTCCAGGTTGCGCGCGCTGACGCTGCCGCCGTGCCGCTCGGCGACCAGGCGCACCACGTACAGGCCCAGGCCCAGGTGCGGCACGTCGCCGGGGGTGGCCTTGTCGCGCAGGCTGACCAGCGAGTCGAACAGGCGGCCCTGCATCGCCGCGGGCAACGGCGGCCCCTGGTTGGCCAGCTCGATCTCGGCGCCGCCGTCGACGGGGCGCAGGCCCAGCCGCAGCCAGCCGTCTGCGGGGGTGAACGAGAGCGCGTTGTCGAGCAGCTTGTCCAGCGCCTGCGCGATCAGTTCGGGGGCGCCGTGCAGCGGCAGCGGCGCATCCGGCAACCGGCACTCGAGCCGGCGCGTGCCGGTCAGCGGGCGGTAGCCGTCGGCGCAGCCGCGCACCACGTCGCGCAGGTCGACGTCCTCGGGTTCGGCCGCTTCGATCGAGCGCTCCATCCGGCTCGATTCGCTCATCGCCCGCACCAGCGCGCCCAGCCGGGCCACGCCGTCGCGGGCGCGTTCCAGGTAGGGCCGGGCCGGGTTCGGCAGCGCCGCATGCGCCTGCAATGCGTGCTCCAGGTTGTCCAGCGAGGACTTCACGATCGCCAGCGGCGTGTTCAGTTCGTGCGACAGCTTCGAGGCCAGCGTGCGCAGGTAGTCGGTGTAGCTGCCGACCGCCACGAACAGCTTCTCGAAGCTGCGCGCCAGGTCGCCGATCTCGTCCGCGGCATCGGTCATCGGAAAGCGGTCCGGTTCCGGCTGGCCGTCCAGACGTCCATCGTTGCGCTGCGCCCGCTCGACGGCGTTGCGCAGGCGCGCCAGGCGCAGGCTGAGCCGGGTGGCGAAGGCGAGCAGGATGCCCCCGGCCAGCAGCAGCACGCCGAAGCTGGTCAGCAGCACGCCGAACAGCGCGCGGTTGGCCAGCAGCGGCACGGTGCGGCTGGCCTGCTCCAGCAGCAGCACGCCTTCGACCTGGCCGGCCCGTTCGACCGGCACCGCGGCAGCCAGCACCACGCTGCCGCGCTCCTCGCCGTGGCGCCAGCGGCTGACCGCTGCCCCGGCACGCGCCTGTTCCACTTCGCGGGTGTCCAGCCGCGGCACGTCCTGCGCCCACAGGTTGGCATCATCCAGGTGAGTGGCCAGCAGCGAGCGATAGACCAGCGAGGCGAACCAGCCCGGGTCGTGCCCGGCGGCGCTGGCGCCGTGCAGGCGCCCGCTGCGCGCCAGCAGCCAGCCGGCCGGCGACAGCACGCGCGCCTGCACGCCCTCGGGTACCAGCTGGGCCAGTTCGCCGGACAGTGCGGGCGTGTAGCGGCGCAGCGGGCGCGACTCGGCGGCCAGGCGATCGCCGCCGCTGCCGGCGTCGTAGGCGCCGATGCCCAGGCGGCGCAACGCCAGTTGCAGCGGCAGGCGCAACTCGACCTGGTAGCCGCTGCCGTCTTCCTGCCAGCGCGCATGGATCGCGTCGGGCAGGCCGGGCACCGGCGGATCCAGCGGTTGCGCCTCCAGCGGTCCCGGCGCGGCGCTGGCCAGCAGGTAGCGGCGCTGCCCGGCGGCGTTGCCCAGCACGAGGATGAGGTGGTCGGCCAGCAGCGCGTTCGCATCGGCGGCGTCGGCCCGGGTGCGATGGGTGTCGGCCACCTGCGCGTGCAGGTAGAAGCCGTCGGCATCCTCGGCGAGCAGCAGCCGCCCGCGCCGTGCGAAGGGCTGGCTCCACGGTGTCAGCGGGGCCCAGTCGTCGCCATAGCCGTCGACGGTGATCGGCGTGGGCACCTGCTGCACGTACCAGCCGGGGCCGTCGGCCGGCGGCAACGCCCGGGTCACCACCAGGCTGCGCGCGACCACCTGCGCCGAGGCCACCAGCGCCTGCGCCTGGCCGTCGCGCAGCAGCGACTCCATCTGGCGCACGTCGAACCAGCCAGCCACCGGCAGCGCCAGCGTGCACAGCGCTACCAGGAGCAGCTTGCGACGCAGGTTCACGTGCCTGCCGCCGATCGTTCAGCGGGCATCGGATGGCGACTCGGCGCGCTGATAGTGCGATGCCATCACCACGCGCATGAAGTCATCCAGCAGCGCACGTCGCGTGGGGTCGCCTGCGTCGAAAGCCATCGACCAGCTGTAGCGGATGCCGCTGGCCTGGCCCGGATCGCAGAACACCAGCACGTCGTCGACGTGGTCGCTGCCTTCGTAGACGCTGGCCTCGCACGGCATGCCCGGATGGCGCACGCTGAAGCTCGACGCCTTGCCGGCGGGATCCAGTTCAAGGTAGCGCTTGCGGTCGGCCTGCACTTCGGCGGCCAGGCTGGGCAGCGTGCGCGGCCACACGTTGAGCACCATGACCCGCTGCGGCTTGCCGCTCCACTGGCCCTGGTACAGCACCGCGTTGACGCCGATCGCCTGCGCGTAGGTGCAGCAGTCGCGGGTCCAGCCCGGCGGCGAGGCCACGGCGATCGCCCAGGCCGGGGCGTTGCCGTCGCGGGCGCCGCGGGCAAGCACGTCGTCCTTGCCGGTGCCGTTCGCCACCGCGGCGCAAAAACCCAGCAGCAGCGCAACCCCGAAACGCAGGCTCACGGCTTCCACCGGTAGCCGACGCCGTGCACGGTTTCGATCGCGTCGAACTCGGGCGCGACCGCCACGAACTTCTTGCGGATGCGCTTGATGTGCGAGGTGATGGTGGCGTCGTCCACCACCAGTTCCGCCTCGCGCATCAGCTGGTCGCGATTCTTCACGTGGCCGGGGAAGCGCACCAGCGTGTGGACCATCCAGAACTCGGTGACGGTGAGCGGGATCTCCTCGCCGTTCCAGGTGATGCGCATGCGTTCGGATTCGAGCTTCAGCGGGCCGTGCTCGAGCACCGTCTCGCTGGACGCCGGCGCCTTCAGCGATTCGATCCGGCGGAACAGCGCCGCGATGCGCGCGGCCAGCTGGTGCAGGCTGGTGTCCTTGCTGAGGTAGTCGTCCGCGCCCAGGCGCAGGCCCGAGATCACGTCGAAATCCGAATCGCGCGCGGTGAGGAAGATCAGCGGCAGCGTCGACGACTTCGCGCGCAGTTCGCGGCACAGGTCGAAGCCGCCCTCCGGCTCGTCACCCAGGCCGATGTCGATGATCACCAGCTCGGGCAGTTTCACTGCGAACGCGCTGGACGCCTCCTGGCGCGAACCGTAGCCGCGCGCGTCGTAACCGAAACGGTTCAGCGCCTCGACGTAGTTGGCGCGGATCAACGGCTCGTCTTCGACGATGGCAATGCTGCGGCCCATGGCGTGCTCCCGGGGATGGTGGCTGCAGCGTGCTATGCGCGCCGCGCGGGTGCAAGCGCCTGCACGGCGTTGCCAGCGATTTGCCACAAGCCGGCGGCAAATCGCCCCGCGACGGCCGGCACACGCGCCGTGGCGGGCGCTTTGATGGGCCCCAAGCACCCCTTCACGAGGCCAGCCATGGACACCCGCCGTACCGAACGCGACCCCAACGCCGAACTGCGCGGCTTCGAACCGCTGCGCGTCGGCCTGGCGCTGGGTGCCCTGCTGCTGGGCCTCCTGGTCGGATTCTTCTGAAAGGAGCCCGTCATGCCCGCTCGCCTGGATGGATTCGATCTGTTTGCCGTGGTGGAAGTCGTCGGGGCGTCCGGCGCGAAGGGAATCGCGCCGGACGCAGGCCAGGGCGACACCGACCCCGACTGGCAACCGTTGTAACCCGCCGTTCCTCCCCCGGTGGTTGCTTGCCCCTCGTCCGCGAGGGGTCTTTTTTTGCGCAAGCCCCGCCCGCCACTTGCCATGACTGGCCCGGGCCCGGCCGCATGCGCGACGGCGGCGAGGCTCTCGCGCATGCGCCAATGCAGGCGTAGGCCATTGGAGGAAAAAACATGCTGGCAGCAACCCGGCTCTTGCACACCTGGCATCACTGGCTGATGGTCGGCAGCCTGCTGCTGGCCGCCGGACTGGGTCTGGACGCGGCATGGATCCACGCCCGGGTCGCGCTGGCGCAATGGCTGGATGGCCTGCGCCGCGGGGCGAACCTGAACGACACAGTTGGCAAATCGGCCTCCGCGCCGGGAACCAACCGGCAACGACCGGGTCGGACTTACTGATTGGCGGATGTTCCTCTTTGCCGTGGAACGTGCCGGTGCGGGGTGTGCGCACTCCTGAGCAGGCCTCGCGCCGGCACACGCCAATCCATGGTGTTTCCCCCTTGCGTCCCCGACGACGTTTATCCCGGCGCTGCCGTTCCGGCGCCGGGTTTTTTTCGCGTGGGGAACCGGCCGCTCAGCCGATCGCCTGGCGCATGGCGGCGATCTCGGCCGCGTAATCGCCGGCGTGGAAGATCGCCGAGCCGGCCACGAAGGTGTCGGCGCCGGCGGCCGCAATCGCGCCGATGTTGTCGGCCGTGACGCCGCCGTCGACTTCCAGCCGGATCGCGCGCCCGCTGGCCTCGATCCGCTCGCGCGCCTGGCGCAGCTTGTCCAGCGTGCCGGGGATGAACTTCTGTCCGCCGAAACCGGGGTTCACCGACATGATCAGGATCATGTCCAGCTTGTCCATCACGTAGTCCAGATGATCCAGCGGCGTGGCGGGGTTGAACACCAGCCCGGCCTGGCAACCGGACTCCTTGATCAGGCCCAGGGTGCGGTCGATGTGCTCGCTCGCCTCCGGATGGAAGCTGATCAGGCTGGCGCCGGCCCTGGCGAAATCCGGCACGATGCGATCGACCGGCTTGATCATCAGGTGCACGTCGATCGGCGCCGTGATGCCGTACTTGCGCAGCGAGGCGAGCACCATCGGGCCGATCGTGAGGTTCGGCACGTAATGGTTGTCCATCACGTCGAAATGCACCCAGTCGGCTCCCGCGGCGAGCGCGGCGGCGGTGTCCTCGCCCAGCCGGGCGAAATCGGCGGCGAGGATGGACGGGGCGATGACGGGGCTCTGCTTGGGCATGGCGGCTACCGGAAGGTCGAATGTGCCTATTGTAGGAGCCCGCTCGCGGGCGATGCTTTTGCTTTTGCGAGTCCCCAATCCCGAATTCACCGTCCTGAGCTTGTCGAAGGGCCGAATCCCGGCTCCAAAAGCATCGCCCGCGAGCGGGCTCCTACTTGAAGCCGCGGGCTTCCTTGATGCGATCGTAGGCGGCATTGATCTCGCTGGCGCGCGATTCGGCGCGCTTGCGCATGTCTTCGGGCAGGTCGCCGAGGCGGTCGGGATGGTGTTCGGAGATCAGCTTGCGGTAGGCGCGCTTGATGGCGCGTTCGTCGGCATTGCGGTCGATGCCCAGCACGGCATACGGATCGGGTCCCTGCGGCGTACGTTGCGGCGGCACGTAGCCGCCGTTGCTGCCATATTGCTGCCGGCCGCCGCGCGGCCTGCCGGCGCCACCGTTCCAGGCATAGCCCTTCATCGCCATCAGCGCCATCAGCTCCATGTCGCTGACGCGCAGCGCGAAGGCGAGCTGGCGCAGGATCGACATCTTCTCCGGCCCCGGATTGCCCTCGGACAGCACCGTTTCGATCACCACGTCCAGCACCGGGAACGCGTGATCGCGGCGCAAGCCGACCCAGTTGCGCAATTCGGCGATGGTGCGGGTGACGTCGAACTCCGGCTGCTTGCCGGCATTGAAACTGGCCACGGCCTGGGCGCGCTGCTCGGCGGTCAGGCCCATGCGCGTCATCAGGCGCTCGGCCACCGCGATCTCGGCCTCGGACACGCGGCCGTCGGACTTGGCCACCGCACCGAGCAGGGTGAACAGCGGGCCGACGAAACCGCCGGCCTCGGGCGTGGCCTGGCGGCGCTGGCTGTGGCGCAGGTTGTCGAAGATGAAGCCAAGCACCGCGCCCACCACCGCGCCCGGCATGTGGCCGACCAGCAGGCCGAAGATCCCGAACCAGATCGTGTAGGTGAAGCTCATGGCTGCCCCTGCGCCGGCGCGGCCACCTGCGCGCTGTACCAGCGTGCCAGCGCGTCGAGCTCGGCATCGTTCAGCGGGCCGATCGCCGCGCGCATCACCGCCACGTTGCGGCGGCCGTCGCGGTATTGCTTCAGCGCGTCGCGCAGGTAGTCCAGCCGCTGACCGGCCAGGTTCGGCACGCCGGGCATGTGCGCCTGCCCGGTTTCGCCGTGGCAGGCCGCGCACAGGCCGAGCCGGTCGGGCCGGGAGGGGGTTTGGGCCAGGCTGGGCAGGGCGGCCAGGCAAAACGCCGCGATCGGGAATATGCGCATCGGCAACACATGGGGCCAAAGGATGCCAATTCTAGCAGCGCGCCCGCCGGGCGCCGGCAGCGCGCTCCCGGTGCCGCGCCCGCAGTCGCTACAATAGCGATCTCCCGTCCTGCGGAACCCGCCGTGCCCACCACCCTGCCCCAATCGAACCTGCCCGGCCTCGAGCTGATCCACCGCGGCAAGGTACGCGACGTCTACGCGCTGGATGACCAGCGGTTGCTGATGGTGGCCACGGACCGGTTGTCGGCGTTCGACGTGGTGATGCCCAACCCGATCCCGGGCAAGGGCGAGATGCTGACCCAGATCTCCAACTTCTGGTTCGGCAAGACCGTGCACCTGGTACCGAACCACCTGCTCGACGTGCCGCTGGCCGAGGTGTTGCCCCCCGGCACCGACCTCAAGCTGTACGAGAAGCGCGCCGTGGTGGCGCGGCGGCTGAAGCCGGTGCCGGTGGAATGCATCGCGCGCGGCTATCTGATCGGCTCGGGCTGGAAGGATTACCAGGCCACCGGCGCGCTGTGCGGCATCCCCCTGCCGGCCGGCCTCAAGCAGGCGCAGCAATTGCCCGAACCGATCTTCACCCCGTCCACCAAGGCGGCGGTGGGCGACCACGACCAGAACGTCAGCTTCGAGGCCGTGGTGAACGCGGTCGGGCGCGAACTGGCCGGACAGGTGCGTGACGCCACCCTGGCGATCTACCGCTGGGCGGCGGCCTATGCGGCCGAACGCGGCATCATCATCGCCGACACCAAGTTCGAATTCGGCACCGACGCCGACGGCAGGCTCTACGTGATGGACGAGATGCTCACCCCGGATTCCTCGCGTTTCTGGCCCGCCGACGAATACCGCGTGGGCATCAGCCCGCCCAGCTACGACAAGCAGTTCGTGCGCGACTGGCTGGAGACGCAGGACTGGAACAAGACCGCGCCGGGCCCGGTGATCCCGGACCAGGTGATCGCGCGCACCGCCGCCAAGTACGCGGAGGCATTGCACAAGCTGGCCGGCATCCGGCTCGACTGAGGTTTCATCGAGGGGGAACGCTCATGCGCACCATGCAGGACTGGATCGACAGCTACAGCAGCGATCACCGGAACCCGACCAACCAGATCTTCCACTGGTTCTGCGTGCCGCCGATCGTGTGGTCGGTGATCGCGCTGCTGTGGGCGACCCCGGTGCCGTTCACCGCGTTGCGTCCCGGCTCGTGGGCAGTGCTGGTGATGGTGCTGGCGTTCTACTGGTACTGGAAACGCTCGCACCGGCTGGCGGTCGGCCTGCTGATCGCCTTCGCCCTGATGGGCCTGCTCACCAACTTCCTGTACTGGCAGCTGGGCGCGCGGGCGCTGGCATGGTGGGCGGTCGGCGTGTTCGTGGTGGCCTGGATCGGGCAGTTCATCGGGCACAAGTTCGAGGGGCGCAAACCCAGCTTCCTCACCGACCTGTCCTACTTGCTGGTCGGCCCGGCGTGGCTGATGTCCAAGCTGTATCGCAAACTGGGGTTCAAGCAGGTCGTATGAACAGCATGCTCGCGGTGACCAGCACCCTGTTGTGGTGGGTGCTCTACAGCAGCATGGCGGCGCTGGCGTTCGCGCTGATCGGCTGGTCGGTGATGCGCTGGACCGAGCGCTGCGCGGTGGTGTTCAACCGCGTCTACCTCGCCTGCCTGCTGTGGACGATGGCCGGCCTGCTGCTGGTCTTCCTGGTGGCCGCCTACGAGGGCGCGCTGCACCCGCCCTACGGCGGCCTGTTGCGCTCGGGCCTGCTGCGCGTGGCGCTGGTGCTGGACATGCTGATCGGCGCGCTCCTGCTGTGGCGGCTGGTGCCGCGCGTCGATGCGCGCCGGATCCGCCCCGGCAGCGCCTGCATGGCGGTGGCGTTGAGCATGGCCATCAGCTTCGGCGTGGCCACCACGCTGGTGTGATCGTCGATGCTGGCGGGGGGCGGCCAGCGCCCCCGCCAGCATCGCACTCAGTGCAGGCCGAACAGCGCCGCGCCAAACACCATCGCGAAGATGAAACCGATGATCAGCGCCAGCACGATGCCGATCACCATGTTGACCAGCTCGACCACGCAGGCCTTGCCGAAGCCGATCTGGCTGCCGTCCGCGGCCGGCAACAGGTAATTCACCACGACGGCACCGACGAGGAAGGTCACGATCAGCGACAGCACGCTGCTGTGCACCACCATGCCGAGGATCAGTGTCACCACGAACACCCCGACATAGGTCAGCACCACGGCGCCCAGCGCACGCAGGTAGGACGGCATGAAACCGACCACCAGGCGGAAGGACACGGCCAGCACCAGCGCGCCAAGTGCGATGCCCACGACGATCATGATCAGGATCGCGAACAGCCCCATGCCGGCCAAGGCGGCAAACGAAGAAGTACCCATAAATCCCCCGGATTGGAAAGAGAACCGCGCAGCGGCATCCCCATGCCGCTGGCGACGGTGGTGTCAGCCTACCCGATTCCGCGGCGCGCGGCAGCGCACGGATCGCGCCCGCGGCGCATTCAATGGAAATCGCGCGAGCGGCTGTCCAGCCCGCCCAGCCACGCGCTCATGTCGGTGAGCCGCCGGGCGATCAGGTGGGCCACGCCGTCGACGCATTCCCACTGCCCTTCCACGCCGAGCAGGCGGGCCTCCAGGTAGGCACGGCGCTGCCGCTCGGCCACGTGGCTCCACACCACCACGTTGATCGCGCCGTGTTCGTCCTCGATGGTGATGAAGGTGACGCCGCTGGCGGTCTGCGGCCGCTGGCGCTGGGTGACCAGGCCGGCGGCGCGCACCGGGCTGTGGTGCGGCTGGCCGCGCAGGTGGCGCGAGTCGGCGAAACGCGCCGCGCGCAGGCGCGGACGGATCAGTTGCAGCGGATGCGGGCCGAGGCTGAGGCCGGTGCGCGCGTAATCCGACTGCAGGTTTTCCGCGGCCGACGGCACCGGCAGCACGATGGCGGCCTCCGCCGGACTGTCATGGCCGAACAACGGCAGTTGCGGCTCGACGCCGGCCACCGCCCACTTCGCCCGATGCCGATGGCCGGCCAGGCCGCGCAAGGCGCCCGACTCGGCCAGCAACTCCTGCTGGCGCCGGTCGATGCCGGTGCGCGCGCACAGGTCCACCACGTCGACGAAGGGACGCGCGGCGCGGACCGCCGAAATCCGTTCGGCCACGTCCTGGCGAAACCCGCGCACCTGCCGCAACCCGAGCCGCAGCGCCGGCTGATCGCGCCCGTCGTCCTCCAGCGTGCAGTCCCAGTCGCTGTGGCGCACGTCGACCGGGCGCACCGCGATGCCGTGGCGCCGCGCGTCCTGCACGATCTGGCTGGGGCCGTAGAAACCCATCGGCTGCGCGTTGAGCAGGGCGCAGGCGAACGCGGCCGGCTCGTGGCATTTCAGCCAGCAGCTGGCGTAGACGATGCCGGCGAAACTGGCCGCATGGCTTTC
The DNA here is from genome assembly GCA_040255835.1 of Lysobacteraceae bacterium. Taxonomy (GTDB): domain Bacteria; phylum Pseudomonadota; class Gammaproteobacteria; order Xanthomonadales; family Rhodanobacteraceae; genus Rhodanobacter. The sequence goes on from JBDZVT010000030.1 coordinate 15,310, forward strand.
GGGAAAACCGTAGCTGCCGAAGCCCTTGATCTGCTCGAACAGCCGTGCGGCGAACTCGGCGGTGTAGCCGCGTTCGAGCATGCCGCGGATGATCCGTTCGCGGTGGTGCTCCATGCCGCCATGGCGCTTCCACGCCGCCATCGCGCGGCGCAGCTGGTCGGCTTCGCCGGCCGTGTAACCGGCCGCCACGATCGCCAGCTTCATCACCTGCTCCTGGAACAGCGGCACGCCCAGGGTGCGTTTGAACACCGCCTTCAGATCCTCCGACGGATAGTCCACCGGCTCCTCGCCGCGGCGGCGGCGCAGGTACGGATGCACCATGTCGCCCTGGATCGGGCCGGGCCGCACGATCGCCACCTGGATCACCAGGTCGTAGAAATTTTCCGGGCGATGCCGCGGCAGCATCGCCATCTGCGCGCGACTCTCGATCTGGAACACGCCGACGGTGTCGGCACGCTGGATCATCTCGTACGTTCGCGGGTCTTCGGCCGGCAACGTCGCCAGGCTGTAATCCTGGCCGCGATGGGCACGCAGCAGGTCCAGGCAGCGGCGCACGCAACTCAACATGCCCAGCGCCAGGCAATCGACCTTGAGCAGGCGCATCGTGTCCAGGTCGTCCTTGTCCCACTGGATGACGGTGCGATCGGCCATCGCCGCGTTCTCCACCGGCACCAGTTCGGCCAGCGGCGCGTCGCTGATCACGAAACCGCCCACGTGCTGCGACAGGTGCCGCGGCATGTCGCGCAACTCGGCGGTGAGTTTCAGCACCCGGCGCAGCACCGCACCCTGCGGATCGAAACCGTGTTCGCGCAGGCGCTCGTCCAGCGATTGCTCACCGCGCCAGCCGAAGATGCCGCTCAGCTGATCCACCTGGTCCGGCGGCAGGCCCAGCGCCTTGGCCACGTCGCGCACCGCGCTGCTGCCGCGGTAGCAGATCACCGTGGCCGCCAGCGCGGCGCGCTCGCGGCCGTACTTGCCGTAGATGTACTGGATCACCTCCTCGCGCCGCTCGTGCTCGAAATCCACGTCGATGTCGGGCGGCTCGTTGCGTTCCCTGCTGATGAAGCGTTCCACCAGCAGGTTCATCCGCGCCGGGTCGACCTCGGTGACGCCGAGCGCAAAACACACGGCGGAGTTCGCCGCCGAGCCGCGGCCCTGGCAGAGAATCCCCTGGTTGCGGGCAAAGCGCACGATGTCCTGCACGGTGAGGAAATACGACTCGTACTTCAGATACTCGATCAGCCCAAGTTCGTGCTCGATCTGCGCGCGGACTTTCTCCGGCACGCCGTTCGGCCAGCGCCAGCGCATGCCTTCTTCAGTGAGATGGCGCAACCAGCTGGTCGCGCTGTGGCCTTCGGGCACCAGCTCGGCGGGATAGCTGTATTTCAGTTCGTCGAGGCTGAACGTGCAGCGCGCGGCGATGGCGGTGCTTTCGAGCATCAGCGCGGCAGGGTAGATCGCCGCCAGCGCCTCGCGCCGGCGCAGGTGGCGCTCGCCGTTGCGGAAGATCAGCGCGCCGGCTTCGGCCAGCGGCACGCGGTGGCGGATCGCGGTCAGCGTGTGCTGCAGCGCAAGCCGGCGACGCACGTGCATGTGCACGTCGCCGGCGGCGACCAGGCGCAGATCGAGGCTGTGTCCAAGCCGCTGCAGCTCGCGCAGGCGCCCGGCGTCGTCGGGCCCGTGATGCAGCTCCACCGCCAGCCACGCCCGTTCGGCGAAAGTGTCGCGCAGCCAGCGGCCGTGCGCGGGATCGGGCTCGCGCCCGGGCAGCCACAAGGCCAACGTGCCCGGCACGCCATCGGCGAGGTCGGTGCGATGCAACCGGTACGTGCCCTTGGCCGAGGCGCGGCGGCCGCGGGTGATCAGCCCGCATAGCGCGGTATAGCCGGCCTTGTTCTCGCACAGCAGCACCAGCCTGGGGCCATCGTCGAGCTGGAACTCGGCGCCCACGATCAGTTTCATGCCGGTGGCGCGCGAGGCCTCCAGCGCGCGCACGATGCCGGCCAGCGAACACTCGTCGGTGATCGCCAGCGCCTCGTAGCCGCAGGCCTTCGCGCGCTCGAACAGTTCGCGCGCACTGGACGCGCCGCGGCCGAACGAGAAGTTCGACAGGCAATGCAGCTCGGCATACGCGTTCATGCGAACCAGCCGTGCAGCATCCAGCCGTCGCGTTCGCCCGGCGCGCAGAAGGCCCAACCGCGTTGCCCCTGCGCGGTCTCCACCACGTAGTAGTCGCGGCATACCTCGCCGCCATCCCACCAGCCGGTTTCCAGCCGCTCGGGGCCGGCCAGGATGCGCGGCGCGGCACCGCGCAGGGGAATCGGCCGCTCGAACAGCCAGGTCGGTCGTGGCGAGGGTTCCTGCCAGCAGCCGTCATCGTGAGTCGTCACCTTCTGCGCCAGCTCGGGCCGCGGATCGGTGGTGCTGCCCAACTGATGCACGGCGCAATCACCCAGCCGCGCGCGCAGGCGTTCGCGCAATTGTTCGATCGGCAACGCATTGGCGGGGCGCTCGTCGAACAGGTCGCGCCCGGCCGGCACGAACGCGGGCAGGTCGCGCGCGAGCAGGCGCATGGCGATGACCGGCTGCGGCAGCTGCACCTGCTCCAGCCGCGCGCGCGCCAGCTCGAACAGCATGCCGGCCTCGCGCTCGGGCGCGAGCAGGCCCACCTTCACCTCGGTGTGTCCCTCGCGATGCTCCAGCTGCAGCGTGAAGCGCTGCACGCCGCCGTCGCGACCGGCCAGATAGGCGGACAGGTCGGCCGTCATCCGGCGCAGCGGAAAGACCAGCGCACCGATGGCCTCGACCTCGTGCGTCAACTCGATGCGCAGGTCGAAGCGGTCGGGTGGCCGATACGCTTCCAGGCCGGCCGGGACCGCGCCGGTCAGCCGATCCAGCGCGAGCAGCAACTCCGCACCGAAACGCCGGCGCAAGCCGTCGCGCGGCAGCGCCAGCAACTGGCCCAGGCTGCGGATGCCCATGCCCGGCAAGGCCTCGGCCGCCGCCGCGGGCAGGTAGCTCTGCGACAGCGGGATGCGCTGCAGCGCGTGGCACAGCTGCTCGTCGGTGAGCACCGCCTGGCCGTCGGCGACGCCGGCCAGCACATGCGCCGCATGCGGCGTCGGTGCGGCGCTGATCCGGTGGCGAAAGCCCAGCGCATCGAGATCGGTTCGCAGCAGACTTTCCAGCCGTGGCCACGGGCCAAACAGGCTCAGGCTGCGGCTGACCTCCAGCACGATCGCCTGCGGCAGCAGACTCACCTCGGCACTGTAGCGATAGGCCACCGCGGCCAGGAACCGATGCCAGTGATCGACCCGCTCAGGCTGGTACGGCAAGGCTTCGAATTGCGCCAGCAGCGCCTGCGCCGCGCTCAGTCGCTGGCCCACGCGCAGGCCGGCCTCGCGCGCGGCCGCGTTCGCCGCCACGATGCTGCGCGCATGCCCGGTACCGGCCACCAGCACCAGTGGACCCGCGTCCGCACGACGCCGGAGGACACCGTCCAGTGCCAGCTGCGGCAACGCTATGCAGGCCCACAACATCGGCGCCCACCCTCAATGCAGGGCGCGCGGCAGCGCCACCGGCTGGGCCGGGATCGCGCCGCCGCGGCATTTGCGCACCCACACCCGCGCCTGCGGCCGTGCCTCCAGCTCCAGCCGCAGCGCCGCCGGCGAGGCATTGGAAAGATGCCGGCGATCGCGGAACGCGAACGCCAGCGCGCGGCCGCCGTCGGCGGCCACCTGCAACCGCCGCAACGCGCGATCGTCGGCCTGCCGTGGCCACGCCAGCACCGCGGCGCAACTGCCCGAGCGCAGGCATTGCTCCGTCGCCCACAACACGTCGGCCCCGGCCGCGCTGACGATCTCGATCCGGCGCATGTCCACGCCATGCTGGCGCCAACCGGCCACGCAGGGCAGATACGGCGGCGCCACCAGCACCACCGGCCGCGCGCCTTGGCTGAGGCGCGCCAGCGTGGGCAGCACCAGTTGCAGTTCGCCCACGCCATCCAGCGGCAGCAGGATTTCCGACAGCGCCGCCGCCGGCCAGCCGCCGCTGGGCAGCACCGCATCCAGCGCGGCCCAACCGGTGGGCTGCTCGCCGGCCGGCAGCGGCTCGGCGCGGCCGCGCCAGACCCGGCGCGCATCGAGCAGGTTCGACAGGGGCATCACGGCCGCCATCAGCCGCCCCTCAGCAGGCCGGCGAACAGGCCTTCGATGGCGAAATCCTCGGTGGGGTCGGGGTCGATCGGCTGGTAGCCGGGGTTGTTCGGCAGCAGCCGGATCACCTCGCCTTGCCAATACAGCCGCTTGATCGTGAAGCGGTCGCCGCCGACCCGCGCCGCCACCACCTGGCCGTGCCGCGCCACCGGCGTGGCGTGCACGCCGACCAGGTCCCCGTCGAGGATGCCCTCGTCGCGCATCGAGTCGCCGACCACCCGCACCAGGTAATCCGGCCTGAGCCGGAACAGCCAGCGCGACACCCGCAGGCTGCGCTCGATGCGCGATTCGGAGAACAGCGGCTCGCCGGCGGCGATGCGGCCCACCAGCGGCAGCTCCAGGGTGTCCGCATCCAGCGCCTCGGGCGCATCCAGCAGGCGGATCCCGCGCGCGCGGTTCGGCTCGATCGCGAGCCGTCCCTTGGCCTCCAGCGAACGCACGTGCTTGAGCACGGCGCTGACATGGGCCAACCCCATCGCCCGGCCGATCTCCTCCAGCGTGGGCGCCCGGTCATCCCGCGCCACGCGGGCCCGGATGAACTCCAGGATGTCGGACTGGCGGCGGGTCAGGTGCAGGCTCATGGCCGCATATTTTCACCCTTTCAGGTGAAAATATAAAGAGCCCGCCCACCTTTCCGGGCAAATCAGTTGCGCCGCAACCCCGCCCGCCCGGCCCCGTGAGTGTCGTCGCGGCTGAGCATGTCGGCGTAACGCAGCGCCCGCCGCGCATGGCGCTCCTCGCCCAGTTGCTGGTAGGCCCGGGCCAGCCCGAGGTAGAAGCGCGAGTCGCCGTGGTACAGGCGGATGGCGCGCCGGTAGTGCTGCACCGCGCCGGTGTAGTCGCCCTCCCTTTCATCGTCCACGGCCAGCAGGAACTGGAAATAAGGGTCCTTCCTCTGCACCTTTTCCAGCCGGTGCTGGAAGTGGGCGCTATCCGCCTCGTCGCCGGTGTTGCGGTAGAGCGTCACCAGGTTGAACAGGGCCCCGGCATGGGTGGGGTCCAGCGCCAGCGCCCTCAGGTAATGGCGTTCGGCGCCGCGCAGGTCGCCCTCACGCAGGTACAGCACCCCGGCGTTGGCCCAGCCGCTGGCGTAGCGCGGCGCCAGTTGCAGCGTCATCGCCATGTAGGGCGCGGCGACGTCCGGCCGGTTGTCCGCCAGCAGTTCGGCGGCGCGGTTGTTGTAATAGAGCGCCAGCAGGCGCTGGTCGGAGATGGACTCGGGTTTGTGCCGCGTCACCACCTCGTCGCGGGCCACGTCGATGGTGTAGCGCATGCGGCCGATGGCGATCTGGGCATTGACGTGGTTGAAGCGGTAGACGACGTTGTCCTGCACGCGCCAGGCCACCACGTCGTCGATCTCCTGCGCGTGGGCATCCAGCCCGGCCTCGCGCGCCAGCGCCACGGTGAGCAGGGTGAAGGTGAGGCAGTTGGCCTTGCGCAGCCGGTACGCCTGCGCCACCGTCAAGGTGGCGTCGGTGGCGTACGTCATGCCCAGGCCGGAGGGATCGAACAGGAACTCCACCAGACGCTCCATCCGCTGCCGGCCCGGCCCGTCGTCGCCGACCTGCCGCTGCAACTGCGCGCGCAAGGCCGGCGGAACCGCCATGATCTGTTCGGGTGACGGCATCGGCTCCGGCGGCGGCATGACCGGGGCGGGCGCGGTGGTCATCGACCACGCCAGGATTGCCGCATGCATCCAGGCCAACATGCCGGAACCCTCCACGCCACGGGGCGGGAACGTTTGACAGGGGCAGTCTAGACCTTTTCGACGCCCCCGATCGGGCGGCGCACGAATCAGGCCTTGCGCAGCAGCCGGTACGCCGCGGTTTCCAGCGCGGTCACCCCTTCGGCGGCGAAGCCCGGCTGTTCGGCCAGGATGTCGCGGCGCTCCAGCAACTCCACCGCCCAGTCGCGGCCGTAGCGTTGGTACACCTCGGCCTCGGGCACGGCAAACGGCGGACCGTGCTTTTCGTGCGGCGGGTAATCCAGCGTGACCAGCAGGCCGCGGCAACCGGCGGGCAGCTGCGCGTACACCTCATCCGCGTAGCGGCGGCGCAGCTCCGGCGGCAGCGCGATCAGCGCGGCGCGGTCATACACCGCCGAGCAGTCGGCGAGGATGTCGGCGTCGAGCCCGAACACGTCGCCACAGATCAGCTCGATGTTGCCGGCGACGTAGCGGTGGCCGTAGGGCGAGGGAGACGCCTGCGGCGTCAATCCGTGTTCGGCGAAGAACTGCTCCACCGCCAGCGGCGACAGCTCCACGCCCAGCACCCGATGCCCCTGCGCGGCAAGCCACACCATGTCCCGCGACTTGCCGGCCAGCGGCACCAGCACGCGGGTATCCGGCGCCAGCGCCAGGGCCGGCCAGTGCGCGAGCAACAGCGGGGTGGGTCGATCCTGGTGGAAGCCGATGCGGCCCTCACGCCAGCGCTGATGCCAGAACTCGGGTTCCATGGCTTGCCTCCGGTGCACAAGCCTCGCACGGTAACAGGACGTGCGTGACGCTTCAGCCGTATCGGACCAGCCAGCGCAGATAGCCCAAGTACAGCACGGTGGCCACCAGCGGCAGCACGTGCCAGGCGTATGCCCCGGCACCACCACCGGCCACCTGCAGGACCAGCACGATGAGCGCGCTGCACAGGCAGGCGCCGGGCAACACGAAGATCGCCAGGTTCAGCACCCGCAACGGGCGCGGGCGCAGCGAGCGTCCGCTGGCCAGGCCGCCGCCGGAAAAGGCCACCAGCATGAACAGCAGGTACGCCAGCAGCAGCTGGCCAAACACCCCCAGCAAGGTCCATCCCCACGACATGCCATCTACCTCCCTGCGTGCCCAAGCCCGGGAAGTATCGCAAGCCTTCGCCGGCGGATGCCGGGAACCGATGCCGGCAATGTGCAGCTTCCAGGTTGCATGTCGGGCACGGCGCGTGCATCATGCAACCTTCCGGTTGCCATCGAGGACGCCATGGGCTCGTCGACTGATCGCATCGAGCAACACATCCTGCTGCATGCCCCGCTGGAACGGGTGTGGCACGCGCTGACCGACGCCCGCGCGTTCGGCGCATGGTTCGGCATGGCGCTGGACGGCCCCTTCGTCGCCGGCCAGCCGATCACCGGTACGATCCAGCCCACCCAGGTCGACGCCGAGGTCGCGAAGTTGCAGGCGCCGCATGCCGGCACGCCGTTCACGCTGTACGTCGAGCGCATCGAGCCGATGCGCGTGTTCGCCTGGCGCTGGCACCCCTATGCGATCGAGCCGGGCATGGACTACGCCATGGAACCCACCACCCTGGTCACCTTCGAACTCGAGGCGGTGGCCGAAGGCATCCTGTTGCGCCTCACCGAGTCGGGTTTCGACCGGTTGCCGGCCACACGCCGCGAGGCCGCGCTGCGCGCCAACGCCGGCGGCTGGGCCATGCAGATGGGCAACATCGGGAAATATGTCGCCGCGCACTGAACGTCCACGACGCAAGGCCGCGACGCTGTCCGCCAGCGCGCCGGTCTTCGCCGCGCTGGGCGATGCCACCCGGCTGCGGCTGGTCGCCACGCTGTGTGCCGGCGGCGCGCTGTCGATCGCCCAGCTCACCGCCGGCACTACCATCACCCGCCAGGCGGTCACCAAGCATCTGCAGGTGCTGGCCGACGCGGGCCTGGTGCACGACCTGCGCCAGGGGCGCGAGCGGTTGTGGGAATTCACGCCGGCGCGACTGGACGAGGCACGCCAGGCGCTGGACGCGATCAGCGCGCAGTGGGGCGAGGCACTGGTGCGATTGCAGCGTTTCGTCGAATCGTGACGGCGACCGCGGACTCTCTGAAACCCCCGCCGCTCACGCCCGCGGCCGGTTCCTGCCCGCGCCGGAGAGCCGCCGCGCCAGCCCGAGCAGCAGCATCGCGCCGCAACTGAGCGCCCCCCACAGCAGGATCTCGAACGGCCACAGATTGTGCGAGGTGGGATCGCGCGCGGTGTCGACGACGATGCGCAGCAGCACGAAGGCGACCACCGCCAGCGGTACGCCGGCCGCCCACCGCCAGGGACCGTGCCAGCGCCACACGCCCCATGCCGGCGCGGCCAGGCCGACCAGTCCCAGCGCGTACATGGTCAACATGAAGCCGCCGAACAGCGCCACGTCGCCCGCGCTCGGCGGGATGCTCATGCGCTTGTCGTAGTCGGCTTGTTGCGCGGCCCGGTCGGCGGCGCCCAGCGTGGTGACCCAGGCCGGCGGCGGGGTTTCCGCGGCGACCTGGTCGCCTGCGGTCACCGACACCGGCAAGCTCGTCACCACCGTGGTGCCGGCGATCGTGCCGTCGCCGGCTTCGACGCGCACCTCGTCCACCTGCGTGCCCGGATCGAACAGAAAGAACCAGCCCATCGCCTCGCCGCTGCCCGCGGGATAGACCCGCGACGGATTGCTGCCGGCCTTGGCCGGCTCGCCCGCGAGATACGGGCGCACCCAGATCCGTACGGGGTGGTCGCTGGTGTAGTGCAGGTGCACGTAGAAGTTCTGGTTGCGGCCCAGGGCCACAGCCTCACCCGCCGGATAGGTGCCGGCAATCTCCACCCGCGTCGTGGCCCGCGCCACGCCGGCGACGCACAGCGCCAGCACGGCCGAACCAATCAGTGCCATCCACCTGGACATCGCCGCCCCCGGCTTGCGTGTGCGCGGAGCATAGCAAGGCGGTGCAAGCGCGGTTCAGCGCCGGCGAGGCTTCAGCACGAGCCGACCAGTTCGTGCGCGAAGGCCCGCGCCGCCGTCATGGCCTGCTCCTCGTCGGCGAAATGCTCGGCCGGCACGGTGCGCAGACTGCCGTCGGGCAGGCGCACCGATACGCCCAGCAAGCCGTCGTCCTGCCGGTTGAACACGGCGGCGAAGGGCTTGCCGCTGTCTTCGAAAGGGCGTTCGTCGTGGTCGCTGGGCATGGCGTGTTCCTCGGGCGATGGTCGCAACCATGCATGCCACAGCGTGCGTGAAGAACGCTACAACTGCTCGGCACCCAGCGACGAGAGCCAGTCGGACACGCGTTGTCGCCACGGCCGTTGTCGCCATTGCGCGAGCGTGAGTTCGCGCGAACGGGCGATGTCCTGGTCGATCACCGCGGTCATGTGCGCGGCGAAGGCGTGGTCGTACACGTTGATGTTGGATTCGTCGTTGAGCCGGAACGAGCGGTTGTCGAAGTTGGCCGACCCGGCGATGGTCAGGTAGCCGTCGACCACCATCAGCTTGTCGTGGAACAGCGCCTTCTGGTAGCAGTAGATGCGCGCGCCGGCGCGCAGCATGGCACCCCACTGCGCCTGGGATGCGTTGCGCACCACGGTGCTGTCCGTGTACGGGCCCGGCACCACCAGGCGGACCTGCACGCCGCGCTTCAGCGCGTCACGCAGCGCGGTGAGGGTGAGCTCGTCGGGCACGAAATAGGCCGCCTCCAGATCGATGCGGCGGCGCGCCCCGTTGATCGCCATCAGGTACATCAGCTGCATGTTCTCGCTGCCGCCGTCGGGCGAGCTGGCGAACGCCTGCACCGCCAGGTCCCCGCGGGGCGGCACCGCGGGGTAATAGTCCGGGCCCAGCAGCGCCTCGCCGGTGGTGGCCAGCCAGTTCTGCGAAAAGATTGCCTGCATCTGCGCCGCGGCCGGGCCCTCCACCCGGAACTGCATGTCGCGCCAGTGGTCCGGCTGCAGGCCGTTGCCCTCCCATGCATCGGCGATGCCCACGCCGCCGTTGAAGGCCACCTGCCCGTCCACGACCAGCAGCTTGCGGTGGGTGCGATTGTTGATGCGGTCCAGCGAATACCAGTGCAGCGGATGGAAATACTCGAAGCGCACGCCGCCGGCACGCAGCGCGTCGATCACTTCCTGTTTCATGCGCACCGAACCCACCCAGTCGGCCAGCACGCGCACTTTCACCCCGGCGCGCGCACGTTCGGTCAGCGCGGCGACGAACCGCCTGGACACCTCGCCCGACCAGTAGATGTAGGTTTCCATGTTGACGCTGTGGCGGGCGCCGCGGATCGTGGCCAGCATCGCCGGAAAGATCTGCTCGCCATTCTGGAAATCCGCCACCGCATTGCCGTCGCTGATGGCGGCGCCCAGCATGGTGCCGATCTCGCGCCGGAACTGCTCGCTCTCCACCGCGCTGACGTGGCCCAGCCGGTGTTCCAGCTGTTTTTCCTGCGGCCATACGTTGAGCAGCACGATGCCGGCCAGCGCCGCGCCCAGCGCGCCGACCGCCAGCCACAGGATGCGCCGCCGCCATCGTGATGCTCCCGCCATCGCGCCCGTCCCGGCCATTCACTGTGCGCCAGCGTGCCGCGGCGGGTGCAACGATGGCGTGATGCGGAGCCGCCGTGGATGGCGCTCGGGGACGGCTCGGCCGGACTACGGCCCGCGTCAGCTCGACGGGCGGCCGCAGGCCGAGCACCCTGCCCGCGTTCTTGTTGCGGAAGCCGATGCCGACGAACGACGCAGGTACACTCGGACGTCCATTTGCGGAGCAATGCCACGATGACCCGCTATGTCGCCCTTCTTCGCGCCGTCAACGTCGGCGGCACCGGCAAGTTGCCGATGAGCGAGCTCAAGGCCATGGGCCAGGCTGCCGGCTTCGCCGATGCGCGCACCTACATCGCCAGCGGCAATCTGGTCTTCACCAGCAAACTGGGCGAAGCCGCGGTGAAGAAGAAACTGGAGCAGCAGCTGTTCGACTACGCCGGCAAACCCGTCGGCGTGCTGATCCGCAACGCCGCCGAGATGGCCAGGGTAGTGGCCGACAACCCGTTCCCGCACGAGCCGGGCAACCGCGTGGTGGCGATCTTCCTCGACGACCCGCCCGCGGCCACGGCGCTGGACGACGTCCGGCACCGCCAGCAGGAACGCCTGGCCTGCGGCAAGCGCGAAATCTACGTGCACTACGGCGACGGCATGGCCGATTCGCGGCTGGTGATCCCCGCGGCCAGGACCGGCACGGCACGCAACATCAACACGATCACCAAGCTGGCCGAGCTGGCGGCCGACCGCGGGGCTTGACGCTCCCCGCGGCCGGCAATTTCCGGAGCGAGCCGGCGGCTGCGCGCCTTGACGCCGAGCCGGCCAATCGACCACCCGGCATTCACCCGGCCAGGCCTAGCGTAGGGCTCCTTTCCGAACGTGGAGCACCCCCATGTCCAAGGGCGACAAATCCTCGTACACCGACAAGCAGAAACGCCAGGCCTCCCACATCGAGGAGAGCGAGAAAAAGAAGGGCAAGTCCGAAAAGAGCGCCGAACGCATCGCCTGGGCCACCGTCAACAAGCAGGACGGCGGCGGCAAGAAGAAGTCGTGAGCGCGCGCCCCTGTCGGGAACTGGCCCGCGTGCGCCGGCAGCAGCCTGCCTCCTCTCCGTGCACGTGCCTCAACGACCATCCTCGACGTGGAGCGTGAGCTCGTCAGAGATTTCCTTCGGTTCGAAGCCCTTCTTGCGCTTGGCGTCCGCGAGATTGTTCTCTCCCCACGCCAGCGTCTTGGGGGAATTCTCGAGCAGCCGGGTCTTCTTGTCCCAGCTCTTGAACTCGCTGCCCGAGAGCGCGCTGGCGCGCACGGGTTCGAGTCCCCACAAGCCGTTGATGATGTGGGCGCGGAAGTAATAGACCTTTGGATCAGAGTCGGGTTTAAAAGTGGGATGCCGGGCCATCACACGGCGAATCACGCCTTGCCCTACGTCTTCTGCCCCGGTGCCGCAAGGAACGGTGGCACGGTCCGGGCGGGTTTGCTCGGCGCGCGGAGAAACGGCGAGAGACCTCGCGGGCGTGGCGGATGCGCCACCATGTACCGATGCAGGTTCACGATGGTTTTGTCGGGTGCGAGAGCATACGCCGACTGCTCGATGATGAGCTCGCGAGCCGGAGGCTCGCTCTTGCCGTTTGTCCTGACGTAATCGCCGAGAAGATCGAGCACGGACTGGGCCTTAATGAGAACGGTCCTTTCCGGCACGTTGTCGCCGTACATGGACACCAGCGCTTTCGAATGCCACGTCGTGATCGTTCCACCAGGAATGAAGATCAATCCGCCACCGCCGCCAACCTCGACCAGGCCCCCGCCATCCCGATCGGTGAGCACCGCCGGCAGCAACTGTCCGTCGGCCTCACGGTCGGGCGTGTAACTGCTCTTGTCCAGAGGGCCGTCTTTCTTCAGCGAAAAATAGACATAGCCCTCTTGCCTGGTCAGTTCGGCGCAGCGATAAATCCAGAAATACCAGACCCTGGCCTCGGACGCATATCCATTACCGTCGAACGCAATGAGGTAGTGGGAGTTGTCCAGCTTCTGCTCGCTGTACCCTCCCGAAAGACCACGCTTCCCGTACCCCGTCGCGCATCCATACAACACCAGAAGGACCGCCACCAGCAGCCCCCCATTCAGCACCTTCTTCATGGTTCCCCCTGTGTTCCAGCGCACGCCGCTGCCAGCGCGTTCAACCCGGTGTGACTGAGCAAAAACAGACGCACATCCCCTGGCAGTGGAAATCGACGATCGGAGCGCGCCTGCCCACGCAGTCTCCGGACAGTTGGGGAGGAGCACCGCGAGCCAAAGAATCCCCAACCTGGTCAATCGGTGCATTGCTGGCGGTGCCGTGTTCGAACGACGTCGCTGCGGAATGATGATGCATGAGAGCCTGAACACCATGCAGGTTTCAAGATGCCATCAGAAAAATGGGGGCGGAGTCGACTTTCAGGAAAGTTAAAACGCAAAAAGTGCATTCCGAGTAACCGGAGAAGACAAGAGGCCGGAGGACGACGAGTCCAGGACCATGCGATTCAACTTCCTCCGCCCCGGTTTCCCGCATCGACGAAGGCCCAGACCCGGGAAATCACCACCGAGCCCTCGCCGACGGCCGAGGCCACGCGCTTCACCGATCCGCCGCGCACGTCACCCACGGCAAAGATGCCCGGCAGCGAAGCCTCGAACGACGAGCTGGCGCCGACCGCCGCGCCGGTGAGCACGAAGCCGTGCTGGTCGAGCTTGACCAGGTCCGCCAGCCAGCCGGTATTGGGGGCGGCGCCGACCATCACGAACAGCGCCCGGCTCGGCACCGTCTCCTCGGTGCCGCTGGCGGCATGGCGGATCGTCACCGCCTCGAGGTGGTCCTCGCCGTGCAGCGCACTGACTTCGGCACCGTACTCGATGGTGATCGTGGGCTCGGCCGCGAGCCGGCTCGACAGGTAGCTGGACATCGACGCCGCCAGTGACTGGCCCCGCACCAGCAGGCGCACCCGGCTCGCCGTGCGGCTGAGGAACATCGCGGCCTGGCCGGCCGAATTGCCGCCGCCGATGATGATCGCCTCGGTGCCCTTGCTGTAACGGGCCTCGATATCGGTCGCGGCGTAATACACGCCCGCGCCTTCGAACTCGGTCAGCCGCGGAATCGGCAGGCGGCGATACTGCACGCCGGTCGCCACCACCACCGCCTTGGCCAGGACCCGCTTGCCGTTGTCGAAGGTGGCGCAGAAGCCGCCGACGGGCAGCGCTTCGAGCCGGGCCACGCGGCGGGGCATGGCGAAACGCGTGCCGAACTTCATCGCCTGGATATGGCCGCGCCAGACCAGATCCGCGCCGGAGATGCCGGTGGGGAAACCCATGTAGTTCTCGATCCGGCTGGACGTGCCGGCCTGGCCGCCGATGGCGACGTCCTCGGTCACCAGCGCGCACAACCCCTCGGCGCCGGCATAGACGCCGGCGGCCACGCCCGCCGGCCCGCCGCCCACGATCAGCACGTCGAAATCCTCGTCGTCGACCAGGTCGAGGTTGAGGCCGAGCAGGCGCGCGATCTTGTCCGGCGTGGGATCGTCGATGACCATGTCGCGGCCAAAGATCACCGCGGGGCGGCCGGGCGCCAGCGAACAGGTGGCAGCCAGCGCATTCGCCTCGGTGCTGCCCAGCGCATGGGAGGTGTAGGGGATGCGATTGCGATCGGCGAATTCGGCGATGCAGCGAACCTCGCGGTCGCGCTCCTCGCCGATCAGCACCAGCGTGCTGTCCCGCTGCTCGACCTGCCGGCGGCGACGCGCGGCAAAGACGGTGATGATGATGTCCGACATCTCGGGAATCTGCGACATCAGGGTCAGCATCGCGGCGCGCGGCACCTCGATCACGGACGTGTCGCGCACGGCGCGCATCGCCATCGCGGCACTGCCGCCGTTGAGGAACGCTATCTCTCCCATGAACTGGGTCGGCCCCAGCGTCGAGGGCAGATGCCGCTCATCGGTATAGGCGTTGACCGCCTCGATCTCGCCGTCGAGGACATAGACGAAGCGATCGACCGGCTGGCCGGGCCGCTCCAGATACGTGCCCGCCGCGTAGTTCACCTGCCTGCCCGCCTCGCGCAACGCGGCAACGTGCGCGGGCGCCAGCGGCGTGCGCTGCATCTCGCTCAACTTGGCGCCGATCGATTCCATGGTCCTGTCCTTGCGGCGGGCGGATCGAGCACCCGGACGGGCGGTTCCCGGGGGAACACCTGCATCGGATCATAACCCGGACGTTTCGTGTCGATATGCGGCCCGCCCGCTCGTCGCCATGGTGAGGACCCACCTCGCCACTCACCTGGAGATCCACCATGTCCGGCACTGTTCGCCTGCTGCGCGTGTTCACCGCCCCACCCGAACGCGTCTATCGCGCCTTCCTCGACCCCGCCGCCCTGGCCAAGTGGTTGCCGCCGGATGGCTTTACCTGCACCGTGCACGAGCTCGACGCGCGCGTCGGCGGCCGCTACCGCATGAGCTTCACCCACTTCAGCACTGGCAACGGCCACAGCTTCGGTGGCACGTATCTGGAGCTGGTGCCGAACCAGCGCATCGTCCACGACGACCGCTTCGACGACCCCAACCTGCCCGGTACCATGGTCACCACCATCGCCTTGCGCGAGGTGAGCTGCGGCACCGAGGTGCAGATCGAGCAGGCCGGCATCCCCGACGTGATCCCCACCGAGCAGTGCTACCTGGGCTGGCAGGAATCGCTGACCCTGCTGGAACGACTGGTGGAACCGACGATTCCGGGTTGAACTGGCACCACAGGCAATGAAAGGTGCGTTCGCCACCCAAACCTAAACCTAAACCAGGACGGTGGAAGCCAGGTAGAAGACCGAGGCACGACGAACCGGGAGCCAAACGATTTAACTTCCTCCGTCCCGGTTTCGCCTTTCCTTGAGTCGGCTCACCGGCTCACTTCGGCCGTGTGGTTCGCGCCCATCCTGAGCCTGTTTCGCTCGTAATCGATCAGCAGCTGGTCGGCTTGCAGATAGTGTTCTTGCCTGATCGCAGACTGCAGCATTTCCGCCACTTCCTCGTCGCTTTTGCCGCGAGTCAGATCGTGGTGCATGCGCGCAGCGAGATTCGGGTCGTAGGCCTTGGCGACCAGCTTGGCACCCTGCGGCGACAAGCCCAGGCTTTGCCATGCCTCGGCCAGCTTGACGCGGAGCTTGGCAAGGTTGGCCGCGGACTTCAGCCAGGATCGGCGCTCCGCCTCTTCCATATAGCGCATCGCGTTCTGCATCTCCCGATGCTCCCGCTCCTGATTCCGTATGACCTGGGAGGCCGACCCCGGATCCAGCTTGGCGGCCGTCTGTGCCCATGCCGCTGGCGCAAGCAAGGTCAGACCCATGGCAAAGAGAACATTCCGGTTCATCACGACCACCTCCTGCGTCAGCCGGCATCTCCGGTGAATGTACACCCAAGCAATCACGAGCATCAGGCATATCGCTTCCGCTTACTTGGATTGCGCTTCGCTTCATCCCGGCCTACGGCTCTGGACGACCCTACGGACGCATGCCAACCAGTCGTCCCATGCTGCTGGATCACTGGTCTGTCCATATCCATAGATAGTGATATCGGACATCAGTGTTTCCATATCGTTTCCGGCTCGATCGTAATATTTCTTGAGGAACAGCCCCATAGCCTCAAGCGCTTCCATTTCGCTGATCTCATTCATAATCAAGGCTGCCTGGGGTAGTGGAGTTGCATTGATGCCGGCATTTGTTATTTCTCCATTTCGGACCTTTACCCATATACTTGGCGCCCGTCGGACAGTAATTCCTGGTACAAGCCAATGCTTCCGTTGACCGTTCGGAGCCCACCATTATTTCCGGACGCACCGCACCTCGCAATAACGCCCCATTTGCTAGCGTGTCATCCGCCAAGTGACCACGTTTATTTCGGAAGATATGATTTGCGTCGGATCGGAAAGCTACATTGTCAGATTCAGAGCTGATGCGGAAAAGGCGTCCAAGCGTCCGAGAAATTTTCCCACAACCCCACAAAATCGGTGTCCAAAAAAGGAGGCAGGGTCACTTCCGAGAGTTAGATAAGTGAACCTGAACCCGTTATTGAAGCTGGCCCCGCTTTTAGTCAACCTAGCGGCCCCATGATCTTTTGTAGCTCGGCGAACATCCGGGCATTTGAATCGACAACGCCGGCTTCGAATCGCTCCTTGTTGAAAGGCAAATGCAATTCTTGGCGCGCATGCGCTATGAAGTTAGATATCAGCGACGGGAATGCTGCGACTTCCTGTCTCCAAAGACGTGCAATTTCTTGTACTGCCTCTAGGTCGTTGCGCT
This sequence comes from Lysobacteraceae bacterium, assembly GCA_040255835.1. Classification (GTDB taxonomy): domain Bacteria; phylum Pseudomonadota; class Gammaproteobacteria; order Xanthomonadales; family Rhodanobacteraceae; genus Rhodanobacter. Next base: position 32,093 of record JBDZVT010000030.1, read on the forward strand.
CACCCAATGCGCCTCGCGCCGCAATCAACCGAATATAAGTAATGCCAAGCAACGCCTGGACTTGTCGTGCCGCCTCAAGTGTTTCATCTGCCGCGACCGCTTGGAGCTTTGCGATTGCGCTAGCCGATTGCGCGAGAGTGTCCCGGGTCTTTGTATGCAGGTCGGAGATTGAAAGCTGCAAATCGACGAAAACGCTTAGCGCCAGATAATTACTTTGGATGGCTGGTGCGACTTCCAAGAACACTTCACGCTTCAAGTTCAAGCGCAGCGTTTCACGCTCCTTCTCACGATGATTTTCGAGTTCCCTCCGTTCTTTCCGCCGCCCCTCGCGCTGTGCCATGTAAAAAAGCCCTAGCGTTACGGCCGGAGTGACTAGCGCGATCCACAAAGCAGAATGATCAGCCGCCGCTGGCGCGGCTTGAGCGGTGACGAGTATCCACGGCGTTAACAGCACAGTGCACCCCTCATTGCGTGTAACGACTTAAAGTTCAGTATTCCTCATCTACTGCGAGCGCTTGAAGAACAAGCGCAATGGATGATGGTTCCACGCTGCAATCCCGAATGCACTGTCTCGAACGTGACTACTTTTCCGTCATCAGCGAACGAGTTCGCCCACAACGCGATCCAGCCTAGCTGTCCTTTGACGTCTTCCCGAATCATTGGCGTGATGCCGCTGTAGAGTGAGCCTTGAGCATAACCGCGCCGCTGCCCGCGCCGCGAATTGGGCGATCACCACAACGGGTGACGCGGTGACCCCAAGGTGACCCCGACCCCTAGAAACACAAATCCCAGCGCGGGGCCGGGATCGTGTAAGGTCTTGATTATATTGACGAAGAAAGTGGAATTCGAACCCACGGTACGCTTGCACGTACGCCTGATTTCGAGTCAGACGCATTTCACCCGCACTTCGAATACCCACAATTCAAGCAAGTCTGGCAGTTGTCCATCAGCACCAGGGCCTTGGTGTTGCACTTGTCGCACATCATCGAGCCCGCCGGAAAGGTCAGCGTCTCGGTGCCGGTCGACTCGGCGCTCACGCCCGCATCAGCGTTTTTTTTTGAGTCCAGCGCCTCGTAGGCGGCGCGCTTCTCGGCGATCAGCTTGCGGGTGGCCTCGTCCATCTCCGGGTCGTGGATCAGCCCGATGTTCTTCATGTGCTGCTCCACCACCGAGCCGATCTCGGCGACGATGCTGGGCATGTAGATGCCGCCGGCCTTGAAGTAGCCACCGCGGGGGTCGAACACGGCTTTCAGCTCTTCCACGATGAACGTCACGTCGCCGCCCTTGCGGAACACGGCGGAGAGGATGCGGGTGAGCGCCACGATCCACTGGAAGTGGTCCATGTTCTTCGAGTTGATGAAGATCTCGAAGGGGCGGCGCTGCTCGTACTTGGTGCCGGCGTTGAGCACGATGTCGTTGATGGTGACGTACAGCGCGTGCTCGAACAGCGGCGACTTGATCTTGAAGGTGGAGCCGACCAGGGTTTCCGGCCGCTCGACACTCTCGTGCATCTGGATCACTTCGGCCTGCTTGGGCGCGGCAGGGGTGGCCTGCTTCGCGCTGCCGGCCGCATCGGCAACCTTGTCCTCGGGCTTGACCACGTTGTAGCTGGTGATCTTCTTGTCGATCTTGATTGCCATGGGATTCGCTTCTTTGCTGGGGCGCGCCGCAAGGGCGGCGACGTGTGACGTGAAAAACCCTCCGGCCCAGCGCATGACGCCGGGCCGGAGGAGGTACGGCCTACTTCTTCTTGCTGGCAGTGGACCTCTTGGCCGCCCTGGGGGCAGCCTTCTTGCTGGCGGACTTCTTTGCCGCCGCCTTCTTCGGTGCGGCCTTGCGGGCGACCGACTTCTTGCCCGCCGCCTTGCGGGCGGGCTTGGCGCGCTTGACGGCGGCTTTCTTCACCGCCTTCTTCGCCACTTTCTTCGCGCTCTTGCGCACCGCCTTCTTCGCGGCCGCCTTCTTCACCGTTTTCCTTGCCGTCTTCCTGGCGGCAGCCTTCTTCGGAGCGGCCTTCTTCGCGGCGGCCCGCTTCTTCGGAGCCGCCTTCTTCGCGGCGGCTTTCTTCTTCGGCGCTGCCTTCTTTGCAGCAGCCTTCTTCTTCGGCACAGCTTTCTTCGCGGCGGCCTTCTTCTTTGGAGCGGCCTTCTTGGCGGCGGCCTTCTTCTTCGGCGCGGCCTTCTTCGCCGCAGCCTTCTTCGGTGCCGCCTTCTTCGCCGCGGGCTTGCGGCGTGCCGGGGCCTTCTTCGCCGGGGCCGCGGCGGGTGCGGCCGGCGCT
>JBDZVT010000008.1:0-115971 GCA_040255835.1 Lysobacteraceae bacterium
GCAAGATCAGCGACGAGAAGAGCCCGGCCGGCAAGACCGACTACCACACCATGGGCGCGTGTCACGAAGTGCTCGCCTTGCTCGCGCGTTGAACCCCGCCAAGGGAAGCCCGCATGACCCGACGTTTGCCCGCTCGCCTCGCGCTCGCGATCCCGCTGTTGCTGGTCGCGCCGCTCGCCTTCGCGCAGGCGGCTGAGGGCTCGCCGGCCGCCGCGGTCAATCCCCTGATCGGCAGCAGCAACGGCGGCAACACCTTTCCCGGTCCGATGCTGCCGTTCGGCATGCTGCAGTGGAGCCCGGAGACGACCCGCGGCAAGCACAACCGCACTGCCGCGCCCGGCGGCTACGCCTACGACCACCCGCGCGTGCGCGGCTTCGCCCTGACCCATCTGTCCGGCACCGGCTGCGCCGGCGCGAGCGGCGACATCCCGTTCATGCCGATCACCACGGCCGTGACCAGCTCGCCCTCGGCCGACGCCACCGACAGCGTCTACGCCAGCGATTTCTCCCACGCCGGGGAAACAGCCAGGGCCGGCTACTACAAGGTGGCGCTGGCCAACGGCAGCGCGGTCGAACTCACCGCCGCGATGCACAGCGGCATCGCCACCATCGACTTCCCCGCCGGCAAGCCGGCCAACCTGCTGATCCGCACGTCCGACTCCGAGGTCGGCAGCAGCGCCGCCGACGTGCGCGTCGATCCGGCCACGCGCACGGTCACCGGTTCGGTCACCAGCGGCAACTTCTGCGGCTATCTCGCCGAGGCGGACCGCAAGAGCTACTACACGCTGTATTTCGTGGCCGAGTTCGATCAACCATTCACCGCCGGCGGCACCTGGGTGGACGACCAGGTGCGCGCGGATACGCGCACCGCCAGCGGTGGCACCGGCTACGGCGAGAAAGGTTTCTTCGCCATCGGCAAGGGTTCCGGCGCGTGGCTCGACTTCGGCAACCACGGCGCGAAGGTCGGTCTGCGCGTGGGCATTTCCTACGTCAGCCTCGCCAATGCGCGCGCCAACCTCAAAGCGGAAATCCCGCGGGGCACGACGTTCGCCGACGTGCGAGGGAAAGCCGTGCAGGCGTGGAACCGGGATCTCGGCCGCATCGCCGTCGACGGCGGCACGCCGGACCAGCGCACCACGTTCTACACCGCGCTGTACCACGTGATGATGCATCCGAACGTCTACAGCGACGTCAACGGGCAGTACCGCGGCTTCGACCAGCGCACGCACACGGTCGAAGGCCGGCAGGCGATGCAGTACGCCAACTTCTCCGGCTGGGACATCTATCGCTCGCATCTGCAACTGGTCAGCTGGCTCGACCCGAAGCGCGGCAGCGACATCGCGCAATCGCTGTACAACCAGGCGCGGCAGAACCACGGCGAATGGGATCGGTGGACGCACAACTCCGGCGGCACCCACGTGATGAGCGGCGACCCGGCGGTGCCCGCGCTGGCCGACATCGTGGCGTTCGGCGGCCGCGACTTCGACCTGCACGGCGCCTATGCCTCGCTGGTGAAGGCAGCCACCGTGGTCACCGCCAACGATCTCTCCGATGACGGCTGCAACGTCGAGTGCGTGGGCCAGCGCCCGTCGCTGGACCAGTGGCTGAGCCTGCACTACATCGCCAGCAAGTCGCATGCGTGGGGCGGCGCCGGCGAGACGCTGGAAGACAGCACGGCCGATTTCGCGCTCGCCGAACTCGCCCGCCAGGTGGGCGACGCCAAGGGCCGCGCGAAATTTCTGAGCCGCGCCGGCTACTGGCGCAACCTGTTCAACCCCGGGGCCACGCCGGAAGGCGGCTACATCCAGAACCGCAACGCCGACGGCAGCTGGCCGGCCTTCACGCCGGCCACCGACGAGGGCTTCGTCGAAGGCAGCGCCGCGGTCTACCTGTGGATGGTGCCGTTTGACGTGCACGGCCTGTTCGACACGCTGGGCGGCAAGGCCGCTGCCACCCGGCGGCTGGATGCGTTCTTCCACACGCCCGATGGCAAGTGGGCGTTGACCAGGGCCGGCCCGCTGCATGCCGAGCTGGACAACGAACCTTCGGTGGCCACGCCCTGGCTCTACGACTACGCCGGGCAGCCGTGGAAGACCCAGGAGGCGGTGCGCATCGTCGCCAACACGATCTGGAAGAACGCGCCCGACGGCATCCCCGGCAACGACGATCTCGGCGAGATGTCGTCCTGGTACGTCTGGGCCGCGCTGGGCATGTATCCCGAAATCCCCGGCCGCGCCGAACTGCTGCTGGGCAGCCCGCTGTTTCCGCACGCCGTGGTGCACGGCAGCGGCGGCGACGTGATCATCGACGCCCCCGGCGCCTCGGCGCAGGCGCCGTTCGTGCAGTCGCTCACCGTGGACGGCAAGCCGCACGACGCACCCTGGCTGACACCGGCGCTGGTCGCCCACGGCGGCACGTTGCGCTACACGCTGGGCGCAAAGGCCAATACCTCGTGGGGCGCGGGCGACGCCGGCGAACCACCGTCATTTCCACCGCCGCATGGTTGATGCGCCGTCGCGCAAGGTCAGGGAGCGGTCGCGGCCGTTCCATCGCACATTTCAAGAACGGGAAACCGGACACATGGCAAAAGTACTGACGAAACAATTGGCCACGAGCCTCGCGTTGCTGCTCGGCGCGGCGTTGTCCGCACACGCGGCGGACGCGCCGAAGCACGGCTTCGACCCGCTGCAGACCTTCGCCCCGTTCACCTACCCGCAACCGGCCAACGCGATGCGCGACGCCAGCGGCAAGCCCGGTCCGGCGTTCTGGCAGAACCGCGCCGATTACCGCATCGAGGCGACGCTGGATCCGTCGACGCGCAAGCTCAGCGGCAGCGAAGTGATCAGCTACACCAACCACAGCCCCGACACGCTGGACGTGCTGTGGCTGCAGATCGAGCAGAACCGCTACCGCAAGGACGCGCGCGGCGCGTTCGGCGGCGGCAAGTTCCCCACCGAATTCACCAGCGGCGAACACATCCGCTCGGTCGAGGTGGAAGATGCCGATGGCCGCAAGCAGAAGGCGCACTGGGTGATCAGCGACACCCGCATGCAGGTCACCCTGCCCACCGCGCTCAAGGGCCACGGTGGCCAGCTCAAGCTGCACATCAGCTGGGATTACACCGTGCCCGGCGAGTTCGGCGGGCGCACCGACGTCAACGCCAACAAGCAGGGCGAGATCTTCGAGATGGCGCAGTGGTATCCGCGCATGGCCGTCTACGACGACTTGCGCGGCTGGGACACCCAGCCCTACCTCAACAGCGAGTTCTATCTCGAGTACGGCGATTTCGACTATCGCGTCACCGTGCCGTCGGACATGCTGGTGGTCGGCTCCGGCGAACTGCTCAACCCGCAGGACGTGCTGACCGCCACCGAGCGCAAGCGCCTCGACCAGGCCCGCCACAGCGACGCCACCGTGATGATCCGCAGCGCCGCCGAAGTCGGCGACCCGGCCAGCCGCCCGAAACGCGGCGGCACGCTGACCTGGCACTTCGCGATGAAGAACACCCGCGACGTGGCCTTCGGCGCATCCAGGGCGTACATCTGGGACGCCGCGCGCATCAACCTGCCCGACGGCAAGACCGCGCTGGCCATGTCGGCCTACCCGGTGGAAAGCGCCGGCGACAAGGCCTGGGGCGTGGCCACGCAGGACCTCAAGCAGTCGGTGGAGTTCTTCTCGCGCACCTACTCCCCGTACCCCTGGCCGGTCGCCATCAACGAGGCCGGCACCGCCGGCGGCATGGAATACCCCGGCATCACCTTCGACCACAAGAAGGCTGCGGGCGCCGGCCTGCGCATGCTGATCGCCCACGAAATCGGCCACACCTGGTTCCCGATGGTCGTGGGCAGCAACGAGCGGCGCGATGCGTGGATGGACGAGGGCTTCAACACCTTCGTCGACGTCTACGAAGCCGAGGCCTTCGACGGCGGCAAGTTCGCGCCCAAGCGCGACAGCGAATACGCCCCCGGCAAGGGCACCCCGGCCGAGCAGATCGCCGCCATCCTGAAGGACGCCGACGCGCCGCCGCCGATGACCCTGGCCGATGCGATCCCGGAGAAATACCGCCACCCGATCACCTACTTCAAGGCCGCCTTCGGCTTGGTCCTGCTGCGCGAGGAGATCATCGGCCCGGAACGCTTCGACCCCGCCTTCCGCCGCTACATCGCCACCTGGTCGTACAGGCACCCCAGCCCGTCCGACTTCTTCCGCTTCATGGAAAGCGACACCGGCGAAGACCTGGGCTGGTTCTGGCGCGGCTGGTTCGAGCACAACTGGCAGTTCGACATGGCCGTGCAGAAAGCCGCCTACACCGACGGTGACTACCGCAAGGGTGTCGACGTCACCGTGGCCAACCTCGACCAGCTGGTGTTGCCCGCCACGCTGCAACTCGTCTACGACGACGGCAGCAAGCAGGACGTGCGCGTGCCGTGGGAAACCTGGATGCAGCACCGCAGCTACGTGATCCACGTCGACGGCACGCGCAAGCTGAAATCCGCCACGCTCGATCCAGCATTGGCGTTGCCCGACAGCGATCGCAGCAACAACAGTTTCGCGATGCCGTAAGCACGACCCGGCAGCCGGCCACGCCGGCTGCCTTGGCGAGGCTCCCTGCCCACACGATGCCGCCGGCGGCTCCCCGCCGGCATTCGCGTCGCCGGATCGCCATGAATACGTATGTGGACGCTGGTTGCTGCAGCGCGATAGCACCTAGCCTAGAGGCTGTTCTGGCCAAGTCTTTGCCCGTCATCCCAGCGAACGCTGGGATCCAGCGCCTTGGCAGCCATTTGGAGACGCTGGATTCCAGCTTTCGCTGGAATGACGGCTTGTTCAGACCTTTCGCAGCGCACAGGCCGCACCGCCAGCCAGGAAGCCACCGATGAAGCCGACCGCACGCGCCCGCCCGCTCCGCCAGGCCTTGCGATGCTGAGCGCCGCCACACGCGACAAACCCGAGCTGTCCTTCCGGCAAATCTGGAACATGTGCTTCGGCTTCCTCGGCATCCAGTTCGGCTTTGCCCTGCAGACCGCCGACGTCAGCCGCATCTTCCAGACCCTGGGCGCCTCGCTGGAGCAGATCCCGGCGCTGTGGATCGCCGCGCCGATCACCGGGCTGATCGTGCAGCCGATCATCGGCCACTATTCCGACCGCACCTGGACGCGGCTGGGCCGGCGGCGGCCGTACTTCCTGGTCGGCGCGCTGCTGGCCACGCTGGCCCTGCTGTGGATGCCGAACGCCGGCACGCTGTGGGCGGCGGCGATCGCGCTGTGGCTGATGGACGCCACCTTCAACGTGGCGATGGAGCCGTTCCGCGCCTTCGTCGCCGACCAGCTGCCGGTGCGCCAGCGGCCGCTGGGCTATCTGATGCAGAGCTTCTTCATCGGGCTGGGCGCGGTGGTCGCCTCGATGCTGCCGTGGCTGCTCACCCACTTCGGCGTCAGCAACGTGGCACCGCCGGGCACGATTCCCGACACGGTGAAGTACGCCTTCTACGCCGGTGGCGTGGCGATGTTCGGCGCCGTGCTGTGGACGGTGCTGAGCACGCGCGAGTATCCGCCGGAGCAACTGCAGGCCTTCGACCCGGCGCCTGCCGCACACGCGCTGCCCGACCTGCACGGCATCTGGCGCAACGGCGCGGCGTGGCTGCTGGCCGGCGCCGTGCTGGCCTGGCTGATCGAGCAGTACCGGCTGCGCCAGGAGGTCTACCTGCTCGCCGCCGGCCTCGCCGTCTACGGCTTGCTGCTGCTCGGCTACAACCTCATGCTGAAACTGCGCCCCGCGCTCGACCGGCAACGCGGCCTGCTCGGCCACGTGCTGGGCGACCTGCACGTCATGCCGCCGGCCATGCGCCAGCTCGCCTGGGTGCAGCTGTTCTCCTGGTTCGCGCTGTTCGCCATGTGGATCTACACCACCGCCAGCGTGGCCCAGGTGCAATTCGGTGCCACCGACGCGCACTCCGCGCTGTTCAACCAGGCGGCCAACTGGGTCGGCGTGCTGTTCGGCGTCTACAACGCCTGCGCCGCGCTCGCCGCGTTCGCGATCCCGTGGATGGTGCGCCGCTGCGGCCTGCGCATCAGCCACCTGATCAACCTCTGGCTGGGCGGCGCCGGGCTGCTCGCCTTCCTGTTCATCCGCGACCCGCACTGGCTGCTGCTGCCCATGCTCGGCGTGGGCTTCGCCTGGGCCTCGATCCTGTCCCTGCCCTACGCGATGCTGTCCGACAACCTGCCCGCAGCGAAGATGGGCGTGTACATGGGCATCTTCAATTTCTTCATCGTGATCCCGCAACTGATCGCTGCCAGCGTGCTGGGCGAGCTGCTGAAGCGGTTCTTCCACGGGCAGCCGGTGTGGGCGTTGGCGGTGGGGGGCGTTAGCCTGCTCGTCGCCGGGCTGTGCACGTTGAGGGTGCGGTTGGGGGGAGTAGCCGTCGATGCCCCGCGGTTGCTGACGCCGCGCAGGAAGCGCTTGTTGCGCGTTGCGGGATCGACAAGAAGCGGAGGACCATTTCGGCCAAGGGCGGACACTTGAAGGGCCACTCTGATCCGGTTTTTGCGACTTGATCGGTGCTCACCTCTTTTGATGTCGACCTGTCATGGATCAGGGTCAGGGCTTGGCGACGCGCCATACAATGGCTTTCTGCAGGCACCGCAACAGGAGCGTGCGATGGAAACTGATCGGAACGCCGAACAACGGCAGACAACCACGGGCGCGTCGTCCGCGCCGATGACGCAGGCCGCACGCATGCGTGCCGCCATCGCGCAGGCCGTAGCCATCGCGCCACGCTTCCTGCGCGGCGACGTCAACGCCGACCTCATGGCAAACACGATGGTGGGCGCCGTGCGCACCTACGTCGAGCAGGAACGTGCCGCCGGCAGCGATGGCACGCCACAGGGCGCAGACGCGCAAGCCTTGCAAAGCACGCTCGCCGAACTGATGGGCTGCGGCTCAGGCTACCTCGCCGGCCGCTGCGACGCCGCCTGCGTCGCCCGCACCATGACGCAAATGGTCCACGAGTTCGCACCGCGGTAGCAAATAAGGTGCGGCGGTCGCTGGGCTGAACAATTGCTTCAGAGACAGTTTCCCGCCGGCAGCTAGCCACGGCTTGTCCCTGACACCTTTTCTACCGTAGTGTCGAAAAATACGCGAAGGGGGTTGCCCGCGCTATGGAGAAGAAATCAATGACAGTTGCTAAGTCAGCGATGAGGATGCCTGAGTTGCTGGTATTCGCAATGTCGCTTGCCATCGGCTTCGTAGGTGGGGAAGTTTGGCGAAGCGCCTTCTATATCGGTGCTAATTTCGCTACGACGTTGTCAGGTGTATCCCCCTGGGTAAAAGCCGGTGGAATATTGGTCGGAGCGTTGCTCTGCTTGGTCTACATGTTTAAGCGAGAAGCGCACCTTACGGCCGCTAGAATGGGGTGCAGTCTTCGTTTCGACCTGTTGGTGGCAATCGGCATCGGCATCTGGGCAAACGAGTTGGCTTCGCCTTGGTTTGTCAAAGCTCACGCGGCGATCAGGAATACAGATCCCAGTTGGGCGCCAGCGATCCTCCTTCTGCTTTGCACCATGTTGTTGTCGTCAATAGGTTTGCAGTACTTGCCGATACGTAAGAGATCAATTTCGCAGCTGTACTTCATTGAGGACCGGGAAATCGATGGCGAGGGGGAAGACCTGCTTGCGAACGAAATTCAAGCCAAGTCCTTTGCCGAAACTGTTCTTGCGAGCGGCGCCCATAAAGGTCTTGTTTTTGGAGTAGATGGACCATGGGGGGTTGGCAAGACGAGCTTCATCAACCTTGCTGCAAACTACTGGTCAAGGGCTGAAGACAAGGTCATCGTCTGCCGGTTTGAGCCACTTAGATACGCATCAGAGCCGGACCTCTTAGACCGCTTAATTCGCGACTTGTCTGCCGCGATTCAGCGAAAGGTGTTCGCACCGGAGTTTCCGCCTGCAGCGTCAAGGTATTCTCGAATGATCAAGGGAAAGCCCGACTTGTCATTCCTTGGCTTCAAGATCTCCCTGGAATCGTCACAGGAAACCGTTGATGAACTGCTTGATGATATCGACGACGTTCTTAAGCACATTGATCGTCGCGTGATTATTGTCATCGACGATCTCGATCGATTGGACGCAAAGGCTGTCAATAACGTCCTCTTTGCTACGCGACGAACGTTCAAACTCGCTCAGGCCACCTACATTCTCTGCTACGACACCGAGGTGCTGGCGGCCGGGAGGGAGGAAGGATCAAGGGCTCGGGAATTTCTTGAGAAGTTTGTAACAGTTAAGCTGAGCCTGTTCGTCGATAGCTCCAGAATCACGGATTTCCTGCGGAGAGAGTGGCAACATGAAGGCAGACAACTAAGTCTAGTCCCATCCGATACAATGCTGAAATTAGGGGCCGTGCTCAGCGAGTTGGCGGATATCCTCGACGGCCCCTTGGCACCGAAGTACTTCCCTCTTGTGGGTGACCTTCGTAAGATAAAGCGCTTCGTCAACGCCATGTTGCTCATGCAAATTGAGAAGAGCGACTTGGGCCGCACCGATTTTAACAAGCGCGACCTGATTAATCTCATACTTTTGCACTTGAACTACCCTGGGATCTTCAGGCGCATCTATCTCGAAGAGACCGGCGGGCGTAGCGGATCTTTTTCGGTGTATAGCGATCATGATGGACAAGGTTTCAAAAACTCGGATGAGTTTTCACATTTAATCGATGGACAATCAGAATCCGCGAAATTCCTGTTGACACAACTCTTCGACGTGAAGGCCTTAGGAATTGACAAGAAAAAAGATGTGGATGAGGCCGTCTCGGCATCTCGCGCGTGCTTCAATCAGGGCCATTTCAGAAACCTGGAAGGTTACCTCAAGCTCATTGTTCGATTTATCATTCCCGAGCCACAGTCAACGTTTGTTCTATACCAAGATGCCGTAGAGAAAGTTAAAAACGGTGAATCCATCACGTCGATTTTGATGTCACCTGATTTTCGTTCCGGGAGATGGGAGCACGCGCACGATCAGTTCTGGCGTTTGCTCGTCAACCAGTCTTACAACTTAACGTATTCGGTGGCCGATGACGCCATCGATACACTTGTAGACTACTTGCCGCGCTACTCATCAATCGAAAGTGACGATCAAAGTCTTCGGCAGAGGTCGATCTACTCCCTACTCCGCCTGCTGGATCGCGCCGGATGGGGTCGGGCGCAAGGTCGTCGCCTTCCAAACCTCCCTGAAAATGTCATGGAGATCGCTAGGCGAATCTTCGGCGAGGGTCACTATAAAGGAAGAGGTCTGTTGCAGCGATTGTCTAGCAACGACCGAGGTGTTCTTGGCTGGAATGATCTCATGCTGTTCCGGCTCTCCTGCTCCCAAGATCGCCAAGGGCAGTTATACAACTTGTACTCAGCTCTTACAGCTCACCAGGACATTGGCGCGCCGACGACTGGCATGACCACTACCCTTGCGCTGATAGAGATGAGAGAGCTATCTCAACAAATATTTGCCATATTTAAAAGAGACTACATCGATGTAAAGAAAAACTTCTTCACAGATGTTGATGATACGCCTTTTGAATCATTTCTTGGCGACGCCTCGCGTGAGGTTAGTCGGCCTACTTTCGATAGCGATCAACCTAGTGATGTCGCTGAACGGCTTATCCAGCGTTTTCAGTTGGCGCGATCCATTGTCAAATCCTTTGTAATATATCAGCTGAGCAACTCATTTCTCCCAACCGGGTCCGGCGTGGGCTGCGGTTACTACGACGAGCAGGGCGTGAACGATGGCCATGCCATATCCAAGCTTATGAACGAATACGTGTTTGGTGTTTGCTTCAGTCTTGATATTGATGAGGATAATGTATTTCACTTCCTCGACCACTGCCTTTCCCACCTAAGTAACTCCTTCTTTTCAGGCCGAGAGGAAGCAGGTTACTTTGCGTCGAAAGCCGATATTTCGGGGGGTCTCGATCCAAGGGAGATGGGGATGTACTGGAATCGGCATCGGGAGTTGATTCGTCAGCGAGCCTCGCGCACCGAGGATAGGCGCGTAGTAACATCCAATTACATAGCTTCTTATCGAGAAGATCTGACTGGAGTGTTTTCTATACTTGATGAATTGGCCATCGACGCAACTACAGATGCGATGGAGAATCCCAGCTGATACATGGGTAGCCTCTGGGTGCGAAGTCAAAACAGGGGTCCACGCAAAAAAAAGGGGGGACAAGGACAGTTCCAAGCACGCCAGCGTCCTAGCCGTTGACTCAGCGATCAAGGCCCAAGGGTTCACCCGCAACCCGCAACTCCCGAGCCCGAACCTCCCAGGCCTTGCGCGCGATTCCCCGAACGTTGGACGCAAGACTCCGCGCGTTCGGTTTTCAAGAAGTCCGACCTTGGACCACCTGCTCGGCCTCATGCAGCACTTGGCCGAAGTCAGTGACAGTCTGCTGATCCAACGTCAACATATGTTGTAACAGCGCATCCGCCTTCGGCCGCGTTTCCCGGTAAGAGCGAATGGCCTCGGGCAACGCTTCACATGCGGGTGGCGCGTTGGGCGCGAGGCTTCCGTTCGCGGCTATACAAGGTGTGTGCGACACCGCCGCATCAATCTCCGCCAGACGCTTGCGAATATCACCCACCTCGTTGGCTGTGCCGTCTTTTGCGATCTGTAATTGGTTCTGGAATACCTGCATCTGGTTCACCAGGACGTCGGCCTGATTCCTCGTGACATCTTTGCCCCTCATCAGTCGCTTGACGCGAACAAGTGCCGCTTGGCCTTTCCGCATCGCGTGGTCATGCCGACTTCGCTGCCGATCGGCATTCCAGGTCGGGAAAGTCCGCAAGAAGCGATTGATTCGCGTGGTCAGCGCGCTGGCTTGATCGCTTTCTTTCGCCAGCGCAATGCGTTCTTCATCAGCCTTTTGCAACTGCGCGGAACCATTCTTGAACTGGGCCAACACCTGCCCATATTCGGCGTCAGTTTTCAACGCGAACTTCTCAGTCGAAAGCTGACCGTTGTCCATCCAGGTCAATGTCAGGCCGTGCGCGTCGATGGTGCCTGTGCGGTTCAGGTGTTGACCGAATCCTTGGTCGAAGACGAGTGTGAAGTGCGCACCGTCGAGCGTGCCGGAAACATTCGTCGTGTCGGCTTTCTGCTTGCCGGTCTGATCCATCGATGTGGACTCGAAAGATCCGGTGAACTGATTGGAACCGGACTGTGTGAGTCGGAGCGCTTGCACGCTCAAGCTGAAATTCTGCGCATCGGTCGCCATAGCAACGTAGGTGCCTGAGATCGAGGGTGCCTCACTCTTGGATGACTGCGCAGCCTCAGTGGAAGCAGGCGGTGCCGCTTCCTGGGGTGGCTTTGAACAAGCGGGCAACATTCCAACAGCCAGCGCCATGATCACATACCAGATCCCCTGTTTCATCGCCGCCACCCCCGATTCGATGAAGCCATTCTATTGGAACCACAGGTCGATTCGATAAAAGGATTCGCTACAAGTATTCCGTCCGGATAAAGGGACAGAGGTAGTTAAGAGGGAGAAAGTGCCAGGGACAATTCCAGCCGCTCCGCGTCTTGATCGTTGATTCAGCAGCCAGGGCCCATGGGCTCACCCGGAAACTCCCAAGCCCGAACCTCCCAAGCCTTGCGCGCGACGCCCGAACGTTGCACGCAAGACGCCGCGCGTTCCGTTCAACCCTCGGACCTTTGCGTCCAACCCTCACGACCTGGCAGCGGCGGGATTCGGAGTACCGCATGCGAAGCCTTTCGCGTTGGCCGCAAAAATTTTTCAGTCGCGGGCGACTGTCTGACCCTCGCATTCGCAGTCGATGACCTTCGCGGTCCGAGGCTTTCAGCCTTGCGCTTCGGAGTTTTTTGCTTGCCGACAAGGGAACGGAGGCAGTCAACAAACCTTGACTGCCTCCGCGCTCCCTTATCAGCTACTTGCCTGCGATCCGTTGCACGGTCCAGTCGTTGTCGCGCGCGCCCGGCACGGCTTGCCAGCCCGGTGCCAGCTGCAGGGTCCAGCCCTTGCCGCGCAGCGGATTGCCCTGCGGTCCACCCGGCTGTACAGCGACCGACAGGCGCGACCAGTCGCTGGTCAGCAACGCGCCGTCGTCGACGTCGATGGTGCCCCAGTCGTCGCTGACATGCATGGTCGGGTAGACCGTGCCGGCATCGCCCAGCGGCAGCAGGTTGCTTGGATTGAACTGCACCTTCATGTGCTTGAGCGGCAGTTGCAGTACAGGGCCGCTGACGAGCTGGGCGGTGTAGGCGGCGAGCCGCTCGGCATGCACGGCGGCGCGTTTGCGCTCGCTGGCCATCAGTGCCGCGCCGTCGTAGCGGGCGGCTCGCTGGGCGATACCGGGTGCGGCCGCCATGTCGACGTGCAGCGTCGATGCCAGCAGCGACGCCGGTGAACCCCCATGCACGATCTCGCTGCGCCAGCCCGGGCGGTAGCGGTCCAGCAGCAACCCGTACGCCGGCCCGGTGGCATAGGCAAACGAACGCACCAGCCCGGCGTCACCCGCGTGGATGGTCAGGTCCTTGTGCGCCACCGCCAGCCGCTCGGCCGGTGTGTCGTTGCCCACCATGACGCCGGTGTATTCGGCCAGGCCTTCGTTGCGTTCGAGTGCGGTCTCGGCCTTTTGCGCAGCGGGAAAGCTGCGGTAGCGCGCGGCGCGAAAGGCCAGTGCATCGGCAATGCGCTCGCGACGGTCGGTGTCGGACGTGGCCGACAGTGCCGCATCCAGCGCGCGCCATTCCAGTTGCATCGTGTAGCGTCCGTCCAGCGTATCCATGTGCGCGTTGTCGCCGTCCGCGGTGAGCAGGCCAAGGCTCTGCTGGATGCGGTGGAACGACTCGTGTGCCATCAGGGTGCGTCGCTCGGATGCATCGTCGGGCAAGGGCCAGAGCATCTCGCTCCAGCGCACGCCGGCCCAATCCAGCGCGGTGTTGGCGATGTTTTCCTCCGGAGGAAGCTGGCCCAGGAATACGCCGTCCTCGGCGTTCAGCTTGCCTTGTGCGTCGGCCTGATTGGCGATCACCTGACGTGTGGCCGGCACCACCAGCAGCATCGGTCCGCACAGGGTCTGGCCCCACAGATGTCCCTGGTCGGCCTGGCATTGGCGGGTGGCTTCGTCGAACCAGTTCTTCGCAGAGGTCAGCATGGATTCCGTCGGAGCGGCGGCCATGACGGCGGGTGCAAGCGTTCCCAGCAACAGCCAAGGCAGGGCGAATCGAGGCGACATGTGCAGCTCCTCCCGATGAATGTGGCGGCGTTGTCGGACGAATCTGGCGTCGTCCCCGACGATCCGCAGATGACCTGCGCGTCGGCGCGCCGTGGTCAATGATGCCTGCGCGATGGCCGCAACAAGAGCCGACGGAGCGCACTTTTGCCGTGGTCGACTTCGCTGTACCGTCGGCGGGCTCGATCAAACGTCACCAGTCCCGAATCACCGGAGGTGGAGATCATGCATTCCAGGACCTCGGCTTTCCTCTTCGTGCTTGGTGCAGTGCTCGCCCCGGCGATCGGCGCGGAGGCTTCTGGCCCCACGCCGATCGCGGCTGGGGCGAACGCCGCACCGGCGGCGACGCCGATGCGCGACGGTTCGCACGACTTCGATTTCGAGTACGGCAAGTGGCGGATGCCCAACCATCGCCTGGTGAAACGTCTGGCGGGCTCCCACCAATGGGATGACTTCGTCACCTGCAGCGAGGGCAGCCCCCTGCCCGGCGGCATCGGCGGCATGGACGTCATGCGGTCGGCGTACTGGAAGGACTTCGTGGGCGTGACCCTGCGTACGTACGATCCCAAGACAGGCCTGTGGCGGATCTACTGGGTCGACAACCAGTTCTCCGGCGGCGTGATCCAGCCTCCGGTGACCGGCAGGTTCGACGGCAATGTAGGCGTGTTCACCGGACACGATACCTACGAAGGCAAACCCGTACTCGTGCGTTTCATCTGGACGGTGAACCCGAAAGGCTCGTCGGTTGCGGCGAAGTGGGAGCAGGCGTTTTCGCCGGACGGCGGCAGGACCTGGGAAACCAACTGGCGCAACGAACTGATTCGCGACGACCATTGCGATCCCGCGACATCCCGCAAAGGGGCGTGAGAGGCGATCAGATCATCCATCGCGGATGGGATCAGCCGACACTGCCAATGCAGGGAAGCCCGTCCCATGAGGGCATGAATCCGACAGTTTCCCGTGACGATTGGACAAGTACTGCAGATGCTTGTGGCACTTTCGATTCCTACCATGACGTAAATCAAGCCAACCGGCGATCACGGGGCCGCTTGCACGACACGACAGGAATCCGACATGGCCATCGACCTCGACCGCCCCTACCCGCTCACGGCGCAGCAGATCGCCGACTATCGGCGCGACGGTTTCATCAAGCTCAGGCAGGTGTTCAATGCGGACGAGCTGGCGCATTACGGCGCGGAGATCACCCGCCTCACCATCGCGCTGAACACGCAGACCAAGCCGCTGGAGGAGCGCAGCACCTATGACCGCGCGTTCCTGCAGGTGATGAACCTGTGGTGCGAGAGCGAGACGGTGCGCGAGTTCGTGTTCGGCAAGCGCCTGGCCGGTCTTGCCGCCGCGCTGATGGAAGTGGGCGGCGTGCGGCTGTACCACGACCAGTCGCTGTACAAGGAGCCGGCCGGCGGAATCACGCCGGCGCATGCGGACCAGTACTACTGGCCGCTGACCAGCGATCGCACCATCACCGCCTGGGTGCCGCTGCAGGCGGTGCCGCAGGACATGGGGCCGCTGGCGTTCTTCGCCGGCAGCCAGCACGTGGAGTTCGGCCGCGACCTCGGCATCTCGGACGAGAGCGAGCACGCGATCACCGCCAACATGGAGGCGCAGGGCTTTCGCGTGGTGGACGAACCGTTCGATCTCGGCGAAGTGAGTTTCCACTCCGGCTGGACCTTCCACCGCGCCGGCCCCAACCGCTCCGCGCAGCCGCGTTCGGTGATGACGGTGATCTACATGGATCGCGACATGCGCCTGAAGGCGCCGGACAACCACATGCAGCAGGCCGACTGGGAACGCTGGTGCACGGGCGCGGTGGTCGGCGAGGTGATCGACACGCCGAAGAATCCAGTTCTGTTTGAGGACAAGGTGGCCACCGCATGACGGCCGGCGTCATCCGCGGCAGCGCGCTCGTCGCCGACGGCGAGAGCCACTTCAGCCTGGAGACCATCGAGGTCGATCCGCCCGCCGCGGGCGAGGTGCGCGTGGCGATCGCGGCGGCCGGCGTCTGCCATACCGACCACGCCTCGCTGCGCTGGCCCGGCCCGCTGGTGCTGGGCCACGAGGGCGCCGGCCACGTCGAGGCCATCGGCGCCGGCGTGGAAGGCCTCGAGATCGGCCAGCCCGTGCTGCTGAACTGGGCCATCCCCTGCGGCCATTGCTTCCAGTGCGAGCGCGGCGCGGCACCGCTGTGCGAACGCACCCACGAACTCGATGTGCCGCACCTCGGCAACAGCCGCGCGCATGCCGGCGCCACGCGCTGGCGCGGCCAGCCGATCGAACGCTCCTTCCACCTCGGCACCTTCGCCAGCCACGCCGTGGTGCGCGCCGAGGCGGTGACGCCGCTGCCGCCGGAGCTGCCGCTCGATGCGGCCTGCATCCTCGGCTGCGCGGTGATGACCGGGGTGGGCTCGGTGGTGAACGCGGCGGCCGTGGCGCCGGGCGACACGGTGGTGGTGCTCGGCTGCGGCGGCGTGGGGCTGAACGTGGTGCAGGGCGCGCGCATTGCCGGCGCACGCACCATCATCGCCATCGACCACGTCCCTGCCCGGCTGCAACGCGCACGCGGGCTGGGCGCCACCCACACTCTGGCACCGCACGCGCACGACGACGATTTCGTGCAGCTCGTCGCCGAGGTGCGCGCGCTCACCGACGGCCGCGGCGCCGACCACGCCTTCGAAGCCACCGGCGTGCCCGCGCTGGCCTTCCTGCCCCTGCGGCTCGCGCGCAACGGCGGCAACGCGCTGCAGGTGAGCGGCGCGCACGGCCCGGCCACGGTGGAACTCACCGACCTGTTCTGGAACAAGCGCTACCTCGCGCCGTTGTACGGCGGCTGCGTGCCCTCGCGCGACTTTCCGCGGTTGTTCGGCTGGATCGCCGATGGCCAGCTGGAACTCGCCTCGCTGATCAGCCACCGCTATCCGATGGAATCGCTCGCCCAGGCCTTCGACGACATGCTGGCCGGACGCAGCACCAAGGGCGTGCTGCGCATCGCATGAGAGCACCCAAGACAACACCCAAGTCCCGCACCGAAGCCTTTGTAGGAGCGCACCCTGTGCGCGATGCTTTCCGTCACGTTGGCAAAGAGCATCGCGCACAGGGTGCGCTCCTACAGCAGGCCGTTCGCGCGGCGGCAGCGCGAGGCGGTCATGAGCGATAGCGACTTCCGCACCATCGAATGCTCCGATCCCGCCATCGCGGCGAACGGGTTGACCTTCGTCACCGTCAAGAGCACCGCGCTGCACCGGCGCGCCGACGTCACCCTGTTCGTGCCGCCCTCGGCACGCGGCGTGGCGAACCTGCCGATCGTGATGCTGCTGCATGGCGTGTACGGCTCGCACTGGGCGTGGGCGCTGAAGGGCGCGGCACACCTCACCGCCGCGCGGCTGATCGACGAAGGTGCGCTGCCGCCGGTGGTCCTGGCCATGCCCTCGGACGGGCTGTGGGGCGACGGTTCCGGTTATGTGGCGCATGCCGACCACGACGCCGAACGCTGGATCATCGACGAGGTGCCCGCGCTGGCATGCGAGCTCGTCGCCGGCTGCACCGTGCGCTCGCCACTGCTGGTGGCCGGCCTCAGCATGGGCGGCTTCGGCGCGCTGCGGCTGGCCGGCAAGTATCCGCAACGCCTCGCCGCCGCCGCGGCGCTGTCGGCCGTGACGGAAGTCGAGCAGCTCGATGCGCTGATCGAGGAAACGCGCGACGGCTGGAGCGCCGCACCCGCCGACCGCGGCGTGCTGGCCGCGCTCGCCGGCTCAACCAGCACCCTGCCGCCGCTGCGCATCGACTGCGGCCTCGACGACCCGTACCTGGAAACCAACCGCGAACTGCACCGCGCCCTCACGCACGCCGGCATCGCGCACCGCTACGCCGAAAGCGCAGGCGGCCACGACTGGCCCTACTGGTCCACCACGCTGGAAAGCACGCTGCGCTTCTTCGGCGACGTGCTGCACACCACGGGAGACGATCCATGAAACTCGCACGATCGCTGTTCGCCATCCTCGCCGTCGCCATGCTGGCCGGCATGGCCCCGTCGCCGGCACTCGCCGCGGCGCCGGCAGCCGCCCAGTCGCAGAGCCAGGTGTTCTACCAGATCTTCTTCCGCAGCTTTCGCGATTCCAACGGCGACCGCATCGGCGACCTCAAGGGGCTGACCGCGAAGCTCGGCTACATCAGGCAACTCGGCGCCACCACCGTGCTGCTCACGCCGCTGCAGCCCTCGCCGTACTACCACAACTATTTCGCCACCACGTTCAAGCCGATCGACCCGGCCTACGGCACGATGGACGACTACTTCGCCTTCGTCCGCGCCGCGCATGCGCTGGGCCTGAAGGTATATCTCGACCAGGAGTTCCAGTACGTCGCCGAAGGCCACCCGTGGTGGCACGACTCGATCTGCAAGCCGCAGGCGAAGTACGCCGATTACCTCCTGTGGACAGACAAGCAGCACTGCGTGGCCGAGCCCTTCCTCGGCAAGGCGAAGTGGGC
The DNA here is from genome assembly GCA_040255835.1 of Lysobacteraceae bacterium. Classification (GTDB taxonomy): domain Bacteria; phylum Pseudomonadota; class Gammaproteobacteria; order Xanthomonadales; family Rhodanobacteraceae; genus Rhodanobacter. Next base: position 17,738 of record JBDZVT010000008.1, read on the forward strand.
CGGCTACGACGGCCGCGACATCGGCATCGCGATGGTGAACCTCGAAAACCCCGCGGTGCGCGACTACTTCCGCGACCTGCTGCTTTACTGGGCCGACCCGCACGGCGACGGCAGCGGCCGCGACGGCGTGGACGGCTTCCGCATCGACCACATGATGGACGACCTCGACCACAAGGGCCTGGACACGAACCTGTTCGACGGCTTCTGGGCGCCGATCTTCCACGCGCTGAAGACGCGCCGCCCCGCGCTGCGCATCCTCGCCGAGCAGGCCGACTGGGGCTACGGCGAGAAATGGCTGACCAGGGGCCGCGCCGACATGGTGTTCGCCTTCCCGCTGCGCGGCGCGCTGGTGTCGCTGAACAAGGCGACCATCGTGGAGAACATCCGCGCCACCGACGCCGCCACGCCGGCAGGCAAGCGCCAGCTGATCTTCCTGGAGAACCACGACATCGACCGCTACATGTCCGAGGTGCACGGTGATCCCGCGAAAGCGCGCGCTGGTGCCGCCATCGCGCTGATGCTCAAGGGCGACCCGCTGATCTACTACGGGCAGGAACTGGGCATGCGCGGCGTGCAGCCGAAGAACCTCGGCAAGTCCGGCGGCATTCCGCTCACCGACGCCGTGGGCATCCCGGTACGCGAGGCGTTCCGCTGGGACGCGAACCTGGAAGCCCCGGGCTCGGCCATCTGGTACCGCGGCGACCAGTGGTTCTGGAAGGACCGCTTCAACCGCTCGCACGATGGTGTCTCGCTGCAGGAAGAGCAGGCCCGGCCGGATTCGCTCTACCACTGGTACAAGCAGCTCCTCGCCCTGCGCCACGCGCGGCCGGAAATCTCCGCCGGCAGCCAGCGCATTCTGTGCGACGACGACAGCGCGGTGCTGTGCATCCTGCGCGGGGAAGGTGCGCAGCGGACGTTGCTGCTGGTGAACCTGGGCAAGGTCGACGCAAAACCGCGACTCGATCCGGAACTCGTCGGCGGCAACGCCTGGGGCGACCTTCTGGACAACGGCGCACCCGCCTCGCCCGACGCCACGCTGCATCCGATGCAGGTACGCATCGCGGGTACGCCCGCGCGCTGAGAACCCCCCGCATCGTTCACCCTGAGCGTAGCCCTGAAGGCCGAAGTCGAAGGGTCCACCGGCAGCGAGACGTTTCGACTCCGCCCGCTGCGCGGGCTACGCTCAACGCGAACGGTGGAGGAGAGCCCGCCCGTCTTGCCCGGCCCCGACAACCCTTCCCGCCGTCATCCCCGCGCAAGCGGGGATCCAGCGTCTTTTCGTCCGACTGGAAAGCTGGAGTCACTGGATTCCCGCTTGCGCGGGAATGACGACTATTGAGTATTAGCCTTGAGTGAGTGCCATTCGCCCCTGACACCGTTCACCCTGAGCGCAGGCCGGAAGGCCGAAGTCGAAGGGTCCACCGGCAGCCAGACGTTTCGACTCCGCCCGCTGCGCGGGCTACGCTCAACGCGAACGGGTGGAGGGAACCACGGAAGCGTGCCCTCCTTTCAACGCCAACGGGTGAAGGGGAGTCACCCGCCATGTCCAGGCACCGACAACCCTCCCCACCGTCATCCCCGCGAAGGCGGGGATCCAGCGTCTTTCATCTGCCTGGAAAGCTGGAGTCACTGGATTCCGGCCTTCGCCGGAATGACGACGGGGAGAGGTCAACGTGCACGACGGCGCCCACGCGACGCCCCAACCACCCAATGGGCGACAATGCCCCCATGGCGCTCCCCCATCTCGATCGCCCCATCTGCGAACCCGTCGAACTGCCGCCGGGCGCGCCGGTGCGCATCGAGCGCGTCCGCCAGGATGCCAAGGCTGCAGCCAGCGAGCCGTTCGTGCACTTCCACGACGTGCATGAGCTGGTGCTGTTCGGCCGCGTGGCCGGCCACTTCGACGTCGAGGATCGTCGCTACGCGCTGGTGCCCGGTTGCATCGCCTTCATCCCCTCGATGCACCAGCACGATTTCGCGCTGGAGGCCGGGCCGCGCGACTGGGTGCTGCTGCAGATCGAGGCGGCCGCCGGCGAATCGCTGGCGCGGCTGGCGGAACTGAAGCGCCTGCGCGAACCATTCTGCGCCAGGCCGGGCCGGACCCTCGGCCGACGCCTGCAGCAACTCGCCGGCTGGCTGGTCGAGCTCGACGCCCGCGATCCCTTGGCCCTGCCACTGGCCGAACTGCTGCTGCGCGCGGCGGCACTGGCGCCGCCGGTCGCCGCCGAAAGACTGGCCGCCGATGCGCGCGGCCTGCAGCGCCTGCGCCCGGCCATCGACCGCCTGCGTCGCCGCCCCGCGGATGCCCCCGGCGCGGAACAGGCCGCGGCGCTGTGCGCGATGTCGGCCGCCTATTTCAGCCGCCGCTTCAAGCAGCAGGTCGGCATGAGCTGGAGCGACTATGTGCGCACGCACCGCCTGCACCTGGCCAGCCGCCGCCTGCTCGAAACGCCGCAGAGCATCGCCGCCATCGCGGCGGGCCTGGGCTTCGCCACGCCCTCGCACTTCGGCGAGCTGTTCCTGCACCGCTACGGCATGACGCCGGGCGCGTACCGGCGCGCGGGCCGCAAACGAACCACCACCCCGCGCAGTTGAACAGCGCTCCAAGGTAGGGCGGGCACCGCCCGCCATGCGACATCACGTGCGGCGGGCAGTGCCCGCCCTACCTCGCCGGCAGCGCCAGCAGGAAGGTCATCGGTATCGCCAGCCGCGCCGCCCAGAATTTCTCGCTGTGCTCGTCACCGGGAAACACCCGGCTCTCGTAGTGGCTTGCGGTCCAGCCCTTTGATCGCAGCAACCGATCGACGCGTTCCTGGGTGGGCGCGTACCACGCGTCGAGGGTGCGTGTGCCGTGGTCGAAATAGATCCGGTGGCCGGTCGGCGGCGGGAAGTCGTGCCGGATGTAATCGACGAAGGCGTCCGGGAGCGGATCGTCCACGCCGGCCTCCAGCGACAGGTACGGACCGGGCCAATGCGTGGACAGGCACCCCGCGCCGGCGAAGGTGTCCGGGTATTCGGCCAGCGCATACCAGGCGATCAACCCGCCCATGCTGGAGCCCATCGCGAAGGTCGCCGCGGGCGCCGGATCGACGGCGAAGCGTTTGTCGATGGCGGGCTTCAGTTCCTGCACCACGAACTTCAGGAAGGCGTCGGAATACGGCGCGACCGGCAGGATCTGGAAGGTGCCCAGTTGCCGCGCGAACATGGCCTTGCGCTGGTCGGGCGTCAGCGACTGCCACGGCTTCTGCGGGAAGTACTCGCTCATCCGCAGCGACTGCGCATTGTCGATGCCGACGATGATGAACGGCCGTGTCTTGCCTGCGGCGATCAGCTGCGCCGCGGTGGCGGCCGCGCGCCAGCTCTGCAGCCCCTTGCCGGCGCGTTCGCCGAACAGGTTCTGGCCATCGAACATGTACAGCACGGCATACGGGCCCTGCTTCGGATAATCCGGCGGCAGCCACACATCCACGTCATGCGGCGCCACGTATTGCGAGGCCACGCGCGCAAGATGCACCAGCCGCCCGGCCGGCACCTGTTGCGAAGGCGGCGGCGCCGGTTCGGCGGCACGCACGCGGGAACAGCCGGCAGCGGCCAGGAGGCCGAGCAACAACGCGGCAAACAGCGATGCGGTGGAACGCGCGACAGCATGCATGGGCTTCTCGCCTTCGGTGTTCAGGTGGTGGTGAGGTGTGCAGTGTGCGGCGTGTCGAGCTCGGCAAACAGCACGCCGTAGCCGGGCAACTGCGCCTGCCCGTCGGCAACCCGGGCGCAAGCCAGGCCGTGGCCGTCGTGGATGCGGCCCACGCCGGCCGGCAGCGGCAGCGCCATGGTCTCGTCGCCGAGGTTGAACATCGCCAGCAGCGACTGCCCGCCGGACGTGCGCACGAAGGCCAGCACCGGCTCGGGCGCGTCGAGGAAGCGGATGTCGCCATTGCGCAAGGCCGGCTGTTGCCGGCGCCACTGCATGAACCGACGGAACCGGTTCAACGGCGATTCCGCGGCCGCGTCCTGCACCGTCACGCTCAGCGGGCGGTGACGGGGATCGAGCGGCAACCACGGCGTGCCGGTGGTGAAACCGCCGCTCGCGTCGTCGCGCCACGGCATCGGCGTGCGGCAACCGTCGCGGCCCTTCGAACTGGGCCAGAAGGTGATGCCGTACGGATCGCGCAAGGCATCGAACGGCACCTCCGCTTCGGGCAGGCCCAGTTCCTCGCCCTGGTACACGCACACCGAGCCGCGCAGGCTGCATGCCAGCGCGGTGAACGCGCTGGCCGCGCGGCTGGGCGCGTCGGCGGCGGCCCAGCGCGAGCGCACGCGCACGCTGTCGTGGTTGGAGATGGCCCAGCAGGACCAGCCATGCGGCATCCGGCGTTCCAGATCCGTCACCGTGCGACGGATGAAGCCGGCGGAATGCTCGTCGCTCAGCAGCTCGAAGCTGTAGCTCATGTGCAGGCGCTCGTCGCCGGTATAGGCCGCCATCGTGGCCAGCGAATCATCGGACGACACTTCGCCCAGCGCGGCGGCGCCCGGGTAATCATCCAGCAGCCGGCGCAGGCGGGCCAGGAAGACCAGGTTCTCCGGCTGCGTGTTGTCGTAGCGATGGTATTGGTAGGCGTAAGGGCTGTCCGCCGAGAAGCCGCGGCCCACGCGTTGATCATGGGGCCGCGCCGGGTTGTCGCGCAGCAGGCGGTCGTGGAAGCAGAAGTTGATCGAGTCGAGACGGAATCCGTCCACGCCGCGGTCGAGCCAGAAGCGCAAGGTGTCGAGCACGGCCTCGATCACGTCGGGGTGGTGAAAATTGAGGTCGGGTTGCGCCGCCAGGAAGTTGTGCAGGTAGTACTGCCCCCGTCGCGGCTCCCATTGCCAGGCCGACCCGCCGAAGATCGACAGCCAGTTGTTGGGCGGCGTGCCGTCCTCGCGCGGATCGGCCCAGACGTACCAGTCCGCCCTGGGGTTGTCGCGGCTCTGGCGGCTCTGCCGGAACCAGAGGTGCTCGTTCGAGGTGTGGCTGGGCACCTGGTCGATCATCACCTTCAGCCCCAGCGCATGCGCCTTGCGCAGCAGCGCATCGAAGTCGGCTAGCGTGCCGAACACCGGGTCGACGTTGCGGAAGTCGGCGATGTCGTAGCCGAAGTCCGCCATCGGCGAGGTGAAGAACGGCGACACCCAGACCGCGTCCACGCCGAGGCCGGCGATGTATTCCAGTCGCGCCGTGATGCCGGGCAGGTCGCCGACGCCGTCGCCATTGCTGTCCTGGAAGCTGCGCGGATAGATCTGGTAGATGACTGCGCCGCGCCACCAGGGGGCGTTGCTCATGGTGCGTCCTCCGGCGCAAGGCATGCGCAACCACCAGGCATGCATGCGGCGCTAAACGGGTGAATGGCGGGAGTGCCCTGATGGCGCGTCAGCGTACGCGGCATGGAAAATCGAAAACAGGGCCCGCAAACGTATTCATGCGAAAGGTGATTCGGGTTCGCCATTCGATTGGCGACGGGGCTCGGCTCCTGCCGTTCGCCTTGAGCGAAATCCATGGCCGAGCTTCATCGCCGATCAGTGCGGCGCAACGACGACCTAGCGCGCAACACCGGAATCATCCGGCGCAAATCCACCCGTGCAGCTTTCACATACGTATTCGGTCATCGCATACGTATGCGGAAGTTGTTCGCCTTCAAAAGGCCTGCCTAGTATCCGGACGAAGCCGGTCGACGCGGCATGCCGGCCACGCATCAAGGGATGCTCCGACCAAACCCTTGCTCGTCATCCCAGCGAAAGCTGGGATCCAGCGCCTCGTCAACTACCTGAAGGCACTGGGTTCCAGCTTTCGCTGGAATGACGGCTTGGCCGGATCTTCCCAAGACCATTCAACAAAAGCGTCGCGGCACCCGGGGAGAGGCGTAACCATGAATTTCAAGCACAAGCTGCTGGTCCTGGCACTGGCGTCGGCCGGCATCGGCATGACCTGCGAAACCCACGCGGCCACCGCGCCACGCGACGCGCAGGCGGGCACCACCGGCGCTGCGGCGACTGCCGGCAACCAGGCGCAAGCCGCCACATCGAACGATGAGGCCAAGGCGAAAACGGACGACAAGACCAAGAAAGACCAGACCGGGAAAAATCAGGGCGAGAGCAACCAGGACAAACTGGTGAAGACCCTGTCCACGATCACGGTGACCGGCTTCAGCCGCAGCCTCGAATCATCCATCGACTACCAGCGCTATTCCGACAAGATCGAGAACGTGGTCACCGCCGCCGACATCGGCGGCCTGCCCGACCAGTCCATCGCCGACGCGCTGACCCGCCTGCCCGGCGTCGCCGCGCAGCGCATCGGTGGCGAGGCCTCGCAGATCAACATCCGCGGCCTCACCGGCAATTTCATCCAGACCACGTTGAACGGCCGCGCCCAGCCGTCGACCAGCGGCAGCAACTACGTCCGCTTCGACGACTACCCGTCCGAGCTGATCCAGCAGGTGGCGGTGTACAAATCCTCCCAGGCGAACATCCTCGAGGGCGGCGTGGGCGGCACCATCGCGATGCAGACGGCCAACCCGCTGGAGAACGCCAGGGACCAGAGCTTCAACGTGGATGCCCGCGGCAGCTACAACTCGCGCGCCGGCGAGGTGTATGGCGCCAGTCCGCGCGCCTTCCGCGTCAGCGCGGCCTACCAGGGCAAGTTCCTCGACGACACCCTGGGCGTCGGCCTGGGCTTTGCGGACCTGTACCAGCCGCACGTGGCCGAGCAGTACGTCAACGAGTCGTACTCGAACACGCAGACGACCCTGGGTGGCCAGCAGGTCTACGTGAACTCCGGCGTGCAGATCAACCAGGATGGCGGCAGCGAGCGCCGCCGCGGCTACATGGGCACCCTCGTGTGGCAGCCGGGCGAGCATTTCACGCTGACCGGCACCGGCTTCTATTCGAAGTTCCACGCCGGCTCGTTCCAGCGCGGCATGCGCGCGCAGCTGTTCACCAACGGCGGCGCGGTCATCACCAACCCGGTGGTTTCCCCCAGCGGCGCACTGATCGGCGGTACCGCCAGCAGCATCCCCGGCGGCTTTTTCGGCATCCCCGGGCTGCAGGCGTTTTCCGTCGCGACCACCGACAACGACCAGTCCAACGACGCCAGCATCTTCTCCGGCGGCCTCAACGCGAAGTGGAGCGACGGCCCGTGGACGGTGACCGCCGACGTCTCCGCCTCGCACGCGCGCAGCTACACGGTCGGCTCGGACGTCACCGCCGACCCCTACAACGGGCTGGACTCGGGCTTTCCGCTGATCGCCGACCAGTCGGTGAGCTTCGCCCTGCACGGCCTCGACGTCGGCGATTTCTCGGTGACCGACCCGGGCATGTACACCGACCTCGGCCGCATGGCGCTGTCCAGCTACGGCATCTATCCCACCACCTACCGCGACAGCATGAAGGCGTTCCGCAGCACGGTGAAGTACGACCTGGTCGACAACCCGGTGTTCTCGTCGGTGCAGGGCGGCATCTACCTCAACAACCAGGGCTACAACGCCGAACGCAGCGTCTGGCTGTATGGCTCGGCCTGGGGCCAGTACTGGCTTTCCACGCCCGGCCAACCGCCGCTGACGCTGGACGGCTCCAATGCGGTGACCACCTGCTGGAAGGGCAGCGAGTTCGGCGGTTTCCCCTGCTTCCTCGCGCTGGACGGCAACGCGATCCTCGCCGCGCACGGCATCACGCCGGATCCGCAGAAGGACTGGTCGCAGAACTGGACCGAAACCCAGAGCGGCGGCGTGAACGTGAAGATCCGCGATGCCTTCGTGCAGGCCGACATCGACACCACGCTGTTCGACCGCTCGCTTACCGGCAACGTCGGCCTGCGCGCGGTGCACACCTCGCAGTTCAGCCCCGGCCTGCAGCAGGTCGGCAACGGCGCCGGCGAAGCGATCACCGACGGCCGCGGCGTGGTCAGCCACGACTACATCCACGTCAACCCGGGCCAGACCTTTACCGACTACCTGCCCTCGCTGAACCTCAACCTGCACCTGGACGACGACAACCAGATCCGCTTCGCCGCCGCCAAGGTCATGTCGCGCCCGCCGATCAACCTGCTCAAGTCCGGCGTTGCCTCGTTCATCCTCAACGGCACGTACAACCTCGCCAGCGGCACCAACCCGCTGCTGGACCCGATGTACGCGACCCAGTACGACCTCACCTTCGAACACTACTTCCCCGATTCCAGCGGCGCCTTCGTGGCCGACGTGTTCTACAAGCACATCGACTCGTTCGTGCAGACCGTCACCGACGAGAACTACGACTTCGCCGCCCACGGCTACACCGTGCCGATCAACCCGCAGACCGGCCAGCCCTACCTCAACGGCGAGTTCCAGACCGCCTACAACAACACGAAAGGCGGCTACGTGCGCGGCGTCGAGCTGCAGTTCATGAAGACGCACTTCCTGCCGGGCGTGTGGTCGGGGCTGGGCGTGGCGCTGAACTACGCTTACACGCAAAGCGGCACCAAGGTGGAATCGGATCTCGGCGGCTTCCCGCAGAAGCAGAACCTGCCCGGCCTGTCGAAGAACGTGGCCAGCGCCGCGGTGTTCTTCGACCACGGCAAGTTCTCCACCCGGCTGGCGGCGAATTACCGCTCGCCGTTCGTGTCCGCCGCGCAGGTGTCGTTCACCTACCAGACCGTCTATTTCGCCAGCGAGAAGGTGATCGACTACCAGGCGGCCTACCACTTCAACGACCACGTGAGCGCGCTGTTCCAGGTGCTCAACCTGACCGACCAGCCCACGCGCACCTACTTCGGCAACCCGACCCAGACCAGCACGATCCAGTACTTCGGGCGCACCATCTACGCGGGCGTCGGGCTCTCGCTCTGACATACCACGCCCACGGAGGAACACGCATGACCCGCACATCCCGCCACCCCCTCGCCCGACGGTTCGCCAGCGGCATGTTGGCGGCGCTGCTGCTGTGCACCGCCGCCAGCGCAGCCGCCGCCACCGCGCCGGAAACGCTGCACATCCGCGTCGACGCGCAGGCCGAAGGCACCGCCTTCGCGCATTTCTGGGAGCAGATGTTCGGCTCCGGCCGCGCGGCGCTGGCGCTGCGTGCCGACTACCGGCGCGACATGCAGATGGTCAGGCAGATCACCGGCTTCACCTACGTGCGCCCGCACGGCATCCTCGACGAGGACGTCGGCGTGTTCACGCTGAACAAGCAGGGCCAGCCGGTCTACAACTTCTCCTACGTCGACCAGATCTACGACGGCCTGCTGGAGCTGGGCGTCAAGCCGTACGTCGAGCTGAGCTTCATGCCGCCGGACCTCGACAGCCACCCGGATGCCGCCAAGCCGTTCTTCTACAAGCTGCGCGCCTCGCCGCCGAAGAGCTACGCGATGTGGGACGACCTGATCAAGGCGTTTGCCCGCCATCTGGTCGAACGCTACGGCATCGACGAGGTGTCGAGCTGGTACTTCGAGGTGTGGAACGAACCGGACATCGCGTTCTGGAACGGCACCCCGGCCCAGGCCACGTACTTCAAGCTCTACGACCACACCGCACGGGCGCTGAAGTCGGTCAGTCCGCGCTTGCGCGTGGGCGGACCTTCCACCTCCGCCGTCGCCTGGATACCGGACTTCCTCAACCACGTGCACGAGCAGCAGGTGCCGGTGGATTTCGTCAGCACGCATGCCTACGGCAACGTCTGCCCCGACGTGGCGAAGGTGCACAAGCAGATCGCCGGGTCACCCTACCCGAAGCTGCCGTTCATCCTCAGCGAGTTCAACGCCGCCGCGTTCAACCGGCCGGACATCACCGACGCGGTCTACATGGGGCCCTACCTCGCCAAGACGATCCACGATTGCGACGGCATGGTGGACCTGATGAGCTTCTGGTCGTTCTCCGACGTGTTCGAGGAACAGGGCGTGGTGAAGACGCCGTTCTACGGCGGCTTCGGCCTGGTCGCCGAGCGCGGCATCCCGAAGCCTTCGTTCAATGCCTTCGCCATGCTGCACCGGCTCGGCGACACGCGCCTGCCCGCCGGCGCCGGCCCGGTGCTGGCCACGCGCCGTGCCGACGGCAGCCTGGTGCTGGCGCTGTGGAACTACGCGCCGCCGGTAAGCAACGAGACCGTCTACGTGCCCGGCCCGCCCAAGGGCGAGGTCGAGCATTTCGAAGTGGACATCTCGCACTTCGCGGGCGACCGCCGGGCCACCGTCTGGCGGCTGGACCCGGACCACGGCAACGTGATCCCCGCCTTCGACACGATGGGCCGCCCCGACTACCCCAGCCGCGAACAGATCCGCGCGCTGCGCGAAGCCGCGCGCCTGGCCGCACCCGAGCACCTGGCGGTGCACGGTGGCAAGTTCCGCGTGGCGATTCCGCCGCAGGGGCTGGTGGTGGTGGAGTTGCGCTAGCCTCGCAGTACGCCATCCCACGGCACTGATGGACCGTTCCCTCCATACCTCACCGTTCGCCCTGAGCGTAGGCCCGCAGGGCCGGAGTCGAAGGGTGGTCTGCGGCGGCGCTTCGACTCCGGTTGCTGTCGCAACCTACGCTCAGCGTGAACGGTCGTTTGGGCTGGGCTTTGCCGTCGATCAGATCGAGAAAGACGAAGGCCCGCCTCCCGCTCAGGCGACCGTGGAACCAGCCGCCACGCTGGAATGCCGCACGGTCAGTTGCGTGGGCAGCCGCGTGCTGCGCACCGGCTTGCCCTCGATCAGGTTGATCAGCGCCTCCACCAGCAACCGGCCGGCGCGGCGCGTGTCCTGCACCACGGTGGTCAGCGACGGGCTGACGCTGCGCGCCATGGCGATGTCGTCGAAGCCGGCCACGGCCACGTCGGCCGGCACGCGCAGGCCGCGCGCGGCCAGGCCGCCCATCGCGCCGATGGCGATCAGGTCGCTGGCGCCGAACACGGCGTCGAAGGCCACCCCGCGATCGAGCAGGGACAGCACGGCGTCATGGCCGGACTGCTCGGTGGTCACCGCGTCGATGCGCAGCGCCGGGTCGATGGCGATGCCGGCCAGGCGCAGGGCCTCTTCATGGCCGCGATAGCGCTCCATCACCTCGGGTGAATGCTCCGGCGCGCCGAGAAAGGCGATGCGGCGACGGCCCTGCGCAATCAGGTGCTCGGTCACGATGCGCCCGCCCAGCGGGTTGTCGCTGCCGATGGACACGCCGAACTGCGGCGGCAGCATGGCGCCCCAGCGCACGAAACGGGTGCCCGAGGCGGTCAACGCGTCGAGCTTGCCGCGGTAGGCGAGGAAATCGCCGTAGCCGAGCAGGATCAGCCCGTCCGCCTTGTGGCTGCCGGTGTATTCCGCGTGCCAGTTGCGCGACATCTGCTGGAACGACACCAGCAGGTCGTAGCCGCGCTCGGAGCAGGCCCGCGCGATCGATCCCTGCATCGACAGGAAGAACGGGTTGATGTTCGACTCGTCGGAGGTGGGGTCCTCGAAGAACAGCAGGGCCAGCGTGCGGGTCTGCTGCAGGCGCAGGTTGGAGGCGTTCTTGTCGACCGTGTAGTCGAGCTGGCGGGCGATGTCGCGGACCTTGTCGCGGGTTTTCGCGTTGACCATCGGATCGCCGCGCAATGCGCGCGAGACCGTGGATTGCGATACCCCCGCCAGTTGGGCGATATCCAGGGAAGTTGCCATTCGCATGCCCCTCCTGCCCGCCGCAGATCGGCAGCCCATCCTCGGGAGTGTAAAAGCGTTGCCTCCGTCATGGAATGACCGGGCGGATCGGCCCGTGCGGGGCCCATCGGCAATCAGACCAGCCGGTCGTGCCTTTGCGGCACGGCGCAGTACGGCTCGGCTTTGGCGGCTACCGTCGCCAGCAGGTCGCCGTCGATGCCCAGGCACTGGTCGGCGACGGCCGCCACGCCGGGCCGATGGGACACCACCACGAATATCGTGTGCGGCAGCCGGCGTTTCATGGTGGCCAGCACGTGGATTTCGGACGCGGCGTCGAGCGCGCTGGTCGCTTCGTCAAGCACGGCCAGGAAGGGACGGCGCAGGATCACCTGGGCCAGCAGCAGCCGTTGCAGCTCGCCACCGGAGAGCCGGCTCGCCATGCCATGCAGCGTGGTGTCCAGTCCCTGCGGCGCATCGTTCACGCGGCGACCGAGGCCGACATCGCGCAGCGCGGCCCGCATCGGCTCCTCGCCCGCTTCGGGCGCGGCCCAGTGCAGGCAGTCGCGCACGGAATGCTGCCAGGGCCGCACACCCTGGCTGACATAGGCGCCCTGCCGCACGAGTTCGCGGTATTCGCCGAAGCCGATCGCGCGCCCGTCGACGCGCGCCGCGAACACCGCAGGCACGCTCATGCCGCTCAGCACGTCGACCAGGCTGCTCTTGCCGATGCCGGAGTCGCCGTGGACCAGGGTCAGTTCGCCGGGCCGCAGGCTCACGTGGCGCAGCTCGAGGCCGGCAAGCGGCGGCGCCAGCCGCATCCGCTCGATGTGCAGCGCCGGCCGATCCGATTCCGCGACGGCGGGCGCTGGCGTGGCCGCCGGGCGCACCACGTCCAGGCCCATGTAGCGCTGCCAGAGCGCGAAAGCCGGCACGGCCGAGCGCAGTTGCTGGAAGCTCTGCCGGCTGGATACCAGATAGGGCAGCAGGCGCCCGAGCAGCAGGCACACCGCGATCAGCGAGGATTGATCGACGCCGTGCCAGCGCCAGGCGAGCACGAAGACGCCGGCGATCGCGAGCGCCGCCAGCAACTCGAGCACCAGCCGACCGGCCGCCACCAGCTCCAGCTGGCGCCGGTAACCCTGGCTCAGCGCGGCGGAAATGGCGGCGTAACCCTCTTTCTCCGCGTCCGCGCGCTCGAACGAGCGGATGTGGCGCAGGCGTCGCGGAAATTCCTCGCTGAACCAGAACAGTCGCGTCATGTCGGCGACGTAGCGGCGGCCGACCCGCGACTGTTCGCGGCCGAAGCCGCGCGACGCGAGCAGCGCGAAGGCGGCGAGCAGGGGCGCGGCGAGCATCAGCGGCGGGGATACCCAGAACGCGAAGGCCAGGCTGACGATGGTGGTGACGCCGGCGACCAGCAGTTGCAGCAGCGCGGCGAAGCCCTGGGTGAGGAACTCGACGTTGTAGGTCAGGACATTGGCGATCTCGGCGGAGCTCGAATCGGCCAGCGAGGCGAGCGGCGCGTCGACCAGCCGCGCGTGCACCAGGCGCCGCCGGGTCATGCCGTGGCGACTGGTCAGGCGCGCGCCCAGCCACGCGACCGTCCAGCGCAGCACCGCGAAGGCCGCGGTGGCCGCGGCGAAGGCGGCGGCCCGCACCTCGACGCCGCTGCCCACGTCGAACATCCCGCCGGCCAGCGTCAGCGCCTGTCCCGGCTGCACCAGCGGTACCAGCAGCACCGCGGCCAGGCTGCCAGCCAGGGCCGTCGCCAGCGACAGCACGACATAGGCGAGGATTTCCGCCAGGTCTTCTGCGGTGAGCGTGCGCGCGAGCGAACGCAGCAGGTCAAGCGTGCGGCCCCGCGCCGATGGTTCCTCAGGCATCACTGCTGATCCGGATGGATGGCCGGCAAGCCGCCGCGGTTTCGGAAAGCGCCGTCACGGCCGACGGCGGCGTTTCCTCCCCGCAGGCGACCGCGATGCCGGTGAGTGCCATCCGGCACGCGCGCGGTTGCATTGCCTGCCCGGAACACACGTCCGGCAGCGGGCAGGACCGGCGCAGGCCAGCCCCTGCCGCTGGCGCGGATCAGGCCCCGCGCGATGCCGCGTGGATCACGGTGCCTTGCCGGCCTGCAGCCGCTGCACGATCGCCAGCGACTGTTTCACGTGCTCGTCGGGGCGCAGATGGTCGGTCTCCGAGGAAAGCGTGGCGACGATCTTGCCGTCGCTGGAGATCACGAACGTGGTGCGGGGAATGAACGAATGGTCGATGGCCACGCCGCGCACGTCCTTCATGCCCGGGCGTGCTTCCATCGCCTCCAGGCCGTAGGAAAGCGCGACCTTGACCTCGGCATCCGACGCGACCGGGAACTTGCCCGCGCAGTATTTCGGGTCCGCCGAAAACTGGTCCAGCCGCTCGATGCTGTCGGCCGACACGCCGATGATGGTCGCGCCGGCCGCATCGAACTTGTCCCGGTTGACCGCGAAGGTATGCGCTTCGAGATCGCAGCCGCCGGTATAGGCCGACGGGTAGAAGTACACCACCACCGGCCCCTGCTTGAGCGCATCGGCCAGGGAGAACGTGAACTCCTTGCCGGCCTGGCTGGCCTGGGCGGTGAACGTCGGCGCGACGGCGCCGGGCGCGAGCGCGGCGGCCGCCGGCGCCGAGGAAGCCAGCGCCAGCAGCGCGCCCAATGCCATCGATCCCGAAAAACGCATTTTCATTGCCTTGACCCTCGTGAGGGAGCATCGCTCCGGTCCGGAGCCATCCGGACCGACCGTGCCCGTTGGACGTGAAACGACCTGCAGCCATCCAAGCTTACTTCGCTTGCGCCGGCCCGGCGGTTACCTTTCGCGCGATCATCCGTCGCCCAGCAGTTTCCGCAAGGCGGCCACGCGATCCCGCGGATGACCTCCGCGGCGCAATTCATGCAGGCCCAGCGCCGTCAGCCGCCGTTCGAAGCGGGGCCAACCCGGTTGCCCGCACGCGTACGGCTGCTCGGCGGACAGGCGCGCGGCCACGTCGGCGGCCGGCACGGCGCGCAGCAAACCGGCCCGGCTGCCGGCTGCCCGGTCGCACAGCAGCACGGCACCGACCAGCTGCATCGGCGCCGCGGCGAGCCGGCCCGGCCCCAGCCGCAGGTCGGCCTCGAACTTCTCGGCCCCGCTGCGGCGACGGATGAGCGGTGCCGCGCCGATCCAGCGCCGGGCGCTGGCGTCGTCGACGAAGCGCAGCGCCTCGGAGTGCACGTGCAGGTAGTTGGGCACGCCGGTGGCCAGCATGTCTTGCGGCTCCACGAACACCGCGTCCTCGGCGAGAAAGTCCAGCCCCTGCAGCAGGGCCAGCAGCGCCAGCGTCGATTTGCCGGAGCCGCTGGCGCCCAGCAGCAGCACGCCCCTGCCGCACCGGCCCACGCAGCCGGCGTGCAGCGGAACCAGCCCCTGCGCGCGTGCCGCCAGGGTGAACACGGCGAACTCGATGAGTTCGTAACGAAGGTGATAGGGCTGCTCCAGCATGTCGGCGGACGCCACCACCAGCGCGCGCCGCTGGCTTGGCGCCAGCACCACGTAGTTCGACGCATCCATGACGCCGCAGATCCACCCGGCGCCCGCCTGCACCTGCACCGGCGCCGGCTCGCCCGCCGCCGGCAAGGCCCGTGGCGGCAACAGGCGCAACTCGACGCGGAACTCCGCCGCTGCCGGCAGGGGTTGCGGCGGCAGGCCGCCATACGCGGCCTCGACCAGTTGCAGCAGCGCCTCGCTCGCGCTTTCGAAACGGAAGTGTCCGCCGAGGATCTGCCGGCTCACCGCACGGCAAGGGCCGGACCGCTCGCCGAAGGGATCCGCGCCGCTGTCGCCGCTGTCGCCGGCAGGCGTCGCTGCCATCGCCGTCGCTCGAGTTGCCCGGCCAGGAGGTGATTGCACGCGGCGGATCCGGATCACGGTGGTCTGCCCGTGAGTGCGCGGCCGCCGCGAAAAGGTTGTGCGGCCGGCCCGGTTCGCCGCGCGAGGCAACCGAAGCTCCATGCCGCGGCACTCACCTGCCGGCAGCATCGATCGCGGCGCCGGTTTTGCCGTCGCCGCGGCTGCCGTTCCCGCGGCGACGATCGAGGCCCTTTCGCGATGCTGAAGATTCAGGTCGGCCACTCCTATTTCCTGAAGTACGACCCCAAGCAATGGGAGCGCGCCAAGCCCTATCCCCCGCTGGCCACGATCCAGATCGCGGCGCTGCTGCGGCAGCAGGGTCACCAGGTCGCCCTGTTCGACGCCATGCTCGCCGACGGCGTGGAGGACTACGAAGGCGCCGTGCGCACCGCGCAGCCGGATCTCGTGGTTCTCTACGAGGACAACTTCAACTACCTGACCAAGATGTGTCTCGGCCGCATGCGCGAGGCGGCATGCCGGATGATCGCGCAGGCGCATGCACGCGGCGCCCGCGTGATCGTGGCCGGCTCCGACGCGTCGGATCAGCCGGAGGCCTTTCTCGCCGCCGGCGCCGATGCCGTGCTGCTGGGCGAAGGGATTGCCGCGCTGCTGGAACTGGTCGGCCGGCTGGAACGCGACCCGACCCTGGACCCGCGCTGCTGGC
This sequence comes from Lysobacteraceae bacterium, assembly GCA_040255835.1. Lineage (GTDB taxonomy): Bacteria > Pseudomonadota > Gammaproteobacteria > Xanthomonadales > Rhodanobacteraceae > Rhodanobacter. Next base: position 33,933 of record JBDZVT010000008.1, read on the forward strand.
TCGACGGCGTCGCCGGCATCGCCACGCAGGTGGACGGACAGGTCCAGTCCAGGCGAATGGGCGCGATGCCGCCAGACCCGCGGCTGATCGGCCATCCGGCCTGGGATCTGGTGGACGTCGAGCGCTACCGGACCGTGTGGCGCGAACGACACGGTTACTTCAGCCTCAACATGGCCGCGTCGCGGGGCTGCCCGTTCCGCTGCAACTGGTGCGCCAAGCCGATCTGGGGCAACCACTACAAGCAGCGCAGCGCCGAGGACGTGGCGGCGGAGATGATTTACCTGAAGCAGGCGTTCAAGCCCGATCACATCTGGATGGCGGACGACATCTTCGGCTTCCACGTCGACTGGGTGGCGCAGTTCGGTGCGCGCCTTCGCGCCGCCGGTGGATCGGTTCCGTTCACCATCCAGACCCGCGCCGACCTGATGAGCGAGCGCATGACCGACGCGCTCGAACAGGCCGGCTGTGCGGAGGCGTGGCTGGGTGCGGAAAGCGGCAGCCAGCGTGTGCTCGACAGCATGGCCAAGGGCACCCGCGTCGCCGATCTGGTGTCGGCACGGGTGCGGCTGGGCCAGCGCGGCATCCGCGTGGGTTTCTTCATCCAGCTCGGCTATTTGGGCGAGCAGCTGGACGACCTGCTGGCCACCCGCGACCTGGTGGCGCAAGCCGCTCCCGACGACATCGGCGTGAGCGTCTCCTATCCGCTGCCGGGAACGAAGTTCTACGACAAGGTCAAGGCGCAGTTGGGCGACAAGACGCATTGGCGGGACAGCGGCGACCTGGCCATGATGTTCCACGGTGCCTACGACTCGGAGTTCTACCGCAGCGTGCGCGACCTGCTGCACGAGCAGGTCGCGCTGCAGCAGTCGAAGGCCCTGGACGCGCCGGAGCATTACCGGCAGGCGAGCGCGTCGCTCGATGCGAAATGGACGGCGCTGGTCGCCTCCGAACGGGCGCACCGCAGCGACGACGCCACGCCCTCGACACCGGCGACGAAACGCATCGACATCCGGCTGCTCCCCCATGCTGCCGCCGCTCAAGCTCGTTAGGGCCGGCCTGCGCCGCACCACCGAGGCGCTTGCCGCGGAGCTGGTGCGGCCCGGTGGCGCCACGCCTTCGTGGAGCGCGCTCGAATGGCAGCTGGCGGCGGCCGCGGCCGCCGTGCATGGCGTGGCGCCGCTGCTGTGCCGATGCTGCGCGTGGCAGCACCCGCCATGGCAATCGTTCCTGGCCGCGCAACGCGAACACGTCGAACATCGCCACCGGCGCATCGAGGCACTGCTGCATCGCCTCGATGGCGGTGCCCGCGCCCGCGGCATCACGCTCGTCGCCCTGAAAGGTTCCGCCCTGCATGCGCTGGGCGTCTACGCGGCCGGCGACCGGCCGATGGCCGACATCGACCTGCTGCTGAGCGAGGACGAGGTCGCACCGGCGGCCGGATTGCTGCAGGAGCTCGGCTACGTCGAATCGTTCGTCGCGTGGAAGCACCGCGTGTTCAAGCCGGCGGCCGGCGTGCCCTTTGCCGGCCTCGGCGAGCACCGCGACACGCCGGTCAACATCGAGCTGCACACGCGCATCCAGGAGCGGCTGCCGGTGAGCGCCGTCGACATCAGCGCACGCATCCTTCCGCGTCAGCCGACGCCCGGACTGAGCCCCTACCCGTCACCCGGCGCGCTGATGAACCACCTGCTGCTGCATGCGGCGGGCAACCTCTGCAACCGCAGCCTGCGCCTGCTCCACCTGCACGACATCGCGCTGCTGTCGGGTCGGCTGTCCGCCGATGACTGGAACGTGCTGTGGGACGATCAGTCCGCCGATGGCCCCTGGTATGCGCTGCCGCCGCTGCGGCTGGCGGCGCGCTACTACCCGGAATCGATTCCGGCACAGGTGCTGGCACGGCTGGAAACCTGTTGCCCCGCTCCGCTGCGAATGGCGTCGCGCCGCCAGACCCTGACCGGCGTCTCGCCCTCGGAACTCTGGCTGCACGCGCTGCACGGCATCGAGTGGGCGCGTTCCCCCGGCGAGTTGGGGCGCTACCTCGGTCAACGGATCCGGCCCACGCAGGAGGCCCGGCGCGAACGCGCCGACATGCTGCGCACGCAGCTCTGGCTGCAGCAGGGTCCGCGCTGGGCCGGCCTGTCGCACGGGCGGCGCATCTTCACCTGGCTCACCCGGCCGGTACCGCGGATGGACACCATGTTCGCGGTGCGCGCGGCGCTGGAACCCCCGGCGCGCGCGCCGTAGCAGCTGACCATGTCGCGCGCGCAAGCCCTGCCGGACACGCCACCCGCCCGCCGCGCCGCGGACCAGGCGGTGCTCTCGGGCCTGCGCCTGCGCTGTCCCCGCTGCAGGAGCCCGATCGACACCCCGGCTTGCCCGGCCTGCGGCTTCGTCATCGTGGTCGAGGACGGCATCGCCCACGCCCTGCCACCCGAAGCATCCGCGCACCACGCGCCGTTCGTGGCCGACTACGAGCGGATCAGGGCGGCCGAAGGCCGCGGCAGCGAAAGCGCCGCGTTCTATCTCGCCCTGCCCTACCGCGACACCAGCGGCATGAACCGCGACCAGTGGCGCATGCGTGCGCGCAGCTACGACGAGATCGTGTCGCGGCTGCCGGACGGGTGCCGCATCCTCGATCTCGGCGCGGGCAACGGCTGGATGAGTTTTCGCCTGGCCCTGGCCGGCCACCGGCCGGTGGCGGTCGACCTGCTCACCAATGAGCGCGACGGACTGGGCGCGGCGCGGCACTACCGGACGCGCCTGCCGGCGCTGTTCCCGCGCCTCCAGGCCGAGATGCGCCGCCTGCCGTTCGCGGACGAACAGTTCGACGCCGCCGTGTTCAACGCCTCCTTCCACTACGCCGAAGATGGCGAAGCCTGCCTGCGCGAGGCCCTGCGCTGCGTGAAAAAGGGCGGCACCGTGATCATCAGCGACACCCCGTGGTACGCCCGCGACGCAAGCGGCCGGCACATGCTCGCCGAGCGTCGCGAGGCCTTCCTGCGCCGTCATGGCACGGCGGCCGACGCCATCGCCAGCCTCGGCTACCTCACCGACGAGCGCCTGCGCCAGCTGGCGGATGCGCTGTCGATCCGCTGGGACGTGCGTCGCCCGTGGTACGGCCTGCGCTGGGCGTTGCGTCCGCTCATCGCGAAACTGCGTGGTCGCCGCGAGCCTTCAAGGTTCCGCCTTTACATGGCGCGCAAACCCGCCTGATCCGCGCCTGCCCGCGCATGCATGCCGGTACAGCGCCTCGAACAGGCGCGCGGTGGCATCGGCGTCCTCCAGCCCCGCCCGGCGCTGCGCGGCCGCGGCCAGCTGCAGCCGCAGCGGTTCGTCGGCGAGCACCTGGCCGATGGCGTCGGCCAGCGCGGCCCAGTCGCCGACGGGTGCGGCACGCGCCGCCGACGGCGACCACTCCACGAAGTGCCCGACCGCCGTGCCCACCGCCGGCACGCCCGCCACCGCCGCCTCCAGCAGCACCAGCGGGCCGGCCTCGTGCAGCGACGACATCACCAGCAAGTCGGCAGCTTCCATCAACGGGCGCAACTCGCGTTGCGTCCTGAAGCCGGAGAAGCTGACGCAGGCTTCGAGCCCGAGCTGGCGCGCCAGCTGCTGCATCTCGCCGCGCAGGGTATCCACGCCGACGATGTCCATGCGGAACGCCAGCCCGGCGTCGCGGAGCACGGCCAGGGCGTGCAGCAGGGTCGCCTGGTCCTTCACCCGGTTGAGGCTGGCGACATGGATCAGCCGCGCCGGCCCGGCGCGGCGCGCGCGCGGTGCGAGCGGCGGCCAGGCCCGCAGGTCGACGCCGAGCGGCACGCGTTGCGCCTCGACACCGAGCGCCCGCAGCGCATCGAGGATCGGCGCGCTGGCCGCCGTCACGACATCGGCTTCACCCAGCACGCAGGCCTCGCGCAGGCGCCCCTTCCAGGTCCGTCGTCCGCCGTAGCCGATCGCGTGCAGCGCGACCAGCTCGCCGCCGGCCACGTGCACCAGGCTGGGCAGCCGCAGCAGCTTGGCCGCGACCACGGCGATCAGGCTGCACGGGCCGGAGAAGATCGCGTGGACGAGGTCGAACGGCGCGCAGCGATGTTCGGCGCGGATCGCCGCGATCGCGCGCCACCTCGTCCGGCCGGCGCCGATGTTGTGGATGCTCGCGCCGGCCAGCTCCCAGCGAGCCGGCGCCGCTTCCTGGCGCAGCGCGAAGACATGCACCTCGTGCGTCCGCGCGAGCCGCTCGATCAGCGCCAGCAAGGCGGGGATCACCCGGAACTCGCCGCTGCGGTCCACTCCACCCGGCACCACCAGCGCGAGCTTCACGACGCCCTCCGGCGCCGATCATCGCGCACCTGCGCGTAGGCGTCGGCCCATTGCCGACCCAGCGCGCCGAACGACAGCCCCGCATCGAAATGCGCGCGCACCCGCTCCGGCGGAACCGGGTCCGCCGCGGCGCCCGCCAGGGCGCCGGCCAGCGCCGCCGCATCGCCGCAAGGCCACAACCGGCCAATGCGCCCGTCACCCGTCAGCGCCCGGAACGAGGGGATATCGGTGACCACCGGCACGAGGCCGCAGGCCAGCGCTTCCAGCAAGGCGTAGCCGCTGCCTTCGGCATGGCTGCCCGAGACGAACACGTCAGCGGCCTGCATCAGTCGCTCCACCTGCGCGTGCGCGACCTTGCCCAGCAAGTGCACGCGGCCGGCGAGCCGGGGATCGCGCTCGATGTGCCGGCGCACCTCGGCGAGCAACGGCGCGCGGCCGAAGGCGCACCACAGCTGCAGGCCGGGCAGGTGCGCCACCGCCCGGGCCACGCCATCGAGCACGGCCAGCGGATCCTTGTTGGCATTCAAATGGCCGACCCACAGCGCGCAGGGCTCGCCGCGCAGGCCGGTTTCGGCGCGCGCCAGCGCGCGGTCGCCCGGCGTGAAGCGACTGCTGGACTCCGCGATCGCGAACACCCGCGTCCGCGGCTCGAACAGCCCGGCCACCGCGAACGGCCGCGCCTGCTCGTGTGCGGTGAAGGCGACGCCGGCGGCGGCCGAATACCAGCGCCGCCATTGCGCCCGCCGCCACCAGCGCGGCGGTCGATCGGCATGGTCCTGCAGGATGATCGGCAGCTTCGGCAGGCACTGTGCGATCGCGAAGGCGTCCTCGGCAAAACCCAGGCTGTGCCCGTGCAGCACGTCGGCCCGGATGTCACCGAGCAGGCTGGCGAAACGGCGGCCCCGGTTCGCCGCCGTTTCCAGTCCGCGGATATCGACGAAGTGGTAGTCGATGCCGTTGCGCGTGACCAGCGCCTCGCGCGTCGCCGCCTGGATCACCGACACCCGGGTGCCGGCACTGGCCGCCACCTCGGCGATGTCCGCCAGCGAGTGCCATCGTTCGAGCACCTCGGCCGGCGCGAGTCCCGCCGGCGCACGCAGGAAATTGAGTTGGGCGACGTGCAAGGCACGCACCGGGCTACAGGCCCGACACCTGCGGCATGCGCAGGCGTACCAGCCGGTTGGCCAGTTCCAGTTCCCACGGCCGGTCGTACCTGCCGTAGCGATAACGCCAGCGCGCCATCGCGCTCAGGCTGCGCTTGGCCCAGGGCGGCGAGCGAAGATCCTGCACGGTGGGGAAGCGGCAGCGCAACACGGTGACGAAATCCTGGATGCGCTGGCGCAGCCTGTCGTCGAGCCAGGGCGCATCGGCGTGGCAGGTGTAGTCGACCCAGCGCGGCTGCGCCCATTCCTCCGGCGTGGTCGGGAATACCACCGGTTCGCCGTCCAGACCCAACAGCGGCCTGCCCGGCCGCTTCGCGCGATCCTGCTCGTGCCGGCTGTTTTCCGGCAGCGGCGTGTAGACGTAGATGACCACCTCGGACTGCGGATTGATCCGCTTCAGCGTGCGGATGAATTCGAAGGTGTGCTCGGTCTCCTCCTCGGTGTTCTCCGGCGGCGCGACCATGAAGGACAGCTCGGGGATCACGCCGTGGCGGCGGCACAACTCGACCACCGCCATGGTCTGGTCCGGCCGCGTGCCCTTGCGGATTTCCTTGAGCATCTGCCCGTTGGGCGATTCCGCGCCGATGTAGGCCATCCGCAGCCGGCTCTTGCGCACCAGCTTCCACGAACTCTCCGACAGGTTCAGCAGCGCGTCCGCACGGGCGAAGCACCACCACGGCATCTCGAACTTCGCCATCACTTCGAGCAGGGGCACCATGTCCCGCTCGCGATCGAAGAAATTGTTGTCGAAGTACTGCACCGAGTCCGCGCCAAGCTCGTACTTGAGATAGCTCAGGTCACGCTCGAGTTGTTCCGCCGCCGGCAGCACGGTGGTGCCGCCGAACATCGCGGCCACGCCGCAGAACGTGCAGCGGAAGCGGCAGCCGATCGAGGCCTGGTGCGCGACGGTGCGGCGGCCGAGATAGGTGCGCGCCAGGTAGCGTCGCGGATTGCCGAGCTTGTCGTAGGGCAGCACCATGCCGTTGTCGGCCAGGGTGAAACGGCGGTTCGGGTTGTGCACGACCGCGCCACCCTGCTTCCACGACAGCCCGCCGATCGTCGCCAGCTTCGCCTCCGACCTGCCACCCAGCGCGGCGATCAGTTCCGGCAGGGTTTCCCCGGCCTGCCCGCGCACCGCGTAGTCGACGTAGGGCGCGGCCAGCGCCGCATCCGGGTTGAGCGTGGGGAAATAGCCGCCCCAGATGATCGGCACCGCCGGATAGCGTGCGCGGATCGCGCTGGAAACGGCGATCGCCGGCGCCAGCTGCGGGCCGCCCATGACGCTGACGCCGACCGCGTCGAAGGCGTCCTGCTCCAGCGCATGCAAGGTGTCGTTGACGAAATCGCGATCGACGTTGCCGTCGATGATCCGGCTGTCGTGGCCGCTGCGCTCCAGCGCCGCCGACAGGTGCAGCAGGGACAGCGGGAAGCGCGCGCTTCGCCGCGAGGTGATGGTGGGGTTGATCAACAGCGTGCGCGGGACGTGGGTCATGGCAAGGGCCGGCAGATCGGAAGTCATGGCTCGCGCCGCAGCTGGAATACCAGCGCGACGGGAACCTCCAGCGCGGCGTGGTCGAAGCGCGCATCGGCGGGGATGTCGGCCGCATCGAGCATCGGTTCCAGCACCTGTTCGATGCGCAGTCCGAGCGCGGCGCAGGCCGCGTGCCAATGGCCGTACAGGTGCCGCGTGTGCTGCACGGCGTAATGCCGCTCGCCGGACTTGAAATCACGCAGCCAGCCCAGCGCATGCCCGATCGGATGCACGTCGCTGCACAGCAGCGTGCCGCCGGGCCGGGTCACCCGGCACAGCTCGGCCAGCGCGCGCTGCAGCTGGTCGAGATGGCCGACGACCAGGCCGCAGAGGGTCAGGGTCGCCCGCGCGTCCGGGATCGGCAGCGCTTCGAGGCTGCCCTGCACCAGGTCGATGTCCGCGCCGGCCTGCCACCGCGCCAGCTCGGTGCCGGCGCGCGCGAGCATCGCCGGCGAAAGATCCACGCCGATCACGCGCGTCGCGCCGCGCCGCAGCGCATGCAGCATGTAGCGCCCGCTGCCGCAACCGACGTCGAGCACGGCCTCTCCCTGCAGCGTGTCCGGCATCAGCGCGAGCATCGCGCGCTCCTCCGCCTGCATCACCGGGTTGTGCGCCCGTGCGGGGTAACTGGCCGCCCACAGCGCATACGCCTCGGCCGGCATCAGCATCGGGGGCCGCGCCACCATGGCTACCCCGCCTCCATCGCGAGGTCGCGCGTACTGTGCACGGCAACCAGTTCGAGCCCGGGTTCGAGCGCCACCAGCGCCGCGTCGGCCAGCGGCCTGGCCAGCAGTTTCGGCTTGCCGTCCAGCGTCACCGGCACGGTCTCCATGCCGGCGACGTCGAACCATTCGGCGAAATCCGGATCGGCGATACGCGGAACGCCGTGGCGCACCACCGCGCGAATGTCGCTGCGCTCGATGCCGACCAGGCCGCAGCGTTCGTCGCCGCCGCGGTCCTCGACGATCACCAGGTCCGCCGGCACTCCCGGTGCCAGGCTGCCGCCTGCGGGCAGCCGCAGGATGCGGGCAGCCTGGCGGGTGACCAGCGCCAGCAAGCGGGCGGGTTCGAGTTCACCGCGCGCGGCGATGCCGCGCATTTCATCCAGCAGGTCGCGCGCACCGCTGAGCCGCGAGTCGGTGCCCAGGGCGAGCCGGCCCGCCGCGCACAGGCGTCGCGGATCCAGCGATCGGCCGAGCAGGCGGTGGTTGCTGGTCGGACACCAGACCACCGCCGCGCCGCACTCGATCACCCGCTCGATGTCCGCTGCGTCCAGGCCGACGCCGTGGACCAGCACGCTGTTCGCCGCCAGGCAACCCAGCCGATCGAGCTGGTCCAGTTCCGCCCGTGCGGTCGCGTCGGTGCCTTCGGCCAGATGGATCAGCCACGGCCGATCGGCGGGCGTGGCGGCGAAACTCGGCTGCACCGGCGGCCCGTAGCCGGGCCAGCCCAGCGCGTAGCTCCAGCCGTAGTCGCGCAGCAGGGTGACCGGGAAATTCGACTCGTCCAGCACCGCATGCCAGGGATCGTGATGCACCACGCAGGTGGTGCCGGCGAGCAGGTTCTTCAGCGCGCCGTGGCGCAGCCGCAAGGCCTTCGGCACCTGCAGCGCGGCGGCGACCGCAGGCTCGGCGAAATGCGCCTGGAAGGCGGCGATCCAGGCGTAGCTGTTGGGAAACGGCGCGCGGGATGGCAGCGGCGGCACCGTGTTGACGTGCAGGTGTTCGTGCGCGTTGATCAGGCCGGGAAAGATCAGGTGGTCGCGCAGGTCGAGCCGGTATGCCCGCGCCGCCAGCGACGAGCCGATCCGCCCGGCGCGGATCGGCAGCGGCACGCGCGAGCGGCCTTCGGACGTGACCGAAACGGCCCGGCACAGGCTGACATCCATCGCGGCCTGCAGGATGTCCATCGCTCAGCGCCGCCGCATCACGATCAGGAAGTGGTCGCCCATGTCGCGCAGCAGCGGCAGCGCGCCCAGGCGGTCGTCGAGCCGGCCCAGCCGTTCGCACCAGCGGCGCCGGCGGCGGTAGTAGTCGACCAGGTAGGGCGGCGGCATGAACAGGCTCAGCGCCCGATAGCCCTGCAGCGAAAAGTGCGGGGCGAAGGCGCGGTAGAACTCGCGCGGCAGGTAGTAGCAGGTCCAGATCGTGTGGCGGTTCATGCCCACCGCGGTCGCGCCGCGCGCGGCGCGCACGCCGGCGCGCCGGAAGCGGCCGCGCAGCGCATAGTGCCCCAGCTCCCACGGGCAGATCCGGCCCATCACCGAGAACACCAGGCTGCCGCCCGGGGAGAGCAGGCGTGCGCATTCGGCGGCGACGGCGCCGAGATCCGGCGCGCAGTTCAGCGGGCCGAAGTTGGAATAGATGCCGTCGTACCTGCCCCCGAGCCGGTCGAGCTGCTGGATGCCGAGGTGGGCGACGTGGACGCGCGACTGCATGGCGGCGGCCGCGGCACGCGCCCGCGTGCGCTCGACCATCAGCGGCGACCAGTCGGTGGCGACGACGTGAAAGCCGCGCCGGGCGAACTCGAGCGCGTCGATGCCGGTGCCGCAGCCCAGGTCGAGCAGGCGCGCGCCCGGCGGCACCGCGCCATGCACGGTATCCCACAGGACCAGCCGCATGCGCTGGATCAGTTCGTTGTTGCCGCGCGGCCCGTCGTAGTCGGCCGCGACGCTGTCGAACGCGCGCTGCGTGTCGAGCAGCTGCGCCTCGTCCAGCAGCTCGCGCCGCGGTCCTCGGCGGGCACTGCCGCCGACGGCGCGCGCAGCGGATTCCTGCTTGTGCAATCCACGCATATCGAACGAGCTCCGTGCCGCGATGCCGCGGGCTGCCGTTTGCGGCCGCACCAGGGCCGGTCGCGGCAGCGCATGGGCCTGCCCGGTGAGTGCGCGCCGGCCGGGTTTTGGTTGAACGCGGCGGTGAGTTCAGCCCGGGCGTCGGCGGCCGGCCCTCGCCACCGCCGCGCACGCGCCCAGGAACAGGCCCAGCAGCAGACCGATGCCCCAGGTCAGCTCGGGGTTCGGAAACGCCTGCTTGTCGGGCACGTAGACCGGCCACACCATCGAGGTCGGGTAGGTGTAGACCGGGCCGAGGCGTTCGAGCAGGTCCATCCTGGCCTGCTGCAGGCCGCGGACCTCCTCGTTCTTGTTCGCCAGCAGCAGGCTGGCCAGCACCGCGCCGGAGGCGTCCCGGCCGCCCGCTGCCGCGGCCTGCCGATAGCGGGCCTGGTCGGCCCTGGCGGTGTCCAGATCGGCCTCGATGCCGGCGAGCCGCGCGCGCGCCGCCTTCAGCGGCAGCTCTTCCAGGCGCTGGTGGACCGCATGCAGCCGGGCCACCGTCGCCGTGGCCAGTTCCACCGCCTGCTCGCGGGAGTAGGCCCGCACGGTCAGCCGGATCAGCGGACCGGCATAGGGCATCGGCTCCAGCTTCAGGCTGTTGCGGTAGAGCCTGGCCACGGCCGAATCGCGCGCATAACCGGCGCCATGCAGGATCTCGTTCTCGAACGGCACCAGCTCCAGCCGTTCGATCACGCGCAGCAGCGGTTCGACCTTGGCGTCCTGGCCCTGCGGCACCTGCCCGACCTGGGCGATCTGGATCCAGGCGGTGGCCTGCCACTGCCGCCTGACCAGGTGCGTGAACGCATAGGTGCAGGCCAGGGTCAGCACCAGCACGCCCAGGAACCACATCCATCCGCGGGTGAAGATCCGCCAGAGGTCGAGCAGGTAGATTTCGTCTTGTTCCATGGTCGGTGGCTCACGTGGGAGAAACGGGAGAGGTGGTCGGCGCGGCCGCGCGGCGGCTCGGCAGCCACGTGGCGAACAGCTGCATCAGCAGGCACAGGCCGATGAACCCGGCGTTCGTCCACGTGTAGGCCTGCGGCGCGAACGGCGCCATCACGCAGACGTAGGAAACGCGCAGGAAGATCAGCACGGCGAACAGCGACACCGACGCGCGCAGGCGCTGCACGCTCCAGCGCAGCATCGCGTACAGCGCCGCCATCGAGGCCACCGCGCCGACCGGGCCGAACGCCATCAGGAACGGGAAGAACTCCGTGCCCACGTTGATCGTCGGCGCATCCAGCGGAATGCCCGTGCCCGCGGTGGCCACCGACCCGCTCAGCGGCACGAGCTGGTGCACCAGGAAGCTGCTGTCGAGGTAGCCCTTGGCCAGGATCGCGCTGAAGTTGTAGGGCCCGGCGCTGGCGTAGAGCAGCAGCCACTTGATGCCTTCCGGCGCCGCGCGGTACAGCGCGCCGAACGGCAAGGTGAGGTGGTCCAGCGGCCCGGAGCGCAGCATGCCGAGCAGCGAGAACACGCTGGTGCCGGCCAGCGCGAGCAAGCCGACGCCTTTCCACGGCAGCGGCCGCGCCTCGTCCCGGCGCAGCACGATCAGCAGCGCGAGCGAGAACACGGTGGCGAACACCCGGTTGCGGTCGATCACCAGGATCGGAAACAGCAGGCCGATGGCGATGAAGGTGGCGCGCAGCCACCGCTTCCGGGCGCACAGCAGGCCGATCGGCGGCAGCACCCAGCAGATGTCGGACACGTGCCGGATGTGCTCGTGCCCGTCCTTCATCACGGCATAGGCCGCGGGGTTGTTGAACAGCGGGATCGGGAACAGCGCCAGGTCCAGCACGCAGAACACCGCCACCAGCCAGGCGAACGCCAGCGCGACGAAGGCGTCGCGGCTGCCCGCGTAGCGGCGCGCACGAAACCGCGCAGCCGGCGGGATTCGCGTGCGCGCGTGCAGGTCCAACCCGGCGATCAACGCGGCGACCACGGCCAGCAGCAGCACCCCCGGCAGGTAGTCCACCGGCAGGTCGTAGGTCAGCACGGTCACCGCGCAGGCCAGCAGCATCGGCAGCGCGAGATACGCCGAGGGCAGGCACAGCAGGCGCTTCATGTCGCCTCCGCGCCGCGATGCCCGGCGGGCGGCCGCAGCCTGCACAGCAGCCGCAGCCACAGCCACGCGAGCAGGTGCGCCGCCAGCACGCCCGGGCGCCCCTGCAGGAACGCGATCTTGGCGCCGATGTAATGGGCCTGCGCCCGCAGCAGGGTCCGGCATGGCTCGTCGAACAGGCAGGCCCGGCGCAGCGCCACCTGCCGCGACTCGGCCAGGTTGCCGATCCGCGTGGCGGTGTGCCGCGTGCGGCTCAGGTTGGCGCCGTGGATGCGGTAGGCGCAGACGCTGACGTCGATGAAGCCGAGCGCATCACGGGCGGCCAGGCGCAGGAACAGGTCCCAGTCCTCGATGCGCAGGCCTTCGCTCCAGCGGTCGACCGTGTCCAGTGCGCTCCTGCGCATCAGCGCCACCGGCCCGCCGATCGCCCAATGGCTGATGACGGCGCGGCGGATGCCGTCGTCGGATTGATACAGCGTCTTGTTGCCGCCGTGGAGCAGGCGCATGCCGCTGTCATGCAGCTTGTGGCCGTCCTGGTCGACGACGACCGAATCGCCGATCACCGCGCCCTTTCCCGGATGCTCCAGCAGGTAGCGCACCTGCGCGTCGAGGCCGCCGGGCAGCAGGTAGTCGTCGCTGGCGCCGGGGCGCAGGAACTCGCCGTTCGCCCGCGCCGCCAGTTCGTTCAAGGTCGCCGCGACGCCCCGGTTCTCCCGCCGCACGTACTCGATCGGCAGGTCCATGCAATGCGTGGCCACCCAGTCGGCGATCCGCTCGGCGGTGCGGTCGGTCGAGCCGTCGTCGATGACGATGAGCTCCTTGGCCGGATACGGATCCTCCAGCACGCTGTCCAGGCAGCGGCGCACGAAACGCTCGTGGTTGTAGGCCGGTATCAGCACCGAGACCAGCGGCAGCTCGCCCATCATCGCAGCCCTCCCAGGTAATGCCGGGCAACCAGCAGGTTGAAGACGAGGTAGAGCAGGTAGTTGAGCGCGAAGGCGTACATCGTGCCGACCAGGCCGAAGCGCGCGGCAAGCACCCAGACCAGCACGACATAGCTGGCGGCGAACACGCATTCGGAAACGACGAACAGCTTCGTCATCGCCTTGGCCAGCATCAGGTAGGAAAGGATGAAGGAGGCGATCTTGATGACGTCGCCGACCAGCTGCGGCCCATACAGCACGTTGGCGGCCGCGAAGTCCGGCGTGAACAGCAGCCGCGTCACCCATTCGCGCAGCGCGTAGACCATGGCTGCCAGCACGACGACCGCCGGCAGCACGACGCGGCAGGCGGTGCGCAGTTCGCCCAGCAGGGCCTCGCGGCCGTGCGTGGAGGCCAGCTTGGGCAGGTAGTAGATGTTGATGGCCGTGGTGAAGAACAGCAGGTAGGCGTCCGACACCTTGCTCACGGCCTGCCAGTAGCCGACTTGGCTCCAGCCGAAGCGCAGCGCGAGATGGTCGCGCACGGCGATGTTGACCAAGGGCGGCAGCAAGGCGGAAGTGAGCGTCATCAGCGAGAACGTGGCCAGCCGCAAGGTCATCTCGCGGTCGTAGCGCAGCCGCAGCATGCGGCGCCGGAAATGCGAACTGCGCCACCACGCCGGCAGGCCGACCAGCAGCCACAGGAGCTGGCCCAGCACCAGCGCCAGCAACGCGCCATACAGGTGCAGCCAGCGCGCCAGCCAGACCATCACCACGATGCCGATCACCGAGCCGCTCACCTGGATGAAGGCGAGCCGGCGCACGTCCATGAAGCCGTTGACCACCGCCAGGATGTAGTTGAGCAAGGCAATGCCGAGCTGGGCGATGGCGAGCAGGCGGATCAGACCGGCATAGCGCGCGTCGTCCAGCAGCCACAGCGCGATCGGCTGGGCAAGCAGCAACGCCGCGGCGCCGACCGGGCAGGAGGCGCAGAACGCGTACCACAGCGCGGCGGACAGCAGGCGCGCCAGCCGGGACGGGTCGTCGCGGTATTCGGCCACGTATTTCACGATGGCCGCGCTGATGCCGCCGCCGGCCAGCACCGCCAGCAGCGACATCAGGCTGAGGAACTGGCCGAGCTTGCCCACGCCCTCGGGGCCGGCGAACCACGCCACCAGCTTGATCGCCACCAGCGCGGCGAGCAGCCGCGCGGCGGTGGCGAGGCTGGTGTAGAAGCCGGCGCGCACGACGTTCATGCGCCGGCCCCGAACGCATTGCAGGCGGCGATCACTCGCTCCACGGCACCATCGTCCAGGGCCGGGCCCAGCGGCAGGCTCAGCACCTCGCGGCACAACCGCTCGGTCAGCGGCAGGCGCGCATCGCGCAGCGAGGGATACGCCGGCTGCCGGTGCGCCGGCACCGGATAGTGCACCTGGGTGCGGATGCCGCAGGCGTGCAGGTGGCACTGCAGCGCATCGCGCCGCGCGCAGCGCAGCACGAACAGGTGCCAGGCATGCGCCTCGGCGCAGGCCGCCTGCGGCAGGCGGATCTGCCGGTGGCGGATGCCCTCGCGATAGCGCTGCGCCACCCGGCGGCGCCAGGCCAGGTCGGCGTCGAGGTGCCCCAGCTTGACCCGCAGCATCGCCGCCTGCAGTTCGTCCAGCCGCGAATTCGCGCCCTGGCAAAGGTGGTGGTACTTCACGTCGGAACCGTAGTTGCGCAGGGCCGCCACGCGCTGCGCCAGCGCGTCGTCGCCGGTCACCACCGCGCCGCCGTCGCCCAGCGCGCCGAGGTTCTTGGCCGGGAAGAAACTGAAAGCGGCCGCGTCGCCGAAGGTGCCGGCGCGGCGCCCGCCACGGCGCGCGCCATGCGCCTGGGCCGCGTCCTCGATCAGCAGCAGGCCATGCCGCCGGGCCAGTGCCGAGAGCGCCGCCATGTCGGCGAGCTGGCCATACAGGTGCACCGCCATGATCGCGCGCGTGCGCGGTCCGATCGCCGCCTCCACGCGCGCCGGGTCGAGGTTGAAGGTGGCCGCGTCGGGTTCCACCGGCCGCGGCACCAGCCGGTTCGCGCTGATCGCCAGGAAGCTGGCGATGAAGGTATTGCCCGGCACGACCACCTCGTCGCCCTCGGCGATGGCGCCGAGATCCTTGTAGCCGCGCAGGATCAGCGACAGCGCATCGAGCCCGTTGCCCACGCCCAGCGCATGGCGCGCGCCGCACCAGTGCGCGAACTCGCGCTCGAAGGCCGCCAGCTCCTCGCCCAGCACGTAGCGGCCGGAGTCGATCACGCGCGCCGCCGCGGCCTTCAGCTCGCCGGCGTGGCGCGCATTGACCGGGCCGAGGTCGAGGAACGGGACCTCGGCCGGGGCCGCGCCGGCCGGCGCACCGTCGAGCAGCCCGGTCGCCATCACAGCGGCCACTCGTAGAAGTCGTGCACCACCGCGCGCGCGCCGAAATGCTCCTTCTGCTTGACCAGCCCGCGGTTCAGCACCGCGCCTTCCGCACTGGTGGAAATGCCGAAGGAGAAATACTGCCGGTGCGCGTAGGTGTCCCCGATCAGCCCGGCCAGCAGCAGGCTGAGCGCATCCAGGTGCCGCCCCTCGTCCGAGGCGGCCAAGTACTGGGTATGCACCACCCGGCCGAAATCGTAGACCAGTGCCCCCGCCAGCAGCACGCCATCGCGGCGCGCCTCGTGCAGCACGATCTGGCCGGGGAAACGGCCCTGCAGCAGGCGCAGCTCCGCCAGGCTGTGGGTCGGCGTCGCCTGGTGCCGCAGCAATACCTGCGACAGCAGCGCATGAAAGGAAGCCGGATCGCCGCCGGCGTGCAGCTCGATGCCTGCCCGGCCGGCCTTGCGGATGCTGCGCCGGCGCGGTTCGCTGAAACGGAACGGCTCCTGCAGCGCGATCACCGAGGACAGGTCGCGGCGCACCAGCCGCGCGCCCAGGCGCTGCAGGGCGTAGAGATCCTCCTCCGCCGGATAGGCATGGAACACGTGCGGCACCGCCTTGTAGAGGATGCGCTCCACGCCCAGCGCGCGATAGGCGTCGGCGATGCGCTCGAACACCGCCAGCGTCGATTCGGCACGCAAGGCCTGGCCGCTGATCAACCCGGCATAGGTGAGCCCGCCATGGCTGGCCACCCGGCGCTCGCGCAGCTCCGCCGGGAACACCGCCACGACCTCGCCGTCGCGCTCGACCATCAGCGAGCAATCGATGAAGCGCTCGGCGTGGTAATCCATGTAGTCGCGCCGGTGCAGCAGGTTGCCGTTGCGGGAACGCCCGACCAGGGCGTCCCACGCACCGGCGTCGGCGGGCAAGTACGGTCTAACCGCGAGCATCGCCGCCCCCCGCGCCCGGCAGGCGCGCCTCGGCCACGCCGAAGCCGTCCACGCCCATGTCGTTGCCGTTGTAGAACATCAGCACGCTGTCGCGCCGGCGCAGCAGCGCGGGGTAGCAGATGGTGCGCGCATCCCAGCCGCTGTCGGAGAGCGCCAGCCCGAAGCGCTCGTCGTGACGCTCCCAATGGATGCCGTCGTCGCTGCAGGCCACGCCGGGAAAGTACTCGCCGGTGACGTTGCCCCGGGTGAAGTACATGACGTACTGGCCGTCGAAGCGGTACACCCGCGGGCGCCCGATCCGGTACTCGCCGTCGCGCGGCAGCAGGCAGGCCTGATCCTCGCGCGGCATGGCATGGAGATCGTCCACCTGCGCACAGCGGATGTGGTAGCGCGGATACGGCCGGCCGCCGATGGTTTCCCAGTCGTCGCCCGCCGCGTACCACAGCCGCCAGCGGCCATCCTCGCGGATCGCCGAATGCACGGCGGCGATCGTGCTGCGGCCGGGCGCGCGGTCGAGGATCGGCGTCTCCTGCACGCGCCGGAAATGCTCGCCGCCGTCGGTCGACACCGCCAGCCCGGTGAAGGCAAGGAACTTGGCCTTGGCCACGTGCTGGAAGCCGACATAGAACATGTGCAGGCCACCGGGCGCCTCGACCACGTCGCCCAGGATGATGCCGTTGTCGTCGAAGCAGCCGCCGCGGCCGATGTCGAGCACCGGCTCCGCGCCCACGCGCACGATCGTCGCCGGATCGTCCGCCCGCACGTCGACATGGCCGATGCGGCTGACGCCGTCGCCATCGCGAAAGCCGGCATAGACCCGGATGAGCTCCTCGTCGAGCCGGTACGGCGTGGGCGTGAGCGCCGAGTGGCGCATCCAGCCGCCCACGCCCTGCCGCGCGGTGTCGAATACCAGCCCTCGCTTGCTCCACTCGAACATGGGCGCTTTAGAGCTTCACGTCGAAGCTGGACCGGCCCGGCAGGGCGCGCGCGGGCGAGCCGACGTAGACCCGGCCCGGCTCGGTGTCGCCTGTCACCAGCGTGCCGGAGCCGATCACGTTGTCCGGCGCCACCTTCACGCGGTCGTTGAAGGTGGCGTTCACGCCGACAAAGCTGTTCTCGCCGATCTCGCAGTAACCGGAAATGACCGCGTGCGAGGCGACGAACACGTTGTCGCGCACGATCGTGCGGTGCCCCACGTGGTTGCCGCTCCACAGGATGCAGTTGTTGCCGATGCGCACGAACGGCTGGATCACGTTGCCCTCGAACACGAAGCAGTTCTCGCCCAGCTCGGCGTTGCGCCACACGAAAGCCCGGCTGCTGACATAGCTGGCCAGCGGGTAGCCGCGGCGCTTCGCCTCGCGGTACAGCCGCGTGCGCAGGCGGTTGAGCTGGCTGGACGGGATCGCGACGAACACGTCCACCTCACCCGGCGGGTACTGCGTGGGCAGGGTTTCCCAGGCCACCACCGGCCGGCCGGCGAGCTGCGGCTGCACCAGATAGTCGCGCTCGACGCTGAAGGCCACCACCTCGCGGTCGCTGTCGTGCTCGAAGTACTCGCAGGCGATCTGCGCGAACTCGCCGGCGCCGACCAGGACTAGCGGCCTTGGCATGCGGTCATGCCCTCCAGCTGCACCACGCCGTTCACCTCGCGCAGGAACTGGGCGTAATCGGTGATGTAGTCGTCCGGGTCGAACACGTGGTCGGCGAGCACCATCAGCACGCAGTCGTCGCTGAAATCGTAGAGCTCGCGCCAGACCATGCTGCCGAGCAGCAGCCCCTGGGCGGGATCGTCCAGCACGACCTCCACCGGCCCGCTGCCGTCATCGAGCAGGAAGGTCACCGAACCGCGCACCGCCACCGCCAGCTGCGTGAGGTGGCGGTGCGCGTGCCGGCCGCGGTGCACGTCGTGCCGGGTGGCGAAGATGTAGTACACGCGCCGGATCGCGAACGGCACGTTGCCGCCCTGCTCCAGCGCCACGAGCATGCCGCGGCTGTCGCCATGCTCGAGCAACGCGATGCGTTGGATTTCCATGGGTCGGATCCGGCTGCAGATCATCGGGATGACGACTGACATGGCTTGAGTGCCGCCCGGCTCGCCGAAGGTTGCGTCGGCTCGCGCCGTGCGCCGCGCACAACCTTTCGCCGCCCGCCCGGCACTTACTCGCATCACGCGGCGAGCGCGGGCTCACCGGCCTCGCCGACGGACACGTGCCCCGCCCCCTGTCGCATCCGACCAAGACCCAAAGGAAATCCCATGTCGCCTTTCCTGAACCGTCCTGCGCCTCGCCGATCCGTCATTACCGGCCTGTGGGCCGGCCTCGCGCTGCTGCTCCTGCTCGCCAGCAACGCGGCCCATGCCGTGCCCGCGTTTGCACGGCAGACCGGCTACGTCTGCGCGGTCTGCCATTCCAGCGCCTACGGCGGCGGCGACAACGGGCCGGCGCTGACGCCGGTCGGCATGCGCTTCAAGCTTGGCGGCTATACCGACGCCCACATCAGCGGCGCGCTGCCGCTGGCCGCGCAGGTCACGGTGGCGCATACCAACCCGGCGCGCGGCGACAGCAAGAGCCGGCTGAGCGAGGCGGACATCTACCTGGCCGGACGGCTGACCGAGCACGTGGGCGGTTTCGTCAAGATCGAGACGGACAACGTCGGCGGCGGCAAGTACAACACCAGGCTGAGCAACCTCGACCTGCGCTTCGTCGCCAAGACGCTCAAGCTCGCCGGCAAGGGCCTCACGCTCGGCGTGAGCGTCAACAACAACCCCGGCTTCAACGACCCGCTCGCGGTGCTGCCGGCGGCCTCGACCCTGGGCCCGCCGGGCGTCACCGGCACCATGCTCAACCTTTCCAGCCCCGCCGCACCGGCCAACCGCGTCATCGGCGCCACGGTCTACGCCCTGTTCGACTCGAACTGGTACGGCGAGGTCGGCACCTACAACTCGATGCAGACGTCCGTGCAGGACCGGCTGGGTTATTCCACCGGCGGCGACCCGGGCAAGCTCAGCGACACGACTTACTTCCGCTTCGCCTACATGAAGGAGTTCAAGAACCAGTTCGTCTCCGCCGGCGTGGTCGGCCTGGACACCCGCCGCCAGCGGCCCCGCCAGGGCCCGGCCGACGACCTGACCGACCTCGGCTACGACCTGACCTACCAGTACCTGGGCGACCGGACGAACATCCTGCAGCTGAGCTACGTGAACATCTTCGAGCAGCGCGACTACGGCAGCACGCCGCCCAGCCCGGTCGTGCCCGGCCTGCTCGCGCTGCCGCGCGGCTCGGCCCGCGACCAGATCTCGACCGCGGTCTACACGTTCAGGCAAAGCTACGGCATCGCCCTGTCGCACATGGTCAGCACCGGCTCGCGCGACCCCGCACGCTACGTGCCCTACGGCAGCCCCGACACCACCAGCAACCTGGTCAGCGTGTTCTGGGTGCCGTTCGGCAAGGAGTCCTTCAGCTCGCTGGCCAACTTCAGGATCTATGCCACCTGGTTCCGCTTCAGCCGGTTCAACGGCGCCCGCACGAACGTCTTCGGTGCGCCGCCCGGGGCACCGGCCACCGATGCCAGGGACCTGGACGCCTTCACGATTTCCGCGAGCGCCGCGTTCTGAAAGCACGCAGGGAAGCTGGCACCGGGCCACGGCCCGCGGGTCGGGGACTGCCGGCGCGCACGCCGACACCGCGCCGCACCCGACCGGCGACGCCGGGCCCGACGCGGGCCCCAGCCGTGGACGGGGCCTCGGCGCCGACGCAGATCGGTTATAAGGCGTGCATGCCGTTCGCGGCGCGGCGGCACCGGGCCGGCCGGGCGAGGGAGCGACCCGGCCCGATGGCCTGGCACCCGCGGCCGGCGGCGATCCTTGCGGCTCCCGTGCACTTGGAGACCAGGTAGAACCCATGGCGGCATGTCGTCCACGGTGCGCAAAGCCCGGCCTGCACCGACAGCATGGCCGGCCCGATCGCCCCGGCAGCGGGCATGGCCGCCTTGGCCCGGCCTGCCTCGCGCTGGCCCTGGTCGCGGGCCTGCCCGGCCTGCTGCATGCGCAGTCGGCGAAGGGCACGAACGCCACGATCGCACTCAGCTCGCAACTGGTCGACCGCGGTCTGGCGATCACGCCGGCCACGCCCATCGCGCAGGGGGCCGTCTCGTGGACCTCGTCGACCGGCTGGTCGGCAGGCCTGTCCGGCAGTACCGAAGTCCGTTCGCCCGGGCATGCCAACCAGGTCCTGCTGCAGGCTTCGCGCTACTGGCGGCTTTCCGGCGACTGGCAGATCCAGGCCGCTGTGCTCTACTACCGCTATTTCGGCGAGCCCGGTGAAGGCGCCTACGACCGCGGTGAGGCGGGGCTCCACTGGCTGTACCGGGACACCCTGGCGTTCGGCCTGTCGGCCATCCGCGGCATCGACTCCGGCGACCGGCGCACGCGTGCGGCAGCCGACCTCGATTTCCACTGGCCGTTGACGGAGCATGCCTTCTTTTCCGCCGGTGCAGGCCTCGCCCATGTCCCGCCCGCGCGCTACGGCCACTATCGGCCATACCAGTCCCGGGAGCGCGAAGGCTACTACCGCTACGGCCAGCTCGGCCTGGGCTGGGCCCGCGGGCCGTGGCGGCTGGAGCTGGATCGCGTGGTGACGGACGGCGCGGGGCACTCGACGGAATACCTGCGGGCGCAGCCCTGGATGGCCACGATCTCGCGATCATTCCCGTGATGTAGCGGCAACCTTTCACGACCGAAACGGCACCCACCCACCGACCGACCGCGTTCCGTCCACCTCCTGCCACGCCATGAACCACGCCGACACCGACGCTGACGCCACCGACCGCATGCTGCTGCAACGCATGGCGGCGGGCGACCGTGCCGCGCTCTCGGTGCTGTATCGCGGTTACCACGGCCGGCTGTGCCGCTTCCTGTCCCGCCTGACCCGGCGTGCCGACATCATCGAGGAGGTCATCAACGACTGCTTCTGGATCGCCTGGCAGAAAGCGGGCAACTTCCACGGCGACTCGCGCGTTTCCACCTGGATCATGGGCATTGCCTACCGCTGCGGACTGAAGGCGCTGCGGCAGCACGGCGACGAACCGGTCGCCGAGGACACCCTGCGGGAAGACCGCGTGCCTGCCCATGACCCGGACGAGGACCGCGAATTGCGCGACTGGCTGGGCAAGGGCCTGGTCCATCTGTCGGTGGACCAGCGGGTCGTGATCGAGCTGGTATACGGGGTGGGACATTCCCTGGACGACGTGGCCGCGATCATGCAGTGTCCGGTGGGTACGGTGAAGGCGCGGCTGTTCCACGCGCGCGTGAAGCTGCGCAACGTCCTTCCCTCCCTGGCGGGAGACTCGCCGATACGCGAGGAGAGCGCGCCATGATGTTCCAGACCCATTCCGGTGGAGACTGCGCCCGCGCCTGGGAAGCCATGCCCTGGGTGCTGCAGGGCAGTGCGCCGCGCGAGCAGGGCGAGGCGCTGATGAGCCACCTGGTGCACTGCGAAGCGTGTCGCGCCGAGTTTGCACGGCAGAGCCGGCTGCAGCTTGCGCTGTCGCTGCCCTCGGACATTCCCCTGGATGCCAATGTGGGGCTGAAGCGCCTGCTGGGCCGCCTCGATGCCCCCGCGCCGCAGGAAACACCCGCCCGCGCGAAGACCGGCTGGCTGACCCGCGCCCTGGTCGCGGCGGTCCTGGTGCAGGCGCTCGGCATCGGCGCGCTGGGCATGAAGCTGTGGTCGGAAGGCAACCTTCCCCGCTACCGCACCCTCAGCGAGTCGCCGGCGCCCGTCATCCCCGGCGCCATCCACGTGGTGCCCGACGCCGGCATGAAGCTGGCCGACTGGGATGCGCTGCTGCACGCGCTCGGCCTGCAGGTGGTCGGCGGCCCCAACGACGTCGGCGCCTACACGGTCGTGCCGCGCGACCCCGGCGCCACGGAGCAGCACGTGCTGCAACAGCTGCGCGCCGCCCACGGCATCCGCCTGGCCGAACCCGTCACCACCACGCCATGAAGGCTGCCGCACCTGTACTCGCTGCCGCGCTGGCGCTGAGTGCCTGCGCGCCGTTGCGGCCCGCGACCCCGGTCGACGGCCACGCACGGGCCGACCCGCCGGCCATCGCCGACGTGTCGTCCATGGACAGCCGGCGCGACATCGTGCTGGCCGTGGCCAATCCGCTGGCGCCACCGGCCACGCATGCCGGTTCCAGCGTGCTGGGCTACGTGCCGTCGGGCAATTACGGCATCGGCCAGCGCGCGGCATCGACCCTGGCGGCGTTGAAGAAGGTCTACGGCTGGCAGGAGGTGACCGGCTGGCCGGTCAAGGCGCTGGACCTGTACTGCATCGTGCTGACGCCCCCGCCCGGCGTGCCGCGCGACGCCCTGCTCAGGACCCTGGCCGCCGACGCTCGGGTACGGCTGGCCCAGCCGCTGCAGGATTATTCCGTCTACGCCGATCCGCCGCAGGCGGACGCGCGCCGCTACAACGATCCCTACGCCGTCCTGCAGCGCGGCTTCGTCGAGACCGACGCCGCGGCGGCGCACGACCTCAGCCAGGGCGCCGGGGTCGAGGTCGCGATCGTCGACACCGGCGTGGACCTGGCGCACCCCGACCTGCACGGGCGCATCCATGACACCCGCAACCTGGTCGACGGCAACCGCGCGGCGTTCGAGCGCGACAACCACGGCACCGAAGTGGCCGGCATCATCGCCGCCGACGCCAACAACCACCTGGGGATCGTGGGCATGGCGCCGAAGGCCGTCCTCGGCGTCTACAAGGCCTGCTGGTACCCGCCGGGAGACCATGCCGGCGCGCGCTGCAACACCTTCACCCTGGCCAAGGCGCTGGCGGCGATCGTCGATACCGACACGCGCATCATCAACCTGAGCCTGGGCGGCCCGGCCGACCCGCTGCTCAACGAATTGCTGGCGCGGCTGCTGGCACAGGGCCGCATCGTGATCACGGCCATGCCGCCGGACGGCGACGCCGGCGGGTTCCCCGACAGCGCGCCGGGCGTCATCGTCGTGCGCACCAGCAACCCCTCGCAGGCCCCACCGGGCGTGCTGAGCGCCCCGGGCAAGGACATCCTCACCACCCAGCCGGACGGCGGTTACGACTTCACCTCCGGGTCGTCCATGGCCGCTGCGCACGTGAGCGGTATCGCCGCCTTGCTGCTGTCGATCGCACCCGGACTGGACGCACGCTCGGTGCATGACCTGCTGCTGCAGAGCAGCCGGGTTTCCGACGGCACGCTGCAGGTGAATGCCGCCTCAGCCATCGCGCGGCTGCGCAGCGAAGAAAAAGACGCGCCCTGACGACGACAGCCCGCCGAAGGGCGGGCTGTCGCAGACACCACCGCCGTCGGCGGGGGTTCGCTAGAACGGAATCTCGTCGTCCGTGAAGCCGTTGTCGGCCGGGGCCGGCGAGGATGGGCGCGAGGAGCCGCGGTCGTCGTTGCCGCGGGACTGGCCGCCGTAGCTGCCGCCGCCCTGTCGCTGGCCGCCCTGCGGGCGCTCGCGCTGGTAGCCGCCACCGCCCGCGCCGCCTTCGCCGGGACCGCCGAGCATCTGCATTTCGTTGGCGATGATGTCGGTCGAGTAGCGTTCGATGCCTTGCTTGTCGGTGTACTTGTCGGTGCGCAGCGAGCCTTCGATATAGACCTGGCGGCCCTTCTTCAGGTACTCGCCGGCGATCTCGGCCAGGCGGCCGAAGATCTTCACGCGATGCCACTCGGTGCGCTCCTGCTTCTCGCCGCTCTGCTTGTCGGTCCACGACTCGGAGGTGGCGAGGTTGAAGCTGCAGATGGCGGTGCCGCTGCCGGTGTGGCGCATTTCGGGGTCTGCGCCGAGGTTGCCGACCAGGATGACTTTGTTGACGCCGCGTGCCATGGGAATGTCCTCGTTGAGCCGGCCGTACGTAAGGGATGATTACGGCCGGAGTTGATGGATCAGGCTGGCTATCATAACCGCGGGAAGGGCCCAGTCCAGCAGCGGAAAACCGGAAATGCTGTAGGTTCCGTGCCGGCGCGCCTGCCCGCCATCAACGATGTCTCAGGCCGGTGCGTCGGCAGACCGCGGGCCGGTCGCATCGCCCGTGGCCGGCACGTGTTCGACCCCGTAACCGGCCGCATCCCACGCTTCCAGCCCGCCCAGCAGCGGGCGCACGTGGCGGTAGCCTTGCGCCATCAGCACCTTGGCCACGCGGGCGGCGGATACCTCGTTGGGGCAATTGCAGTAGAGCACCAGCTCGCGGTCGAACGGGATATCGTGCACGGTGCGGTCGATGCCCTGCGCGTCGACCAGCAGCGCGCCGGGCACCACGCGCGTGTCGAGCTGGCGCGAGGCCTCCGGGCGCACGTCGACCACCACCGGGGCGCGTTCGGCGTTCATCGCCCGGTGCAATTCGTCGACCGTGATGCGTGCCATCCGCAACGCGTGCAGCAGGCGTCGGCGCTGCACCCAGCGCGCCAGCACGTACAGCGCCAACAGCACCAGCAGCCACTGCAGCGCCAGCGCTCCGGCGTCGGCCACGGCGGACAGCAGCCTGTCGACCTGGGCGGCGAAGGCATAGCCAAGCCCTGTCCACAACGCTGCCCACATCAGCGAACCCAGTCCGTCGAACAGCACGAACAGCGGCCAGCGCAGCCCCATGGCGCCGACCAGGGATGAGCCCACGGTCGACAAGCCCGGCACGAACTTGGCGATCAGCAGCACCTGCCCGCGCCAGCGCTGGAAACGCAGCTCGGAGCGTTGCACGCACGAATCGGGCGACAGGGAGATGCGGCACAACAGGCGCATCACCCGCGCGCCGTAGCGTCGCCCGGCGGCATACCACGCCGAGTCGCCAAGCAGGCAACCGCCCACCACCACCGCCATCGTGCCGGCCAGCAGCAACGGCCCGCCGGCAGCCGCCAGCGAACCGGCCACCACCAGCGTGGGCACCGCCGGAATCGGCGCGCCGAGCTGGGTTACCAGCACGTTGAGGAATACCAGCAGCACGCCGTACTGCGCCATCAGCGCGAGGATTTCGTGAGCCATCGAAGCGGTACCCGGTGCAGCGAAGCCGCCGAGCTCCCATCATTGGGCCGCCCATCGGCTAATGCAAACCCCTGCGCGAGCCCATCGCGCAGGGCGGGCCCTGCCCGCCGCTGGTCGGATCACGAAGCGCTGGCGGGGCGTGCCTGCCCTACGCCGGCTGGGCTTCGCCGGTAGCCTGGCGGCCGATCCGGCGCGAGCCGACGATCACCAGCGGCAACCACAGCACGGTGAACGCGGCGGCGCAGGCGAACACGCCGTCCGGCCCGAGCCGGCCCAGTGCAATGCCGCCGAGCGCGCCACCGACGAAGGCGCCGATGAACTGACTGGTCGAATACGCGCCCATCGCCGCGCCGCGCAGATGCCCCGGCGCGAGCCGCGAGACCAGGCTGGGCAGCGCCGCCTCCAGCAGGTTGAACGCGGAGAAGAACACCGCCGCAGCCACGCCGAACGCGGCCAGGTGACTGCCGGACAGTGCGAAGCCGAGCAGGGCCAGCCCGATCGCCGCCACGCACACCATCACGATGCGCAGGCTTTGCGCGACCTCGCGCATGTGGTGCAGGCTCGCGCCCATCACGAACGCGGCGACCGTCATCACCGGCAGGTACAGCTCCCAGTGCCGGTTCACCGGCAGTTGCAGGGTATTGGCCAGCAGCAGCGGCAGGCCGACGAAGCTGGCGGTCAGCAGCGCATGCAGGAAGAACACCGAGCCGTTCAGCACCAGCATGCGCCCGTCGCGCAGCATCGCCAGCACCGCGCCGAACCCCGCCGCCGCCGGCGCCTGCGCGCGCTCCGGCGTGGGCACGATCAGCCACAGCAGGGCCAGCGAAAGCAGGGCCAGGATCGAGGTGGCCCCGAACAGGCCGGGCAAGCCCGCGACCGCCTCCAGTGGCGGCCCCAGGATCAGCGCCAGCAGGAACGCCAGCCCGATCGACACGCCGATGATGCCCATCGCCTTGCCGCGGTTTTCCTCGGCGGTGAGATCGGCCGCCAGCGCAATGCCGGCCCCGGCCACCGCGCCCATGCCCTGCACCGCGCGGCCGACCACGATGCCGGCCAGCGTGTGCGACATCGCCGCGATCAACCCGCCGATGGCGAACAGGATCAGCCCGATGGTGATCGCCGGCTTGCGCCCGATCCGGTCCGACAGCAACCCCAGCGGAATCTGCAGCAGCACCTGGCCGATGCCGTAGACGCCCAGCGCCAGGCCGATCATCAGGCCGGTCGCATCGGGCATCGCCTTCGCGTACAGCGAGAACACCGGCATGATCAGGAACAGCCCGAACAGGCGCAGGCTGATCACGCAGGCCAAGGTCAGCGCGCTGCGTCGTTCGAGGCTGGAGAGTTTGCTCACCGGGGGACAGGCATCGCCAAAGACATGGCCGGCATTATAAAGGGCGTCACGCGCAAGAACTGTGGCGACATGTCGCGGCGCAAGTTCCTGCAGACTCTATAATCGCGTCCTACGCCGCTGCGATGCACCCATGAATTCGATGCCTGCCGACGCCACCCGCCCCGCCGACTTCGCCCCGGTGCGCGACCTCGCCGCTGCCGACATGCAGCGCGTCGACGCGCTGATCCGCCGGCGGCTGTCCTCCGACGTGGTGCTGATCAACCAGATCGCCGACCACATCATCGCCGGCGGCGGCAAGCGCCTGCGCCCGATGCTGCACGTGCTGGCCGCCGGCGCCGCCGGCTACCGCGGCGACCACCACGTCAAGCTCGCCGCGATCATCGAGTTCATCCATACCTCCACCCTGCTGCACGACGACGTGGTCGACGAATCCGACCTGCGCCGCGGCCGCAAGACCGCCAACGCGCTGTGGGGCAACGCCGCCAGCGTGCTGGTCGGCGACTTCCTGTACTCGCGTTCGTTCCAGCTGATGGTGGAACTGGATGACATGCGCATCATGCGCATCCTCGCCGACACCACCAACACGATCGCCGAGGGCGAGGTGCTGCAGCTTTTGAACATCGGCAACGCCGACGTCAGCGAAGCGGCGTATCTCGCCGTGATCGAACGCAAGACCGCCGTGCTGTTCGCCGCCGCCACCGAACTGGGCGGTCTGCTCGGCGGCCGTCCCGACAGCGAAGTGGCCGCGTTGCGCCGCTACGGCATGGAGCTGGGCTACGCCTTCCAGATCGCCGACGACCTGCTCGACTACACCAGCGACGCCGGCACCCTGGGCAAGAACATTGGCGACGACCTCGCCGAAGGCAAGCCAACCCTGCCGCTGATCTACGCGCTGGAGAAGGCGAGCACGGAGCAGGCGCAGTCGCTGCGCCATGCGATCGAACACGGCGGCCTGGACTCGCTGGACCGCATCATCGCCTCGATCCGCGACTCCGGCGCCCTGGAACGCACCCGCGCCCGCGCCCTGCGCCACGCGCAGGCCGCGCGCGAAGCTCTCGACGCATTGCCGGCATCGGCACATCGCGACGCACTGGCCACGCTTGCCGATTACTCGGTACAGCGCACGTTCTGACGTTGCCCCTTGGCGCGAACGTGGCCGTCCACGCGCACCTGCAGGAGCGCACCTGTGCGCGATGCTTTCGTTTGTCCGGGCGCGCCGGCATTTCAAAGCAAGAGCTTTCGTCTGCCTGCGGCAGCCGAGTTACTTTCTCTTTGCGTGGCCAAAGAGAAAGATAACCAAAGAGAAAGGCCACCCCGCTTCCGCGCCTGATGGACATCCTGTCCATCAGGTTCGCGGGCGGGCTACGGGGGTTTTCGACAGCACATCCTGTGCTGGCGAAAAACTGGCCGGCATCCCTGCCGGCCACCCTGCGGGCTTTCCTACGCCCGCCCGCCGCTGCAGAGGGGCCCCGGTAAAACAGCGGGCCATCGTGGCCCGCACTCTTCAAGAAAGCCAAGTCAAAAACCTCCCCCAACCCTCTCCCCCGGCGTTGCCGGGGGAGAGGTAGCAGGAGCGGTGGCGGCGTGTTCTTGCTTTTGCTCTGCTTCTGTTTTGTTTTTGCCGTTCTGAGAAGTGCGGGCCACGATGGCCCGCTGCTCTACCGGGGCCCCTGTGCGGCGGTGAGACGGGGACGACAGGCCGCGCAGCGGGCATCGGCATGGATGCCGATGCCTTTTCGCCAGGGCAGGATGCCCTGTCGAAAAGCCCGGCCCCGGCTCACGGACTTGTTGGGCAGGATGCCCAACAAGCGCCAAGCGGGGTGGCCTTCTCTTTTGGTTACTTTTCTCTTGGCCACGCAAGAGAAAAGTGACTCGGTCGCCGCAGGCGATCGACCGCTCTTGCCTTTGAATGCATCAACCGAAAAAGCATCGCGCACAGGGTGCGCTCCTACAGGTACGGACGGAAGAAAGCTCCTCGTCCAAGAGTGAGCAAGGGCCGGGGAGTTCGCCCGGCAACTGCTCACCATTGAATCAACCACGGAAACCCATCGTTCAGCCCCCAGCGCTGGCAGCCGGGCCGCCGATCGGCCAGACTTCGGTGCATGTTCCGTCTGCATCCAACCCGCTGGCTGTGGAGTCTCGCGGCAATGCTGCTGCCGGTGGCCGCGGCGCATGCGGCCGCGGAGGCGTGGCGCTACGATACCGTGCACAGCCAGGTCGTCTTCAGCATCAGCCACAACGGCTACTCGCGGCCGTTCGGGCGGCTGCACATCGCGCGCGGCTGGTTGCGCTTCGACCCGGATGACTGGAGCAAGGCCGCGACGGAACTGGACATTGATCTGGCCAGCCTGGACATGGGTGACGCCGACTGGAACAAGGCCGTGTGCAAGCCGGCCCTGCTCGACTGCGGGGGGCATCGCTACGCGCACTTCCGCAGCACCGGCGTCACGCGCAAGGACGACCATCACGGCGTGCTGCACGGCGAGCTGACCCTGCGCGGGGTCACCCGCCCGCTGGACGTGGCGTTCACCTTCAACCGCGCCGCCCGGACCATCTACGAACTGCACGAGGTGGCCGGCTTCTCGGCCACCGCCAGCTTGGACCGCAACGACTTCGGCATCACCACCAACCGCAATTCCATCGGCGCCCACGTCAGCGTGTGGCTGGAGCTGGAAGCCACCCGCGACCACCGGTCGTCCAAGGAGCAGCCATGAGCCTGCGCAACAACGATCGCCAATGGGGCGCGATCAGCAAGTTCTTCCACTGGGTCATCGCGCTGGCGATCATCGGCAACGGCATCTTCGGCCTGATGATGGACCTGGCCGGTTCGCCGATGCGCAAGATCAACTGGCTGGCGCTGCACAAGTCGATCGGGCTCACCGTGCTGGCGCTGGTGCTGCTGCGCATCGCGTGGCGCGCCTTCGATCGCCGCCCGCCCGACGAGCCGATGCCGCGCTGGCAGGCGCTGGCCGCGCACGCGATGCATGCGGTGCTGTACGTGGTGATCCTGGCGATCCCGCTCAGCGGCTGGTGGTTCAACTCGGTCACCGGCAAGCCGCTGCAATGGTTCAAGCAGTTCAACCTGCCGGCGCTGGCGGAGAAGAACGACGCGCTGCGCCACCTCGCCCACGGCGTGCACGAATACCTGTTCTGGTTCCTGGTGTTGCTGCTGCTGGCCCACGTCGGCGGCGCGCTGAAACATCATGTGTTCGACAATGACAACGTGCTGCGCCGGATGCTGCCGTTCGGCCGCCTGCGCCAGGACCCGCCCGAAGGAGACCGCCGATGAAACGCCTCGCCATCCTGCTGCTTGCCCTCGCCCTGCCCGGCCTGGCCGCCGCGGCGGATTACACCGTGCAGCCGGGGTCGAGCACGCTCGGCTTCAGCGGCACCTTCCAGGGCGAAACGTTCCAGGGGCATTTCGAGCAGTGGAACGCCGCGATCAGCTACGACCCGGCCAACCTCGCCGCATCGAAGTTCGACGTGACCGTGCACACGGCCAGCGTGCAAACCGGCGACAGCGACCGCGATTCGGCGCTGCCCGGCGAGGCCTTCTTCGATGTGGCGAAGTTTCCCGAAGCCCGTTTCGTCACCACCGGCTTCCGCAAGAACGGCAACCAGGTGGTCGCCGACGGCACGCTCACCTTGCGCGGCGTGAGCAAGCCGGTGAGCCTGCAGGTGAACTTCGCGTCACAAGGGAGCGGCGCCACGCTGGACGTGAGCGGCACGGTGCAGCGGCTGGATTTCGGCGTGGGCTCGGGCGAGTACGCCGATACCTCGGTGATCGGTGCCGAGGTGAAGATCACCGCGCACCTGCAGCTGGCAGCGAAGTAGGCCCTCGATGAGCGACGAGTCCTGGTGGCGGCGCCTGCGCGGCCGGATCCGGCGCGGTCCCGAGCACGGGACTGCACCCACCGCGCGCGCCGATGCCGGCTCGAACCGCGTCGCCGACAGCCTGCGCAGCCTGCTCGATGATCCGGCGATCCCGGCCTCGGTGCGCAGCGAACTCGCCGGTGAGTTCCGCCGTATCGAAAGCATGCTGGCCCGGCTGGAACGCGGCGAGCTGCATGTGGCGGTGTTCGGCCGCGTTTCCGCCGGCAAGTCGGCGCTGGGCAACGCCCTGCTCGGGCGCGATGCGTTCCGTGTCGGCGTCCTGCACGGCACCACCACGGACGCCGAGCACGCCACGCTCGACGAGGCGCAACACGACGGCCTGGTGCTGATCGACACGCCCGGCATCAACGAACTGGACGGCGAGGCGCGCGAAAAACTCGCGTTCGACGTCGCCGAGGTCAGCGACCTGGTGATCTTCGTCTGCGATGGCGACCTCACCCGCGAGGAACTCGACGCGCTGAAGACGCTGGCCGCCACCCAGCGGCCGCTGCTGCTGGTGTTGAACAAGGCCGATCGCTATGGCGCCGACGAACGCGACGGCCTGCTCGACCACCTGCGTCAGCGCAGCACCGGCCTGGTGCGCGCCGAGGACGTGCTGGCCGTCGCCGCGCATCCCGCCCCGCAGCGCGTGGTGGAAGTCGACTCACGCGGCCAGGAACACATCCACGAACAACCGCGCGCAGCGGATGTCGCGGTGCTGCGCGAACGCCTGTTGGCGATCGCTGCGCGCGAAGGCAAGGCGCTGTCGGCGATCAACGCCGGCCTCTACGCCGGCCGCCTCACCGACCAGGTCAGCGCGCGCATCGCGCAGACGCGCCAGGCGGTCGCGGCGAAACTGATCCGCCAGTACTGCATCGCCAAGGGCGTCGCGGTGGCGCTGAACCCGATCCCCGTCGCCGACCTGCTCGCCGCCGCCGGCCTGGACGCGGCGATGGTGGTGCAGCTCTCGCGCGTCTACGGCCTGCCGCTGACGCGCGCCGAATCCGGTCGCCTGGTGGCGGTGATCTCGGCGCAACTGGCCGCGCTGATGGGCGCGATCTGGGGCATGCAGCTGGTCGCTTCCGCTTTGAAGGGCGTGAGTGCCGGCCTCTCCGTGGTGGTCACCGCGGCGGCGCAGGGCGCGCTGGGCTGGTACGCCACCGTGCTGATCGGCCGCGCCGCGGAGCGCTACCTGGTCGGCGGCAAGTCCTGGGGCGAGGCCGGCGCCAAGCGTGCCGTCGCCGACATCGTCGCCAGCCTCGACCGCGATTCGATCCTGCGCGAGGCGCGCGAGGAAATCCTCAAGCGGCTGAAGTCGCGCCGCGCCTGATCGCTTTGGCTGAACACCCCCGTAGGAGCCCGCTCGCGGGCGATGCTCTTCCGACTCCCGGCTTCGAGCAAAAGCATCGCCCGCGAGCGGGCTCCTACGGGAGCTTGGCGAGAAATTGCCGGACCGCCGCCGCATCGAACGGCCAATCCAGTTCGCGCCCGTCGCGCACGTCGCGCAGCACCGGCACGCGGGTGCCGTAGCGCTGTTCCAGCTCGGGCGAATCGTCGACCCACTCGCTGTCGAAATCCGGTGCGCGCGCCTCGGCCATGACGGCGAGGGCCTGGTCGCACAGGTGGCAGTAATCGCGCTGGTAGAGGATGAGGTCGGACATGCTGCTGCGAATGGGTCGGGGCGCCGCGTAGAATAGCTGGTCAATCCCCAGCGCAGCCGCACAATCCATGGCCGTCAGCGTATTCGACCTGTTCAAGATCGGCATCGGTCCCTCCTCTTCGCACACGGTGGGCCCGATGCGCGCCGCCGCGCGTTTCGCCGAACGCTGGCTGGAGGAGAAAGGCGTGCTCGACCGCGTCGTGCGCGTGCGCGCCGAACTCTACGGCTCGCTGGCCATGACCGGCCGTGGCCACGGCACCGACAAGGCGGTGCTGCTGGGCTTCGAGGGCGAACACCCGGACACCGTCGACCCCGACCGGATCCCCGCCACGCTCGAACGCATCCGCGGTACCGGCCGCATCCGCCTCCTCGGCAAGCGCGAGATCGCGTTCGACGAAAAGGGCGACCTGGTCTTCAACAAGCGCCAGAAACTGCCGTTCCACACCAACGGCATGCGATTCTCCGCCTATGACGCCGACGGCAACGAACTGGCCACGCGCGACTACTACTCGGTCGGCGGCGGCTTCGTGGTCAACACCGACGAGGCGGCCGAGGACCGCATCGTCGCCGACACCACGACCCAGCCCTACCCGTTCGGCACGGGCGACGAGATGCTGGCGCTGTGCAAGCAGCACCACCTGACCATCGCGCAGTTGATGATGGCCAACGAAAGCGTGTGGCGTCCCGAGGCGGAAACCCGCGCCGGCCTGCTGACCATCTGGCAGGCGATGAAAGACTGCGTCGAACGCGGCCTGCGCTCGCCTGGCACCCTTCCCGGCGGCCTGAAGGTGACACGTCGCGCGCCGGCGATGCTGGACGACCTGCGCAACCAGCCCGAGGCCGCACTCAAGGATCCGCTGACCATCCTCGACTGGGTCAACCTCTACGCGCTGGCCGTGAACGAGGAAAACGCCGCCGGCGGCCGCGTGGTCACCGCGCCCACCAACGGCGCGGCCGGCATCATCCCCGCCGTCGGCCACTACTACCTGCGCTTCTGTCCCAAGGCCGACGACGAAGGCATCATCGAGTACCTGCTCACCGCCGCCGCCATCGGCATCCTGTACAAGGAAAACGCCTCGATCTCCGGCGCCGAAGTCGGCTGCCAGGGCGAAGTGGGCGTGGCCTGCTCGATGGCCGCCGGCGGCCTCACCGCCGCGCTGGGCGGCAACGTGATGCAGGTCGAGAACGCCGCCGAGATCGGCATGGAACACAACCTCGGCCTCACCTGCGACCCGATCGGCGGCCTGGTGCAGATCCCCTGCATCGAACGCAACGCGATGGGCTCGGTCAAGGCCATCAACGCCAGCCGCATGGCGCTCAAGAGCGACGGCAAGCACCGCGTCAGCCTCGACAAGGTCATCAAGACCATGCGCGACACCGGCCGCGACATGAAGGACAAGTACAAGGAAACCAGCCGCGGCGGCCTGGCGGTGAACGTCATCGAGTGCTGAGGCGGCCCTGCCCCTCCTCCCGCCCACCCGATAGACCGGCTTCCCGGCAACAGCGGCCGTAGGGCGGGCACCGCCCGCCAGCTTTTCGGCCACCCCGAAAACGGCGGGCCGTGCCCGCCCCACGATTCTCCAGGCTCACCTCGATACCTGTAGGAGCGCACCCTGTGCGCGATGCTCTTCGTCACGTCACGGAAAGCATCGCGCACAGGGTGCGCTCCTACGGATGCCGGGGGCGCGCAGGCTACGGCCGGCGCTTGGTGCCAGTTCCGGGCTTGGCCGGCCTGGGCCGCCTGGACGCTGCCGAAATTCTAAACTACGCCACCCAAAAGCCCGAAAAATTACTTGACCGAATCATTCGCGCATCCTGCCCCGAAAAGGGCCTCGTCGCCGACTTCAACGGCGGCTCCGGCACCACCGCCGCTGTCGCCGAAAAACTCGGCCGCCGCTGGATCACCACCGACCTGGGCAAGCCAGCCTGCATGATCATGCGCAAGCGCCTGATCGACCAGGGCGCCAAGCCTTTCCTGTACCCCGGCCGCACCGAGGTGCGTCACCGCCGACTGTCGGAAGTGGCCAGGCTGATGGTGCGTGAGAGCGCCTCACTGGAAGTGACCAAATGCATCTACCAACGACTGCCCTACCCCACGCGCAGCGGCGGGCTGGAACGCGGCTTCATCGAATGGGCGCAAAGCGATGCAAGCGTCGAAGCGTTCTGCAAGATCAGCGAGAACCGGCACGATTTCGTGCGGCTACGTTACGTCAAGGATGACGGCATGGCCGCGCTGTACATCCCCGACTTCCTGGTCCGCACGGCAGACGCGATCTATCTGGTCGAGACCAAGGGGCAGGAACAGGTCAGCCATCCCAACGTGCAGCGCAAGCTGAAGGCGGCGACCACCTGGTGCGAGCGGATCAACGCGCTGGACCCGGAACAGCGCGGCGGGCGCGTGTGGCACTACGCGCTGGTCGGCGAGTCGCTGTTCCATGACTGGCGCGACAAGGGTGCGCGGCTGGGCGAGCTGCTGGCGTTCTCGCGTGCCCGGACGGCGCCCACGGCACAGTCGCAAGGCGGCCTGGCGTTCGGGGAATGAAGGCCCGGCTCGGCGTCGCTGGCCTGGCGTGGCGGTAGGGCGGGCACCGTCCGTCGTTCCCGGGTCAGGAGTTGACGGGCAGTGCCCGCCCTTACAGCGCTGAGCCTTCACCCGCAGGAGCCCGCTGGCGGGCGATGCTTCTCCGCAAACCGACAAGAGCATCGCCCGCCAGGGGGTTCCTGCGACGCAGGGCCTCGCCGGCGTGACTTTTGCGGGGTGACACGGAGTGGTCAATTCTGCAACCATCGGCCCCTTTCCGGCGCGCTTCGCGTCGATATGGGAACCCTCCATGACCCAAGAACGCGCGATCCGCCGCGATGTCGGCCCGTTCGCCCTGATGCTCACCGGCCTGGGCTCGATCATCGGTTCGGGCTGGTTGTTCGGCGCGTGGCGCGCCGCGCAGATCGCCGGACCGGGGGCGATCTGGGCGTGGGTGATCGGCGCGGCGGTGATCATGGCGATCGCGCTGACCTACGCCGAGCTGGGCGCGATGTTTCCCGAATCGGGCGGCATGGTGCGCTACGGGCATTACTCGCACGGCTCGCTGGTGGGCTTCATCGCGGCGTGGGCGAACTGGATCGCGATCGTCTCGGTGATCTCGGTCGAAGCGGAAGCCTCGGCGCAATACATGTCGTCGTGGAAGTGGGATTGGGCGAAGGACCTGTATCACCAGGTGCCCGGCGGCCATGGCGAGCTGAGCACCGCCGGCCTGCTGATCGCCGCGGCGCTGGTCATCGTGTACTTCCTGTTCAACTTCTGGAGCGTGAAGCTGTTCGCGCGCTCCAACACCGCCATCACCCTGTTCAAGCTGGTGATCCCCGCGCTCACCGCGGTGCTGCTGATGATGAGCGGCTTCCATCCGGAAAACTTCAGCGTCGGCATCCACGGCGAGCTGCACAAGACCGATTTCGCGTCCGTACTCACCGCCGTGGCGATCGCCGGCATCGTGTTCAGCTTCAACGGTTTCCAGAGCCCGGTGAACCTCGCCGGCGAAGCGCGCAACCCGGGCCGCAGCATCCCGTTCGCGATCGTCTGCGCGATCGCGCTGGCCACCATCGTGTACGTGTTGCTGCAGGTGGCGTTCATCGGCGCGGTGCCGCGCGAGATGCTGGCCAACGTGGGCTGGCACGGCATCGACTTCAGCTCGCCGTTCGCCGACCTGGCGATCATCCTCGGGCTGCAATGGCTGGCCACGCTGTTGTTCATCGACGCGGTGATCAGCCCCAGCGGCACCGGCATGACCTACACCGCCACCACCGCGCGCATGCTCTACGGCATGGAGCGCAATGGCACGTTGCCGAAGATCCTCGGCACCGTGCATCCGAAGTGGGGCGTGCCGCGGCCGGCGATGTGGGTGAACCTGGCGGTGTCGTTCCTGTTCCTGTTCTTCTTCCGCGGCTGGGGCGCGCTGGCGGCGGTGATTTCGGTGGCCACGATCATTTCCTACCTCACCGGCCCGGTCAGCGTGATGACGCTGCGGCGGACCGCGCCGGAATTGAACCGCCCGTTCCGTCTGGCCGGCCTGCCGATCCTGGCCGGCGTCGCCTTCATCATGTCCACCGAACTGCTGTACTGGGCCAGGTGGCCGCTGACCGGCGAGATCATCGTGCTGATGGTGGTCGCGCTGCCGGTGTACTTCTACTACCAGGCCAAGGCCGGCTGGCACGATTTCGGCCGGCAGATGAAGGGCGCCTGGTGGCTGGTCTGCTATCTGCCCACGCTGGCGCTGGTGTCGTGGGCCGGGAGCCCGATGTTCGGCGGCAAGGGCTACCTGTCCTACGGCTGGGACCTGGCGCTGGTGGCGGTGATCGGCCTGGTGTTCTACCTGTGGGGCGTGAAATCCGGCTGGCGCACGCCGTCGGTGGAAGCGGTGCGCCTCGAGGCGCACGAGCATCCGGGCGAGCTGCAGGTGCCGCCGGACGAAGAGAGCGCCGAGCGCATCACCGGCCGCTGAGCCCGGCCCCTTCGATGACGAGACGCACGGCACATGCCGTGCGTTTTCGTTCGTGCGTCCTGGAATGTCGAAATGGCGGTGGCCGGTTCGTCGCCCGGACATGCATCCACTTTCGGCTGCACATCGAACGGGAGTCAGCCATGCTTTCCCTCCGCATTGCCATCGTCACCACCGTCCTCCTGCTCGCCAGCGGCAGCGCCGTCGCCGCCGCGGTGACCTACCGGATCGATCCTGACCACACCTACCCCAGCTTCGAGGCCGATCACATGGGCGGGCTGTCGGTGTGGCGCGGCAAGTTCAACCACACTCGCGGCACGATCACGCTGGACAAGACCGCCGACACCGGCACGGTGGATGTCACCGTCGACATCACGAGTGCCGACTTCGGCCTGGACGCCTTGAACCGGAGCGCGCAGGGCAAGGACCTGTTCGAAAGCAGCCGCTACCCGCAGGCGACCTACACCGGCAAGCTCGTGGATTTCGTCAATGGCGCGCCGACGCGGGTTGCCGGCAAGCTGACCCTGCACGGCATCACCCATCCGCTGGATCTCAAGATCAACAGCTTCAAGTGCATGCCGCATCCGGTGTTCAAGCGCGAAGTCTGTGGCGCCGATGCACTGGCCACGTTTCGGCGCGACGCGTTCGGCATGGATGCGGGCAAGGATTACGGCTTCAGCATGGACGTGACGCTGCGCATCCAGGTCGAGGCGATTGCGGTCAAGTAAGACGCGCCCTCACCCGAGCGCCAGCACGTCGCCGAGCAGCGCCTGCGCGGTCACCTCCGGCCCGGCACCCGGGCCCTGGATCACCAGCGGCTGGGTGTTGTAGCGGGTGGTGGTGAGGGCGAACTGATTGTCGGTGCCGTACAGGCGCGCGGCCGGGTGGGTCAGCGGCACTTCGGCCAGGCCCACGCGGGCCAGGCCACGCTGGTTGAGGCGGGCGAGGAAGCGCAGCACGCAACCGCGCGAGGCCGCGTCGGCGTGACGCGCGGCGAGCGGCGCGTCCAGCTCGCCCAGTCGCGCCAGGAACGCCTCGGCATCGAGTCCACGCAGCGCCTCGGGCACCAGGCCTTCCACCTGCACCTCGTCGCTGCCCAGCGAGAAGCCGGCGTTGCGCGCGATGATCAGCAGCTTGCGCGCCACGTCCTCGCCGGAAAGGTCCGAGCGCGGATCGGGCTCGGTATAGCCCAGCCGCCGCGCCTCGCGCAGCAGCTCGGAAAACGGCCGGCTGCCGTCGTACTGGTTGAACAGCCACGACAGCGAGCCGGAGAACACACCCTCCAGAGTGAGCAGGCGGTCGCCGCAGTGGCGCAGCCGACGCAAGGTGGACAGCACCGGCAGGCCCGCACCCACCGTGGCGGCGTCGCCATAGCGACCGCCACCGGCCAGCGCCGCCTGCAGCGCGCGCCAGCCGGACAGCTCGCCACCGGCCAGCGCCTTGTTCGCGGTGACCACGTGGTAGCCGCGGGCCAGCCACTCGGCGTGGCGCGCAGCCAACGGCGCGCTGGCGGTGGCGTCGACGATCACCTTCACCGCCGCCCCGCTGGCATCCAGCGCGGCGAGCAGACCGGCATTGTCGCGGGGCGCGCCATGCCGGCCGAGTTCCTCGCGCAGGCCACGCCGGGCGAGCCGGGCCGGCTCGGTCTGCTGGCGCCGCGAGTTCGCCGCACCGACCAGGCGCAGCGGACGCGCCGCGTCGGTGTCGAGCAACTTCAGGAACGCGCCGCCCACCACGCCGGTGCCGAGCAGCACGATCGCCGTGGCCGGCTTCGCCCCGGCGCGCGCGGGGGCGGCGTGTTCGGCCAGCACCGCGCTCACGCGGGCACCCGGCGTTTGGACGTCCGCACCGCTTCGGCGCGCGCCAGCGCGGCGTCGACGTCGCGCAGCAGGTCGTCGCCGTCCTCGATCCC
This sequence comes from Lysobacteraceae bacterium, assembly GCA_040255835.1. Taxonomy (GTDB): domain Bacteria; phylum Pseudomonadota; class Gammaproteobacteria; order Xanthomonadales; family Rhodanobacteraceae; genus Rhodanobacter. The sequence continues at coordinate 72,421 of JBDZVT010000008.1, forward strand.
CACCGACACGCGCAGCAGGCTGTCGGAAATGCCGGCCGTGCGCCGCGCCTCCGGCGCCATCGAGGCGTGCGTCATGGTGGCCGGGTGGGCGATCAGGCTTTCCACGCCGCCCAGCGATTCGGCCAGCGAGAAGTGTTTCAGTCCGTCGACGAAGGTCTCGATCTGCCGCACGTCGCCGTCCAGCTCGAAACTGAGCATGGCGCCGAAGCCGAGTTGCTGGCGCGCCGCCAGCACATGGCCGCCGTGGCTGGCCAGGCCCGGGTAGTAGACCTTGCGCACGGCCGCATGGGCGTCGAGCCGCTCGGCCAGCCGCGCGGCATTCTCCTGGTGCTGGCGCAGGCGCACGCCCAGCGTGCGCAGGCCGCGCAAGGTGAGGTAGCTGTCGAACGGCGCGCCGGTGAGTCCGGTGCAGTTGGCCCACCACTTCAGCTGCTCGGCCACCGCCGCATCGCGTGCCACCACCGCGCCGCCGACCACGTCGCTGTGGCCGTTGATGTACTTGGTGGTCGAGTGCACCACCACGTCGGCGCCCAGCAGCAGGGGCTGCTGCAGCGCCGGCGACAGGAAGGTGTTGTCGACCACCAGCAGCGCGCCGGCGGCATGCGTGGCCTGCGCGACGTGGCGGATGTCGGTGATCCGCAGCAGCGGATTGGACGGCGTCTCCACCCACACCAGCGCCGGCTTGCGCGCGAGCGCGGCAGCCAGCACCACGTTGTCGGTGAGGTCGGCAAACTCCACCGCGAAGCGTCCCTTCTTCGCCCACGCATCGAGCAGGCGCCAGCTGCCGCCGTAGCAGTCGTGCGCCGCCAGCACGGTGGCGCCTGGCGGCACCAGCTCCAGCGCCAGCGCCACCGCCGACATGCCGCTGGAGGTGACCACCGCGCCGGCACCCTGCTCCAGCTCCGCCAGCGCCTCGGCCAGCAGGTCGCGGGTGGGATTGCCGCTGCGCGAATAATCGTAGGCGCGCTTGCGGCCGAAGCCCTCGAAGCTGTAGTTGGTCGACAGGTGCAGCGCCGGCACCACCGCACCGTGCTGGGTGTCGCTTTCGATGCCGGCGCGCACGGCGCGGGTACAGGGGGCGGGGGCGTCACTCATGTCGTTCTCCAGGCCATCGTCATCACGGGCCCTGTAGGAGCGCACCCTGTGCGCGAGCTTTTCGTCACGCGGGCGAAAGGCATCGCGCACAGGGTGCGCTCCTACAGGTTCAATGCTTCGCGCAGCAGCGGCGCGAGTTGTTCGGGTTCTTTCAGAAAGGCGTCATGGCCGTAGGGGGATTCCACCACTTCCAGCGTGGCCGGTCCGCGCAGCCGGCGTTGCAGTTCGCACAGGTCGGCCAACGGCACCAGGCGGTCGGAGGGGAAGCCGATCAGCGTGGCCGGCACGGCTACCTGCTCGGGATCGACCTGGTGCAGGTCGATGGATTCGGACAGGGCGAGGAAGCGATCGGCGTCGAAGCGCTCGACGAAGCGCTGGCCCTGGTGCTCCAGGTAATCCTCGACCGGGAAATGGAAGCGCTCCCCGCGCTGCTCCGGCGCGCCGGCGAAGCGGCGGCCGAACTCGGCGCTGCCGCGGTAGGTGGTGATGGCGAGCTGTCTCGCCAGCGCCAGCGCCTCGTCCACCTGGCCGCTGGCCCGGCCCAGCCGCACGATGCCGCGCTGCACGCTGCGCTGGGCGGTACTGAGCGGGTGCGGCCGGTGGGCGCCGGCCAGCAGCACCAGCCGCTCCACGGCGCGCGGATGGCGGGCGGCGAAGGCCAGCGCGACCATCGCGCCATACGACGAACCGATGAAGGCGTGCGCCCGGGTGACGCCGAGCGCGCGCAGCAGGCCGGCCAGCGCGTCAGCCTGGTCCTCGCTGGAGACCGCACCGGTGCCGAGTTGCGCGCGGTCCAGCCAGTCGATCGACAGCACCCGGCAACGCGCCAGGTCGATCGCCGCCCCGTCAGCGGCCAGCTCCCGCCACCATCCCTGCGCGCCGCAGGCATCCCGGTCGGCCGAGATGCCGCCCTGCACGATCACCGTGGGCGCGCCCGCCGCGCCGTGCCAGGCGTAGGCGACCTCGACCTCGCGCGGACCGTGGCCGTACTTCGGCGCCAGGCTCAGCCGGTGGCTGCCGCGCTGGCCGGCCGGGACCGGGCACGGCCGCGCCGGCGTCGCGAAGACGTCCTGCGGGGCATCGGTACATCGAGCTTGGGACTGCAAGGTCATGCCAGGTACTCCGGTCGGCATCGCCCTGCGGGGAACCGGAGTGGCCACCACCCGTGGCCTGGCGGCCCATGCCGCGTACCGGGTGACGCCCATCTACCGGCAGGTGCGCGCCGCACCTCCGCAGGAGTTGGCACCTTGACGGAAACGCTCCGCAGGTTGCCCCGGCTTCAAAGGGCCTGTCCCTCAGCCGGTCTCGATGAGTGGGCGGATGGTGACGCCTCGCATGACTCATGTCAATAGACGTCTAAACATCTAAACGTTTATATGGGTACATGGAACATCCTTACCTTGCGTCATGCGGACGGTCGGCTGCGCCCGCCTGCCGCGCCGCCAGGGGGCGCATTGTCCGGCCGGCGGCGATGCTGCTACCGTGTCGCCCCATGACCCTCCCTCTCGACCGCCCCGCCTTGCAGGCCCGACTGCATCGCGACGGCTTCGCCTTTGTCACCGCCGAGCACATGCGCCAGTTGCTGCCGATCGCCGGCATGGACGACTGGCAGGCCTTCCGCGCCAGCTGGAACGACCTGGCGCCCGACACCTACCTGGCGGCGGTGGGCCGGCATCGCAGCCGGCGCCACGCCGTCTTCGCGATCGGGGCGGACGGCACGCCGCAGCGCCAGCCGCACCAGGCGCACTGGCAGAGCGCGCGCTACAACCCGCTGCAGGGCGATATCCAGCGCTGGTTCCTGCCGATCCGGCCGGCGCTGGCCGGTGGCGCCAGCATGCGCGCCATCCTGCAGTTCGCGCATGCCTTGTTCGCCCCCATGATGCCCGGCGGACCGCACCACTGGCATGTCGAGGCGCACCAGTTCCGCATCGAGGCGCGCGCCGGGGAACCGGGCGAACCCACCCCCGAAGGCGTCCACCACGACGGCGTCGACTACGTACTGGTGCTGCTGATCGACCGCTTCAACATCGAGAGCGGCACCACCACCATCCATGCCGACGACGGCGCGCTGCTGGGCAGCTTCACCCTGGCCCACCCGCTGGATGCGGCGATGGTGGTCGACGCCCGGGTCAGCCACGGCGTCACTGCGGTCACCCCGATCGACCCGGCGCAAGCGGCCCATCGCGACGTGCTGGTGGTGACCTTCCGCGCCGCCTCGCCGGCGGCGTCCGCCGCCTGACGGTCGCCGCGGGCGCGGTTTGCGCGGCGCGATCGGCGGCTGCGACAATCGCCCGTCGAACGCGCCAGCAGCCTCCAGCGAGCACGCCATGTCCCTCGTCGCCAACGTCCTGATCGTCCTGATCGCGCTGTTGCACCTGTGGTTCCTGATCCTGGAGATGTTTTTGTGGACGCGCCCCTCCGGTCGCCGGGCGTTCGGGCTCAGCGAGGAGTTTGCCGAGCAATCGCGGGCGCTGGCCGCCAACCAGGGGCTGTACAACGGCTTTCTCGCCGTCGGGCTGCTGTGGGGCGTGTGGCTGGGAGCGGCAGGGTTCGCCATCAAGGTGTTCTTCCTCGGCTGCGTGCTGGCCGCAGGCGTGTTCGGCGGGCTCACCGCAGCGCGCAAGATCCTCTGGTTCCAGGCGCTGCCTGCCGCGGTCGCCCTGCTGCTGGTGCTCGCATGAGCGCACCCGGCGTGCCTTCGTCGCGCGAGGCGACGGGTGCGCGTTTCGACCCCGCGCTGATGCGGCGCGCCCGCGAGCGCAGTTGGGCGGTGCTGCATGCGATCCGCGCACGCATGCTGCCTGGGATCAGCGAGGCCGAGGCGGTGGCGATGGCCACCGGGGTGTTCGCCGAACACGGCTGCGAGCGGCTGTGGCACCGACCGCTGATCCGCATCGGCCGCAACACCACCAAGGCGTTCCGTGAACCATCGGAGCCGGACGTGCGCCTGGGCGAGGACGACAGCTACTTCATCGACCTCGGGCTCGTCTTCGACGGCCACGAGGGCGACGTGGGCGACACCTTCGTGGTCGGCCACGCGCCGCAACGCCAGGCCTGCGCCGACGCGGCGCGCGCCTTGTTCCAGCAGGTGGCCGCGGCCTGGCATCACGACGGTCTGAGCGGCCAGGCCCTGTATGCCTTCGCCACGCAGCGCGCCGCGGCGATGGGCTGGCGCTTCAACCAGGCAATCAAGGGCCATCGGGTCTGCGATTTTCCGCACGCGATCCACCACGGCGGCGACCTCGGCGACCTCGACCGCGTGCCGGCCAGCGGCCTGTGGATCCTGGAGATCCAGATCGCCCACCCGAGCGAACCGTTCGGCGCCTTCTACGAAGACCTGCTCGGGAGCGGCACGCCGGCCTGAGGGCCGCACCGGTCACAAGCTGACGTATCGCGTCGCCGCCCGCCGGCGGCGCGGCCCGCCGGTGGGCACGATATCGGCGTCGCTGCCCGCGCTGGCGCGGCCGGTGGCTGCGCCCGGCCCTTGGCATCCCTCGTGCATGAACCCCGGTATCGCGACGATATCCATCGGGTTCGGGGAACCCGGTCGTCGCCACTTCGGGACGAGGACAAGCACATGCTGGCCATCACGGGCGACTCCGCCGGGACATCCGATCGACACGACCAGACCGTACGCCGCTTCATGGAACACGCCCGCGCGGTCGCCGCCGGGGAAGCCGAGGGCGACGTGTTCACCTGGTTCCTCGCCAGCGAGTACCAGTGGGAGATGGAAGCGGCCGGCACCTGGCTGGTGGAGTCGCCGGCGAGCCGGTTGTCCGCCACGGAGAAGGAGACCATGCGCCACTTCATGTCGTGCATGCCGGCGATCCGCGACGCCATCATCGATGGCCGCAAGGCCGCCGCGCAGCGGGCCGATCGTTCGCTTTCGCCGGAATGGACCGATTGGCTGGAACTGGCCGCGCTGCCGAGCTGGAACGATTTCACCGTGCGCACCGCGATCCTGCTCAGCCAGCTCGGCGAGCCGGCGCGCAACGACGCGAACTACGGCATCGTCGCGGGCTAGCACCAACGCACGCCCGGCGCCGGCCCGTCCGGCCCCGCCCTGATCCCCGCACGCGCTCCCCGCTACAATGGGAGGATCGCCGGTCGCATCCTGCGCTGCCGGCTTCCTCCAATGGACCCGCGTCATGGCTCGCAGCAAACCCCTGCAACGTTTCCGCAACATCGGCATCATCGCGCACATCGACGCGGGCAAGACCACCACGACCGAGCGGGTGCTGTACTACACCGGCCGCAAGCACCAGATCGTCAACACGCACGAGACCAAGGACGGCAAGGGCTCCACCACCACCGACTACATGGAGCAGGAGCGCAAGCGCGGCATCACGATCCAGTCGGCGGCGGTGACCACGGAGTGGAAGGGTTACCAGATCAACCTGATCGATACCCCCGGCCACGTCGACTTCACCATCGAGGTGAACCGCTCGCTGCGCGTGCTCGACGGCGCCGTGGTGGTGTTCGACGGTGTCGCCGGCGTGGAGCCGCAGACCGAGACCAACTGGCGCCTGGCCGACCAGTACCACGTGCCGCGGCTGTGCTACGTCAACAAGATGGACCGGATCGGCGCCAATTTCGCGCACTGCGTGAAAGGCATCCGCGAACGCCTCAACGCGCCGGCGCTGCTGTGCCAGGTGCCGCTGGGCAGCAGCGACGAGTTCTGCGGCATGGCCGACCTGGTCGCCGGCGTGGCGCTCATCTGGCAGTCCGACGACAAGGACAGCAAGTGGGAAACCGTCTCCTTCGAGGAGGCACGGCAACGCCTGAAGTTCGCCGCGGCCGCCGACAACGAATGGCTCTCCCAACTGCCCGCGCTGCGCCAGGAAATGCTCGAACACGCGCTAGCGATGGACGATGACGCCTTCGAGCGCCTGATCGAAACCGGCGAGTACGACCCGGAGGTGCTGAAGAAGTGCATCCGCACGGGCTGCGTCAGCGGCAAGCTGGTGCCGGTGCTGTGCGGCTCCTCGTACAAGAACAAGGGCGTGCAGCAGCTGCTGGATGCCGTGGTCGACTACATGCCCTACCCGGGCGAGAACGGCGGCATCCCGATCGTCGACGAGGACGGCCACGCGATCGGCGAGCAGCCGGTCACCGACGACGCGCCTGCGCGCGCGCTGGCGTTCAAGGTGATCAACGACCAGTTCGGCACGCTGACCTTCTGCCGCATCTATTCCGGCGTGATCAAGAAGGGCGACACCCTGCTCAACGTCACCCGCGGCAAGAAGGAGCGCGTGGGCCGCATCGTCGAGGTGCAGGCCGACCACACCCGCGAGATCGAGGAGACCCGCGCCGGCGATATCTGCGCCTTCGTCTCCCTGAAAGAGACCGAGACCGGCGACTCGCTGAGCGACCCGGCGCACCCGGCCCTGCTCGAACGCATGCGCTTCCCCGACCCGGTGATCAGCGTGTCGGTGGAACCGAAGAGCCGCAACGACGTCGACAAGCTTTCCACCGCGCTCTACAAGATGGTCAAGGCCGACCCCTCGCTGCGCATGGAGGTGGACCAGGAAACCGGCCAGACCGTGCTCAAGGGCATGGGCGAGCTGCACCTGGAAATCACCATCGACCGCATGCGCACCGAGCTGGGCGTGGAAGCGAACATGGGCAAGCCCAAGGTCAGCTTCCGCGAGGCGTTCGGGCAGGCGGTGCAGCATACCTACACGCACAAGAAGCAGTCCGGCGGCTCCGGCCAGTTTGCCGAGGTGACGATCATCTTCGAGCCGGGCGAACCGGGCTCGGGCGTGGTGTTCTCCGACGAGGTGGTCGGCGGCCGCGTGCCGCGCGAATACATTCCGGCGGTGCAGCACGCGATCGAGGTCGAGTCGCGCCAGGGCCAGGTGGCCGGCTACGAGGTGGTGGATTTCAAGGCGCGCCTGATCGACGGCAAGTACCACGACGTCGACTCCTCCGCGCTGGCCTTCGAGATCGCCGGGCGCGCCTGCTTTCGCGAGGCGCAGAAGCTCAGCAAGCCGAAGCTGCTCGAACCGATCATGAGCCTGGAGGTGGTCACCGAGGCGAGTTACCTCGGCGACATCATCGGCGACATCAACCGCCGCCGCGGCAGCATCTCCGACCAGGGCCAGAAAGGCACGTCGGCCTTCGTGCAGGGCTTCGTGCCGCTGTCGGAAATGTTCGGCTACATCAACTTCCTGCGCTCGGCCACCAGCGGCCGCGGCAACTTCTCGATGATCTTCGACCACTACCAGGAAGTGCCCGCCAGCATGGTGGACAAGCTGATGGAGAAGGAAGCGAAGTAGCCCATGCGCCCCACCCGCCAGCGATTGCATGCGCTGTGGATGCGCGAAGGCACTGGCGGCATCGTCCGGCGCCTGCTGCGACGCCCGTTGCTGCGCCAGCGCTTCGTCGACCGCTACGCACCCAAGGCCGGGCCGGGGCTGGAGATCGGCCCGAGCTTCAACCCGCTGGCGCCGAAGGCGGCCGGCTATCGCGTGGACATCCTCGACCACGCCGATGCGGCGACGCTGCGCGCGAAGTACCGCGATGCCGGCGTCGACGTCAGCCGGATCGAGGAGGTGGACTTTGTCTGGCATGGCGAGCCGCTGTCCGCGACGATCGGCCGGCGCGGGGCCTACGACTGGATCATCGCCAGCCACGTCATCGAGCACACGCCGGACCTGGTCGGATTCCTGCTCGAATGCCAGACCCTGCTTGCCCCGGCGGGGCGCCTGATCCTGGTGGTGCCGGACAAGCGACACTGCTTCGACCACCACCGCAGCCTGACCTCGACTGGCGAAGTGCTGGACGCCCACCAGCAGGGTTGCACAAGGCCCTCGCCCGGGCGCGTGTTCGACCACTACGCCAACGCGGTGAAGAAAGGCCGCGCCGGCGTGCTCAGCTGGCGCCGGCACGCACCGGGCGCGCTGCATCCGGTGCACGACATGGCCAGCGCCCGTGACGCCTGGCTGGCGGCGCAAGGCGGCAGCGACTACATCGACGTGCACAACTGGCGCTTCACGCCAGCGAGTTTTCGACTCGTGATCGACGATCTGCGCGAACTGGGCCTGCTCGAGCTGGGCATCATCGACGGCCCGACCGGCGCGGGCGGCGAGTTCTGCGCCTGCCTGCAGCGCGATGCCGGGGCGCGCGTCGACCGCATGGCCAGCCTGGCCGCGATCGCGCGCGAGGGGCGCTGACGCGACCGCGCGTTCGGCGGAGTCGCGCAGCCGCGTCGGTCGCCGTCAGCCGGCCAGGTGCTCGTACAGGATCGCCATGCCCACGCCGATCAGGATCACGCCGCCGGCCATCTCCGCGCGCTTGCCGACCATGTCGCCCAGCACCCGCCCGAGCATGATGCCGAGGGTGACCATGCTGAAGGTGCACAGGCCGATCACCAGCGCCACCACGGCGATCGGGGTGTCGACGAAGGCCAGGGTCACGCCCACGGCCAGCGCGTCGATGCTGGTCGACAACCCGGTAAGGGCCAGTCCGAGGAAGCCGTGCCGGGCCGCCTCGTCGACCGGCTCGGCCGGCTCGGGCTTGAACCCGTTCCAGATCATGTGCAGGCCCAGCGCCAGCAGCAGGCCGAACGCGATCCAGTGGTCCCACGCCTCGATGTAGCGCGAGGCGCCCTTGCCCAGCAGCCAGCCGACCAGCGGCGTGATCGCCTCGATCACGCCGAAGATCGCGCCGGCGCGCATGGCCTGGGACAGCCGCGGACGCGTCATGCCGGCGCCCTTGCCGATCGCCGCGGCGAACGCGTCGGTGGACATGGCAAAGCCGAGCAACAGGATGGAAACGGGATTCATGGGATGCCATCGGGCCGGGCCAGGCGCAACGGCACGACGGCGCGCCCGACCTCCGTTGCGCCGTGAGCCGTTGGTCTCGCCAACCAGGATCGGTGTCTTCGCCACGGCGGATGGACGCCGAGCATGTTGACGAAGACGCCTCGCAAACACGAGGCAGGCTACTCCCCAAGGGGTGTGGCAGCGGCGGCCGGGCCGGCGCAACCGGCGGCAAGGGTAGCACAGCATCGCCCGGGCCGGCGGCCGATCCACGCTACAATTGGCGGTTCGCGCTCCCTCCGACCCGCACTCCATGCCCACCCACTTGCAAGAAACCCGCCGCCGCCGCACCTTTGCCATCGTCAGCCATCCTGACGCCGGCAAGACCACGCTGACCGAGAAGCTGCTGCTGTTCGGCGGCGCGATCCAGATGGCCGGCTCGGTGAAAAGCCGCAAGACGTCGCGCAGCGCCACCTCGGACTGGATGGCGCTGGAGAAGGAGCGCGGGATTTCGGTGACCTCGTCGGTGATGCAGTTCCCGTACGAGGGCAAGATCGTCAACCTGCTCGACACGCCGGGCCACGCGGACTTCTCCGAGGACACCTACCGCGTGCTGACCGCGGTGGACTCGGCGCTGATGGTGATCGACTGCGCCAAGGGCGTGGAGGAGCGCACGATCAAGCTGATGGAAGTCTGCCGGCTGCGCGACACGCCGATCATGACCTTCATCAACAAGCTCGACCGCGAGGGCCGCTCGCCGATCGAGCTGCTGGATGAAGTCGAGTCGGTGCTGGGCATTGCCTGCGCCCCGCTGACCTGGCCGATCGGCATGGGCAAGCGACTGAAGGGCGTGTACCACCTGGCGCTGGACGAGGTGCACATCTTCGAGCCGGGGAAAAACTTCACGCGCCAGGATTCGACCATCTTCAAGGGCCTCGACGCGCCCGGCCTGCTGGAGAAGATCGGCGAGGAGGCGATGCGCGAACTGCGCGAGGAACTGGAACTGGTGCAGGGCGCCGCACCCTCGTTCGATATCGACGAGTACCTCGCCGGGCGGCAGACGCCGGTGTTCTTCGGTTCGGCGGTGAACAATTTCGGCGTGCAGCTGCTGCTGGACTTCTTCGTCGAGCACGCGCCCTCGCCCCGCCCGCGCGCCACCACCACGCGCGAGATCCAGCCTGAGGAGGAGAAGCTTTCCGGCTTCGTCTTCAAGATCCAGGCCAACATGGATCCGGCGCACCGCGACCGCGTGGCCTTCATGCGCGTGTGCTCGGGCACCTACACCGCCGGCATGAAGATGATGCAGACGCGCACGAACAAGGAGGTGCGCATCGCCAACGCGCTGACCTTCATGGCGTCCGATCGCGAGATCGTCGAGACCGCCTACCCGGGGGACGTCATCGGCCTGCACAACCACGGCACCATCACCATCGGCGACACCTTCACCGAAGGCGAGCCGGTATCGTTCACCGGCATCCCCAACTTCGCGCCGGAGCTGTTCCGCCGCGCGCAGCTGCGCGACCCGCTGAAGATGAAGGCGCTGCAGAAGGGCCTGGCGCAGCTTTCCGAGGAAGGCGCCACCCAGTTCTTCCGCCCGCTGATGTCGAACGACCTGATCCTGGGCGCGGTCGGCGTGCTGCAGTTCGAGGTGGTCGCCTATCGGCTGAAAGACGAATACAACGTCGACGCCACGTTCGAGCCGGTGACGGTGACCACCGCGCGCTGGGTGCACTGCGACGACGAGAAGAAGATGGAAGAGTTCCGCGAGAAGAACGCGATGCACCTGGCGCTGGATGCCGCCGGCGAGCTGGTCTACATCGCGCCGACGCGGGTCAACCTGCAGCTGGCGCAGGAGCGCTGGCCGCAGGTGCGTTTCGCCGCCACGCGCGAACACGCCGCGGCCGTGGACGCCTGAGCAAGGCTGCCACCAGCCGCCGCTGGTCAACACGCAGGCGCGCCGTTACCGTGGGCGCTCGCATCCTTGGGGGGAATCCATGCAACCGACGACGCTGGCGTTTTCCACACCGGTTGCGGCACCGGCATGGCAGCGCTGGCTGCTGTTTTCGCCGCCGGCGCGGATCGCGATCTTCGTGGCTTGGTTCGTCGGCTTCCTGGTGCTGGTGCTGTTCGGCTTTTTTGCGCTCGGCCTGGGCAAGGACTCGCCGCTCCTGCAGCAGGACCTGGGGCAGTTCGTCGTCCGCGCGCTGGTGCCACTGGCGGCTTACCTGATCCTGGTGAAACAGATCGAACGCCGGCCGCTCGTCGAACTGGCGACCCGCACGCTGCTGCCGCAAGGTCTGCTCGGCGTGCTGACCGGGCTGGTCCTGTTCAGCATCGTGGTGGGCGGGTCGTGGCTGGTCGGCAGCTACCACGTGGTCGGCATCCGCAGGGACGTGCCCTGGCTGGGCGCGCTGCTGGTGGTGGGCCTGGGCGCCGGCATCGGCGAGGAGATCATCTTCCGCGGCGTGCTGTTCCGCATCGTCGAGGAGGGCCTGGGCACCTGGTGGGCGCTGGCCATTTCCGCACTGCTGTTCGGTGCGATCCATATCGCCAACCCCGGCGCCACGCTGTGGAGTTCAGCGGCGATCGCGATCGAGGCCGGCCTGCTGTTCGGCCTGCTCTACCACGTGACCCGTTCCCTGCCGCTGTGCATGGGGGTGCATGCCGCGTGGAACTTCGCCCAGGGCACGATCTACGGCATCCCGGTGTCGGGCACCCAGGCCGAGGGCTGGCTGGTCTCCCGCCGCAGCGGCCCGGACTGGCTCAGCGGCGGCGTGTTCGGCGCCGAGGCGTCGGTGGTGACGCTGGTCCTGTGCACGCTGTGTTCGCTGGGCCTGGTCGCCCTCGCCCTGCGCCGCGGCAGCATCGTGCCGCCAAGCTGGCGGCGGCGGGGTCCGTAAGCCTCAGTCGCGCTTGCGCGGCGACAGCCACATCAGCACGCGCGCGCGGAACACCGTCTCGCCTGCGCCATCGACCACCTCCACCTTGACCGGCCACTCCTGGCTCACGCCCGGCAGCGGCGCGTCCGCATCCGGCGTCGCCGTGCCGTGCATCGGGCCGACCGCCTTCTTCAGGTACTCGACGCTCATGCCCTTGGGGATCCAGCGCATGTCCGCCGGCACGGTCGCCTCGGCCATCATGCCGGCACCGAGCTCGGCCAGGTTGCACAGCGCGATCGCATGCACGGTGCCGATGTGGTTGTGCACGCGGCGGCGATCCCGGATGCGAACCTCGCAGCGGCCCGGTTGCAGCACCACGATCCGCGGCGCGATGGTGGCGAAGTACGGCGCCGCGCGGCACACCAGCCACGAGAAGATCCAGTGGCCGGCAGGCCAGCGCGTGATGCGCCGGTAGCGCGCCAGCACGCTGGCGCTCATCGGCCATCCTCCCGGGCGAAACCGGCGCGCACGGCTCAGGCGTCCGCGCGGGTCTTGAATGCGCGCATCTCGTCGGTGTCGAAATCGTCCACCGAGATGAATTCGAACACGCCCTCGCGCACGCGCCGCAGCAGGTCGGCCTCGGCCTCGGAGACCACACCCGCCCGCTGCGCCTCGGCGAGCTGGCCCAGGTAGTCGTGCGAGCTGAACTGGCCGGCCTTCAGCGCCTTGCCGAACTTGCGGTCCACCGGCTCGGCGGCGATCACGTCCGGCAGCAGCGCCTTCATGCGGCCGATGGTGTTGTTCGGCGTGGGCGTGGTGTAGACCCAGGCGGTGAGCCGGTCCAGCACCTCGTTCGGCGTGGTGAGCAGCGCCGCCACGCGCCGTCCCAGCCGATCGGACGGCGGCACCTCGCGCCGGCCCAGCGGAAACACCAGCAGGCGCAGCAGCCAGGCCACCGGGCGCACCGGGAAGTTGCGGATCGCGCCATCCAGCGCGTTCTGGGTGAGCCACATGCACTGGTGGAAGGCCCATGCCAGCATCGGCCGGTCGGCCTGCGGGCGGCCGTTGTCCTCGTACTGCTTGAGCATCGCACTGGCGATGTACAGGTAGCTGAGCACGTCGCCCAGCCGGGCCGAGAGCTTTTCCTTGAACTTCAGCTTGCCGCCCAGCACGCCCATGAAGACGTCGGCGCACAGCGCCAGCGAGGCCGAGTACCGATCGAGCTTGCGGTAGTAGCGCCGCGTGTAGGCGTCGCCCGCCGCCTCGCCCAGCTGCGCGCCGCTGAGGGCCATCGCGAAGCTGCGCACGGCATTGGAGATGCCGAAACCGACGTGGCCGAACAGCAACCGGTCGAACACCTTCAGCTGCTCGCCGCGATCGGGGATGGACAGCGCCTGCATTTCCTTCAGCACGTAGGGATGGCAGCGGATGGCGCCCTGGCCGAAGATCATCAGGCTGCGCGTCATGATGTTGGCGCCCTCCACCGTGATCGCGATCGGCACCGAGGACCAGCCGCGGCCGGCGTAGTTCTTCGGCCCCAGCTGCACCGCCTTGCCGCCGTGCACGTCCATCGTGTCGGCCGCCACCTGGCGCGCCCATTCGGTGGCGTGGTACTTGGCGATCGCCGAGGTGACCGCCGGCTTCTCGCCGCGGTCGACCGCCGCCGCGGTGGCGCGCGACAGCGCGGCGGTGGCATAGGCCAGGCCGCCGATGCGCGCCAGCGCCTCCTCGACGCCCTCGAAACGCGCCACCGCCAGGCCGAACTGCTTGCGCATGCGCGCATAGGCGCCAGTGGCCAGCGCCGAGGCGCGCATGCCGCCGGTGGCGTTGGACGGCAACGAGATCGCGCGCCCCACCGACAGCACCTCGACCAGCATGCGCCAGCCGTGACCGGCCATCTTCGGCCCGCCGATCAGCACCGACAGCGGCGCGAACACGTCCTTGCCGTGCACCGGGCCATTCTGGAACGGGATGTTCAGCGGGAAATGGCGGCGACCGATCTCCAGCCCCGGCGTCGAACGCGGCAGCAGCGCCAGGCTGATGCCCAGGTCCTCCTGCTCGCCCAGCAGGTGCTCGGGGTCGTACATGCGGAACGCGAGGCCGACCACGGTGGCGATCGGCGCCAGGGTGATGTAGCGCTTGTCGAAGGTGAGCTTCAGGCCCAGCGTTTCCACGCCGTCGACCATCTGCCTGCACACGATGCCCACGTCGGGAATCGAGGTGGCGTCGGAGCCGGCGTAGGGCCCGGTCAGCGCGAAACAGGGGATTTCCTCGCCCACCGCCAGGCGCGGCAGGTAGTGGTTTTTCTGCTCGTCGGTGCCGTAATGCAGAAGCAGCTCGGCCGGGCCCAGCGAATTGGGCACCGCCACGGTGGAGGCGACGGTGGCGGACATCGAGTTGAGCTTCTGCAGCACCGCCGAGTGCGCCAGCGCGGAGAACTGCAGGCCGCCGTACTGCTTGGGGATGATCATGCCGAAGAACTTGTTCTTCTTGATGAAGTCCCACACCTGCGGCGGCAGGTCGGCCAGCTCGTGGGTGATCTGCCAGTCGTCGATCATCGCGCACAGCTCTTCCACCGGGCCGTCCATGAAGGCCTGCTCCTCCACGGAGAGCCCGGGTTTCGGCTGCTTCAACAGTTCATGCCAGTCCGGCTTGCCGGAAAACAGCTCGCCCTCGAAACCCACCGTGCCGGCCTCCAGCGCGGTGCGCTCGGTCTCGGACAGCTTCGGGGTGACTTTGGCGAACATCTTCAACAGCGGCGCGCTGATCTGCCGGCGGCGGAAATCCACCATCAGCAGCGGCAGTGCGATCGCCAGTTCGATGATCAGCAGGATCACCGTCGTCGCCGGCGCGCGCGCCAGCAGGCCCACCACCACGGTGGCCACGACGGTGACGATGGCCCAGGTACGCAAACCGGTCCGGTGGTAGGCGCAGGCACCGGAGGCAATCACCGCCGCCAGCAAGGTCAGCAACACGGACATCTCAACACCTCATCGGTCAGGGAGCGGCGCCGGCGGCACGTGGCGTCGCGGGGGTTTCAAGGCTGCGCACGTAATGGATCACTTCGTTCGCAAACGCGTCGTTGGCGTCGCCGGCCACCATGTGGGTGGCATGCGCCAGCTCGACGTGGCGCGCCTGCGGCACCAGTTGCAGGAACTCGTCCACGGTGCCGCGCGAGACGACGTCGCTGCGGCCACCGGACAGCAGCAGCACCGGCACCTCGATGTTGGCCGCCGCCGCCAGCAGGCGCGGCTGGTAGCGCTCGCTTTCCTGCACCAGGTCGCCGGCCAGCAAGGCCGGGTCCCAGTGCCAGCGCAGCCGGCCATCGGCGCCCTCACGCAGCAGCGGGCGCAATTGCTCGGCGCTCTTGCGTTCGCGCCGCTGCGGCAGGTAGGCGGCCACCTGCTCGGCCGCGTCGGCGTAGTCGGCGAAACCGTCCGGATGCGCCTGCATGAAGGCCAGGATGCGTTGCACGCCCGCGGTTTCCCAGCGCGGCGTGATGTCGACCAGTACCAGCGCGCGAAACGGCGACGGCCGCCGCTCGCCGGCCAGCACGATGCCCAGCAGGCCGCCCATCGAGGCGCCCACCAGGATCGGCGGCTGCGGCTGGGCCGCAGCCAGCTGCCGCAGGTCGTCGGCGAACTGCTCCATGTGATAGCCGCTCGCGGCCACCACCCGATCGCTCTCGCCATGCCCGCGGGCGTCGAAGGTGACGCAGCGGCAGCCGGCGCGGGCAAGCGCCACCGCCGTGGCGTTCCATGCGCCGCGGGTCTGGCCGAAGCCGTGCGCGAACAGCAGGCTTGGCGTCCCCTGCGGGTTCCAGGTTTCCACCGCCACGCGCAGGTCGCCTGCGGCAACGCGTTCGACGGTACGGGAAGCGGGAATCGGACTGACCATACGGAAGAGTATGGATTGCCGGCGCGACGGCCGTCAACCGGTCCGCCAGCGGTCGCAGCGCACGGTGTTCAGCGCTGCCCCATTACAAACGCCCGGCGTGTGGCTACCATACGGACATGAATGTCAGCAGCAAGCCGGAACGCACGCGCCTGTCAGCCGAAGATTGGGAACTGGCCGCCCTGCAGATGATCGCCGACCACGGTGTGGGCGCCTTGGCAGTGGAGGCGCTGGCCCGGCAACTGGGCGTGACCAAGGGCAGCTTCTACTGGCACTTCCGTACCCGCGAGGCGCTGCTCAATGCCGCCATGGAGCGTTGGGAACAATACGGCGAGCGCGAGATCATCGGCCAGATCGAGCAGATCGCCGACCCGCGCCAGCGCCTGCCCGAGCTGTTCCGCCGGGTCGCGCACGAATTGCAGCCGCATCGCGTCTATGCCGCGCTGCTCAAGGCGCTGGACCATCCGCAGGTGGTGCCGGTGATGGCCCGCGTCTCGCAGCGACGCATGGAGTTCCTCACTACGGTGTATCGCGAGGCCGGCCTGCCGCCGAGCCAGGCGCTGAACCGGGCGCGGCTGACCTACGCCGCCTACGTCGGGTTCCTGCAGTTGAACTTTACCCTGGGCCTGCCGCGCCTGAGCCACGAGGAGTTCGACGCCTACGTCGAACACATGATCGCCACGCTCACCCCGGTGTAATCCGCCCTCCAACGGCCACCCGGCGCCATTCGGCGCCGCTCTTGCTGCGCCGTTCCTTGCAATACCAGTGCACGCAAACTACCGTGCCGCTTCCATTTTTCCACAAGCCTTTCGAGGGACATGATGACCAGCAAGCTGGAAGCGCTCACCGATTGGGTCAACCAGGTGGCGGCGCTGACCCGCCCTGCCCGCATTCATTGGTGTGACGGGTCGCAGGACGAATATCAGTCGCTGGTGCAGCAGATGCTGGCCGACGGCACCCTGATCGAGCTGAACCAGACGACCCACCCGGGCTGTTACCTGCACCGCTCCGATCCGAAGGATGTGGCCCGCGTCGAGCAGCTCACCCTGGTCTGCCACCCCAAGCGCGAGGACGCCGGCCCGAACAACCACTGGATGGACCCGGCCGAGGCGCACGCCAAGATCGACGCGCTGTTCGACGGCTGCATGGCAGGCCGCACGATGTACGTGATCCCGTACTGCATGGGCCCGATCGACTCGCCGCTGTCGCGCTGTGGCGTGGAGATCACCGACAGCCCGTACGTGGTCGCCAACATGAAGATCATGACCCGCATGGGCGCCGCCGCGCAGGCGCGCATCGAGCGCGAGGGCCATTTCGTGAAGGGGCTCCACTCCAGGGGCGAGCTCGATCCCGAGCGCCGCTGGATCATGCACTTCCCGGCGGAACTCTCGATCAAGTCCTACGGTTCCGGCTATGGCGGCAACGCGCTGCTGGGCAAGAAGTGCCACGCGCTGCGCATCGCCTCCAACCAGGCGCGCAGCGAGGGCTGGCTGGCCGAGCACATGCTGATCGTGGGCATCGAGAACCCGCAGGGCGAAACGCACTACGTCGCCGCCGCGTTCCCGTCGGCCTGCGGCAAGACCAACCTGGCCATGCTGATCCCGCCGGAGGGGTACCGCAAGGACGGCTGGAGGGTGTGGACGGTGGGCGACGACATCTGCTGGATGCGCCCCGGCGCGGATGGACGCCTGTATGCGATCAACCCGGAGGCCGGCTTCTTCGGCGTGGCGCCGGGCACCAGCAACGCCACCAACCCGAATGCACTCAAGAGCATCTCGCACGACACCATCTTCACCAACGTCGCCGTCACTGCGGACAACCAGCCGTGGTGGGAGGGCCTGCCCGGCACGCCGGTCACCGACTGGCAGGGCCGCCCCTACGATCCGGCTAACGGCCCGGCCGCGCATCCGAACTCGCGCTTCACGGTCAGCGCGAAGCAATGCCCGACCTGGTCGGAAATGGCCGAGGCGGCCGAGGGCGTGCCAATCAGCGCGATCGTGTTCGGCGGGCGTCGCCCGTCCCTGCTGCCGCTGGTGATGGAGGCGCGCGACTGGACCCACGGCGTGCTGATGGGCGCGGCGATGGGCTCGGAGACCACCGCCGCCGCCACCGGCGCGGTCGGCGTGCTGCGTCGCGACCCGATGGCGATGAAGCCGTTCTGCGGCTACCACTACGGCGACTATTTCGCGCACTGGCTGTCGTTCGACCGGCCCGGCGCGAAGCTGCCGAAGATCTTCCACGTCAACTGGTTCCGCAAGGGCGCCGACGGCAAGTTCCTGTGGCCGGGTTTCGGCGAGAACCTGCGCGTGCTGGAATGGATGATCAACCGCGCCGAAGACCGCGTGAGCGGCGTCGAAACTCCCATCGGCATCCTGCCGGGCGAGAGCGAGCTCAAGCTGGACGGGCTCCAGCTCGAACCCGCCAGGCTGGCCGAACTGCTGGACGTGGACCAGGCCGGCTGGCAGGCCGAACTGGCCGCCATCGGCGAGTACCTGGCCGGTTTCGCCCCGCGCCTGCCGGAACAACTCGGCCGCGAGCAGCAGCGCGTGGCGCAGGCGCTGCAGGGCGAAGCGGCCAAGCCGGCACGCCGCGCCGCCGCATCCTGACCCGACCAGCGGGTGGGCCCGTGCGGCCCACCCGCTTCAAACCCTTTTGCACCTGGCGGCATCCAAGCTGGCAAGATGATCGCCGCCTGCCCTGCCACCGGAAGCCTGATGCCGCCTGTCTCCCGCGCCGCGCATGACGGCGACGACGTGCGCGCTGCGGCCGCGGGCGACCGTCGCGCCTTCCAACGCCTGTACGCGCTGCATGTGGGCCGCGTCTACGGCGCCCTGCACCGGCTCGCCGGCTACGACCATGCCCGGGCCGAGGACCTCACCCAGGACGCCTTCATCCGTGCCTGGCAGAAGCTGTCCGGCTTCCGGCACGAGAGCTCCTTCGGCACCTGGCTGTACCGCCTGGCGGTGAACGTCGCGCTGATGGACATCCGTGCGCGCGGCGCCGACCCGGTGCGCGTGGTGGACGACGAACACCTGCCGGACAGCGGCGAGACGCCGTTCTGCGCCGCCGAACGGCACGAACTGGAACAGGCCATCGGCAAGCTGCCGCCACGCGCGCGTGCCGTGCTGGTGCTGCACGACATCGAAGGCTGGCGGCACGAAGACATCGGCGACGAGCTGGGCATGGCCGTGGGCACCTCCAAGGCCCAACTGCACCGCGCGCGCCACCTGCTGCGCAAGGCGCTGGGAGAAAACTCATGAACGAATTCGAATGGCGCCGCCAGCTGCGCGACCTGCAGCAACCGCAGGCGCCGCGCCGCGACCTGTGGCCGGCGATCGACGCGGCCCTGGACCCGGTGGACCAGGCCACCATGCTACCGCCGGCCCGGGCACCACGCCGGCGCCTGCTGGCGGGCATGGCGGGCGTGGCGGTGGCAGCGTCGCTGCTGCTGGGGGTGGGCGCGGGCTGGCACGCGTGGTTCGCGCCGGGCACGCCGGCCGAGTCGGCCCATGCGACCCGCCACGCCAGTTGGAAACCCGACGACCCGCGCCTGGCCGGTGCCGCCATCGAGCTGGACGCCGCCCGCCTCGAGCTGCAACTGGCGATCGAGCAGGCACCGGATTCCACGGCGCTGCACCGGCTGTTGCGCCACACCGAACGACAACAGGCGCAACTGCGCCAGCTGGCCGGCCACGCCAGCTGATGACCACCCGAGGAGAAACCATGAAAACCGCATCCTGCCTGCCCTTGCTGTTGTGCCTGTGCATCGGCGATGCGCTGGCCGGCACGCCGATCCAGTTGCAACACGCCGCCAGCGCCCATGCGCAGGTCAGCATCAGCAACATCGCCGGTTCGGTGAACGTCACCGCCTGGGACCGCAACGAGGTCCAGGTCAGCGGCGAGCTGGGCGAAGGCGCCAAGCCGCTGCAGCTCACCGGCGACAACGACCGGCTCTCGATCAAGGTCGAGCCGAGCGGCGGCTCCGGCTCGGGCTGGTTCAATTTCGGCAGCGACAGCCGCATGGCACCGACCACGCTGGAACTGCACGTCCCGCGCGGCGCCTCGCTGGACGTCAAGGTGGTCAGCGCTCCACTGGTCATCGAAGGCCTCGCCGGCGGCGACATCAAGGTCAACACGATCAGCGGCAACGCACGCATCCATGCGCGCACGCCCGCCCTGGACATCGACAGCGTCAGCGGCGGCATCGAGTTTTCCGGTCAGGCCGACAAGGCCTCGCTGCAAACCGTGAGCGGCGAAATCCTCGCCCCGGCGCTGGGTCACACCGCCAAGCTGGAAACCATCTCCGGCAACATCCAGGCCGGTGGCGGCCCGTGGCAGACGCTCGCCGTGAGCACCGTCTCCGGTGACGTGCAGCTGTCCGGCGGGCTTGCCGCCGATGGCGACATCGATGTCGACAGCATGAGCGGCGACGTCCAGCTGCGCCTGCCGGCGGACACCTCGGCCCAGCTGCACGCGAGCAGCTTCAGCGGCGACCTGCGCAGCGATTTCGGCAAACCGGTCGAAGCCAGCCACGGCCCCGGCAGCTCGCTCGATGCCCGCATCGGGGCGGGCAACGGCAAGATCCAGCTCGAAACCTTCAGCGGCGACCTGCGCGTGCGCAAGCAGGACTGATCCGGCACCGCGGCGGGGAGCTGCCGATGCAAAAACGCCACCGCGAAAGCGGTGGCGTCGTCGTCACGGCGTCCGCGCGCGGCGCGGACCGGCCTCAGAGATCCTGGTGGTATTGCACGTAGGGCGTACGCGACTGGTCCGGCTCGGGACCGGCCGGGGTGTTCGCCGGCGTGCCGGACGACCACAGATTCTGCGCGCCCACGCTCAGCGAGCCGCGCCACGGCAAGCGCCAGGTCACGCCCAGGTCGATGCTGTTCCAGCGCCGGTCGCCGTACAGGCTGCCGGGCACGCCGGCCTCCGGTTGCATCGTGCGGCCGGTGAGCATGCCGCTCAACGGGCCGTGGTCGACGCCGAAGCTCAGCGCCTTCTGGTCCAGCACGTTGATGCCGAGCAGGTTGCCCGGCAGCAGGTGCACGCGCCCCACGCTGGCACCGAGGTCGATCCCGGTCTGGTTGCCCAGGGCCAGGCGGCCGCGCGCGTTGAGCTGGTTGCTGCTGTCGAAGCTGTACAGGCCGCCCGGCGCCGCCCCTGGCAGCACGCGCGGCAGCGGCACGTTGCGATGCGGCGTGGTGGTGGCGCCCACGCTCACGCCCACGCTGTAATCGCCGGCGTCGTAGGTCGCGCCCACTTCGCTGCCCAGCACGCGCATGCCGTGGTTGAGCCACGAGCGCTGGCTGACCCGCGCATGCGCCTGCAGCGGACCCACGCCGTACTGCAGGCCGGCCGCCATCGAGTTGTCGGCGTCCGGCTGCATCAGCAACGGCGAATACAACGACGTGGCCGCATCGTCGGACGCGCTGCGGTCGGCCTTGAGGATCAGCATGCGGCCGTGGTCGTCACGCCACAGCGGCACACTCGACGTTGCCGGGTCGGCGTTGGTCAGATCCGCGCCGTTCTGCGGCTGCGACAGCAGTTGCGCAGCCTGCGCCGCGTCGCTGCCCACGGACTGCCCGGCCGCCGCAAGCGGCAGCAGCAGAATCGAGAGCATGGCAGGCAGGCGACGCATGGTTTGAGGCGGAACTCCAAGTCACGGAACGGCAACCGGCGCATCGCCCCCACAGGGAGCGCCGTGCGGGGGATTGTAGCGCGTTTTACGTTTTGCTAACAGCCCAAAACCCGCCCCAGCGCACAGTTGCACGAGCTGCCGTGTCAAGCTTTGACACATTCGGCCAAGCCAGGTTCCCGCTATGATCCCGCTGGCAGGAGCGGCAATCCACCCTGTATAAAGGCCTTTTGACGTCGCCCCGTCAAATCGTTCCGGAACCGACCACCAGCCATGAGCGCCAGCCCGACGATCCGATCAACCCAGCCGCCGGCGACGGCGCGGGAGGTCGTGACCCTGAACGGCGCCGTCGAACGCCTGTTCGAGGCGGTCGACGCCGCCGCAGTGATGGATATTTGCGAGCAGATGCTGGACCAGCTCGGCATTCGTGGCCGCCTGCACTGGCGCGCCCCCGACGAGGCCGCGGCCGGTCCCGGCGAGAAGTGGCTGGACCTGGCCGAGGATCCCCAGGTCGCGCACACGCTGTCGCTGGCCTGGGACGAGGCCCCGCAATCCCCCGCCGCGCGGGAGTCGCTGCAGTGGCTGGGCCGCCTGGCCGACATCCGGCTGCGCCAGCTGGCCGAGACCAGCCGGCTGTACGAGGCGATCTCCCGCCTGGCGCTGGCCGAGCGCCTGCAACGCGCGCTGTATGCGATCGCCGACCAGGCCAGCGCCGAGCACGACATGCCGCAGATGATGCGCTCGCTGCACGCGATCGTCAGCAGCCTGATGTATGCGGAGAACTTCTACATCGTGCTGTACGACCCGGCCACCGACCAGGTCCGCTTCACGTATTGCGTGGACATCGTCGACACCGACCTTCCCGAGCTCAACCAGCCGGTGCCGCTGCAGGACATGGAGTACAGCCTGACCTGGAACCTGCTGCGCAGCGGGCGTCCGATGATGGGTTCGCTCGACGACCTGGTGCTGCAGCTGGGCGAGCGATTCCGCCTGTTCGGCGCGCGCTGCGAGGACTGGCTCGGTGTGCCGATGCTGCGCGACGGCCAGGTGGCCGGCGGCATCGTGGTGCAGAGCTACCGCCCGGACACGCACTACTCGCGCCACGACATGGAGCTGCTCAACTACGTGGCGCAACACGTGCAGACGGCACTGGAGCGGCGCGAGGCGCACCTGGAGCTCGGCCGCCGCGTCACCGACCGCACCGCCGCGTTGCGCGAGGCCAACCGCGTGCTGCGCCAGCAGGTGCTGCAGCGCCAGCGCGGCGAACGCCTGCAGGCGGCGCTGTTCCGGATCGCCGAGCTGGCCAGCACGTCGGAGAGCCTGGACAAGTTCTATGCCGCCGTGCACCAGGTAATCAGCGGCCTGCTGTATGCGCGCAACTTCTACATCGCCTTGCTGGACGAGGAAACCGGCCAGCTGACCTTCCCCTACTCGGTCGACGAAGTCGATCGCGTGCGCCCGGCCCGCGTGCACGGCCGCGGTGCCACCGAATACGTGCTGCGCACCGCCCGGCCCCTGCTGGCCACCCCCGAGCTGATCGACAAGCTGCATGCCGCGGGCGAGATCGCCCATTTCGGCGCACCGTCGGTGTGCTGGCTGGGCGTGCCGCTGATCTGCAGCGGCAAGGCCATCGGCGTGCTGACCCTGCAGAGCTATTCGCCGGCGCACAACTACAGCGAGCGCGACCAGGAGCTGCTGACCTTCGTCAGCTACCACGTCGCCAACGCCCTGCAACGCAAGCAGGCGGCCCATTCGCTCAAGCAGGCCAACGCCGGGCTCGAACGCCGGGTCACCGAACGCACCCGCGCGCTGGCACTGGCCAACCGCGACCTGCGCGAGCAGATCGCCGAGCGCGAACGGGTGGAGCGCCGGCTGAAGTACGAGACCCTGCACGACTCGCTCACCGGCCTGCCCAACCGCACGCTGCTGCTGCAGCGGCTGGAACAGGCGATGCAGCGCTACGCGGCCAACCGCGAAGAGCAGTTCGCCGTGCTGTTCATCGACCTGGACCGCTTCAAGGTGATCAACGATTCCGTCGGCCACCTGATCGGCGACGACCTGCTGTTCCAGGTCGGCGGCCGCATCCGCGCCTGCCTGAAGACCCGCGACGTGGTCGCGCGCCTGGGCGGCGACGAGTTCGCCGTGCTGCTGGAGGGCATCACCAACACCGACAAGGCCTCGCTGATCGCCGAACGCATCATCCACGAGCTGCAAACGCCGTTCCGGCTGGGCACCAAGGAGATCTTCACCTCCGCCTCGATCGGCATCGCGCTGTCGGCGCCGCATTATCGCCAGCCGGAGGAACTGCTGCGCGACGCCGATGCGGCGATGTACAACGCCAAGGATGGCGGCCGCCATCGCGCGGCGATGTTCGACGACCGCCTGCGCCGCGAGGCGCTGTCCCTGCTGGACATGGAAAGCGACCTGCGCCACGCGCTGAGCCGCAACGAGTTCGAGCCCTACTACCAGCCTATCGTCGACCTCTCCGACGGCCGCATCGTCGGCTACGAGGCGCTGCTGCGCTGGCACCACCCGCAACGCGGCCTGCTGCCGCCGCACGATTTCCTGCTGATCGCCGAGGAATGCGGCTGCGCCGAGGCGATCGACTGGCAGATCTTCGAGCAGGTGTGCATCCAGGCGGTGCGCCTGATCGGCACCGAAGGGTTCATCAGCATCAACGTGTCCGGGCGGCACTTCCGCTCGGTCGACCTCGACCAGCGCCTGCTCGCCCTGCTCGACCAGTACGCCGTGCCCACCCACTGCATCCGCATCGAGGTGACCGAGCACGCGCTGCTGGAAAACCCCACCCAGGTGAAGCGGATCCTGAAGAACCTGCGCAACCACGGCGTGGGCATCGCGCTGGACGATTTCGGCACCGGCTACTCCTCGCTCAGCTACCTCCACCAGTACCCGTTCGAGAGCCTCAAGATCGACCGCTCGTTCATCGTCGAATTGCCGCCGGACGAGAGCGACACCCAGGGCCTGGCCCTGGTGCGCGCCATCCAGGTACTGGCCGATTCGCTGCACATGAAAGTGATCGCCGAAGGCATCGAGCAGGAATCACAGCGCCAGGCCCTGCTGCGCGTCGGCTGCCGCTTCGGCCAGGGCTTCCTGTTCGCCTCGCCGCAGCCGGCCAGCACCTGGCTGGCCGCCAACAGCCCGCTGTTGCCGGCCTGAGCGGGCCCTACTGCGCGGTATCCGGCGCGCCGGGGGCGGCGCTGTCGCTCAGCAGGTGCTCCGCGTCGATGCGGTCGAACGCGTAGCGCTGCGCGCAGAACTCGCAGGTCACCTCGATCTCGCCGTCGCGCGCCGCCAGTGCTGCTTCCACTTCGTCACGCCCGAGCGAACGCAGCATCGCGCTGACCCGCTCGCGACTGCAGCTGCAGCCGAACGCCAGCGCGCGCGTTTCGAGCAGGCGCACGGATTCCTCGTGATACAGGCGGAACAGCAGCTGCTCGGCCGGGGTGGCAAGCAATTCCTCCGCGCCCAGCGTCGCGGTCAGTTGCAGCACGCGGTTCCAGGCGTCGTCGTCGACCTCCGCGGCATGGCCGCCTTCGTCGGGCATCTTCTGCAACATGAGGCCGACCGCGTGCCCGTTGCCGGTGGCCAGCACGAAACGGGCCGGCAACTGCTCCGAGCGCTGGAAATAGTGCTCCAGTGACGCGGCCAGGCCCGGCTCGCCCAGCTCGACCAGGCCCTGGTAGCGCTGGCCGCGCTCCACATTGCCCATGGTGATCGCCATGACCGCCCCGGCCAGCTCGTCCAGCGCCAGCGGTTGTGGCAGCGGCTCGTGCCAGCGCGCCAGCCCGCGCAGGCGTCCCGTATCGTCGCACTCGGCGAACAGCAGGCGCAGCGCGGACGCGCTCTTGAGCTCGATCGACAACGCGCCATCGAGCTTGATGTTGCCGGTGAGCAGCGCGCTGGCCACCAGCGTTTCGCCCAGCAGCGAGCGCAATGCCGGCGGATAGTCGGCACGGCCGGTCACTTCGCGCCACGACGCGCCCAGGCGCACCAGCGCGCCGCGCACGCCGGCATGCGGCAGCAGGAAGCGGTACATCACATCATCGTCGGACGGCGCGGGCATGGTCGGTCCTCGCGGGGACAGGCTGGGGAATCCGCACAGATGGGGTCGACACGACACCGGCACAACGCCCCGTATACTGCGGCGATGTCTTCACCGTCACGTCGATCCCGATGGCGCAAGCCGCTTCGCTGGCTTGGCATCCTCGCCCTGGCCTGGCTGGGGTCGACCTGGCTGGCGGTGCTGATCCTGCGCTTCGTGCCGCCGCTGACCTCGGCGGTGATGGTGGAACGCCAGATCGGCGCGTGGCTGCACGGAGAGAAGAACTTCCACCTGCGCCAGCACTGGGTGCCCTGGAAACGGGTGTCGCCCTGGGTGCCGCTGGCGATGGTGGCCGGCGAGGACCAGAAGTTTCCCTACCACCACGGTTTCGATTTCGACTCCATCAACCAGGCGATCGACGCGGCGGACGACGGCAAGCGTCTGCGCGGCGCCAGCACGATCAGCCAGCAGACCGCCAAGAACCTGTTCCTGTGGAACGGCCGCAGCTTCGTGCGCAAGGGCCTGGAGGCCTATTTCACCGTGCTGATCGAGCTGACCTGGCCGAAGCGGCGGATCCTCGAGGTGTACATGAACATCGCCGAGCTGGGCAACGGCATCTACGGCGTGGGCGCCGCCAGCGAGGCGTATTTCCATACCCCGCCCGCAAACCTGGGCCCGGCCCAGGCCGCGCGCCTGGCCGCGGTGCTGCCCAGCCCGCGCCGGCTGCACGCCGACCGCCCGAGCGCCTACGTGCAGCGCCGCACGGCATGGATCGAGCAGCAGATGCAGCAACTGGGCGGGCCCGGCTACCTCGACGCGCCGGCGCGGAAATAGGCTCCGCGACCCGTCACTACACGCCAACGCCGCCCCGCGATAGACTCGGACCGGACAACCGACGGCCACCGCCAGGAGACCCGAGATGAGTCAAGTCAGGCACCTGCTGCAAGCCAAGGGCAGCACCATCTTCAGCGTGGCGCCCGATGCGCCCGTGCTGGAGGCGATCAAGCGAATGGCCGAGCACCGCATCGGCGCGCTGCTGGTGCTGGCCAACGGCGAACTGGTCGGCGTGGTATCCGAGCGCGATTACGCGCGCAAGGTGATCCTGCAGGGCAAATCCTCCTCGCAGACCGCCGTATCGGACATCATGTCCGGTACCCCGATCACGGTCGGCCCGGATACCGACGTGTTCGACTGCATGCGGCTGTGCACCGACAGCCGCATCCGCCACCTGCCGGTGGTCGAGAACGGCAAGCTGGTCGGCGTGATCTCCATCGGCGACCTGGTCAAGGCGGTCATCGACGCGCAGGCCGAGCAGATCGAGCACCTGGAACGCTACATCACCGGCTGAGATCGGATTCGCCCTTTCGCGAAAGCACCGGCTCAAGCCGGTACCTTCGCCTCCCCGGGTGCGGTCGCCTGTTCGTCCGGCGCCAGGTCCGGCGACCAACCGGCGCGCCGCGCCACCACCACCGCCAGCGTGGCGACGCCGGCGCCGGCCAGGGCCAGCCCGCCGACACCCCAGCCCAGCATGCGCAAACCGCTCACCGCGCTGGTCACCACCACGTCGCCAAAGCGCCATACCGCCGTCTCGACGAAGTTCTTGCCCTTGTAGCGCGTCTCGCGCGGCACCCGCGTGTACAGGGCGTCCACCGCCGGCTTGGTCATGCCATAGGCGAAACCGCGCGTGATCACCTGCATCACGGCCAGCAGCGGTACGCTGTAGCCGAGCAAGGCCAGGTCGCCGCCGCCGATCCATGCCACGCCACCGAGCAGCAGCAGGTTCACCAGCGCCGGCAGCAGCAGTCCCCAGCCGGGGCCGTGGCGAACCAGCAGCCAGCGGGTCAGGCTCAGCTGCAGCGTCGCGCCGAGCAGGTTGGTGGCCAGGTCGAGATTGCTGTAGAACGCCGTGCGCGCCACCGCATCGACGAAATGCGCCTTGGCGTAGTCGGCCACCAGCGCGTAGGCCAGCGTGCCGATGCCGTCGCCGAACAGCATCAGCAAGGCCATGTAGCGCAGGAAGGGACGCGACCAGAGTTCCTTGATCCCGGCCCACAGCGAGCCGCCGATCGGTTCCTCGCTGCCGCGCCCGTCGGTCCGCCGGTCGTGATGCGCCGACAAGCGCAGCAGCAACCCCAGTGCCAGTCCCAGCGCCGATGCCGAGACCACCAGCAACGGCGCCACGCCGATCAGCTGCACCAGTACCCGGGTCAACGCCGGCCCGATGATCGCGCCACCCATGCCGCCCAGGGCGATCAGCGAAAACACCCGCCGGGCCCGACCGCTGGAGAAGATGTCCGCCATGAAGCTCCAGAACAGCGACACCACGAACAGGTTGAACACGCTGGCCCAGACGAAGAACAGCACGCCCAATTCGCGCGCACCGATGCGCTCCTGCGCCATGAACGCGGGCACGAACGCGAGCAGGCACAGGATGAAGAAGCTGTAGCTCCAGCCGAGCAACTTCCCGCGCGGAAAGCGCGCCACCAGCATGCCGAATACCGGCGTCAGCAGCAGCATCACCACGAACACCGCGCCATAGAACAGCGGCAGCGACTGCGAACCGACCGCACCGCTCAGCTGGCCCATGACTGGCCGGATGATGTAGTACGAGGTCATCACGAAGAAGAACGCCAGCGCGGACAGCAAGGGCGCGGAGGCTTGTTCCACAACGGCTTGGCGGGGCAAACTCACGGGCACATCCAGCGTGGGGCGCGGCAAGCCTAGCATGCGACCACGCCCTGCCAGGCAGGCACGGGGGAGAGTTGGGCCATTACGACTTCGTCATCGTCGGCGCCGGTTCGGCCGGTTGCGTGCTGGCCCACCGGCTGAGCGCCGACCCGTCCCGGCGCGTGCTGCTGCTGGAAGCGGGCCCCACCGACTGGCACCCGCTGATCCACATGCCGGCCGGCATCGCCCGGTTGGCCAACAATCGCACACTGAACTGGAACTACCGCACCGAACCGCAGCCCGCGCTCGACCGGCGCCGGCTGTGGTGGCCGCGCGGGCGCACGCTGGGTGGCTCCAGTTCGATCAACGCGATGTGCTACGTGCGCGGCGTGCCCGCCGACTACGACCGCTGGGCCGAGGCCTGCGGCGACCCGCGCTGGTCCTGGCGCGAGGTGCTGCCGTGGTTCCGCCTCAGCGAGGACAACAGCCGCGGGGCCAGCGCGCTGCACGGCAGCGGAGGCCCGCTCGGGGTTTCCGACCTGCGCCACCACAACCCGCTGTCCGACGCGCTGATCGATGCCGCCGGCAGCGCCGGCCATCCGCGCAACGACGACTTCAACGGTGAGCGGCAGGAGGGCTTCGGCCTGTACCAGGTGACCCAGCGCAACGGGGCGCGATGCTCGAGCGCCACGGCCTTCCTGAAACCCGCGCGCCGGCGGGCGAACCTGCATGTGCGTACCGGCGTGCTGGTCGAACGCGTGTTGCTGGATCGCGGGCGCGCCGTCGGCGTGCAGCTGCGCCAGGGCCGGCGCGACGTCGAGCGGGTCGAGGCGCCCGAGGTGATCCTGGCCGCCGGCGCGATCAACACGCCGCAGTTGCTGATGCTGTCCGGCATCGGTCCGGCCGACCACCTGCGCGAGCACGGCATCACCGCGCTGGCCGACCTGCCCGGGGTCGGCGCCGACCTGCAGGATCACCTGGACATCTGCACCCTGGACCGCAACCCGGGCCGGCTCAGCTACGACCATCTCAACGAGCTGGCCGCCGGCTGGCGCTGGTGGCGCCATCGCGACGGCCCGGGCAGTTCGAACGTGGCCGAGGCCGGCGGCTTCGTGCGCAGCCGCTTGGCCACCGATGCGCGCTGCGACCTGCAATTCCATTTCGTGCCGGCGCTGCTCGACGACCACGGCCGCCACCGCCTGCCCGGCCATGGCTACACCCTGCACGCCTGCCACCTGCATCCGCGCAGCCGCGGCTGGCTGCGCCTGCGCTCGGCCGACCCGGCGCAGCCGATCGCGATCCATGCCAATTACCTCGGTGATCCGGAAGGCCACGACCTGAAAATGATGGTCGAGGCGGCGCGGCTGTCGCGCGAGATCCTCGACCAGCCGGCATTCGCACCGCATCGCGGCGAACCGGTGTTCCCGGAGCGGCGCATCCGCACCGATGCGCAATACGTCGACTTCATCCGGCGCAAGGCCGAAACCATCTACCACCCGGTCGGGACCTGCCGCATGGGGCAGGACGATCGCGCGGTGGTCGACAGCGAGCTGCGCGTGCGCGGCGTGGCCGGCCTGCGCGTGGTGGATGCCTCGATCATGCCCAGCCTCCCCACGGGCAACACCAACGCGCCCACGATCATGATCGCCGAACGGGCGAGCGCCCTGATCCTCGCCTGACCGCGTCCCCTGCCGGCCTACAGCGGCACCGGGCAATGCAGGCTGGCGCAGATCACCCGCAACAGTTCGGCCTCCTCCACGCTGACCTGGCCGTCGGTGTGGATCGCGCGCAGCAAGGCCTGGATCACCAGCTCCTTGGCCACCGGGCTCAGGCCGTCCAGCTCGTCCAGCGCCCGCTCGAACGGTGCCTGCCAGGCTGCCGGTGGCGGCGACCACTCGATGGCCTCGCCGGGGAACGCCTGCTGCATGGCGAACAGCCATGCACGCCGCGCGCCGGCCTCGTCCGAGCAACCGGCCGCGGCCACGATGGTGCACACCAGGATCACGCTGTCACGCACCGCCGGCAGCTTCTTCACACCATCGACCGGCGCGCTGCGCGGTGAGCGCGCCTCCTGCAGGTGGATGCGCAGCAGCCGGGCCAGGCAGTACTCGTTGATGTCGACCCGGCCATCCACCTTGACCAGGTCGTCGAGTACGCGCAGCAGGGCTTGCTGGCGCCCGTCGGGCAATTGCTTGAGCGCGGGAAACGCCAGCGAGACCAGCGGCAGGCGTGCGATCGGCGGCAAGTTCGCCAGGGCGGAAGCCTGCGCCTCCACCGCGCGCCGCACGTCGTCGCCGAAGGCATCGGCAACGATCCGGTGCTGCGCCGGCCGGACCTCCGCCTCCAGCGACAATGCCAGGGCCAGCACCACCGCCAGCGCCGACTCGGGCTGCTGCACGGACTCGGCCAGGCTCGCCGGCATGGCCTGCTGCACGGCTGCGGCGCGCTGGAAGGCCGGAGCGGCGGTGGCCACGCCGCCAGCCAGCACGCCGGTCAGTATCGGCGGCAAGGGCAGGCCCGGCACGCCCGCTGCCGTCGCCGGTGCACTCGCCGGCGCAGGGGAAGGCGGTGTCGCTCCCGGCTGCATCCGTGCCGCCATGTGCGCCAGGTCGGCCTCCTTGAAGCCGGGCTCCAGCGCGCGAATGCGCTCGAGCAAGGGCGGATGGGTGGCGAACAGCGCGTTGAAACTGCCGGCTTCGCCGAACAGCATGTGCGCCACTTCCTGCTTGTTGGCCGCCTGCAGTTGCGAACCTTCACTCAAGATCGCGATCTTCTTCAGCGCGCCGGCGATGCCGTCGGTCTGGCGGGTGAACTGCACCGCCGACGCATCGGCCAGCGATTCGCGCGAACGCGCCACCGCCGCC
This sequence comes from Lysobacteraceae bacterium, assembly GCA_040255835.1. Lineage (GTDB taxonomy): Bacteria > Pseudomonadota > Gammaproteobacteria > Xanthomonadales > Rhodanobacteraceae > Rhodanobacter. The sequence continues at coordinate 103,281 of JBDZVT010000008.1, forward strand.
TGGATCAGGCGGCCGAAGAAGTAGCCGATGTAGCCGACCACGATCAGCGCCAGCCCGATCATCCACACCTGGCCGCCGCCGCTACCGCGACGGCTGCTGCGCCCGCCGCCGAACCAGATCACCCGGCGTCCCACGATCGCCAGCACCAGGATGCCGAACAGCAGGCCCATCAGGCGGATGTTCAGCCGCATGTCGCCATTGAGCACGTGGCTGAACTCGTGCGCGATCACGCCCTGCAGTTCGTCACGCGTGAGGTTGTCCAGACAACCCTGCGTCACGCACACCGCCGCATCGGAGGCGGAGTAGCCGGCAGCGAAGGCGTTGATGCCCGGTTCGTCGGCCATCAGGTAGATGTCCGGCACCGGCACGCCGGCGGCGATGGCCACTTCCTCGATCACGTTGCGCAGCCGGCGCAACGCGGGATCACGCGTGTCCGGCGGCACCACCACGGCGCCCATGCTCTCGGCCACGCTCTTGCCGCCGCCGGACAGGCTCATGATGCGGAACAGCGAGCTGATCCCGATGCCGGCCAGCACGATCAGGCTGGTCGCCACCAGCAACTTCACGTTCGACGCCGTCGGCTGGCCTTCGACCGGGTGATGACCCATGGCGATCCAGACCACCGCGTCGATGGCCGCCACGATGGCGACCACCGCCAGCACGAACAGGATCACCAGCCGCCGGCTGCTGCCGCGCACGCGTGCCTGTTGGGCAAAAAAATCCATGGAGGCTCCGAAAAGCGGTCGAAGGCATCGCGGCTGCGACGCCGGATCGCTCAGCCGAAGGAGACCTTCGGCACCTCGCGCACGGCAGGGTCTTCGATCTTCAGCGGCTCGGCGGCGGCAAAGCCGAAACCGTTGGCCACGAACGAGGCGGGGAACACCTCGCGCTTGTTGTTGTAGGTCAGCACCGAGTCGTTGTACGCCTGCCGCGCAAACGCCACGCGGTTCTCGGTCGAGGTGAGCTCCTCGGAGAGCTGCATCATCGTCTGGTTGGCCTTCAGGTCCGGGTAGGCCTCCTGCAACGCGAAAAGATGACCCAGGGTCTGGGTCAATGCGTTTTCGCTGCTGGCCAGTTGCTGCATGGCCGCCGGATCGCCGGGGTTGGCCTTGGCGCCCGCCAGGCCGCTGACCGCCGCGTTGCGTGCCTGCACCACCGCCTCGAGCGTGCCGCGCTCGTGCGCGAGGTAGCCCTTCGCTGTCTCGACCAGGTTCGGGATCAGGTCGTGGCGACGCGTCAGTTGCACGTCGATCTGCGCGAAGGCGTTCTTGTAGCCGTTGCGCGAGGTAACCAGTCCGTTGTAGATCGCCACGAAGTAAAAGACAATCAGGGCGACGACAACCAGAAAAATGATCAGACCCATCGACAAGTTCTCCACCCAGAGGCGTATCCCCACGCCGGAACACCGCCAGAATACCATGCCGTTTCGCAAGATCTTCCTCGTGATCGCCGGCGGCCTCGGCCTGTCCTGCGCGGTCTTCTGCACTCCGCTAGTCGCCACGCCCGCCAGTGCATTGCCGCCGTCGGCGGGCCCCACCACACTGCCGCCGGCGCGCATCCAGAAGACCCTGGACGACTACAAGCGGTGGCTCAACCTGCTGGGCGAGCGTGACGCCGTCGCGGGCCTGGCCACCGCGGTGGTGGTCGGCGACAAGGTGGTTTTCGAAGGGACCGTCGGCTATGCCAATGCCGCCACGCGCGAACCGGTGACGCCGACGACGGTATTCCGCCTGGCCTCGCTGTCCAAGGCATTCGCCACAGCCATCACCGGCCTGCTGGTGAACGACGGCAAGCTGCAGTGGGACACCCGCCTGATCGACGTGCTGCCCTACTTCAAGCTCAAGAACATGCAGGAGGCGGACCAGGCCACGGTCAGCGACATCCTCGGGCAGAAGATCGGCCTGCCGCGCAACACCTTCGACAACATGCTCGAAGGCGACATTCCATACCAGGAACTGGTGCGCAAGCTGGACGAGGTCGACATGACCTGCGGCGTCGGCCAGTGCTACGGCTACCAGAACGTGGCCTTCAGCATGATCGGCGACGTGGTGCTCGCGCGCACCGGCGACTTCTTCTACCACCTGGTCGACAAGCGCCTGTTCTACCCGCTGGGCATGACCACCGCCACCTACGGCCGCGCCGGCCTGGAATCGAGCAAGAGCTGGGCGCGTCCGCACCATGCGTCGCGCCATGGCTGGGTGCCGTTCGAGCCGAACGAGACCTACTACCGCGTGGCACCGGCGGCAGGCGTCAACGCCAGCCTGCGCGACATGGAGAAATGGCTGATCGCGCAGATGGGTGGCCGTCCGGACGTCTTGTCCAGCGCCCTGCTCGACGAGCTGCATGCGCCGGGCGTGAGCACGCCCAGCGAACTGCGCTCCACCGCGTGGCGACGCGCGCGCCTGACCGACGCCCACTACGCGCTGGGCTGGCGCGTCTACCGCTACGCGGGTGAAACCCTGATCTACCACGCCGGCGCGGTGGCCGGTTACCGCACCATGATCGGCTTCTTTCCGAAGTACAACGTGGGCGTGGTCACGCTGTGGAACTCCACCGGCCCGACCCCCAGCGGGCTGATGCCGATGGTGTTCGACGACCTGCTCGATCAGCCGCACGTCGACTGGGCGCAGATCGAAAGCGCGCCGAAGAAGCCGGTATCGCGCAAGAAGGTCCGCAAGGCGCATCCGGCGCGGCGCCGCTGACCTCGATCCCGGGCGGGAAGAGCGCAGCGCTCCCGCACCGGCCTGGCCTCCGCGCCTGCGCAACCCTGGCGGTCACCAGTGCGCCGAGCGCGAGGCGAGGACCATCCGGCCGGCGGCCGATGCGCTTTGTACGCCCCGGACGGCAGAACGGCGCGTGCCGCAGCACGCGCCGTCCGATTCATGCGGGTTCCGGGCCCCGCGTCAGAACTTGAATTCGATCCGCTGTTGCCGCGCGCTGGCCACCGGCACGCCATTGCGCAACGCCGGCTTGAACTCGTAACGCTCGACCGCCTCCATCGCGGCGCGATCGAAGACGCGGCGCGGTTGCGAATCGACCACCTTGATGTTGCCGGTCTTGCCGTCCGTGCCCACGGTGAACGAGACCACCACCCACCCTTCCTGGCGCGAACGTACCGCGGCGGGCGGATAGTGCGGCGCGGCCGCCTTGACCAGGACCGCATCGGAAGTGGCCCCGACGGGTGCAGGCGCGGTGACGGCCGAGGCGTTGCCGCCCGGCTGGGTCGTACCGGCATTCTGCGCGGTGGCCTGCGCGGACTGCGCGGACTGCTGCGGTGTCGCCTGGGCTGCCTGCTGCTGGGCCAGCTGTGCGGCGGCGGCCTTGTCGGCGGCGGCCTTCTCCGCGGCAAGCGCGGCGGCCTTCTGCTGCTCCAGCGCCTGTTGCTGCTGCTGATCCAGCGTCTTGCGCTGGGCGTCGAGCTTGGAGCGCAGGATGGTCAGGGTGAAATTGGTCGGGTCGGCCTTGGCGAGCAGGTCGATCTCGCGCTGCGCCTCACCGAAGTCGCGCGAATTGATCGCCTGTTCGGCCTGGTTGGCCGCGAACGGGAAAGTCTCGCGCAGCGCATCGGAAGCCACCTTGTTGCCGGGGTCCTTCTCCAGCACGCGCAGGTAGAACTCGAACGCATTGTTGCCCGCCGGTGCCAGGTAGCGCTGCTGGCCCATGGCCGAACGCGCTTCATCCACCAGCTGGTTGACGTCCATGCCTGCCACGTTGACCGGTGGCGGCGTGGCGCGCGTCATCGCCGTGACCGGCGTCGACGGGTGCCCGCCCGAATCGGCGAGCAACAGTTCCTGGTGCGGCTTGAGGATGAGAAACCATGCGCCGATGGCGAGCAGGACAAAAACGGCGATGATGGCGATGTAGGTGGGCCGGACGGCACCACGCGCGCGCCGGCGCGTCTGAAATGAATATCGGGTATCCATGGTCTCTCGCTGAGTGTCGACAGATACCCGCGCTTTTTCCCCCTGTAGGAGCGGCGATCCCCCGGATACGCCGCGGCGCGGATGTGCAGAAGGTAACTCCAATGGCGCAGCACGGCAATGCCGTGCCCGCGGTCGGCCGCGCGGTCCGGCGCCAGGGGCATCGCGGCTGGCGGGCGCGCCGCTCGCCGGGTTTCCGACCCCCGGAAACGAAGCGTCCCGGCAAGCCGGGACGAACTTTCTCGAAGTGCTCCCCCCGCGCTGGGCACCGCGGGGGGAGAAGTCGATGACATATCTTGTTGTGGGTATTGCCTGTTGCGTGTGGCTTACTTCTTGGCCTTGGACTTGGCCTTCGGCTTCGCGGTCTTGGTGGCCTTGACCACCTTCGCCGCCGCAGCCTTCTTCGGTGCAGCTTTCTTCGCCGGCTTCTTGGCGACCTTCTTCACCGCGACTTTCTTCACCGCGGCCTTCTTGGCAGCCGCCGGCTTGCGGACGGCCTTCTTCGCGGCAGCCTTCTTGGCGGCCGGCTTCTTGGCAGCCGGCTTCCGGGCTGCGGCTTTCTTGGCGGCCGGTTTCTTGGCAGCCGGTTTCTTGGCAGCGGCCTTCTTGGCAGCCGGTTTCTTTGCAGCGGATTTCTTGGCAGTGGCCATGGTTCGTCTCAGCTCCTCATCAGTTGGCAGTGGTTGCCCAGTAAAAGCATGCAGGAACGCTTCAACCAGCAAGTCGCTGTTCGTCGCGTGCCGAAGATTGTTCACCTGTCGGTGGGTGCGCAAATCAGAAAGCCGTCGCAGAACATGCAGCGGAATCGAGACCGTGATCTTGCGTACTGCATTGGCTTTTTCACCGTGCTCGACATAGGGCTTGATGAATTTCGTTGTCGCCATAAAAACGCATTCCCCGTGATCTGCTGCGAAAGCTATCCCCGAAGATTTCAACTGTCAATTGATTTTCGCCACGTGTTTTCACCCACCCGAACCGCCACCCGCCCGCCAACTCCCTGCGGGCAATGGCGCACCATCCATGAGCTCCTTTCGTGACGGACGTCTAGACGTCCATACGAAAATCAACGACATTGCCGAAACATGCGCAAAACCGCGTAAAAAGCGCCTTATTGCGCAATCACGGCAATTTTCGCCGTGCACACACGACCCTGCCGGCGCTTGCCGCGAACGGACAAGGGCGACACCCCGCACGGGCGACTCCGGCAAATGAACGGAATGCGACCGGAAGGGTGCCGGTGACGGCCGAGATGACCGCGATGTACGCCGCGCCCGTGCCGGATCGATCCTTCACGACAACCGGACCCAGTGCCGGCGAAGCCGCATCACGCGGGTTCGCGGCATCGAAAACCGGCGCGACGACCGCGCCGTTCCGCCGCGCGAATGGGCACGCGAAGGACGCCGTGCACCTCGATCCGGACGTCCGAAATGCAACCGGCCGCACATGGCGGCCGGTTGTGTACCCGGGGCGATCGGTTCGACGCGATGGATCAGTGGTCCTCGTTCTCGATCAGTTCCTGGTAGTCGTTGGCATCGAGCAATTCGTCCAGCTCGGCGCGATCGCTCGGGCGCACGAGGAAGATCCAGCCGTCGCCGAAGGCGTCTTCGTTGATCGTCTCGGGCTTGTCGTTGAGCAACTCGTTGACCTCGACGATCTCGCCGGACACCGGCGAATAGATGTCCGAAGCCGCCTTGACCGACTCCACCACGGCAGTGCCGCCGCCGGCCGTCACGGCGGTGCCGACCTCGGGCAACTCGACGTAGACCAGGTCTCCCAGCTGGCCCTGGGCGTGGTCGGAAATGCCGACCCGCACCAGGCCGTCGTCTTCAACGCGGGCCCATTCGTGGGACTTGAGAAACTTCAGATCGCCGGGAATCTCGCTCATGGTCGGGTCCAGTCGTTGGGAGGGGAAAGGCGGATACGGATGGGAATTCTAGCGGCATTCGCCGTGAGGGAAAGGGCAACGCACGATCAGATGCCGTCGCAGGGCTTGCCGTCGCGCACGAAGGGATATTTCACCCGGCGCACCGCCACCTCGCGGCCGCGAATGTCCACGCGCAGAGGGCCTGTGTCGCCGGCCGGCACGCGCGCGAAGGCGATCGCCTTGTCGAGCGTGGGAGCGAAGCTGCCGGACAGGATCTCGCCTTCGCCGTTGGCCGTGAGTACTTTCTGGCCGTGGCGCAGCACGCCCTTCTCGTCGAGCACCACGCCGATCATCACGCGCGCCACGCCGGCGGCCTTCTGCTGCTCCAGCGCCGCGCGGCCGATGAAGTCGCGGCCCTCGTCCAGCGACACCGTCCAGCCCAGGTTCGCCTCCCATGGCGACACGTCCTCGTCCATGTCCTGGCCGTACAGGTTCATGCCGGCCTCGAGGCGCAGGGTGTCGCGCGCACCCAGCCCGGCAGGCTTCACGCCCGCGGCCAGCAACGCCTCCCACAGCGCCACCGCGTGCTCCGCCGACAGCATGATCTCGAAACCGTCCTCGCCGGTGTACCCGGTGCGCGCCACGAACAGCGGCATGCCGTGCGGGCCTTGCGCGGCGGCGGCGGCGAACTTGCCCAGCTTCTCGATGCGCGGGCGGTCGACGTCATGCAGCAGGGCGAGCACCTTCGCCCGCGCCTGCGGGCCCTGCACCGCGATCATCGCGAAGTCGGGGCGCTCCTTCACCTGCACGTCGAAGGCCTGCGCCTGGCGTTCGATCCAGGCCAGGTCCTTGGCCCGGGTGGCGGCGTTGACCACCAGCCGGAAGAACTCCTCGCCGAGGTAGTACACGATCAGGTCGTCGATCACTCCGCCACGCTCGTTGAGCATGCACGAGTAGAGCGCCTTGCCGTGCACCTTCAGCTTGTCGATGCTGTTCGCCAGCAGGTGGCGCAGGAATTCGCGCGTGCGGACGCCGTGCAGGTCGACCACGGTCATGTGCGAGACGTCGAACATGCCGGCGTGGCGGCGCACCGCGTGATGCTCCTCGATCTGCGAGCCGTAGTTGATCGGCATGTCCCAGCCGCCGAAATCGACCATCCGCGCGCCGAGCGCGCGATGGGTGGCGTTGAGTACGGTCTTCTCGGTCATCGCGGCGGCGCCCTGGGGAAAGGAATGGGCCATTATCGCCGCCGGCACAGGGCAATCCAAGCTGTGCGGCAAAACGCTCAGTCGCCGGCCCCGCCGCGGTCGATCCCGGCCAGCAGTTCCGCGGTGAGCTGCTCGGCCAGTTGCTCGGCGCGCTGGCCGCCGCTGAGCAGGTGGACGTCCGGCGACAGCGGGCGCTCGTAGGGCGCGTCGATGCCGGTGAAGTTGCGGATCTCGCCGGCGCGCGCCTTGCGGTAGAGGCCCTTCGGGTCGCGCCGCTCGCATTCCTCCAGCGGCGCGTCGACGAATACCTCGACGAATTCCCCGTTGCCGAACAGCTCGCGCGCCGAGCGCCGCTCGCTGCGGTACGGCGAGATCGCGCTGACCAGCACGATCAGCCCGGCATCCACCATCAGGTGGGCGACCTCGGCGATGCGGCGGATGTTCTCGACGCGATCGGCGGGGGTGAAGCCCAGATCCTTGTTGATGCCGTGGCGTACGTTGTCGCCGTCCAGCAGGTAGGTGTGGTAGCCCAGCGCATGCAGCTTGCGCTCGACCAGGTTGGCGATGGTGGACTTGCCGGCGCCGGACAGGCCGGTGAACCACAGGCACATCGGGTGCTGGCCCTTGCTGGCGCCGCGCACGCGCTTGTCGATGTCCACGTGCTGCCAATGCACGTTGCTGGAGCGGCCCAGCGCGAAGTCGAGCATGCCGCAAGCCACCGTGGCGTTGCTCTGGCGATCGATCAGGATGAAGCCGCCAAGATCGCGATTGGTGGCGTACGGCTCGAACGCGATCGCGTCATCCAGGCCCACCGTGCAGTACCCGACCTCGTTGAGCTCCAGGTGGCGCGCCGCCAGCTGCGCCTGGCTGTTGACGTCGACCTTGTGCTTGATCGACATGATCCGCGCGTTGACCGCGCGCGTGCCGATCTTCAGCCGGTAGGTGCGGTTGGGCAGCAGGTTGCCGTCGCCCATCCACAGCAGGTGGCAGGTGAACTGGTCGGCGACCGGCGCCGGCCGCAGGGCGTCGGCGATCACGTCGCCGCGGCTGGCGTCGAGCTCGCGGTCCAGGCAAAGCGTCACCGCCTGCCCCTCGCCGGCACGCTCCAGGTCGCCGTCGAAGGTCACGATGCGCTCGATGCGCGCGCGCTGCACGCCGGGCTGCACCACGATCTCGTCGCCACGCGCCACGCTGCCGCCGCAGATGGTGCCGGCGTAGCCGCGGAACGACTGGTCGGGGCGATTCACCCACTGCACCGGCATGCGGAAATCCTCGGCCCGGAAGCGCGCCACGTCCGCGGCTTCCAGCCGTTCCAGCAGGCTGCCGCCGTCGTACCAGGGCATGCGCGGCGAGCGGCTGCCCACGTTGTCGCCGTTCAGTGCGGACACCGGCAGGCAATGCACGTGCTCGATGCCCAGGCCGCGGGCCAGCTCGCGGTATTCGGCGGCGATCGCCTCGTGCACGTCCTGGCGGTAATCGACCAGGTCCATCTTGTTGACCGCCAGCAGCACATGGCGGATGCCGAGCAGCCCGCATATATAAGTGTGCCGCCGCGTCTGCGTCAGCACCCCCTTGCGCGCGTCGACCAGCACCACGGCCAGCTCCGCGTTGGAGGCGCCGGTGGCCATGTTGCGGGTGTACTGCTCGTGGCCGGGGCAATCGGCCACGATGAAGCTGCGCCGCGCAGTGTGGAAATAGCGGTAGGCCACGTCGATGGTGATGCCCTGCTCGCGCTCGGCATCCAGACCATCGGTGAGCAGGGCGAAGTCGAGCACGCCCTCACCGGCGTCGGCATGCAGCCGGCGGCTCTCACGCGCCAGCGCCGCCAGCTGGTCGTCCGGCAACATGCCGGCGTCGTACAGCAGGCGCCCGAGCAGGGTGCTCTTGCCATCGTCTACGCTGCCGCAGGTGATGAAACGCAGCAGCCCCTTGTCCGGCGCGGCCATCAGAAGTAGCCCTCCTGCTTCTTGTGCTCCATCGAGGCAGAGGGGTCGTGGTCGATCACCCGGCCCTGGCGCTCGGAGCTGCGCGAGGTGGCCATCTCGTCGATGATCTTCTGCAAGGTGTCGGCGGAGGACTCCACCGCCCCGGTCAGCGGATAGCAACCCAGGGTGCGGAAACGTACCTCGCGCATCTGCACGCTCTCGCCCTCGCGCAGGGTGAAGCGGTCGTCGTCGACCATGATCAGCGCACCGTCGCGCTCCACCACCGGGCGTGGCCTGGCGAAATACAGCGGCACCAGCGGGATGTTCTCGCGCTGGATGTACAGCCACACGTCCATCTCGGTCCAGTTGGACAGCGGAAACACCCGCACGCTCTCGCCCTGGCGCACGAAAGTGTTGTAGTTGCGCCACAGCTCCGGCCGCTGGTTCCTCGGATCCCAGCGATGCTGGGCGTTGCGGAAGGAGAACACGCGCTCCTTCGCCCGCGATTTCTCCTCGTCGCGGCGCGCGCCGCCGATGGCGGCGTCGAAACCGTGCAGGTCCAGCGCCTGCTTCAGCGCCTGGGTCTTCATCACGTCGGTATGCACCGCGGCACCATGGATCAGCGGCGAGATGCCCTGGCGCACGCCGTCCTGGTTGATGTGCACCAGCACCTCGACGTCTCCCGCGGCAGCAACCTGCTCGCGGAAGGCGATCATCTCGCGGAACTTCCAGGTGGTGTCGACGTGCAGCAGCGGCATCGGCGGCTTCGCCGGATAGAAGGCCTTGCGCAGCAGGTGCAGCAGTACCGAGGAATCCTTGCCGATCGAATACAGCATCACCGGGCGACGGAACGCCGCCTGCACCTCGCGGAAGATGTGGATGCTCTCGGCCTCCAGGTCGTCGAGGTGTGAACGCGGTGCGGCAGCCGTCATGGGATGGCGAACTCGATACGGGTGTGGCCGGAGTGACATCGCCCGCCGGGCGTGCGAAGTCCTGGAGCCTCGCAGTATAGATCGCACGGAGTCCCATCCCCTGGAGGAACGGCCAAAGGAGTTCTCATATGGATATGGCCCGGGGCGACACCGTTGAAACAACGCCCGTCACATGTAGGAGCGCACCCTGTGCGCGTTGCCATGGACATGGGGGCACCGCCCGCCGGCCGTGGATCGCACACGGCGGGCAGTGCCCGCCTACTCGCTGCGTGTCATTCCAGCACCGGATAGGTTGGCTCCGCGTCCAGCGTTGCGGCGCAGGCTGCAGCCAGTTCCAGCAAACGCAGGTCGGAACCGCGCGGCCCGACCAGTTGCAGGCCCACCGGCATACCATTGGGCAGGGTGCCCATCGGCAGGCTCACCGCCGGGCAGCCGGCCAGGCTGGCGAAACTGGTGAGGTCGGCCGCCGAATCCGGGGCCGGGCCATCCAGCGGGAACGCGCCCTGCGGCGTGGTCGGCAAGACCAGCACGTCGACCTGGGCGAACAGCCGGCGCATTTTCAGCGTGGCAGCATCCAGCACGCGGTCGGCCATGGCGTAATCCGCGGCGCTCTTGCCTGCGGCGTAACCCAGCATGCGCCGGAAACGGTCGGACACGGGATGCTTCGCGCCGTCGGCGAGATCCTCGGCAAACGTGCCGAGCATTTCCGCCTCCATCAGCAGCAGGCCGGCGCGGCGGGTGCGGGCGAAGTTCCAGTCGTCGAAGTCGACCGTGCGGCGATCGCTGAGCGCGTGCGGCAACCGGGCCAGCGCCGCCTCGAACACCTCGATCACCTCCGGCTGCACGCCGACGGCTGCCAGGTCCGGCAGCAGGCCCGCGCGCAGGTGGCCCGGATCCCAGTCGGGCAAGGCGAACGCCACCCGGCGGCGGCGCGAGCGCGCGTCGTCGGCGTCGTAGCCGGCCAGTACCTGCAGCAGCACGGTGAGGTCCTCGACGCTGCGCGCCAGCAGGCCCACCGAGTCCAACCGGCGCGCCGCCGGCACCAGGCCGCGGGCGGAAATCTCGCCGTGGGTGGGTTTCAGCCCGTAGATGCCGCAATAGCTGGCCGGGATGCGGATCGAGCCGAGGCTGTCCGAACCCACCGCCGCCACCGCCAGGCCCGCGGCCACGGCTGCCGCCGCGCCGCCGGAGGAGCCGCCCGCGCTGTAGCCGTGGCGGTGCGGGTTGTGGGTGGCACCGAAATGCGGATTGTCGGTGGCCGCGCCCAGCGCGCCCTCGTCCATGTTGGTCTTGCCGATCACCACCGCACCGGAAGCACGCAGCCGCGCCACCACGTGCGCGTCGTTCTCCACCGGCTTGTTGCGCCCGGCCAGGCCCACCCGGGTCGGCCAGCCCGCCATGTCGAGGTTGTCCTTCAATGCCAGCGGGATGCCGTCCAGGCGGCCGATCACGCCGTCGCGCCGGCGCCGGTCAGCCATGTGCGCCTGTTCCTGCATGAGCCCCGGGCGCTGGTCGACATAGCAGTTGAGCTGCGGATCGAGCCGCTCGATGGCCTGCTGATAGACGTCCGCCAATGCCTCCGGTCGTGCCCTGCCGGTGGCCAGCCAATGCAGCAGCTGGCACAGCGATGCGCGGCGCAGGTCGATATCGGCGATCGGCGGCATCGAATTCATGAACTCTCCTTGCAATATGGTTGTGATTATCGCCGCGCCACCCGCAACGATTGCAAGCCGTGGCGCAGCACGCGTTGCCCTGCATGGCGCGAACCCGGACAATGCGGCAGGGTATCGTGCGTCGATGACGCATTGCATGCACCACCCGCCCCAGTACCGCAGGAGTTCGCCATGAGCGAGCGCGAAACCATGGAATACGACGTCGTCGTGGTCGGCGCCGGGCCGGCCGGCCTGGCATTCGCGATCCGGCTCAAGCAGCTGAACGCCGACGTCAGCGTCTGCGTGATCGAGAAAGCGTCGACCATCGGCGCGCACATCCTCTCCGGCGCGGTGATCGAGCCGCAGCCGCTGGATGCCCTGCTGCCTGGCTGGCGCGACCGGCCACCACCCATTTGCGTGCCCGCCGGCAAGGACGAGTTCTGGCTGCTGTCGAAGACCGGCGGCACCAAACTGCCGGTGCCGCCCGGCATGCGCAACCACGGCAACTTCATCGTCTCGCTCGGCGCGCTGTGTGCCTGGCTGGCGCCGCAGGCCGAGGCGCTGGGCGTGGACGTGTTCCCCGGCTTCGCCGCGGCGGACAACATCTACAACGAGGATGGTTCCGTCGCCGGCGTGCGCATCGGCGACATGGGCGTGGCGAAGGACGGCACGCACAAGCCCGGCTATACCGAAGGCATCGACATCAAGGCCAGGGTCACCGTGCTGGCCGAAGGCGCCCGCGGCAGCCTCACCAAGCAGCTGGTCAAGCGTTTCGGCCTCGATGCCGACAGCGACCCGCAGGGCTACTCGATCGGCATCAAGGAGCTGTGGCAGGTACCCGCCGGCCGGGTCACGCCCGGCAAGATCGTGCACAGCATCGGCTGGCCCGCCGACACGCACACCTATGGCGGCAGCTTCCTCTACCACCTGGACAAGGACCGCGTCGCGCTGGGCTACATCAGCGGCCTCGACTACAGCGACCCCGGGTACAAGCCGTGGGAGGCCTTCCAGCAATGGAAGAACCATCCGAGCGTGAAACCGCTGCTGGAAGACGGCACGATCCTCTCCGCCGGTGCGCGCGCCATCGTCTCCGGCGGCTGGCAATCGCTGCCGAAGTGCGAGATGCCGGGCGCCATCCTGATCGGCGACACCGCCGGCCTGCTCAACGTGCCGAAGATCAAGGGCACCCA
>JBDZVT010000031.1:0-30783 GCA_040255835.1 Lysobacteraceae bacterium
ACTTGGTCAGGTTGACCGAGCCGAGCAGGCACGAGCCGTAGGGCGGCAACGGCTGCTCGCCGCAGGGGTTGGTCGCGCGGATGTGCTCGCACCACCAGTTGTTGTTCATCTCGTTGACCTTGTCGATCAGGATGAACCCGGGCTCGGCATAGTCGTAGGTGGACACCATGATCATGTCCCACAGGTGCCGCGCGCGGATGTGGCTGTAGATCTTGCAGGCGACCAGGCCGTCCTCGCGGTCGATGTAGTTCTCGTGGGTGGGCCATTCGCGCCAGACGACCTTGCTCGGGTCGGCGAGGTCGATCTCGTCCTTCTCCTTGACGTGCACCGGGAACACCAGCGGCCAGTCCTGGTCGTGCTCGACCGCGTCCATGAAGCCGTCGGTGATCAGCAGGCTCAGGTTGAACTGGCGCAGGCGGCCATCCTCGCGCTTGGCGCGGATGAATTCCTTGGCGTCCGGGTGGCTGATGTCGAAGGTGCCCATCTGCGCGCCGCGGCGGCCGCCGGCGGAGGAGACGGTGAAGCACATCTTGTCGTAGATGTCCATGAACGACAGCGGGCCGGAGGTGTACGCACCGGCGCCGGAAACGTAGGCGTTGCGCGGGCGCAGGGTGGAGAACTCGTAGCCGATGCCGCAGCCGGCCTTCAGCGTGAGGCCGGCCTCGTGCACCTTCTCCAGGATGTCGTCCATCGAGTCGTGGATGGTGCCGGAGACGGTGCAGTTGATCGTGCTGGTGGCCGGCTTGTGCGCCAGCGCGCCGGCGTTGGAGGTGATGCGGCCGGCAGGGATCGCGCCGCGGCGCAGCGCCCACAGGAAACGCTCGTACCAGTGCGCGCGCAGCTCGTCGGTGGCTTCCACGTCGGACAGTGCGCGCGCCACGCGCTGGTAGGTCTCGTCGATGTCGGCATCGACCGGCTCGCCGGTCTTGGTCTTGAGCCGGTATTTCTTGTCCCAGATGTCCCAGGATGCCGGTTGCAGCGGAATATCCACCGCGGCGTCGCGACCGGTGGCGGGATGGTTGGCTGGCGCACGCATTGTGCTCATCGTTTTGCTGACCTCTCGGTGTGGCCTTGCGGCCCCCGTTGATTTTTATTGGGATGTAAGGGTGTCGCTCGCGACGCTGCGGTGGCGAAAGTCACGGGCAGGAGCGACCTCCCGGCCTGCCCGCCACCTGGTTTCCGACAACAATGGCTCCTCCCCCGAGAATGCCGTGGTTCGCACCAGTGCTAGTCTCGGCATCGGCGCCAGAACACAAGATGTTGTGGTTGTTACCAAGGGAGGACGTTAACCCTGCCGACCCGGGAAGTAAAGTCCTGCGAAGGGCATCGGCACGGGGGAACCCGTACGCCCGCGCCCGGTCGAACCACCGCCGTTTCCAGCCAGCCGCCAAGGAGCCCCGCATGTCGTCTCGCCACCTTTCCCTGCCGTCCTGCCTGGCCGCGCTGCTGGCCGCGGCCGTGATGCTGGCCGGCCTGCTGCCGGGCGGCGTCCGCGCCGCCACCCTGCCGGCGGCGATCGATGGCCAGACGATGCCGTCGCTGGCACCGATGCTGACCCGGGTGACGCCGGCGGTGGTGAACATCTCCAGCACCACCCACGTGCCGGTGCGCGATGCCTACTTCGACGACCCGATGGTGCGCCAGTTCTTCGGCCTGCCGGCGACGCCGCGCGAGCGCGTGGAGCAGAGCCTGGGCTCGGGCGTAATCGTGGATGCTGCCAAGGGTTACATCCTGACCAACAACCATGTGGTCGCCGGCGCCGACGACATCAGCGTGACCCTGCAGGACGGACGCAGCTTCAAGGGCAAGCTGATCGGCACCGACCCGGCCACCGACGTGGCGGTGGTGCAGATCCAGGCCAGCGGCCTGCACGCGCTGCCGATGGCCGACTCCTCCACCTTGCGCGTGGGCGACTACGTGGTGGCGGTGGGCGAACCGTTCGGCCTGGGCCAGACGGTGACCGCCGGCATCGTCTCGGCGCTGGGCCGTTCGGGCCTGGGCGATTCGAGCTACCAGAACTTCATCCAGACCGACGCTTCGATCAACCCCGGCAACTCCGGCGGCCCGCTGGTCAACCTGCGCGGCGAGCTGGTCGGCATCAACACCATGATCTTCTCGCCCTCCGGCGGCAACGTGGGCATCGGCTTCGCGATCCCCAGCAACCTCACCGCCGAGGTGATGAAGCAGCTGGTCGCCCACGGCAAGGTCGAGCGCGGCAGCCTGGGCCTGCAGGCGCAGGCGATCACCCCGCGCATCGCGCGGGCACTGGGCCTGAAGGAAAGCAAGGGCGTGGTGGTGACCGGCGTCGGCGACGGCTCGGCCGCCGCGCGCGCCGGGTTGCAGCCGGGCGACGTGCTGACCTCGCTCAACGGCAAGCCGCTGCAGAGCGTGCAGCAGCTGCGCAACACCGAAGGCCTGCTGCCGCTGGGCAGCACGCTGCAGCTGGGCATCGTGCGCGACGGCCAGCCGCGCCAGGTCAGCGCCACGCTCAGCGCCGAGAAGCTGGCCAGCCTGGACGGCGGCCAGCTCGACCCGCGCCTGGCCGGCGTGCGCTTCCGCGAGCTGAGCCAGAGCCAGCGCGACCAGGGCTGGTACGGCGCCGCCGTCAGTTCGGTGCAGCCGGGCAGCCGCGCCGCCCAGGCGGGACTGCGCCCGGGCGACGTGGTGGTCGGCATCGGCAACCAGCGCATCACCAGCCTGCGCATGCTGCGCGGGCTGGCCGGCGTGCGCCTGCGCCAGCTGGTGCTGGTGGTCGCCGACGCCGACGGCAGCCATTACGTGCTGATCAACTGACCTGCCGCAGCGAAGCGGGGAAAACCGGACCTGGATCGCGTGAAGGGCGTGTCCGCGCGCACGCTCTGCGACGTATCGTCACGCAAAGGCCGGAAATCGCTTGATATCGTGGGTTCAGGCCGATCCAATATCCTTCCAGTTCATCGGCTTGCCGCGGTTCGGCCGCGCAGGCGACAGTGTGCTGGAGGAGCGGCCCGGCCCGACGGTCCGGCCGCCGCACACGTCATGGCTCACTCACGCCGGGGTTTCGCACCATCATGTCCGTACGTCTTGCTCGCCTGTTCTGTCTCGCCCTGGTCGGCGCCTGTTTCTCCACCGCGACTTCCGCGGCCCCCAAATCGGGCGGCAGCCTGGTCTGGCGCGGCGACGACGCCACCGCCAACGCGGTGATGAACGAGGTGGGCAAGGCCTGGACCAGCAGCGGCCACGGCCGGATCGAGCTGCAGCCGTTCAACACCGCCTCGGGCATCGACGCGGTCAGCAACGGCACCGCCGACCTCGCCGGCAGCGCGCGTCCCTCCGACGGCAGCGCGCAGAACAACCGCCTCACCTTCACCCCGGTGGCCTGGAGCGGCCTGGTGATCATCACCCAGGCCTCCAACCCGATCCGCAACCTCACGCTGAAGCAGGTGCACGACATCTACTACGGCAGGATCCACAACTGGAGCGAGGTCGGCGGCCGCAACGCGCCGATCGACGTGTACGCGGTGGCCAGCCCCGGCGACGGCGTGGAGTACAGCCTGCGCAGCCTGCTGTTCGGCCGCGGCAACCAGCCGGTCGCCGCGCCGCGGCTGTATGTCAACACGCGCAAGCTGGAGGAAGGCATCGCGCTGAATCCGAACGGGCTGGGCGTGGCCATGCTGACCGGCATCAGCGGCAACCCCAAGCTGAAGGCGATCCCGATCAACGGCCGCGCGCCGACCACGGCCAACATCGCCAACGGTAGCTACCCGCTGTTCATCCCGCTGTACCTGGTCACCAACCCGCACGGCGCCAAGGCCGAACAGGCGCAGGAGTTCGTCGCGTTCCTCAAGACCGAGCCGGCCAAGGCCGCGCTGCGCCGCCACGGCGTGCTGCCCTACGACGACGGCATGCAACTGGCGGCGATGGACGCCGAGCGCCGCCGCACGATCCTGGCCGAAGTCGGCGCGCGCGTGCCGCACGGCACGCCGATCGCCGCCCCCGGCGCCACCTACGCCGCGCGCGCGGCCATCGCGCCCACCTCGGAGCGCACGGTGCAGGCCCGGGCCGCGCTGGAGGAGCGCCGCGAGCGCGCCGCGAACGACGCCCGGCTGGAGCGCGTCAGCGGCAGCGTCAGCAACGTCGCCGTGACCGGCGTCGAACACGCCAGCGGCTCGGCCACCACGGTGAGCCAGGCCCGGGGCGACGATTTCCGCCGCGTCAGCTCCGGCGCCACGCAGGCCCGCTCCACGTACAAGGTAGTGCGCGGCGACACGCTGTCCTCGATCGCCAGGGCGCATTCGGTCGACGTGGCACAGCTGCGCGCCTGGAATGGCCTGAAGAGCGACGAACTGCGGCAGGGCCAGGTGTTGCGCGTCAGCAAGCGGTAGGGACGAGGTGGCGATCCTGGCGCTGACGCTGGATCTCGACGACACGCTGTGGCCGGTACTGCCCGCGCTGGAACTGGCCGACCAGGCCGTCGACAGCTGGTTGCAGCAGCACCACCCGGACGTGGCGCGCGCGTGGCCGATCGCCGCCATGCGCCAGCTGCGCGCCCGCGTGGCGGCCGAACGGCTGGACCTGGCCCACGATTTCACCACCCAGCGCCAGCTGACCCTGCGCCACGTCTTCGAAGCCGGCGGCGTCGCCGACGCGCCGGTCGAGGCGTTGTGGGAAGTCTATTTCGCCGCGCGCAACCAGGTGGAACTGTTCCCCGATTCCGCCGCTGCGCTCGAGCGGCTGGCCGCGCGCTGGCCGCTGGCGAGCCTGACCAACGGCAACGCCGACCTGCGACGCATCGGCATCGAGCGGCATTTCCGCCACCACGTCTGCGCCCGCGACCACGGCGTGGGCAAGCCCGACCCCGGCATCTTCCTGGCCGCCGCCGAACTGCTCGGCGTCGAACCGGGCCAGGTGCTGCACGTGGGTGACGACCCGGCGCTGGACATGGTCGGCGCCCGCGAGGCGGGCTTGCGCACCGCGTGGATCAATCGCCAGGGCCAGCCCTGGCCGGCCGGCATGGGCTCGCCGCCGGATCTGGACCTGCCCGACATGACGGCCCTGGCCGACTGGCTGGAAGCCGCCGCGCCGGACGACTGAGGGATCGCCGCCCGCGCGGGCGGGCGCTGTGCGTGCCGCCTCGCGCCCGCGAAACACCGCAGGAACCGGCATTCTTCACCCGCCCTTGCCATCGTGCGGATTGTTCTTCGCCGCGCGCTTCCCCATCATGGGGCATTTCCCCGGAGGATTTGACCCATGTCCGCCCTGATCGAACGCCGCCCCGGCCAGCGCCACGGCATTCCCGTCGAGGCCACCGACGCGGCGCACCTGGCCGCCAGCCGGCGCCGGCTCACCGCGGCGCAGCGACGCTGGCTCGGCGAGAGCGGCTTCGATGCGGCGCCGGGCACGTTCGCCCTGGTGCCCGACGCCGCCGGCAAGCTGGCGCGCGTGCTGGTGGGCGTGAAGGCGGCCGATCCGCTGGCCGCGCTGGCCGGCTTGCCGCGCAACCTGCCCGAGGCCACCTACGAGCTGGCCGCCGAGGGCGTGCTCGCCGATACCACGCTGGCCACGCTGGGCTGGGCGCTGGGCGCCTACGAGTTCACCCGCTACCGGGCGGCCCGGCGTGCGCCGGCCCGGCTGATCGTGGCCGCCGACGAATTGGCCCGGCTGGCACCGCTGGTGGAGGCCACCGGCCGCGTCCGCGACCTGGTCAACACGCCCACCCAGGACATGGGTCCGGAGCAGCTCGGCGAGGCGATCAAGGCGCTGGCCAGGGCGCACAAGGCGAAGCTGCGCGACTGGGTCGGCGACGAGCTGCTCAAGGCGAATTTTCCCACCATCCACGCGGTGGGCCGCGCCAGCCATCGCGAGCCGCGGCTGGTCGAGCTGAGCTGGGGCCGGCCCGAGCACCCGAAGCTGGTGGTGGTCGGCAAGGGCGTGTGCTTCGACACCGGCGGCCTGAACCTCAAGGGCGGCGACGGCATGCGCTGGATGAAGAAGGACATGGGCGGCGCCGCGCACGCGATCGCGCTGGCCGGCCTGATCATGCAGGCGCAGCTGCCGGTGCGGCTGACCCTGCTGGTGCCGGCGGTGGAAAACGCGGTGGCCGCCGAGGCGATGCGCCCGGGCGAGGTGATCACCACCCGGGCAGGCCTCACCGTGGAGGTGGACAACACCGATGCCGAGGGCCGGCTGATCCTGTGCGACGCCCTGGCCTACGCGGCCGAGCAGCAACCGGCGCTGATCATCGACTACGCCACCCTCACCGGCGCCGCCCGCGTGGCGCTGGGCCCGGACCTGCCCGCCGTGTTCGCCAATGACGACGCGCTCGCCCAGGCCCTGCTGCAGGCGGGCGAGGCGGTGGCCGACCCGCTGTGGCGGCTGCCGCTGTGGCGGCCGTACCGGCACATGCTGGACTCCCACCTGGCGGACCTCGCCAACGCCGGCCCCTCGCGCCACGCCGGCGCGATCACCGCCGCGCTCTACCTCGAGCGCTTCGTCCCCGACGGCACGCCGTGGCTGCACCTGGACACCTACGCCTGGAACGACGCCGACCGCCCCGGCCGGCCACGCGGCGGCGAGGCGATGGGCCTGCGCGCGGTGTTCGCCTTCCTGCAAGGCCGCTACGGCGGCTGACTTTGCCGCGGGCGGCGAACGGCCTCATCATGGCAGCACCCGTTCGCAGCCCGCGCAGGTGGCCCGCCCATGTGCCCAACGTCGACCGCCGAGGCAAACCCGCTGGCCGCGGCCTTGCGCGACGAGCTGCAAGCGGCCTTGCGCGACAACGACCCGGCGCGGGCCGAGCACGCCTGCCGGCGCCTGCTGGAGATCCACCCGGGCGACGCCCAGGCCGCGCTGTTCCTGGCCGGGCGGGCACTGGAGCGCGATGCGCCGGAAAGCGCCATCGCCCTGCTGCGCAGCGCACACCGTGCGCACCCGGAAGATGCCGCGGTGCTGCACCGGCTGGGCGAAGTGCAGGTGCTGGCCGGCGACCCGGACGCCGCGGTGGACAGCCTGCGCGCGGCGCTGACGCTGGCGCCCGGCCTGTTCGTGGCGCGCCTGCGCCTGGGTGTCGTGCTCGAGCAACTCGGGCGCCATGCGGAGGCGATGCTGGCCTACTCCGCCGCCATCGACGCCGCCCAGGCGCGCGGACGCTGGCTTGACGACGCCACCACCGCACCAGGCCTGCGCGACGCCGTGAAGCACGCGGTCCGCTACGTCTCGGCCACCCGGCGCGAGGCGTTCGAGACGATCATGGAGCCGCTGCGCCAACGTTACGGTCGCTCTGAACTGGTTCGCGTCGATCACTGTCTGTCGCTCTATCTCGACGGCCAGCCCGCACCGACACCGGATCCACGCCAGCGGCCGAAGTTCCTGTATTTCCCCGGCGTCCCCAGCCGCCCGTATTACCCGCGCGAGCGCTTTCCGGCGCACGCGTCACTGGAAGCCGCCGTCGAGGCGATCCGCGAGGAGTTGCTCGCCGCGCTGGTGCAGCACGAGGAGCTGGTACCGTTCCTGGGCACCGACTCGGCCACCGCGGTGGCCGCGCAGCTGCTGGGTGCATCGGGCAGCGCCGAACCGGCGTGGGACGCGCTGTTCTTCTATCGGCACGGCGTGCGCAACGACGCCCACGGCGCGCGCTGCCCGCGCACCAGTGCGGTGCTGGAGGCGATGCCGCTGGTGCGGGTGCGCGACCACGCGCCGGAAACGCTGTTCTCGATCCTGCGCCCCGGCACCCACATCCTGCCCCACCATGGCGTCACCAATACCCGCCTGGTCACCCACCTGCCGCTGGTGGTGCCGAACGACTGCGCCTTGCGCGTGGGCGGGGAAATCCACCATTGGCAGGAGGGTCGCTGCGTCACCTTCGACGACACCTTCGAGCACGAAGCCTGGAACCGCAGCACGCGCAACCGCGCGGTGCTGATCGTGGACAGCTGGAACCCCGACCTCAGCGCGGCCGAGCAAGCGGCGGTGGCCGACCTGGTCGCGGCGATCGGCGACTTCAACCGCTCCAGCCAGCCGACCCCGCCCGCGGGCAACTGACCGCCGCGGCAGGGCCCGGTCCGCACCCGCCGGCGCAGTGGTGCGACGCACAGCTGGAGGAGTAACCTCAAGGCGTCGAGCGCACGACCAACGCTGCTGCAACGTGTCCGGGGGGATCGCGTGCAGCAGCAGCCCTCGACTTTCAGGGCCGTACCACCATCCATCGGGGAAAAAACAT
Source organism: Lysobacteraceae bacterium (assembly GCA_040255835.1). Taxonomy (GTDB): domain Bacteria; phylum Pseudomonadota; class Gammaproteobacteria; order Xanthomonadales; family Rhodanobacteraceae; genus Rhodanobacter. The sequence continues at coordinate 8,198 of JBDZVT010000031.1, forward strand.
CTATGAAATACGACCTCAATCACCTGTCATGGGCTGTGCGCCTTGCATTGACGGCCGGCATGCTTTCGATCGCCGGCGGCTTGCAGGCACAAGACTCGACGGCGACCAATCCGCCCGCCACGGACCAGTCCACGCCACCCTCCAAGGAGCAGGCCAAGACGCTGAATGCGGTGGTCGTCACCGGCTCGCTGATCCGCCGCGTCGACGTGGAAACCGCCAGCCCCGTGGTGACCATCGATCGCGCCGACATCACCAACTCCGGCAAGCCGACCCTGGGCTACGTGTTGCAGGACATGCCCGCCATTTCCGGCAACGCCACCAACCCCTCCAACAACAGCAACGGCGGCGGCGTCGCCAGCCCGCTGCTGGAAGCCGGCGGCGGCGCCTCCCGCGTTTCGCTGCGCGGCCTGGGCATCAACCGCACCCTGGTGCTGGTGAACGGCCAGCGCATGGTCAACTCGGACATCAACATGCTGCCGCCGGACATGATCGACCGGGTCGACGTGCTCGCGGAAGGCGCCTCCACGGTGTACGGCTCCGATGCCATCGGCGGCGTGGTCAACTTCATCCTGCGCAAGGATTTCCAGGGCGTGCAGGTCAGCCTGAATGACGGCATCTCCAGCCATGGTGACTCGCAGCGCCGCGGCTTCACCCTGACCGGCGGCGCCACCGGCGACAACTTCAGCATCGTCGGCGGCATCGACTACAACAAGTACGACGCCACGCTGGCCGCCGAGCGCGACTTCTCGCGGCAACAGTTGTACCTCTCCAGCGGCGCCATCATCGCGGCCGGCTCCAGCTCGATCCCCACCGGCCGCATCCAGTTGCCCGGTGCGCTCGCCGCCGGTCAATACGGCTGCGAGCTCGCCAGCAACGGCACGGCCAACGTGACCCTGGCGCAGGGCGACGGCACGGCGCTGGGCGACTACCGCTGCCGGCTTTCCTCCGATACCTACAACTACGCCGCGCTGAACTACATGCAGACCGCGCAGAAGCGCACCAACGGCTTCGTGCTGGGCAGCTTCGACTTCACCCCCAACCTCACCGGTTACGTGAATGCGTTCTACAACCGCACCGAATCCAGCGGCCAGGACGCGCCCTCGCCGGTCGGCACCGGCGACGGCCTGATCATCTCCTCCAGCAACCCGATCAACCCGTTCGGCGTCACCTTCAGCCAGAACGCGGTACCGGGCGATCCGGACAGCGGCTACAGCTTCCAGACCCGCCTCACCGGCGCCGGCACGCGCGTGCACAGCTACACCACCGACAACGCGCAAGTGAACGCGGGGCTGCGCGGCAACTTCGGCCAGGACAGCAGCTGGACCTGGGATGCCTCGATCAACTACAGCCACAGCAAGCGCGACCAGCGCGATACCAACGAGGTGGACATCCCGGCCTTGCAGGCTGCGGTGGACGGCGGCGCCAACATCTTCAACCAGGCCGATCCCGCCGTCGGCAAGCTGCTCAGCGCCGGTGTGAAGACGCCGATCTACGTGATGACCAACTCCACCAAGCAGGCGCAATTCGACGCCAGCGGCAACCTGTGGGACATGCCTGCCGGCACGGCGCAGTTGTCGGTCGGCACGCTGTACCGCAAGCAGTCGATGAAGTACACGGTGAGCCCGTTCGCCGTGCTCGACCCGGTGACCACCACCTGCCAGATCCTGCAGGAAGCCTGCGGTTCGCCCGCCAGCGGCAGCTACAACGTCAAGGAGCTGTACGCGGAAACCCTGATCCCGCTGCTCGCCGACAAGCCGTGGGCACACTCGCTGAACGTCGACCTGGGCGTGCGCACCTCCGACTACAGCACCAGCGGCAGCACCACCAACGGCAAGGTGGCGATCGAGTGGCGGCCGGTGGCCGACCTGCTGTTGCGCGGTACCGCCTCCCAGGTGTTCCGCGCGCCGAACCTCAACGAGCTGTATGACGGCCGGACCCTGGTGCAGCCCACGCTGAACGATCCCTGCGTCCACCTGTCGGCGGCCGAGCTGGCGCAGCACCCGGTCGCCTGCCAGTTCGTGCCACCCGACTGGGATGGCAATTCACCGGCCCAGGTCAACACGTTCTATTCCGGTGCCGCCACCGTGGGCAACTCGCTCAAGCCGGAAAAGGGCAAGTCCATCGACATCGGCCTGGTCTACTCGCCGGAGTGGCTGCCCGGCTTCTCCACCAGCCTCGACTTCTGGCACATCTACCTGTCCGACACGCTGACCGCGATCACCGGCGACCTGGTCGTCAGTTCGTGCTTCAACAACAGCGCCAGCCCGTACTGCGGGCTGATCCATCGCGAGGACACCACCAGCCGCCAGCCGGGCCAGGTGTTCCTGATCAACACACCGGTGGTCAACCTGGGCACGCTGAGCACGTCGGGCGCCGACTTCACCTTGCGCTACAAACTCCCCCACTTCGACATGGGCAGCATGGATCCGGGCAATTTCCAGCTGGCCCTCAACAGCAGCTACACCTCCACCTACAAGAACAACGCGACCCCCGGGCAGCCGGGCGCGAGCGTGGTCGACTATGCCGGCACCTACAGCCAGCAGTTCGGCAACATCTCGCGGCTGCGCGGGACGGTCACGCTGGGCTGGGAAAAGGGCAACTGGAACGCGCAGTGGCAGTCGCGCTACATCAACAGCCTCACCGCGCTCAACGTGGATGCGGCGATCCCCGGCGTGAACATCCCGATCGCCTCGGTGACCTACCACTCGATCCAGTTGGGCTATGCGGTGCCCTCGATCCACACCCGCTTCGACATCGGCGTGGACAACCTGGCCGACAAGGCGCCGCCGCTGATGTACCAGAACGGCTCCAACTACAACGTGGACGTGGCCACCTACGACGTGCTCGGGCGCTACTACTGGGCCCGCGCCACGGTGAAGTTCTGATGTCCTGACGGCGATCGACAACACAGCAGGCAAGAGGGCCGCGGGCAACCGCGGCCCTCTTGCATAATGGCCGCTGGACCATCCCGACCGAAGCCGCATGCAACCGCCCCTCTCCGACCTGGCCGCTTCCATGGCCGCCGCATGGCAGGCGGGCGATGCCGGCCGCGTGCTCGAACTCGCCGAGCAGGCCGGGCCAGCCATCGCCCGGGACGAACATGCCTTGCTGTTGCTGGGCGCCGCGCAGCAGCTGACCGGTCGCCATGACCAGGCGGTGGCGAGCTTTCGCCGGCTGGCCGCGATGCGGCCGGGTGTCTCGGCCTACTGGAACAATCTGGGCGTGGCCTGCCGCCAGGCGGGCGACCTGCAAGGCGCCGAACAGGCCTTGCTGCAGGCCCGGGAACTGGCGCCGCACGACGGCGAAGTGCACTACAACCTCGGCCTGCTCCACATCCAGCAACGGCGCTGGCTGTCGGCTCGCCGGACATTGCTGGAAGCGGCCCGCCTGGCCCCGCCGCTCATCGAGGCGCGACTGCAGGCGGCGTACGCATGCTACGTCTGCGGCGACAACACCGCCCAGGAGGAGATGCTGGCCGGTGCCGGCGACTGGCCGCCGCAGCCGGCCGAGCAGGCGATGATCCTGGCGGCGATGCTGTCCACCCAAGGCCAGCTCGATGCCGCGCTGCGCGCGCTGGCGCAGGCACGGCTCCCGGCTGCCGAGCCGGCGGCCGCGGTGATGCGCCTGCGCCTCGCCGCGCAGCGGGCGCTGTTGCACGAACGCAACAACCAGCTCGAGCTGGCCCGGCTGGCGTTGCGCGAGCTGCCGTTGGCCACGATCGCCGCCCTGCCCGCGGATGCGCTCGAGGCGCGGGCCGACGGCTGGCGCGCGCATGCCGTGCTGTCGATGCGCACCGGCGAGGCCGCCGAGGCCGCATCACTGTACCGACGCATCCTCGCCCTCGGCATCGACCACGACAGGCGCGCCAGCGCCAGCTTCGGCCTGGCCGCCGCCTGCGATCGCACCGGCCGCCATGACGAGGCCTGGCAGGCGTTGCGCGATGCGCACGCCACGCAACGGGTGCTCGCCCGTGAGGTGGTACCTGAGCTGCTGACCGACGACGGTCCGCCCCTGCCGATGGCGGACCGCGTGGTCCAACCGGCCGACTACGCCCGCTGGAGCGGTTTGCGCGCACCCGGCCCGCGCCAAAGCCCGGTCTTCGTGGTCGGTTTCCCGCGCTCGGGCACCACCTTGCTGGAGCAGATGCTCGACGCCCATCCGGACTTCCAGTCGATGGATGAGCGTGCCTACATCCACGAGCTGATCGAGCGCATGGAAGCTGCGGGCCAGTCCTATCCCGCGGACCTGGCGAACCTGAGCCAGGCCGATGCCGACGCGCTGCGCGACACTTACCGCCGACTGGTCTCCCGCGTGCTGCCGGACCTGGGCGGGCGCCGGCTGGTGGACAAGAATCCACTCAACATGCAGTGCTTGCCGATGATCATGCGGCTGTTTCCGCACGCACGGATTATCCTGTGCCTGCGCCATCCCTGCGACGTGCTGCTGAGCTGCAGCATGCAGCCGTTCCGCTCACCGGCGTTCATGGTGTTGTGCTCGTCACTGCAGCGGCTGGCGCAAGGCTATGCACGTGCGTTCGCACAGTGGCAACGCGACGTGGAGCTGTTCGCGCCGCAGCTGCTGAGCTGGCGCTACGAGTCGGTGGTCGGCGACCTCGACGGCCAGGCTGCGCGCCTGGCGCAGTTCCTCGACCTCGCCGACGCCGCGCCGATGATGCGGTTTGCCGAGCACGCCCGGGCCAAGCGCTATATCAGCACGCCCAGCTACGCCCAGGTCACCGAAGGTGTCCACCGCAAGGCGGTCGGGCGCTGGCAGCACTACCGCGAACACTTCGCGCCGGTGCTGCCCGTGCTGCAACCGTGGATCGATCGCCATGGCTACACCGTGTAGGCGCCCGCCGCCGGGCGGAAACGAAAAGGCAGCGCCCTGCGCTGCCTTTTCGTTGCGCGGAAGCCGTTCGCTCAGCGCGTGAGGCTGCTCGCTGCGGGTGCCGGCTCCGACACGCTGGCGATGGCGCGAGGCGAGAACTTGCCGCCATAGGGCAACACCTCGCTGGCCAGCTTCGGGTCGGCCTTGATCATGCCGATCGCGTCGAACAGGATGTGCGCGGCCTCTTCCAGCTGCGGGTCCTTGGCGTTCTTGGCGTCCTTCTCTTCCTTCAGCTCTCTCTTGATGCTGCGCTCGTTCGGGTTGAGGCCGTCGTCCAGCGAACTGCCCGCTTCGGGCAGCGCCGCGTCGCTGCCGTCGATGGCCACGTGCCGCGCGCGGAAGGCGGCCTGGGTCTGCTCCTGCTGCTTGCGCTCGGCTTCGCGGGCGGCCAGGTTCAGCGAGATGGTGGTCATGTCGCGCATCTTCCGGTACTGCGCCAGTTCGTCCAGCATCAGCTTCCACGCCGGCGACTGGGCCGCACGCTCGTCGTGCCGCTTGAGCAGCTGCGGCAGGTAGACGGAGAGGTTCGCCACCGGCTTGTAGTCGGCCGGGGGGATCTGCGTCCACGGCAGCGCGTTGTCGTAGGTCGACTCGCCGAAGTCCTTCTCGTCCCCATTCTTCGGGAACTCGATGTCCGGCGTGACACCCTTGAGCTGGGTGGAGCCGCCATTGATGCGGAAGAACTCCTGGATCGTCATCTTCAGCTCGCCCAGCTGGGGCTTCTCGCTGTCGCCGGAGGCGAACTTGTCCAGGTCCACCAGGGTCTGCACGGTGCCCTTGCCGAACGTCGGCTCGCCGATGATCAGGCCGCGGTGGTAATCCTGGATCGCCGCGGAGAAGATCTCCGAGGCCGAGGCGGTGCCGCGGTTGACCAGCACCGCCAGCGGGCCGCTCCAGGCCATCCCCGGCTCGTCATCGCCCTGCACCTGGACTTCGCCGTGCGAACCGCGCACCTGCACCACCGGGCCCTTGTCGATGAACAGGCCGGTCATGGAATCGGCCTCGGCGAGCGAGCCGCCGCCGTTGTTGCGCAGGTCCACCACGATGCCCTGCACGCCTTCCTGCTTGAGCTCGGCGATCAGCTTGGCGACGTCGCGGGTGGTGCTGCGGTAATCCTTGTCGCCGGCGCTGCGCGCGCCGAAGTCGGAGTAGAACGAAGGCAGGTCGATCACGCCGATCTTGCGGGTGGCCCCGCCGTCCTTGATCTCGATGACCTTCTTGCTGGCCGCGGCGTCCTCCAGGTTGATCTTGTCGCGCACCAGGGTGAGCAGCTCGTGCTTGCCGTCGGGGCCGACGTCGGCGGGCAGGATCTCCAGCCGCACCACGGTGCCCTTCTTGCCGCGGATCAGCGCGGTGACGTCGTCGATGCGCCAGCCGACCACGTCGACCATGGCGCCCTTGTCGCCCTGGCCCACCGCCACGATGCGGTCGCCCGGCTTGAGCTTGTGCGATTTCATCGCCGGGCCGCCGGGGATCAGCTTGACGATCATGGTGTAGTCGTCGCGCGACTGCAGCTGCGCGCCGATGCCCTGCAGCGACAGGCTCATCGCGATGTCGAAGTTGGCCGCCGCCTCCGGGCCGAGGTAGTCGGTGTGCGGGTCGGTGGATTCGGCGTAGGCGTTCATGAAGGTCTGGAACGCATCGGCGCTGTTGATCTGCCGGATCCGGTCGATGTAACCGCTGTAGCGCTTGTCCAGCGTCTTGCGGATGTCGGCATCGTCCTTGCCGGCCAGCTTCAGGCGCAGCCAGTCGTTCTTGGTGCGCTTGCGCCACAGGTCTTCCGCCGCGGCCTGGTCCTTCGGCCACGCGGCGTCCTTGCGGTCGACGTCGTAGCTCTCGTCGCGGCTGAGGTCGAAGCCGTCCTTGAGCAGGCTGCGGGCGTAGGTCATGCGCTGCACGGCGCGCTGCACGTACAGGTTGAAGATCGCGAACGGCGCGGAGAGGTCGCTGTTCCAGATCGCGTCGTCGAGCTTGGTCTCGAGCGGGGCGAACTTGTCCATGTCGGCCTGGGTGAAGAACATCTTGTCGCCGTCGAGCATCTTGAAGTACGCCTTGTAGATGCGCGCGGACATCGCGTCATCCAGCGGCTGTGCGTCGTAATGGAAGCGGGTCAGGAATCGCGCGGACAGCTGCGCGGCCTGGGCCTGCTCGGTGGCGGGCTGGAGCGGCCAGGTGGCCGCCTTGCGGGGCTTGGGGCCGGCGCCGAGGTCGGCCGCGGACTGCGCGTAGACGCAGCCGGCGGAGAGGGCGAACAGCAGGACCAGCGCGGGGCGAAATTTCATGGATGTTCTCAGGCGGATTCGGTGACACCGGCTGCATGGGCCTGCAGGTCGGCGTGATAGGACGACCGCACCAGCGGGCCGGAGGCGACGTGATGGAAGCCCATGGCCTCGCCGGCCTCGCGCAACGCGTCGAACTCGTCGGGCGTCCAGTACCGCACCACCGGGTGGTGGTGCGGCGTGGGCTGCAGGTACTGGCCGATGGTGATCATCTCCACGTCGTGGGCGCGTAAATCGCGCAGCGTCTGCAGTACCTGCTCCTGCGTCTCGCCCAGGCCGAGCATGATGCCGGACTTGGTCGGCACGGCCGGGTGCTGCGCCTTGAAGCGCTTGAGCAGGTCCAGCGACCACTGGTAATCGGCGCCGGGACGCACCTCGCGGTAGAGGTGCGGCACGGTTTCCAGGTTGTGGTTGAACACGTCCGGCGGGTACGCCTTGAGTATCTCCAGTGCGCGCTCCATGCGGCCCTTGCCGCGGAAGTCCGGGGTGAGGATCTCGATGCGGATGTTCGGGCTGGCGTGGCGCACCGCGCGGATGCAGCTGGCGAAATGCGCCGCGCCGCCGTCACGCAGGTCGTCGCGGTCGACCGAGGTGATCACCACGTACTTCAACCGCATGTCGGCGATGGTCTGCGCCAGGCGCGCGGGCTCCAGTTCATCCGGCGGCTGCGGCCGGCCGTGGGCCACGTCGCAGAACGAGCAGCGGCGGGTGCACACCTCGCCGAGGATCATGAAGGTGGCGGTGCCGTGGCTGAAGCACTCGTGGATGTTGGGGCAGGACGCCTCCTCGCACACGGTGACCAGCGCGTTCTCGCGCAGGCGGGCCTTCAGCTGCTGCACGGCGTTGCCCTGGGGCAGGCGCACGCGGATCCAGCTGGGCTTGCGCAGGGTCGGCACGGTGGTGTCGAAACCGGCCCGGTTCAGCGCGATCTTGTCGCCGCCGAGCTGTTTCTGCACCGCGCCGGTGCCGGCCACGACCTGGATCGGAATGGATTTGGACAAGGGGACGCCGGTTTCGCTCATGGGAGAGGGTTCAGACCGCTGCACGTGCGGGGAGTTCGGGGATCAGGGGGGCAGCGGGAACGGCGGCGAAGCCGAACTGGCGGCAAAACTCCTCCGCCAGGACCGTCTCGACGTCCGCCAGCTGCGACGGACCGCCCAAGTCTAGCAGTTGTGTGACCGCCAAACCCTTGTAACCGCAGGGGTTGATGCGCCCGAACGGCTCCAGGTCCATGGCCACGTTGAAAGCCAGCCCGTGGAAACTGCAGCCGCGGCGCACGCGCAGGCCCAGCGCGGCGATCTTGGCCTCGCCGACATAGACCCCGGGCGCGCCCTCGCGGCGTACCGCCGCCACCTGCCAGTGCGCCAGCGTGTCGATCAGCGCCTGCTCGATCCGCCGCACCAGCTCGCGCACGCCCACCCCGGCCCGGCGCAGGTCGATCAGCGGGTAGCCGACGATCTGGCCGGGCCCGTGGTAGGTCACCTGGCCACCGCGGTCGACCGGGATCACCGGGATGTCGCCCGGCGCCAGCACGTGTTCCATCTTGCCGGCCTGGCCCAGGGTGAACACCGGGTCGTGCTCGAGCAGCCACAGCTCGTCCGGCGTATCCGCCGTGCGGTTGTCGGTGAACGCGCTCATCGCCTGCCAGGTGGCCGCATAGGGCTGGCGGCCCAGACGGCGAACGCGCAGCGGCGGGGGTTCGGGATGGGACATCGGGGAATCGGGGGTCACGCGGACTTGCTGCCTCGCACTTCGTGGATGGATGCCGCCGGGTTCAGGCCGGCGCGGCGCCGGCCCACCCGCGCCGCCGCATTCCGGGCTCCGGCCTCACATCGTGTACCGGATGTCCGCATCGGCGCGCAGTGCGTGATGCGCGGCCTCGTACTGCTCGCGGTATTCGCAGTGGAAGGTGACCGTGACCGAGACGAAATTGCCAGCGCCGGAATGGCGGTGGCGCACCGTCTCGTGCAGCACGCGCAGGCCGGCGCGCTCGAGCAGTTGCGGCACATGGCTGGGCAGGTCGGCGCTGGCGTTGCCCACGGCGGTGATCTCGAAATCGCCGGGGAACTGGAAACCCTTGCCTTCCTGCCTGGCCTTGTCGAAATCGATCGGTTGCATCACTTGGCGCCCGGGGCCTGCTCGGTATTGCCGGTGTCCTTGTGGAACCACAGCAGGATGCTGTCCCACAGGCGGGAGAAGAAGCCGCCCTGCGGCGCGTCGGCCAGCGCAATCAGCGGCACGGTCTGGAGCGCCTGGCCGTCCAGGCTGACGCGCAGGTTGCCGATCTGCTGGCCCTTCTTGAACGGCGCGATCAGGGTCGAGGGGATGTCCATGACCGCCTTGAGCTTGTCGTACTGGCCGGTCTTGACCGTGACCAGCACGTCGTTGGCCACGCCCAGCGGCAGCGTATCGGCCTCGCCCTTCCACAGCCGCGGCGTCGCCAGCGGCTTGCTGGCGTCGTACAGCTTGTGCGTCTCGTAGAAGCGGAAGCCGTAGTTGAGCAGGGCCATCGCCGAATCGGCGCGCGCCTTGTTGGAGCTGGCGCCCATCACCACCGCGATCATGCGCTCGTCGCCATGCTTGGCGGACGCCGCCAGGCAGAAGCCCGCGTCGGCGGTGTGCCCGGTCTTGATGCCGTCCACCGCCGGGTCGCGCCACAGCAGCTCGTTGCGGTTCTGCTGCCGGATGCCGTTCCACTCGTACGACTTGATCGCCGAGATCGCGTAGTCGTCGGGGAAGTTGTGGATCAGCGCGCGCGACAGGATCGCGATGTCGCGCGCCGAGCTGTAGTGGTTCTCCACCGGGTAGCCGGAAGCGTTGGAGAAATGCGTGTTGGCCATGCCCAGCTGCTTGGCGTAGGCATTCATCAGGTTGGCGAAGGCATCCTCCGAGCCGGCGGTGTGCTCGGCCAGCGCGATCGCGGCGTCGTTGCCGGATTGCACGATCATGCCCTTGAGCAGGTCCATCAGCGACACCTGGCTGCCGAGCTTGAGGAAGCTGGTTGAGCCGTCGGTGCCGGCACCGCCGCCGCGCCATGCGTGCTCGCTGATGGTGACCATGTCGTCGGGATGGATGCGCCCGTTGGTCAGCTCGGCGGACACCACGTAATCGGTCATCACCTTGGTCAGCGAGGCCGGCGCGCGACGCGCATCGGGATCCTTCGAGGCGAGTACCTGGCCGGTGGCATAGTCCATCAGCACCCAGCTGGCGCCGTCGACTTCCGGCGGCGGCGGCACCGGCGCCGCCGGCATTGCCGGGCGCGGCACGGGCGACGGGGGTGGCGGGGTCTGCGCCATCGCGACGCCGACGAGCAGGACGGCAATGGCGGCAAACGGCATCAGGGTACGTCGGGAAAAGTTCATCGTGTTTTCAAGTCCGGTTTCGCGAAGAATCGGCGTTGCGGGCGCCGAAGTGGCATGAAAGCGTGTGCAAATCCTGCTCAGTCTACCGCGACCTGCGGCTGCGGCAGACCCATGCGTTCTATCCGGCGGCTGACGTCGTCGGCGCGCTCCACGCTGTCCAGCGGGCCGACCCGCACGCGGCGCAGGCGCTGGCCCCGCACCACGCTGTCGATCACCTGCACCGCACCGAGGTCGGCCGCGCGCAGGCGCCGGGCCAGGCGGTTGGCGTTGGACACGTCGGCGAACGCGCCTACTTGCAGGTAGATCCCCGGGTGCCTGCCTGAGACCGCGCCCGGCGCCGGCAGTTCCTGGCCCGGGTGCGCCGGGTCGATGCCGCGTACCTCGACCAGGCCGGTGCCCTTGGGCCAGATGCCGATCTTCACCGCGGCGGCGTAGGACAGGTCGATCAGCCGGTTGTCGTGGAACGGCCCGCGATCGTTGACCCGCACGATCACGCTCTTGCCGTTGTCCAGGTTGGTCACGCGCGCGTAGCTGGGCAACGGCAAGGTGGTGCTGGCCGCGGTGAACGCGTACATGTCGTAGGTTTCCAGGTTCGACGTCTTGTAGCCATGGAACTTGTTGCCGTAGAACGAGGCGATCCCGCGCTCGTCGTAGCCGCGCGCGGTGGGCAGCACCCGATAGGTCTTGCCGCGCACGGTGTACGGCGACTTGTTGCCGTAGCGCGAACGCGGCTCGGCCCTGGGCACCGGCTCGGGCAGCTTGCTGACGTCGAACGGCGGCGGCACGCTGTCGCGCCCGTCCCGGTAGCGGCTGGACTGCGGCCGGCTGAGATCATCGTGGATGCCGCCATCGCCCGCCGGGGATGCCGTGCCGGGCACCCCGCGATGGCCGGCGCCGGCCGTGGCCGGGCGGCTGCGCGGCCCGCTGCAGGCGGCGAGCAGCATGCTGGCCACGAGCACGGCGGTGAGGGCGACCCGACTCACCGCGCCGCGTCCGCCTGCGCCACGCCGGCGGCGATCGCCTGGGCCAGCTGCTCCACCGCCATCGCGTACAGCGGGCTGCGGTTGTAGCGGGTGATCACGTAGAAATTCTGGAAGGTGAACCAGTACTCCGGACCGCCGGGGCCCTCGAGCTTCTGCAGGCTGGCCAGCCTGCCCGGGTCCAGCCGCTGCAGCGGCGCGTAGCCCCAGGCCTCGAACTGCTCCAGCGGAAACTTCGGCGCGAGCTCGCCGATGTCGGCCGCGTGCGCGCTGGCATCCGGCTGCGCCCGCGCGGCCACCGGGCCGTCACGCTCCCAGCCGTACCCGTGAAGATAGTTGGCGACGCTGGCCAGGATGTCGGCGGCCGAGCCATGCAGGTCGATGCGGCCGTCGTGGTCTTCGTCGACCGCGTAGTCGCGGATGCTCGAAGGCATGAACTGGCCCCAGCCCTGCGCGCCGGCGTAGGAGCCGACCAGGCTGTCCAGCGGCCCGGCCAGCTGGCTGGCGGGCAGCTCCAGCAGGGTCTTCAGCTCGCCGCGGAAAAAGGGCGCGCGCGGCGGGTAGTAGAACGCCAGCGTCACCAGCGCATCGAGCACCTTGTAGTGGCCCACGATGCGCCCGTAGTTGGTCTCCACGCCGATGATCGCGACCACGTATTGCGGCGCCACGCCATATTCGCCGGCGATGCGCTCGAGCAGCGCCCGATGCGCCTGGTAGAACGCCACGCCGCCGTCGATGCGGGCCTGGGTGAGGAAGATCGGGCGATAGTCCTTCCACGGCTTGGCCTCGGCCGGGCGGCTGATCGCATCGAGGATGGACTGCTGCCGGGTGGCGCCGTCGAGCAGTGCGTCGAGCGCCGCCGGACTCTGGCCGGTATCGCGCGCCACCTCCCGCACCAGCTCCGCCTGGCCCGGATGGGCGGCCAGCGCCGTGTTCGTTCCCGCCATCCAGAACAGCAAGACCAGCAGACAACAGGACAGACGGGACACGGGATGCACGGACATGCAAGGCCTTCGCTGGGGAAAAATCGGGTTCATCGAAAGCCTACCATGCATGCCGCGGCGACTCCGGACCCTCGCGTGGCGCGCGCGTGGCGCGATTCAGATGTGGCTCTTGCGGTTCGCATGGATCGACATCAGCACGCCGAAGCCGGTCAGCAGGGACACCGCCGACGTGCCGCCATAACTGATCATCGGCATCGGCACGCCAACCACCGGCAGCATGCCGGCGACCATGCCGCCGTTGACGAACACGTAGACGAAGAAGCTCATGCCGATCGCGCCGGCCAGCAGGCGCGAATACGTATCGCGCGCCTCCATCGCGATCCACAGGCAGCGGCCGATGATGAACGCGTACAGCGCAATCAGCGCGCACACGCCGACCAGGCCGAATTCCTCGGAGAACACGGCGAAGATGAAGTCGGTGGTGTGCTCGGGCAGGAAATCCAGCCGCGACTGCGTGCTGTGCAGCCAGCCCTTGCCGAACACGCCGCCGGAGCCCACCGCGATCTGCGACTGGATGATGTGCCAGCCGTTGCCCAGCGGATCGGATTCCGGGTTGAGCAGGGTCAGCACGCGGTCGCGCTGGTACTGGTGCAGGAAATGCCAGCCGATGGGAACCATGCCCACCACCGCGCCCACCAGCAATCCGATGCGCCACCACGCCATGCCGGAGAGGAACAGCGCGAACGCGCCGGCCGTGGCCACCAGCACCGCCGTGCCCAGGTCCGGCTGCTCGGCGATCAACCCGGCGGGAATGGCGATCAGCACGCCGACCACCGCGATGTCCTTCCAGCCCGGCGGCAACTGCCGCGGGTGCAGGTACCAGGCCACCATCATCGGCGTGGTGAGCTTGAGCAGTTCGGACGGCTGGAAACGCATCACGCCCAGGTCCAGCCAGCGCATCGAACCGCGCCCTTCGCCGAGGATCGCCACCACCACCAGCAAGGCGACGCTGACGGCGTAGAGGCCCGGCGTCCAGCTGCGCAGCACCGGTGGCGGAATGCGCGAGACCAGCAGCAGCAAGGCACCGCCCAGCACGAAACGGGCGGCCTGGCCGCCGACCAGGGCAAGGCTGCGGTCGCCCGCGCTGTAAAGCGTGGACAGGCCGATCAGGGCCAGCACGAACAGGCCGGCGGCCAGCGGCAGGTCGATCCGCCGCCGGGTCATCACCCGGTGCGCGAAGCGGCGGACGCGCGCGCGCAGCACGCCGATCATGGCTGCACCCCGCTGCTGGCGGACACCGGCAAGTCTTCCACCACCGAGCCGGACGCGGCCGGCCCGGTGGACGGGAGCGGCGCGGCATCGGGCAGGCGCTCGCTGCCGGGCAGCACGCCGTGGTGCGTGGCGAGCCACGCGTCGAGGATTCGGCGCGCAATCGGCCCCGCCGCCGAGGCACCCCAGGCGCCCTCCTCGAGCACCACGGCCACGGCGATCTGCGGATGGTCCGCCGGTGCATAGGCCACGAACCAGGCACGATGGCGGGTGGCCAGGTATGCGGTGCTGCGGTTGGTGTCGTAGGCCTCGCTGGTGCGCGAATAGCGCTCGGCGGTGCCGCTCTTGCCGGCGATGGCGTAGGGGAAGCCGTCGTTCAGGCCCTTGCCGGTGCCGTCGGTGATCACCGCGCGCATGCCCGCATTGATCACCCCCCAATCGCCGCGCTGGCGGATCAGCGTGGCGCCGGGCGGGTTGGGCAGCGGCTGGCGCTGCACCTCGCCCACCGTGCTGGTGGCCAGGCCCAGCCGCGGCAGGTACGGCACGCCGCCGCCGGCCAGGGTCGCCACCGCATGCGCCAGCTGCAGCGGGGTGACCGCCCAGTAACCCTGCCCGATGCCGGCGATCACCGTCTCGCCCGGATACCAGGGCTGCTTGCTGTTGGTGGCTTTCCACTCGCGCGAGGGCAGGATGCCCTCGGACTCGCCGATCAGGTCGATGCCGGTCTTGCGGCCGAAGCCGAAGCGGCCCATCCATTGGCTCAGCCGGTCGATGCCCATGTCCAGCGCCAGCTTGTAGAAATAGGTGTTGGTCGACTTCTGGATCGCGGTGACCATGTCCACCGTGCCGTCGCCGCCGCGCTTGTCGTCGCGGTAGCAGCGCGTCTGCCCCGGCAGGCAGAACTGGCCGTTGGAGAACACCGTATCCGACGGCTTGCGCAGGCCCAGCTCCAGCCCGCCCAGCGCCAGGAACGGCTTCACCGTCGAGCCCGGCGGGTAGACGCCGCGCAGCGCGCGGTTGTACAGCGGTTTGGCCGGGTTGGCGGTCAGCGCGCGGTAGTCGGCCTGGCTGATGCCGTTGACGAACAGGTTCGGATCGAAGGTGGGCACGCTGACCATCGCCAGCACCTGGCCGTTGCGCGGGTCGATCGCCACCGCGGCGCCGGGCCGGCCCTCGAACGCCGCCTCGGCAGCCTTCTGGATGCGCACGTCGATGCTCAGGTAGAGGCTGCGCCCCGGCGTGGGCGCATGCGTCTCCAGCACGTGCTGGGTGCGGCCGTCGGCGTTGACCTCCAGCAGTTCGTAACCGGGTTTGCCGTGCAGCAGGTCCTCGTAGGAACGCTCCACGCCGCTGCGCCCGACATGGCTGGTGCCCTGGTAGCGGTCGGGATCCAGCCGCTGCAGGTCATCCGCATCGATGCGTCCCACGTAGCCGACCACATGGGCGAACAGCGGGCCGAACGGATAATGCCGGGTCAGGTAGGGGACCACGTCGACGTTGGGAAAGCGCCAGCGATTGACCGCGAAATGGTCGATCTCGTCCTCGGTGAGGTGCATCTTCAGCGGCACGCTGTCGAAACGCCGGCTTTGCCGCAGCTGCTTGTTGAACGCGTCGATGTCGTCCTGGTCCAGCGGCACCACCTTGCCCAGCCGCGCCAGCAGGGCGGGCATGTCCTTGACCTGCTCCGGCACCACTTCCAGCCGGAACGCCGGCACGTTGTCGGCCAGCACCACGCCGTTGCGGTCGTAGATCAGGCCGCGCGCCGGCGGGATCGCGCGCGGCTTGACCCGGTTGTTGGTCGAGCGGGTGGCGAACTCGGCGTGCCGCGCGACCTGCAGCACCATGTAGCGCGCCACCAGCCCGCCCAGTCCCAGCAGGATCAGCACGAAACCCACCAGCGCGCGGCGGCGGAACAGCGCGGTCTCGTCCCGGACATCCTTGAGCGCGCGGCGGCTCTTCATCTCACCGGCCCGTCAGTCACTGGATCCGCAGCCGCGCGCGCAGATCGTCGAGCAGCAGGAACAGGAACGGCCACAGCGCCGCCCCGACAAAGGGTGAGACCCACCAGCTCGCCGGCGGCAGCGAGGCACCGGCCAGCATGCGCACCAGCAGCAGCAGGATGCGGTCGTTGAGCAGCAACGCCAGCACCGCCAGCGCCTGCTGCCACATCGGGAAGAAGCGCAGCCGCGAGCGGAAGCGCACCGTGATGAAGACCAGCGCGCACAGGCGCAAGGCCTGCTCACCCAGCAGCACGCCGTCGAGCAGGTCCGCGAACAATCCCACGCAGAAGGCGAGTCCCAGGCTCACCCGGTCTTCCGACTCCAGCGCCCAGTACAGCAGCACCAGCGCCGGCCAGTACGGCTTGAACGGCGCCAGCACGCCGGGCAGCGGCACCAGCATCAGCAACAGCGAGGCGGCCAGCGTGCCGACGAACCACCACTGGCTCAGCCGCGCGCGGCTCATCGCGGCGCCCCGCCGGCCGGGGCCGTGCGCACCGCCGGCACCGCCACGCTGGCCGAGGCCGCCGGCGCCAGGGCCTGCGGCGGCCCCGCCGGGAGGGGCAGGTCGGGCGGCCCCTTGGGTTCGGCCTGGTCGTGCAACAACAGCACGTCGGTGCTGCGGTCGATATCGGCCGCCGGCGTGGCCACGGCCACCTGGAACATGCCGGTGGCCGCCGGCGCCACGCTGTCGATCCGGCCCACCGGAAACCCGGGCGGAAAGCGACCACCGATGCCCGAGGTGAGCAGCTTGTCGCCCGCGCGCACGTCCGCCGCCAGCGGCAGGTTGGGCAGGCTCAGCTGATCGCCGTCGCGCGAACCGTAGGCCACCGTGCGCAAGCCGGTGCGTGCGATCGTCACCGGGATCGCATGCGACGGGTCGGTGATCAGCATCACCACGGCGGTGTGCGGCAGTACGGCCTTCACCTGCCCCATCACGCCGTGGGCGTCGATCACCGGCTGACCCGGTTCGACGCCGTCGCGCGAGCCCATGTTCAAGGTCAGCTGATAGCGATACGCGCCGAGGTCGACGCCGATGACCCGCGCCAGCTGCACGTTGAGCTTCAGGCTGTGCTGGGTATCGAGCAGCCGGCGCAGCCGTTCGTTCTGCTCGGCCACCGCCGCCATGCGGTTCAACTTGGCGTTGGCCAGCAACAGGTCCTCGCGCAGGCGCTGGTTCTGCGAGGTCAGCCGCTGGCGGTCGGCAAAGGCCACGCCGAGCGTGCGCACGCCGGCGGCGGGCAGGCCGGCCAGCCGATAGACCGGTTCGACCAGCGCCGACGCGGCCGAGCGCAGCTGCCACAGCCAGCCATTGCGCTGGTCGAGCACCATCAGCACCACCGCCAGCGCCAGATAGACGATCAGCCGCAGCGTGCCGGCCGCGTTGCCGGCAAACAAGGGGGAAGAACCTTCGCGTGCGCGCGCCATCGCGGCCCCCGTTGCCGCGTGCTATTCGGGCGAGAAGAAGTCGCTGCCATGCTGATCGATCAGCTCCAGCGCCTTGCCGCCGCCGCGGGCCACGCAAGTCAGCGGATCGTCCGCCACCTGCACGTGCAGGCCGGTCTCCTCGGAGATCAGCCGGTCCAGGTCGCGCAGCAGCGCGCCGCCGCCGGTGAGCACGATGCCGCGCTCGGCCACGTCGGAGCACAGCTCCGGCGGGGTCTGCTCCAGCGCCGATTTCACTGCCGCCACGATGCCGGCCAGCGGCTCGTGCAGCGCTTCGAGAATCTCGTTGGAGTTGATCGTGAACATGCGCGGCACGCCCTCGGCCAGGTTGCGCCCGGAGATCTCGATCTCCTTGACGTCGTCCTGCGGGAAGGCGCAACCGATCTGCAGCTTGATGCGCTCGGCGGTGGACTCGCCGATCAGGGTGCCGTGGTTGCGGCGCACGTAGTTGATGATCGCCTCGTCGAAACGATCCCCGCCGACGCGGGCGGACTGCGAGTAGACGATGCCGTTGAGCGAGATCACCGCCACTTCGGAGGTACCGCCGCCGATGTCCAGCACCATCGCGCCGCGCGCCTCGTGCACCGGAATGCCGGCGCCGATCGCCGCGGCCATCGGCTCCTCGATCAGGAACACGTCGCGGGCGCCGGCGCCTTCGGCCGACTCCTTGATGGCGCGGCGCTCGACCTGGGTCGAGCCGCACGGCACGCACACCAGCACGCGCGGGCTCGGACGCAGGAAGCGCGACTTGTGTACCTGCTTGATGAAATGCTGCAGCATCGCCTCGGTCATGGTGAAGTCGGCGATCACGCCGTCCTTCATCGGGCGCACCGTGGCGATGTTGCCCGGCGTGCGGCCCAGCATGCGTTTGGCGTCGCCGCCCACCGCCGCGATCGTGCGCGGGCCGCCCGGGCCGCGATCCTGGCGGATCGCCACCACCGAGGGCTCGTTCAGCACGATCCCCTGGCCGCGCACGTAGATCAGGGTGTTGGCCGTGCCGAGGTCGATGGAAACGTCGTTGGAGAAGATGCCGCGGAACTTCTTGAACATGGGTCCGCCGTGGGTCGGCCAAGCTAAACAGACAAGCTCGCCAGTCTAGTCAGGCCGATCGCTGCACGCAAGGAAAAACACGTTAAGAAACCCTTGTACAACACGACCATAAGCGATTTTCCTGCGCCCTGGACTGAACTGCGACGGCCGTCGCGGATTCGCCAGCGCGGACGGATGGCGGTACGATGGCGGCCTTTGGCTGTCCGGAGCCGGTCCAGGTCTGCCCGACCGTGCGTCCGCCGCCTCCCACTCACCCCGGGGTCTTCTCGCACCATGCCTGCCGTCATCTGCGGATCGCTCGCCTACGACACCATCATGGTGTTCCAGGATCAGTTCAAGAACCACATCCTGCCCGACCAGATGCACATCCTGAACGTGTCGTTCCTGGTGCCGGCCATGCGGCGCGAGTTCGGCGGCTGCGCCGGCAACATCGCCTACAACCTCAAGCTGCTGGGCGGCGATCCGCTACCGGTGGCTGCGGTGGGCCAGGACTTCGCGCCCTACCGGCAGCACATGGAGGAGTGCGGCATCCGGCTCGACGGCGTGCGCGTGTTCGAGGAGCAGTTCACGCCGCAGTGCTTCATCACCACCGACCTGGACAACAACCAGATCACCGCCTTCCACCCCGGCGCGATGTCCAGCGCGCAGGAAAACCACGTGCGCGACATCCCGCAGATCGACTTCGCGATCGTGGCGCCCGATGGCCGCGAGGCGATGCTGCAGCACGTCGACGAGTTTGCCGCGCGCGGCGTGCCCTTCATCTTCGATCCCGGCCAGGCGATGCCGTTGTTCAACGGCGACGAGTTCCGCTCGATGATCGCCAAATCCACCTACGTGATCGTCAACGACTACGAATCCCAGCTGCTGCAGACGCGCACCGGCTGGAGCGCCGCGGAGATCGCCAGCCGCGTCACGGCCTACATCGTGACCCAGGGCCCGCGCGGCTCGATCATCCACGTGGACGGGGAAAGCCACCACATCCCGCCGGCGCGCGAGCGCGTCATCGTCGACCCGACGGGTTGCGGCGACGCCTACCGGGCCGGCCTGATGTTCGGCATCATGCGCGGCAAGGACTGGCCCACCACCGGGCGGATCGCCTCGCTGATGGGAGCGCTGAAGGTGGAGCACCCGGGCACCCAGAACCAGCGTTTCAGCTACGACGAGTTCGCCGCGGAATTCGCCGAACAGTTCGGCTACACACTGGACTGACCGCGGCGCAGGTCAGCTCGCGGGAAAGCCCATCGTGGCTTGCACGGCCGCCTGCCAGCCGCGGTACAGGCGCTCCCGCCGGGATGCCTCCATCGCCGGTTCGAAACGGCGCTCTTCCTGCCACAGGCGCGCGATCTGCTCGCGGCTGTCCCACACCCCTACGGCGAGCCCGGCCAGGTAGGCCGCGCCCATCGCGGTGGTTTCGGTGCTGCGCGGCCGCAGCAGCGGCACGCCCAGCATGTCGCTCTGGAACTGGGCCAGGAAATCGTTGCCGATCGCGCCGCCATCGCCGCGCAACTCCGTCAGCGCGATGCCGGCGTCGGCCTCCATCGCGGCCAGCACGTCGCGCGTCTGGTAGGCCATCGACTCCAGCGCCGCGCGTACCAGGTGCTCACGGCGCGTGCCGCGCGACAGCCCGAAAATGGCGCCGCGCACGTCGCTGCGCCAGTAGGGCGCGCCCAGCCCGGCGAAAGCCGGTACCAGGTAGACGCCTTCGGTCGACGCCACGCTCTCGGCGCAAGCCTGCGACTGGTCGGCCCGGTCCAGCAAGCGCAGGCCATCGCGCAGCCATTGCACCACCGACCCGGCCACGAAGATGCTCCCCTCGAGCGCGTACTCCATCTCGCCGTCCAGCTCCCAGGCCGGGGTGGTCAGCAAACCGTGCCGCGAGGGCACCGCGCTGGCACCGGTGTTCATCAGCATGAAGCAGCCGGTGCCGTAGGTGTTCTTGGCCATGCCCGGCTGGAAACAGGCCTGCCCGAACAGGGCCGCCTGCTGGTCGCCGGCGATCCCGCAGATCGGTACGTCGCGGCCGAAGAAATATTTCGGCTGGATGCGTCCGTAGACTTCGCTGCACCCGCGCACCTGCGGCAGCATCGAGGGAGGGACGCCGAACAGGGCCAGCAGGTCGTCGTCCCAGCAGCGTCGATGGATGTCGTACAACAGCGTGCGCGAGGCGTTGGTCACGTCGGTGACGTGGACGCGGCCGCCGGTGAGGTTCCATACCAGCCAGCTGTCGACCGTGCCGAACAGCAGCTCGCCCCGTTGCGCCCGCTCGCGCACTCCCGCGACGTGCTCGAACAGCCATTTCAGCTTGGTCGCGGAAAAATAGGCGTCGAGCAACAGGCCCGTGCGCTCGCGCAGCAGCGCGTCGACCGCGTCGCTGCGCATGGCTTCGCACGACTGCGCCGAATGCCGCGATTGCCATACCAGCGCGTTGTACACCGGCTCGCCGGTGGCGCGGTCCCACACCACGGTGGTTTCACGCTGGTTGGTGATGCCGATGCCGGCCACCGCGGAGGCCTCGATGCCGGCCTTGTGCATGGCCTCGGTCAGGGTGACCTGGACGCTGGTGAGGATTTCGCGTGGACGATGCTCAACCCAGCCCGAGCGCGGAAAGATCTGCTCGAACTCGCGCTGTGCCGAGGACACCACGCCACCCGCCGCGTCGAAGATGATCACGCGCGAACTGGTGGTGCCTTGGTCGATCGCGACCACGAAGGGCGGCTTCGCGTTCATGCCGGCCGTGCCTCCGTAGTCTGCGCCGCGGCGCCCGCCAGCACCGGAACCACCCGCTCCACGTACGCCTGCACCCGGTTGCGTTCCGCCGGACCCAGGCGCAGGCCCAGCTTGGTGCGGCGCCATAGCACGTCGTCGCCGCTGCGCACCCATTCCCGTCGGATCAGGTAGTCCAGCTCGACCCGGTAGAGGTCGGCGCCGAAATGTTCTCCCAGATCCTCCAGCGCGCAGGCACCGCCCAACAGGGCTTCGGTGCACGTGCCGTAGTGCCGCAGCCAGCGATGCGCCAGGCCGGGGGATAGCCATGGCCAACGGTTCAACCACGCTGCGAGCAAACGCTCGGGGTCCGCGAAGTCGCCGCCGGGCAACGGCGCGCCATGAGCAGTCCAGCCGGGTCGGTCCAGTGCCATCACGTCCATCAGGCGGTCGACCGCTTCCTCGGCAAGACGCCGGTAGGTGGTGATCTTGCCCCCGAAGACATTCAGCAGCGGCGCGCCCTGCTCCTCATCCAGCGCGATGCGATAGTCCCGGCTGACCGCGCTGGCCTCGCCGCCTTCGTCCAGCAACGGCCGCACGCCGCTGTAGCTCCACACGACGTCCGCCGGCTGCACCGGCGTGCGGAAGTAACGGTTGACGGCGTCGCACAGGTAACGGATCTCGGCCGGCTCGATGGCCACGGCCGCCGGGTCGGCGTCGTAGTCCAGGTCGGTGGTGCCGATCAAGGTGTAGTCGCCCTCGTAGGGGATCGCGAACACGATGCGCCGGTCCGGCTGCTGGAAGATGTACGCATGGTCGTGTTCGAACAGGCGGGGCAACACGATGTGGCTGCCTTTCACCAGCCGCACGCGCGGGTGCCTGTCGCGCCCCAGCACCTCGCCCAGGAAGCGTCCGGCCCACGGACCACAGGCGTTCACCAGCACCTTCGCCCGGCAGCGTTGCAACTGCCCGTCGGGACCGCGCAACTGCGCATGCCAGGCGCCACCCTCGCGCCGCGCGCTCATGCAGCGCGTGCGCACCCGCACGTCGGCACCAAGCCGGGCGGCGTCCATGGCATTGAGCACGACCAGGCGGGCATCCTGCACCCAGCCGTCGGAATACACGAAACCGCGCGCGAAGATGCTCTTCAACGGCACGCCGCTGACGTGACGGTGCAGGTCCACGGTACGCGAGTCGGCCAGTGTCCGATGCCCCGCGCCCAGGCTGTCGTACAGCAACAAGCCCAGCCGAATCATCCAGGCCGGGCGCAGATGCGACTCATGGGGCAGAACGAAGAGCAGTGGCCACGCGATATGCGGCGCCAGGCGCATGATCACCTCGCGCTCGGCCAGTGCCTTGGCCACCAGCCGGAACTCGTACTGCTCCAGGTAGCGCAAGCCGCCGTGGACCAGCTTCGTGCTGGCGCTGGAGGTATGGCCGGCCAGGTCGTCCTGTTCGCAGAGCGTCACCGAAAAGCCCCGGCCGGCGGCGTCGCGGGCTATTCCCGCTCCGTTGATGCCACCACCGACGACCAGGATGTCCGTGTCATGCCCCAAGGCGATCTCCCGCATGCCATCGACCACTCCGCGACACGCTAGCACGTCACTTCCGCTTCCGGTCACGCCGCCGCCGTGGATCCTGCGGCCCCGTGGCCGAGCCCACCCCGCCT
>JBDZVT010000009.1:0-114666 GCA_040255835.1 Lysobacteraceae bacterium
GCGCGCTGCTGGCGGCGATCGCGTGGAACCTGATCACCTGGTGGCTGGGCCTGCCCTCGAGCTCCAGCCATGCGCTGATCGGCGCCCTGGTGGGCGCCGCATTGGCCGCCTCGGGCAATGACTTCGACGCGGTGATCTGGAGCCACGGCAACTGGCTCAAGGGCAGCGGCGTGATCCCCAAGGTGATCATCCCGATGGTGTTGTCGCCGGTGGGCGGGTTCATCATCGGCTTCATCGTGATGGGCGCGCTGTACGCGCTGCTGGCGTGGTTCGCGAACCGGCAGGGCTGGTCGCGCCGGCTCGGCCGCACGCCGTTCGTCAACGCGTTCTTCGGCAAGGCACAGATCCTCTCGGCCGGCGCGATGGGCGTGGCGCACGGGATGAACGACGCGCAGAAGAGCATGGGCATCATCGCCCTGGCGCTGGCCGGCGCCACCGCAGCGCACGAGTTCGATCATCTACCGTGGATACTCGGCTTCCTGCGCATCGACGAGAATCCCGCCGGCGGCTTCGTGATCCCGGTGTGGGTGAAGGTGGTCTCCGCCCTGACCATGGCCGCGGGTACCGCCGGTGGCGGCTGGCGCATCATCAAGACGCTGGGCCACAAGATGGTCAAGCTGCACCCGATCAACGGCTTCGCCGCCGAGACCAGCGGCGCACTGGTGATTCTCAGCGCGTCGGTGTTCGGCATCCCGGTGTCGACCACCCACATCGTGTCGTCCTCGATCATGGGCGTGGGCGCGGCCAAGCGCTTCAGCGCGATCCGCTGGTCGGTGGTGGAGCGGATGGTGTGGGCGTGGATCCTGACCCTGCCGATCACCGCGCTGCTGGCCTACGGCTTCGTGGTGGCGTACGGCCTGCTGTTCTGAGGCGCGCGGCGCGCCCTACAAGGCATCCTCTTCGCTGGCGATGACCTGTTCCAGGCGGTCGCCCAGCGTGCCCAGCGCGCGGATCACCCGGTCCAGCTCCGCGGCATCGAGGAATTCGTACAGGCGGTTCTCGCACAGGTGCAGGTAGGGCGAGCCGTCCAGGTCGGCCACGGCCAGGTAGCCGGTGCGCTGCTCCCAGTTGAAACGCAGGCAGCGCTGCGGGTCGGTGCCGGCGAGCGGGCCGATCGGGGTGGACACGCGCAGGTAGCGCCGACCGGATTCGCCCTCCAGTTCGGCCAGGTAGATGCCCTGGTGGCGGCCCTGGCCCAGGGCCAGGTCGAAGCTGATCAGGTACGGGTCATTGTGGTGCAACTGGTGCGCGCTGCCGAGGTGGGAGCGCACGGCTTCGAAGTGGCGCATGGTGCCATTCCCGTGGAACTGAGCCGGAGGTTACTCTGTCACGGATCGCCTGCCGAGTCGCCCCACCCGCCGGAACCGCCATGCAAGATCGCAACGCCCGCATCTATGCCGCCATCGCCGCGATTCCGCCCGGCCGCGTGGCCAGCTACGGCGCGATCGCGGCGCGCGCGGGCCTGCCGGGCCGCGCGCGGCTGGTCGGGCGGCTGCTGGGCGAGGTGCCCGAGGGCATGGAGTTGCCGTGGTTCCGCGTGCTGCGGGCCAGCGGCCATGTCGCGATGCCGCCGGGCAGCCGCGGCTTCCGCGAGCAGTGCCGCCGGCTGCGCGCCGAGGGTGTGGAGGTGGTCAACGGCCGCGTGCCGCTGTCGCGCTTCGGCCTGGACGGCGACCTCGACCACGCGCTGTGGGGTTGGCCCGGGGCCTGAGCCGGGTTACTTCGCGTCGCCGCGGCGACGTGCGGCCGGCTTGTACGGTTGGTCGAACTGGCAGATGAAGTCGCGCACCTGCGGGTAGACCGTCTCGCGCCAGCGCCTGCCGCTGAAGATGCCGTAGTGGCCGGCGCCCTCGATCACCCGGTGCGCGCGGCGCCGTGCCGGGATGCTGCTGCACAGGTCGTGCGCCGCCTCGGTCTGGCCCAGGCCGGAGATGTCGTCCAGCTCGCCCTCGATGGTCAGCAGCGCGCTGTGCCGGATCGCGGCCGGCTCCACCCGCTCGCCGGCCACGTCCCACAGCCCGCGCGGCAGCAGCGCCTGCTGGAACACCTTCTCGATCGTGTCCAGGTAGAACCGTGCCGGCATGTCCAGCACCGCGTTGTACTCGTCGTAGAACTTGCGGTGCGCCTCGGCATCTTCCTGGTCGCCGCGCAGCAGGTCCTGGTAGAAATCCCAGTGCGAACTCATGTGTCGGCCGGGGTTCATCGCGATGAAGCCGGCATGCTGCAGGAAGCCGGGGTAGACCTCGCGCCCGCGCCCGGGGTAATTCGCCGGCACGGTGTGGATCACGTTGCCCTTGAACCACGACAGTGGTCGGGTGGTGGCCAGGTTGTCGACGCTGGTGGGGCTGCGCCGCGGGTCGATCGGGCCGCCCATCATGGTCAGGCTGCGCGGGGTGGCCTCGCCGCGCGCGGCCATCAGCGACACCGCCGCCAGTACCGGCACGGTGGGCTGGCACACGGAAATGACGTGCAGCGAGCCGGCGCCGATATGGCGGATGAAATCCTCCACGTAGGCCACGTAGTCGTCCAGCCCGAACGTGCCCTCGGCGGCCGGCACCATGCGCGCGTCGACCCAGTCGGTGATGTACACCTTGTGGTCGCGCAGCAAGGTGCGCACGGTGTCGCGCAGCAGGCTGGCGTGGTGGCCGGACAGCGGCGCCACCACCAGCACCACCGGGTCCTTCTTCATCTTCTCGATGGTGGCCGGGTCGTCGCTGAAACGCTTGAAGCGCTTGAGCTGGCAGAACGGCCTGGCCAGCGCGACCCGCTCGATCACCGCGATTTCCTGGTCGTGGGCCTGGGCCGCGTGGATGCCGAAGGCGGGTTTCTCGTAATCCTTGCCCAGCCGGTAGACCAGCTCGTTGGCGGCGGCCAGCCGCTGCACGCCGGGCCAGGCGGCAAACGGGTTGCCGCGGGCGCTGAGCATGCGGGCGTTGGCCTCGGCGTAATAGCTCAGCGGGCCGAGCAGCGAGCGCTGCCATTCATGGATTTGATAAAGCATCGAGTCGGGTCGTGGGTCGCAAACCCCGCATCTTAGCGGGAATGGCCGCCTCGTGTTGCAATGCGGCAGAGACCTGCATCTCACCTCGCGCGGCGGCACCGCAGCAGCACTTCGTCCACGCCGTTGGTATCGCCCAGACCCTCGCGCCAGCGCAGCGGCTTCTGAAAATGCAGGCCCAGCGGCATGAACACGCGGTTGTACCACCACATCGCGCGTTCACGCTGGTGGTCCAGGAACCACTCGGCCAGCGCCAGCAGGCGCGGCGAATTGGGCTGCATGCCGTAGACCGCGCTGTGCTCCAGCACCAGGCCGTGTTCGGCCAGCAGGGCGAGGATCTGCGCCGGCTCGTAGCGGCGGCAGTGACCGACGCAGTCGTCGAACGCCGTCCACGCCTGCGGATGCAGCGGCACCGACAGCAGCACGCGCGCGCCGGGTGCCGCCACCCGGGCCAGTTCCGCCAGGGCGCCGTGGTCGTCCGCGACGTGTTCGAGGATGTCCAGCGCGCAGACCAGGTCGAAGCTGGCATCGTGCCAGGGCAGTGCGCCGATCATGCCGTGCACCGCCGCCGCGCCGCGGGCCTGTAGCCGCCGCACCGCGGCCTGGCTCAGGTCGACGAAGCAGGTCCCGCGCAGCGGCAGCCGCGGGCGCAGACCGGGCGCCACCTCCAGCCGGCGCGGCGCCTCCTGCGCCAGCGCCTGCAGCAGCGGCCAGGTATTGAAGCGCGAGGGTTCGACCAGGTTGGCCCGTTCCCACAACGGTTCGTAGAAGCTGCGGTTGCGGCGGACCAGCTCGGCGTTGCTGCAAAGCTCGGCGGCAGGAGGGGCGGGCATCGGTGGATTGAACCGCGTCTGCGCGATGCGCGGCGTGAAGGCCCGGCGCGGGCATGCCCCAACACGGCGCGCAGTCCGGATGGCCGCCTGGCCGTCATCCCGGCGAAAGCCGGGATCCAGCGCCTTCGCCTCTGCCTGAGGACACTGGGTTCCAGCTTTCGCTGGAATGACGGCAGAAGCCTTGCGTGGTCATGCGGACCGGCGCAGCTCCGTGCCCGCAACGAGGTCGTGCAGCGCGCGCCGGCGCGGGTCGAACAAGGCCACGGCAAACCAACCGGCCCACACGGCCAGCAACAGCCACAGTGTGGCGCGCAGACCCAGCACGGGCGCCAGCATCAGCAACAGCATCGGCAAGGCCGCGACCAGCAGGCGCAATACCGCCTGCTGCACGGTGGGGCTGGCGCCGGCGCGGTCGGTCAGGCGGATGTGCCACGGCCGCATGCCCACGGTCTGCCCGCCGCGCAGCCAGGAGCTCAGGAAATACGCCGACACCACCAGCCCCTGCAGCGGCCGGTACCACGCCGGCACCTGTGCGTGATCGGCGCCCTGGACCAGTTGCCCGCCGGTGGCCAGCTGGCTGAGCAGGCCCACCACCATCACGATCGCCACCACGATCAGCAGGTCGTAGACCAGTGCCAGCAGCCGTCGCCACAGCGGGCAGGGCATGGCGGTGGGCGTGTCGGAACGGTCGGGCATCGGCATCGGATCGCTTGCGTGGAGCGCGCGCGATGGTCAGCATCGTGCGCATGGACAAGGAAGAAAACCCCGCCAGTATCGCCGAAGCCGACCGCCGCGGCATCGCCCGGTTCATCGAGCGGGTGTGGTCCGAAGACGGCCTGGCCGAGCGCACGCTCGAGGCGTACCGGCGCGATCTGGAAGCGCTGGCGCGCTGGCTGGCGTCGCGCGGGCGCAACCTGCACACGGCCACGCGCGAGGACATCTCCGCCTACCACGGCACGCAGGCGGGGGCCGTCCGCTCGATCGCGCGGCGGCAGTCGGCGTTTCGCCGCTACTACGCCTGCGTGGCCCGCGACGAGCCGGATTTCGTCGACCCGACCTTGCTGATCGAGCGGCCGAAAATGCCGCGCAGCCTGCCCAAGGCGCTGGCCGAACGCGAGATCGAGGGCCTGCTCGGCGCGCCTGATACCGGCACCGTGCTGGGCCTGCGCGACCGCGCCATGCTGGAGCTGATGTATGCCTCCGGCCTGCGCGTGTCCGAGCTGGTGGGGCTGCCGCTGGCGGCGCTGAACGCCCGCCAGGGCGTGTTGCGGATCACCGGCAAGGGCGGCAAGGACCGGCTGGTGCCGGTGGGCGAGGAAGCGCTGGCGCGCATCGGCGATTACCTCGCCAACGCCCGGCCGGCGCTGGCCCGCGGCCGGCAGCCCGCGGCGCTGTTCCTGAGCAACCGCGGCGAGGGCATGAGCCGGCAGATGTTCTGGACCCTGGTCAAGCGCTACGCGCAGCAGGTCGGCATCCACGCCAGACGCATCTCGCCGCACGTGCTGCGCCACTCCTTCGCCACCCACCTGCTCAACCACGGCGCTGACCTGCGCGCGCTGCAGATGCTGCTCGGCCACAGCTCGCTCAGCACCACCCAGATCTACACGCTGGTGGCGAAGGAAGGGCTGAAACGGCTGCACGCGCAGCATCATCCGCGCGGGTGAGCGGGAATGGGGGAGCGGTGGTTTGAAGCTTCACCGTAGGAGCCCGCTCGCGGGCGATGCTTTTGCTTCGGTCGAATCCTCAAAGCATCGCCCGCGAGCGGGCTCCTACGATGGCGGTTGGATTCGGGTGGACGTGACCCTGTGCGGCAGGCACGACTCCCGCCGGAGTGGCGGCTTTCGACATTGTCGATTTGCGGGGACGCCGTTCGTCGTTGGGTGAAAGCCCCCTGTCCGCGAGGAATCATCAACGATGAAGCTCTACTGGTCCGACGTGTTGAAGCCGCGCTCTGCGTGCGCGGTCGCGAAATACCTGGAATCCCCCGTCGAGTACGTCTATCTGGACCTCGGCCGCGGCGAGCAACGCCGCCCGGAATACCTGGCGCTCAACCCCAACGGCAAGGTGCCCACCCTGGTCGACGGCGCGCTGGCGCTGTGGGAAGCGGACGCAATCATGTGCCACCTCGCCGCGCGCTGCGACTCGGAGCTGTGGCCGCAGGACACGCGCCAGACCGAGGTGATCCGCTGGTTCAGCTGGAACCACCAGCACTTCACCCAGCCCGGCGGGGCGCTCTACTTCGAGCACATCATCAAGCCGCGCTTCGGCCTGGGCGAGCCGGATGCTGCCGAAGTGGAGCGGGCCTCGCGCGAATGGCGCCGTGCCGCGAAGGTGCTGGACAGCCATCTGCAAGAGCGCAGCTACGTGGTCGGCGATTCGCTCACCCTGGCCGATTTCGCGCTGGCCGTGGCGCTGCCGCACGCCAGCCGCGCGCACATCCCGCTGGCCGAGTTCCCGGCCATGCAGCGCTGGCACGAACGCCTGAACGAGATCGAGGCCTGGCGCGAACCCTTCCCGGAGATCGCCGTGGCCGCCTGATCGCGGTTTGTCGATACGCGCCCGCGCCATTCGTCTTTCATGTACCGCGCCACCACGCGGCCTCCTCGCCACCCAAGCGGAGAATGTCGATGCAGCTCGTGAATTACCTGTTTTTCAAGGACAACGCCGCCGAGGCGTTTGATTTCTACGCGCGCTGCCTCGGCGGCAAGATCGAGATGAAGGTGACCGTGGGCGACATGTCCCGCGGCGGGGCGCCAGCCGCGACTCTCGACCTGGTCGCCCACGTGCGCCTCGCCGTGGGCGACGCCGTGCTGATGGGCTCGGACTGGTGCAACCCCGACAGCGGCCCGTACCCGGGCATCCACGGCAACGCGGTCTCGCTCGGCGTGGACCAGCCGGAGGAAGCCGAGCGCCTGTTCGCCGCCCTGTCCGAAGGCGCCCGCGTGACCATGCCGATGGCCGAGACCGACTGGGCGCTGCGCTTCGGCATGCTCACCGACCGCTACGGCGCGATGTGGATGGTCAGCTGCCACCGGCCCGGGTAGCGCAAACCGGAACCTGGACGGAGCCTCCGTTTTTCGTCATTCCTGCGAGGCGCCTCTTGACGGCCGTAGGGCCGGTCAAGCAGGAATCCAGCGCCTTCAGGGTTGTGGGTGGCGAGAGGGCACGGGATCCCGCTTTCGCGGGAATGACGGCGCTCAAGCAAGTGCCGTGCGTACCTGGCACCTTTTCTCGAGCTGTCGCGCCGACGCGTCGTCAGGCCTCGCCGTAGCTGGAGACCTCGATGAGGTTGGCATCGGGGTCCCTGAAGTAGATGGAGGTGATCGGCCCGAGGGCACCCGTGCGCCGCACCGGCCCGTCGAGTACGGCCACGCCGCACGCCTCCAGGTGGGCCAGCACGGCCTGCGGGCGGGCCGGAGTGACCAGGCAAAGATCCGCCGAGCCGGGCGTCGGCGCGGCGGCCTTGGGTTCGAACTCGCGACCCAACTGGTGCAGGTTGATCTTGCTTTGCCCGAACGCCAGCGCCTTGCGCCCCTCGCCGAATGTCACGACCTCCATGCCGAGCACGCGCGAGTAGAAATCGCAGGTCGTGGGGATGTCCTTGACCGTGAAGACGAGGTGGTCGATGCGTTCGATGTGCATGGGGTTCATGGGCCGATACTGAAGCCTTGGCCGGGCCGCCCGTCAACCCGTGAAGCGATACCGCGCCGGATTTTTCCGTGGCCATGACATGATGGCGTGGGTGGCGACACCCGGCGCAGCGAGGCAAGCCATGACGCGATACGTGATCGAACCAGGTGCAGCGCTGGAACTGGCAAAGCGGGAGGCCACCATACCTCTGCGCCACAAGCTGCTTGCCCCGACGCTGCTGAAATCGCAGGTGCTTGCGCAGCTGTATGCCCAAGTGATGCGCGGCGAACTGACCAGGGCGGACGCAATGCGACGCATGGATTACCTGCGCGGCCTGCAGATGCGGTTGCTGGGCGACCGGGTGCTGCAGCGGGTGGCCTGGGACATCGCCCAGGAGCTGGGGTGGAACGATACCCTCGATGCCGAGTACCTGGCGCTGACGAAACTGCAGGCCGACGCACTGGTGACGGTGAACACGGGGCTTGCACATGCCGCACGCAAGCTCGTCACCGTGGCAAGCCTCGACGACTTGCTCGGCTAGCCGGTTTGCGGCGGCGGATGTGTCTCCTGACGCTGGGTAGCGCAGCGGCGACACCGTCCGCCTCTACCGATTCACGCACCCGAAGCGTGGCCAACCAAAGCCCGCCATGAGCCCGAACCCGCCCGTCATGCCTTGTGGCAGGTTTCCTGGTACATCTTGATCCACTTGCCTTGCTTGTCCCGTGACCAGGCGGCGTATCCCGACAGCCCCGAGTCCCCGGTCGTGAAGGTTTCCCGCGAAGAGTGGGATTTGCCGCGAGCCCACTCGACCTCGTCGAACGTGATGGAGTTGCCCCTCCACCCGTCGCTGGACCCGGTGCCGTGGACGCCGGCGCCATTGCCGACCATGACCGTGAGGTAGTGCTTGTTCGCCGGGTCGTAGCCGAAGTACTGCACGACCTCGAAAGGATGCGGATTGGCTGCGCTCTGGTCCTGCCGGTAACGGGCCACGACCCAGTTTCCGTCGAGCGCTTTTTCGGCGTGATACCTGCCCGTGTCTGCAGGGCCGGGACTCTTGCCCATCGCCATGGGCGTGCCGGCGCAGGTCGCATCGCCGATGAAAGTCGCGATCCGGCTGGCTGGCGACGGGTCGACTGCCGGCTGCGTCGGAGTCTGCCCGTTGGCAACTGGTGCCGACGCGCACGCCAGTGCTGCGAGGATCACGAGGCTTGTGCGTTTCATGGTCGTGTTCTCCGTTTATCGAGGAGCGATCGACCGTATTGCCCGCCTCGGGTTCCGGGCGGACCCCACACGAGATAGATTTCAGATGGCAGTCTAATCCTTGCAAACCTGTCCCTGGCCCGCGCACGGCGTTTCGGCTCTTTCTTCCTTTTCATTCAAAAACTTGCGGCCCTTCGGGCTGCATGGCCGGCAACCTGATCTTGTCGTGCCTGGCGGGCGAGGATGCGTGGGTTGGCGTCAGCCGTTCCGCTGAGCGACGACCCTGACGGAAGGTCGACCCATCTCCGGGTCAGCGCGCGCGCCGGTAGTGCACGGCGACTGTGCCGTTGCGGAGCGGCGTGGCCGAGACCAGCTCCAGGCGTCGTGTACTCGGCAGCCCGTCCTGGTACAGGGTCGGGCCATGCCCGGCGATCCTGGGATGGACGAGGAATTTGTACTCGTCGATCAGCTCCAGCCGTTCCAGTTCCGCCGCAAGCTTGCCGCTGCCGAGGAGCACGCCGGCCGGTGTCGCGTCCTTGAGCTTCTGCACGCCCGCGCGGAGGTCACCGCTGACATGGTGGCTGTGGGTCCAGGGGAAATCCTTTCGGGTCGAAGACACCACGTACTTCGGCTTGGCTTCCAGCTTGATCGCCCACTCGCGCATCGCCGGCGCTGCCTCCACCTCGCCGCGAGCGACCGCCGGCCAGTAGCTCTCCATCATCTCGTAGGTGACGCGGCCCCACAGCATCGCTCCGCTCTCGTCCATGAGCCGGGTGAAGAACGCGTGCGTCTCGTCGTCGGCGATGCCTTCCTGGTGGTCGGCGCAGCCGTCCAAGGTGAGGTTGATGGTGAAGGTCAGGAGGCCCATGGGGTGCTCCGTTTGAGAGATCAGGACAGGTTAAGTTCGCTTGGGTAGGTGGATGGAAACCCAAGAGCGGCGCCAGTCTCATTCAATCAGAGGGGAAGTGAACCTGCCCCCGTTCGTTGACCCCGTTCGTTGAAAGTCGGCTCTGACCCCGGCTTTTGGCATAACCACTTGGGACTTGTTCGTGACACCATTTCCCCTTTTTTCCCTGATTCAGTTTGGATCGTACTTAATATCCGTACGCCAAGGTTTAACTTTCACTTGATTCTCTATAAATAGGCCTACATAATTACTTGTCAATCCGGCTAAGCGAGCAATTAGCCGGGTGAATTGCTCGACATCTGCCTTTTTTACAGGCGTAGCCGTTTGGACTTTATGAGCTATGTCGCCTCGTAGCGTAACTAGTGCGGTTACCCTATTCTCTGCTTTGGAATGGGAAACTCCCGGATACATCCAGCACTTTGTGATATTTTTAATACCTATTAGCTCTAGGAAGAGGTCGTTTATCTGCTGCGGTTTCGGAGTATTGAGTTTACCAACGTATTTGTCCAGTACTCTTTGCCGGTGCGCCGCTAACACTTGACGCCATCCATTACCAGCAAGCTTCCATATCTGAGTCGCGTCCTGGCTTTCTCGCAACTCGGACCCCGCAATTACCAAAACCCTGATTGGAAAGACATCCGGTACCTTTGCGGACTTATATATTGCGTCGAATGCGTTAACTGCAAGCTGCTCTATAAAGCTTTCCCAGCACGCGACCAGTAGCACAATTGCGCTTTTATTAAGTACTTCAACACCGTGCTTTCTTCCGCGCGTTCTACCGGTTAAATGCTCATGGATTTCAGTAAGGCGGGAAACAGCGCCGCTGTTTTCAACCAGCATGCGTAGATGCACCGGCAACTTAGAGGGTGGGATGATCATCTTGATAGGCTAACGCTGGAGTTGAACGGCGGCGTAGCCGCCGTCTCGAACGAGTGGTTAGGGAAAAACACGGATCAGAGTGCACTTTAATCAGGCGACGCCTGTAGAAAGTCAACGCTGATTTTAGTTTTTTTATTTCGAGTCTACTAACTCTTAGTCTGTGCGGACTTTCCGAATTTTCTGTTTCCAGCGATATATTTTTCAACAAGCTCAGGAATTGGATGGTTTCCAAATACAACCCCGTACACCATAGAAAATCCGGGCGCTTCAGCGTTCTCGAATATGGCACAACAAAAGTCCCCGGCTATATTTTCCTTCACTTCCTCAAACTCTGTAGCGGGCAGTTTACGCTTAACAAGCTCTCGCAGAATATCCTGGAGTACATTTTTTTCAGCGCGTGATGCATACACCACCTGACCCGAGGAATCGCTGACCTTTACTCGTCCGAACCCTGCTGATTCGATGGACAAGCACCATTTCGGTTTGTTGATAACTATGAGATCGAGCATCTATGTCATCTCTCTAACGCTGGAGTTAAACGGTGCGCGGCTTTTCACGCGTCCGCTTGGACGACTGGTCAGGTGAGCCTGTGAGTGTCGAAGTCAAGCTCACCAGTTGCGGCAGAATGGGCTACGAAAGCCCCGCCACACGCCATTGCGACACACCCGATTAGTGCCCACCAATCGTGCTGTGCGACCGCTGGGAAGGCCAGAAAACCGGCTATGAGAATGATAGTGACGGTAAGGACGTAGCCAACTGGTTTGCGGTTCGTGGGTGCAATACGAGCCCCGACATAAACAAATGCCGCCCCCATTAACGCACTTGAAATGACGTCTAGCCAGAGCTTGTTGAGGAAGCCGTCGGGATTCATGCCATTGAGAAACATGATTACACGATTGACTAGCCGCATTACGACGCTGACCATCAGCGAAGCAGCTAGAGCTCCTGGCAGGAATGCGATCCATCTGAGGATGGCTTGCCATGTGGGTGTTTGCTTTTCCATCAGCTCCCCCTGATGTTGGTAACTCACCTGATGCCAAGCAGATCTCAGCCTGCACTATAACTCCGCAGCCTATCCCCGGCGTGTGGACATTCGGCTGGCGCTTGCTTCCCTGTCATTCAACACCCTGAGGCCACTGGAGTAAGGGCTGGGCGGTGAGGCGCGATTGGAAGGACTGCGTCCGCGCATTCACGGCGCAGGCTCCACATCCACCCGCTCCACGTAGATCAACTCGCACGCGCCGGCACCGGTGTCGTCGCGGGTCATCGAGGTGTTCCAGCGCCACCCACCAGGCCGGCTGGCATCGACCAGGAAGCCTTCGAGGCGGACCACTTCGCCGGCGCGCACCTGCTCCAGCTGGTTTTTCACGTCGGCGTCGGCGGGGATCATGTGCATGTTGGCGCTGGAGGTTTCGATCTCGCGCCGGGGGATCGGGAACTCCTGCACGTGCCAGTAGTAGAAGCGGTCGGACTGCTTGATGTCGATGTGCTGCAGCACCGCGCTGTCGGACATCCGGCCCCAGCCCATGGCCAGGTCCAGCGGTACCAGCTTGCCGTCCGTGCCGCCGTAGTCCTTGCGCGAGAGCACGCGGGCGGTGATGTCGAAATGCGCGCGCGTGGCGAGTGTGGTGTCGCCCTTCTGCAGTTGCGCGCCGTGGTCGAGGTCGACCTGTACGGGCGCCGCGGCAGCCAGCACGCCGGGGCCGGGATGCACGGCGGCGCGCTCGCGGTGCTTGAGTACGCCCAGCAGCACGAGCGACGCGACGGCGACGATCAGAAGTTTGCGCATGGGGCCCCGACCCTGGATCTGCGCGGAGTTTACGCGAAGCGGGCGCCGGGCTCAGCCAGCATCGGCCGTGGGCGCAAGCGGAGTTGTCGCTGTCCGCCGGCCGCGGCGGGAGGCGGGTGCCGGTTCGGTCGCCGCCGGCGAAGCGGCCGAGTGCGCGTCCAGCAGGTCGGCGGGCAGTTGCCGGAACACCTCGGCGAGGCGCTGCAGGAAGGCGTGCATCGCCGAACTCTTGCGCCACACCATCGCGATGCGGCGGCTGGGCGCGTGGCCCTTGAATTCGATCAGGTGCAGGCCGTCCACCGGCGCCACCGGCGGCTTCACCGCCGTCACCGGCAGCAGGGTGATGCCCACGTTGGCCGCCACCATCTGGCGCAGGGTCTCCAGGCTGGTGGCGCGAAAACCCGAGTGCTCGCCGGCGCCGGCCATGTGGCAGACCTCCAGCGCCTGGTCGCGCAGGCAGTGGCCGTCTTCCAGCAGCAGCAGGTTCTGGTTGGACAGGTCGCGCAGCTTGAGCAGCCCCTGCTGATGCGCCAGCGGGTGCGCCTCGGATACCGCCAGCAGAAACGGCTCCTCGAACAGGAACTCGCTGTGCAGGCTGTCCTCGTGCAACGGCAGGGCGAGGATGCCGGCATCGAGCCGGCCTTCGCGCAGCAGGCGCAGGACGGTCTCGGTCTTTTCCTCGACCAGCAGCAACTCCAGTTTGGGGAAGGCCGCGCGCACCAGCGGCAGCGCGTGCGGCAGCAGGTACGGCCCCAGCGTGGGGAAGATGCCCAGGCGCACCGTGCCGGACTCCGGATCCAGCGTGCGCCGGGCCACCGCGCGGATCTGCTCCACTCCGCCCAGCACGTCGCGTGCGCGGATCGCGATGTCGCGGCCGACCTCGGTCAGCAGCACCTTGCGCGGAGTGCGCTCGACCAGCGACACGCCCAGCTCCTCTTCCAGCTTCCTGATCTGGGTGGAGAGGGTGGGCTGGCTGACGAAGCACGCGGCCGCCGCGCGACCGAAATGGCGGTGCTCCGCCAGGGCCACGAGGTATTGCAGGTCGCGCAGGTTCATCGCCGTTCCGGTTCGCCGAAAGATAGATCATACCTATGATGCGCCGTGGCAATAATCAACCGTGGCGATGCTGCGGCCGGGCGGCCATGCCTTATGGCACTGGGTCGGAAGTCATGCCGCCCCCTAGCGTGGGGCTTTGCCCGTCACGGAGTGAAACCATGCGCCGCCTAGTCCAGACCGCCTTGTTCACCGCGCTTGCCGCCTGTTGTGCCTCGACATTGGCCGCTTCCGCCGAACAGGCTCCCAGCGGTCGGCTGCCCGGCTGGGCCCAGCCACAGTCCTACCAGCTGGCGTTCAAGGTGGATCCCGCGCAGGCGGATTTCTCCGGCACCACCACGATCGAGGTGAAACTGGCCAAGGCCTCCGATCACCTGTGGCTGGACGGCGCCGACCTGAAGGTGTCGAAGGTGCAGATCACCGACGCTGCCGGCAAAGTGCACACCGGCACCTACGTGGCGGCGGACCCGCGGGCCGGCGTGGCGCGGGTCGATTTCGGCAGCACGCTGCAGCCGCAGCAGCTCAGCTTGACGATCGAATACACCGCCCCGCTCAACGCGCAGTTGCAGGGCCTGTACAAGGTCAGCGCCAAGGGCAAGCCGTACGCGATGACGCAGATGGAACCGATCAGCGCGCGCTTCGCCTTCCCCGGTTTCGACGAGCCCGGCTTCAAGACCCCGTTCGACATCTCCATCACCGCGCCCGCCGACGAAACCGTGGTGGCCAATACGAAGCAGGTGAACGAGCGCAGCGACGGCAAGGGCTGGAAGACCGTCACCTTCGCCCGCACCGTGCCGCTGCCGACCTACCTGGTGGCCTTCGCGGTCGGTCCATGGGACGTCGTCGCCGGCCCGGACATCTCGCCCGATGCGTACCGCGCCAAGCCGCTGAAGCTGCGCGGCGTCGCCGCCGAAGGCGAGGGCCATCGCATGCAGCACGTCCTTTCCGAAACGCCGAGCATCATCCACGCGCTGGAGAACTACTACGGCTTCGGCTATCCGTTCGACAAGCTCGATCTGCTCGCCGCGCCGGATTTCTCCGCCGGCGCGATGGAGAACCCCGGCCTGGTCACCTTCCGCGACTGGCTGCTGCTGCTCGACAAGGATTCCCCTGCGCGCAACGTGCGCGGCTCGTTCAACGTCACCGCGCATGAGCTGGCGCACATGTGGACCGGCGACACGGTCACCACCGAGTGGTGGAACGACATCTGGCTCAACGAGGCGTTCGCCACCTGGATGCAGCAGAAGGTGACCATGCAGGTGCATCCGGAATACCGCGCCGATCTCGACCGCGTGCGCGGCGGCCAGCGCGCGATGGGCAACGACAGCCTGGTCAGCGCGCGCCGCGTGCGCCAGCCGATCACCGGCAACGGCGACATCACCACCGCGTTCGACGGCATCACCTACCAGAAGGGTGCCAGCGTGCTGGGCATGTTCGAGAACTACGTGGGCGAGGACACCTTCCGCAAGGGCATGCGCGCCTATATCCAGAAGCACAAGTTCGGCAACGCCACCGCCGATGACCTGGTCGATGCGATCGCTGCCGCAGCGGGCAAGGGTGCGCCGTTCAAGCACGCGTTCGACAGCTTCCTCAACCAGTCCGGCGTGCCCTACGTGCGCACCCGGCTGGAATACAAGGGCGGCCAGGCCGTGCTGCAGCTGAGCCAGGAGCGCTACCTGCCGCTGGGCAGCAAGGGCGACGCGCAGCGCCTGTGGGGCGTGCCGGTGTGCGTGCGCTACGGCACCAGCGCCAACGGCAAGGATGAAGCGCGGGCCAGCAAGGTGGAGTGCAAGATGCTCGACCAGGCCAGCGGTTCGATGGCGCTGCCCGGCGCCGGCAAGCCGACCTGGGTCATGCCCAATGCGAACGCCAGCGGCTATTACCGCTTCAGCCTCGACAAGCCGCAGCTGACCCGACTTGCCGACGTGGTCGGCAAGCTCAGCGACGCCGAGCAGCTTGCCTATGCCGACGCGGTCAGCGCCAGCTTCCGCCGCGGCGATCTCGACGCCGGCGACGTGCTGGCTGCGTTCAAGCCGCTGACCGCCTCGCCGATCTCCGACGTCGCCACCGCTCCGCTGGGTCAGGTGACCTGGATCGCGCACCACGCCGCGCACACCGACGCGCAGCGTGCGCACGTGGATGCGTGGGTGCGCGCGGCGTATCTGCCGCGGCTGCAGAAGCTCGGCTACCAGCGCGTGGCCGGCGAGGAGGACACCGCGGCCTTGCTGCGCAGCACGCTTGCCGAGGCGCTGGCGTTCGACTTCCGCGTGCCGGAAGTGCGCGCGGCCTTGCTCAAGCAGGGCGAGGCGGCGCTCAAGCGCGGCGCGAACGGTCGCCTCGATCTGGCCTCCGCCAATCCCGACCTGCTGGGCACGGTGCTCGGCGTGGCGGTGCAGACGCACGGCAAATCGGCGGTGGACGCGCTGATCGCCGAGCTGCCCCGCACCAGCGACCCGGCGCTGCGCAACGGCATCCTCGACGGGCTGTCGCGCGCGGAAGATCCGGCACTGGCCGAACAGGTGCGCGACTTCGCCCTGACCGACACGGTGAAGGTGGGCGAGATGGGCCGGCTGCTGATGGGCGAGCGCGACACCGTCGCGCAGCGTGATGCGATGTGGCAGTGGTTCACCGCGCATTACCCGCAGATCCTCGCCCGCACCGGCAGCTTCGCCGGCGGCCGCCTGCCGTCGCTGGCCGCAAGTGGCGGCTGCAGCGCGACCGAGGCCACGCGCCTGCACGCCTTCTTCGATTCGCGCATGGACGACTCGGCTGGCATCGCCCGCGGCCTGGCGCAGACCGGCGAGTCGATCGAACTGTGCGCGGCGCTGAAGCAGGCGCAGGACCCCGCGGCGATCCTGAAGTAACCCGCAGGCGCAGGCGCTCGCGCTGCGCGGGCATGCGTCACGTGACGCGCCGGTCGTCTGGCCGGCGCGTCATTCTTTTCGGCCTGGGCATCGCGGCTTGCCCGCCGGACTCTTCGACAGGCCTCCCGCCCTCATCCCTCACGCTCCGTCATGCCTGCGAAGGCAGGCATCGCACTTCCAGCAAAAAACGGTGATCGCCTCCACCTGTAGGAGCGCACCCTGTGCGCGATGCTCTTGCGCTTGTCGTCTTCAAAGGCAAGAGCTTTCGTCTGCCTGCGGCAGCCGAGTTACTTTCTCTTTGCGTGCTCAAAGAGAAAGTAACCAAAGAGAAAGAGCACCCCGCTTCCGCGCCTTGCGGGCATCCTGCCCGCAAGGTCCGCGGCCGGGCTACGGGGTTTGTCGACAGGGCATCCTGCCCTGACGCCAAACTGGCCGGCATCCCTGCCGGCCACCCTGCGGGCTTTCCTACGCCCGCCCGCCGCTGCAGAGGGGCCCCGGTAGAGCAGGGGGCCATCGTGGCCCGCACTCTTCACAAGAGCCAGGTCAAGAGCTTCTCCCTCACCCCAACCCTCTCCCCCGTCGGGGGAGAGGGGGCAGGGGCAGCGGCGCCGTGTTCGTGCTGTTGCCCTGCTTTTGCTTTTGCTTTTGCTTCTGACTTTGCTTTTGCCGTTCTGAAAAGTGCGGGCCACGATGGCCCGCTGCTCTACCGGGGCCCCTGTGCGGCGGTGAGTCGGGGACGACAGGCCGCGCAGCGGGAGCCGACAGGGATGTCGGCTCCTTTTCGCCAGCACATGGATGTGCTGTCGAAAAGCCCGGCCCCGGCTCACGGACTTGCCGGGCAGGCGACGGCATGGATGCCGGAGTGGAGGCAACGCAGGGAGCGGTTGCCCGATGCCCGGCAAGCGCCAAGCGGGGTGGCCTTCTCTTTTGGTTACTTTTCTCTTGGCCACGCAAGAGAAAAGTAACTCGGTCGCCGAAGGCGATCGACCGCTGTTGGCTTCAAATGCCGCGAGCAGAAGCATCGCGCGCGAGCGCGCTACCGCAGTTACAAGCGGCCGCTCGCTCCTGGCTTGCGCGCGACCTATCGCACGCCGATGCCACCACTGCCCGCAATGATGAAGTGCGATGCCTGCCTTCGCAGGCATGACGAGGCCCGAGGGGCGGGCGTCGACCCCATTCCGTCCCGTGCTGCGTTGGATCCAGAGTGCGCGATGTGCACACGCGTATCGCGGCCGGCGCACGTTACGGGCCGCTTCGTCCGTTCGCCGCGTTCCACTTACACTGTGCCCGCCGACCGGCCTACAGGGGTAAAGCAGCATGCTTCGTCGATTGTGCATTTTGCTGGGTCTGGGCCTGTTGTTGGCCGCGCCGCTGGCGGCGCAGGACATACCGCCGCCGTTGCGTGACTGGCAGGGTTGGGTGCTGCACGACGTGCCCGGGCACCCCTGCCCGTTCCTGGCCAGCCAGGCACCGGGTCGGGACAGCTACCGCTGCGCCTGGCCGGGGCGGCTCGCGCTCGACGCCGACGAGGATGGCGGGCGCTTCAGCCTGGAGGTGCATGTGGATGCGCCGAGCTGGGTGGCCCTGCCGGGGGACAGTCGCCACTGGCCGCAGCGGGTGAACCTGGGCAACCGGCCGGCGACGGTGCTGGAGCACCAGGGCGAACCGATGCTGTGGCTGGAGCCGGGCGATTACCGCATCCAGGGCGCGCTGCCGTGGACGTCGCGGCCCGCCAACCTGAGTGTGCCGGAGT
Source organism: Lysobacteraceae bacterium (assembly GCA_040255835.1). GTDB lineage: Bacteria > Pseudomonadota > Gammaproteobacteria > Xanthomonadales > Rhodanobacteraceae > Rhodanobacter. The sequence goes on from JBDZVT010000009.1 coordinate 17,907, forward strand.
CGATCGGGCTGGTGGCGCTGAGTGTCGACGGCGCCAGGGTGACGCGGATCGAACGCGACGGCCGGCAACTCACGCTGGGCGAAGCGGCCAGCGCGCAGCGCGCGGCGGACGCGCTTTCGCTGCGCGTCTATCGACGCCTCGGCGACGGCCTGCCGGCCACGCTGGAGACGCAGTTGCAGTTCGACGTCGCCGGCAGTGCGCGCGAACAGGTGCTCGGTCCGGTGCTGCCGGCGGGCTTCGTCGCCACCGCGCTCGGCGGCGAGCTGCCCGCGCGGCTGGAGAACGATGGCCGCCTGCGCGTGCAGCTGCGCCCGGGGCAGTGGACGCTGACCGTGCAGGCGCGCAGCGTCGCGCCGCTGGCGAAGGTCGGCGTGACCCTGCCGCCCGCGCCGTGGCCGAAGCAGGAGGTGTGGAGCTATGCCGACGACAACGCGCTGCGCAGCACGCGCGTGGAAGGCCATGCGGTCGACGCCGCGCAGGCCGGCGTGCCGGGCGCGTGGGCCAACCTGCCGGCCTATGTGCTGGACGACCGCAGCGGCCTCACCGTGGAGCAGGGCAATCGCGGCAACGAAGGCGGCCGCGGCGACGCACTGCACCTGCAGCGCGAGATGTGGCTGGATTTCGACGGTGGGCATTTCAGCGTGGCCGACCGCCTCGGCGGCGAATTGCGCCATCACCAGCGGCTCGATGTCAGCGCACCGTGGCAGTTGCAGCGTGCGTCGGAACATGGCGAACCGCTGCTGGTCACCACGGATGCGAAGGGCCGCGCGGGTGTGGAGCTGCGCGATCGCCGCATCGACGTGGCGGCCGGCCTGCGCGTACCGGCCGGCATCGGCGCGATGCCGGGTTCCGGCTGGCAGCTGCCGCTGGACGGCATCGAGGCCACCGTGCACCTTCCGCCGGGCTATCGCCTGCTCGGCGCGATCGGTGCCGACCGCTCGAACGATTCCTGGGCTGCGCAATGGAGCCTGCTCGACCTGTTCGTGGTGGCGCTGATCGCCTTGCTGGCCGGGCGTCTGCTCGGCTGGCCCTGGGCCTTGCTGGCGGCGGGCTATCTGGTGCTGGCGCAGCACGAGGCGATGGCGCCGCTGTGGACGCTGGCGCTGGCCCTGGCGCTCGCCCTGTTGTTGCGCGCACTGCCCGAAGGACGCCTGCGCGTGTTTGCGCGTGGCGGTGCACGGGCCGTGTTCGCGTTGGCGGTGCTGTGGGCGTTGCCGTTCGCGGCCGCGCAATTGCAGTATGCGTTGCACCCGCAACTGGAGCATGGCAGTGCGCCGCGGATGGTGTCGGCCCATGCGCCGCCGGTGGTCGTCGCCGACAGGTTCGCGGCGGGCGTGCCGGCGCCGCCGCCGCCCCCGGCGCCGTCCGCACGTGGCGCCGTGAACGAGGTGAGCGCGAATGCCGTGCAGGCGTCGCCCGGCACGCTGGACAGCGTGATGGTCACCGGTTCGCGGATCAGCGCCAGCCAGCTGGTGGCCAGCGAGCAGGACAACCGCACCGTGATCCAGGCCGGCGTCGGCATGCCGCACTGGAACGAGGGCAACAACTACCGGCTCGGCTGGTCCGGGCCGGTGACCCCGCAGCAGACCACCCGGCTGGTGATCGCGCCGGCATGGCTGGTGCGGCTGCTGCGCGTGCTGATGGTCGGCCTGCTGGCGGCCGTGCTGGGCCGCGTGGCGATGAGCCTGTGGTCGACGCTGCGCGGCCGCTGGATGCCTGCGCGCGGTGCCGGCGTGGCCGGCGCGGCCTTGCTGGCGATCGCCTTGCTGCCCGCGGGCGCCCGCGCCCAGGCGTTGCCGGATGCACAGTTGCTCGACCAGTTGCGCAGCCGGCTGACCGAGGCACCGAAGTGCGCGCCGCAGTGCGCCGAAGTGGCGCAGGCGCAACTGCAGGTGAACGGCGCGATGCTGGAGGTGACGCTGGAAGCCCATGTCGGCGCCCGCGTGGCGCTGCCGTTGCCGACCTCCGACCAGGCGATGCCGCTGATCGATGTCGGTCTCGATGGCCAGGCCGATCCGGCGCTGCGGCGCGACGACGATCAGCTGCTGCTGCGGCTCGACCGCGGCGTGCACCGCGTCAGCCTGCGCTACCGGCTCGACGCCGTGGACAGCGCCGCGCTGCACTTCGCGCTGCCGCCGCAGCGCATCGCCTTCAGCGGCCCGGGCTGGTCGCTCGACGGCGTCGATGGCGGCCGCGTGCTGGGCGACAGCGTCACCTTGCGTCGCGTGCAGACGGCCGCCGACGGCAAGCAGCTGCCGGCCATGCAGAGCTTTCCGCCATATGTGCGGCTGACCCGCAGCATCGGCCTGGGGCTGGACTGGATCGTGCTGAACCGGGTCGAGCGCATCGCGCCGCAGGAGGGCGGATTCAGCATCAGCCTGCCGCTGCTGCCGGGCGAGCATCCGCGCGGCGAGGGCGTGCTGGTCAAGGACGGCAGGATCAACGTCACCTTCAAGGCGGGCGAGTCGATGGTGAGTTGGAGCAGCCAGCTCGATCGCGTCACGCTCACCTTGCAGGCACCGCCGCTGGGCGAGCGCGCCGAGGTGTGGGAAGTGGGCGCGGCGCCGATGTGGCACGTGGACGCCGAAGGCGTGCCGACCAGCGCCAGCGACGACGGCCTGCGGTTCGACCCGCTGCCGGGGGAGAAGCTGCAGCTGGCGATCACGCAGCCGGTGGCCGTGGCCGGCGACAGCCTCGCCATTGACGGCGCGCAGCTGAGCGTCCGCACCGGCGAACGCGCCAGCGAGTTGCAGCTGGACCTGCGCGTGCGCAGCACCCGCGGCGGCGAGCACGCCATCGACTTGCCGCCCGGTAGCGAGTTGATCGAGGCCCGGCGCGACAACCAGCCGATCAACCTGGCGGTGCGCGACGGCAAGCTGAGCCTGCCGCTGCTGCCCGGCGCGCACGACTACGCCGTGCATCTGCGCGAGCCGCTGGGCGTGGCCACGCGCGTACGCACGCCATCGCTGGACCTGCATGCGCCGGTGTCGAATATCGACCTGGACCTGCAGCTGCCACAGGATCGCTGGGTGTTGTGGACCTGGGGCCCGGCCGACGGTCCGGCGGTGTTGTACTGGTCGCAGGTGCTGGTGCTGTTGATCGCCGCCTGGCTGCTGGCGCGCCATGCCCCCGCGCCGCTGCGCCTGCGCCACTGGCTGCTGCTGGGGCTGGGCTTCTCCGCCTTCGCCTGGAGCGCGTACGCGCTGGTGGTGGCGTGGCTGATCGCGCTGGGCCTGCGTGCGCGGCTGCGCGCGCCGGAGCAGCTGTCGCGACTGCGCTTCAACCTGCTGCAGTTGGGCCTGGCGGCCCTGACCGCGCTGGCGCTGTGCGTGCTGATCGGCGCCGTGCCGCAGGGCCTGCTGGGGCTGCCGGACATGCACGTGGCCGGCAACGGCTCGTCGGCGGCGGACCTGCGCTGGTTCGCCGACCGCAGCCACGGTGCGTTGCCCGCGGCCGGCGTGGTCAGCCTGCCGTTGTGGCTTTACAAGCTGGCCATGCTGGCGTGGGCGCTGTGGCTGGCCAATGCCCTGATCGGCTGGCTGCGCTGGGCCTTCGATGCGTGGACGCGCGGCGGCTACTGGCGCAAGCGCGAGCCCAAGCCGGGCGTGGTGCCGCCGCAACTGCCGCCTTCGGCGACCGGGCCGGGCCGCGATGCCTGACGTGCGCCAGGCGCTGGCAGCGGCGACGCAACGGCTGGGCGAGCGCGCCGAGGCCGAACTGCTGCTGCTGCACGTGCTGCAGCAGCCGCGAAGCTGGCTGTTCGCGCATGCGGACGACGCACTGGACATGGACGTCCAGACGTCTTATCAGCAATTGCTGGTCCGCCGCGAAGCAGGCGAACCGGTGGCCTACCTCGTCGGCCACCGCGGCTTCTGGACGCTGGATCTGGAAGTCAGCCCGGCGACGCTGATCCCGCGCCCGGAAACCGAGCTGCTGGTGGAGCTGGCGCTGCAGCGCCTGCCGGCCCACTTCGATGGCCAGGTGGCCGACCTCGGCACCGGCAGTGGCGCGATCGCGCTGGCGATCGCGCGCGAGCGTCCCCGCGCGCGGGTGATCGCCACCGATGCCAGCGCGGCGGCGCTTGAGGTCGCACAGCGCAATGCGCAGCGTCACGCCATCGACAACGTCCGCTTCGTGCAGGGCGACTGGCTGGCGCCGCTGGCCGGCCAGCGCTTCGAGCTGATCGTCTCGAATCCGCCCTACATCGAGGCCGGCGATCCGCACCTGGCCCGCGGCGACCTGCGCTTCGAACCGGCCAGCGCACTGGCCTCGGGCGGCGACGGCCTGGACGACATCCGCCGCATCGTCGACGGCGCGCGTGCCCAACTCGCCCCGGGCGGCCGGCTGCTGTTCGAGCACGGCTGGAACCAGGGCGAGGCCGCGCGCGCCTTGCTGCTCGATGCCGGTTACGCCGAAGTATTCACTGCGCAGGATATGGAGCAGCGCGAGCGCGTCAGCGGCGGCCGCTGCCCCATCCCGTAGGAGCCCGCTGGCGGGCGATGCTTTTGAGGCCGGGATTCGGGATTCGGGATTCGGGGTTTGCAAAAATCAAATGCATCGCCCGCCAGCGGGCTCCTACAGCGGTCAACCGGCATTGGCCGTGACGGCGCTCAGCCGGCGTTGGCCGCGACGGCGGTCAGTTGTGGAAAGCGCGCATGGATGGCCTGACGGATGCCAGGCAGGTCCAGGCCGGCCATGGTCAGCACCTCGTCGCGGCTGCCGTGTTCCAGATAGACGTCCGGAAGGCCAAGGTGCAGGATCGGCAAGGTGATGCCGTGGGCCGCCAGGCACTCGGCCACGGCGGAACCGGCGCCGCCGGCGACCGCGTTGTCCTCGAGGGTGACGAAGCCGTCGTGGGTGCCGGCCAGTTCCACGATCAGGGCCTCGTCCAGCGGCTTGACGAAACGCATGTTGATCAGGGTGGCGTCCAGCTCGGCGGCGATGGTGGCCGCCGGCGCCAGCATCGCGCCGAAGCTGAGCAGGGCCAGGCCGTGGCCGCGCCGGCGCAGCTCGGCCTTGCCGATCGGCAGGGTATCCAGCGGCGGATGGATCGCCACGCCCGGGCCGGTGCCGCGCGGGTAGCGGATGGCGGCCGGGCCGGCGTGCTGGAATCCGGTGGAGAGCATCATGCGGCACTCGTTCTCGTCGGCCGGCGCCATGATCACGAAGTTGGGCAGGCAGCGCAGGAAGGTGAGGTCGAAGCTGCCCGAGTGGGTGGCGCCGTCCGGGCCGACCACGCCGGCGCGGTCGATCGCGAAGGTGACGTCGAGGTTCTGCAGGGCCACGTCGTGGATCGCCTGGTCGTAGGCGCGCTGCAGGAAGGTGGAGTAGATCGCCACCACCGGTTTGGCGCCTTCGCAGGCCATGCCGGCGGCCAGCGTCACCGCGTGCTGCTCGGCGATCGCCACGTCGAAGTAGCGTTCCGGGAATTCCTTCGAGAAACGCACCAGTCCCGAGCCCTCGCGCATCGCCGGGGTGATGCCGAGCAGGCGCGGATCGGCGGCGGCCTGGTCGCACAGCCAGTCGCCGAAGACGTCGGTATAGGTCGGCTTGGCCTTGCCGGTTTTCTTCTTCACGCCGGCCAGCGGGTCGAACGGACCGACCGCGTGGTATTCGATCTGCGCCTGTTCGGCCGGGGCGTAACCCTTGCCCTTGGTGGTGATCACGTGCAGCAGCTGCGGGCCGGGCAGGTTCTTCACCGTGCGCAGCGCCTGCAGCAGTTGCGGGATGTTGTGGCCGTCGATCGGGCCGGTGTAGTGGAAGCCGAGTTCCTCGAACAGCGTGCTCGGCACGAACATGCCCTTGGCGTGCTCTTCCCAGCGCTTGAACCAGCGGCCCATGAACGACTGCTTGGGGATCGCCCGCTTGGCCCGCTCGCGCAGCTGGTTGAGCCGGCGGCTGGCCATCGCGCGGGCCATCATCTTGGTCATCGCGCCCACGTTCTCGCTGATCGACATGCCGTTGTCGTTGAACACCACCAGCAGGTTGGGCTCGACGTCGCCGGCGTGGTTGAGTGCCTCGAAGGCGAGGCCGGCGGTCATCGCGCCGTCGCCGATCACCGCCACCACCTTGCGCTCCTCGCCGCTGGCCTGCGCGGCGATCGCCATGCCCAGGGCGGCCGAGATCGAGGTGGAGGAATGGCCCACGCCGAAGGTGTCGTACTCGCTTTCCTCGCGGCGCGGGAACGGCGCCAGGCCATCCTTCTGCTTGATCGTGGTGATTCGGTCGCGGCGACCGGTGAGGATCTTGTGCGGGTAGCACTGGTGACCGACGTCCCACACCAGCCGGTCGTGCGGGGTGTCGAACTCGTGATGCAGGGCCACGGTCAGCTCGACCACGCCCAGGCCCGCGCCGAAGTGGCCACCGGAACTGGCGACGGCCTCGATCAGGTACTGGCGCAATTCGTCGGCGACTTGCGGCAGCTCGCTGTCGGGCAGCCGGCGCAGGTCGGCGGGCGCGCCGATCGTAGCCAGGCGGGGGTAATGGCTGAGGTCGTTCATCCGCGTATTGTTGGCCCAGCGGCGGGGCGGGGCAAGGGCGAAACGGTGAAGAAAGCCTGCCGGCGACCGTCGCGGGCCTGCACGTGGGGCATACAGGCACCATCGCATGCTTTCGCCGGTTTCCCGTGCGGAGGTCTTTCCATGGCCAATGTCTCGCAAGCTTTTCGCCGTTTTGCGGAGGCCACCGCCCGGCAATCAGGCCGGCCGGCGACCTTCCTCTCGGCCGTGCTGATCGTGGCGATATGGGCGGCGAGCGGGCCGTTCTTCCACTTCGGCGACACCTGGCAGCTGGTGATCAACACCGGCACCACGATCATCACCTTCCTGATGGTGTTCCTCATCCAGAACAGCCAGAACCGCGACAGCGCCGCGCTGCAGATCAAGCTGGACGAATTGATCCGCACCACCGAAGCGCACAACGGCCTGCTCGACCTGGAGGACATGGACGAGGAAACGCTCGAACGTATCCGCGAGAACTACCGCAAGCTGGCCGACCGGCGCCAGGACGAAGCCCGGGGCAAGGATCAGGGCTCCCACCGCAAGGCCAAGGACGAAACCGAGGCCGAACAGGCCTGCGAGGAGGTCGAGGAGATCGACCGGGAGCTGCAGGAAAACCGCAAGGCGCGCGTGGAAGAATCCGACGCCGACCCGGATTCCGGGCGCTAGCGACGCGGCCCTACTGGGCGGCCGCCATCGAGCGCCGGTTGCGCGGCAGCCGGCTGACCAGGAATTCCATCTGGTCGGCCAGGATGTTGCGGTTGGACAGGATCAGGTGCTCCACCCAGCTCGGCCGGTACGGTATCGCCAGCAGCGGCATGTTGGCCTGCTGCGGCGTGCGGTTGCTCTTCTTGAGGTTGCACGCCAGGCAGGCGCTGACCACGTTCTCCCATTCGTCCTTGCCCTGCCGGGAAATCGGCATGACGTGGTCGCGGGTCAGTTCCATGCGGGTGAAGTGCTCGCCGCAATACATGCAGATGTGCCGGTCGCGCGCGAACAGCGCGGTGTTGGTCAGCGCCGGCGCCGGGTCGACCGCGTGCTCGCGGCAATGGCCCGTGCTGGCGATGATCGGATGCAGTTGCAGCAGGCTCTGCGTGCCCAGCGCGCGGTTGTGGCCGCCGTGCACGGTGAGGCAGGGGTCGCCCAGCGTCCAGGCGACCACGTCGCGCACGTACAGGCATACCGCATCCTGCCAGCTGATCCAGTCCAGGATGCGGCCGGCGGCGTCCAGCGACAACACGCGCGTCGCCTGCAGGTCGGCCGGTTTGATCACATCCATCAGCATGCAGTTCGTCCTTCCGCCGGGGCATCGAGGGAACCTGGGCTGCGGCGCAAGGCCGGCCCGTTCGCAGCATAGAACACTTTTCGGCCGTACCGAAGGCGCGCTATTCGCAGGGCCTGCGCCCGCTGATATGATCAGGAATTCGACATGAAACCCATGCCGGGTTCGACAGGGCCGCTGCCGTGGCGGCCCGGCGCGGTGGGGACCAAAGGTGGATCAACGTGGCTGAAGTCATTTTCTACGAGCACCCGGTGGCGCTCAATCGGGCCGAGCACAAGGATCTTCGGCTCAAGAGCGTGCCCAACATGAAGTTCGCGATGAACACGCATTCGGTGCCGCTGACCGCCGTGGAGTTCGGCCTGGCGGCGCGCGACCTGCTGATCGTGTTTGCCGGCACCGATGCCGCCAACGCCGGCCCGATCGCTCTGCTCGGCCTGCGCCAGAACGAGAACCTGTACGTCGACGCCAGCGGCCAGTGGGCGCCCAACACCTACGTGCCGGCCTTCGTGCGGCGCTACCCGTTCGTGCTCGCCGAGAAGCCCGAGGGGCAGCCGGGCGGCGATTTCGCGGTGTTCTTGGACGAGTCCTTCGAGGGCTTCAACGCCACCGACGGCCAGCGCCTGTTCAACGAGGACGGCACCGACACCGAACTGCTGACCAACGCGGTGGGCTTCCTGACCGAGTTCCAGCAGAACATCGACCGCACCCGCACCTTCATGCAGCACCTGGTCAAGCATGACCTGCTGGAGGCGCGCAACGTGCAGCTGCACAAGGGCGAGCCGGAATCCGGCCGCGGCATCACCCTCAACGGCCTGTTCATGGTGAACGAGGAAAAACTGCGCGCGCTGGACGAGAAGGTCGTCCACGAGCTGGTGCGCGAGGGCGTGATGGCCTGGATCTACGCCCACCTCCTGTCGCTCAACAACATCGACCGCCTGGCCCGTCGCCTGGACGAGCGCGAGCGCGCGGAGTCGGCGGGCAAGACCACCAACTGATCGCGGTCCGCCACCGGCGCGCTGCACGAAACAAGCCGCCCACGGGCGGCTTGTTTCGTTGCTGCTGCGGCGGCTTCAACGCACCGGCTTGGCCAGCTTGAGCAGGTCCGGCGCGTAGCCGTTGGCCTCATACAAGGCGCGGGCGCGCTCGTTGCCGGGGAACACCGCCAGCGTCACCAGCTGGCACTGGTGTTCGCGCGCCCAGTCCTCGGCATGCGCCAGCAGGGCCTTGCCGACACCGTTGCCTTCGTGCGATGGCGCCACCGCCAAGTCCGAGATGTGACAGTTGCTGCGGCCGCTGAAGAAGTCGGCGGTGCGTTGCAGGTGGATGAATCCTACCCGCTCGCCATCGCGGTTCTCGGCCACGAACAGGAAACTGTTCGCGGGCTGGTCTTCCAGGTGCTTCAGCAGATCCTGGCGGATGCCCTCGACACATTCGTGCCGCCGGCGCCACGCCGGCAGCGGGAAGTCCGCGAAGCGCGGCACCAGGGCGAGGATGAAGTCGTCGTCGTCTTCGGCCAGGCGGATCAACAGGGGCGCGTCGTTCATGGCGATCGGGTCGGTGTGATCGGGTTTGCGATGCTTTCTACACCGTGGACGGCGCCGGCGGAAGCCCGGCGCGGGCGGCATGTATATTCGTGTACCGCCAGCAGCCATGACCCGGAGCCACCGTGACGACGACACGCCGCATCCGCCTGCAGCCCGCGGACAATGCCGTGCTCGCGCAAGGCATGCGCGACATCCGCCGGCAGCTGGCCTTGCCGGCGGCGTTTCCCGCCGAGGTCGAGGCCGCCGCCGCGGCGGCCGCCGCCCAGCCGCGCCTGCCGGAGCTGGATCGCACCGAGTTGCCGCTGGTCACCATCGACCCGCCCGACGCGATGGACCTGGACCAGGCCATGCACGTCCAGGCGCAGGGCGGGGGCTGGCGCGTGCACTACGCCATCGCCGACGTCGCCGCCTTCGTGCGCGCCGGCGACCCGGTCGACCTGGAGGCGCATCGGCGCGGCGAAACCCTGTATGGCGCGGATTCGAAGATCCCGTTGCACCCGAAGGTGCTGTCCGAGGATGCCGCCTCGCTGTTGCCGGACCGTGTCCGCCCGGCGCTGTTGTGGACGATCGATCTGGACCCCGCCGGCGGGATCGCCGGCATCGACGTGCGCCGGGCGCGCGTGCGCAGCCGCGCCAAGCTCGACTACGCCGGCGTGCAGCAGGCGATCGACGCCGGCAGCGACGATCCGATGTGGGCGGTGCTGCGCCGCATCGGCCAATTGCGCGAGCAGCGCGAACGCGAGCGCGGCGGCGTGAGCCTGCCCTTGCCGGAGCAGGAAATCAGCGTGGCCGGCGGCCGCTGGACACTGGCGTTCCGCGCGCGCCTGCCGATCGAGAACTGGAACGAACAGATCTCGCTGCTGGTCGGCATGGCCGCGGCACGGCTGATGGTGCAGGCGAAGGTGGGCCTGCTGCGCACCCTGCCGCCGCCCGACCCGCACGCCATCGCGCGCCTGCGCGTCACCGCGCGGGCGCTCGGCATCGGCTGGCCGCCGGATCTGGACTACCCGGGATTCATCCGCTCGCTGGATCCCTCCAACGACGTCCACGTCGCGATGCTGACCGCCTGCACCACGGTGCTGCGCGGGGCCGGCTACGCGGCGTTCGACGGCAGGCTGCCCGCGCAGCCGATGCATTCGGCGCTGGCGGCGCAGTATGCCCACGCCACGGCGCCGCTGCGCCGCCTGGTCGATCGCTACACCGGCGAGGTCTGCCTGGCGCTGTGCGCGGGGCAGCCGGTGCCGGCGTGGGCGCTGGCTGCCCTGCCGGGGCTGCCGGCCACCATGCAGGCTTCCGGCCACCGTGCCGGGCAGTACGAGAGTGCGGTGCTCAACCTGGCCGAGGCCGCCGCGCTGGCGCCGCGGGTGGGCGAGATCTTCCAGGGCGCGATCGTCGAGGTTGCGCATGACGACCCGGCCCGCGGCAAGGTGATCGTGCGCGAGCCGGCGGTCGAGGCCGGCGTGTCCGGCCAGGGCCGCCTTCCGCTCGGCGCCGACGTCAAGGTCAGCCTGGTCGAGGCCGACCCGGTCCGGCGCGTGACGCGTTTCGAACTGGCGGGCTGAGGTGGGGAGGGGAGCGGGGCCGGCGCCCGATTCCGGGCGAGCGGCACCGCGGCAGGCCGGTGGCGCCCCGCGGCGCGACGCCAGCAGCGCGGCCGTTCGGCCGCCCGCGCTGCTGGCCACCGACGGCAGGCGACTTACGGGGCCGTCGTGGCGACCGCACCCGCACCGGTGGCATCGACGGTGAGCGAGACGCGGCGGTTGTCGCGTCCCTGGTCGTGCGTGGCGCCCTTGGCGACCTGGCGGTTGCTGTCCTCACCGTAGCTGACCGCGCGCACCTGGTCGGCGGACAGGCCGCTGCTGACCAGGAAATCGCGCACGGCTTCGGCACGCTGCATGCCGAGCTTCTTGTTGTACGCACGCGAACCGGCCGGGTCGGCGAAGCCCTCCACCGTGACCAGCACGCCGGGGTGGTACTTGCCGATGGTCGAGGCGAAATCCTGCAGGGCGGGCTTGTCCTGCTCGTCCAGGGTGGCGCTGTTGAACGCGAAGTGCGCCACCGTGTCGATGCTGACGCGGCCCTGCATGGCGGTGATCTGGCTGTCGTACTTGGCGAACTGCGATTGCATCTGCTGCTTGATCGCGTCGATCTGCTGCTGCTGGTCGTTCTGCTTCTGCTGCAACTGCTGGATGGCCGTGTTGAAATCGGACTGCTTGACGTACTGCGAGCAGCCCGCCAGGCCAATGGTCATCAGTCCCGCCGTCAATGCGGCCACGCGAGTGATCGTCGTGTTCATCCTGGTCTCCTGGAGTGGGTGAGGTGCCTGCAGGCGCCGGTGACAGCGGCGCGCCTGCAGGCAAACAAACGAGCGCCGCAATCGCTGTCCTCCGGAACCTAACCCATCACGGCGGCGAGGACACGCAAACCGGACACATCCCGGGCATCCCGTTCAGTTGAGGTTGCATTGCACGGCGCGCGTGCCACGCGCGTGATCGCGCCGTCTTGCGCGCGTCACGCGGGCGTGGCCTCGCGCACCGCGCGCGAGAAATCGCCGTCGGCAGGCGCAGCCAGGGCGCGCTCGCTGATGCGTGCGCGGCGGCGCAGGGTGCTGATCGGCACGCCGCGATCGAGCGCGCCGATGTCCTGCAGGTATTGCGGCAGGTAACCGGTCAGCAGCAGGCGCATGTCCCATGGCAAGCCCGGGTCGATCTGCCGCGCCATGCGGTGGACGATGGTGGTGCAGTTGGAGGTGAAGGAGTTGTAGAACGCCGGCTGCGCGGCGAGCCGGTTGGCCGCCTGCACATAGGAGAGCAGCAGCGCACGCAGCGTTGCCCGTTCGATCCGCAGCGGATAGAGATAGACATCCTCGCCGCGCACGTTGGTGCGTACGCGGATGATGTCGTCCTCCTCGGCGGCGACGAGGATCGTCTCGAACTGCTTGAAGAAGCCGCCCACCGCGGAATACTCCTGGTCGCGGCTCTTGCGCACCTCCACCGAGAACACCAGGTGGCGGCCGTCGTCGAAACCGAACGAGACCATCGCGTGCGCGATCGCGCGGCTGCCCCAGTGCGAGAGCACCGCGTCGGCGCCGGCCAGTTGCGCGAGGTCGTAGTCGCGGCGTTCCCAGCGGATGTCGTAGTCGGTTTCGCTGCGCCAGCGGAAGTGGCGCACGTTGTCGAGGACCACGCGGTCGCCATGCACGGTGCCGGTCAGCACGCGGGCGACGTCATCGCGCCAGTCGCGTGCGCCGGAAGGCCGGATGGTGATCCACCACGTCAGCACGATCGCGTACAGTGCGGCGTAGGCCGCCAGCGGCCACCCGCTGCGCACGCCGATCGCGCCGGCGTACAGCACGCCCGTGGCGGCCACCCAGGCCGCGCTGCCCAGCGTGCGCGCGACGCGCCCGCCGGGCAGCCGGTACCACAGCGCCAGCGCGGCCCAGACGCCGGAGCAGAAGACGATCGGCGTCATCACGGCCACCACGGCCACGCGACCGATCATGCCGAGCCTGTCCGTCATCGAGCCTGCGCCGCGGTCCATCCGCCCAGCGTGCCGATTCCCCCGCCGGAACACAACGCATGGCGCCGTGCGGTCGGGTCCTGCTTCGGGGGCGCGCGCCCCGGCGTGGCGCGGGGGCGCCGTGCGACCCGGCTGGCGGGGATCGAACCGGGGCAGATCGGGTCGTTGGCAAGGCTGTTGCATGACCTCGGGCATGAACGACATCGCCTACGACATCACCCATCTGCTCGACGCCGAACGGCTGCAGGCCGAGGCACCCGCGCCGCGGGTCGTGCGGGCCGTCCCCACCGTCCCCGCGCGGGCCGTGCGTTCCGGCGTGGCCGAGGCGCAGGAAGCGCTGGCCCGCGAGTTGATCCAGTGCGCGCCGATCCATGACGCCCTGATCCAGCAGTACCTGCGCATGAGCGGCGAGGCCTTCCGCGAGAGCCTCGGCAAGTGATCCGCCGCCCCGGCCGATGTCGTTTTTGAGCAAAAGTTGACCCGCCGGGACATGTGAACTGCCGCACATTGCCGCCATCCGGCCGCCGGTTTCCTCCGCGCGCAAAAAAAGCCCGGCCATGCCGGGCTTTTTCGTGGGCGCATCGGGCTCAGTCGATCGCCGGCAGGCTGCCCACGCCGGCCTCGATCGCGGCCTGGTGGGCCAGCGTGCGCGGCAGCAGGCGGCTGAAGTAGAACGCCGCGGTGTCGCGCTTGGCCTGCTTGAAGGCGGCCGATTGCTGGCCGGTCTCGGCCGCCAGCACGCTGCGCGCCCACAGGTAGGCCAGGGTCACGTAGCCGGAGTAGTACAGGTAGTCGGTGGCTGCCGCGCCCAGTTCCTCGGGGTTGGCCTGGATGCGCTGGGCCAGCGCCACGGTGAGCTCGCTCCAGTTGCGCGTGGCCACGGCCAGCGGGCCGATGAACGCACGCAGTGATTCGGTGTCGGCATGCTGCTGGCAGAACGCGCTGATCTCCTCCAGGAAGTGCTTGAAGCCCACGCCCTGCAGCTGGATGATCTTGCGGCCCAGCAGGTCGGCGGCCTGGATGCCGGTGGTGCCTTCGTACAGGGTGATGATGCGGGCGTCGCGCACGAACTGCTCCATCCCGTTCTCGGCGATGTAGCCGTGGCCGCCGTAGATCTGCAGCGCTTCCTTGGTGCATTCCTGGGCCAGCTCGGTGACCATGCCCTTGGCGATCGGGATCAGGAACGCGACCAGTTCGCCGGCCTTCTTGCGCGCCGCCTCATCCGTGGCGCGATGCTCGATGTCGGTCTGCAGCGCGGTGTACAGCACCAGCGCGCGCGAACCTTCGACGAAGGCGCGCTGGGTCAGCAGCATGCGCCGCACGTCCGGCTGCACCAGCAGGTTGTCGGCCGGCTTGTCCGGGAATTTCGGGCCGGACAGCGAGCGCGACTGCAGGCGTTCGCGCGCGTAGTTGAGGCTGTTCTGCAACGCGCGCTCGGCCAGCGCCAGGCCCTGCACGCCGACGGAAAGGCGCGCCGCGTTCATCATGGTGAACATCGCCATGAGGCCCTTGTGCGGCTTGCCGATCAGGTAGCCCTCGGCGCCGTCGAAGTTCATCACGCAGGTGGAGCACGCGTGGATGCCCATCTTGTGCTCGATCGCGCCGGCGGCCACGCTGTTGCGCTCGCCCGGCTTGCCGTCCGCGTCGAGCTTGAACTTCGGCACGATGAACATCGAGATGCCGCGGCTGCCTTCCGGTGCGTCGGGCAGGCGCGCCAGCACCAGGTGCACGATGTTCTCGGTGAGGTCGTGCTCGCCGGCGCTGATGAAGATCTTGGTGCCGCTGATTTTCCAGGTCGGCCGGCCGTTGGCATCGGCCTCGCCCGGCACCGCGCGCGTTTTCAGCAGGCCCAGGTCGGAGCCCGCCTGCGGTTCGGTCAGACACATCGTGCCGGTCCAGCGGCCGGCCACGATCGGCTTCATGTACAGCTCGCGCTGCCACTCCTCGCCGTGCTGTTCCAGCGCATGGGTGGCGCCTTCGGACAGCAGCGGGTACAGGCTCCAGGCCAAGTTGCCGGACTGGAAGATCTCGGTGGTGGCGGTGCCGAGCACGCCGGGCAGCGCCTGGCCGCCGTAGGCTTCCGGGTTGGTCAGGCCGGTCCAGCCGCCTTCGGCGAACTGCCGGAACGCCTCCTTGAACGAGGCCGGCGTGGTGACCTTGCCGGTGGCCTTGTCGAACTGGCAGCCCTCGGCGTCCGCCGGCGCATTGGTCGGCGCCAGCAACTGCTCGCTCAGGCGGCCGGCTTCTTCCAGCACGGCATCGAGCAGGTCGCGGCCGTGCGCCTCGCCGCCCTGCAGCGAGGTGAGTACCGGTTCGGCGCCGAGCACGTCGAACAGGGCGAAGCGCAGGTCGTCGAGGGGGGCCTTGTAAGCGGTCATGGAAACTCCTGGGGATAGGCGGTTTAGCGGAAGGTGTGCGCGATGCCCGGCACGGCCGAGATCCAGTCCTTGCCGCTGAAGTCGAAGGCGCGCGCCTTGCTTTCCTGCTCGGGCTTGGCGGTCGTGCTGCCGTTGATCGAATAGGCCAGCGACGCGGCGCTGCCCTTGTCGGCGATGGCCTCGAGGGCCTGGCTCATGGCGGTGGTGGGCCAGACCTTGAGCTGGACCACGTCGCCGGCGAGCTGCGGGATGGCCAGCTCGAAGTTGCCGTGCAGCCGCACCGGCGCCAGCGCGGCGATCTGCAGCTGCCCCTCCAGCGACTGGAAGTCCATCCCGGCATAGCTGTTGTTCTGGATGCGCACGGTCAGCTGCCACTGCCCGTCGGGCAGCACCTGCAGTTGCTGGATGCTCACCGTGGGCGGGAACACGCTTTTCTTCGCCGGGCCGCAGGCGGCCATGCCGAACGCCAGCAGGGCGAACAGAAACGGTACGACGACCCAGCGCAACGGACGCATCGCGGTTCTCCAAACGATCGTTTGAATCCTGACTCTACCCGCGATCGGGGTGTCGGCGCCAGTCGGCTGCGCCGGCCACGGCGGCGGTGCGAGGTTTCGCCGCGGCGCGCGAACAGGCATCATCGGCGGCTTGCCTACCAGTCCGGGTCCTGCCGCATGTCACGACGTTTTGTTGCCCGCCGCTCGCCGATCCACGGCAACGGCGTGTTCGCCACCGCCCCGATCCCCCGCGGCGAGGAGATCATCGAATACAAGGGCAAGCTGCTGACGCCGGACGAGGCCGATGCGCTGTACGGCGACGGCGGCGAAACCGGGCATACGTTCCTGTTCACCCTCAACGAGCAGTACGTGATCGATGCCAACCAGCGCGGCAACACCGCGCGCTGGATCAACCACAGCTGCGCGCCGAACTGCCGCGCCGTGGTCGAGGAAAGCGCCAGCGGCGACCCGCGCCGTGACAAGGTGAAGATCGAGGCGATCCGCAACATCAAGCCGGGCGAGGAACTCACCTACGACTACGGCATCGTGCTCGAGGTGCCGCACACCGCCAGGCTGAAGAAGCTCTGGAAGTGCCTGTGCGGCTCGCCGAAGTGCACCGGTACGCTGCTCAAGCCCAAGCGGTAGCCGCTGCCGCCGCGGCGGCGATCAATCCTCCTCCACGTGCGGTTTCCACGCCTCGCCGAGCTGCTTCTGCACGGCGGCGGGGGCGGCCTCGTAGTGGCTGAGGTCGAGGCTGTAGCGGCCGCGCCCGCCGGTCATGGATTTCAGTTCGGTGGGGTAGTCGACCAGTTCGGCCAGCGGCGCCTGCGCCTTGATCACCAGCTCGCCGCCATGCTGCGTGTCGGTGCCCAGGATGCGCGCGCGCTTGCCGGCGAGGCTGCCGGTGACGTCGCCGACGTCGCGTTCGGGGATCGCCACCTCGACGTTGACGATCGGCTCCAGCAGCACCGGGCGCGCCTTGGCCACGGCGTCGAGGAAGGCCTTCTTGCCGGCGCTGATGAAGGCCACCTCCTTGGAGTCGACCGAGTGGTACTTGCCGTCGTAGACGGTCACGCGCAGGTCCTGCAGCGGGTAGCCGGCCACCACGCCGCGCTCCATCGCCTGGCGCACGCCTTTCTCGATCGCCGGCAGGAACTGGCCGGGGATCACGCCGCCCTTGATCGCGTCGACGAACTCGAAGCCCGCGCCGCGATCGAGCGGTTCGATGCGCAGGAACACCTCGCCGAACTGGCCGGCGCCGCCGGTCTGCTTCTTGTGCCGATGGTGGCCTTCGGCGTGGGCGGCGATGGTTTCGCGATAGGCGATGCGCGGCGGGCGGGTTTCCACTTCCACGCCATAGCGTTCGCGCATGCGTTCGAGCATCACCTTCAGGTGCAGCTCGGAGAGCCCGCGCACCACGGTTTCGTTGAGCTCCTTGTGGTGCTCGACGCGAAAGCAGGGATCCTCCTCGGCCAGCCGTGCCAGCGCGTTGGACAGCTTCTGCTCCTGGCCCTTGTGGCGCGGCTCCAGAGCCAGGCCGACCATCGGCGTGGGGAAGCGCGGCGGCGCCAGTGCGATGCGGTCGTCGTCGTGCGAATCGTGCAGCACCGCGTCGTAGTGGATCTCCTCGACCTTGGCCACCGCGGCGAGGTCGCCGGGGATCGCCGCCTCGATCTCCACGTGGTTCTTGCCCTGCAGGCGGAACAGGTGGCCGACCTTGAACGGCTTGCGGCCGTCGTCCACCAGCAGCTGGCTGTCGCGGCGCACGGTGCCCTGCCACACGCGGAACACGCCCAGCTTGCCCACGAACGGGTCGTTGATGATCTTGAACACGTCGGCAATCACCGGCGCCTGCGCATCGCCGGTCACGCGCAGCGGCATGCCGTCGCCGCGCACGAAGGGCGGCGGGTTGCCCTCGGCCGGATTCGGCAGCAGTCGCGCGGCGACGTCGAGCAGCTCCTTCACGCCCGCACCGGTGCGCGCGCTGGTGAAGCAGATCGGCACCAGGTGGCCTTCGCGCAGGCACTGCTCGAAGGCGTCGTGCAATGCCTGCGCGCCCAGCGCCTGCTCGCCCTCGTCCAGGTAACGACCCATCAGCGCCTCGTTGATCTCCACCACCTGGTCGATGATCTGCTGGTGCGCCGCCGCCAGCGAGGAGAAGTCGGTGGCGCCGTCGTCGTGGAAGAAGCAACCCAGCACGCGGTTGCCGCGTTGCGCCGGCAGGTTCACCGGCAGGCACTGGTTGCCGAACTCCTCGCGCAGCGCATCGACCAGGGCGGCGAGGTCGGCGCCGTCGAAGTCGATCTTGTTGATCACCAGCATGCGCGCCAGGCCGCGCTCCTGGGCATGCATCATCATGCGGCGCGTGCCGTGCTCGATGCCGTTGATCGCGTTGACCACGATCGCCACGCTCTCCACCGCCGCCAGCGCGGACAGCGTGCCGCCGCGGAAATCGGCGTAGCCGGCGGTGTCGATCAGGTTGATGCGGCAGTCGTCGTGTTCGACCTGGGCGATGCAGCTGTCGATGGAATGGCCGCGTGCCTGTTCCTGCGCGTCGGTGTCCGAAACGGTATTGCCGCGCTCGACGCTGCCGATGGACTGGATCGCCCCGCCGGCATGCAGCAACGCCTCGAACATCGTGGTCTTGCCGGCGCCGGCGTGGCCGGCGAGCGCGATGTTGCGGATATGTTCCGTGACGAGTTCGGACACGATGCGACCCTCCTCATGCGGGGCGCAGCCTCGTGGCATGAACGGCACCGCCCGAGGCCGCGCGATGGCGGCGGGAAAAGCGGGCCGTCATGGTCGTCCTGCGCGATAGGGCAGCGAGGGCGGTCATGGCGGGGATCGGCGCGGAGCACCGATCGGCCTAGCCTTGTGCCATGCGCGGGTGGGGTCAAGTTGCAGTGCGGGGAACCGCACAGGCTCGGGTGCTGTCTGTCCTGGAGAGCTTGGGCGGGCGCGCCGCGGCGACGCGATCGTCGCGCCGGTCGAGCGGGGTTCAATCGCGCCTTGCCATGCTGCGACCGCCAACCCTTTGCCACGAGTCATCGCCATCGCCCTTGCGCCGCAACCCGAACCCGTCACGCCTGTGCCGCCCCAACCCGCGCGGCTCCAGCTCGTGCCCGCGGCCGGCGACTGGCAGGCGCGGGCCGCGTGGCAGCGGCGTCGCTGGCGCGAACCGCCGGTGGCGCAGGCCGTCCACCGCTGGACGCTCGCGGTGGTGTTGTTGCTGCATGCACTGTTCGCGCTGGTGGCCTGGTACGGCACGCGTCCGCCACCGCCGCGCGGCGAGGCGGCGGCAGCGCCCGGGCAACTTCTGCAGATCCGCCTGATCGACCACGCGCCGGCGCCCCGCCAGCCGCCCCCGCTGACCCTGCCGCCGGCGCCCCCGGCGGCACCGGCGCCGCCGGCGCGAACACGGCCGGAGCCGCCGGCCAAGGGTGCCCTGGTGGTGCAGAGCCCGCCGCGGCTCTACGACGAACATGGCCAGCCGTTGCTGCCGCCCGCGCCCGCCTCCAGCGCGCCGGCACCGGGATACGTGCAGCACCTGCCGCAGGGCGACGCGCGGATCATGCGCCACGACAGCCCGATCAAGTACAAGCCCACCCGCTTCGAGGACGACTGGGACAAGGGCGGCAGCGCCATCGACAGCGCGCTGCAGAAACTGGTGGACAAGACCACCAGGAAGAAGACCATCCACCTGCCCGGCGGCATCCGCATCCACTGCGCGGTATCGCTGGCGATGCTGGCCGGCGGCTGCGGCGGCGACCCGCCACCGCCCCCGTCGGCGAAGAGCGGCGACATGCGCCTGAACATGGCGCCGGCCAGCACGCCCGATGGCCGCGCGCACGGCTTCA
The DNA here is from genome assembly GCA_040255835.1 of Lysobacteraceae bacterium. Taxonomy (GTDB): domain Bacteria; phylum Pseudomonadota; class Gammaproteobacteria; order Xanthomonadales; family Rhodanobacteraceae; genus Rhodanobacter. The sequence continues at coordinate 37,478 of JBDZVT010000009.1, forward strand.
CCCCGCCCAGCGTGGAGGCCTGCATCGCGATGTATCGCGACGGCAAGCCGCTGGCCCAGGGCTGCCCGGTGGACACGCCCAACCGCGCGGTGGACGAGGAGTTGCGCGAACGCAAGGCCGCGCGCGGCGGCGGGCACTGACCGCGACGCTGCCCGTTACACTGGCCGCATGCCCGCGCCGTCCCCGGATTCCGCCCCCACCGGTCGCGCCGCCAACCCCGCGCGGGTCCTGCTGGATTCGCCGTTGGCGGCGGCCACGCGCGGTCGCGTCTATCACCTGCGCCGGCGCCCGCCACCGCCTGCACGCGGGCGTCGCGCGCTGGCCTTGCTCGGCACCGTGCTGGTGCACCTGCTGTGCCTGTTCGCGTTCGTGCTCGGCCCCGCCTACGAACCGGATTTGTTGCCCGACACCTCGCGCGAACCGCTGCTGCAGGTGCGTCTGATCGAGCCGCCCGAACCGCCGCCCCCGCCGCCGGTGCACGGCACGCCGCCGAAGCAGCGCGGGCCGCGCCAGCAGGGCCGGCAGCATCCCGCGCCGCCTGTCGAACCGAATGCCAACGCCGTCCCGCTGACGGCCGCCGCCACACCCGCGAAGCCGGCGAAACCCGCGCCAGCCGCCGCGCCGCAACCGCCGGTAAGCCTGCCGGCGCCCACGCCGTTGCCGCTGCCCAAACCGGCGGCACCGGCCGTGCCGGCGCCACCGCTGGCGCTGACCCTGCCTGCGCCGGTGGCTCCCGCGCTGCCGACGCCCCAACCCGAGCCGCAGCGTCCGCCGCAGGCCGAAGGCAACCGGCCGATCCTGCCACCCACCGCGCTCGCACTACCCCAGGCGACCGCGCCGGCCGCCGCCGCACCGCCGACGATCACGCTGCAGGTCCAGGCACCGACCACGCTGGCGCCGCTCAGCGAAGCGCCGGAACCGGCGCCCGCGCCACCGCAGGTGCCGCGTCCGCAGCCGCAGGTACTGGCGCCCGTCGCGCCGATTGCGCCGCCTGGTCCGCGGCTGATGCCGGATCTGGCCCAACCCGCGCAGGTGGCCGAAGCCGCGCCGGCCGAACCTGCCGCGCCACCCGCGCCACCAAACCCGCTGGCGCCGACCCGGGTGGAATTGCAGCGACCCGCGCCGGCACCGGTGCCGCCACCGGCAGCCCTGCGCCCGGTGGCACAGGCCCCGGCGGCGGTGGCCGCGGTTACGCCAGCGCCCGAACCCACTCCCGAACCCGCACCGGCGCCTGCCGCATCGGCCACCCCGCTGCCGGCGACCGCCGAGGTCAGTCGCGCGCCGGAGGCAAGCCCGCAAGGCAGCGACACCGCCACGGTGGGCGAGCCGGCCGGCGCGACCAGCATCGCTCCGCCGTCGACGCCCGCGCTCACGCCCGCGGCAAGTCCCGCGGCCCTTGCCGCGAAGCGGACCGCGGCGTCACTGGCGGCGGGCAAGCTCGGCGGCGATCGACCCGGAGCGGCGCAAGGCGCCGAGCACGGCGCGGTGGGGGATTACGTGCAGCTCAAACCCACCGGCGACACCGAAATCATGCGCCACCGCGCTCCCGACGTGGGTTATCGACCCACCCGTTTCGAGCAGGACTGGACCCCCGAGGACGAAAGCTCGGTCGACACCGCGCTGCGCCGCGCGGTGGAAAAGACCACGGTCAAGCACACCTTCCACCTGCCGCGCGGGGTGCGGGTGGAGTGCGCGGTGAAGCCGCTGCTGCCGATTGCGTTGTTCGGCTGCCGCAACCCCGACCCGCCGCCGGCACCAGTCGCCGCCAGCGCGTATGCGCCGCTGCACCTGGCACCCGCCGCGCCGCTGGCGCCGACCGTGGCGGCCAGCGCGCCGGCACCGGCAGCCTCCACGCCGATGGTGAAATACGACAACGCCGCCGAATGTGCAGCCGCCCGCGTGGCCGGCGGCCCGCTGCCGCCGGGCTGCGCCACCGACCTGTCACCTGCCGCACCGATCCGCCTGCCGGCATCGAGTTCCAGCTCGTGGGTGCCGGCGGGCGATCAGTTCCATTGAAGGCGGGATGCGGGATTCGGCAACGGCAACGGCGGGCAGGGCGGGCACTGCCCGCCGGCTCTTGCATGGTGGGATGGAAAGCGGCGGGCGGCGCCCGCCCTGCGAAGCCACGTGCAGCCGATGGTGCCGTAGGAGCGCACCCTGTGCGCGATGATTGTTCGCCACGGGAAAGAGCATCGCGCACGGGGCGCGCTCCTGCAGGGAAAGCAATCGTCGTTGGGCAGATAGACGTTGCCGGGCGCGAGCGCCGGGAAAATCCACTCACTCCCCGCGCGGTTCGCGCAGCGTGTCCATCGTCAGCGTCGCCAGTTGCCGCAGGCGGGTGTTGCCGGCGTCGGCGAGCAGGGTCTTCAGGCGTGCGTCGGCGTCGTCCTGGTCCAGGGTCTGCCGCTCGGCCAGCGAGGCGGCCAGGGCGCGGCCCATCGAGTCGAAGATCAGCGCGTAGGCGAACGCGTGCAGCACGCCGCCGCCCAGCGTGCCCAGGCCGGGGAATGCCTTGAGCGCGTTGCCGGCGACCGCCAGCACGATCGAACTGCCGGTGCGCAGGGTCAGCCTGGCCTGGCGCACGAAATCCTCGATCTGCACCTCGCTGAGCCTGACGCCGTACAGCTCGGCCAGCGCGCGCGTGAGCCCGGTCGCGAGCACGCCCTGGATCACCAGATCGCTGCCCGGCGCCACTGCCGCCATCGCGCCGACGATGGCGCGGCGGGCGTACTGGCGCACGATGCGTTCCGCGGCGTCGGCGCGGGTCTGCGCTTCCAGCGTGCCGGTGCGCTGGTGCAGGCCGGCGAGCACCGCCTGCTCGCGGCGTGGCTCCAGTCCTTCGGCGCCGGCAGCGGTGAGCCGGGTGAGGGCGCGCAGCAGCGGTTCGATCGCCGGCTTGCGCTGGCGCTCGACCGATTCGGTGCTGCCGTCGGCGAGCCGGCGCTGGTAGCGCTCGCTGCCGCCGGCACTGATCGCCACCACCGTGCTGGCGATGCCGCGCGCCTGTCCGCGCAATTTTTCCAGCAACTGTTCGCGTTCCGGCTCGCCCCACTGGTCGGCCTTGTTCAACACCAGCAGCAGCGGCTTGCCGAAATCGGCGAGCCAGCGCAGTTCGTCGACCTGGCCGCGGGTGAGGTCGCCGGCGCACAGGTAGATCACCGCGTGCGCGCGCAATGCCTCCTCGCGCGCCTCGCGTTCGCGCGCTTCGCCGCCGCTCTCGCGGCTGCCGGGTACGTCGGCGAGCACCAGGCTGCGGCCGTCGGGCAGCGCGCCATCGTAATGGCCGACCGCGCGGGTGGTACCGCCACTGGCTGCGCTGGCCGGCGTGGCGTGCGGCGCCAGCGCGCGGATCAGGCTGGATTTGCCGGTGGAGATTTCGCCGAACAGGGCCACGTACAGGCGCGTGTCCTGCCGGCGCCGGTCGAGTTCGCCCAGTTCGGCGGCCAGCGCGCCGGTGTCGGCACCGCGTTCGCGCAGCTGGTCGATACGCTGCTCCAGGCTGGCGCGGTCCGGCACCGGCCGCGGCCGGTGGCGGCGCGGGCGCAGCAGCCACCACAGCACGGCGAGGCCGCCAGCGGCGAAGATCGCCAGCACCAGGCCCAGCGTCCATTGCAGCGGCGCGGGCAGGGCGAGGAAACGCTGGGCCAGCGCGAGGAAACGCTCCGCCGCGGCAAACAGCAGCCACAGCAGCGCGGCGATGGCCAGGGCGGCGAACAGCAGGCGCAGGCGTCGGGACATCCGGCGATTGTAGGGGCTGGCGCGCCGCACCCGCCCATGGCCGATGGCCCTTTCGCCGCAGCATGCCGGCCGCGGTACGATCCACGGGTCGCCGCCCGCCCGCGTGGCAGGCGCTTGCCAGGATCGCGAGATGACCGAGGCCGACACCACTTCCCGTTTCAAGGCGACCTTGCTGCGTCCGGCGACGCCCGGCGATGCCGCGTGGGCGTTCGTGGTGCTGCCGCGGCCGGCCAGCGACAAGCTGCCGCGGCGCGGGCGCACCACGGTTGATGCCCGCATCAACGGGCACCGCTTCCAGGCCACCCTGGAGCCGGACGGCCGGCTGAGCCACTGGCTGAAGCTGGACCGGCGCCTGCTCGAGGCCGTGCGCGCGCAGGCGGGCGACACGGTCACGCTGGAGATCGCGCCGGTGAAACGCGAGCCCGAGCCCGCGTTGCCGGCCGACCTGCGCCGGGCGCTGGACGCCGCGCCCGCCGCCCGCGCCGGCTGGGACGCCACCACCACCATCGCGCGGGTGGACTGGATCCACTGGATCGTTTCGGCCAAGCAGGCGAAGACCCGCACGCAGCGCATCGCCGCTGCGTGCGACATGCTCGCCGCCGGCAAGCGGCGCGTGTGCTGCTTCGATCCGTCGGGCTACTACAGCAAGGCATTGGCGGCCCCTGCGGCGGCGCCATAGCACCACCGCGGAGCGTGAAACGCATCACTGCGCGCCGGCGCGCTGCTCGCCGCCCCGGGTGCGATTTGGCATGATGGGCCAGATCAGGGGAATCCGCGCATGCTTGCATCACTCATGTTGAGTGCGCTTCTGGCGACGGCTGCGGCGGGCGGCGGGGCCGTTGCGACCGGCGGTGGCAGCGCGCCGGCGGCAGAGCCGGCGCCCAGCACGCAGATGCCGGCGACGCCGCAGTTCCGTCGCTACGGCGTGGCCGATGGCGTGCCCAGCGGTTCGATCTACGCCGTGGCCCAGGATCGCCGCGGCATGATGTGGTTCGGCACCGATGGTGGCCTGGCGCGCTTCGATGGCGTCGCGTTCCAGGTGTTCCGCCACGCCAGCGGCGATCCGCTGTCGCTGCCGAGCAACCAGATCTACACCCTGTTCGTGGACAAGGCCGACCGCGTCTGGGCCGGCGGTGTCTCCGCGGGCCTGACCGTCTACGACCAGCAGAGCGGGCGCTTTCGCCACTGGGTCCATGCCGCGGACGACCCGCACAGCCTCAGCAACGACGAGGTGTGGAGCATCGCGCAGACGAGTGACGGCCAGATCTGGGTGGCCACCCAGGGCGGCCTGGACCGCATGCGCCGCGACGGCGGCGGCTTCGATCCCCTGCCGCTCGATGCCGGCAGCGAGCGCGCCGCCGGCTTCGGCCCCACCCGCGCCTTGCTGGCCGACCAGGAGGGGCGTTTGTGGATCGGCAGCGAGCGCGGCCTCTACGTGCGCGCGCCCGACGGCAAGCTGCGCCGCGTGGCCGTCGATCCCGCCTTCGGCGGCGACATTGGCGCGGTGTGGCGCATCGAGGGCGATGGCGACGAGATCCGGGTGGCGGTCAGCGGCGGCTTGCTGGTGGTTGGCGCCGACGGCGTGGCGCGGCCGCTGGCGAACCGGCAACTGGCGAGCACGCGCATCCTGAGCAGCGTGCGCGACAACCAGGGGCGGCTCTGGCTGGGCAGCCTCGACGGTGTCTGGCTCGAATCCGGGCAAGGCCCGCTGCAGCACATCACCGGCGCACCGCTGCTGCCCGGCGGCTTGCCCAGCGATCGCCTGTGGCAGATTTTCCGCGATCGTGAGGGCGGCCTGTGGTTCGCCTTCGACCAGTCCAGCATTGCCTACCTGCCACCGAGCTGGAACGGCTTTGCCCGTTTCACGCACATCCCGGACGATCCGGATAGCCTCTCCAACACCGCCGCGCTGTCGGTGCTGACCGGGCGCGACCGCCAGTTGTGGGTGGGCGGCTACAACGGCTGGGTCGACAAGCTGGACACGGCGACCGGTGCGGTCAGCCACGTCGTGCATGGCCTGCACGGCAACCTGACCTCGCTGGCGGAGGATGCGCGCGGGCGGCTGTGGATGACCGGGCCCGGCCGCATCTATCGCTACGACCACGGCAAGGTGTTGACGCTGGGCGCCGCGCAGACGCACATGAAGCGGCCGCTGGCGCTGGTCGCCGGCGCGGACGGGCGCATGTATGGAGCATCCTGGGGCGAGGGCGTGTTCGCGATCGACCCCGACACGCTGGTGTCGACGCCGCTGCTGCCGTCTGACGCGCCGGACGGGGCACGTTTCTTCGACCAGTTGCGCGCGCACGACGGGGCGGTGTGGTACGCCAGCATGGCCGGGCTCATGCGCAGCGAAGGGCCGGGCCAGCCGCTGGCCTTCGTGCCGGGCGTGCCGCGGCAGGAGATCTACAGCTTCGCGTTTGACGAGGAGGGTTTCTGGATCGCCACCGAAACCGCGCTGGAGCGCTACCGCCTGGTCGACGGCCGCGCCACGCGCGAGGACAGCGTCGACATCAGCCGCATGGGCCTGATCGCCGACCTACGCACCATGCTGGTCGATCGGCAAGGACAGCTGTGGTTGTTCAGCAGCCCGGGGCTGCGCCGCTTCAACCCGCTGACCCACACCTTCACGGAATTCGGTGCGGCGCAGGGACTGAGCAATGCCGAGTTCACCAACGGCTCGGCGGTGATGGCCTCCGACGGCACCGTGCTGGCCGCCAGCAGCGGCGGGGTCACCGCATTCCGGCCGGCCGAGCTGGCGCGACTGGAGCGGCCCGGTCCGTTGCCGCTGCTGTCGCTCACCCGGGTCAGCGTGCGCCGCGACGGCAGGACCATCGCGTTGCCGCCCGGGCAGCCGGTGCACCTGGGCTGGCGCGACCGCGACCTGCGCGTGGAGGCGCGCATGTCCTCCTACGTGGACCCCGCCGCGAACCGCTACTTTTTCCACATGGGTGGCTTCGACAGCGGCTGGGTGGGCACCGGCAACCAGGGCCAGCGCGAATTCGTCGGCCTCGGCGCGGGCAGCTACACGCTGGAGGTGCACGGCCACGGCGCCGACGGCCAGTGGGGCAAGGCGCTGCCGCTGGTGGTCACGGTGCAGGCGCCGCCGTGGGCGCGCTGGTGGGCGTGGCTCGGTTACGTGCTGCTGGTGGCGGCGGCGGTCGCGCTGGCGCTGCGCAGCTGGCGGCGGCGGCTGGCGCAGCGCCACCAGATCCAGCTGGCCGAGCAGCAGCGGCAGATGGCCGAGGCCGCCAGTGCGGCCAAGACCCAGTTCCTGGCCACGCTGAGCCACGAGATCCGCACGCCCATGACCGGCGTGATGGGCATGGCCGAGTTGCTGCTCAGCACGCCGCTCGACCCGCAACAGCACGACTACACCCGCGCCATGCAGCGCTCCGGCACGATGCTGCTGAAGCTGCTCAACGACGCGCTCGACCTGGCCCGCATCGAGGCCGGCAAGCTGGAGCTGGAGCCGGCGCCGTTCAGCCCGCGCCAGCTGCTGGAGGACGTGGCGCAACTGGAGCAGGGGCTGGCGCACGCGCGCGGCATCCGCTTCGTGCTGGAGGTGGCCGACGACCTCCCGGCGCAGGTCGTCGGCGACGCGGTGCGCATCAAGCAGGTACTGCTGAACCTGGCCAACAACGCGCTCAAGTTCACCGAGCGCGGCCACGTGACGCTGCGCGGCCAGCGCACCGCCGACGGCCTGCAGTTCGGCGTCAGCGACACCGGGCCGGGCATTCCCGAGGCGAGCCAGGCGCGCTTGTTCCAGCGTTTCGAGCAGGCCGACGGTCCGCAGCGCCAGGCCGGCAGCGGCCTGGGCCTGGCGATCTGCCGCGAGCTGGTGGACATGATGGGCGGCTGCATCGAGCTGGAATCGCGCGTGGGCCACGGCAGCACCTTCCGCGTGCGCCTGCCGCTGGCCGAGCCGCCGGAGCCGGCGCCGCTGCCGGTCCCGGCCGCCGACGGCGGCAGCTACCGCCTGCTGCTGGTGGAGGACGACACCATCGTGGCCGCGGTCATCCGCGGCCTGCTCGAACGCGAAGGCCACCAGGTGGTGCACGTGATCAACGGGCTGGCCGCGCTGGCCGAACTGGCGCACGCCAGCTTCGACGCGGTGCTGCTGGACCTGGACCTGCCCGGCGTGGACGGCTTCCAGATCGCGCGGCTGATCCGCCAGCGCGAACCCGAAGGCCGCCACCTGCCGATCATCGCGGTCACCGCCCGTTCCGGCGGTCGCGACGAAGTGCGCGCCCGCGAAGCGGGCATGGACGGTTTCCTGCGCAAGCCGGTCAGCGGCGAGCAATTGGCGGCCGCGTTGGCGCGCACCCTGGCGACGCCTGCGGAGACGCCGCTGGTCCAGGACTTCCCAGGATGACCGGCACGCCGGACCGGTAGGAGCCCGCTCGCGGGCGATGCTCTTTGGCCGGGATTCGGGATTCGCAAGAGGCAGGGCAAGCATCGCACGCATGCGATGCTCTTTGAATCCTGAGTCCCCAAGGATCTTCCGATCAAGTCTTTGCTCGTCATTCCAGCGAAAGCTGGAACCCGGTGCCTTCAAGCCGTTGTCGAGGCGAGGCGCTGGATCCCAGCTTTCGCTGGGATGACGGCTTGTTCAGACTTTCCCGAATCCCGAATCCCGCGGACGGGCCCCTACATGTCGAACTTGTTCACCTCGAAGCCGCGGCGCTGGTACTCGCGCCAGCGCGCGCGCGAACCGTCGCGGGCGGCGGGGTCGGCGCTCACCACCTCGAGCACGCGCTCGCAGGGCTGGTCGGGGCAGCGCTCGCGCAGGTTGATCAGCAACGGGCGATCCGGGGTGTCGACATCCGGCGGCACGATCAGCACCGCGGTGAATTCGTCGTCGTCGTCGCCGGCCAGCTGGTGCGGGATCATCGCGTCGTCATCGAACGCCCACAGCAGTTCGTCGATCGCGTGCGCCTGCTCGTGGTCGCGCGCCAGGATCAGCGTCGGCAGCTGCGCTGCGTACGCCTTCTTCGCCAGCTCGCACACCAGCAGCAGCGGCTGCTCGACGAAGCGGGGCTTGTTCGCGATCAGGTAGAAGTCGGCGCGCATAAGGCAGGAGTGAGTGGAGAGGAGTGAGGAGCGAGAGAAAGACAAGGGCATGATGCCTCAAACCGCCACCTCTCACCCCTCACTTCTCTTCACTCACTTCTCGCTCTGGCTCAACAGCCACTGCGCCAGCAGCGCCACCGGGCGGCCGGTGGCCATGCCCTTGCGGCCGTCTTCCCATGCGGTGCCGGCGATGTCGAGGTGGGCCCAGCGCTGGCCGTCGGTGAAGCGCGACAGGAAGCAGCCGGCGGTGATCGCGCCGGCGGTCTTGCCGCCGATGTTGGCGACGTCGGCGAAGCCCGATTCCAGTTGCACCTGGTAGTCGTCCCACAGCGGCAGGCGCCAGGCGCGGTCGAGGGTTTCCTCGCCGGCGGCGAGCAGCTCCGCGGCGAGGTCGTCGTGCTTGCTCATCAGGCCGCTGGCGTGCTTGCCCAACGCCACCACGCAGGCGCCGGTGAGCGTGGCGGCGTCGATCAGCGTATGCGGCTGGAACGTCCGCGCGGTCCAGGTCAGCGCGTCGCACAGGATCAGGCGGCCCTCGGCGTCGGTGTTGAGCACCTCGATGGTCAGCCCGGACAGGCTGGTGAGCACGTCGCTGGGGCGGTAGCTGTCGCCGCCGGGCATGTTCTCCACGCTGGGCACCACGCACACCAGGTTGAGTTTCATGCCCATCTTCACCGCGGCCACGAACGCGCCCAGCACACCGGCCGCGCCGCCCATGTCGAACTTCATGTCCTCCATGCCGGCGCCGGGCTTGAGGCTGATGCCGCCGGAGTCGAAGGTGACGCCCTTGCCGACGAAGGCGTACGGCTTGTCGCCCTCGTTGCCGCCCTTGTATTCCAGCGCGATCAGCCTGGGCTTGTTGGCCGAGCCGCGCGCCACCGCCAGCAGCGAGCCAAAGCCCAGCTCGCCCATCTGCGCCTCGTCGAGCACCTGGCAGCTGACCTTGTCGTGCTGGTCGGCGAAGGCCTGCGCCTGCGCGGCGATGTAGGCCGGGTTGCAGATGTTCGGCGGCAGGTTGGCCAGTTCGCGGGCGAAGCGCACGCCTTCGGCGATGGCGACGGCCTGGTCCAGCGCGCCCTGCGCTTCATCGCCGGCGGCGAAGGTGAGCGCGGTCAGCTCGGCCGGCCTGGCCTTGTCGCGCGGCTTGAACGTGGCGGTGTAGCGGTAGGCGGCAAAATCGCTGGCCAGCGCGGCCACGCGCACGCGCCAGGCGGCGTCGCGGCCGGGCACGTCCACGTCGGTGAGGTAGGACACTGCCCTGTCCAGCGGCAGCCGCGCGAGCGCGCGTGCCGCCTCGTGGGTGATCTTCTGGAAGCGCGCGCCGTCGAACGATTTCTGCGCGCCCAGGCCCACCACCAGCACGCGCCGGGCCGCGACCCCGGGCGGGGCGAACAACACGCTGGTGCTGCCGGCCTTGCCGCTGATGTCGCCGCTTTCCAGTTGCTGGCGGATCAATCCGCCGGTGGCGCGATCGACCGCTTCGGCGGCGCTGCCGAGCACTGCCTGCTCGTACACGCCGACCACGATGCACGGGCTGTCGACGTCGGTGGCGGCGGTGTTGCCGAGGCTGAACTGGAGAGTCATCGGATGCGTTCCCGTGTGGGCCCGGTCGTGGCCGGACAGGCTAGACTTGCGGTTCGCCGCCCACCGGGCGCCACCGCGCAAGCCATCAAGTTTATCGCATGCTGAGCATCCTCGACCGCTATTTCCTGCGCGAGCTGGCGCAGACCGTGGCTGCCACCGTCGTGGTCCTGCTGGTGATCGTGGCCGGCAGTGCGTTTGCCAAGGTGCTGCAGCAGGTGGCGAACGGCAGCTTTCCGGCCAGCGTGATGTTCCAGGTGCTGGGGCTGCGCACCCTCGACGGGCTGACCAACCTGATGCCGCTGGCGAGCTTCATCGGGGTGCTGATGGGGCTGGGCCGCATGTACCGCGAGAGCGAGATGCACGTGCTGTCGTCTTCCGGCATGGGTCCGGCCGGCCTGCTGCGCCCGGTCGCGGTGCTGGGCGCGGTGCTGGTGGCGATCACCCTGGTGGTGGCGCTGTGGCTGGGCCCGTGGGCGGTGCGCACCAGCGACGCGCTGGTGGCCGCGGCCAACCGGTCGGTGATCGCCGCCGGCCTCGACGCGGGGCGCTTCACCAGCCTGCCCGGCCAGGGCGGCATCATCTTCGTCGACAGCCTGAGCCGCGACGGCACGCGGCTGGGCCGCACCTTCGTGGCGACCCAGCGCACCAGCAAGGAGGGCGGCACCCACCTCAAGGTGGTCAGCGCGGCCAGCGGCCAGCTGTACCAGGAGAGCGACGGCGAGGGCCGCTACATCGCGTTCAAGGACGGCTGGCAGTACGACATCCCGCTGGGCGCGGACAACTGGCGCCAGATGCAGTACCGACGCAACGACACCTCGCTGTCCAACGTACAGGCCGACGACGACGAGGACCCCGCGCACTCCAAGAGCAGCTGGGTGCTGTTCCAGTCCGACAACCCGGAGGACCGCGCCGAGTTCGCCTGGCGCACCAGCGCGCCGCCGCTGACCCTGGTGCTGGTCCTGCTGGCGCTGCCGCTGGCACGGCAGAGTCCGCGCGAACCGCGCTACGGACGCCTGCTGCTGGCGGTGCTGGCGTTCTATCTCTACTACCTGCTGCTCGCGCTGGGGCGCGCGCAGATCGGCAAGGACCACTGGCACAGCCAGGCACCGCTGTGGGGCCTGCACCTGCTGGTGCTGGGGCTGGCCGGCTGGCTGCTGTGGAAACAATATGCCGGGCGTCGCGTGCGCACGGTGGCGGCGAGCGCCGCGTGATGGGCGTGTTCAACATCAAGCGGGTGGACCGGCTGGTGGCGCTCAGCGTGCTCGGCTCGCTGCTCACCGTGTGGCTGGTGCTCACCGGTTTCGACGCGGTGACCCAGTTCCTGCGCCAGCTGGGCAATGTCGGCAAGCACGGCTATACGGTCACCGACGCGATGGTCTACGTGCTGGTGACCTTTCCGCGCCGCGCCTACGAGATGTTCGGCAATGCCTCGCTGATCGGCGGCCTGCTCGGCCTGGGCGCGCTGGCCGGCAGCGGCGAGCTCACCGCCCTGCGCGCCGCCGGCCTCTCGCGCCTGCGCATCGCCGGCTCGGCCGCGGGCGTGGTCGCGGTGCTGATCGTGGGGGTGGTGATCCTCGGCGAAACGGTGGCGCCGTGGGGCGACCAGCAGGCCCAGGCGATGCAGCTGCGGGTGCGCTCGGGCAACCTGGGCCTGGGCGACGGCAGCGGCTTGTGGGCGCGCGACGGCAACGACATCATCAATGCGCGCGGTACCTCGCTGAAACGCCGCGACGGGGTCAGCGAGGTGCAGTTGAGCGACGTGCGCGTGTTCACCTTCACCGATGACGGCAAGCTCAGCCGCTTCCGGTGGGCGAAGAGCGCCACGCACGACGGCAGCCAGTGGACCCTGCACGACGTGCGCAGCACCACGCTGGACGCGCGCGGCACGCATTCCACCACGGCCGCCAGCGAGCCGTGGCGATCGAGCCTCAACCCGCAGGTGCTGGCGCAATCCGTGGTGCAACCGCAATATCTGTCGATGCGCGACCTGCGCCGCAACATGCGCTACCTGGAAAGCAACGGCGAGAGCCCGGGCAGCTACGCGGTGGCGTTCTGGGGCCGCGCGCTGTATCCGCTCAACGTGCTGGTGCTGGTGCTGTGCGCGATGCCGTTCGCGTTCGGCACCTTGCGTTCGGGCGGCATGGGCAAGCGGCTTTTCATCGGCATGCTGCTGGCGATCGGCTGGTATTTCATGCAGCAGGCGATGGTCAATTTCGGCACGGTGTACGGGTTGCCGCCGTTCGTGGCCAACCTGCTGCCGGCCGTGCTGCTGGCGAGCCTGGCGTGGGCGTATTTCCGGCGGCGGGTGTGAGTGACGGAATCGGCAACGGCAACGAGAGCGACGGGGTGATGGCGACGGATGTGGTGGATCTGCGCAGCGACACGGTGACGCGGCCGACGGCGGCGATGCGCGCGGCGATGCTGGCGGCCGAGGTGGGCGACGACGTCTATGGCGAGGACCCCACGGTCAACGCGTTGCAGCAGCGGCTGGCCGACGACCTCGGCTTCGATGCGGGGCTGTTCGTGCCCAGCGGCACCCAGTCCAACCTGCTCGCCCTGCTCGCGCATTGCGAACGCGGCGACGAGTACCTGGTCGGCATGGACGCGCACACCTACAAGTTCGAGGGTGGCGGCGCGGCGGTGCTGGGCTCGATCCAGCCGCAGCCGATCGTGCAGGACGAGGACGGCAGCCTGCCGCTGGCGCGGATCGAGGCGGCGATCAAGCCGGCCGACCCGCACTTCGCGCGCACCCGCCTGCTGGCGCTGGAGAATACCTGGCACGGCCGGCCGCTGTCGCCGGATTACCTGCGCGCCGCGCACGACCTGGCACGCGCGCACGGGCTGGGCCTGCACCTGGACGGCGCGCGGCTGTTCAATGCCGCGGTGGCCGGCGGCGTGGACGCGCGCGAGATCGCGCGACATTTCGACACCGTCTCGATCTGCCTGTCCAAGGGCCTGGGCGCGCCGGTGGGTTCGGTGCTGCTCGGTTCGCATGCGCTGATCGACAAGGCGCGTCGCTGGCGCAAGGTCTGCGGCGGCGGCTGGCGCCAGGCCGGCATGCTGGCGGCGGCGGGCATGCACGCGCTGGATCATCACGTGGCGCGGCTGGCTGACGACCATCGGCGCGCGGCCTACCTGGCTGGCCGCCTGCGCGAAATCGCCGGCGTGCAGCTGCTCGGGCAGCACACCAACATGGTCTTCGTCGACGTGCCGGCCGACCGCCTGCGCGAACTGGACGTCCATCTGCGCGCAGCCGGCATCCGCATCAGCGTCGGCTACCTGCCCACGCTGCGGCTGGTCACCCACCTGGACATCGACGACGACGGCATCGAACGCACGGCGGCGGCGTTCGCGGCATTCTTCGGGGCGCGTTGAGCGCCGCTCGCCCACACCACGAAAAGGATTTTCCGGATGACCTCGATGCGTTCCCTGCTGCTGGCGCTGGCCTGCCTCACGATCGGCGGCTGCCTGGCCGAATCGCCCTCCGGCGAGGCCGGACAGGCGCCCGCGGCAGCGGCCTCGCCTGCACCCCCGGCCTCCGCGCCGACTCCCGCGGCGGCGCCCGCGGCGGCATCGGCGCCGACCAAGCCATTCGCGTTCGCGGCCGAGGCAGCAGCGGCGGCCGCGACCTGCGAGTTCACCGGACTGCAGTTGCCGCCGTCCACGAAGGTCTACGCGGCCGGTGCCTACGGCGGCAGCCGGCAGGATTTCCAGATCGACCAGAGCGGACACCAGGCCACCGCCATGCAGGTGGCGGTGAACCAGCCGGATGCGCCGGTGGTGCTGATGCTGGGCAGCTACGAGCCCACGGTGTGGAGCATCGGCTGGACGCCGGGCACGCGGATCCTGGCGGTGCTGGTGAGCGGCTACCACCGCCAGCAGGTCACCGGCGTGCCGGCCGGCGTGCCGGTGCGGATCAGCACGTACGACAACAAGGGCGCGTGCGGGCACTTCTACGTGGCGCCGAAAAACGCGGGCCGGCTCAACCCGGTCGCGCGTCGCGTGTTCGGCCGCCCGGTCGACATGCTCTATCCCGCGCACGACGGCAAGGTGGTCGTTGGTGCGCCGCTGGCCGCCGGCGCCACGCTGGTCACGGACGGCAGCGCCAGGCCCGTCTCGGCCTTCCGCCTGCCGAATTCGTCGCTCGCCGGGCCGGCGGGCCTCGAGCAGGGCGTGCGCGACGGCTTCCTGCGCGAGGCGGACGCGTCCGACGCCGCGGCCTGGGTCGCCGCGAGGCGCGCACGACCGAGCATGCCGGCGGATGCGCCGCCGATCGCCGGCGGTGCGCCGGCGCCGGCCATGCCCGGGCTGTTCCATGCCTACGTGGTCTTGAAGGCGTACACGCTCCCGGCTGGCCTGTACGGCGCCAACTCCGCCACCTTCTTCGTGCCCAGGGGAGTGCCGCGCCCCACCGGCAACCTGGGCCACTCGACCCTTTACGACTTCAACACGCTGAGCTGCGCGGGCGTGCGTTGCGGAATGGACTGAGTCCGGCGCCGGCCCCGTACAGCGAGCCGCGGGGTCTGTGCGGGGCGAAAGCGTACGTGTCGTCCCGATCCCGCCGCTCCCCACGCCGAGGGTCGGGCCTACGTGGCGTCCGCGGCCCCGCCAGCCCCATTTGCTAGCATTCCCCGGATGCATTCCACACCGCTCGACATTCTCCGCAACACCTTCGGCTATCCCAGCTTCCGCGGCCAGCAACAGGCCATCGTCGAGCACCTGGGGGAGGGCGGCGACGCGCTGGTGTTGATGCCCACCGGCGGCGGCAAGTCGCTGTGCTACCAGATCCCCGCCCTGCTGCGGCAGGGCACCGCGATCGTGGTGTCGCCGCTGATCGCGCTGATGCAGGACCAGGTCGACGCCTTGCGCGAGGCGGGCGTGGCGGCGGCCTACCTCAACTCCAGCCTGGCCGCGGACGCGCAGCGCGAGGTCGAGCAGCGGTTGCTGGCCGGCGCGCTGGACCTGCTCTACGTGGCACCGGAGCGGCTGCTGACGACACGCTTCCTGGACCTGCTGGAACGGACCGAGGTGGCCTTGTTCGCCATCGACGAGGCGCACTGCGTGTCGCAGTGGGGCCACGATTTCCGCCCCGAGTACCGCGAGCTGGCGATCCTGCCGCAGCGCTTTCCCGCCGTGCCGCGCATCGCGCTCACCGCCACCGCCGACCCGCGCACGCGCGAAGAGATCGTCGAGCGGCTGGCGCTGCAGGACGCGCGGCAGTTCATCTCCAGCTTCGACCGCCCCAACATCGGCTACCGCGTCGGCCTGCGCCACAACGCGAAGCGCCAGTTGGGCGAGTTCCTGCTTGGCCATGAAGGCGAGTCCGGCATCGTCTATTGCCTCAGCCGGCGCAAGGTGGACGACACCGCGCAGTGGCTGGCCGAATCGGGCATCGAGGCCTTGCCGTATCACGCCGGCCTCGACGCGGCCACGCGCTCGAAAAACCAGCAGCGCTTCCTGCGCGAGGACGGCGTGGTGATGGTGGCCACGGTGGCTTTCGGCATGGGCATCGACAAGCCCGACGTGCGCTTCGTGGCGCACCTGGACCTGCCGCGCAGCATCGAGGGTTACTACCAGGAAACCGGCCGCGCCGGCCGCGACGGCCTGCCGGCCGAGGCGTGGATGATCTACGGCCTGTCCGACGTGGTGACGATGAGCCAGATGATCGCGCAGTCCGAATCGGCCGACGACCGCAAGCGCGTCGAGCGGCAGAAGCTGGAATCGCTGCTCGCCTATGCCGAGGCCACCGACTGCCGCCGCCAACTGCTGCTCGGCGCGTTCGGCGAAAACTATCCGGGTCCTTGCGGCCACTGCGACAACTGCGTGGCGCCGCCGAAGACCTGGGACGCCACCGTGCCGGCGCAGAAGGCGCTGTCGGCGGTGTACCGCACCGGCCAGCGCTTCGGCTCCGGCCACGTCATCGACGTGCTGCGCGGCGAGGAAACCGAGCGCGTGCTCAGCCTCGATCACCATCGCCTGAGCACCTTCGGCGTGGGCGCGGACATGGACGACAAGCAATGGCGCTCGGTGTTCCGCCAGTTGCTCGCCGCCGGCCTGCTGGAGGCCGACGCCGAGGGCTACGGCACCTTGCGCCTGACCACCGCCAGCCGCGCCGTGCTCGGCGGCGAGCGGCAGGTGAAACTGCGCGAAGACGCCCGCCCCGAACGCGCCAGCCGGCGCAAGCGCGAAGGCAAGCGGGTGGCCGGCGGCAGCCTGGGCATCGAGGCCTACGAGCAGTCCACCTGGGATGCGCTGCGCGCCCTGCGCACGCAACTGGCGAAGCAGCAGGGCGTGCCGCCCTACGTGGTGTTCCATGACGCCACCTTGCTGGCCATGCTGCGCGCGATGCCCGCCAACGAGGACGAACTGGCCACCGTCAGCGGCGTGGGCGAATCCAAGCTCAAGCGCTACGGCCGTGATTTCCTCGCGGTGATCAACGCCGCCCAGTGATCCGTTCCCGCGTCCGGCGATTCCTCCCGGGTGGTTCCCCGGGGGAAAAGGGTCGGTTATGCTGCGCGTGTCTGACAGCGCTGTCAGTTTGTCATCGCGGTGGCGGCCGTAACCGTTTACCGGCCGTGGGGGCAAGGCGGCGACGACTGGGCGGCGCTGCATACGTATTCAACCGGACAGCACGATGCGTGCACCGCAGAATCGGGTACACGGCGACCTGTCATGACCTGGGGAAGGCAATGAGTTCGACGAGCGCGACAGATGGGCTGGGCCAGCACGCCACGCTGAGGGTGATCCTGATCTCCGCCGCCGCCGCCCTGGGCGGCTTCCTGTTCGGTTTCGACACGGCGGTGATTAACGGCGCGGTGGACGCGATCCGTGCCCATTTCGGCTTGAACGCGGGCGAGATCGGCATCACCGTGTCCTGTGCGCTGCTTGGTTCGGCGGTGGGCGCGTGGTACGCCGGCATGCTGGCCAACCGCTTCGGCCGCGTGCGCACGATGCAGGTGGCCGCGGTGCTGCTGGTGGCCGCTGCGGCGGGCTCGGGCCTGGCCATGGCGGTGTGGGACCTGGTCCTGTGGCGGCTGGTTGGCGGCATCGGCGTGGGCGTGGCCTCGGTGATCGCGCCGACCTACATCGCGGAGGTGGCGCCGGCGCGGATCCGCGGCCGGCTCGGCTCGATGCAGCAACTGGCGATCGTGCTGGGCATCTTCGCGGCATTGCTCAGCGACGCCTGGCTGGCCGGTGCGGCCGGCGGCGCAGCCGAGGTGCTGTGGCTGGGCCTGCCCGCGTGGCGCTGGATGTTCCTGGCCGCGGTCACCCCCGCGCTGATCTACGGCCTGCTGGTGCTGGCCGTGCCCGAGTCCCCGCGCCACCTGGTGGCCAAAGGCCGCATGGCCGACGCCCGCGTGGTGCTGCAGAAGGTGCTGGCGATGCACAGCACTGCGGCGCTGGACAAGAAGCTCGGCGACATCGAGGCCAGCCTGCGCTCGGAACACAAGCCGCGCCTGCGCGACCTGTGCAGCAAGGGAACCGGGCTGCTGCCGGTGGTGTGGATCGGCATCGCGCTGTCGGTGTTCCAGCAGTTCGTGGGCATCAACGTGATCTTCTACTACTCGGCCACCCTGTGGCATTCGGTGGGCTTCAGCGAGGCCGACTCGTTCACCATCACCGTGGTCACCTCGATCGTCAACGTGCTGGTGACCCTGGTGGCGATCGCCCTGGTCGACAAGATCGGGCGCAAGCCGCTGCTGGTGATCGGCTCGGCGGGCATGGCGATCACCCTGGGCGTGATGGCGTGGTGCTTCTCGCAGGCCGTCGGCAGCGGCGCGGAGCTGACCCTGCCGGGCGCCGTGGGCATGGTGGCGCTGGTGGCCGCGAACGCCTACGTGGTGTTCTTCGGGGTGAGCTGGGGACCGGTCGTGTGGGTCCTGCTCGGCGAGATGTTCCCCAACCGCATCCGGGCCACCGCGCTGGCAGTGGCGGCCTCCGCCCAGTGGCTGGCCAACTTCGCCATCACCAGCACCTTCCCGGCGCTGGCCGAGTTGGGGCTGACCTTCGCCTATGGCCTGTACGCGGCTTTCGCCGTGCTGTCGCTGGTGTTCGTGCTGCGCGCCGTGCGCGAGACCAAGGGCGTCGAACTGGAGGACATGCACGCATGAGGATCATGGAGCACGGCTTCAGCAGCGGCGCCCCCGCGCGGGGGCCGGCCGGCGCCTGTCCCGGCCGGGAGGCGCGCCGGGCGGTGTACGACAGGCGGCGTGCAAAGCAGCTACGATGCGGCAACGGCGATGGCCCGGCCACGGTTCATCGCGCGCGATTGAACGAGATGCTGACGGATCGGGTCGCGGATGAAGGGCAAGGCCACATCGATCGACATTGCACACCTGGCCGGGGTTTCCCAGGCCACGGTGTCGCGCGCCCTGTGCGGCAGCCCGCTGGTCAATGAGGAAACCCGGCGGCGCGTGCAGGCCGCCGCCGAGCAACTCAATTACAAGCTCGACAAGAACGCCTCCAACCTGCGCCGGATGCACACCGGCACGCTGGCGCTGTTGTTCTTCGAGGACCCGACCGCCGACGAGTCGCACATCAACCCGTTCTTCCTGTCGATGCTCGGCTCGATCACCCGCGCTTGTGCCCTGCAGGGCCACGACCTGCTGATCTCGTTCCAGCAGCTGTCCGACGACTGGCATGCCGATTTCGCCGACAGCAAGAAGGCCGACGGCCTGATCCTGCTCGGCTACGGCGACTACCTCGCCTACC
This sequence comes from Lysobacteraceae bacterium, assembly GCA_040255835.1. Classification (GTDB taxonomy): domain Bacteria; phylum Pseudomonadota; class Gammaproteobacteria; order Xanthomonadales; family Rhodanobacteraceae; genus Rhodanobacter. The sequence goes on from JBDZVT010000009.1 coordinate 56,582, forward strand.
GCGACAAGCTGGAAAAGCTCGTCGCGCAGGGCACCCGCTTCGTGCGCTGGGGCGCGGTGCTGCCGGACCAGCCCGGCGTGTCGTTCGGCAGCGACAACGTCTGCGGCGGGCGGCAGGTGGCCGAGCACCTGCTCGAACGCGGCTGCCGGCGCATCGCCTTCCTCGGCGACGCCTCCAGCCATTACCCGGAGTTCTTCGGGCGCTACAACGGCTATGTCGAGGCGCTCGATGCCGCCGGCGTCGAGGTCGACCCCGCGCTGCAGGAGAACGCCGAGAGCACCGAGCACTCCGGTTACGAAGCCATGCGCCGGCTGATCATGCAGGAGGTCGGCTTCGACGCCGTGTTCGCCGCCAGCGACCTGATCGCGATCGGCGCCATGCGCGCGCTGAGCGACCACGGCCTGCGCGTGCCGCAGGATGTCGCCCTGGCCGGCTTCGACGACATCGCCACCGCCAGCTTCGTCAACCCGCCGCTGACCACCGTGCTGCAGGACACCGGCCAGGCCGGCGCCGTGCTGGTCGACAGCCTGCTCGGTCTGATCCGCGGCGAGGCGGTGGAGAGCGAGGTGCTGCCGGTGAAGCTGATGGTGCGCAAGTCGAGCTTGCGCTGAGCCGGTCGGCCGCCTACGGCCACTCGTTCGCGTGCGCTCCGATCTCCCCGCGTTGCGGCCGCACCACGCAGAAGCGGTGGCCGGTGGGGGCTTCCATCACCACCCAGGTGCGGATCGCCTCGAGCTTGCGGGCGCCGAGGGCTTCCAGGCGGCGCACTTCGGCCTCGATGTCGTCGCTTTCGATGTCCAGGTGCACGCGACTGGGGTGGGGCACTTTCTGCAGTTCGATCACCGGCTCGTCGTCGTGGGTGACCAGGCCGACGTATTTCTCCTGCGCGGGATCGGCACCCTCCTTGATGGGTCGGCCCAGCGCCTGCGACCAGAAGCGCGCGGCTTCGCCGAGGTCGTCGGCTTGGCAATCGATCATGAGGCTGCACAGGCGGCTGCGGTGCATGGGATTCTCCTTGGTGGTGGAGCAGGGAATGGGGAATAGGGAATCGCAAGAGCAAGGGCGAGTGCAAGAGCATCGCCCGCGAGCGGGCTCCTGCAAGGGGGTCGCGAGACGCTACGCTGAGGCTCGGCCCATGCGTCCGTAGGAGCCCGCTCGCGGGCGATGCTTTTCCCTGATCCCGAATCCCGAGCCCACACATGCCCGACCTTGCCGAACTGATCCGCGACGTACCCGACTTCCCCCGGCCGGGGGTGACGTTTCGCGACGTCAGCCCGCTGCTGGCCAGCGCGGACGGTTTCGCGCGTTGCATCGAGGCGCTGGCCGCGCCGTGGCGGGACGGCGGCGTGCAGGTGGTGGGCGCCGTGGAGGCGCGCGGTTTCATCTTCGGCGCGGCGCTGGCGCTGCACTTGCGTGCGGGCTTCGTGCCGCTGCGCAAGCCGGGCAAGTTGCCGCCGCCGGTGCAGGCGGTGGATTACCAGCTCGAATACGGCGAAGACCGGCTCGAATTGCGTCGTGACGTGCTCGCGCCGGCGCAGCGCGTGCTGCTGGTGGACGACGTGCTGGCCACCGGCGGCACGCTGTGCGCGGCGGCGGCACTGGTCGCGGAGGCGGGCGCCACGCTGCTCGGCGCCGCGGTGGTGATCGAGCTGGATGCCCTCGGCGGGCGTTCGCGCTGGGCGGAACGTGGCCCGCTGCACAGTTTGCTGCGTTGCTGAACCGCTGCGCGCCGTTTCGTCGCAGACGGCGCAGCGGTACCGGCGCCCCATGCGAGAATGGCACGCTGCCGCGCGCGTCCCGCCTGCGGCGCGCAATGCATTGAGGCCGGCGATGTTGAAGAAGCTGCTGTTCCTGGGTGGGCTGGCATGGGCCGGCCAGACGTTGGCCGTGACCGCACCGGCGAACGCGCCGGTGGTGGGCCCCACGATCACGCCGGCGGCGGTGCAGATGGTGCAGCAGGCCATCGCCAAGCTGTCGTCCAAGGTGGTGGTCGACTCGATCCAGCCGGCGCCGCTGCCCGGTTTCTACCAGGTGATCGCGTCGGGCCAGATGGTCTACATCAGCACCGACGGCAAGTACCTGATGCACGGCGACGTGGTCGACTTGAGCCGCCGCGAGAACCTCAGCGACGATGCCTGGGCGAAGTTCCGCGTGGCCGCGCTGGCCAAGGTGCCCGCGTCGCAGCGCGTGGTGTTCGCGCCGGCGCAGCCGAAGTACACGGTGACCGTGTTCACCGACGTCAACTGCGGTTTCTGCCGCGCGCTGCACGGGCACATCGACGCGTTCAACAAGGCCGGCATCGCGGTGGAATACCTGGCCTGGCCGCGCGAGGGCGTGACCACCACCGCCGGCAACCTCACCCCGACCTACAAGGAGATGGTCTCGGTGTGGTGCGCGAAGGACCCCAAGGCGGCGCTCACCGCCGCCACCAAGGGCCATGCGCCGGCCACGACGACCTGCGACAACCCGGTGAAGCAGCAGTTCGACCTGGGCGTGAAGCTGGGCGTGAACGGCACGCCCACCATCATCGGGCCGGACGGCAGCGTGCTGGGCGGCTACGTGACGCCGGAGCAGCTGCTGCAGGCGCTGCAAGCGGGCGGCTGATCGCGCGCCGGCGGCTTATGCCGTATTGCAGCATTGGGGTAGAATGGGCGTTTCCTCCGCACAGCGCCCCCTTCCCGCATGATCGCATTTGACGGGCAAAGCGCCCTCTCGCCGTTCCGCCTCGAACGACTCAATGCACGGCTCGACGCCGTGCACCGGGGCGTGCGCGTGCAATCTGCCTGGCACGTGTTCGTGCTCGACATGGACGCGGCGCCCGAAGGCGAGCCGCGCGAGCGCCTGCTGGCCGTGCTGGAGGCCAAGGATGCTGCGCCGCAGCCGGCCACGTTGTGGGTGGTGCCCCGGCTGGGCACGATCTCGCCGTGGTCGAGCAAGGCCACCGACATCCTGCACGGCGCGGGTTTCGACGTGCGCCGGGTCGAGCGCGGGCTGGCCTGGCAGATCAGCGGCCTGCCCGAAGCCGGCGCGCCGGACCACACGGCGATCCTGGGCGTGCTGCATGACGCGATGACGCAATCGGTGCTGAGCCGGCTCGAGGACGCCCAGGGCCTGTTCCTGGCCGGCACGCCCGGCGACCTCGCGCATGTGGTGCTGGGCGCGCAGCCGAAGCAGGCGCTGGAGCAGGCCAATGCGCGCCTGGGCCTGGCCCTGGCCGAAGACGAGATCGACTACCTGGTCGAACGCTATGCCGAGCTGGGCCGCGACCCCAGCGACGCCGAGCTGTTCATGTTCGCCCAGGCCAATTCCGAGCATTGCCGGCACAAGGTGTTCAACGCCAGCTGGACGGTGGACGGCGAGGAACAGGACAAGACCCTGTTCGGCATGATCAGGCACACCCACCAGCAGTCGCCCGCGCATACCTTGTCCGCCTACAGCGACAACGCCGCGGTGATCGAGGGCAGCGTCGGCCGGCGCTTCTTCGCCGATCCGGCCGATGGCGTGTGGCGCGGGCACGAGGAGCGCATCGACTACGCGATCAAGGTGGAGACGCACAACCATCCCACCGCGATCGCGCCGTGGCCCGGCGCGGCCACCGGCGCCGGCGGCGAGATCCGCGACGAGGGCGCCACCGGCCGCGGCGGCAAGCCCAAGGCCGGGCTCACCGGTTTCTCGGTGTCCGACCTGCGCATCCCGGGCGCGCCGCAGCCGTGGGAGGTGGAACGCCCGCTGCCGCCGCGCATGGCCAGCGCGTTCGAGATCATGCGCGACGGCCCGCTGGGTGCGGCCGCGTTCAACAACGAGTTCGGCCGGCCCTGCCTGGGCGGCTATTTTCGCGCCTGGGAAAGCGAAGTGCCGGGCCAGGCCGGCGTGCGCCGCGGCTACGACAAGCCGATCATGCTCGCCGGCGGCCTTGCCAACCTGCGTCCCGACCACGTGCTGAAGCGCACGGTGCAGCCCGGTCATGCGGTGATCGTGCTGGGCGGCCCGGCGATGCTGATCGGCTTGGGCGGCGGCGCGGCCTCGTCGGTGGCCGGCGGTGCTTCCAGTGCCGAACTGGACTTCGCCTCGGTGCAGCGCGACAACGCCGAGATGGAGCGGCGCTGCCAGGAAGTGATCGACGCCTGCTGGGCGCGCGGCGAGCACAACCCGATCGTCAGCGTGCACGACGTCGGCGCCGGCGGTCTCTCCAACGCGATCCCCGAACTGCTCAACGACGCCGGCGTCGGCGGCGTGATCGACCTGTCGAAAATCCCCTGCGACGATCCCTCGCTGTCGCCGATGCAGGTGTGGAGCAACGAATCGCAGGAACGCTACGTGCTGGCCGTCGCCCCGGAGGATCTGGCCGGGTTCGAGGCCCTGTGCGTGCGCGAACGCTGCCCGCATGCGGTGGTGGGCGACGCCACGCTCGAGCGGCGGCTGCTGGTGACCGATCCGCGCCGCGAGCTGACCGTCATCGACCTGCCGATGGACGTGCTGTTCGGCAAGCCGCCACGCATGCATCGCGACGCCACGCGAATCCAGCCGCGGATGGACCTGCTGCCCGACCTCACCGGCATCGATCTGGACGAGGCGCTGCTGCGCGTGCTGCGCCTGCCCACGGTGGGCAGCAAGAGTTTCCTGATCACCATCGGCGACCGCACCGTGGGTGGGCTCAACCACCGCGACCCGATGGTCGGCCCGTGGCAGGTGCCGGTGGCCGATTGCGCGGTGACGCTCGCCGATTTCGACGGCTATGCCGGCGAGGCGATGGCGATGGCCGAGCGCGCGCCGGTGGCCGTGCTCGACAGCGCCGACGCGGCGCGGCTGGCGGTGGGCGAGGCGATCACCAACCTGGCTGCCGCACCGATCGCATCGCTGGGCGAAGTGCGCCTGTCGGCGAACTGGATGGCCGCGGTGAATCACCCGGGTGAAGACGCCGCGCTGTTCGACGCGGTGAAGGCCGTGGGCATGGAACTGTGCCCGCAACTGGAGATTTCCATTCCCGTCGGCAAGGATTCGCTGTCGATGCAGGCGGTGTGGACGGACGGCGGCCAGGAGCAGCGCACGGTGTCGCCGGTGTCGCTGGTGGTCACCGGCTTCGCCCGCGTCGGTGACGTGCGCCGCACGCTGACGCCGCAGCTCAAGCTCGACCGCGGTGCCACCGATCTGTGGCTGATCGACCTCGGCGCCGGGCGCGATCGCCTGGGCTGCTCGGCGCTGACCCAGGTATTCAACCGCTCCGGCGGCATCCCGCCCAACCTGGACGACGCCAAGCGCCTCAGGGCGCTGTTCGAGCTGGTCCAGCAGGCCAACGCGAACGGCTTGCTGCTGGCCTACCACGATCGCTCCGATGGCGGCGTCATCACCACCTTGCTGGAGATGGCCTTCGCCGGCCACTGCGGCCTGGAGCTGCACCTCGACGGCTGGGCCGAAGCCACCCTGCGTTCGTTGTTCAACGAGGAGCTGGGCGCGGTGATGCAGGTGGCCGAGGCCAACCGCGAGGCGTTCGAGGCGCTGCTGGTGAAGTTCGGCCTGGCCGGCATCAGCCACCGCATCGGGCGGCCGAAGGAGAAGCTCGGCATCAAGCTGTTCCTCGGCGACGAGGTCTTCGCCAAGTGGAACTGGAGCAAGTTGTACCAGGCGTGGAATGAAACCAGCCACGCCATGCAGCGCCTGCGCGACAACCCGCAGAGCGCCGACGCCGAGCTGGAGTGGCGGCTGGATGACGCCGACCCGGGTATCACGCCGAAGCTGGTGTTCGACCCCGCCCAGGACATAGCCGCGCCGTACATCGCCAAGGGACCGCGCCCGCGCGTGGCGATCCTGCGCGAGCAGGGCGTCAACGGCCAGGTGGAGATGGCCGCCGCGTTCACGCGTGCCGGTTTCGAGGCGGTCGACGTGCACATGTCCGACCTCGCCAGTGGGCGCGTGAAGCTGGCCGACTTCCGCGGGTTTGCCGCCTGCGGCGGCTTCTCCTACGGCGACGTGCTCGGCGCCGGCCGCGGCTGGGCCACCTCGATTCTCTACAACGCGATGCTGCGTGCGCAGTTCGAGGCGTTCTTCGCCGACGAAACGAAGTTCGCGCTGGGCGTGTGCAACGGCTGCCAGATGCTGTCGCAGCTGAAGGAGATCATCCCCGGCGCGCAGCACTGGCCGAAATTCCTGCGCAACGCCTCGGAGCAGTACGAGTCGCGCGTGGCCACGCTGGAGGTGCTCGATTCGCCCAGCATCTTCTTCCAGGGCATGGCCGGTTCGCGCATCCCGGTGGCGGTGGCGCACGGCGAGGGGCGGGTGAGTTTCCCGCAGGCGTGCAGCCCGTCGAAATCCCATGGCGCGGTGCGCTTCGTCGACAACCGCGGCAAGCCGACCGAGAACTTCCCGCTCAACACCAACGGTTCGCCCGGCGGCCTGGCCGGTTTCGCCGCCGCCGACGGCCGCGTGACGATCATGATGCCGCACCCGGAGCGGGTGTTCCGCAGCGTGCAGATGAGCTGGCACCCGGAGTCGTGGGGCGAGGATTCGCCGTGGATGCGCATGTTCCGCAACGCACGCGTGTGGTGCGGCTGATCGATGGCATGTCGCGGCGGTGCTGAGCGATGGCTCGGCGCCGCCCCGTGTGGATGATCGCCGGCTGCACCGCGCTGTGGGTAGCGCTGCTGGCGCTGCTGCCGTGGTGGCTGGGCCTGCCGGCCTTGCTGGCGCTCGCCGCTGCGGTGACCCTGCTGCAGCATCGGCTGGCGCCGTCGCACGCCGGACTGGTCCGCCACGCGCTGCGCTGGGGCCTGCCGGGCGCCCTGTTCGCGCTGCAACGAGCGTTGGGTGGCGGCGCCTTCGGCTGGGGCGCGGCCCTGCTCGGCGCCTTGGCCGGCTACACCTTGCTCGCCGGGCTGGAGGCCTGGCTCGACCGGGACCTGCGCCGCGCGCCCGCCGGCCCGCCCCTCGCTGAATGGCCCGAGCTCGCCCGCGCGCCGATCGGTCCGCCGGCTGAAATCATCGAGCTGGTGCCGCCGCAGTGGCATGAGGCACGCGGCGAGCTGCCCGACCCGCTGGGCGGTATCGTGCAGTGCGGGCCCGGCGGCTGCCGCTTCGACGACGGCCTGCGCGTCGAGTCGACGGACGGTTTCACCCGCATCGCCTTCAGCCCCGGCGGCCGCTGGTTTGCCGGCTGTCGTGGCAAGCGCGGCGTGCTGCTGTGGGACCGCCAGCGCGACCGGCCGTACCGGCTGCGCGGCTGGCAGCTGTGTGGCTGGTACCGCGAGCAACCCTGGCTCGGCCGCCGCGAGGACGCCATGCCGTTGGCGCTGGCCGCCGTGCTGGGTCACGACGCCGACGAGCCGCGAGACCCTCCCGACACTCCGTAGGAGACCGTTTGCGGGCGATGCTCTTGGCTTTGCTTTTGCGATTGCCCATTCCCATTGCCCGTTTTCGGCCCAAGGTCATTGCCCGCAAGCGGGCTCCTGCGCGCGGGGAACGGGAGGTTCACGTCTCGCGCGTCTCCGCGCATACTTCGCGCGGTGAACATGCCAGCTTTCCCTTCGTCTTCATCCGGGCCGACGCTCAGCGTGATCGTGGTGGCGGCCGACAGCGGCCCGGACCTGCGCGATTGCGTGCGGCAGGTTCTTGCCTGCAAGCTGCCGCTGGAACTGATCCTGGTCGACAACGATTCGCGCGACGGCGTGCCGCCGGCCATTGCGCGCGCGTACCAGCACGACGAGCGGCTCAAGGTGATCTACAGCCATCGCAACATCGGCTTCGGCCCGGCGGTGAACCTGGGGGCGAAGCAGGCCGGCGGCCGCGCGCTGCTGATCCTCAACCCCGATTGCCTGATCGGCGAGAACGACCTCGAGCGGTTGCTGTCGGTGCAGGTCGAGCATCCGAAGGCCGGCCTGATCGGCGCGGTGGTGTGCGACGCCGAGGGCCGGCCGGACCCCGCTTCGCGGCGCCGCGATCCGCTGTTGCAGCGCGCGCTCAACACCCTGCTGGGCCGGCCGGGCGAAACGGTGGAGATCGGCGGCGAGATTCCCGCCGAGCTGATCGAATGCGAGGCGGTTTCCGGCGCGCTGATGCTGCTGACCCGCGAGATGTTCGAGCGTCTGGGTGGCTTCGACGAGAAATACTTCCTGCACTGTGAGGATCTGGATCTGTGCCGCCGCGTGCGCGACATCGGCTACCAGGTGCTGCTGGCCGGCGACGTGCGCGTGGCGCACGGCAAGGGCAGCTCCAGCCGCCACCGGCCCGTGTTCGTCAGCCGGCACAAGCACCGCGGCATGTGGCGCTGGTTCCGCAAGCACGATCCCGCTGCGCGCAACCCGTTCGTGTCGGCGGCGGTGTGGCTGGGCATCTGGGCGCACTTCGTGCTGCAGATCCCCGGCCAGTGGTGGCGTAGAGCGAGGAGTGAGTGAAGAGGAGTGAGAAAATGGAAAAGGCAAAGCCGCTCCGCGGCGCCGTTGCTTTTCTCTCACTCCTCACTTCTCTCCACTCACTGCTGGCTCCATGAACACGCGCACGCTCACCACCCTGGCTACTCTGGGCCTGATCGCGATGACCGCGGTGTGGGGCTCGACCTTCGTGCTGATCAAGGACGTGGTCGGCCGCATGCCGGTGGCGGACTTCCTGGCCGTGCGTTTCGCCATCGCGGCGCTGGCGATGCTGGTCCTGTTCGGGCGGCAGGTGTGGCGGCTCGACCGGGCGCAGCTGTGGCGCGGCGTACTGCTCGGTGTCGTCTACGGCATCGGCCAACTGGTCCAGACGTGGGGACTGACGCTGATCTCGCCGAGCGTCAGCGGTTTCGCCACCGGCATGTACGTGGTGTTCACGCCGATCCTCGCACTGGTGCTGCTGCGCCAGAGGGTGGCCGCCAGCGTATGGCTGGCCATCGCCGTTTCCACGGCAGGCCTGGCCTTGCTCACGCTCGACGGTTTCGAGGTCAACCTGGGCCTGTGGCTGACCCTGGCGTCGGCGGCGTGCTACGCGTTGCATATCGTGCTGCTCGGCCAGTGGTCGCGCCCGGGCGACGCACTGGGCTTGTCCGCGGTGCAGATGCTGGCGATCGCGGGGGTCTGTTCGCTGGCCACCTTGCCGCACGGACCGGTGTTGCCGCCCGATCCGCGCGCGTGGCTAGGCGTGCTGTACGTGGCGCTGGTCGCCGGCGCCGGTGCGATGGTGATGCAGACCTGGGCGCAGTCGCACCTGCCGGCCGCCCGCGCGGCGATCGTGATGACCGCCGAGCCGGTGTTCGCCGCCGGCTTCGCCGTGCTGCTGGGCGTCGACGCACTTACCTGGCGCATGGTGACCGGCGGCGGCCTGGTGCTGGCGGCGATGTACCTGGTGGAGCTGATGCCGCGGCGTGGCGAGCTGCCGGCCGAGGCGGCGCATCACGAGGTGTGAGGGAGCGGCCGCGGCCGCGGCTGCAGCGCGATCCTCACCAGGTACACGATGATCGCCACGTTGGCGACCAGGGTGGCCAGCTTGATCCAGCCGAAGTGGTACAGCGTCTCGTACAGTTCCAGCGGGATCAGCGAGCCGGTGGCGATCACGGTGAACCATTCGGCCCAGTGCCTGCCCAGCCACAGGCCCACGCCCTCGATGCCGAACAGCACCGCATAGCCCAGCGCGACCAGCCCCACCGCCTCGAACTTGCCGGGGCCGAGCCGGTGCAGCCATTCGACCAGCTTCCAGCGCAGGCCGTTGCTGTCGGCCAGCGAAAGATGCTCCAGCCAGTGCACCAGATGCTCGAAATTCTCCTGCCGATAGAAGTGGAACGCCGCCAGCGCCACCAGCAACAGGCAGGAGGTCTTGATGATCTCGTAGACCGCGATGACGCGCAGGCCGGCGTGGTGCTGGCCGGGCGCGGCAACCGGGGCAGCGTCGTGGGTATGGGGAAGGGACATGATGCGCGATGCGAAAGGCCGCGCGTATTGTCGCCCAGTGGCGGCGACGGTGCCTGTGCGTGAAGGCATGGCGGCGTATAACACCGGTGGCGCCCGGCCGCCGGTTACCGCTTCGCGTTCCTTCCGCGGCGCGGGGACTGTGGATGACGTCGATGGCCGGACTCTTTTCCGGCGCCTTTCCCGGCGTAGAATTCCCATGGACGAGGCGGGGGCCTCATCACAGGGGAAGGGGAAATCATGATGCGACCAAGCCGCTTCGCGGCCGCGATGGCTGTGTGTTTCGTTTGTACGGGCTCCACGTTTGCGCGAGGCACCGGCCAGGACAGCCAGAGCCCGGCGCAACAGGTTCGAGCGCTCCACTGGGTCGAGGGCCCGACTCGGGTTACGGTCGGTTCGAATGCCACCTTCCAGGTGCCTCCCGGTTATCGGTTTCTCGGCCCGGCCGATACCGTCAAATTCCTGGCGATCACCCGCAATCTCTCCTCAAACGTCACCGAAACGATTTTTGCGCCGGATGATTTTTCCTGGTGGGGCGTGTTCGATTACCGGGATGTCGGGCATGTCGCCGACAACGAGCGGATCGATCCGGATGCATTGCTGTCGAGTTTGCGTCGAAGCCAGGTCGAGGCCAACAAGCGACTCGGCGAACGGGGCTGGGAAACTCTCGAGGTCGTTGGCTGGGAGCAGCAGCCGTTTTACGCCCCTGATACGCACGATCTCAGCTGGGCCGTCGATGCCCGCAGCAGCGGTGGCGCCGAGATCATCAATTACAACACCCGTTTGTTGAGTCGTACTGGCTATACCGCAGCGACACTCGTTGCCGATCCGGGAACGCTGCAGACCTCCATCGGACAATTCAAGAGCGTGGTCTCGGGGTATCGATTCGACGATGATCAGAGCTATGCCGCCTACAGGCCCAGCGACAAGACCGCCGAGTACGGACTCGCCGCGCTGGTCACAGGCGGTGCAGCGGCGGTTGCCGCCAAGACCGGCTTCTGGAAAGTACTCCTTGGCGCACTCGTGGCGGGCTGGAAGCTCGTTGCAGCTTTCGTGGTGGCCCTGTTTGCCTCGGTCGGCAAGTTATTCGGACGGGCTACGGGTCGCGATCGGCGCCGATGATGATTTCGAGCGAACTCGAAATCGTGGCGCTTATCGTCGCCCTGTATGGATCGACCTGTGTCGTTCTCGCCTGTGCGGACGAGGGCGTACTGCAGCAGAGCTTGCGCGGCATGCGTCTTCAGGTTGCCGATGACCGCTTGCGCCTGGCAGGGCGATCGCCCCTCTGGCTGAATCCATTGCTGCCGATGCGCCCCGCCTTTCGCGGGCAATGGGGCAACGTGGACTCGGTAGCGGCGGCTCCCGGCCTGGCGGCGCGGATTCCTGAAGTCACGGCAGCCAGCATGGTGCTGGCGCCCTATGTGTTCGCGGTCTTCCTGTGCACCGTCGTCGGGGTGCCGCTGAGCCTGCTGCTGGTGGGCGCCAAGGGATCCGTGCCGGTGATCGGGTTGGCGTACTTTACCGTCGTCGCATTGTTGGTGCGTCTCTGGTTCCTGCGCGGGGAGTTCCTGCTCGACGGGAGGAGATTTGCACTGTTGGCCTTCGAGAGCATTGCCTGTCCGCCGTTTGCTGCGGGGCTCGTTCGGCGCCTTTCTTTGGCTGTTCCAGTAACCGAGGACCTGGCTTCTTTTGTCATTGACATGACGGAGGGCTGTCGCCGGCAAGCCATTGAAGCACTCATGGAGCGGTGCGGAGACATGAAGGAATTCTTCGCCGACGACCCTCGCACCTTTGCCCTCCTCACTCGCTATTGGGTGAGGCTGGCCGGGATGGCTGGCAGCTACCCCGATGCGCCCGCAACTGCGGCAGTTTCGGAAGAAACGTGACGGCCTCCGATGGCAGCGTGATCCTGGTCGGCCTGGTCACGGGCTATGTTCTCGTGTCGTGGCTGCTAAGCCGGCGGCATTCATCCAACCATACCGGGGATGATGGCGCGGGACACCGGGACGACACGGATCCGCCGCCTGCCTTTTGGGGCTCAGTCGATACGCGCATGCCGTGGTACGAGGTATTGCGGGTGCCGGCAACTGCATCGCTGGACGAAGTCAAACTTGCCTACCGACGCCGCATTGCCGAATACCACCCCGACAGGACCTGCCGCCTCGGTGATGAACTGAGGACTCTTGCCGAGGAAAGGAGCAAGGCGATCAATGCGGCCTACGATGAAGCCATGTGTGCCTTGAGGAACCAGGGGCAGGAAAAGCTCTGAACAAACTTCAATGGGATCGCGTGGGACGATGTCTTCGACCTGCTCGAGATCCATGAAGACCGTTGCGGATGGCTCTCGGCGGAGGAATGCGTCGCTGCCTGGTCAGCAGCACCTGCCCCCGCCGCCCTTGTAGCGCGCTTCCTGGCGCTCGCGGAAGAACTCGCCGTAGCTCGGCACCTTGCGCTCGGGGTGGTGCTCGCGCAGGTGTTTCACGTAGACGTCGTAGTCGGGCACGCCGCAGCACAGGCGGGCGGTCTGCACCGCCCACTTGCGCATGGACCGGAGCCTGGCGTTCATCTCAGCCGGCCACGCTGGTCAGCGCCACGTACGGCTCTTCGTGGGCGGTCGGGTGGTTGGTGCGCCAGGCCTTGACCAGCGAGCGCAGGCAGAACGCCACCATCACCACGACCAGGGCCATGAACAGGCCGGTGAGCACCATGTCGACGTAGTTGTTGGTGACGATCTGCTGCATGGCGGCGGTGGTCTTGGCCGGCGCCAGCAGCTGGCCTTGCTGCATGGCGTCGGCGTACTTGTTGGCCGCGGCGGTGAAGCTGATCGGGCCGACCAGCTTCTGGTAGCCGGCGGTGAGCGTGCACACGATCAACCACAGCGCGGGGATGCCAGGTACCCACACGTAGCGCTCGCGCTTCAGTTTCACCACCACCACGGTGGCCAGCATCAGCGCGATCGCGGCCAGCATCTGGTTGGCGATGCCGAACAGCGGCCACAAGGTGTTGATGCCGCCCAGCGGGTCGACCGCGCCCTGGTACAGGAAGTAGCCCCAGATGAACACGCAGATCGCGGTGGCCAGCAGGTTGCCTGCCCACGAATCGGTTTCCTGCAGCGGCTTGTGGATCAGGCCGGCGATCTCCTGGATCATGAAGCGACCCACGCGCGTGCCGGCGTCCACCGTGGTGAGGATGAACAGCGCCTCGAACAGGATCGCGTAGTGGTACCAGAACGCCATCAGGCCGCCGGAAGGCATGATGTTGTGCAGCAGCTGCGCCATGCCCACGGCCAGCGTGGGGGCGCCGCCGGCGCGGCTGAGGATGCTGTTCTCGCCGATGTCCTTCGCGGTCTGCAGCAATTGCTCCGGCGTGACCACGAAACCCCATTGGCTGATCGTGGTGGCCGCATCCTGCACGGTGCTGCCGATGATGGCGCTGGGCGAGTTCATCGCGAAGTACACGCCCGGATGCAGGTAGGTGGCGGCGATCAGCGCCATGATCGCCACGAACGCCTCCATCAGCATGCCGCCGTAGCCGACCATGCGTGCCTGGCCCTCGTTGGCCAGCAGCTTGGGCGTGGTGCCCGAGGCGATGATCGAGTGCCAGCCCGACACCGCGCCGCAGGCGATGGTGATGAACAGGAACGGGAACAGGTCGCCGGCGAACACCGGGCCGGTGCCGTCGATGAAGCGCGTCACTGCCGGCATCTGCAGGTCGGGCGCGGTGAGCAAAATGGCCAGCGCCAGCAGCGCGATGGTGCCGATCTTGAGGAAGGTGGAAAGGTAGTCGCGCGGCGCCAGCAGCAGCCACACCGGCAGCACCGAGGCGACGAAGCCGTAGCCGATCAGCCACCAGGCCAGCGCCTTGGCATCCATGTCGAACAGCGGCGCCAGCGCGGCCGAGTCGGCCACGAACTTGCCGGCCCAGATCGAGACCAGCAGCAGGATCAGGCCGATGATCGACACTTCGAGAATGCGTCCCGGCCGGAACCAGCGCATGTAGCCGCCCATCAGGAACGCGATCGGGATGGTGCAGGCCACGGTGAAGGTGCCCCACGGGCTGTGCGTGAGCGCCTTGACCACCACCAGCGCCAGCACCGCCAGCACGATCATCATCAGCACCAGCACGCCGATCATGGCCACCAGGCCGGGCAACGGGCCCAGCTCCTCGCGCAGCATGTGGCCGAGCGAACGCGCGTCGCGGCGCAGCGAAAGGCCCAGGATCATGAAATCCTGCACCGCACCGGCAAATACCACGCCGAACAGGATCCACAACGTGCCGGGCAGGTAGCCCATCTGTGCGGCCAGCACCGGGCCGACCAGCGGGCCGGCGCCGGCGATCGCGGCGAAGTGGTGGCCGAACACCACCCACTTGTCGGTGGGTACGTAATCGAGGCCGTCGTTGCGCAGCACCGAAGGCGGCGCGCGGGTGGGATCCAGCCGCAGCACCGAGTACTCGACGAACTTGCCGTAGAAGCGGAACCCGATCGTGAACACCGCGATGGCGGCTGCCACCAGCCAGATCGCGTTGACCGGTTCGCCGCGCCTGAGCGCGACCACCCCGAGGCAGACTGCACCGATGACGGCGACGGCGATCCAGACCAGCTTGCTGGCGACACCGGGCTTGCGCATGGCCATTTGCATGACGGTTCTCCTCGGCAATGGCGCAAGAATCGTCCCGCCGGCGGCGGGGGTCAATCCCGCATGGGGCCCGCAGGCACTAGCCTTTGGTCGAATGGCGCTGGTCGTGGGGCCAGGCCAGGGGGCGCATCGCGGCGTTACACTGGCCGCCCTGTCCACTGCACGGAGTTCGTCATGCGCACCTGGGCCCACTGCGGTTTGCTGGCTGTCCTCGCGCTGGCCACGAGCGTGCCGGCCAGTGCCAGCGGCCAGTTCAAGGACCTGCTGAACAAGCTCAAGCAATCCAGCCACGCCACCTCCTCCGACGCCAGCAAGCTGCCGAGCAGCGACATCGCCGCAGGACTCAAGGAGGCGCTGGCCAAGGGCACCACCAGCGCGATCAACAGCCTCGGCCGCGACGGCGGCTTCTGGAACAACCCCAAGGTGCGCATCCCGTTGCCGGGCAAGCTCGAACAGGCCGGCAAGCTGGCGCGCCAGCTGGGCCAGGGGGCGAAGGTGGACGCGTTCGAACTGAGCATGAACCGCGCCGCGGAGAAGGCCGTGCCGCAGGTAGCCGAGATCTTCGGCGACGCCATCCGCAAGATGACGCTCAGCGACGCGCGCGGCATCCTCACCGGCGGCGACCACGCGGCCACCGACTACTTTCGCCGCGTGGCCGGCGACGCGCTGACCGCGCGCATCCACCCGATCGTCGCCAAGGCCACCGACAGCGTGGGCGTTACCCAGAAGTACAAGGCGTTCACCTCCGGCAGCAGCGGTGGCGCGCTGGGCGGCCTGCTGGGCGCGCTGGGCGAGGGCAAGTCGGCGCAAGGCGGCAGCCCGCTGGATCTGGACGACTACGTCACCGCCCGGACCCTCGATGGCCTGTTCACCGAGATCGCCGCGCAGGAGCAGTCGATCCGCACCAACCCCGCCGCACGCACCACCGATCTGCTGAAGAAAGTGTTCGGGCACTGACGGGAGACGATTCCCGATGGCACATGCCGCGTTCACGCGGACGCGGGCAGGATGACCGGCATGGCGAGGACGAGGCAGGCATGATCCACGAGATTCTCAAGATGGGCGACCCCCGGCTGCTGCGCATCGCGCCACCGGTGCCGGCGGCGATGTTCGGCAGCGAGGAGCTGGACACCCTGGTCGCCGACATGTTCGAAACGATGCACGCCGCCGACGGCGTGGGCCTGGCGGCACCGCAGATCGGCGTGAACCTGCAGTTGGTCATCTTCGGTTTCGACCATTCCGACCGCTATCCCGACGCCCCCGAGGTGCCGCGGACGGTCCTGCTCAACCCGGTGATCACACCGCTGTCGCAGGACATGGAGGTCGGTTGGGAGGGCTGCCTGTCGGTGCCGGGCCTGAGCGGCGCGGTGAGCCGCTTCTCGCTGATCCGCTACGAGGGCGTCGACCCGCGTGGCGCCCGCATCGCGCGCACCGCCCAGGGCTTCCACGCGCGGGTAGTCCAGCACGAGTGCGACCACCTGATCGGCCGGCTGTATCCCTCGCGGATCACCGACTTCAGCAAGTTCGGCTACACCGAGGTGCTGTTTCCGGACCGCCCGCCCGCGGAAGCCTGAACGCAACGCTCAAGTGGCGGCCCGGCCTGCCGTTAAGAGGCCATGAGCCCACGCTTGCGCAGCCCGTCTGGCGGTACCGATCGGCCGGGGAGCCTCGTCTCCCCGGCCGCCCCCGCGCATGGGGGGTGCCGTCCATGAACCACCATCCCAAGCGGCCCTCGAGGCACACGGTCGACTGGAGCGATCCGCAGCTGCAATCGCTGCTGGACAAGACCGATGGCTGGAGCCTCGACAATCGTGGCGTGTTCTCGCCGGTGCCGTGCGAGCTGCACATCGGCTGGGGCGCCGGCGCGGTGCGCGGTGCCACCCTGGTGTTCGAGCAGGGCGGGGTGATGGTGATCGAGGCCAATTTCTCCATCCAGGTCGGCGAGAAGCTGCGCATCGACCGCCTGGTGCTGGGGGCGCTGCGCTCGAACTGGGGCACGGTGGCGGAGGGTCGCGACGGCCACCGCGCGGAGGATCGCGCCAACGGCACCCGCGTGTACTGGGTACACGTGCGCTGACACCCGGGCGTGGCGCGACCGGCCGCTCAGCCGCGAGGCGCCCTTGCCGCAAAGCGCTCGCGGTAGACGCCCGGGCTGATGCCGAGCCTGCGCCGGAAATGGTGGCGCAGCGTGATCGCGCTGCCGAAGCCGCATTCGGCGGCGATCGCCTCGATGGACAGCGCGGAGCCTTCCAGCAGCTCGCACGCGCGATCCAGCCGCGCCGCAACGAGCCAGCTCGCCGGACTCGTGCCGGTGGCCTCCCGGAAGTGGCGCATGAAGCTGCGCTCGCTCATCGCCGCCATCGCCGCCAGCTCGGCGACCGGCTGCCGGCGGGCGAGCCGCCGCTGCATGGCGTCGATCACCTTGGCCAGCGCGCTCGCCTCGCGCCGGGGTACCGGCCGCTCGACGAACTGTGCCTGGCCGCCGTCGCGATGCGGCGGAATCACCAGCCGCCGCGCGACCTGGTTGGCGATGTCCGGCCCGTGGTCGCGGCGCACCAGGTGCAGGCACAGGTCCAGTCCCGCGGCACTCCCGGCCGAGGTGAGCAACTGGCCTTCGTCCACGTACAGCACCGCCGGATCGACCGCGATGCGCGGGTATTTGCGCTGCAGCGCGTCGGCGTAGCGCCAGTGGGTAGTCGCGCGCTTGCCGTCGAGCAGGCCGGTGGCCGCCAGCACGAATGCGCCCGAGCAGATCGACAGCAGCCGCGCGCCGCGCGCATGCGCCTCGCGCAGGGCGTCCAGCACGGGCGCGGGCACCGGCACGTCAATGCCTTTCCAGCCGGGAATGATGACCGTGCCCGCCTCGATGAGTCGTTCCAGGCCGGCATCCGCCACCATCCGCACGCCGTACTGTCCGCGCAAGGGGCCGCGTCCGGCGGCACAGGTTTCGAAGCGGTACCAGCCCGGCCCCAGCTCCGGCCGGGGCAAGCCGAAGACCTCGGCGGCGCAGGCGAATTCGAATCCGCACAGGCCGTCGTAGACCAGCGCGGCGACCAGCGGGTCAGGCGCTTTTCGGGCTCGGCGGGAAGTTGGCATGATTTGATCGATAGATGTCGTTCCCGCCAATTGTGCGCGCAGGGGCGGAATCGAACAATGAGCCTCCCTTGCGCCTCCAGGAGCCGCCATGTCGAACGCCGTCACCCAGGTCCCCGCCGCTCCATGCGCGCAGGCGCTGCAGCACTTCGAGGCCGCTTTCGCCTTCGAGACCGATTGCTGGGATACCCACGAGGCCTTGCGGCAGGAATCCCCGGGCTTCGTGCTCGTCGATGCGCGCAGCCCGGCACACTACGAGCGCGGACACGTGCCTGGCGCGGTGAACATGCCGCACGGCAAGATCATCGAATCGCGCCTGGCGAAGTATCCCGAGTCGACCCTGTTCGTGGTGTATTGCGCCGGCCCGCACTGCAACGGCGCGGCGCGCGCCGCCGTGCGGCTGGCGCGGCTGGGTCGGCCGGTGAAGCTGATGGCCGGCGGCGTTACCGGCTGGATCGATGAGGGTTTCGAACTGGCGAGCGGCGCCGGCGAGGGTTGAACCGGCCGATGGCCTGCGACCCGCGTGTCGAGCCCGTGGATCCGGCTTGTTCGCAGCGCTGGCTCGGCCGGGATGGGGCGCGATCAACTGCAGGACTGTGCGGGTCGGGACGCGGCGACGGGTCGGGCTGCATCATCACGCAGGTCCAGTGCGAGTGCCGTCGATCCGCCGAGAACGCCCACGGCGCACACGCCCGTCCAACCGGCGTGCGCCCACGCCACGCCGGCCACGGCCGAGCCGAGCGCGCCGCCGAGAAAGAACACGCCGGTGTACAAGCCGTTGATTCGGCCGCGGGCCTCTCCCTGCAACAGGTTTACCGCGCGACGACCCAGCGCCTGGTCCGCGATGGTGCCGGCGTCGAGCAGGATCGCGGCCAGTCCCATCAAGGCGATCGGCACGTTGCGCTGCAACGCCGCGATGGCCCACGTGCTGTCGGCGACACCGGCCAGCAGCATCGACACGAGCAGGGTGAGATGGGCGATGCGCAGGGCGATCCGCGACTTGCCGGCGTCGCCGAGCCGGCCGGCGATCGGTGCACTGATCGCGCCGCTGACGCTGGCCAGCGCGAACACCGCGATGCCGACGGCGCCGAAGCCGAACGGCGACGCGGACAACGGCAGCGCGACCAGGCTCCAGAACGCGCTGAACGCGGCGAAGCTCGACGCCGCCGACAGCGCGCGACGCCGCAACACCGGCTCCGCGCGCCACAGCGTGACCAGTGAACCGACCAGTGCGCGATACGGCACCGTCGCCGGCGGCTGCCGGCGCGGCAGCCGCCAGGCCAGCGCCGCGTCGAGCAGCACGATGGCAGTGGCGAGCAGGGCATAACCGGCGCGCCAGCCGAAGCGCTCGGCGACCAGGCTGGCCAGCGGTCGCGACAGCATCCCGCCCAGCAGCAACCCGCCCATGATGTTGCCGATCACGCGACCACGTTGCGCCTCCGCCGTCATCGCCGCGGCCAGTGGCACCAGCATCTGGATCGAACAGGTGGTCACGCCGATCACGAAACTGATGGCGAGGAAGCCCGCCGGCGCGATCGGGCAGGCCGCGATCGCGAGCGCGACGGCGTTGGTCGCCAGCGTGGCCAGGATCAGCCGGCGGTTCTCGACCAGGTCGCACAGCGGTACCAGCAGGAACAGGCCCGCGGAATAACCGGCCAGGATCAGCGTGCTGACCAGCCCGGCCTCGGCCGGCGACAGGGCCAGCGAGGCGGCGATCAGCCCCACCAGCGGCTGCGGCAGGTACAGGCTGATCACGATCACTCCGGTGGCCAGCGCGAACAGGCGCACCGGCACCGGCGCGAGCGGGGCATCCGTCGTGCTCATCGCACGGCTTCCCGGTAGGCGGCGAGCTGGGCCGGATCGTCGAACGAGCCGTGGTGGTGCACCTGGCGCCAGGCGCCGCCGATGCGACGGAACAGGCGGCTGGTGCGGATCGCCGGCTCCAGCCGCAGGCCTTCGCGCTCCAGCGTGCCGCGTTCGCGGCCCACGGCGTAGAACACGTCGCCGGCCTCGCCCGGCCCGACCCGATGCACGGTGTAGTCGTGGAACGTCACGCGCACCCGCGCCTTGCCCTCGAAGATGCGCTGGTACACCGCGCGGATCGCTGGCCAGCCGCGCGCGATGCCGCCGAGCGGATTGCTCATCGACACGTCGTCGCCGTCGTGCCAGCTGCGCGCCATCGCCTCGATGTCGCGGTGGTTGAAGGCGCGGTAGAAGGCGCTCAAGGCGGCCAGCGGCGAGTCGGGGTCGAGGCCGGTTTCGTTGCCGTCGATGGCGGCGGGGAGTTGCGTTGACATGGGGCCTCCGGACGGGGCTGGGGAGTGGCGGACAGAATTCTTTGTCCGGAAGCCGATCGGTAGAATAGGAGTTAACATGGAATGACTATCACGAAAATCGGGATAATGCCGTGGCCAGCCTGGACGATTACCGGGTCTTCATCGCGGTGGTGGAGCAGGGCAACCTGAGCGCCGCCGCGCGCCACCTGCAGCGCTCGCTGCAGGCGGTGAGCCGGTCGCTGGCGGCGCTGGAGCGCGAACTCGGCGTGGAGCTGATCCAGCGCACCACGCGGCGCGCGCAACCCAGCGCGGCCGGGTTGGCGTTCCATGCCCGGCTGAAGACCGCGCTGGCGGACATCGAGCTGGCGCGCAACGAGCTTGTGGAACACGGTGCCCGTATCGACGGCAGGCTGCGCATCGGCGGCTCCACCCAGTTCAGCGCGCCGCACCTGGTGCCGGTGGTGGCGGCCTTCATGGAGCGCTATCCGGATGTCGACGTGGAGCTGGTGGTCGCCGATCAGCGCGCCGACCTGCAACGCGAAAAGCTCGATGCCGTGGTGCGGCTGGGCGAACTGCCCGACAGTCGCCTGCATGCGCGCCAGCTCGGCATGCTGCGCGTAGTGACGGTGGGTGCGCCGGGCTACTTCGCCCGCCATGGCCGCCCGCGGACGCCAGCGGATCTGCGCCGCCATCAATGCATCGTGCGCCGGTCAGCCGGTCATCCGCAGCGCTGGAGCTATCGTCGCGGCAACCGACGGCAATCGGTGGAGGTGGGCGGCCGCTTCGTTGCCGACAACGCAGCCGTCTGCAACGCGGCCGCCGTGGCCGGGCTCGGTATCGGTACCGCCTCGCTTTGGCAGGTGCGCGCCCTGCTCGACCAGGGTCAACTGGAAACCGTGCTGAATGACTGGCAATTGCCGGGGCAGGCGGTGCACATGGTCTGGTCGCCGGGGCGACAATTGCCGGCGCGCACGCGCGCCTTCATCGACTTCGTGGCGGCACGCTGGGCGGTCGAGCCGCCGGGTTGAACGGGCGCATGCCAACCGGTCACCACTGTCTCTCATGGCAAGGGGAAGGTTTTCGATGAAGCAGATGTCGACCGCGACGGCCAGCGGCACCACCCGCAACCCGGGCATCGACCTGTTGCGCGGATTGGCGATCTTGCTGGTGGTGTTCAATCACCTGGGCCTGCGCATTCCGCTGAAGCACACGGCGCTGGCCGAGGTGTTGCCCGGGTGGTTCCTGAGTCGCCTGAATTACAACGGCTATGAGGCGGTATTCGTGTTCTTCGTGATCTCCGGCTTCCTCATCGCGGGCAACGCATTGCGCCGCTGGGGCAGCCTGGAGCGGATCGAGATGCGGGCGTTCTACGCCCGTCGCTTCGCGCGCATCATGCCGTGCCTGCTGGTGTTGCTGGTCGTGTTGAGCGCGCTGCATTGGTCGGGGGCGCAGGACTACGTGATCCATCGCGACGGACAGTCGCTGTCGCGCGCGCTCGTTGCCGCGCTCGGCCTGCACCTGAACTGGTACGAAGGCAGCACCGGTTACCTGCCGGGCAACTGGGACGTGCTGTGGTCGTTGTCGATCGAGGAAGTGTTCTACCTCGGCTTCCCGCTGGCATGCCTGCTGACGCGGCGGAGCGCGGTGCTGGTGCCGCTGCTGATGCTGCTGGCGATATCGATGCCCTGGACCCACGCTGCCTTGCGCGGCAACGAGATCTGGCAGGAGAAGGCCTACCTGCCGGGCATGTCGGCAATCGCGATCGGGGTGCTCGGCGCGTTGCTGGCCGTGCGCCTGCGCATCTTTCCGGCGCGCACGACGATGTTGCTTGGCTGGCTGGGCGTCATCGGCCTGGCAGCGGCGATGATCGATGGTGCGGTGATGTGGCGGCTGCTGCGCGATGGTTACCTGTTGCTGCTGGCATGCTCCGCGCTTTGCCTGCTGCTGGCCTGTGAGCAGCGCCAGCGTCGTGGCCCGTGGCGATCGTGGCGTGCGCTGGACTGGTTGCGATCGTGGGGCCGGCTCAGCTACGAGATCTATCTCAGCCACATGTTCGTGGTGTTCGCCGTGGTGCGCGCTTTCCGGCTGGCCGGCGGCGATCCGCGCTGGGGATTCCTGTGGTACCTGCTGGCGCTGCCGCTGTGCTGGCTGCTTGGCAAGGCAGTGGAGTGCTGGCTGTCACTGCCGTGTGAACGCTGGTTGCGGTCGAGGTTGCTGCGCCCGGCAAGGCCCTCGGAGAGCCGCGTGCCGGCGACGGTGACTGATTGAAACCCGTGCATGGAGGTGCGATGGCGTAGAGTGGGTCGGGGGCGGAATCCCGCTTCGGGAGAATTCTGGTGAAGAAAGAAGACGACACACACATGCAGATCGTGTCTGCCGATATCAGTTCGGAGTCGCTCACCGGGATGGTGATTTTCCGGCCGCACTGCGTGTCGCGCGCGGGGCGCAACGTGGCCGAGGTGGGCAAGAGCGGCAACTGGTATGCGTTGCGGCCGGCCGAGGTGCGCAGTTTCGCGCGAGCGCTGCTGGATGCGGCCGATGAGCTGGATCTGAAAACGAAGATGCTGCAGGCGGCGAAGAGCACCGCCGCCGCGGGCTGACGCCGCCCCTCGGCAGCGCCTCGGCCGTCCCCGTTCCGGGACGCAGGGGGAGGTTGCGACCATCAGGCGCGGAGCCGGCCAGGGAGGGCCGGCATGGACCGGGGGCGCAAGTGCCTGCTTCGACTGAGCACGTCCCGGCAGCTACCCGACGCGAGATGGAAGAAACCGCAGGAAGCGGCTTTTCCGGTCTGCTGGCGAGGCTCAGCGGCAGCGGTTGATCGTGTCGCGCAAGGCGATGGTGGCCTTGCGCGCGGCTTGGGCGAAGTCCTCGCCGTGGCCGGCATAGATGATGCCGCGCGAGGAGTTGATCATCAGCCCGAGGCCCTCACTGGTGCGGCCCGCATGCATCACCGCCTCGATGTCGCCGCCCTGGGCGCCGATGCCCGGTACCAGCAGGGGCATGTCGCCGACCAGGGCGCGTACCCGGCGGATTTCCTCTGGCCAGGTGGCGCCGGTCACCAGGGCGCAATTGCCGTGGGTGTTCCAGTCGCGGGCGATGGTTTCGGCCACGCGCAGATAGAGCGGGGTGCCGCCGCAATCGAGCGCCTGGAAATCCGCGCCACCGGGATTGGACGTGCGGCAGAGCAGGATCACGCCCTTGTCGGCGCGATCGAGAAAGGGCTGGATCGAGTCGCGGCCCATGTACGGGTTCAAGGTCACCGCGTCGGCACGAAAGCGCTCGAAGGCTTCGGTGACGTAATGCTGCGCGGTGGAACCGACGTCGCCGCGCTTGGCGTCGAGGATCACCGGCACGCCGGGATGCCTGTCGTGGATGTGCGCGATCAGCCGCTCCAGCGTGTCTTCGGCGCGCAATGCGGCGAAGTGGGCGATCTGCGGCTTGAACGCGCAGGCCAGGTCGGCGGTGGCGTCGACGATGGCGGCGCAGAAGGCGAACACCGCGTCGGGTGCGTCGCGCAGGTGTGCGGGGAACTTCGCCGGCTCCGGGTCGAGGCCGACGCAGACCAGCGAGTCGTGGTCTGTCCAGGCTTGCTGCAGCGAGTGCATGAAGTGCATCAAAAGTCTCCGTGCCCGATCCGTCATTCCGGCGAAAGCCGGAATCCAGCGCCCTAGTCACGTTGGTGGTACTGGATCCCGGCTTTCGCCGGGATGACGAGCTGTGAGCTGTTCACATGCCGCCGTATCCGGCCCTCAAGCCAGCTTCTTGTACTTCACCCGGTGCGGCCGCGCGCCTTCGTCGCCCAGGCGACGCTTCTTGTCGGCTTCGTACTCGTTGTAGTTGCCGGGGAAGAACTCGACGTGCGAGTCGCCCTCGAACGCGATGATGTGGGTGGCGATGCGGTCGAGGAACCAGCGGTCATGCGAGATCACGATCGCGGAGCCGGGGAATTCCAGCAGGGCATCTTCCAGCGCGCGCAGGGTTTCCACGTCCAGGTCGTTCGACGGCTCGTCGAGCAGCAGCACGTTGCCGCCCTGCAGCAGGGTCTTGGCCATGTGCAGGCGGCCGCGCTCGCCGCCGGAGAGGTTGCCGACGATCTTCTGCTGGTCGGTGCCCTTGAAGTTGAAGCGGCCGATGTAGGCGCGCGACTGGATCTCGAAGTTGCCGATGGTGAGGATGTCCGAGCCGCCGGACACTTCCTGCCACACGTTGTTCTTCGGGTCGAGCGCGTCGCGCGACTGGTCGACGTAGGCCAGCTTGGTGGTGTGGCCGAGCTTCACCTCGCCCGAGTCCGGCGTCTCCTTGCCCATGATCATCTTCATCAGGGTGGACTTGCCCGCGCCGTTGGGGCCGATCACGCCGATGATGGCGCCCGGCGGCACCTTGAACGACAGGTCCTCGATCAGCACGCGGTCGCCGAACGACTTGGTGACGTTCTTGAACTCGATCACCTCCTGGCCCAGGCGCTCGCCCGGCGGGATGAAGATCTCGTTGGTCTCGTTGCGGCGCTGGTAGTCGACCGAGTTCAGCTCCTCGAAGCGGGCCAGGCGGGCCTTGCCCTTGGACTGGCGGCCCTTGGCGGCCGAACGCACCCACTCCAGTTCCTTCGCGATCGCCTTCTGGCGCGACTTCTCCTGGTTCGCTTCCTGCTTCAGGCGGGCGTCCTTCTGCTCCAGCCATTCGGTGTAGTTGCCCTTCCACGGAATGCCGCGGCCGCGGTCGAGCTCGAGGATCCACTCGGCGGCGTTGTCGAGGAAGTAGCGGTCATGGGTGACGGCGACGACGGTGCCGGGATAGTCGTGCAGGAATTTCTCCAGCCAGTCCACTGACTCGGCGTCCAGGTGGTTGGTGGGCTCGTCCAGCAGCAGCATGTCC
This sequence comes from Lysobacteraceae bacterium, assembly GCA_040255835.1. GTDB lineage: Bacteria > Pseudomonadota > Gammaproteobacteria > Xanthomonadales > Rhodanobacteraceae > Rhodanobacter. Next base: position 81,329 of record JBDZVT010000009.1, read on the forward strand.
GGCTTGGACAGCAGCAACCGGCACAGTGCCACGCGGCGCTTCTCGCCACCGGACAGAGGGCCGATGACCGCGTCCCACGGCGGCAGGCGCAGCGCATCGGCGGCCACTTCCAGCTGGCGCTCCAACGCGTGCGCATCGTTCGCGGCCAGGACGTTTTCCAGCTTCTCCTGCTCCTTGGCCAGGGCGTCGAAGTCGGCGCCCTCCTCGGCATAGGCGGCATAGACCTCCTCCAGCCGCTTCTGCGCGTCGAGGATTTCGCTGACGCCTTCCTCGACCACTTCGCGTACGGTCTTTTCCGGATCCAGGTCCGGCTCCTGCGCCAGGTAGCCGATCTTGGTGCCCGGCTGCGCGCGCGCCTCGCCCTGGAAGTCGGTGTCCACGCCGGCCATGATCTTCAGCACGGTGGACTTGCCCGCGCCGTTCAGGCCCAGCAGGCCGATCTTGGCGCCGGGGAAGAAGCTGAGCGAGATGTCCTTGATGATCTGGCGCTTCGGCGGGACGATCTTGCTGACCCCGTTCATGGTGAAGATGTACTGCGAGCTCATGCAACCTCCGAAGACGAGCGCCGCGCGGCCGGTGCGGCCGGCACGGGAAAGGAATTCGACAAACCACGCATTATAGCGGTTTGCGCCGCTGCCACGGCGCTCGGGGCTTCTATCGCGGATCGGTCCCGCTCAGCGTGCCGGCTTGCGCCGCCGCGTCGGGGCGGGTGCCGGCGCCAGGCCGGCCAGCAGCAGGTCGAGCAGTTGCGCGAACGCCGCGTCTTCGCCGGGCTGGTTCCAGAGATGGGAAAGGCCCGGGTAGTGAAAGCGCGCCGTGGCGTCGAACAGGGCCCGCGCGGCAGCGGGCGGATCGAGCGCCCGGAAGTCGCCGCTGGCCACGCCGGCGGCGAGGATCGAGGCGATCTGCTGCTGCATGCGCGCCTTGTGCTCGGCGATCGCCTCGCCGGCCTCGGCCGCCAGTGCACTGTAGGTGGCGAACAGCTCGGGGTCGCCCAGCACGTTGTCGCGTTTGGCCTGGCGCAGGGTGGAGAACCACTGGCGCAGGCGCGCCGGCGGTGGCGTGCGGCTGTTGGCGATCGCCTGCAGCGGCGCCATCGACCGCGCCAGCCAGCCGCGCAGGACCGCCTCGCGCAGTGCTGCCTTGCTGGCGAAATGCCGGTACACGCTGCCGTGGCTGACCCCGAGCGCCTGCGCCACGTCGACCACGGTCGCCTTGCCGGGGCCGTAGCGGCGCAGGACGTCCTCGGCGGCGGCGAGGATGCGTTCGGGGGTGAGGACGGAGTCGTTCATGCCGCCGATTCAAGCACATCGAGCGTGGCGCAGACGAGTTCGTCCGCCACGTAACCGAGCGGGATGCGGCCGCACACGTGCTCCGTCGAGCGCTTCTCGAAGCCGATCCAGCCGCTGTTGAAACCGTCCAGCATGGCGATGCGCGGCGCGGTGCGATCGGCCGGCATGCCCTCGTCCACGAAGCGCGCCGCCCATTGCTCGCGCGGTATCGCGATCGTCTCCACGTCGTGCTCCAGCACCGCGGCCAGCGACTGCGCCATGTCGAGCGGACTGTAGCGCCGCGGCCCCTCCACCTCGATCACCCGGCGACCGAACCAGGTTTCCTCCAGCGTATTGGCGACGGTGCGGCCCACGTCGTCGGTGGAGACCATCGGTATCGGGCGATCGAGCGGTTGCAAATGGCTGGCAAGCCGCCCCTCGCATTGCGCCAGCGGCACATCCCAGCGCAGGTTTTCCATGAACCAGGCGGCACGCACGTGGGCTCGCGGCATCGGCAGCGTGTCCAGCGCCCGTTCCAGCAGGTGCAGCTGGGTGATCAGGCCCAGGTCGCGCTCCTGCTGGGCGCCGATCGACGACAGCGCCACGATCTTCGGCGGCTGTGCCCTGCGCAAGGCGGCGGTCAGCGTGTCGATCAGGGCGCGCGGTTCGGTGAAGTCGGCATCGGGCGCGAAGTTGGCCGGCAGCATGACGAACACGCCTTCGACGCCGGTGAAGGCCGCTGCCAGTGCCTTCGCGTCCGACCAGTCGGCGGCGACGATCTCCGCGCCGCGTGCGGTCCACGCCGTGGCCCTGCTTTTGTTGCGCACGATGCCGCGCACGCGCTGGCCGCGCTCCAGCAGATACTTCGCGGCGGCGCTGCCGACCTGGCCGGTGATGCCCATGATGGCGTACATGTCGGTTCTCCTCGTCGGGTGGGAAGGTGGTTCAGCGTTCGCTGTCGAGCATGGCCATCTGGGCGGCGGCATAGCGATCGCCCGCGGCGGCATCCGGCGGCACGGCGCGCTCGATCGCGGCGAGGTCGTCGGCGTCCAGCGTGACGGCCAGCGCACCCACCGCCTCGGCCAGCCGCTCGCGGGTGCGCGAGCCGACCAGCGGCACGATGTCCTCGCCGCGCGCCAGCACCCAGGCGATCGCCAGTTGCGCCACGCTGCAGCCGCGGGTCTCGGCCAGGCCGCGCAGCACGTCGACCAGTTGCAGGTTGTGTTCGAGATTGCCGCCCTGGAAGCGCGGGCTGTGCTGGCGGAAGTCGCGCGCGTCGGTGGGGCGGTCCTTCACCCAGTGGCCGCTGATCAGGCCGCGCGAGAGCACGCCGTAGGCGGTGACGGCGATGCCCAGCTCGCGGCAGGCCGGCAGGATCGCCTGCTCGATGCCGCGGGAGATCAGCGAGTACTCGATCTGCAGGTCGGCCACCGGCAGTACGGCATGGGCACGGCGAATGGTTTCCACGCCGACTTCGGACAGGCCGAGATGGCGCACGTAGCCGGCCTGCACCAAGTCGGCGATGGCACCCACGGTGTCCTCGATCGGCACGTTCGGATCCAGCCGGGCCGGGCGGTAGACATCGACGTAGTCGGTGCGCAGGCGTTTGAGCGAATACGCCAGCGCCGTCTTCACCGCCGCCGGGCGCGCGTCGTAGCCGAGCCACGCGCCGTCCGGCCCGCGCTGGGCGCCGAACTTCACGCTGAGCTGGTAGCTGTCGCGCGGGCGGCCGGCCAGCGCCTCGCCCAGCAGCAGTTCGTTGTCGCCCATGCCGTAGAAGTCGCCGGTGTCGAGCAGGGTGACGCCCGCGTCCAGCGCCGCATGCACGGTGGCGATGCCTTCGCCGCGGTCGGCCTTGCCGTAGAGGTCGGACATGCCCATGCAACCGAGGCCGAGGGCGGAAACCTGCGGGCCACTGGGGCCCAGGGTGCGCTGTTTCACGGGAAGTGCCTGTCAGGGTGGTGGGTGGATAGTAAATATTTGACTGACAGATTTCAATATCTGTCAGTCAAATATTTGTCCACTACCCGGACCGGCGGCGCGTCGGTGGCCCACCATGCCCGCCGGGACTACACTTGCGGACTTGTCCACCTGCCATTCCACGAGGTCAGAATGTTCCCCAAGGACTGCACGATTGCCGGTTACGACGACGAACTGGCCAGCGCCATCGCAGACGAAGGCCGCCGCCAGGAAGACCACGTCGAACTGATCGCCTCGGAGAACTACGCCAGCCCGCGGGTGATGGAAGCGCAGGGCTCCAAGCTCACCAACAAGTACGCCGAGGGCTATCCCGGCAAGCGCTACTACGGCGGTTGCGAGTACGTGGACGTGGCCGAGAGGCTGGCGATCGAGCGCCTGAAGCAGCTGTTCGACTGCGACTACGCGAACGTGCAGCCGCATTCGGGCTCGCAGGCAAACCAGGCGGTGTATCTCGCGCTGCTGTCGCCCGGCGACACCATCCTGGGCATGTCGCTCGCCCACGGCGGCCATCTGACCCATGGCGCCAAGGTCAACATCAGCGGCAAGCTGTTCAACGCGGTGCAGTACGGCGTCGATGCGGACGGCCTGATCGACTACGACGAGCTGCAGCGCCTGGCCACCGAGCACCAGCCGAAGATGCTGGTTGGCGGCTTCAGCGCCTACTCGCAGGTGGTCGACTGGGCACGCATGCGCCAGATCGCCGATTCGGTCGGCGCGCTGTTCTTCGTCGACATGGCCCACGTCGCCGGCCTGGTCGCCGCCGGCGTGTACCCGAGCCCGCTGCCGCATGCGCACGTGGTCACCTCGACCACGCACAAGACCCTGCGCGGCCCGCGCGGCGGCATCATCGTGGCCAAGGGGGCGGGCGAAGAGATCGAGAAGAAGCTGCAGTCGATCGTGTTCCCCGGCATCCAGGGCGGTCCGCTGATGCACGTGATCGCGGCCAAGGCGGTGGCTTTCAAGGAAGCACTCGAGCCCGAGTTCAAGGCGTACCAGGCGCAGGTGGTGAAGAACGCCAAGGCGATGGCGAAGACCTTCGTCGAGCGCGGCTACAAGATCGTCTCCGGCGGCACCGAGAACCACCTGATGCTGGTCGACCTGATCGGCCGCGACGTCACCGGCAAGGATGCGGAGGCGGCGCTGGGCAAGGCGCACATCACGGTCAACAAGAACGCCGTGCCGAACGACCCGCGCAAGCCGTTCGTCACCTCCGGCCTGCGCATCGGCTCGCCGGCGGTCACCACCCGCGGCTACGGCGAGGCGGACGTGATCGAACTGACGAACTGGATCTGCGACGTGCTCGACGCGCCGAACGACGAGGCGGTGATCGCCCGCGTGCGCGGGGACGTCACGGCGCAGTGCCGGAAGTTCCCGGTCTACGGCTGAGCCATCGCCATGCGACTCCTGCAGGTCGGGCTGATCGGCGACCGCGATGACGCGGTGGTCGCCCATCGCGCCATCCCGCTGGCGCTGGAGATGGCGGTCGATGCCTGCGGCGCGACGGTCGAGCCGGTCTGGGTGCCGACCGACGAGGTCGGCGACGGCGCCGCGCTGGCGGAGTTCGACGGGCTCTGGTGCGTTCCGGCCAGCCCGTACCGCAGCACGGAAGGCGCCCTTGCCGCGATCCGCGTGGCGCGCGAGCGGCACGTCCCGTTCCTGGGTACCTGCGGCGGTTTTCAGCATGCGGTGATCGAATATGCGCGCAACGTGCTGGACTGGGCCGACGCCGAGCATGCCGAGACGGCGCCGCAAGCCGGGCGCCAGGTGATCGTGCCGCTGCTCTGCTCGCTGGTCGAGGTAACCGACGCCGTGCATCTGGTCGAGGGTTCCCGGCTGGCGCAGGCCTATGGCGTGGCGGCGATCACCGAGGGCTACCACTGCAGCTACGGCCTCAGCCCCGATTTCCGCGATGCGCTTGCCGAGGGTCCCTTGCGGGTCTGTGCCGTGGACGATGCGGACGACGTGCGCGGCGTCGAACTGGACGGCCACCCGTTCTTCGTCGCCACCCTGTTCCAGCACGAGCGTGGCGCCCTGCGGGGACGGGTGCCGCCGCCGGTGCGTGCGTTCGTGCAGGCGATGATCGACACTTACTGACCATGCATTGTCCCTTCTGCCAGCACGAAGACACCCGCGTGATCGACTCGCGCCTGACCGACGACGGCTCGACCGTGCGGCGCCGGCGCGAGTGCCCGCAGTGCGGCGAACGCTTCAACACCTTCGAGACGGCCGAACTCAAACTGCCGACGGTGGTGAAGAGCGGCGAGCGGCGCGAGACCTTCGACGAGCGCAAGCTGCGGGTAAGCTTCGAGCGCGCGCTGCAGAAACGGCCGGTGGCCAGCCACGACGTGGATGCCGCGGTACGGGCGATCGTCAACGACCTGCGCCGCAGCGGCGAGCGAGAAGTGCCGTCGCGCCAGGTCGGCGAACTGGTGATGCGCGAGCTGAAGAACCTCGACCAGGTCGCCTACGTGCGTTTTGCCTCCGTCTATCGCAAGTTCGAGGACGTGCACGCGTTCCGCGAGGAGATCGAGAAGCTGGAACGCGACCTGCCGGGCCTGTCCGAGCTGCAGCTGCCCCTGCTCGGCGGCGGCAAGCACAAAGCGTAGGAGCCCGCTGGCGGGCGATGCTCCTGGGGCGGGATCAGGCATTCGCAAAAGGCAGGAGCATCGCCCGCCAGCGGGCTCCTACAATGGACGCATGACATTTTCCGGCACTGACCACAGCCACATGGCGCACGCGCTGCGTCTGGCCGAACGCGGCGTGTACACCACGCAGCCGAACCCGCGCGTGGGCTGCGTGATCGCGCACGGCGGCGGCGTGGTCGGCAGCGGCTTTCATCGACGCGCCGGCGAACCGCATGCGGAGGTGTACGCGCTGCGCGACGCGGGCGACCGGGCGCGCGGCGCCACCGCCTACGTGACACTGGAGCCGTGCGCGCACCATGGACGCACGCCGCCGTGCGCGGATGCGCTGGTCGCCGCCGGGGTGGCACGGGTGGTGGTTGCCGCGGAAGATCCGTTTCCGCAGGTTGCCGGGCGCGGCATCGACAAGTTGCGCGCCGCCGGCATCGTGGTCGAGACCGGCCTGATGCGCGAGCCGGCGCGCGAGCTGAATGCCGGCTTCTTCAGCCGCATCGAGCGCGGTCGGCCCTTCGTGCGGATGAAGCTGGCGATGAGCCTGGACGGCCGCACCGCGCTGGCCAGGGGCGAATCGAAGTGGATCACCGGCGAGGCCGCGCGTACCGACGTGCAGCGCTGGCGCGCGCGCAGCTCGGCGATCCTCAGCGGCAGCGGCACCGTGCTCGCCGACGATCCGCGCCTCACCGTGCGGCTGCCGCCGGACGAGGAGTTCACGCCGCCGCTGCGGGTGATCCTCGACCGCCGCTTGCGCACGCCCGCGGGCAGCCACGTGCTCGATGGCTCTGCCCCCAGCCTGGTGCTGCATGGCGCGGCAGCGTCGGTGCCCGACGCCCGTTTCGAGCGGGTCGAACGCATGGCCGTGGCCGACCGGGATGGCGCGCTCGACCTCCAGGCCGTGCTGGGCCTGCTGGCCGGGCGCGGCTGCAACGAGATCCACGTGGAGGCCGGCCCGGCCCTGAGCGGCGCCTTGTTCGCCGCCGGCCTGGTCGACGAGCTGCTGCTCTACGTCGCGCCGGTGCTGCTGGGCGACGCGGCGCGCCCGCTGCTGCAACTGCCCGTGCTCGAGGAGATGGCCCGCCGCTGGCAGCTGCGCACGGTCGACCAGCGCATGCTGGGCCACGACATCCGCATTCGCCTGCGACCAGGCCTCAGCGGCTGAAGTCGATCGCCAGCTTGCCGAAATGGCGGCCGGCGACGAGCTGCTCGAATGCCGCGCGCAGTTCGCCGAAACCGTAGGCGTGGTCGATCACCGGTTCCAGACCGGTAGCCTCGATCGCGGCGACCATCTGTTCGTGCGCTTCCAGCGGCGCCACCGAGATGCCCTGCAGGCGCACGCGCTTGAGCACCACCGGGGTCAGCGGCAACGTTGCCTCGCTGCCACCGATCCAGCCCAGCACGGCGATCGTGCCGTGCATGCGCACCGCCTCCAGCGATTGCGCGAGCGTGGCCGCCCCGATCGTCTCCACCACCAGCTCCACGCCGGCGCCGCCGCTGGCCTCGCGCACCAGCGAGCCCCACTGTGGATGCTGCGCGTAATTGATGCCGACGTCGGCGCCCAGCGCCTTGGCACGTTCCAGCTTGGCGTCGCTGGAGGACAGCACGATCGCGCGCGCGCCGCGCAGTTTGGCGAACTGCAGCGCGAACAGCGATACGCCGCCGGTGCCCAGCAGCAGTACGGTCTGGCCGGCGGTGATGTGGGCGAGCTCCAGCGCCTGCCAGGCGGTGAGTGCGGCGATCGGCAGCGTGGCTGATTGCACGCTGGTGAGGTGTGCCGGCGCACGCGCCAGCGAGTACTGATCGAAGCAGGCGAGCTCGCGCATCACTCCGGGGTGGGGGCCGCCGATCTCGGCGCCCTCCCACTCCGGCCGCATGGCGCCGGCGATCCAGCGCGACTTGTAGAACGTGGTGACGCGGTCGCCAGGCTTGAAGCGGGTCACCGCCCCGCCCACTTCCTGCACGGTGCCGGCCCCGTCGGACACCGGCACGATCGGCAGCGGCACGCCGCGGTAGAGGTCGCCGTTGACCAGCATGTAGTCGCGGAAGTTGAGCGAAGCCGCTTCCATCCGCACCAGCACGTCGTGCGGGCCGGGTCGCGGCGCGGGCAGGTCGACCGGATCGAGATGGTCCAGGCCGAAGGCGGAAAGCTGGATGGCGCGCATGGGAGGGCTCCGGGGTGGGGATGCGGCATGGTCGTGCCACCGGCATCCGGTGATAATCCACACGAATGGGCAATCTTCTGTTCGCCACATGAATCAATCATTCGATCTCACGCCCGCCCGCCTGCGCGAACTGCACGCGTTCGCGGCCGCCGCACGGCGGCTCAATTTCTCCCGCGCGGCACTGGAGGTGGGCTGCACGCCTTCCGTGCTGAGCCGGCGCATCGCCGCGCTGGAGGCGGCGATCGGCGCGCGACTGTTCCTGCGCACGACCCGGCGCATGGCGCTGACTGCGCGCGGCGAACGCCTGCTGGCGCAATGGCAGCGCATGGAGGCGGTGATGGCACGGCTGGCCGCCGACCTGCACCCGCCCGACGGCGAACTGGCCGGCCACCTGTGCGTGCACGTGGCGGCCAGCTTCGGCCGCTATCGCGTGGCGCCGCTGCTGGCGGCCTTCATGCGCGAGCATCCCGGCGTGCGCATCGACGCGATCTACGAGGACGCCTACGTCGACATGGTGGCCGCCAAGGTGGACCTGGCCGTGCGGCTGGGGCGCCTGGCCGACGTGCAGCTGGTGGCGCGGCGGGCCGGCACCATGCGCATATTCCCCTGCGCCTCGCCCGACTACCTGGTTTCGGCGCCGCCGTTGCGCGAACCGGCCGATCTCAAGGCGCACCGCTGCATCAGCTTCACCGGCTACCGCCGCGGCACGCTGTGGACGTTCGCCCGTCAGCGCCAGCGGCGCGCGGTGCGCATCGAGCCGGTGCTGGCCTGCAACGATTCGCAGGCCATCCGTGACGCGGTGCTGGGCGGCGTGGGCATCGGCCTGCAGGGTGACTACATGGCCGACGCGCTGGTCGCCGAAGGCCGCATGGTCGAACTGCTGCCCGACTGGCGCCTGCCCTCGTTCCCGATCCACCTGTTGTGGCTGCCCGGCGCGGACCGCACGCCGGCGCTGCGGGCATTGATCGATCACCTGGTCGCGGCGCTGGCGCCGCCCGGCGTCAGGGCAGGGTGAGCCGGAGCCGTCCCGGGTGCCGGCGCACCGTCTCCCACGGCAGCACCGTCCAGTCGTCGTTGGCCTCGCACACGCGCGCGGCGCGGGGGTAGGAGGGGCCGACGAACAAGCCCTTCGGCGTCATGTGCCAGCTCACGAATTGCCACACGCCGGGGTCGTCGTAGCCGCAATCGTCCTCGCCGCCAAGGGCGGTCATCTCTTGCGGATAGAGCTGCTGCCATTGCTGCGCCAGCCAGGGCGCCAGGTGCTGCTCGCGGTAATCCGACCACGCCTCGAAGCTGGCCGAGCCGGGTTCGGGGTTGCCGTCGGCGTCCGTGGCGTAGTGCAGCGGCTTGCCCTTGCCCAGCCACAGGATGTCTTCCAGCTCCAGCGGCCGGGCGGTGTGTGCGTCGAGGTTGATCGCCGCATCGCCGAAGTCCGGATGGGCGCCGCCGCAGTAGTAATTGGTGAACACGCTGATGCTGACGAGGTTCGCCGTGAGCAGGCGCGGCGTCACCGTCTGCTCGTAATCGCCGTCGTTGAAATGGTTGAACATGCAGTCGTAGTAGCTGCCGGCTTCCTGCCACATCCGGTCCATCAGCACCTGATTGATGCGCGCGAGTTCGGCGGGCGGGTAGCCGTCCCGGATCTCGAAGAACGCGATGCCGGCCTCGGGCACGCGCCACCATTGCAAGGCATGGCCCATGAAGGTTTCGCGCTTGCCGGCCCGCGGCTTGAGGCCGGCCAGGCGCAGGTAGGCGTAGCGGTCGCTGGCATGGAGCTGCTTCAGCCAGGGCGGCGCATCGGCGGCGGGCGGCGCAATCGTGGCCGGGTGCAGGGCAATCGGCAGGGTGGTTCCCTTGTCGTCCTGCCACTGGCCGCGCCAGCCACCGTCGGCTTGCCGTTCCAGCGTGAGGCGCGGGCCGTTGGCGTCCACATCCCAGCCTTCGCGCAGTTGCAGGTGACCGCCGCCGGCCGGCGCGCCGGACAAGGCGATGTCGCGGTGGTGGCGGACGTAGAAGTAGCGGCCGGCCGTGGCGGCGTCGTCGCCGGGGGTGAGTTGCAGCACGATGGCCTGCCGACCCAGCGTGCCGGTGTAGACGCCGGGCGGCGCCTCGCCGGCGCGCGCGTGGGCCAGCCAGAACACGGCCGGCAGGATGGCGAGCCACGTCGACCAGCCGCGTCGATGCATGTGCATGGAAACCTCCTGGCAGGAACGGACATGATGCCGCAGCGGGCGGGCAAACGGCTGGCGCGCGAGTGGCGCATGACGGGCGTGGTAGAATCCACCGGCCGGTTCATCGGCAAACGTCTTCAGGGCGGGGCGAAATTCCCCACCGGCGGTAGGTTCCTCGGAACGAGCCCGCGAGCGCTCCCGGCAGCATCGGGAGGTCAGCAGATCCGGTCCGATGCCGGAGCCGACGGTCCAGGTTGTTCCGGTTCGCCGGCACGGCCCACAGTCCGGATGAAAGAAGACGGCCAGGCGGATGGCAGCCATGCCGTGCGTCTGCCTCATGCCTTGGGGCGTTCTCGCTTTCCGACGCGGAGAACGTTTCGTGCCTGTCATCGTTTCAGTCTCTCTCGCCATCTCCCCCCGGGAGGTGCGCTGATGTTCACCGGCATCATCCAGACCGTGGGCCGCGTGGCGCGACTCGAGCCGCGCGGCGGCGACGTGCGCCTGCACGTCGACACCGCCGACCTCGACCTCGCCGACGTGCAGCTCGGCGACTCGATCGCCGTCTCCGGCGTGTGCCTCACCGCGATCACGCTGGACGCGCGCGGCTTCAGCGCCGACGTTTCCAACGAGACGCTGTCGCTGACCTCGCTGGGCGAGCTCAAGCCCGGCGATCCGGTGAACCTGGAAAAGGCCTTGCGGCTGGCCGACCGCCTCGGCGGGCACCTGGTTTCCGGCCATGTCGACGGCCTGGGCAAGGTGGTCTCGATCACGCCGGACGGGCGCTCGCAACGCTGGACGTTCGAGGTGCCGGCGGCCATCTCGCGCTACATCGCGGCGAAAGGCTCGGTCTGCATCGACGGCACCAGCCTCACCGTCAACGAAGTCGCCGGCCACCGCTTCGGCGTCAACCTGATCCCGCACACGGTCGAGCACACCGCGTTCCATGCGCGCCGCGTGGGTGACGCGGTGAACATCGAGGTGGACGTGATTGCGCGCTATGTCGAGCGGCTGCTTTCCAGCGGCGAGGCGCCGAAGCTGGACGAGGCGTTCCTGAAACAGCACGGCTTTGCCTGACTTTCACCACCGTCATTCCAGCGAAAGCTGGAATCCAGCGACTTCTGCTCGATGAACAAGGCACTGGGTTCCAGCTTTCGCTGGAATGACGTCCTTTCCGACTCCCTTCATCCCGAATCCCCGGACGCGCTCATGCCCTTCAACACCATCCCCGAAATCCTCGAAGACATCCGCGCCGGCCGCATGGTCGTGATCCTCGACGACGAGGGCCGCGAGAACGAAGGCGACCTGATCATGGCTGCGCAGATGGTGCGGCCGGAGGACGTCAACTTCATGGTGCGCGAGGCGCGTGGCCTGCTGTGCCTCACGCTGACCGAGCAGCGCACGCGCCAGCTCGGGCTGCGGCCGATGGTCAGCGACAACACCTCGGTCTACCACACCAACTTCACCGTTTCGATCGAGGCGGCCGAGGGCGTCACCACGGGCATCTCCGCGCACGATCGCGCGCGCACCATCCAGGTGGCGGTGAAGGCCGATGCGAAACCACAGGACCTGGCCCAGCCCGGCCACGTCTTTCCGCTCACCGCGCAACCGGGCGGCGTGCTGACCCGCGCCGGTCATACCGAAGCGGGTTGCGACCTGGCCGCACTGGCCGGGCTGGAACCGTCGGCGGTGCTGATCGAGGTGCTGCACGAGGACGGCTCGATGGCGCGCCGGCCCGAACTGGAAGTCTTTGCGGCGAAGCACGGCTTGAAGATCGGCTCGATCGCCGACCTGATCCGCTACCGCCTGGAAACCGAGAAGACCATCCAGCGGGTGCACGAGGAGGCGGTGGAAACCGAGTTCGGTCCGTTCCGGCTGGTGGCGTATCGCGACGCGATCCGCCGCGGCCTGCATTACGCGCTGGTGTGTGGCGCCGTCGACGATGGCGCCGCGGTGCTCACGCGCGTGCACGTGCGCAACACCTTGTCCGACGTGCTGCACCTCAAGCGCGACGACCTCGGCCTCACCGTGACCGCCGCGTTGCGCCGCATCGCCGACGAGGGGCGCGGCGTGCTGCTGGTGCTGTCCGGCGAGGACACGCCCGACGCCCTGCTGGCCCGCCTGCAGGGCCGGCAGGTGGCGCAGGCGCCGGAGGATGCGCAGCAGCAGGAGTGGCGCCAGCTCGGCCTCGGCGCACAGATGCTGGCCGACCTCGGCGTGCACCAGCTGCGCGTGCTGGGCACGCCGCGCAAGCTGGTCGGCCTGGCCGGTTTCGGCCTGGAAGTGGTCGAGTACGTTTGAGCGCCCCGCCCGCGTCAGGCGCCGGCCGGCGCCGGCTCGTGCACGCGCAGGGTGAACAGGCCGGCCACGAACAGGCTGGCGCCGCCCAGTCCCAGCGCGTAGATCGGCTGGTCGTGGAAGCACAGGCGCAGCAGCAGGCCGAGCACGCTGGCGGCCATCAGCTGCGGGATCACGATGAAGAAATTGAAGATGCCCATGTACACGCCCATCTTCCGTGCGGGCAGGTTGTCCGACAGCATGGCGTAGGGCAGCGACAGGATCGAGGCCCACGCCACGCCCACGCCGACCATCGACAGCAGCAGCCAGTCCGGGTCGCGGATGAACAGGAACGAGAGCAGCCCCGCGCCGCCCAGCCACAGGTTGACCAGGTGGCTCCAGCGCAGGCCGATGCGGCGCACCAGCAGCGGGATCGCGATCGCCGCCAGCGCGGCGAAGCCGTTGTACGCACCCATCAGCACGCCGACCCAGTTGGCGCCGGTGTTGTAGGCCACCGAGTGCGGATCGTTGCTGCCGAACTGCACCGCCGTCACCGCCGGCGTGGTGAAGATCCACATCGCGAACAGCGCGAACCACGAGAAGAACTGCACGATGGCAAGCCGGCGCATGGCGTCGGGCATGCTGTAGAGATCGCCCATCACCTCGCGCAGCATGCCTTCGCTGCGGCTGAAGGCCAGCCAGGCGAACAGCGCGCCGAAGCCGAGCAGGCCGCCGGCCAGCACGTAGAGCTCCTTCTCCAGCGAAAAATGCCGGATCGCCAGCAGCACCAGCAGGCCGCCGACGATCAGCAGCAGGCCGGGTCGCCAGGCGCGCGAGGCATCCACGGGCAGGGGTTTGGCGTCGTGGTCGAATTCGCGCAACCGATCGGGCGGGTACTCCCGGGTGGAAAGCACGGTCCACAGCACCGTGCCCATCAGCATGGCGCCGCCGGCGTAGAAGGCGTACTTGACCGTGTCCGGGATCGCGCCGTCCGGGGCGACGTTGCTCACCCCGACCTTGGTCAGCAGCCACGGCATCAGCGAGGCGACCACCGCGCCCACGCCGATGAACACGCTTTGCATGGAAAAGCCCTGCGGGCGCTGGTGTTCCGGCAACTGGTCGCCGACGAAGGCGCGGAACGGCTCCATCGACACGTTGAACGAGGCGTCCATGATCCACAGCAGCCCCGCGGCCACCCACAGCGTGGGCGAGTTCGGCATCGCCAGCAGGGCCAGCGTGGCGAGGATCGCGCCGGCCAGGAAATACGGCCGTCGGCGGCCGAGCCGGTTCCAGGTGCGGTCGGAGTAGTGGCCGATGATCGGTTGCACGATCAGCCCGGTGAGGGGCGCAGCCACCCACAGGATCGGGATGTCGTTCACCTCCGCGCCCAGCGTCTGGAAGATCCGGCTGACGTTGGCGTTCTGCAGCGCGAAGCCGAACTGGATGCCCAGGAAGCCGAAGCACATGTTCCAGATCTGCCAGAACGACAGCTCGGGTTTCCTGCTCATGGGGTACCGCTTCCGCTCGCCAGGGGTGCGATGTGCAAGGTGTCGGGCTCGGCCTGATTCAGCGGCCCGTCGATGCCGCCGGCGCCGCCCGTGTAGTGCGCGAAATGCTGCAGGTAGCTCATGTTGAAGCCGTCTTCCAGCGTGAACGTGCAGACGGCATGCGCACCGGCGCTGAAGCGGGCATGGGTGGAGGCCTGCGTGGCCACGCTGTGCGGCATCACCAGCGGTACGCGCTGGACGTCGCCGTCGTCGCAGCGGATGGCCAGCCATTTCACCGCGGCGGTGACGCCGGTGTTGATCGGCCCGTGGGTGTTGCGATAGTCGAGCCAGACGCGATAGCTGCCCGCGGCCGGCGCAGTCCAGTGGCGCGGCCAGTCGCCGCCGACCGGGTCGATCGGGCCGGCGCAGGTCGCCGGGCTGGGCAGCGATTCCAGCCCGTGCGCGTCGACGCGGGTGGCGCGCACGCAGGCGAGGCCGGCGGTGCGGGCGAGGCTGCCGCTGCCATCGATGGCGTCCGCGCGCCGGCCGTTGACGTACAGTTGCAGCTTGCCGTCGCCCGTGACGGTCCACTGCCCGCCTTCGGCCGTCAGCGTCGGCGCGGCCGGGGCAACCGGCGCATACAGCGGTGCGTCGGTGCGCAGCGGCGGCGCATCCACCCGGATCGCCTTCAGCACCACCGTGGTGTGCGTGCCCTGCGTGCGGATGCGGTCGGCGACCAGCAGGTTGCCGTCGCGCCTGGCGGGCAGTTGCAGGGTGATCTGGCGGTCGGGCAGTTCCAGGCTGATCGCGTTGCGCTTGCCGAACAGCATGGGCACCAGCGACACAGGCAGCTTCGGCTGCACCTTGCCGTCGCTGCGCAGGCCGAACACGCCCTCGGTCACCACGCCCAGGTAGGCCGCCACCGACCACAGCTGGCGCGGCGAATTGACCACCGGACCGCTGAGCTTGCCCTCGTCCACGTGCTGGCCCTGGGTCAGCAACTCGTAGTTTTCCATGTTGGAGCCGTACAGCGCCGCGCCGCGCATCACCGACTCGATCTCGTGCGCGATGCGGGCCGGGTCGTCCACCGTGCGCGCCGCGCGCATCGCGTAGGCGCTGACGAACGGCCAGATCGCCCGGTTGTGGTAGATCGGCTGGTCGCTGCGCTCGGGCCAGATCACCGGGCTGCCGGCCGGCCAGGTGGGGTAGTTCTCCAGCGTCTGCCGCGCGCGTTCGCCGTCGGCCACGCCGCTGATGATCGCCAGCGAGATGCCGAGCAGGTCGTAGCTGTCCACCGGCGTGCCGTCGCCGCCGATGTAGCTCATGTACATGCCGCGGTCGGCGCGCCAGAAGTGCAGGTTGATGGCCTGCTTCAGCGCCGCGGCCTGGGTGCGGTAGGTGTTCCTGGCGGTGGCCTCGTGGCGTTCACCGGCCAGCTCGGCGGCCAGCTCCAGCGCCTGGTAGTGCAGCACGTTGGTCGACAGCGCGAACGACTGCCCGATGAAGGTGACCTCGTTGGCGGTCCACGCCGGGTAGGTCTGCTCGCGCCAGTCCAGGAACGAGGTCTCGCCGCGGTACAGGCCCAGCTCCGCATCGAACGCGTACTGCCGGTCCTGCACCAGGGTGTCGTGCAGCGCGGTGCGCAGCTTGTCGGCGAACGCGGCATCGCCCTGCAGGTGCCGCGCGGCGAGGAACCACACCACGCGATCCGTGCTGATCGGCCAGCTGCCGCCCGACCCGGTGTCCTGCATCACGTACAGGCCCTGCGGCGCGGACGGCTCGCGCACGTCGGAGAGCTTGAACTCCAGCCCGTTGCGCGCGCGCGCGCCGTCGAAGCGCCACAGGCCGAGGTCGATCGCGTACGACAGGTCGCGCGTCCACACGTACGGCCACTTCAGCCCGGTCTCGAAGCAGTGGCAGGGAATCGGCGCGCCATGGTCGAACGCGCCATCACGGATCGCGCTGACCGAATCCTGGCGCAGGTCGTCCTGCGCCATCGCATACAGGCCGTCGAACAGCGCGCTGGCGGTATCGGCCTTGAACGGTTGCGGCGCGACCACCCGCTGCCCGAACGGCCACTCCAGGGTATAGGTGTCCTGCGCGTCGCGCTGGATGCCCACGTGCACCCCGTGCCAGTCCAGCCCGTCGTGCCACGCGGGCGGCTCCAGCGGCGCGCTGGCCAGGGCGGCAGCCAGCACCAGGCTCAGCATGGCGAGGACTTGGAAGCGGGGCGGCGGGTCATGCGGGTCATGCGGTGGATTCTCCGACAGGTGTTATGTCACGCCAGCGCCCGGCCTGCACGTTGCGAGTGCAGCATGGGCGGTCTTCCGGCAGGCATGGTAGGCAGCCGCGCGCGCCCGCGGCCAGCCGGTGCATACGTATTCATGCCCGCGCGGTCGCGCTTCGCCGGGGCGCCGTGGCGGTTCTTGTAAAAGGGCTGGCGCTGACCGCATAGTGGAACGCAGGCGCGACGACACGTGGATCATTGCATGCGGGTAAGGCTGGAAGACGTTGCGCGCCGCGCGGGCGTATCGCCCAAGACGGTGTCGCGCGTGCTCAACGACGAGGCCAACGTCAGCGACGCCACGCGCAAGCGCGTGACCGCCGCGATGGAGGAGATGGCATACCGGCCGCTGTCGTCCGCGCGCAGCCTGGCCGGCAATCGCTCGTTCCTGGTGGCGATGCTGTACGACAACAACGACAACCCCGCCTCGACCTACCTGGCCGAGATCCAGGATGGCGTGCTCGAAGCCTGCGACGCGCATCGCTACAACATGATGGTGCGGCCGCTGCGCATGCGCGGCGACGACTTCGTCAGCCGGCTCGACGCGGTGATCTCCGACCACCACCCCGACGGCATCGTGCTGACCCCGCCGATCACCGACTACGCGCCGCTGCTCAAGCGCCTGCGCGAACGCAAGGTGCCGTTCGCGAGCGTGTCGCCGGTGTCGCGGGAGGACAACATCGGCGTGGCGATGGACGAACAGCGCGCCGCGCGCACGATGGTCGACCATCTCCTGTCGCTGGGGCACCGGCGGATCGCGCACGTCTCGGGCATTGCCGACCACGGCGCCAGCCGCTGGCGGCTGGCCGGCTACCGCGAGGCGATGGCCGCCGCCGGCCTGGCCGAGGATCCGGCGCTGGTGGTGCAGGGTGCCTTCACCTTCGCCTCGGGGGTGACCGCGGCGCGCCAGCTGTTTGCCCTGGAGCCGCGTCCGACCGCGGTGTTCGCGGCCAATGACGACATGGCCAGCGGCGTGATGTGGGTCGCCAACGAACGGGGCATGAAGGTGCCGCAGGACATCTCCGTGTGCGGCTTCGACGACATCCCGCTGGCCAGCCAGCTGTGGCCGGCCCTGACCACGATCCGCCAGCCCAGCCGCGAGATGGGCAAGGTCGCGGCGCTGCAGCTGCTGGAGGTCTTGCGCGGGCGGGGCCCGGGGCGGCTGGTGGAGATGCCGTTCTCGCTCGAAGTCCGCGACTCCACCGCGGCTCCCCCCTGAATATCCACCGCGCGCACTTTCCGCGGCCATGTTGCTGTGCAAATTGACAGCGCTGTCAATTGTGTCACGCTGCGGATTCCGCGCCCTTGCGCGCGTGCCAGCCTGGAGCCTCACGTGCCACAGTCCGTTCGCCCGATCCGGGGTCTGTCCTGCCGCCTGCTGGTCGTTTCGACCGCCGGCGCCCTGCTCGTTGCCACCGCGTCACGCGCCGCCGAGCCCTCGACTGCCGTGCATCCGCAGGCGTGGCCGAAAGTCAGCTCGCCGCTGCCGGACGACCCCGCCCTGGACGCGCGCGTGAAGGCCTTGCTGGCGCGCATGTCGGTGGAGGACAAGGTCGGCCAGATGATCCAGGCCGACATCAAGTACGTGACCCCGCAGGAGGTGCGCCAGTACCGCCTCGGTTCGATCCTGGCCGGCGGCAATTCCGGGCCGGACGGCGGCGAGTACGGCACCGCCGCACAGTGGAAGAAGCTCTCCGATGCGTTCCATCGCGCCTCGCTGGAACGCGACGACGGCCGCCCCGCGATCCCGGTGCTGTTCGGCATCGACGCCGTGCACGGCCACAACAACCTGGTCGGCAGCACGCTGTTTCCGCAGAACGTGGGCCTCGGCGCCACCCGCGATCCCGGGCTGTTGCGCGAGATTGGCGCCGTCACCGCGCAGGAGCTGCGCGCCAGCGGCATCAGCTGGACCTTCGCCCCCACCCTGACCGTGCCGCGCGACAGCCGCTGGGGCCGCGCCTACGAGGGCTATTCGGAGAACCCGCAACTGGTGGCGGAATACGCCTCGCAGATCGTCGCCGGGCTGGAGGGCGCGGTCGGCACGCCGCAGTTCCTCGATGCGGACCATGTGATCGCCACCGCCAAGCATTTCATCGGCGACGGCGGGACGAAAGACGGCAAGGACCAGGGCAACGCCGAGGTCAGCGAGGCGGTGCTGCGCGACGTGCATGGCGCCGGCTACCCGCCGGCGATCCGCGCCGGCGTGCAGGTGGTGATGGTGTCCTTCTCCAGCTGGAACGGGGTGAAGATGGCCGGCAACAAGGCGCTGATCACCGACGTGCTGAAAAAGCGCATGGGCTTCGACGGCATCGTGCTCGGCGACTGGAACGCGCACGGCCAAGTACCCGGCTGCACCAACGAGGATTGCGCCGCCGCCTACAACGCCGGCCTGGACATGCTGGAGGCGCCCGATTCCTGGAAGGGGCTGTACCGCAACACGCTGGCCGAGGTGAAGTCCGGCGTGATCCCGATGAGCCGCGTGGACGATGCGGTCACCCGCATCCTGCGGGTGAAGATGCGCCTGGGCCTGTTCAAGGATGGCTTGCCCAGCCAGAATCCGCTGGCGCGTTCGTCGGCGCAGGTCATCGGCAGCGCCGCGCATCGGGCCGTGGCGCGACGCGCGGTACGCGAGTCGCTGGTGCTGCTGAAGAACAACCACGGCCTGCTGCCGCTGGACCCGCGCCAGCGCATCCTGGTCGCCGGCGATGGCGCGGACAACATCTCCAAGCAGAACGGCGGCTGGACGCTGACCTGGCAGGGCACCGGCCTCACCAATGCCAACTTCCCGGGCGCGACCTCGATCTGGGCCGGCATCGATGCGCAGGTGCGCGCGGCCGGCGGCACCGCCGTGCTGTCGGTCGACGGCAGCTACCAGCAGAAACCCGACGCCGCCATCGTGGTGTTCGGCGAGGATCCCTATGCCGAGTTCCAGGGCGATCTGCCCAACCTTGCCTACAAGCCGGGCAACGACCACGACCTCGACCTGCTGCGCCGCCTGCGTTCGCAAGGCATCCCGGTGGTGGCGGTGTTCATCACCGGCCGGCCGTTGTGGGTGAACCGCGAGATCAATGCCGCCGATGCCTTCGTGGTGGCCTGGCTGCCCGGCAGCGAGGGCGAGGGCATCGCCGACGTGCTGCTGCGCAAGCGCGACGGCACGATCGACCACGACTTCCACGGCAAGCTGGCCTATTCGTGGCCGCGCACGGCGATCCAGACGCCGCTCAACGTGGGCCAACCCGGTTACGACCCGCAATTCCCCTACGGCTACGGGCTCACCTATGCCGACCACCGCGAGCTCGGCAAACTGCCGGAGCAGGCCGGCGTGGCGCTGGATGACGCGCGTGCCGGCGTGTACTTCGTGCGCGGCCAGGCCGCCCACGGCTTCACCTTGCAGCTGACCGCCGCCAATGGCGAAAGCGACACGGTGTCGTCGGCGCCTTCGGCCACCGCTGACGGCAGCCTGCGGGTGGCCGCTCTCGACTACAAGGCGCAGGAAGACGCGCGCCGCCTGAACTGGTCCGCCGCCGGCCCGGCCACCGCCGCGCTGGCGAGCAGCACGCCGCTGGACCTGGATCGCCAGACCAACGGTGACGTGATGCTGGTGGCCACGCTGCGCATCGACGCGCTGTCGTCCGGCGGCACCACCCTGGGCGTGACCTGCGGCCATGGCTGCGGTGCCCGGGTTCCCCTGGATGCCCAGCTCGCGGCGTTGCCGCGCGGGCAGTGGCTGCGCGTGGGCATTCCGCTGAAATGCTTCCGTGACGCGGGCGCCGACATGAGCAAGCTGGACCGTCCGTTCGAATGGACCAGCAGCCGCGGCGAAAACATCGTCCTCACCGAAGTGGCCTTGGGCACCGTGGCGGACAAGACGCTGGCCTGCAAGGCGCACTGAGGCCGCGCCTCCAGCTCCCGCCCATCCGTCCCCGGATCACGTCCGGGGCAGGCCCTGAGCGCAAAGTCGAAGAGTGGCCGCCAGGGGGTGCTTCGATTTCCCCGCGTCCCGGGGCCGTTGGCTGAGCTCCGTCAAGGCAGTGGAAAGCGCAGACGTGGGGCACCGTCCGTCCACGGCAGGCGTCCGCGCCACCGCCGGACCGGATCGCACCCGTCGCAAGGCCATCCGTCGCCTGAAAAAAAAGAGGATGCCCCGTTGCCGGGGCATCCTCGCGACAGGAGGGGGAGGGGCCCTGTCGCTGGAGCAAACCGCGCCTAGAACCAGAACCCGAACTGCACGCCGTAGGTGCGCGGCGGCAGGTACTGCGAGGTGAACACCACGCTGCCGTCGGCCAGCAGGGTGCTGCCCGCCGCGTTGCTCTTGACCTTGCCGTCGGTGATGTTCTGCATGTAGGCGTTGATGTACCACTTGTCGCCGGGCTCGGTGTAACGCAGCGAAAGGTCGCCGCGGACATAGGCCTTCTGCTTGTCGCCGTCGCCGAAGTTGAACCAGCTGAGCCACTGGGCACTCTGGTACTGCGCGCTGATCCTGGGCGTCAGGCGACCGCCGCCGCCAAGCATGAAGTCGTGCTCGTAGATGGCGGTGAGCGAGACGTTGGGCGCGTGCGGCAGGTCGTTGCCGGAGATGTCCATGCAGTTGTTGCTGATGGTCGACTCCGGCGGGCAGGTGGTCGGCACGTAGTAGTCGTTGCTGGCCGCGTACTTCTCCGTGCCCAGTTTCTTCTCCGGGATCACCGACAGCACCAGGTTGGCGCGGTCGTTGGTGGTCTGCCAGGCCAGCTCGGATTCGAAGCCGGCCACCTTGGTCTTGCCGCCGACGTTGGAGAAGCCCAGCCCGTGCGTGCCGTCGGGGTAGGTGACCGGCGCGGACAGCTGGTAGTTCTTGAACACCTCGTAGTACGCGGCGCTGTTCCAGGTCAGGTGGCCGTCCAGGAACGAGAACTTGGCGCCGATCTCGTAGTTGGTCAGCGTCTCGGGCTGGTACAGGGCGCCGCCGTCCTGCGTGCCGCCGGACTTGTAGCCGGTCGACACGCTGGCGTAGACCATGCTGTCGGCGCCGACGTCGTGGTCGATGCGCAGCAGCCAGGTGGGCTTGCTCTTGCTGTAGGTGGCGTCGTTGTGCTGGCTGATGCTGAAGCCGACGTTGCCGGGCTGGTCGCCGGGCGAGATGGGCAGCTGCGGGTAGGCCGGGTCGTAGGCCCAGCCCCAGTTGACGCCGCCACGGTTCTCGCGCTTGTCATGCGACCAGCGCGCACCGCCGGTCAGGCGCCAGCTGTCGCTCATGTGCCAGGTGGCCTGGGCGAAGGCGGCGGTGGCGGTGACCCGCTCCTCCGGCTGGATGAACGAGCCCTGCCAGTTGACGGTGCCCTGCTGGGTGCCGTTCATGATCGGGATGTCGAACCGGATGTTGTTGTTCTCGTGCTCGTAGTAGGCGCCCAGGATCCAGTCCACCGTGTTGTCGCCGCGGGACTTGAGGTCGAACTCGTGGCTCGAGCTGATGTAGTTGGAATGGTTGGTGCGGTCTTCCTGGTAGACGCCGTTGGTGGTGAAGCTTGTCGGCACGTTGACGCCGGCGTCCTGGTCGAAATCGCTCTTGCCCGAGTAGCGGCTGTAGCCGGCCACGTAGGTCAATTCCAGGTTGTCGTTGAGGACCCAGTCCATCCGGCTGCGAACCGTGTGGGAGCTGCGGTCCAGGTACGGCGCCACGTCGATCAGCGCGGACCAGAAATCCTGCCCGGCGCGCGGGTGCTGCATCAGGTTCATGCCCGGCGTGCCGCGATCCTGGAAGTACTCGTAGGACACGTCCCAGAGGAAGCTGTCGCTGGGCCGCCAGCGGGCGCTGATGCGCGTGGCGGACTGGTCCTGGGCGTTGTACTTCTTGCCCTTCTGCACGAACAGGTTGGTATTGATCGGCTGGAAGTCGGCCGGATCGCCGCCGGAGGCGAGATAGTTCGCCTGCTGCTCGGCCAGCGTCGGCAACTGGCCGACGGGGTTCTGGTAGTCGACATAGCCATCGTGCTGTTCGTGCACGGCCGCCACGCGCATCGCGAAGGTGCTGCTGATCGGCAGGTTCACCGCCGCGCGCACGCCGCTCTGGTTGTAGTTGCCCAGCTCGATGACGCCGTTGCCGTAGAAGCCGCCGTCGATGTCGGGCTTGACGGTGTTGAAGCTGATCGCGCCGGCGGTGGAGTTGCGGCCCCACAAGGTGCCTTGCGGGCCACGCAGCACTTCCACGCTGTCCATGTCCAGCAGCAGGCTCGCGGCGGCCTCGGCGCGCGGGGTGTAGACGCCGTCCACGAAGGTGGCGACCTCCGGGTCGGCATATTCGGTCTTGGCGCTGTCGTTGCCGATGCCGCGCAGGGTCAGCGTGACCACGCCGTGGTCGCCCTGCGAGGTGCCCTGCAAACCGGGCACCAGCCGGGTCAGGTCCTGCACCGTCATGACGCGTTCCTTGTCGAGCGTGTCGCCACCGATCGCGGTGATGGCCACCGGGGTTTTCTGCAGCGGCGTCTCCCGCTTGGTCGCGGTGACCTGGACGGTCTCCAGGTTCTTGACCTTGCTGGCGGAGGGAGTTTTCTCCGTCGGCTGGCCTGCCTGCTGGCCTGCCGCGTGGACCGCGGTCGAAGCAAGCACGGCCGTCACGGCGATGTACAGCGCGGAATAGCGAAGTTTCATGGTCTCCCTCTCCCCAATATCGTGAGCTTGCGGTAGGCTGGGTGATAGCGCTGTCAATGACGTATGACAGCGCTGTCAATGCGGATGCTACTGCGAACATTCCGAATTTGCTTGCTGCAGGGCAGCAGGGAGGGAATCATGCCGCGTCTCAAGAAGGTCCTGGTCGTGGGCGGCGGCACAGCCGGCTGGCTGGCCGCCTGCTACCTGGCCAGGGCAATGAACAGTTCGGCCCCGGACAGCGTGCAGGTGGAGCTGGTCGAGTCGCCGAACATCCGCCTGCTCGGGGTCGGCGAGGCCACCTTCCCCTCGATCCGCGGCACGCTGGCGGCGATCGGCCTGGACGAGCGCCGGTTCCTGGTCGGCGCCACGGCGACGTACAAGCAGGGCATCCAATACGTCCACTGGGTGCGCCCGCCGGGCACGCCGGGGGCGGAGCGCTTCTTCCATCCCTTCAACACGCCCAGTCAGCGGCCGGGCAGCCCCGAGCTGTTGCCGTACTGGCTGCTGGGGGCGGCGCCCGCCGGCATGCCCTTCGCCGAGGCAGTGACCATGCAGAGCCGGCTGGTCGACCAGGGGCGTGGACCGAAACACGCGCACGACCCCGACTACCAGGGGCCGATGAACCACGCCTACCACTTCGACGCGGCCGCCTTCGCCGCGACGCTGGCCGAGCACGGCCAGAGCCTGGGCGTGAGGCGCCACCTGGCCACGGTCGAGCGCACGGAACTGGACGAGCAGGGCGCCATCGCGCGGGTGGTCACCACCGAGCTCGGGGCGCTCACGGCCGACCTCTACGTGGATTGCACCGGCCTGCGCGGCAGCCTGATCGGCGGCGCCATGCGCTCGGCGTTCCGCAGCCGGCGCGACGTGCTGTTCGTCGATCGCGCGGTGGCGCTGCAGGTGCCGTATCCGGCACCGGATACCCCGATCCTGCCCTACACCCGGGCCACCGCGCAGCAGGCCGGCTGGATCTGGGACGTCGGCCTGCAGAAGCGCCGCGGCATCGGCCATGTGTACTCGTCGCGGCACATGGATCAGGCGCAGGCCGAACAGGTCGTGCGCCGCTACGTCGGCGCGGCGGCCGACGGGCTGGAGGCGCAACACCTGAAGTTCGAGACCGGCTACCGCCCGGAACACTGGCGCAAGAACTGCGTGGCGGTGGGTCTGGCCGGCGGATTCGTGGAACCGCTGGAGTCCACCGGCATCGCGCTGGTCGAACTGGCGGTGTGCATGCTGACCCACCTGTTCCCGGCCGACCACGACGACATGGAACGCACGGCGCGGAAGTTCAACGAGATGATGGTGGCGCGCTACGAGCGCATCATCGACTTCATCAAGATGCACTACTGCCTGTCGCAGCGGCGCGACTCGGCGTTCTGGATCGACAACACCAACCCGGCCAGCATCCCGCCCACGCTGCGCGACCGCCTGCAGCTGTGGCGGCGCCGGCCGCCGCACCGGCTGGACTTCGTCACCGACCTGGAGATGTTCATGCCGGCGAGCTGGCAGTACGTGCTCTACGGGATGGAGTTCAAGACCGACCTGGAGCATGCACGCAGCGCCTGGCCGCGGATGGAGGAGGCCCGGCGCGAGTTCGCCATGATCCACCAGGTCGCCGGCCGCGCCTTGCAGGACCTGCCCGACCACCGTGCCCTGGTCGAGCAGTTGTGCCGCGAATACGCGCAGCGGCAGCGCGTGGGCGAGCCGGTGGCGGCCAGCGGTTGAGTTCACGGGCGCAGCGCGCGCCCGTGAGGTCAGGGCCGCCTCAGCGCAGCTCGACGACGACCAGCCCTTGCGGCGGAATGTCGAGCTGCAGCTTGCCGTCGTGCAGGTCGAGCTGCTCCGGCGGCGCCATCTCGCCGGCCTTGCGCAAGGCAGCGATCTGCGCGCGGCTGGGGAAGTCGGGGCGGCCCATCTGGTCGAACGCGGCCACCGCGTTGCCGTGGTTTTCGTCCAGCCGCCACACGGTGGCGCGGGCGCCGGCGGCGAGATGGCGCACGTCGACGCTGAATTGCTTGTTCGCGCCCTTGGGCTTGCCCGGTGTGTAGCTGGCGGTGTCGCCCACCGGCGGTGCGTAGTTCCACAGCGCCAGCACCACGGTACCGTCGTCGCGCTTCGTCACCAGGGCCGAGTCGGAGTCCGTTTTCAGCTGGTGGCCGCCCAGCTTGTGCAGCATCGCGAAGGCGTTGAACGCGGGCTTGGGGATGCGCCGCGCGGCGATCAGGCCGAAGCCGCCGTAGAACGGGTTGCGCACGATGCCCTGTTCCTCGAACACGTCGGAGAACGACCAGTAGCTCATGATCTGGATCTTGCCGGCGCACTCGCGGATCGTGTTGGCCATCCACGGGCCCATGAACACGGTGTCGGTGACGTTGGGCAGGTTGGCGTAGCTGGCGTTGTACTCGCTGAACACCAGCGGCATGTTCGGGTACGGCGAGGCGAGGATTTCCCTGTGCACCTTGTCCACCGTGCGGCAGACCATGTCGCGGCGCGGGATGTGCTCGTCGCTGTGGAACACGTTCTGCGCGGTGTCGTCGCCGTAGACGTGGGTGCTGAGGAAATCCACCGGCACGTCGTTCTTCTTCGTGTGCGCCAGGAAATCGGTGGCCCACGCGCCCTGCGCGGTAGCCGGGCCGCCGACGCGCAGGCGCGGGTTCACCGCCTTCAGGGCGCGCGCCGTGTGGTCATACAGCGTGTAGTAGGTGGCCTGCTTCGGCTCGCCGGCCCAGAAGCCGATGTTCGGCTCGTTCCACACCTCGAAGTACCAGCTGGCCACTTCGTCGATGCCGTAGCGCGCCACTAGGTGGCGGGCGAAGGCGGTGATCATCGCGTCCCACTCGGCGTAGTTCTTCGGCGGCGCGCGGTTGGGGTGGTACCAGAATTCCTGCAGCTCGTTCGGATCGGAGGTCAGCGCCGGCGGCATGAAGCCCAGCTCGATGAAGGGCTTCACGCCGTGCTCGAGCAGCCCGTCGTAGATCTGGTCGATGTAGGAGAAGTTGTAGCGGATCGAGCCGTCCGGATCGCGGTTCACCATGCCCACGTCGTGGTCGAAGATGCCGTGGAAGCGGATGTAGCTGAAACCGGTGGCAGCGCGCACCGCGTCCAGGTCCTTGCGGTAATCGTCGCGCAGCGACAGCGAGGCGCGACCGGAGCCGAACATGGTTTCCCAGAAGTGCGGGAACGGCGTGCCGGCGGCCTGCGCGTCGACGCGGATCTGCACGGTGGCCGGCGTGGCCGCGGCAGCGGAGCCGACCAGCAGGGCGCTGGCGCACAGGCCCAGCAGGAAGTGGCGGAGGGCGGTCGGGAGGCGCATCGGGGGATTCCTCGTCGTCAGCGGAGCTTGGGCCGGTGGGGTCGGCTGCACGGGTGATGTAAACGTTTACGTGCCGACCGCCGCAGTATCTTGCAGACAGCGGGTGACGTCCAGTGAACGGGCCGGTCGCCGGTGGCGGCTCAGCCGGCCGCGGCGTCCCCGAGCGGGTTGTCGGCGAACCAGGCCACCAGCTCGGGCATCTTCCGCTCGAACCCGGCCGGCGCGTTGATGCACAGGAAGCCGCACGCGCTGCTGCCGCGGTTCTCGAAGTCGTGGGGCGTGCCGCCGGGGATCAGCACGTAGCTGCCGCGCGGCGCGGACGCCCATTCGCCGTCGAGGCAGACGCTGAGCGTGCCGGCGAGCACGTAGTAGATGTGGTCGTCGTCATGGGCATGGCTGCCCGGACCGTCGGTATGCGGCTCCAGCCACCATTCCGACAGCGAGTAGCGCTCGTCGGTCTCCCCGCCGTCGGCATGGAACACCGCGCGCATCCGGCCCATGTCGTAGGCGCGGCCGCGGGCCGGTTGCGTGATCAGCGGCTTGCGGGTGCTGCGTGGCACGTTCATCGGAACCTCCTGCGGCCATGTTGCCCGTGGACACGACACGGCATGTTGCGCCTGGAGGATCGCGAAGGGAAACCCTTGCCGTCCTCCCTGGGCGCCGGCGCGCAGCGCCGGTGTCGAAGGGCAGCATTCGTCGCCAACCCGCAAGGGACAGCGCCGCTCAGCCTTTCCTGTCCGCCCCGGGCGGATTGATCGTCAGCCCGATCAGCCGCGACACCACCAGGGCGAGGTACATCACGCCCACGAACATCTCCAGGCTCGCCAGCGCCCGGGCGTGGACGGTGATCGGGACGACGTCGCCGATGCCGGTGCTCGACATCAGCGCGAAGCTGAGATACAGCAGCTCGGTCCACGTGCGTGGCGCCTGCGGGTCGACCGCCGCGGAGAAGCAGCCCGGCTGCAGGGTCTGGCACAGCACGAACACGTAGGTGAACGCCCAGGCCAGCAGGGTGAAGGTGGCGCCGGCGGCGAACAGCTCGTCGGTGGTGGCGCGCCGGTCGGCGAGCATGTACGCGATCAGGCAGCCGGCCGCGTAGAAGTAGAACAGTGCCTCCAGCGCCGCCCACCAGGGCCGCAGCGCGGGCAACTCCAGGGTCAGCCCCATCACGTTCAGCGCCACCGCCGGTATCGCGATCGCCAGGCTCACCCAGCCGCGCCCGCGCGTGCGCTGCACCATCGCGATCGTGAGCAGCAGCACCACCACGCCGAACGCGCCGAACAGGGCGCGTGCCGAGCGCGTCTGCTCGATGAACGGGTACAGCAGCAGGCCGGTCAGCTGCACCAGCAGCAGGATCGCCGAAGGATGGCGCGCCACCCGGGCCAGCCAGCGCGGGCGGATCGGCAAGCGGATGCGCCGCCATGGGGCAGGGGAGCTTGCGTTCATGCGCATTCCTCGATGGGCGGTGGCGCGAAGGGGGCACGGCGGCATGCGCGCGGCCCTGCCGCGCCGATGCTCGCACAATCGCCGCGGCGGTTGGCACCCGCGGCGCCACCTGCAACCATGGACGCGATCGCCTGGAGCCCGACATGATCACGCCCAACCGACACGTCCGCGCATGGTGCTGCCTGCTGCTCGCCCTTGCCTGCCTGCTGCCCGGCATCACGGCGGCGGGGCCAGTGGCTGCCGGCCGGATCATCGCTTACGACACCGGCCGCAGCAGCATCCGCGCGGACGACGTCCGCAAGATCGACGTGCTGATCTTCGCCTTCGCCTCGCTCGCGCATGGCCGGGTCACGCTGGATGGCGACGCGGCGCAGCGGCTGGCGCGGCTGGTGGCGCTCAAGCGCGACCAGCCGCGGCTCCAGGTGGTGATCTCGGTGGGTGGCTGGGCGGTCGGTGGCTTCTCCGAGGCGGCCGGCGCTGCCGACACCCGCCGCCGGTTTGCCGAAAGCGCCGCGGACCTGGTGGCCGGCAGCGGGGCCGATGGGCTGGACGTGGACTGGGAATATCCCGGCCACGGCGAATCCGGCATAGCGTCCAGTCCGCACGACCGGGAGAATTTCACCCTGCTGCTGCGCGAGCTGCGTGAGGCGCTGGATCGCCGCGGCCGCAAGGACGGTCGCCACTACACGCTCAGCGCGGCGCTGGCCGACGGGCCGTTCGTCGACCACGTGGACATCGCGGCGATCGCACCGTACCTGGACTGGGTCAACCTGATGACCTACGACTTCGTCAACGCGATGACGTCCACCACCGGCCATCACGCCGCGCTGCATGCCTCCGCGCGGGCGCCGGCCGACGCGCGCACCGCCGATCGCGCGGTGCGGCAGTTCCTGGCCGCCGGGGTGCCGCCGCGCAAGCTGTTCATCGGCGCTGCCTTCTATGGCCGCCAATTCGCCGGCGTCGAAAGCACCGACCAGGGCCTGTACCAGCCCTTCGCACGCTTCCAGGGCACGCTGCCCTGGCCGCAGCTCAAGGCCGATTACATCGACCGCCACGGCTACGTCCGCCACTGGGACTCCGCCGCCCAGGCGCCGTGGTTGTGGAACCCGGCCACGCGACGCTTCATCACCTACGACGATCCACAGTCGCTCGCCGCGAAGGCCGCGTGGGCGAAGTCACGGCAGCTGGGCGGGATCATGTACTGGGAGCAGGGACTGGACCCGTCCGGCGAGTTGCTGGACGTGCTGTGGCGGGGCTTGCACGCGCCGCCCGCACCGGCGCCGCGCTAGCCGGCGGCGTGCGGCTTGCGCCCGCGCACCGAGATCATCGGCGGCTGGGAAAGATCCAGCGCACCGGCGCGCACGTTGTCGAGATGGCGTTCTATCTCGGCGGGCGTGGCGATACCGTGGCTGAGCAGATCGTCGCGGATCATCGCGATGGTGGCGATTTCCAGCGGCACGCAGGGCGGCAGGTTGATCGGGAAATAGCCTTCCGCCGCGATCTGTTCCAGACCGCAGGCGCGGAACTGGCGCGGCAGCTTGCGGCCGAACGAGAGATCCGCGCCGCGTTGCGCCAGCAAGGCGCGAAATCCCTGTCGGATGCGGTTGGCCAGTTCCTCTTCCAGGCTAGCGGGATCGATGCAGCTGAGCGGCTGCAACGCGGGGTCCGCATCCTCGATCACCAGCCAGCCGCCGGGTTTCAGCGCGGCCATCATGTGGTGCAGGGCCTGTTCGCGAGCCTTCACGTGCACCAGTACGAGCCGCGCATGCACCAGGTCGAAATCGTTGCCGGGTGGCGGCTCCAGTGCCACGTCGTGACGGCGCACATCCACGTTGGCTGCCTCCGCCGGCGCGGTCCAGGCCACGTCGATGTCGGTGGCCAGCACGTGGCCCGTCGGGCCGACCCGCGCCGCGATCGCCTGCACCAGCGCCGGACCGCCGGCGCCCACCTCCCAGCAGCGCCAGCCAGCCGCGAGGCCGCAGGCGTCGAACTGGCGCAGCGTGACCGGGTCGAACAGCGCCGACAGCGCGGCAAAGCGCTCGGCCGCTTCGCTGCGCGCGTTCTGCAGCAGGTATCCGTGGTTCGTCATGTCGTGGGGTTCCTTCTCTGCCGCACGCGCGTGCTCACGGCTCGCGCTTCACGCGATGGCTCGCGCACAGCTTGTTGCCGTCCGGGTCGCGCACGTAGGCCAGGTACAGCGTGCCGAAGTTGCTCTCGCGCAGCCCGGGCGGCTGCTCGATCGAGGTGCCGCCGTGGGCCACCGCCGCGTCGTGGAACGCGCGCACCTGTTCGGGCGAGCTGCAGCGGAAGCCGATCGTGCCGCCGTTGGCGAACGTCGCCGCGCGGCCGTCGATCGGCTCGCTTACGCAGAAGGTGTTGCCCTCGTGCCGGTAGAACAACCGGTTGTGGCCGGTGGCGACCTGGTCGCGGTACGGCTCGCCTGCCCCCAGGGTGCCCAGCACCGCGTCATAGAACCGCTTTGCGCGCTCGATATCGTTCGAGCCGACCATCACGTGACTGAACATGCCGCTTCCCGGAGTTGGAGTGGGGGCGTTGCCTCGACCGATCGTCGAGACCCCTAGCCTGCCCGGCCCGGGACGACCGATGCAAGGCCCCCGAGCGGGGATGTCGACGCGGTACTTTTTTCGGGCCCCAACGCTGGAATTGAGCGGCGGCGAAGCCGTCCGCTTGGGCGACGGATTAGGCCGTTGTGCCGCGGGACGGAGCCAGCGAACCGTTGCCGGAAACGGTGCGATGAACGCGATAGAGACCGCGAGCGCCAAGTCCGAAGAAAACCAAGCCAGCGACGGCAAGCGCCTCCACAAGCAAAGTGGGGTTACTGAACGTGGGTGATCGCGGAAAAAGTCCGAATGAGATGGCACTGAACGTAAGCAACACTGTGCCCATCACCAGGAGCAGAGCAGGTTCGACAATTTTCATGTGCAACTCCCCTTTGCAGTCGAAAGAAACACAACGGTTACGACGATACTGCTTTGAGCGGCCCAACGCCCAAGTTAAGCCGCATCGTGCAGCGGGGCAGGCCAGGTGCAAATTCTACCTGCCGCCAGGGCCGGCCTGCGGAACGATGTCGGCTTGAACGCATTGTGAGGCGGCGTTCGCGATGCCGTGTCCGCCTATCGGTGAAGTTTCAATGCGCTCATCGAAGCCGGCAATCAACGGCCTGCCGCGCGCAATGGCGGCTTGGACCGATGGCAACGATAATGAGGCCTTGTGGCTGGCTTGGCTGTCCCAGACCTCGGTGATCCAGAGTGCATCAGCGTCGGCAGGGTCTTGTGCGACGACATAGCTCAAGCACCCAGGCATTCCCGAGACACCATCAAGCAGAATCGAGATCAGTGCATCGCGCTGGCCCGGAACCGCTCTGATCTTTCCGATCAAGCCATACATTGTTGTTTCCTCGATTCGGAGGGCACCTGCTGGCATGGCAATGGCAACGACCCCTGCCGCTGTGGCGATAAGGAACTGTCGTCTACCCAGTGCCATCATGAGCCGCCTGACGCCGGAATTGAGCGGCGGCGAAGCCGTCCGCCTTGAACGAAACGTCAGATAGCTGGCGCGCTACGCCGCGCGCTCTTGGCAAGAGCCTGACCAACCAGCGCACCAATTGCTACTGCCAGTGCGGACAACACGATGCTGCGCAAGTTGACTTGAGCAATAGCCAAGAAGGACGCCTGGCCCGTCGGTGCTGCGATGAAGTAGAGGAGATAGACGACGAGAAGCCACTCCACCAGCCATAAGCCGAGCGCGGGAAGAACAAAACCCCGTCGCGCTATGAAGGCACCGATTGCTGTTGCCAGGAAGCCCAGAACAGCCGATTGCAGCACGGGATTGACGGTGAAATTGGCCAGCGATATCAGCTCCCCAGCCACCAGACCGAATACAGCAGCCGCAGCGAGACCAAGAAGGATTCTCTTCGTGTTCATCTTGCGAACTCTCCTGTGCAGCTCAAACTTGATGCTACGCTTTCCTCGCGAGGTTACCCTTGGCCAGGTTTGCAAGCTCTGGACTAACCCAAACGGACTTTACCTGGCCTTGCCGCAAGATGGTGGGTGATGGCTCGACAAGACCCGCAATGAATGTGGCTTGCGATGACGCCAGCTCTTGGACCTCGGAGGTTTCATGGTCCCAAAAGCCGACAGCGCCGTCCTTGACCACGAAGTAGTTGCCAGACTCATCTTGCGCGAAGGCTCGTAATGGCGAGTTTTGCAGCTCTTGAGGCAAGTGCCCATGAAGTGAGCGAAGCCGGCCAAACTCTTGGCCTGACGACGAGCGGAAGATAAGTCCCTTCATACCGTCGATGTTCATGGCTTGAACCCTAACGCTGGAGTTAAGCGGCGCGCGGTACGCGCGGAGAGTTCCTACGAAAAAGTGGACACCGTAGGTCAAACACCTTGGGTCTCGAACTCGATCGGTGAACGATACCCCAAGGCCGAGTGCAAGCGATGCTGATTGTAGAAATCGATGTAGCTACGCAAGGCTGATCGCAGCGTCCGGTCGTCAGTGAAACGCTGGCGGTGGTACATGTCCGACTTCATCGACTTGTTCCACGACTCCATGTGCGCGTTGTCGGTCATGCGGCGGGGACGGTTCACGCTCTGCACCAGACCGACCTTGGTCAGAGCGTGCTTGAAGGTGTTGGCGAGAAACTCGACGCCGCGGTCACTGTGCACCAGTGTGCCTGGTTGGGGCCGCCGTTGTCGCACGGCCGCCTCCAGCGCACGGCGCGTCAGATCCGCCGACTTCTCCTTGCCCAGCGACCACCCCAACAGGCGGCGCGAGTAGCGATCCATGACAATGGCCAGATAGCGCCAGCTGCCGCCAACTTTCAGGTAGATCACATCGGCGACCCACACCTTGGTCGATGCGCTCCACCGTCGTCGCGTGCACCTGGTTGCCGACACTGGCGAAGAAGCGCCCCAGCCCCGGCAGGCGCCGATACAGCGTGGCCGAACAGGCCTTGATCGCATAGTCGCGCATCAGCCGCTCGATCCGGCGACGCCCGACCGATTCGCCTTGCCGGCGCAGTTCGGCATGCACATGTGGACTGCCGTAAGTCTCCCGGCTCGCACGATGCACCTGCCTGACCCGGTCGATCAGGCGCGCATCGTCCAACGTCCGCTCGCTGGCCGGTCGATCGCGCCACGCGTAATAGCCGCTGGCGCTGACGCCGAACAAACGGCACAGGCGCCTCACCGGGTAGTTTTCTTGCTGCTGCTCGATGAAGGCAAAGCGTTCGCTTTTCGAGCGGAAGTGAACGCGATCGCTATTTTTAAAAGGTCATGCTCGACCTTCAGCTGTTCGTAGGCCTTCTTCACCCGGCGCAGCTCCTTGAGCTCGGCCGTCACCGCCTGATCCACCGCCACGCCCTTCGTCATGATCCTGCCCTCGCGCGCCCATTTGCGCCAACGAGACAGCATGAAGGGATGGATGTAAAGCGAGGCGGCGACGTCCTGCACGCGCACGCCAGGCAGCTCGCTCAGGCGGACGGCCGTGGCCTTGAATTCGTCGCTGTAACGGGTGGTCGTTCTCGGACCTGGCTTGGGCATGGGGCACTCCTGAAACGTTAGGTCAGGGTGTCCACTAAAGCGTAGGAACTATCGCGTCGGCTTGGACGAGTAAAAAGAGACTTCCTCCCCTTTCGGCCTCGAGGGCCATGATGGTGTTGC